>NZ_BATP01000006.1 GCF_000739615.1 Haloferula sp. BvORR071
GAGGCTCCGCCCCGCAGAATGGTCCCTTACTGCCGTCCGTTGCCAAGGTCCGCAGCACGGCGGACCGCCCTCCATTCTTTGTGTCCCTGCGGGATCGGGCTTGATCACGTGCCGTTCGCGCGCCTACCCCGCCGCCGGCCCAAGCGCCGGCGGGTGGAAGGAACTAGCCATCTCACCCAGCGCCACCTTCAGGCGGCGCTGGTATTCATCCCGCGGGATTTCCTGCCCGCCGAAGCGCCGCAGGTGCTCGGTCAGCCACTGGGTGTCCAGCAAGAGGAAGTCGCGCGCCTGCAATTCCCGCACCAGCGCGACCAGTGCGATCTTGGAGGCATCCGTCTTCCGCGAGAACATGCTTTCCCCGAAGAAAGCCCGGCCCAATGCCACGCCATAGAGTCCGCCCTGCAGTCCCTCGGCATCGTGGACTTCCACCGAATGGGCGTAGCCCAGCCGGTGCAGCAGGCAGTAGCTTTCCAGGATCGTGACGTCGATCCAGGTTCGTTCACGCGCGGCACAGCCCTGCATGGTGCCGCGGAAGTCGCTATCCCACTTCACGGTGAAGGGCGGCTTCTTCATCACCCGCTTCAAGCCGTGCGGAATGTGAAACTTGTCATCGAGCGGGATCACCCCGCGCATCAGCGGCGAAAACCAAGTCAGCTCGCCTTGATCTGCCATCGGGAAAACGCCCTGCGCATAGGCACCGAGCAGCACCTGCGGCGGGATGATCTGGGCTGGCGGGAATCCTGACACCTTGCGCCGCCAAGTTAGCAGTCTCCCGGCCCGCTGCTCAAACGATTTGCGCGGCTACTCCCGGCTATTTTCCGACCAGGAAGCCGACCTTGCTGCCCCTTCAGCCTGCGCACCCGATCCGCTGACTGCCCAAATGGCCGGACCCCGGTGGCGTCCGCCGATCACCTCAAGAGCATGCAGCAACCTTCAAAACCTCCTGCCTTCCTCCTGTTCAAATTCTCTTCCTTCCAACTCCCAGCTGGACGATGCCACTCCCGTCACTAACGAGCCTTCGATCCCAAAGCTCCCTTCCCTCCTGTTTGGAAAACTTGGCACCTTGGCGTCTTGGCGGTTCACCATCCGCCTTTCCTCTGCGCCCCTCCGCGACCTCTGCACTCTGCGGTAAATCGAGCTACCCGCAGCGAGCCCGATCCCCCCTCAAACCATAGGTCCAATAAGACCCATAACACCTATTCAAAGCACCCTTCCAACCGCCTCAAAAGCCCTTCCAAAACTCTTCCGTGAATTCTAGATGAAACCTGAAAGCCCGAATAAGGCCACGCGTAGCGCCCCACGAAGGACACCTCCGTGAAAACCACCTCCGCCCCTTTGAGGGCACTGCTTGACTTGGCCGGCCGTACCGCCGGCTTCCTTTTTGGACATATCACATGGTCGGCCCCTCCGTGGCTGACTTTGACTGGAAAAAGCATATCTTTATTCGGCAAGCACGTCGCGAAGCACCGCCGGCCTTGGGCCATGGGTGTCGCGAGCACCGCTTTCCTATCGCTCGGCACCTGGCAATACCTCCGCTGGCGCGTTGCTCACAAACCGCGACCTGTCGTTTACGAGGAGATCCAGAAGGTCACCGTAAGCTGGAGCCCGCCGGCAATCCAGAGACAGGAGTGGCAAGAGAAGGACCTCACCCCCACGCCGCTGGTCGTGAAGTTCTCCCTGCCCTCCGCGCCGATGGACAAGACTGGCAAGGAACCGGGCCCCGGGATCGCACTGGAGCCGCCGCTGCCGGGCAAGTGGGAGTGGACGGACAGCGAGACCCTGGTCTTCACGCCGCAGGCCCTGCACTGGCTGCCGGGCACCGCTTACACGGTCCGTCTCGATCCTGACGAACTTGCGCCGAAGCTGGAGTTCAGCCGCAACAAGCTCGAATTCACCACTCCGCCGCTCGGTGTGGAGTTGAAGGACTTCAACTTCTACACCAGCCCCAAGGATCCCTCCGTGCACCAGCTCGTCGGCGAGCTGCGCTTCACTCATCCGGTGAATCTGGATGAGGTGAACCGCCACGTCGGCATGGAGGTGCTCGATGGCACGCCGATCTTCAAGAAGGGTGAGCCGGATGAGCCGCTCTTCACAGTCACCCAAGGCGCGGGCCCACGGCAGTTTTTCGTCCGCAGCCGTAACATCGACATCCCGGAACACGAGCACTTCGTGAAGCTGCGGGTTACCAAGGGGCTCAATGCCGCCGCATGGGGCCAGCCGCTGCCGCGGAACGGTGAGACGAAGACCCGCGTGCCGGACAAGTTCAGCGGCTTCCAGCTGAGCGACGGCGGTGCCCGGATCATCCGCACCGATGACGGCGAACCGCAGCAGTTCGTCTTCATCCAATCCAGCATCCCGATGGACAGCGCCGAGGTGGCCAAGCACATCACGGCATGGTGGCGGGATGAGCACGGCTGGAATCTCCAGGACCGGGCCGTGTTGGAGCAACAGATCGCCGCGGCCAGCAAGATCGCCCTGACCCCGGTCGCTTCCGAGGCCCCGCTCAGCAACCGCCACGCCTTCCGCTTCACCGAGCCGCGCCCCGGCTTCATGCTCCTGCGCATCGAGCCGGGAGTAAAGGCACCGGGCGGCTTCGAGCTCGGCCGGCGCTTCGAGATGGTCGATGGCATTCCGGAGTTCCCGCAGGAGGTCGAAATCCTCGGCAAGGGCAACATCCTCACGCTCGGCGGCGCGAAGAAGCTGGTCGCCAGCTCGCGTGGCATCGACCACCTGCAGATCACCTTCGGGCGGGTCCCCATTTCCCAGGTCCAGCATCTGGTCACGCAGAACCGCGGTGGCAGCTTCGATGCTCCGGACTTCTGGGACGACTTTGGCGAGGACAACCTCGCCCAGTGTTATCGCAAGATCGTCACCGTGCCGCGTCACAACGATTGGGAAGCGGTGCAGACCGAGATCGATCTGGGCGAAGCCCGGCCGATGACCGCTCCCGACCAGCTCCCCGGAGCTCGCGGGATCTTCTTCATCGACATCAAGCCGACCAAGAAAGTCGAGCCAGCGGAAGTCGACACCAGCGTCTATGGGCGGATCGAAAACCCCTACGATGGCGATGAGGGGAACTGGAAGCATGATGACGACGAGAACCGCGATGGCTTCGCGGATGGCTGGATGAAGGATGACGGCGAGTCCGACTCACGCTTCGTGATGGTCACCGATCTCGGCCTGATGGTGAAAGTCGGGGCCGATGGCGGGCGGGATCTCTTCGTGATGTCCCTGACTGCCGGGCTGCCGATCGAAGGCGTCGCCCTCAAGGCGCTCGCGCGCAACGGCACGGTCCTGGCGGAAGCTCTGACCGATGCCCAGGGCCGCGCCAAGCTGCCGCCGCTCGATGGCTTCACCAAGGAGCGCGAGGCGATCGCGGTGCTGGCCGCGAAGGCGCAGGATGTGACCTTCCTGCCGCTACGGGAACGCCAGTTGCCCGCGATGGACTTTTCGCGCTTCGACATTGAAGGCGTGATGGCCTCACGGCAGAAGGCAGTTGAGGGCTTCCTCTTCACCGAACGCGGCATCTACCGCCCCGGCGATACCGTGAACACCGGCGCGCTGGTCCGCCGCCGGGACTGGGAGCCGGTGCTCGAAGGCCTGCCAGTGCGCCTGCAAATCTTCGACTCGCAAGGTCGCCAGATCGGCGAGCAGCGCCAGCGCATGCCCTACGACGGCTTCTTCGAAGCGAAGTTCGAGATCCCGGAGACCGCGCCGCTCGGCAATTGCGAGATCACCGCCCACGTTCTGGATGGCGACGACAAGGAGATGTTCCGGCTCGGCCGGACAATGGTGAAGCTGGAGGAATTCCAACCCGACCGCAGCAAGGTCAACACCAGCATCGAGCCCGCGCCACCGGCCGGCTGGATGAAGCCGGAAGCTGCCGTCGCCAAGGCGGCGGTGGCCTCGCTCTTCGGCGATGCCGCGGCGGAGCGCCAAGTGGGAATGCACCTCGATCTTTCGCCCAGTGATTTCAGCTTCCCGGAATGGAAGGACTACACCTTCCATGACCGTTCGGCGGAGACCTCGGCATCGCGCGCGGGCCGCACGATCGACCTCGGGATGGCGAAGACGGATGACTCCGGCATCGCCGAGTTCAAGCTGCCGCTTGAGACGCTGAAGGACGCCTCCTACCGGCTTGTGATCAATACCGAGGCCTTCGAACGCGAGGGCGGCCGCAGCGTCCGGCACACCTTCTCGGAGCTCGTCTCGCCTTGGAATGAGGTGCTCGGCTGGAAGGCCGATGGCGATCTCGATTACATAGGCAAGGACAGCGGACGTGGGGTCCGCGTGGTCGCGATCGACCGCGCACTCAAGTCCGTGGCCTTGCCGAAGCTGCACCGCCGCCTCATCGAGATCCGCCAGGTCTCCGCGCTCACGCAGTTGAACAATGGCAACTACGCCTACGTCTCGACCAGCCACGAGCGGGTGGCGGCAATGGATGATTTTTCGCTCGCGGAGGGCGGCAGCGATCTGCCCCTGGCCACTGGCGAGGCGGGGAACTTCCGGTTGGAGATCGTCGACGGGGACGATGCCGTGCTCTGCGCCATCCCTTACCGCGTCGCGGGCAAGGGCGAGGTAGACCGTACCCTGGAACGCGAGGCGGAACTCGAACTCGTCTTGGGCCAGGGTGAGGTGAAGCCCGGCGGCGAAGTGGAGGTCCACCTCACCGCGCCCTATGCCGGCGCGGGCGTGGTTACCTTGGAACGTGACCGGGTGCTCAGCCACCAGTGGTTCCACACCAGCACCAACCAGAGCACGGTGAAGTTGAAGGTTCCGGCGGACATCGAGGGCACGGTTTATGTGAATGCCGCCTTCGTGCGCTCGCCATCTTCGCCGGAGGTCTTCCACAGCCCGCTGAGCTATGCCGCCGCGCCGCTGCGCATCACCCCGCTGCACAAGCAGATGGAGGTGAAGCTCGATACACCCAAGGTGATCCGCCCGGGCTCCGAGGCGAAGTTCGGCTTCAGCACCAACAAGGAATCTCGGCTGGTCCTCTATGCCGTGGACGAGGGCATCCACCAGATCACGAACTACAAGCTGCCCAAGCCGCTGGATTACTTCACGCGCAAACAAGCGCTCGAAGTGCGCACCTTGCAATGGCTTGACCTGTTGCTGCCGGAGTATCAGTTCATGAAGGCCGCCCCGGCCTTCGGCGGTGATGGCGACGAGGATCTGCTCGCCCTGCATGTGAATCCCTTCAAGCGCCGCCAGGAAGCGCCGGTGGTCTTCTGGTCGGGAATCGTCCCCGCCGGACCACAACGCCATGAGGTGACATGGAAGGTGCCGGATTACTTCAATGGCAACCTGCGCGTGATGGCCGTGGCGGCGAATGCCGGCAGTGTGGGCGTGGCGGAAAGCAGTTCGCTAGTGAAGGCGCCGATCATCTTGGTGCCGAATACGCCGCTCTTCGTCTCTCCCGGCGATGAGTTCGAGGCCTCCATCGCGGTGACCAATAATCTGGATGTCCAGGGCAAGACGGCGATCCGCGTGAGCGCCTCATCGAGCAGCCAGCTCGAGCCGGTCGGCAATACGGTCGACCAAGTCGAACTGGAACCCGGCAAGGAAGGAATGGTGCGCTTCCGCTTCAAGGCCCTGGACGAACTCGGCGGGGCCGAGCTGAAGTTCACGGCCAGCGGTGGACCGGAGAGCGTCGCCCGCGCCACTACGCTCAGTGTGCGGCCGGCGAGCCACTTCCTGACCAAGGTGCAGTCGGGCTGGTTCCGCATGGGCAGCCAGGATCTGGAGATCGGGCGCACGCTCTATCCCCAGTTCCGTCGTGGCGAGGCGATCTGTAGCGCACTGCCGCTGGGACTTGCCCATGGTCTGGAAGCCTACGTCAGCGAATACCCGCACGGCTGCAGCGAACAGATCACCAGCCGCGCGATGGTGAAGCTGCTCTGCTCCACGGAGGCAGACTTCGGCTTGCCGCCCTCGGTTGCCGCGGAGCACTTGCGTGGCGCAATCGCCCAGCTTGCCAATCGCCAGCAGGCGAATGGCGGCTTCGGCTACTGGTACGCCGGGGCGCCGCGCGCCTTCGACTTCCATTCGCTCTACGTGCTCCACTTCCTGACCGAGGCCAAGCTGTTGGGCCACGCGGTGCCGGAGGCGATGATGAAGGGTGCGCTGGCCTACGCCGGGGATACCGCCCGCGCGGAAGTCAGGACTCCCGCCCAAGCGGAGTTGCAAGCCTACGCGATCTACCTGCTGGCCCGCAACGGTTCGGCGGCGGCACCCCAGTTGGTGAATCTCCGCGACACCCTGACCAAGACCCAGGCCGGACAGTGGGAAGGCCGCTCGACCGCGGCGTGGATGGCAGCCAGCTACGGACTACTGAAACAGGACAAGGAAGCGGAGAAGCTGATGAAGGCCTGCCTCGACGCGCGCAAGAAGGGTGCGCCGAAGGCAACCTTCGACTACTCCTACTACAATTCGGACCAAGCGGAGGAGCTCAAGATCTTCTACGTCCGCTGCCGCCACTTCCCCAAGCAGGCGCGCGAGTTCGGCTACGAGGATCTGGAGCCGGTGATGGCCCCGCTCAAGAGCGAGAGCTTCAACACCCTCACCGCTTCCTTCATGACCCTGGCCCTGAAGGCCTATGGTGATGTCGCTTCGCAATCGGGGCTGGAACTGGCGATCTACGCCAAGCCGAAGGGTGGCAGCAGCACCACACTCGCCGGACCGACTCAGGGAGTAGTCCGCGCTGAATTCGCGGAAGGCACGACGGAGCTCAGCTTCCGCCGCGACCAGAAAGGTGCTGGCGACATCGGCGCCTTCTATCAGTCGGTGCAAGCGGGCTTCGACCGTGGCAAGCCACCGGGCGCGCAGACCAGCGGCATCGGCATCTTCCGAGAGATCAAGCCAGCCAAGGAGGGCCCGGTCCATCCGGGCGATGCGATCGACGTGAAGCTGACGGTGCGCAACCTGACCCCGCGTCAGCTCAGCGACATCGCGGTGATCGACCTCTTGCCCGCGGGCTTCGAGGTGGTGGCGGGCGACCTGAAGTCAGGACCCGGCGCAGTTCCGGGCACCAACTTCAGCGAAGTCCGCGAAGACCGCAGCCTCTTCTACCTCGGCCTCGCCGGCAACAAGGAGTGGACCGTCACCTACCGAATGAAGGCGGTCTGCCCTGGCAGCTTCATCGTTCCCTCCGCCTTGGTGGAAGACATGTACGACCGCGGCCGCCACGGCCTGTCCGAACCCGGCCGCATCGAAGTGGTCGCCGCAAACTGAAGCACCTCCAATGTAGCGGCGGTCTACGACCGTCGCACTTCGGCGGCCACAAGCCGCATCGTAAGATCCTCCCTCCCCATGTAGGCGCGGTGGTGACACCGCGGAAGCCACCGAAAATGCTGCCATCACCTTGGTATTCCACACGCTCCCGATCCCGAAGGGATCACAGCAACAGTAGCCGGGGGTTGAGGCGCTAGCCGACACCCCCGGTATTCAACAACAAGGAACACCCGATCCCGAAGGGATCGCAGCGAGATCCGACTCACCAACCACGCCCTCATGCGCAACATCTGGCAGACCTTCCTGACTTGGCGGCGGCGCATCACCTACAGCGCCGCCGCCCTGCTGCTGCTCGCCCTGCTAGGCTGGATCTTCCTACCCAAACCCGAGCTCTACCCCGAAGGCCTCGGCTGGTCGCGCCAAGTCCGCGATCGCCACGGCACCTTGCTCCACCTCTCCCCCGCCCCCGACGGCCGCTATCGCTTGCACGCGAGCTTGGGAGAGATCCATCCGGCACTCATCCGCGCCACCCTGCAAAAGGAAGACCGCTACTATCGCTGGCATCCCGGCGTGAACCCCATCGCCCTGCTCAGGGCCACCTGGGGCAATCTCACCGGCCACTCCGCGGGCGGCGCCTCGACCTTGACCATGCAGGTCGCCCGCCTGCGCTGGCAACTGGAGACCCGTGGCCCCGGCGGCAAGCTGGTGCAGATGTTCCGCGCGCTGCAACTGGAACGCCACTATACCAAGGACCAGATCCTCGAGGCCTACCTCAACCTGGCTCCCTACGGCGGCAACGTCGAGGGAGCCGGGGCGGCGGCCTTGCTGTGGTGCGGCCATCCTCCCTCCGACCTAACAGAACGCGAGGCCTTCGCCCTGAGCGTGATCCCGCAAAGCCCGGCGACGCGACACCCCGGCAGACCCGCCGACCGCGCTCGCATCGCCGCGGCCCAGGCCCGCTTGATCGCCACCCTCGATCCCCAGGACCCGCTGCGTCAGGATCCCCTCGCCGCATCCTTCACCTTGGAGCCACCGGGCGAGCCGCCCCACTTCGCCCCGCACTTCTGCCGCCGGATGATGTACGCCGATCCCGCGGACTCGCTGGCAACCACCCTCGACCTGCGCCTGCAACAAACGCTCGAACGTGGCATCCGCGAGCGCTTGGACCGCAGTGCCGAGATCGGCATCAACAATGCCTGCGCCGTTCTGGTCCATGCACCCAGCCGCCAGGTCCTCGCCTACATCGGCTCCGGCGACTACCACGACCGCTCGATCCCCGGCATGGTCGATGGCCTGCGCGCGAAGCGCTCCCCCGGCTCGGCCCTCAAGCCTTTCGTCTACGGTCTCGCTCTTGAACAAGGCATCATTCACCCGCGCAGCCTGCTGGTCGATGGCCCGATGGTCTTCGGCGACTACAATCCCGAGAACTTCGAGCGCGAGTTCATGGGTCCGATCAATGCCCGCGAGGCCCTGCTGCGCAGCCGCAATATCCCCGCCGTCGACCTCGCACGCCGTCTCTCCGGCGGCGGCCTCTACGCCCTTATGCAGCGCGGCGGTGTGCAGCTCAACCATCCTCCCTCCTACTACGGCCTCTCACTCACCCTCGGCGGCGCCAGCGTCACCCCACTCGAACTCGTCACGCTCTATGCGTCGCTCGCCGATGACGGGCGCTACCGGCCGCTCTCCTTCCAGCCCGGCCCGCTGCTAGCACCCGGTCCCATTCTGTTAGACGACGCCTCGCGCTACCTCGTGCTGGAAATGCTCAGCGGCGGCAGCGACCTCGGCCCCGAATACGGTTTCACCAGCCGCTGCCCCGGCGTGTCATGGAAGACCGGCACCTCACATGGCTTTCGCGATGCTTGGGCGGTCGGTGTCCAAGGCGAATACGTACTGCTGGTGTGGATGGGCAACTTCTCCGGCCGCGGCAACAATGCACTGGTCGCGAGACGTTGCGCCGCCCCCTTGCTATTCGATCTGCTAGCCCGTCTCGACCTGCCGGACCAGCCGCGCCCCCTGCCCCCCAGCGTGGTCTCCGCAGAGATCTGCCCGCAGTCCGGCTGCCTCTCCGGACAGCATTGCCCACATAGACGCTATTCGCACTTCATCTCCGGCGTCTCCCCAATCCGCGTATGTGATCTGCACCGTGAAATACTGGTCGATGCCACCACCGGCCTCCGTGTGACCCACGACGATGGCCGCCCCAACCTACGCCGCGAATGCTATGAATTCTGGCCGCCCGATCTCCTCGAACTCTTCCGCAAGGCCGGAGTCCCCCGCCGCGAGCCGCCATCGCCGGAAAATGGCGTGGCCTCCGTGGACGGCCTCGATCCCGGCACCGCTCCCGAAATCACATCTCCCCTCAGCGGCCGGATCTACCTCGCTGGTGACGAGAGAGAGAGCATCGCGCTCCAAGCCAAACCTGCGGCAGGAGTCACCCGTCTCTATTGGTTCTGCGATGAAGCCTTTCTAGGCAGCACCGCACCCAGCACGGATTTCGCCTGGCTGCCGACCTGCGGCCGCCGCACTTTGCGCGTGGTGGATGACCATGGCCGTGGCGCATCGGTAGCCATCACCGTGAGAAGCCGCTAGCCCGCAGGGATTCGCCGCTGGGCGCATTTCCATTTGCCCCGGCACGGATGCCGGTTGAAATCCCCGTGTCACTGCATCACCCTAGCCCCGCCATGTCTGCTGCCCGACTGATCATCGACCTCCCAACCCTGCCGGAGGAAGGCAAGAACTTCAGCGGCGAACTGTCGCCAGAGCTGTTCGAACTGCCCGCCCACGACCCCCAACCCGTCGGACCACTGGTTTATGACCTGCGCGCCCAGCGCTTTGGTTCGGAATTACTGCTTTCCGGCAGCATTTCGACTCCCTTCGAGCTGACCTGCGTGAGAACCGTGCACCCCTTCGTGAAAACCCTCCATGTGGATCCCGCGAATATCTCAGTAGAGATTGAGCAGGAAGGACCTCTGGATGTTACCGAAGCCCTGCGGGAGGAGATTCTTTTGGAGATTCCGGACTATCCGCACTGCGATGAGGCGGACGAACCGATGCACTGCGAAATCGACCCCCTATATTTGGCAGTAGACAAACCCGTCGGGGATACGGTAGAGACCCGCCCCCGCGCGACCGGAGACGACCGTTGGTCGGCACTCGACGCGCTGGATAACCTAGATTCCGAACGCTAACTTTTTCTACCGCCATGGCCGTACCAAAGCGCCGTCAGTCCAAAAGCCGGCAAAAGATGCGCCGCGGCGCCAGCCGCTGGCGCGCCCCGATCTTCAAGTCTTGCTCCGAGTGCGGCAGCCGCGTGCCTTCGCACATCGCCTGCCCGTCCTGCGGTTACTACGCCGGCCGCAAGGTGCTGGAAGTGGACGTGCACTAAAGCGCGTCTTCCCGGATTCCTTTTCGAGATCGCCGTGCCGGATCTTCCGGCCCGGTGATTTCTTGTATCCGGAACTCACCATCACCACGCCGCAACCGCGATGAAAGTAGCGCTCGACGCCATGGGTGGCGACCACGCCCCCGCCGTGAATATCGGAGGGGCCAAGGAAGCCCTGCAGCTTTACCCCGCCATCGAAAAGATCTACCTGGTGGGCAATGAGGCCACCCTGAAGACCGAATGCGCGAAGCAGGGGCTCTCCCTGAGCGACGCGCGCGTCGAAATCGTCCATGCCCCGGAAACGGTCGGCATGGCTGAATCGGGAGCCAAGGCAGTGCGCGGCAAGAAGAAGTCGTCCATCAATGTGGCGATGGATCTGGTGAAGTCTGGCGATGCTCACGCTTTCGTTTCCGCGGGCAACACGGGGGCGGCAGTCGCCTCCGCCACCATCAAGCTGCGCCTGATCGAAGGCGTCGACCGCGCGGGCATCGCCTCCGGCCTGCCGAACGAATACGGTATCTGCCACCTGCTGGATGCCGGCGCGAATCCCGAGGCCAAGCCCGAGCACCTGCTGGTCTATGCCATCATGGGCAGCGCCTTCGCCCAATACGCGCTCCACGTGAAGCGCCCGAAGGTCGGCCTGATGTCGAACGGCGAGGAAGACGAGAAGGGCACCACTTTCACCAAGGAGACCTTCGCCCTGCTCAAGCAATTCGCTGACAGCGGCAAGGCCCCCTTCGATTTTGTCGGCAATGTCGAAGGCCACGATCTTTTCGAGACCCAGCTTGATGTCGTCCTCTGCGACGGCTTCACCGGCAACGTCGTCCTCAAGTCCTGCGAAGCCACCGCCAAGGCCATGTTCAAGTGGCTCAAGGCCGAGCTGCTCGCCAGCCCGGTCCGCAAGCTCGGCGCCATGATCTCCAAGGGTGCCTTCGTCGCGATGAAGGAAAAGGCCAGCGCCGAATCCTACGGCGGCAGCCCGCTGCTCGGGGTGAATGGCGTGGTCATCATCGCCCACGGCGGTTCCACCGCGGTCGCGGTGCGGAATGCGATCCGCGTCGGCATGGAGACCTATGAGCACAAGGTGAATCCACATATCCAGGAGACCTTGGCGAAGGTGGCTCTCTAACGGACTCGCCACCCTTGGCCCGCGGGGTTGCATCCCTTCCGGCGTTGCGGCATGCTCCGGATCGATTCCGGCATGTCCAAATTCTTCTGCAACCAATGCGGTGCGTCCGTGGAGAGCGACGATTCCTTCGCTCCGCCCGATCCCACCTGTCCAGCCTGCCGGGGTGAGGTCGCGTCGCCTGCCGGGGAAGATTCGGTGCCGCTCACGGCGACTGTGCCACCGCCCTTGGTCATACCGCCTCCCCAGCCCACACCCGGACCCTATCATGCATCAGCAGATATCCCTGGCCCCTCCGGCCGCCAGCCTCCGAGTGGGAGCGCTCTCTTCCTGAGAGCCCTGTTCGCCACCCTCATCGCAGGATCGATCGCGTTCGCAGGTCTCAAGTTCTCCATCTGGAAGCAGGAGGACAACCCCGGCCACCTTTTCAGCTTGTGGCTCGGTTCCACCATCAGCATGGCGGTTGCAGGACTTGCGGTGAGTCTGGTGGCGGCACTGGTCATGCTCGCTTTCAAGAAATCCTTCGGCCGGAGCTTCGCGCACTCCTATAGTCTGGCCACGCTATTGATCGCCATCCTGGCCTGCCTTGGCGGCCTCGTCGGCGAAGCTGGCCAACGCCAGCAGCGGGCGCGCGAGACCCGGCAGGCAAAGGAGACGGCGAAGAGCGAGGAGGCCCTCAAGGGCATGAAAGAAGACAGGGCTCGCATGCTCGCGGAGATCAACAAAGGTTCGTCCAAAGGCACCGACTTCCACTTCGAAAGTGAAGAGCCGAAGGATGCAGCATCCAGCTTCCGGCACCTCAACCAATCTCTCCTCAACGACTCGGTCGCTATCCGGAACGAGTATCTGCAAGCGATCGACAACGCTGGCGTGCACCGGCTATTGGACCGACAACGACTGGCTGCCGACGAAGACCTGAAGGAAAGCCGGGCCATCCTCGCCCGCTGTGCCGAGCTCGTTAAGGACTACAAGGCGAAGTCGCGGGAACTCCTCGATAGCATCCCCCAACTCCTCGATCGCTACCCCATCCCAGCGGCTGACAAGAAGGAATTCCTCGTGGGACATTACGAGGTAATGCCCCGCAAGATAGCGGACACGGAAGCCCCTTGGAACGCGGAAGCCAAGACGCTCGGCATCTTGGTCGAACTCATCGATTACTTGGAGGAGACCAAGACGGAATGGACCGTGACGGACGGCAAGCTGCTCTTCCAGTCGGACGAAGGCCTTGCTGGCTTCCAAGCAATCTTGAAGAAGCTCAACGAATTTGCTGCCAAGCAACGGGAGAAGGAGGAAAAACTGCTGAACGAAGCGCAGTCGAAATCCAAGGAGCGCAAGAATGATCCGGAGAACCCGTAGGCGGACATGAGGCCTCTGGATCCTACATGGGAATCAGTAGAGCGGCTCTCGACCGGAGATAATCTTGCAGACCGCGACACGATCGGCGCGAGGATATCGGAGCCGGATGGATTGATCTCACTAGAATTCTCCGGCAATAACTCCTGCCAAGCCTCCATGCCCCGCTATCCATGCTCCCGCTGCGGTGAAACGGTCGATACCGGTCCATCTTTCGCACCGCCGACGAATATCCTCTGCGAGGATTGCAGCGGGACCGCTGCGCCCCCACCGGAAGCCCGACTGGTCGCAACGCCCCCTCCCCCGCCGTTGCCTTCACGACTGCCCGTTGGGGCAAGCTTTGGCATGCCACCGCTTCCTCAACCTAGCCGTCGGATACCTTGGTGGGTATGGGTCGTGATCTCGCACCTGCTTGCGATCCCAATCTTGTGCGTGATGTCGATCGCCGAGAACGAAAAGGATCCCGTCATCGAAGGAACCATCGGCGGAGTCATTCTCGGCATCGTCATCTTGCTAATGCTGGATGTGATTTCACTGGTAGTCGGCTTGATCGGCGCAGGCATACTCCGGCTCTTCAAGCTACACTTCGGCCGATCCCTCGCCTTGGTCTCCAGCATCTTCCTCAGTCTCCTCGCCCTGCTGATGCTCATTGGATTCCTGCTTCCGGAAGAGCTCGAGGTAAATGGTGAGTCCGCACTCCCTAAGGTGGAGGCGGTGGAGTAAATTCCCATGAATCCCCCACCCGTGGATTTCACCTCGCTCGCCATTGATGCGGATGGCCTTCCGGAGATCTTCCAGCGCATCCCCGAGACTGCGGTCACGAAGTTCTTCACGGGCCTCTACATGCTCGATGTCGAGCGGCGGCGCGAGGTCAGCCAAGCCGCGATCTCTTACGCGGAAGCCTACATCCAGCACCTTATCGATCCCGCCCTCCCGCGTCCACAGGCATCCCCCTTGATGCCGGAGGTGAAGAGCCTCGGGGCCAGTCACAGCAGTGACCGATGCATGTCGCTCAAGCTGCTCAAGCAGTGGACGGGTGCCATGAAGAGCGCCAAGCCCGGTGCCCGGCGCATGTCCGGTCCCGTGAATCCGGCCTTGATCTCCCATGCCGACAAGTTCGAGACGATTCCTGCCACGGAAATGCGAAAGTTGCTCAAGGCCCATCTTGCGGACCGCTTCCAACTGAAGGCCGAAAGATCGAGCGGCGGCCCTTGGCACTACCTCAATCCGGGGCGACACGCCGGTGTGGCAATCGACTTCAGCGGCAGTTGGGGCCAGCAGCTGCGTTACCGGATCCTCCATCCCCGTGCCCGGCTGGGCGTCAGCCTGGAAACGGTGTGGAATATCGGCAGCGGGGATTGGGACTTCATCCACCGGGGGAATTGGGATGCCTCTCTCGCGGTATTGGGGGATATCTACGAATTCTTCGCCCAGGTGCTGCCCGCCGCGCCGACACCTGCCGTGGAGAGCGGCCCGCCGGGCTGAAATCCGTGCGTCCACTCCTCGCAATTCGCGCTTCGCAGCCGCCCTCGGACCGCTACACTCCCCCCGCCGTCTGATGAAGTTCACTGCTCTCTTGCTCGCTCTGGCCCTGCCGCTCGCGGCCCAGCAGCGCCCCCATGCGCCCAAGCCCCACCCGAAGCCGGCGCCGACTCCCGCCCCGGCTCCGGTGACGCCTACGCCAGCGCCGGGACCTACTCCGGCCCCCAGTCCAGCCCCGGTAACGCCTCCGGGCACCAATCCAAATCCCGCCCCGGCACCGCTGACTCCACCTCCCCCGCCGGAGATGCTTGAGCCCGCCGTGCCGGATGACGGCGTGCGGGTCTGCATCCTCGGCTACCACGATTTCTCGGAGACCGCGACGGAGACGGAGATGATCATCCGCACCTCCAAATTCCGGAAGCAGATGGAGTCCATCCGCAATGCCGGCCTGCCGGTGATCTCGATGGAGGATTTCCAAGCCTGGAAGCGGGGCGAGAAGGAGATCCAGGACAAGAGCATCGTCATCACTATCGATGACGGGTGGAAGGCAGCCTATACCGACGCCTATCCAGTCCTGCGGGAGTTCGGCTACCCTTTCACCCTTTTCCTCTACAAGAACTACATCGATGGCGGCGGCCGGGCCCTGACGACGCCGATGATCCAGGAGATGATGAAGCACGGTGCCAGCCTCGGCAGTCACTCGGTCTCGCACTCCTATCCACAGCTTCACCGCCGCAAGGGCGCGGAGGCCTATGCCAAGTTCCTCACCACCGAATTCGGCGAGTCCAAGAAGGCGATCGAAGCAAAGTTCGGCGGACGCGTGACGACCTATGCCTACCCCGGCGGCATCCGCACTCCGGAAATGGATGCGATCGCGAAGGAATTCGGCTACGAGTCACTCTTCACCGTGCTACCGGGGAAGGTCCGCCGCGCAAATGATGACAAGGTGCTGCCGCGCTACATCATCCTTGGCACCCACGATAAGATCTTCGAACAAGCCACCAGCTTCAACGAAATCTCCGGTGCTGGCGCCGCCGCCCAGAATGCGGCAATCGCCCCGCAGACCACCCCGCAACCGGTGAAGCCGGAGCCGGGCTCGATGATCGATACCCGCCTGCCGCTGGTCTCGGCCGACCTCTCCGCCGTGCAAGACATGGACCCGAAGACCCTGAGCATGAAGATCAGCGGCTTCGGCGAGGTGCCTGCGATTCTGGATCCGCAGACCAAGGCCTTCTCTTGGCAACTGAATCGCCGCCTGCGCTCGCCAGTCTGCCAGGTCTCGGTCTCGTGGCTGGACAGCAAGGGCAAGCCCCCCGAGGTTCCACTGCGCTGGTCCTTCCGCGTCGATACCGAAGCGGCCTATGTCCCGCAGAGTGAAACCAAGTAAGCGTCTCGCGGATCCCTGATTTCAAATTTCAGATCTCAAATTTCAGATTTCATGTTCAGCAACCTCGCCGACTCCCTCGACAAGACCTTCCGCAACCTCCGTGGCGTGGGCAAGATCTCGGAGGCCAACATCACCGATGCCCTCCGCGATGTCCGCTTGGCGCTGCTGGAGGCAGACGTGGACTTCGCCGTGGCGAAGGAATTCATCGCCGCCGTGAAGGAACAGGCGATGGGCGCGGACGTGCTCAAGTCGATCAAGCCCGGCGAGCAGATCGTCAAAATCTTCCACGATGAGCTGGCCGCATTGCTCGGTGGCGACCAAGTGCCGCTCGACCTCACTCCGCCCGCACGGATCCTGCTCTGCGGCCTGAACGGTGCCGGCAAGACCACCACCGCGGGCAAGCTCGCGATGCGCCTCAAGAAGGAAGGCCAGAAGCCGCTGCTCGTCGCGATCGACCTTTATCGCCCGGCGGCCATCGACCAGCTTGCCACTCTGGCCAAGCAGGTGGGTGTGCCCATCTACACCCCGGAAGCCAGCGAGAGCGATGTGGTGAAGGTGGCGCGCGAAGCTCTGGCTTGGGCGGAAACACAGCCGCATACGGTGATCATCTTCGACACCGCCGGCCGCCAGGAAATCGATGATCGCCTGATCGAGGAACTCAAGCGCCTGCACCAATTCGTGCAGCCGAAGGAGACCCTGCTCGTGGCGGACTCCGCCACCGGCCAGCAGGCGGTCTCGGTTGCCAAGCACTTCAATGAAGCGGTGGGCGTCACGGGGATCATCCTGACCAAGCTGGACGGCGATGCCCGCGGCGGTGCGGCGCTCTCCATGCGCGCGGTCACCGGCATGCCGATCAAGTTCGCCGGCGAGGGCGAGAAGCTCGATCAGCTTTTCGAATTCCACCCGAACCGCATGGCTGACCGCATCCTCGGCATGGGCGACATCGTCGGCATGGTCGAGCAGGTCGCCTCCAAGATCGACGAGAAGGACGCGCTCAAGTCCGTGCAACGCTTGGCCGAGGGCAAGTTCGACTTCTACGACTTCCTGGATCAGATGAAGATGATCCAGAAGCTCGGCGACATGAAAGGCCTGCTGAGCCTCCTGCCTGGCTTCAACAAGATCAAGAAGCAGCTCCCGGACGCCGCCTTCGACCCGAAGCGCATGAAGCGTACGGAAGCCATCGTGCTTTCCATGACCCCCGACGAGCGCCGTCGCCCGGAAATCATCAAGGATTCCCGGCGCAAGCGCATTGCCAAGGGCTCCGGCGTGAAGCTCATCGAGGTGAACGCCCTGCTCAAGCAGTTCGGCGAGATGCGCAAGATGATGCGCTCGCCGAACAAGATGAAGAACATGATGAAGCAGATGGGGGGAATGGGCGGCATGGGTGGCCTGCCTCCCGGCTTCGGCGGACCTGGCGCCGGCGGCCCCGGTGGCATGGGCGATCTCGGCGGAATGGGCGACATCGGGGACCTGATGAAGAAATTCAAAGGCAAGTTCCCCTTCTGAGCTCGGAGCCTATCGATGTAAGGCATGCTTGCGCCCCTACCCCGGGGGCATGTTAGAAAGGATGGCATGGACTCCATGTCTCCTCCGCCCTTTCCGCCGCCAGTCAGAAAGAAGGGCCTATCCCCTCTCGCATGGGCCGGCATCGGCTGCGGCGGCCTGACCATTCTGGGGATCGCGCTGGCGGCGATCCTGGGCGCAAAGGTCTTCACTTGGGCCAAGAGTTTCACCGATCATCCGGCGAAGGCGGCCGCTGGCGAGGTCCTCGCTGCCTATCCATCGGTTGAGAAATCCAACGAAAGCAAGGAGAGCGGCACGCTGAGCCTGCGTCTGAAGTCCGGCGGCGGTTCGACGGACACCAGCTACGACGACATTGTCCACGGCCGCGTTGAGATCCCGGATGCTTCCGGAACTCCCCAGCGGGTCTTCCAAGGCGACCTCACCAAGGTGCCCTCCTGGGTCCCGCGCTACCCAGCCCCCACCACCGGTGGAGAGATCTCGGTCCTCCATCAGGACCTGCCGGACCGAATCCACGGCATAATCGTGGCGGACACGCCGGATGGCACCGAAGCCATCAAGAAGTTCTTCGAGGAAGAAGCCGACAAGCTCTTATCCTCCCGCGCAACCACGAGTGGCTCCGCGGACATCAATGGCAACCGGACCTACCACGCCAGCTACAGCAGCGGCAAGCGGAAGCTGGAAATCCACGCCTACGGGCCGAAGGGTTCGCCGATGACAATCGTGACCACCTACACGGAGATGAAGTAGGGCCTATCGCATGTCCGAAGACGATCCCTATCAGCCCCCGCTTCCTGTCTTTCGAGCCCTTTTCCTTCCTCGGCCATGAGCCGGAGGGCTGGCACGACACCTTCTCCCGCTCCTTCGCGGTCAAATCCCGCTGAGCAAATCCCATCCCATGCCTTGCCGGGAAGCGGCCCCGGCCCTATCTCCCGGGCATGGATTTGTCCGAGTTCCGCCAGGAGTATACCGGTCGTGGCTTGCACCGCGAGGATCTGGAAGCGGATCCGATCCGCCAGTTTGAGGCGTGGTTCCAGCAGGCTATCGAACTGGGACTGCATGAGCCGAACGCGATGAGCTTGGCCACGGTGGATGCGTCCGGCCAGCCCCTGCTGCGCACGGTCCTGCTCAAGGGCTTCGACACCCGCGGCTTCGTCTTCTACACCAACTACGAGAGCCGCAAGGCCCGGCACATGGCGGAGAACCCCCAGGTCTCCCTGCTCTTCCCGTGGATCGCGCTGGAGCGACAGGTGATAGTCCAAGGACGCGTCGAGAAGTGCACGGCGGAGGAAACGGCCAACTACTTCCACTCCCGGCCGCGCGAATCCCAACTAGGGGCATGGGTTTCCCACCAGAGCGAGGTGATCGACTCGCGGCAGGTACTGACCGAGAAGCTCGCGGAGCTGACCGCGCGCTTCGGCGGTGGCGAGATCCCCGTGCCGCCCTTCTGGGGCGGCTACCGGGTGGTCCCGCAGACCATCGAATTCTGGCAGGGAGGCCCCGCCCGGCTCCACGACCGCTTTCTCTACCAGAGGCAGGCGGAGAGCTGGTCCATCGATCGCCTTTCCCCTTGATTCCGAGCGAATCAGGAGATCTTCCGGTCGTTTAAATCACCTTAAAGGCCACAGTTGGACCTTAAGGGCTCGACCTTCGTTAGGTCGCACCAAACATTCCCCTTTCCGCCTGCCGCGGCATTCCCTACACAAGCGGCCCCGCGAGGCACCCACGAATCATGCGATTGTTGTTCATCATGCTCCGCAAGGAGTTGAAGGGATATTTTCTCAGCCCCTTCGGCTGGGTTATCCTCGCCTTCGTCAATATCATGCAGGGCTTCACGCTCTCCACGGCATTGAAGGGGTTCAAGGACTCTCCCAGCCAGGACAGCTTGGTCTATTCGGTCTTCAATACGACCCTGTTTTGGTTCTGGTTCCTGTTCATCTTCCCGCTGATCACCATGCGGCTCTTCGCGGAGGAAGAGCGTAGTGGCACCTTGGAGGGTCTATTGACCGCCCCGGTGCGGACCTGGCAGGTGGTACTCTCGAAGTATGGCGCGGCCATGACCTTCTTCTCCCTGCTGTGGATACCCGGCTATTTCCAGTTCCGCATGTATGAGTGGGTCACCGATGTCCCGCCAGCCTACGCCCCCGGTGCCATGCTCGGGGCCTACGCCATCATTCTGCTGATGGGTGCCGCCTTCACTGCCATCGGTTGCTTGGCCTCTTCCCTGACCTCCAGCCAGATCATCGCCGGCCTGCTCACCATCGGCCTGCTGCTGCTGCAGTTCTTCCTCGGCTACGTCACCGTGATCTGGGGTGAGGATTTCCGCGCTGCGGGACTCTTCCACTACATTTCCAGTCAGGAGCACCTGCACTACTTCACCCGCGGTCTGCTGGATACCCGCCCGGCGGTCTATTACCTGAGCACCGCGGCGCTGGTCCTCTTCGTCACCTACCACGTCATCGATTACCGCCGCTGGCGCCGATAAGTTCATGAGCAGCGAATCCGACAGCCCGCCGCAAAAGGCCGCGAAACCGATCCGCCGCTTCGGCATCGGGGTGCTCTCGATCACCCAGGTCATCTGCATGTTGATCCTTTACGTGACGGTGAACTACCTCGGCTCGCAGAATCATGCGCCGATGGATCTGAGTTCGGAGGCGGTTTATACCCTCTCCCCCGCCACCCAGCGCTACCTTCGCTCGCCGGTGGTCCAGGAGCGGACCGAGCCGATCCGCATGCTCGTGGCCTTCCGCCGCAGCAATCCGATGTATGAGAAGGTCCGTGTGCTCGCGGAGGAGTACAAGCGGATCTCCAACGACAAGGTGAAGCTGGAGTTGCTGGATCCCGTGCGTTCGCCGGACCGCGCCCAGCAGGTCGTCGACCAATTCGGTCCCGTCTACAGCGACGCCTACGCGAAGACGATCTTCAACACCGACCTGATCATCTTCGACGCGCGCACCAAGGAAGAGCGCGAGAAAGCCAACGGCGCGGGAACAGCCTTGGCGCAAACCAGCCCCCACATCCGCTTCATCGAGGCCGAGATGATGGCCCGCTTCGAGACCGACCAGATGGGGCAGCGAAAGGTCACCGGCTTCCGTGGCGAGGACGCCATGACCGCCGGCCTGCTCGGGGCGCTCGAGGGCAAGGCCCGCACCGTTTACCTGCTGGTCGACAAGAGCGGCTACACCGCGCAAAGCGGCGATGACGTGCTGGTCAACTTCGAGAAGATCCTGCTGACCCAGAACGCCACCGTGAAGGCCGCCCGCATGGCCGATCTGGAGCGCCTGCCTGACGATGCCGCAGCCGTCGCGATCATCAATCCCACCTACGATTTCAATGCCTCCGAGATCAAGGTGCTGGAGCAATACTGGCAGCGCGAGCGCTCCGGGATCTTCATCACGCTCGGTGCCAACGAGACCCCGGCGAACCTGCGCGCCTTCCTGCGCAACCAAGGGATCACGCCGGGCAACGACCGCGTGCTCACCACCAAGGGAGAGCAGGTCATCACGACCGTGCGCGGGGTCTTCGAGCAAGGCTGGGCCTTCACCGAGGACTTCGCCGACAAGAGCACCCTGCTCGAAGGCGCGACCTGCAGCCTCACCATCCGCGACAAGAACAACGAGGAGCTCACCAGCAAGGGCATCATGCCCTTGACGCTCCTCAGCAGCGCTCCGGAGTTCTGGGCTGAGACGCGCTTCACCGCGCCGAACCCCACCTTCCAGTCCACTGAGGACACCCGTGGCCCGGTAGCTCTCGCCGGTGGCGTGGTCCGCGGCTCTTCCGCCCGGGACGACGTGGGCAACAAGGTCTCCAAGCTGACGGTCATCGGAAATTCCGACTTCCTCTCGCCGAAGCACCTTTCCGACATCAACCGCAACTTCGTCGCCAGCAGCATGAACTGGCTGATGGGCCGCGAGGAACTGACCGGCGCGGGCCCGCTGACCCTCGGCACCTACAAGCTGCCGCTGCTGGACAGCCAGCTCGGCTTCATCAACCGGGTGAACATCTTCTTCCTGCCTGCCTTTGCCCTGCTGATCGGTGCGATCGTCTGGTCGTCCCGCCGCGCCTGAAGCAAAAGCCTGCCCGCCACCATGCGCTCGGTCACCTTCACGCTCCTGCTGCTCGTGCTCGCCGCCGCGGTCACGCTGGTGGCAGCCCTGCGCTTCAAGGACGGCAATCTTGAAAAGCTCTTCGGCGCGCCGCCGGTCCAGATCGGCAAGCACCTCTACAAGTTCGATCCTCTCAAGGCGAAGCCCCACCGCATCCAGCTCGGCGGCAATGGTTTCCTCGTCGATTGCGTCTTCGAGAATGGCGAATGGATCGCCGAATGCAGCCGCGTCAACCGTGGTGATGCAGCCAAAGGCGGCGACGAGAAGGTGGTGAAGGAGAAGCTCTGGAAGGACCGCATGGACAAGCGGGCCGCGGAGCTGATCGTCCAGTTTACGCTCGGCACGCAGGTCGTGGATGTGATCCCGAAGGGCAAGCTGGACACCGCCAAGGCCGGCCTCAAGGAAGGCATCATCGGTGTGAGAATCGAGGACGATGCCGGCAACCTGCTCGCCAACTACTTCCTCGGCCACACCACCAAGTGGGTTTACATCGATCCGCAACAGGCCAAGCCCAAGCCAGGCGACCGCTGGCAGGAGGACAAGACCGTCTTCATCCAGCCGCTCGATCCAGGCCGCAGCGATGACACCTACGTCGGCACCGGTGACATCCACTCCCTCTTCCGCGACGGCTTCCGCCACCTGCGCGACCACCACCCCTTCTACATTGACCCGCTGGCCCTGGAATCCGTGCGGATCCAGAATGGCGAGGATGAGCTGGTGCTTGCCCACGCCACTCCGAAGGCTCCCTGGCGCATCACCAAGCCCCTGGACCGGAAGACCAATGCCACAGCGGTAACCAAGCTCTTGAGCGACCTCTTCAACCTTCGCGCCGTGCAAGTGAAGGACCGCTCGGAAGTGACCCTGCCCGAGGAAAGCGCGAACGGCCGCGAGCGGTTTTCGCTGAAGCATTTCTCCGTGCCCACGGAGACGACCCTGACGATCATGCCCCCGGCCTCGCCGGAAGCGGAAACCGTCTACGCCACCGTGAGCGACCGGCCCGACACCGTCTTCGAGCTCCGCCTCAAGCCGCTTCCCAGCCTACCCGCTACACCGAAAACCGCAGGCCTCCCTACCCCGCCGCCGCCGCCGAAGGACGACCTCGTCTCCTTGGCCGAAATCCCGGACACCATCAACGAGCTGCGGGACCCGATGTTGACCATGATCAACGTCGAGTCGTTGCAGGGCATCTTGATCAAGCCCTCCACCGGCCCGGAAATCCTGCTGAGCCGCGAAAAGCTCGGCGCGGACTGGCTCTACGGTGACACCCGCGGCGGCCCGCAGCAGAAGGCCAATGCAGTCACCCTCATCCGCATGGTCACCGCGCTGACCAGCTCCAAGGTCGAGGGCTTCGAGACTGACTCGGCCACCAACCTCGCCCCCTACGGCCTCGACCGCCCCGCGATCTCTCTGACCTTCGTCTCCTTCGGCTCGGATCGCTTCGAATTGCTCTTCGGCCAAGGCCCCGATGGCTCTTGGTACGCCATGCGCGCGGGCACTACCTCGGTCATGAGCATCAGCGACGAGGTGGTCCGCGATATCTACACCCGCCTCTGGCAGTGGCGGCCGCCCTACCCGTGGTCAATGTCCGAGGCCGATGTCAAAGGTATCGAGCGCACGATGGCCGGGAAGCCAGACCTGCTACTGGAATACACCTACGTCACCCAAACCTGGAACACCGTCCGCGAGGATCTCAAGGATCGCAGCACCGAATTGGTGACCGCCCGCGCCGACAACTTGCTGAAGGCACTGCTGGAGCTACAGGTGGAAGAGTGGCTGGCTCCCGATGATCCCAAGGCTCTCGAAGCCTTGGCCGACCCGACCCTGCGCTTTGGAATCACGGCGAACAAAGTTGAATACGCCAATGGAACCGCGGAGGTAACAGGAGTGCTTCAACATGTTCTGACCCTCGGCCCCGGCAGCGGCCCCATCGGCTCCGAGTTTTACTACGGCCGGGTGGACAAGGATCCCTACCCCTTCCGCATCTCCGCCAAGTATGCCGAGCGGCTGCAAGTGGACCTCTTCTCGGACAATTGAGAGGCCTCCTTTGGCCTGAAAGGATTTCCACGATAGGGAAAGCACGTGGAAAGCGGCTTTCCGCGTCCTTTCCGCTTCCCCATTTCCCGCAACTCGTGTTTTCTCCGGCCCGCAACCGTTTTCCATGGAACTCGACCTCATCGACGTCCACTTCGACCTGAAGTCCACCAAGCCCCGGGAGCTCGAAGAAGCCCTCGAGGATCCCTTCGGCGTACGCCTGCTCCCAGACCAGGAGGACGGCCAGGACGCACGCTACTACGCCCTCGGGCGCACCGTGGCGGACCGCTACCTTTTCCTGTGCTTCTGGACCGACGGGAAACGGACCCGCGTCATCACCGCACGCCCGATGTCCGAGGGCGAACAGCGCTTTTACGAGCGGAAATACGCCGAGTTCAAATGAGCCAGCCCATGCAGCCCATCACCCGCTGGTCGGACATCCCGGCCTTTGACGACGAGGAAGCCGAAGCCCGCTTCTGGGATACCCACGAGCTGGATGCCCGCTTGATGTCCGGTTCCGTTCACGAGCCGGATTCGCGCGAGTCGACCACCATCACCCTGCGCTTCGATCCCCGCATGCTTTCCCGCATCAAGCGGATTGCCCGCTCGCGCTTCCTCAACTACCAGTCGATGATGAAGCAGTGGCTGGCAGAGCGTCTGGAAGACGAGCTGCGCAAGCAGTAATCCGGGAAAGACCTCCGTGCACCGCGTCCTTCGTCATCCCTTGACTTGGCTCGCGGCCGTAGCCGTGTGGTTCGGAGTCCTCTGGTGGCTGTCCTCGCAATCGCATCCCAAGCCACCGGGACCCGAGTTTGAGAACAAGGACAAGGTCCTGCATTTCGGCTACTTCTTCCTCGGGGGGATTTCCGCCGCGGCATTTTTCCAGAGACTAAGGCCCGCTTGGCCTTGGGAACGCGCCGCCCTGTGCTCGATCTTCTTCTGCCTCCTGATAGGAGCACTCGACGAGTGGCACCAGACGCATGTGCCGGAGCGCAGCGGAAACGACGCCGCGGACCTGACTGCGGATTTCACCGGAGCTTTTTGCGGAGCCCTCGCGGCAGGACGCTGTCGACGGCTTCTGGAGAAGAAGGATCTCTGAGCTAGGCGCGGCAGCTTACTCCGCCACCATCAACATCGCGGCGAAGCGGTTGCTCCCCACCGGCTTGTCCGGATTCACCGCCATCTGCGAAATGTCCCCGTCCAGGAAGAGGGCATCCTTGCAGCCGAGCTTTAGGAAGAGACCCGCGAAGTCCCAGAAGTTCACCTCTTGGTCCTTCGCCGTCATCGCGAAGACCACCCGGCCCTCGCCATCGATCCCCACGCCATTGCGGTGCTTCTTGTTAGGTGAGCCCTCCTTGAAAGTCGGATGGCGCTTGCCCTGATCCAGCAGCAGGGGGCCGGATTGGATTCCGAGCCGCACCGCTGGCATCGGCTTCTCCCAATTCGCGAAGGTACCCGTTTCGTGGATGTAGGCCTGCTCGACGTCTTTGCCTCCGAAAGCCTTGCGGATCAGGAAGACGCCGTTGGGCTTGAGGAAGAAGTTCCCCTGCCCCGCCGCGATGTTGAGCGGGTGCAGCTGCTTGCCGCCCTCCACATGCAGCCCGGAGGGGATGCCCCCGGCCTCGAAGATCCCGGCATTCATCAGGAACTTCACTGTCTTGCCTTGCTTGGCATAGGCTGCCTGCACCTTGTCGAAGGTCCGGTAGGGCTCACCCTGGGCGTCTTTCCACGCCACTTGGACCAGACTGGGCTCCAGCCTTACCACCCGGAAGTCCGCGTCAGCATATCTCACGCTCTCCTCCTTGACCTCTGCCCACAGTGGCGCGGCGAGGAAACACCACAGGCAAGATACGAGCTTCATGCCGGAAGAATCCGCCGGCCTCCTGCGGGTAGCAAGAAGCCCCGTGAGAAGAACAGGTGAAGACGGGACCATCCATCGCCGCAATTGCAGCCTGCATCCGTAGCTTCCATTCCGCTAACCGCCCCGGAAACTTGGCAAGGGCGCCCAAAGTCCAATGGCACCCGAGTAGTAATCCCGCTCATCCTCCCGGCCACAATTCCGGCACAGTACATGCAGGTCTCCCTGCTCGACTCCCGTCGCCCCACCTTCCAGAATCCGTCCCGTCCATGTCGCGCAGAACCAAGATCATCATCACCCTCGGCCCGGCGACGGAAGCCGAAGAGACCATCGGCCAGCTCATCGAACTCGGGACCAACGTGTTCCGCCTGAACATGAGCCACGCCAAGCACGACTGGGCACGCGAGATGGCCCGCCGGGTCCGCCGCGCCGCGGCCGAGCGCTCGGCCCAGGTGGCAGTCCTCTTCGATCTGACCGGCCCCTCGATCCGCACCGGCGATCTGGCAAAGCCCTACGAACTCAAGATCGGCGACATGGTCGAGTTCCGGAAATCCACCGCCGAGCCCAGTCTCCCGCTGTCCACCACCGTGAACTACGACGGGCTGATGGACGACGTGGCGGAGGGCCGGACCCTCGTCGTCGACAACGGCACGATGCTGATGGAGATCAAAGTCCGGAAGGACGACCGCATCATCTGCGAGGTCAAGACCGCCGGCAAGATGGGCTCCCGCCGCCATATCAACCTGCCCGGCACCCGTCTCAACCTGCCTGCCCTTACCGACAAGGACCGCGTGGATCTCGCCCTCGCCGTGGAGTGCGACGCCGACTATATCGCCGGTTCCTTCGTCCGCGATGCCGCCCACGTCCGCGAACTCCGTGACGCCGTGGAAGCCTTGGAAGGCGGGGCCCAGATCGTCTCGAAGATCGAAGACCAGGAAGCCATCCGCAACATCGACGCCATCATCCAGGCGACCGATGTGATCATGGTCGCCCGCGGTGACCTCGGCACCGAGGTCGCCTTCGAAGAACTTCCCATCCTCCAGCGTCGCCTGGTCAAGCGCTGCCACGAACTCGGCAAGCGCGTGATCGTCGCCACCCAGTTGCTGGAGTCGATGATTCAGAATCCCACCCCAACCCGCGCGGAGGTCACCGACGTGGCGAATGCCGCTTACGAAGAGGCCGATGCTCTGATGCTCTCCGGCGAGACCAGCGTGGGCCTGCATCCGCTGCGTTGCGTGGAGGCGCTGGTAAAGATCAGCATGCGCATCGAGCGCACCGGCGGCCTCGGCTTCGGCCAGTGCGTGCTGCTGCGCGATGAGCGCCAGAAGGCCGCCCGCGCTGCCGTCACCCTGGTGGACACCCTGCCGGATGCCCGCTTGATCGTCCTCACCCGACGCGGCGTGATGGCGAATCACACAGCCATGCTGCGCCCGCGCACCAATGGCTTTTATGCCTTCACTCCGAAGGACCGGGTCTGCCGCCAGCTTGCCCTGACCCGCAACATCGAGGCATTCAAGCTGCCCTTTGCCGCCACCATTGACGAGACCATCCAGCGGGCGATCGAAATGCTCCGCCAAGCGGATCTGGTCAAACAGGGCACCCCGCTGGTGATCGTGTCGGACATTCTCTCCGACCACTTCGCGGCGAATTCGATCCTGCTCCACCACGCCTGAGGCGGCCTCGCGGAGCGCGGGGGTTGGGCACTTTCTCTCGCCCGGGCGGTCGGCCCGGAGGGCTCACCACGCCCGGGGCTTCCGTAAAATCCCCAAGTTGTCAGACAGATTCCATCTTGCCGCCGGGTGACAAATGGGCTCTTCTCTCCAATGTGACACCCTCGTCACGTGGCCGAAAAACCCAAGCCTAACCCGAAATGCCCTCCGTTTTCCGCCCAGCGGCCGCCCTGCTGCCGGCGCTTCTCGCTGCACTCATCGCGCGCCCTGCGGCAGGCGCGGATCTGTTGGTAGATTTTAATTCCACCAACCAGGAAGGCGGCCCGCACAACATGAGCGGCTACCAGCCCTACAACGCGGGCCATGAGGTCGCCGCAGACTTTTTGGCCGCCCGCACCTATAGCGCGTTCAACACCACGGTCTCCCTCAAGGTCACCTGGCCGGACACAACGAATGTCCATGTCCAGCAGATGATCGACCGGACTGCAGGGAACGACGCCTATTGGGTCGGCCAAAAGCTCGATCTCCTCACGGACTTCATCGGCATCGATACCCGCACCGCGGAGGGCGGGCGCGGCAACTATGATGGTGTCACCGGCTTGCCTACGCGGATGATCTTCCGCCTCACCGGGCTCCCGACCGGCCCCTACTCCTACCGGTCCTACCACCACGATACCGAGAATCTCAATACGCCCTTCATCGTCGAATACTCGACCAACGGTGGCACCAGCTACACCACTCTTTCCGGCGGCCCGTTCCGGATGACAGATAGTAGCCCCGGCGGCACCCCGGCCTCCGCGCAGACTTACACCGGCACCGGCAATCAAGATCCGGCCACCTTGCCCTCTACCATCAATTTCAACCTGGTTGCACAAGCCGGGCAGGATGTTTTGGTACGATACACACCGTACTCCTATGCTGCGGGCACCCACGTCCAGCTCTTCGGGGTGAATGGCTTCGAATTGCGTGCCGTCTCGCCACCTTCGGGACCGACTGACATCGCGCTCGCGGGCAGCACGATCGCACGCACAGCGGTGGAAGGCACGGTCGTCGGCAATCTCAGCACCACCGATCCCACCCCGGCTGACACCTTCACCTACTCGCTCGCCGAAGGCCTGGGCTCAGACAACAACGCCGACTTTTCCATCGAAGGAAATACCCTCGTGGTGGAGCGGCAACTCAGCGAATACAACAATGGCCAGATTCTCTCCGTGCGCATCCGCTCCACCGATGCCAACGCGGGCTGGTTCGAAAAGATCTTCACCCTGCAGGTGGTCAATGACTCCGATGCCGACGGCTTGGACGACACATGGGAACTCCTGCACTTCCAGAACCTGAATCAAGTCGCCAGCGGCAATCCGGACAATGATGGCCTCACCAATCTGGAGGAACTGCAAGCTGGCACCGATCCACTCAATCACGATACCGATGACGACGGACTCTGGGACGGTCCGGAGCTGAAGCAGTATTTCACCAATCCGCTCAGCGCCCACAGCGATGGCGACGGCCTGACCGATCGCGAGGAAGTGCTGCAGTACTTCACCGATCCCAATGATCCCGACTCGGATCATGACGGCTACGACGATGCCTTCGAGATCTCCCAAGGCACCAACCCGAAGAACTCCAGTGATCACCCTCCCTTCCCCCTACCGCTGAGGATCAATGAGGTGCTCGCCAGCAACGGCACCGGCCTCAGCGATGGCAATGGCGACGAGTCGGACTGGATCGAAATCTACAACCCGAATCCCTCGCCGGTGAACCTGCAGGGTTATCGCCTGACCGATAGCGCGCTGGAGCCCGGCAAGTGGGTCTTCCCCTCCGTCCAGATCGGGGCAAACTCCTATCTGGTGGTCTTCGCCTCGGGCAGTGGTGTGCCGGATGCAATGGGTAAGCTCCACACGAACTTCGCTCTCTCCGCCGACGGCGAATATCTCGCGCTCAGCCGTCCGAACGGCAGTATCGACGACCAGTTTTCCTCCGGCTTCCCCGCGCAATTCACGGATGTCTCCTACGGCCGCCATCCCACCAGCGGAGCGCTACGCTACTTCTCGCCACCGACTCCCGGAGCGGCGAATGGCAGCGGCTACGAGGGCGTGGTCGCCCCCCCCGCCTTCTGGGTGGGCCGCGGCTTCTACGACACGGCGCAGAACGTGAGCCTCAGCTGCCCCACCCCGCTGGCCCAGATCCGCTACACCGCGGATGGATCAAAGCCGAATGTCACGACCGGCACCATCTATTCGGGTGCCCCCATTTCCGTGACTACTACCAGCAAGCTGCGCGCGATTTCCTATCGCAGCGGCTGGCTCTCACAAGCGGTGCAAACCCACAGCTACGTCTTCGTCAATGATGTCGCCCACCAGCCGGCGAATCCCCCCGGTTGGCCCACGAACTGGGGCTACAGCTCGGATGCCGGCGCAACCGTGCCATCCGACTACGAGATGGACCCGCGGGTGGTGAATAGCACCCTGCCCGGCTACTCGATCCGCGACGCGCTGTTGGATATTCCCAGCGTCTCGATCAACATGCCGATGGCCGACTTCATCGAGCCGCCCGGTGGCATCTATGCCAGTCCACTCGACCGCGTGGAGAAGGAATGTTCGGTGGAGTATCTGCCGGTCGATGGCAGCCAAGGCTTCCAGACCGACTGCAAGGTGGAGATCCAAGGCAACGCCAGCCGCCGCCCGGCGCGCATGCAGAAGCACTCGCTGCGGCTGACCTTCAGCTCTGCGATCGGCATCCCGAAGCTCGATTTCCCGCTCTTCCCGAACTCGCCGGTCACCAAGTTCAACAAGCTGGTGCTACGTGCCTGCTTCAGCGACAGCTGGGGTCTCGTCAGCTGGGACTCCCCGCGCTACCGCCCGAATGATGCCCAGTACATGCGCGACGTGTGGATGAAGCGCAGCTTCGGGGACATGGGCCAGCCGACCAGCTACGGCCGTTACGTCCACCTCTACGTGAACGGGCTCTACTTCGGACTCCATGATTTCACCGAACGGCTGGAGGATGACTTCTACGCGGAACACCTCGGCGGTAGGTCCGAGGATTGGGAGGTGAATGCCGACTTCGCTACCGGCAGCCCGCGGTGGACCCAGATGATGGCGATTGCGAACTCAGCAAACATATCCACCCCCGCCGGCCTCGCGTCGATTCAGCCCTACATCGATCTGGAAAACTTCGCGGACTACATGATCCTGCATTTCTACGGCGATGCCGAGGACTGGCCGCATCACAATGGCTACGCCGCAGCCAACGCGATAAGTGGTGATGGCAAGTTCCGCTTCTCCGTCTGGGATCAGGAGATTGCCCTGAACAAGTTCACTTGGAACCGCTACAGCACCAATCCCGGCAACAACACCGCCGGCACGCTATTCCAGCGTCTGCGGCTCAATCCCGGCTTCCGCCTGATCTTCGCGGACCGGGTCAAGAAGGCAATGTTCGATGGTGGCGCGCTCACGGTGGCCAAGAGCGGCGGCCGCTATCTCAATATCGCCGCGCAGATCGACAAGGCCATCGTCGCCGAGTCCGCACGCTGGGGCGACACCGCGGACAAGACACCCTACGGCAGCACCATTGCGCAGCCGGTGCCACTCAACAACCTGGACTCCGACAATTATCCGCCGGCTCCTCATGCCAGCGATCCGGGCGGCATTTACTTCACCCGCGAGGACTCGTGGCTGGTCGAGCGCGACCTCACGGTAAACTACTACATTCCCATCGTTAACAGCTCCACGGACAGTCGCGGCCTGATCCAGGAACTGCGTGCCAACAATCTCTATCCGGCACTCGATGCCCCGACCTTCAGCCAGCACGGCGGCATCCTCCCGCCGGCCCAGCCGCTATCCATCACCGCACCGCTGGGTGACATTTATTACACCATCAATGGCAGCGATCCGGCCGACCCGGCCACTGGCAATCCGGCGGCTGGCAGCACGCTTTACACCGCCCCCTTCACGCTGCCATCCGCCCTGACCGTGAAAGCCCGCGCGCGGCTCAGCGACGGCACTTGGAGCGCGCTGCTCGCCGCCTCCTTCCAGCCGGAGCAACTGGTCGCCGAGTTCATTCCCGGCGGCAGCGAGAGTTGGAACGTCGATGCCAACTGGACTAATCCACCCTATCCCAACAGCAGCGGCGCCCGTGCCCGTATCCTCGCTCCGGCGAGCGGCGACAGGAATATCGATCTGATCGGTGCGACCACCGTCGGCGAGCTCGTCTTCGAGCAGGGCAGCACCACTTTCCGCAACCGCGTGCGCGACCAATTCGTGGTGAATCCGCTGAGTTTCCAGTCCGCGCAGGGCAACGCCTTGCTCCGCGTGAACGGCTCGGGCACCGGCTGGGTGGAGTTTGAACTCGCCTCCCAATGCACCCTCAATTCGCCGCTCACCGTTGAGGTGAACAACATTGTCGGCAACAAGGACTTCGGCGCGCTGCGGCTGCGCACCGTCTGGAATGGCAGCGGCGGCTTGACCAAGACCGGACCCGGCCTCGCTTCCCTAACAGGTGAGGGCAAGCTTTACACCGGCCCTACCCTCATCAGCCAAGGCGTGCTGGCGGTCAGCGCTCCCGCCACCATGACTGCGAGTTCATCGGTAACCGTAAGTCCAGGTGGACAACTCCGCCTGACTTCCACTGGCACTCCCGAAGAACCGGGCCTCCATGCCTTCGGAGGGCCGATTCAACTCAGCGGCATGGGTCGCAGCGGCGTCGTCGAAGGTGCAGGCATGGGGGTGCTCGGTGCCCTGCGTTACGATCCGGGCAATAGCGAGAACTACGCCAAGGTGACCAATCCAATCGCCTTCGCCGGTGCCAGCGACCTCCACGTGGATGGCAGCGACAATCACCTCGAACTTGGCGGCACACTCTCCGGCAACTCCGGTTGGGTGAAGAGCGGTGGCGGTGTCCTCCGGCTCTCCGGAAACAGCCCCTCCTATCTCGGCGCGATCCAAGTGGACAACGGCAGCTTGGAGTTGGCGGGCAATCTTGGCAGCGCGATTCAGCTGGCCTCCGGCACCTCGCTCAGCGGCTACGGCCACAGCGGTGCACTCACGGGCAGCGGCAGCCTCCTCGTGGATCGCGGCATCCTCCATGCGGACTCCCTCTCGGGCTTGGCAGCGACCTTCGTCTTCTCTCAAACCGGGTCGCCGGATTTCTCGCAAACCGCCAATGCTGGCAACGGCACCTTGGTCGCAGACCAACTCAGCGGGCCGATCTCGAGCCTCACGCTCTATCTCGATCTAGCCTCGCTGCAAGCCGGCGACCGTCTCCGCGGCGGCCTCCTGCTGCCGCCCGGCAGCGATTGGCAGGCGGCGCTCGTCGAATCCGCTCCGCAGGTTTTCGCACCGGATGATGCTGGCGGGCAGTTCTTCAATGGTCGCACGTGGTCCCTCGTCTCCAACGCCCGCCTGACCCGCGTGCCCATCACGGTGAATCTCGGCCAAGGCAATATCAACGCGGAGATCCTCGAAGTCCGCCTCGATGGCGCTCCCACCCATTTCGCCGCGTGGCAAGCCGCTGCCTTCACCCCGGCCCAACTCGGCAACCCGGCGATCTCCGGGGAGAATGCAGCACCTTTCGGCGATGGTGTCCCGAACCTCCTCCGCTATGCGCTCGGCACCAGCGGAGCCGGACAGGTAAGTCTTCCGGAACTCGTCCGCAACGGCGGCAGTGCCAGCTTCCGCTTCCGCTACAATCCCGCCCTCTTCGACTTGGTCTATCAGGTCGAAGCCACCACCAACCTCTCCGATTGGTCGAACCCGGTGATCCTGTTCAATTCCACCAGCTCGTCCCTCCAGCCCTCACCCGACGGTTACCTGACCATCACCGATCCATCGCCACTCCAGATCCGCCGCTTCTATCGCCTGCGGGTGATCCGGCAAGCACCGTGAGGCATTTCGCAATGTCCCGCGATCACGTAATACCAGACGGGGGAGAAATCGGACATAGTCGTCCGCGTAAGGGAAATTGCACAGCTCCCCCAAAGCAAACAACGGGACATTAAGACCCTCGGCCACTGGAACGGTTCCCCCCTCTAGTGTCCGGGGGTCATGTCGCGCCACCCTGTAGCGTCGGTCTATGACCGTCGCACTTCCGCGGCCACAAGCCGTATCGTGGGATGCCTGGTCAAGACACCGTGGCCTGGTGAATCACCATCTGCGGGAAGGGAATGTCCCATTCCCTCTCATTGCATATGTCGATGCAAGCCGCTTGGATCATCCGCTCCAGCGCTGAGAAGCGTTGCGCCGCCTCGCCATTGAAGTCGGCCATCACCCGGTAATCGAGCGAACTCGCGCCCGCGGCATTGAACTCGACGCGAACCGAGCGCACCAGCTCGCGGCCCAAGTTCTCAACCAAGTGTCTCAGCACGCTTTCCTGCAGCGCCTCAGGAATTTCACTCGTGGCTCCAGCGCGGTGTCCATAACCGATGCCGAAAACCGTGGCGACGCGGAAGCCGCGGGACAGGTTCTCCGGACGTTGATCCAGGAAATCGGCAGTTGGATAGGTCTTCAAGCTGCCACCCAGACGCAGCACGACCACCTGTTCCGGGGTCTGCTGCAGCACCTTGCCGAAGGTCGCATCAGACAGCCGCACCCAGTCGTTTTCCTTGGTCGGAAACCATGGCTCCTTCGCCTCTGAAATGCGGGAGTGCAGCGGCAGCACATCCTTCACCGGCAAGCGCATGGTTCCCCCGGTCAGCTCGGGATTACTAAAGTCGCAGTACATGTTCAGCGTATCCACCCGCCAAGGGATCCCGCTGTAGATCAGGCGCTCACCCTGCCGCACCGGACCGAGGTTGAGGATCACCTTGATCTGCTCGATGTAAGGGGGCAGCGCGCGCTTGGAAGCCCACAGCAGGCCGAGAATGAAGATGATCGTGATCGCCAGCATCAGCCAGTCGCCCTTCAGATAGAAGATCAGCGTGGCGGTGAAGACAGCAAGCACCACTGCGGCCGCCGCCACGATCAGATCCGCGGAACGCGCCATCAGCCCGTTTCCGCGCTTGCGGTGCAGCGGACTGATCTTGCGCACGCCGCGGTAGATCCGCCGCGTGACCAGGTAGACCACCAGAGCCGAGCCGAAGGCCAGCAGGAGGTTCAGCCCGCGACTACGCCAGAAATCGGAGAGCATCCCCGAGATCATGTCCAAGGCGGAGGGCGTATTCTTCTCCCGCTCCTCGATTTGCCGCGACAGGGTCTGGGTCTCGCTCGACGCCTCGTCCACCCGGCTGGTCCATAGATTACGGATGGCATCCAACTCGGTTTTGACATCGCCATTCTCCGCGGAGGCCAAAGCCACCTTGGCGCGATCAAGCGCCGCCTTCGAAACCTTCTGCCGTTCCGACCACACCCGCAGTTCGGAACGCAGCTCCTCCATCTCGCGCGGCTTGGAGGTCGCCTCGCGAAGACCGTTGAACAGCGGCTTGAGGAGATCCTTGAACTCGTTGTCGAAGCTCGCCTCCTCCTCCGCGGCGCTCAGGTAGGCGCTGTCCTCCACTCCCGTTGCCACGATCCGGAAGTTCGAGCGCAACTGGTTCACCCGCTCGCGCTGGGCATCCACCCGCGTCGTGATTTCCTTTTTCGCTTCGTCGGTCGGCGCCTTCGCCAGCTCGGCACGCAGACTCTCCAGCTCTTTCTCAGCGTTGAGGATCGCCGGGATCAGACCCTGCAGGGTCTCCAGATTCTTCGCGACATCGGCCGGCGGCGGCAGAGCCTTCGGCTTCTTCTGCGCGAAGGCGGTGCCAGCCACCATCAAGAGGACTGCGATAACCCGGAGCAAAATCATGGCCGGACCCTAGGACAGGCCCGCACGGCCCTCAACCCCCGATGACTCCATGCCAAGCCCATAGCGTGGGATCGAGCTCCGCCCGTGCTGCAGTGATGATCCCATCAGCTTTCGAGGCATCCTCCAGCACCGCGAACATGGTTGAACCGGAACCGCTCATCAGCGCCCCTGTCACTCCTTCCCTGGCCACCAGCCAAGCCTTCACCTCGGCTAGGAAGAGATGCTTCTCAAACACCGGGCGCTCCAGATCATTCACCAACTCGCCCCACGAGAAAACCTGCGGGCCGTAGGCGATCCCCGGCAGCTCCCGCGAATCCTTCCAACGCTTGTAGGCATCCGGCGTGGCCACCCCGAAGTTCGGCTTCAGCAGCAGCACTGTTAGAGCGGGTAGGGCCGCAGCCGCCTCAATGGTCTCGCCGCGCCCCGTCGCCCGTGCGACTGGCGGCCCGAGGAAGAAAGGAATATCCGAGCCTAGCGTCGCGGAAACCTCCATCAGTCGCACCGTGCCAACAGGATTCCCGCTCAAGCGGTCCAGCGCCTCGAAAGTCGCCGCAGCATCGCTGCTGCCGCCACCGAGCCCCGCGCCGTGCGGCACCCGCTTCTCCAAGCGAATCGCCAGCGGCTGAGCAAACCCCGTCGCTTCCCGGTAGGCAGCCACCGCCTTCAGCACCAGATTGCTGCCATCGGCGGGCACCGTGGGATCGTCGCAGGTAAAGGCATCCGTCGCCGCAGGCTGGACGCTCAGCCGGTCGCAAAGCCCAGGCAGCCGCACCATGACCGAGTCAATCTCGTGAAAGCCATCCTCCCGCCGGCGCAGCACGCGCAGGGAAAGATTCAGCTTCGCCGGAGCATCCAAAACCATCGCCTCCTCGCTCATCTCACGCCCTCCCCTGCAATCAAGGCCAGCATCCGCCCGGTATTCCCCTTCTCGATCCGGTAGCTGTAGAAGCTCTCCAGATCGCAGGCGGTATCCTCGCCGAGGTCGTGAAACTCGCCCACACCCACCGCCGCCGCCTGCCGCGCAATTTCCTTCGCAAAATCGATCTCATAATTCGGCGGCCGAATGCATGGTCCAAGGACCACCACCAGATCTTGCGCCCGGGTCCCGTAGGTGCGCGCCATCAGCGCTACGCCCTCTTCGAGGATCCCCAGCTCGGTGCCCTTCTTACCGGAGTGCAACAAGCCCACCGCTCCGGTACCTCGGTCGGCCAGCCAGATGGCACCGCAATCCGCCACGTAAATTCCCAGCACCTCGCCTGCGGTCCCGGTCACGAGACCATCGGCACTTGGCACCACCGGTAGCCCGTCGCCGCCCGGAATCGTCGCCGCGCCCGGCACGGTCGCAACGCCCTTGCCGTGGACCTGCTCGGCCCGCCACCAGCGCTCTGCGCCGAAGTCGGCTCGTACCCGGGCTTCGTGGAGAGGCCGCAGCCGCGCCAAGGTTTCATCACGATCGGTGGTCGTCTCCACCCCAGCCAAACGCCCGATCCAAGCCGCCTTGAAGCCGGGCAACCGGTTGATCGGGTCTAAAAAAGAGAGCGCCTCCGTCACGGGCACAAACCGTAACGGAGGCGCGATCGATCCGCCTAGGGGTTTTTATCGGCGGCCTCGTCGCTCACGCGATAGCGCGCGCCCGAATGGCACGCTTCGTGTGCTCGACGGCCTCTGCCTGGTCTTCGTCCAGTTCGGACAGAATTCCTGCGAGGTCCGCGGCAATTTCCTTCCGCATTCTGTTCACCAGATCCACACCCTTGCTAGTGATGCGGACCATGATTTTGCGGCGATCTTCCGCGGCGTGGACGCGTTCGACATACCCCAGCTTCTCCAATCGGTCGACGAGGCCAGTGGCCGCGGCGGTCGAATGGCCCATCTTTTTCGCGATATCCGACATGGTCAGATAGTCTTCGCTAGAAAGGTAGGTCAGGAGGAAGAACTGGGGGAATGACACGTTACCCTTGTTGAGTTCGTTCGACAGGTTGAGAATGCAGCTACGCTGCGTTAACATGACGAAGTCAGCGATACGATCTGCATCGACGTGCTGGGCGCTGGACGCGCCCGAGGTGCTCAGTTTCATGGCTGGTTGTAGTATTCATCTTTCGGGACATGTAAGGGAGCACAGCCTTTGCGAGGAAGAACCTAACAAGGATGCCGAACTGTAAGCAAGACCAAATTTCAAATTTATCGCCTAACACTACGAATTTAGGCCGATCGTTTTGAAATTCATGGCTTTGCGGGTTCTGCACTCGAGTCTTTTTGTGTTTCAAGCTGTGACGAGGGATGCCCTTCGGCAGCAGGTGCGGACAAGGCGGGACCCTCCTCCGGTTCTGCAATTGGCCTATAATATACCGAATCCCCAACTTTCGCCACTCCTGAACGAACATCTGCTGCTAAATATTGCCCCAGCTTTTCCCCGGTAGCCGCCAGATTCGACGTACGTCCTTCATTACCAATCCCCGACAGCAGCCCCCCATCGGGCACTTTCCAAGCACCATAGGTTTCAATTAGCACAAAATCAGCCCCCGGGGGGGTCGAAGCCACCCTCCCGACCAACACGGGATGGGCGGACTTCGGTTTTTCCTTCGGCTCCTCGTCCTTGAAGAGGGAGCAGGAATTCAAAAATAAAGACAGGGCGCAGACCGGAATCACGAGGACTCGCATGGCAAAGATAGCGCCATGGACGCCCCCGGGCATTCAAGCCCGGGATGGCGTCTCGCTCCGGAATTTCCCTTCCTCCCCTTCCCCGGCTCAGCCGATGTCGTTCTCCAACACGATGCGGTAACGGGCCTTGCCGGAGCGCAGATGCTCCATGGCCTCGTTCACCTTTGACATCGGGAAGCTCTCCGTCACCGGCGCAATCCCGTGACGGGCGCTGAAGGCGAGCATCGTATCCAGCGCCGAGGGACTGCCGGTAGGCGATCCCGAGATCGACTTCTGTCCGAAGATCAGGCCGAAGGCCTGCACTGGCATCGGCTCTTGAATCGCTCCGACCACATGCAGGCGGCCGTGGGACGCGAGCGTGTTCAGAAGCCCCGGGACATCGATGGGCACGTTGATGGTGGAGATGATCAGGTCGAGGCTGCCGGCGATCTTCTTGAGAGCGTCGGCGTTCCTGGTGTTGTGAACAAAGTGGGCACCCAGCTTGCGGGCCTCCGCCTCCTTGCTGTCGCTGGTCGTGAAGGCATGGACCTCGCAGCCCCACTTGTTTGCAAACTGCAAGGCCATGTGGCCGAGCCCACCGATGCCGATCACGCCGACGCGGGCGCTTGGCGGGATCTGATAGGCCAAGAACGGAGTGAAGACCGTGACACCGCCGCAGAGCAGCGGCCCCGTGACCGCTGGATCGAGCCCCTCCGGAAGCGGGCGAGCCCAGATCCACTGCACCCGCAGGCGATCCGCGAAGCCGCCGTGACGGCCAACGATGGTGCCTTGGTTGGTCGCACAGAGATTGTGGTCGCCGGCGATGCATTCCGGACAGGACAGGCAACTGAAGGCCGTCCAGCCTACCCCGACGAGTTGCCCGATCTTGAGACCCTTGGCATGCTCACCGAGTGCCACCACCCGACCCACCGCTTCGTGACCTGGGACGAAAGGGTAAGCCGACATGCCCCAGTCATTGTCGAGCATCGAGAGGTCGGAGTGGCAGATGCCGCAATGGGTGATCTGGATCTCGACCTCCTCCGGACCGAGTTCGCCGGGATCGTAGGTAAAGGGTTCGAGGAGTCCCTTGGAGCTTGTGGCGGCGTAGGCGTGGATCTGGCTCATGGTCGTGAACGAGGGTTATGGTTCTAGGGGTGGGAAAAACGCGGAGAATCACCCGACTTCTCAACCCTTCTTCGTTCCGACGCCAGAGGGATTTTCTGCGAGGCAAAAACGCCACCGATTCAGGCGACCATCTAGCAGACGCACCGGAATTGCAGGATTGTCACGATCTGCGGCGGATGGCATGAAAGCGATTGCCCTCGGATCCAACCATCCATCCCTCCAAAAGGTGAAAAAGGCTCCCGCGGTAGTTCTCATCCTCGTCTTGGTCGCCGCCTTTCTCATTTGGAAGCGGGGGCTCTTCGGCACCCACATTCACCTCAGCACGCCCGAGATCATGGGTGGTGTCGTGCGGACCGATGGCGAAACGGGAGGCAGGCTCTATTATTTAACAAGCCAGTGGGAGAAGCGGATCTTCCGTACCAGCAGCCGCAGCAGTTCCAGCACGAGAACCGAGGGCAGGCTCAACATCGACCTGTGGGAACTCGACGCTGCTACCGCCCAGCCGGTGGTCCGGCGTAGAATCAAACAGGCCAAGGTGAACGGCGACGCCAAGGCGATGGGGATGGAACAAGGCATCCTCTGGGCCCGGATTCCCGAGCTCATTGGTATCCGCTTGAGCGATGGTGAGATCGTCGCGGATGCCACAAAGATCGAGGCGCGCAATCCCACGCTCGCAGGCCTGATGCCGAAGCCTGCCCAAGCCGGCACCTTTCTAACGGAATCGATGCAGCCGCTGAAATTCTCACCACAGACCGGCATGATCGTGCGGCTCGACGATGCCCGCCTAGTGAGGATCGATCCGCTGACGCTTGAAGCCACGCCCCACAAGGAGAGCCAGGACTCCAGCAAAGCAGGCCCGGAAACCTTTGGCTCCAAGGTAGTATCCATCAGCAACGGGATGGACTGGTGGGCGATGGTCCGGGGCCTCGCGATCCAAGCACCTGCGGAAGGCAAGAACGGTCAATGGCTGGGTCTCCTCGCGGAGACCGATTTGGCCATGATGCAGGAACGCCACGTCATCAGTCCGCAGATGGACTTCAGCACTCCCCGGCGGCAGAAGCTCCATCGGGCGGAGCTGAAGACGGTACAGGAGTTCCTCGGCGCTCAGTTGACCTTCGAAAATCCGAGCGTGTTGGCGGAAAGCCCGGAATTCTTGATGGCGGGCCTGCTGACCCAAGGCTCCGGCGGCACCAATGGACAGAGCGCGATGTATCGGCGGGAGCCGGACAGCGTCTTCGTACTCTCCCGCGATCGGCTCGGTGAACAAGGCCGCCTGCAACTCGCCCGCATCTCTGGCCCGAAGGGCACCCCGGTGTGGGCCACTGCCCTGCCGCTTTCCGACATGGGCGCATGGCTCCCGGGTGAGCGCTACGCGGTGATGCTGGGTCCCGATCCTTCAGCTCAGCATTCACCGATGGCCGAGGAAGGCGAGAACACCGTCCCTCAGGTAATCGCTATCGATCTCAAGAGCGGCGAGGTGAAGTCCTTCAATCCGGATCTGCATCGCGATTGGCCGGTTCAAGTGAGCGGAACGACGAAGCCCTGAGAGAAGTGCGCTAATTTCCCTCCTTCGACATTCGCAAGATCGTCGCCCGCAGTTGCCCGTCGCGAACTTCCAGCTTCTTCACCACTTCAGCCTGATTCGGGGGGGCCACCCTGCCGTCCGGCATGCCGACGAGCTGGATTTGCCGCGCCTCCTGCAGCGCGGCAAAGTTCTCTTCGAAGGCTTGATAGGCTGCCTTCAGGGACGCCATTTCTAACAAAGGCTCCGCAACCGTCTCTGGAACGGAAGGGCCGGCCTCCTGCTTGGCCGGGTGCCTCATCATCAGCTCTGCTGTGGCCACAGCGCCCAGCAAAGCCATGGAAATTACCGCCGTCGTCACGCGTTGCCGAGTCCACTTGGTCCGGGGCTTTCGATCCGGCGAGTTCTCCGCGATTTGCTCCTTCACCTCCTCGAAGCGCTCGCGAAATTCCGCAACGGTCCGGAAGCGCAGATCCGGCTCTTCCTGTAGTGCCTTCAGCAGGACCTCATCGATCCGCATGTCCACAGCCGCGCGCCTGGATGGCGGTGTGATCTGCCCGCTGCCCGGACGCTGGCCCGTGATCATCTCATACAGCACCACGCCCAGGGAATAGATGTCGACACGGTGGTCGCTGGGAGCAGACACACGCTGCTCCGGAGCGGCATAATCCGGTGTCCCCACCGCAGCCAATGTCGGCAGAGCCGGAAGCCCCGAGACTGCCGGGAAAGCTTCTTCCCCGACCGGTTCATCCAGCATCCGCGCGATCCCGAAATCCGCGATCTTTACCACACCATTGCGATCGATGAGCAGGTTCTCCGGCTTCACGTCGCGGTGCACGATTCCGCGGTCGTGTGCTGCTTGCAGGGCATCGCACACGGGCCTGATGATTTCCAAGGCCTCCTCCGCATTCAGCCGCCGACTCTGGATCAGCTGCCGCAGATTCACCCCATCCACGAACTCCATCAACAGATAGAAATAGCCCCCCGCTTCGCCGAAATCATGCACGCCGACGATGTGTGGATGATTGAGTGCCGCAAGCGATCGCGCCTCGCTCGCAAAGCGCCGCGCGAACATCGGATCCCCCGCCCGCTCCGGGGCCAGCAGCTTCAACGCGACGTGCCGGTGCAGCGACTTCTGCCGAGCCTTGTAGACCACGCCCATGCCGCCGCGTCCGATCAGGGACAGCACATCCAACTGCGGAAAGAATTCCGCTAGCTCCTCCACGGTCGGGACCGCGAGCGACTCCTCATCCGCCGCTCCTCCGATGCGCGTGAGCGTGTCGAAGTTCAGCGACCCCAGGCAGCGCGCGCACAAGCCGTCCACACTAGCTCCCGCCAGCGGAGAGCCACAGCGCGGACAGGCAGCCAGCGCGACTGCTTCCGCCGCCACCGAATCTTCCTTTTTTGCGGTTCCGCTCATCGTTGTCCCAAGGTGGAAATTAGCGACCGCATCTCATCCTCCACCTCCCCGGGAGAGGCCACCGTGCCCGCCACCTCCGCGCGGAAGATCTCCCGGAAACGCCTGCGGAAGCGATGAACCAAGCTCCGCGCCGATGCCGGCAGGAGCTGCAACTCACGAGCGATCGCCGCGTAATCGATGTCACCGCGCTCGGCTGTTAGACAGGACTTCAGCACTGCGAAATCCCCCGGTCGCGTGCTCCGCTCGTATTCCCGGCGCATGTGATCCAAGGTCGTCTGCATCAGCACCATCGCCCAATTGCGGTCGAACTGCAGTTCATCCGGCACGGTCGAGCTCGCCGCAGCGCTGGCAGCAAACAAGCGCTCGCCCTCCTCGGATTGCAGGCTCACGAGTTGCGAAGCACCGCCGCGTTTCTCCGCCTTCGCACGGTCCCACTCGTTTGTCAGGAAGCGCTTCATCGCCACCAGCAAGAATGTCCTCAAGCGCCCGCGATCCGGCTGGGCTGATGACAACCAACCTTTCTCCAGCAAGCGAGAGAAGAACTCGTGAGTGAGATCCTGCGCGTCATGGGGCGAGTATCCCCGCCGCCGCACATAGGCATAGAGCGGCGAGAGATACTGCCGGTAGAGCGACTCCACCGAGGCGTTCACATCCGCCAGCGAATGCCCTTGGGCACCGATGACGATGGACCATCGGGTAGTATGGAACTCTCCCGAGTGGGTGCGGAAGGCATTCGGCATAGCTGTCAGCTCAGGACAAAAGGAAAACGATGCGCTGCAGACGGAGTAAAGTCCGAGGGACCGGAAGACAAACTGCAAAAGCATCGGCCGGAGGACTCCGGCCGATGCCGATGGGAAAAGCGGAGGTCGATTTGTCCCGGAAGCGGCCTTTATCTTTCGACCGGGGTGGCGGGTGCCGTGTCCTGTCGAACCGCGGCTCTGCCACGGCCTCGTCCGTTGATCTCCGCCTCAATCAACATTTCGATTTTATCCAGCTCGTTCGGAGTATTCCTGACCACCAGCATGCCGGAAGAGGTCAGGACCGCCGAGGCTCCCTCCCCAAACTTAACACCGCACAACTTCAGCAAGTCCTGAATCGGAACGAGTGAGCTCCCGAAATTCGGGGGCACGGTGAAGGTGCGGTTGAAGAGGTCTTCGGGTGCATCTAGAGAAACGAGGGTGACCGCGAAATCATCCACCTTGTAGCGGAAGCGGGTGGAGTCGCAGACGTATCTGAGCGCTTCGGCCAGCGGGACATTGCGAAGGCGGAGTTCCTTGATGCGGGGAGTCTCCGGTTTAGGCGCCTCGTTGCCCGCCGCAGCGGCAGGCTTTCCCGCGGGCAGGCGGACCACGAAATTCAACCCCTTGCGGGCAGGATCGGGTTCACTCGTATCGAGCTCAATGGACTTCTTCCTCAGAAAGTCGACGGCCTCGTCCAAGCTCGTGTCGTCAAATTGGATCGAAGGAATGACGATATTCCGGAGTTTCTCCAAAATGTAGCTGGTGCCGGCGGACAGACCGCCCTGATTCGTCGCTTCCTTCGGCCCGGCGAATCTCTCGAGTTCATCCATCTGCTTCCTCAAATCTGCCCGAGCACGAGCGATATCGATCGGACTCTGAATGATTCCGCCCGGGGTGTTCGCGGAGCTTTTCCTTTCCGCGGATTCGAGTATGGCAAACATACGGGCCAGCTGTTCCCGAATCAAATCAGCCCTCGCCTGGACGGCCTCGGGTGGGAGGCTGGAAGAGCGTTCCCTTTCGGCAGTTTCGACCCTCTTTTGTAGGGCTAGAATGTCGTCCAGCTTCGGGCCCGGATCCTTCGATGCCGAAGCCGCTTCCACGGCTGGAACAGCCAAAGTGGCACCCTCCGGCGGCTCGGCCCTGCGGTAAGCAGCGAGAGTTGCCTCGAATCCGGGCCTCTCTTGCTCAGTGGCCGAAGCGACCGACTTCTCCTGCTCGGCAATCGCCTCGTCGCGCTTGCCTAGCAGGAAGAGGGCGCGCGCCTTGGTATCGAGCACTCTGGGCTTCAGATCCGCGTCTTCGCCACCCAGTTCGATGGCGATGTTAGCCAGTCGCAGCGCAATGTCCGGACGACGCTTAGAGGTATCCGCCGAAGTGATCATGTTCCACGCCAGATCATTGATCGTTCCGGCGCTCTGGGTCATGTCCTCGCGATTGGCAACGGCGATTCTCTCTTCCGCTCCAATCTGGCCGCCCACCACCGCAAGCCACTGCATGCGCTTGTCGAGAAGCTCCGGACCAGTTCCGTCCGCGACCTCCCGCGCCGATCCAATGACGGCTTGAACGCCCTCTTGGTATTGTTCCGATAGCACCTTCTGCTCGATCTCACGGATCTTTGCCGGCGCGTCCTGTGCTTGGAGCAATGGCGTGAGCAGCGCGGAGAGGAGCAGCCAGGATTTGATGGATGGTGGTTTCATGGGGTTGATTCCGGAGAGTTGGAGTCGGGCGGTGCCGCCTGCCGATCAGGTTGCAGCCACCCTTCATTTACCTTTTTAAGAATCCACCACCCCTTGTTGCAGAGTTTGGGAAGATTTCACGAAATCGTCTTCAGGCCCCCCGCCGCGGGAGCGGGGGATGACGAAGGCGTAGTTCTCCCTTTTGATTGGGAGAAATCCCAGCGTGAAACACGCTGGCGGAGGGGGAGGGATTGTCCTCCGGGCCATGCCAGTTTGCGGCTTCTCCGTTAAGAATGGGGCGCTAACGCTCCCACAGCATTCAAACCCTTCCCGCCGTGCTCGAAAAGGTTCTCACCCTCCGGTTCCGCAAGAAAAACGGATGCCGCAGGCATACTTCTTCCCGTTTCTGTTTAGGGAAGATTCCAGCGTGAAACACGCTGGCGGACCGGGAGGGATTCGAACCCTCGGTACCCTTGTGAGGTACGCACCTTTAGCAAAGGTGTGCTTTCGACCACTCAGCCACCGATCCTCGGAACTTGCGTCGCGCGGAGGTTGAACACAGCCCGCGGAACTCGTCAACCGTCCTGAAAGAGAAATGTCACTGAATTTCCCCGCTCAGGGTTCCACGGGGGTCCGCTCGGCGCCGTTGACCAGCACCTTGCCCTTGGTCCGCAGGTCCACCACGTCGCCAGAATTGAGCGCTCCGTAGTCCTTTTCGTTCACCGAGAGGGTCTTGCCATCGGTCTTCGCCTTCACGGATTCGCCGTTGAATTCGATCCCGTCGTTGCCACTCGTCGCGCTGCTGGTCTCGGTAGGCACGTGGAAGGTGACTCCCCCGCCCTTCAGTTCGTCGCCGTTCTTGGCGACGAAGAACAGCCTGCACCCGCCGGGCGCGAGCACCCACATCAGTATCAGGATCCAGATTTTCATAGCGCGCCGCGGCTGGATTCAGACGCGGAACCATGAAAGCCCCGTCCTCGCCGCCTGGCGACAAGCAAATGCCGAATGGCTCGCGGGAAAGGAACCCGGCCGCAGCCGGAGCCCACTTTCCAACACACTCCATCCGGCATTCGGGAATTCGAGCTGCCCTGGCGGGACCTACTTGAAGAGCGGATCGTTCTTGTTCCCGTGGCTCAGCAAGTAGGCAAGCAGATCCAGGATGTCCTTGTCCGTGCAGGTGTTCAGCAGGCCCGGTGGCATCATGCTGGTCTTGCTCTGCTCCATCGACTTGATCTTCTTGCGGTTGATCTGCTCGATCGCATTGGGGTCCATCATGTTCACGTTGAACATGATGTCCTCGCCGGACAGGTTCATGACCCGGCCATACTTCTTGCTGCCGTCGAGCATCGTGATCTCGATCTGACCATACTGGTCGCTGATCTCCTTGCTCGGCTCGATGATGTTCGTGAGCAAATCGCGTGGGCTATACTTGCCGGCCACGCTGGTCAGGTCCGGGCCGATCGCTCCGCCTTCGCTGCCGAAGCGATGGCAGGCAAAGCAGGCCGCGGCACCGAAGAGGTTACGACCATTCTCGTAGTTGCGCCCTCCTTCCAGCCCGACTGCCAGCAAAGGATCAATGTCCGCCACGGTCCAGTTCTTCACCTGATCACGGGCAGTTAGATTGAACTGGGGCTCCTTGAGGTCCGGCTTCGCGTCCAGCACCGGCTTGAGGGCGCTCTTTTCCGCATCGCTCAGGCCCTTCAGAGCGTCCTCCTTCATCTCGCGCATAAAGGCAGCGAAGCCAGCGCCGCCCTTGTAAGTCGGGGCACGCAGGCAGAGCCACTTGAAGTAGCGCTCGCGCAGTTCCGGGGTCCAACCGTTCTTCAGGAAACGCAGGTTCTTCGCGTGCGAGATCTGCTCCTCCTGGGTGGGGGCATTCTCGAGGATCGTGATCGCCTTCGGCAGGAAAGCGCCATCGCCGAGGTAAGCCAGCACTTCGCTGAGATCGACATCAAGCATCGGCTCTTTGGTCGGGAAGAGCGGGCTCAACTTCTCGATCAAGGCTGAGCGAGTCGCGCCATCCGGTTCACCCAGACGGGAGAAGGCGAGCTGGAAGTCGCGCACCCAGGTCACGCGATCCTCCGGCGAGAGCTTCGCGAAGTCGATCCGGCCCAAGGCTGCTAGAACGGGCTGCAGCACGCTCTTGTCGCCATCGACGCTGCGGATCAGCGCCATCAAAGCATGAAGCGAGGCGCGCGGATCTTTCTCAGCCAGCGCCTTGTCCTTCCACGAGGCCACCGGCTGATGCTCGATCGCGATGCGAGCGGCGAAACGGATCAAGCGGTCCTCATGGTTCAGGTAGGGCCAAGCGAAGCTCACTGCGCCTGCATCCTGCTTGCCATGATAGGCTTCCAGCTTGTGCCGCAGGTCGAGCAGTGGCGGCTTGGCGGCTACCGGCCCCGCAGCCTTCCCGCCGATGGCAGTCACGCGATAGAGGCCCCCTTGCACGCGGCGGCCCCCGATCGTGAAATACATCGCGCCGTCCTTCTGGTTCACCGCGAGATCGGTCAAGGGCAGCGGGCTGGCGGACATGAACTCCTCAAAGTCCGCGCCATAGCCCGCACCCTGCGGCTTGAGGTGCACGGCATACATCTTCCCGTAGCTCCAGTCAGAGATGTAGAAGGCATCCTGATACTTCTGCGGGAAATTCGCGCCGTAGCCGAAGCTCACGCCGGTAGGCGAACCGGGGCCGATATCGACCACCGGCGGCAGGCTGTCTTCCCAGCGCACCGGCCACTTCTTCGAGATCGCGCGCCAGCCGAATTCGCCGCCGCTGATCACCTCGCAGACGCGGGTAGGACGATAGAAGGGCAGGCTGAAGTCCCACTCCATGTCCGCGTCGAAAGTGAAGAGCGAGCCATCCTTGTTGAAGGCGGCATCGTATTCGTTGCGGAAGCCGCTCGCGATGAGCTCCCAGCTCTTGCCGTCCTTGTCGGTCTTCGCGATCCAGCCGCCGGGTGCCATCACTCCGGCCATGAAGCCGTGCCCAACCATCGGCGGCAGCAGGTTGTCTTCCTTCCAGTGCAGCGGGACGAGGCTCTCCTCCATCTTCGGCAGCGGCGTCTGGTTGCCCGACACCACGTAGAGTGACTTGCCATCAGGCCCGGGCAAGACGGCATGGGGACCGTGCTCGCCGCCTTGGTTCGGGAAGGCGCGGAGCTGCTCGACCTTATCGAGAACGTCGTCGCGGTTGGTATCCGTCACCCGGTAAAGGCCGCGCGGATACTTGTCCGAATTCGTCACCACGTAGAGCGCGCCGAAAGCGTAGGTCAGGCCCTGCGCCTCACCGAGATCGACGGGAATCTCTTCCACCTTGGTCTCCACGTCTGACTTGCCGATCGGCGGCGGCGTGATGCGATAGAGTTTGCCGTATTGGTCGCTCGCGATGATGCGCCCCTTGTCATCGAAGCACATCGCCACCCAGGAGCCCTGCTCGGCCATCGGCACGCTGTAGAGCAGTTCGACCTTGAAGCCATCCTTGACCTTGATCGCCGCCACCGGGGTGGCTTCGGGCGGCTTTGCTGCGAGTGACTTGTCGAGACTGTCTGCCTTGATGGTGCCTGCCCACGGTCCTTCCCCGGCTGGGTTCATGATCTCCGCGGCAGCCCATGCGGAAGCCCCGCCGGCATTGGCCGTGGTCTGCCAGCCGCTGATCTCACGCTCTGAAATCTTCCAAGAGGCATCGCTAACGATCTCGCCTTTCTTCGCGCCGTCCTGGACCTCGATCTTGGCGATGAAGCCGGCACTGCCCTCCCCTTGGTTCTTGGCCCGCACCGCCAGCAGGTTGTTGCCGTTGATCAGAAGCTTGCTAAGGTCCACGACCTTCGCGTTCTCCCAATCGCGGCTCTCGGCGACCTTCTTGCCGTTCAGGTAAACGGTCATCTCATTGTCGCAGGTGGCCACCAGCCGTGCCTTCTGACCGGACTTCGCCACGAAGTCTTTCCGCAGGTAGATGACTTGGTCGGTCTTTCCCCCGCCCTTGCTCCAGATCCAGTTCGGGACATCGGTCCCGGTGAGCAGAGAGCTGGTCGCCAGGCCACAGAGGACGGCGACCACCGGAATCGGGAATGGATACAGCGCTTTCGCTTTCACAGGGCAGAGGATCGGTTGGTGGTGACGGATGAACAAGGCCAGCGGCGGGGTGATTCCGCTGTGCCAGCATGGCCTGATAATGCGTGAATTGGCGCTGAATTCTTACCTACTATTTAGCATAGGGAAGTACCCGAATGGGGAGAATGACGTCACGGTTGCAATATATCGCAATACGATATATTTGCCGCCGCATGCCGTCGAACCAAACGCCGGTGGGTACCTCCGGTGTCCACCGCCTCCACCATCCGCAATCCCGCCTCGCCTCCGCCTGGCAGCGGGCCCGTATTCCTCTTCTGGCCGTGCTCATCGCGGCTGCGGTCACGCTGACCGCCGTGGGCCTGATCTTGCTGATCCGCCTCTGCACGAACCTCGCCTTCCACGGGACGCTCTCCACCGCGGAATCCGCGCCCGGCTTTGAAACCTGGGGGCCGCTGGCGGTCTTCGTGCCGGTGATTGGCGGATTGATTATCGGGGTGATGGCCCGCTGGGGCAGTCCCGCCATCCGTGGTCACGGCATCCCCGAGGCCATGCAAGCGATCGGCACCGCAGAAAGCCGGATCTCCGCCCGGGTCGCGATCCTGAAGCCGCTCTCCGCGGCGATTTCGATCGGGACCGGCGGCCCCTTCGGCGCAGAAGGTCCGATCATCGCCACCGGCGGCGCGATCGGCTCACTGATGGGCCAGTGGCTGCCGAGCAGCCCGGTGCAGCGGAAGATCCTGCTCGCCGCGGGTGCCGCAGCCGGCATGACAGCGATCTTCGGCACGCCCCTCGCCGCAGTGCTACTCGCGGTGGAACTGCTGCTGTTCGAATACCGTGGCCGCAGCTTCCTGCCGGTCGCCTTGGCAGCAGGCACGGCGATGGCCCTGCGCTCGCTCTTCCACGAGCCACTGCCGATGTTTCCCTTCCACTTCGAGCGCACGCCGGATCTAGCGCTTGGTAGCGGATCCTTCTGCATCGGCGCGATTTGCGGTCTGCTCGCGGTGATCGTCACGAAGGCGGTCTACGCGCTCGAAGATGGCTTTGAGAAATTGCCGATCCACTGGATGTGGTGGCCGGCCATCGGTGGCATCGCCGTCGGCCTCATTGGCTGGATCGAGCCGCGCACCATGGGTGTGGGCTACGATAATCTGCGGATGCTCCTGGACGGTCATCTCGCGGTGAAGGCGATCGCCGCGCTGGCCATTCTCAAGTTTCTTTCTTGGTGGATCGCACTCGGTAGCGGCACCTCCGGCGGCACCTTGGCTCCGCTGATGACCGTTGGTGGTGCCGCAGGTGCCCTTTGCGCGCACCTGCTCCACGGGGTGCCATTCCTGGCGGATTTCCCGATCGGTCTTGGTGCGTTGATCGGGATGGCCGCCACCTTCGCGGGCGCCTCGCGGGCCTTCCTCGCCTCGGTGGCATTCGCTTATGAGGCCACACACGCGGCGGACTCCTTCGGTCCCCTGCTGCTCGGCTGCGGCGCGGCCGTGCTTGTCTCCCGCGTGCTCATGCGCGAGACCATCATGACCGAAAAACTGGCGCGCCGCGGTGTGCGGATCCCCAGCGACTACGAACCGGATTTCCTCCACGGCCTAAGCGTCCGCAGCGTCATGGAGACCCAGCCGCTGGTGGTCGGCCCCGAGGAAACGGTCAGCGATCTGGCCAGCAAGCTCGGCACTCCCGGCTCGCCTTGGCATGATGTCCGTCTGATCCCGGTCATCGATGCGGATGACGTGCTGCTGGCCGTGATCTCCCGCGCCGACCTCTTCGCCAGTCTCGAAGCACGACCGGATTCCACCGTGCTTGAGGCCGGCGTGCTGCATCCGGTGACCATCCATGCTGACGAATTCCTCGGCGATGCGGTGGATCTCATGATCGTCCATGGCATCGGCCGCCTGCCGGTTGTGGACCGTTCGCACTCGCCCAAGCTCGTCGGACTACTGACCCGGCGGTCGATTCTCGAAGCCCGCCGCCACCAACAGGACAGCAATCGCCTGCACCGGCCGACCTTAAGTGCGGCGCCAGGGAGCAACTGACAGCAGCGCGGCCGCCAGCTCCAGATTGGAGCTGGCAGCCGGTGAAGGATGACCAGGCTTCACGCACGAAGTCCGGCGTTACTCTTAGACTGCCTCTAACAGGCGCTTACAGCTTCGCCAAGTAGTCCACGCTCTCCTTGATGCTCTCCAGCGGATGCGGGGAGAAGTCCTGCTCGACGTGGCAGTGCTTCACGCCGGCCTTGGCGGCGGCTTCGATGATCGGCTCCATCGGGATGATGCCATTGCCGAGCTCCTTGAAGGAGTCCTGTGGGATGGTTCCGTATTCCGGAAGCTTGAGACCGTCCTTGAGGTCCTTCAGGTGAAGCTGGGAGACGCGGCCCTTGAGCTTCTCGATCAGGGCTGCGGGATCGTGGCCGCCTACCTTGATCCAGAAGACGTCCACCTCGAACTTCATGTCCGGGGAGAACTCGTCCATGAAGATGTCGTAGCCGGTCTTGCCTCCTTCCTTCGGTTGGAATTCGAAGGCGTGGTTGTGGTAGGAAAGCTGGATGCCCGCGGCCTTGGTGATTTCCGCCGCCTTGTTGGCATTGGCCGCAATCTTCTTGTAGTCGTCTAGGGTCTTACGGACGTCGTCCTGGAGGTAAGGGATCACCATGTGGCTCAGGCCGAGCTCCTTGGCCCGGTCGACGATCTTCTTGAAGTCGGACATCCCCTCATCCTTCGGCTTGATCACGCTGTCCCACTCGAAGTGGGTGGAGTTGATTGCCAGACCGGCATCCTTCGCGCCGTCGATCAGCGGCTGGCAATTCGGGAAACCGAAGGGCTCGACCTGCTTGTAGCCCGCCTCCGCCACCTTCTTCAGGGTGCCAGCGGCATCAGCCTTCAAGGCATCGCGCAGCGTGTAGAGCTGGATGCCGATGTTGGCGCGGTAGCTATTGTCCTTCGCCAGCGCAGCCATCAGGCGGCTGGATGGGGCAAGGGCGAGGCTACCGGCAGCAGAGGAATAGAGGAAGGATCGACGGTTCATCACCACACACTCGCGCCGTCGCCGTTGCAGCGCAAGCACGGCCCGTGTACATAAAATTGCATTTTCAGCCCATGCCAGCCGGACGGGGCTGACGCCTCATTCCGACTTCACCTTCTCGATCTCCGCCGCGATCTCCGCAGCCTGATCCTTGTGCCCGGCCTTGGTCAGAGCTTTCTGCAGGCGGGTCAGGATTTCCAAGTCGTGGGTGTAGCGGCCGGGGCCTTGGAGTTGGAGACGCTCCTCGGGAGTATGAGCTTGGAGCAGAATATCCACCGCTTTTTCCGCCTCGCCGGTGGCAAGATAGTAGTCGGCCAAGCGGCACTGCATCGGCAGCAGTACCGTCGGAGGCATGAGCATGGAAGCCGGGGTCTGCCGATCGAGCGCGGCGCGGTACCAGTTGAAGGCTGAGCCAATGCTGTCCTTCGGGCCGGCCATCGACAACTGGCCCAGCAACTCGCTGGCGGTGATTTCCAGTGCCTTGAAAGCGCGGATCCATGCCGAGCGCTCGCCGGCCACCGCCGCAGCGTCGCGGTTCTCGGCCATCCGCTCGCCGTGCAAGGTCATTGCGGAAGAAATCTGGCGTGCCTCCTCAAGCTTGCCTTCCTCGATCTTCTTGCGCGCTTCGAGTGCAAAGGCCAGCCCCTGATAGAACCAGATGCTGTGCGTGCGCTTGTCGTAGACCTTCTGATCATCCGGCTTCGGCAACGCGGCGATGGCCAGCGCCGTGTCCCCCGGCAGCCCGCGTCGCATCAGGATCCGCGCGGCAAGCGTGCGGCCCTCCCAGAGCAGAAGCTGGGCACCCTCGCGGCGGGCTTCCGCCGGCGGAACCGGAATCGCCGCCACTGCCTTGGCGACGGCCAAAGCATTCGCGTAATCGCCCTTGGTGGCCAGCGCCGCGGCGCGATAGCACTCGGACTTCACCCAGCCCGGGCAATCGGAATGACTCACACCGGTGGACTTCATCCAAGTCCGGTACGCCTCGCCGGCTTGCGAAAAGGCCTCCACCGCTTGGGTGATGTTGCCATTCCGCAACTCGTAGTGGCCCAGCATGTGCAGGAAGGGCGCATAACCGGGAGCTACTTGGCAAAGCCGCCGTGCCCGCTCCAGATCACCGCGCACATCCGGAGCTTCCGCCCGGATCGCCAGATACGCCCGCAACAACAAGGGGTGATCCGGGTCCTTGGCGAGCATGTCATTGAGAATCGTCTCCGACCTCACTTGATCGGGAGTCGCCCCGCCCTGGTCATCGTAGCCACCGCGCCCGAAGGCAGCCTGCAGCACCTTGAGTTGCGGATCGTTCGGGAATTTTTCGGAGATCTTGCGGAAGGCATCGGAACAAGCCGCAGGGCCTTTGTCGAAGAACACCGCGATAGCATAGGCGTAGGAGCGCTCAAGCTCCGTGCCGATCTCCTTGGTCACCTCTTTGGTTTCCCCCTTGTTCTCAGCTTCCACCGTCGCCTCACCGCGATTGACCAGCTCCACCATGCGTTGCAGGGCAGCGGTGCGCATCGGCACCAGGTCGGGCTCGGGATCGATCAGGGACACGACGACGCCCCAGTGTGCCATCAGGCATTCCGGGTCGGCCTGCAAGGCGGCACAGAAATGCCGGTAGGCCTCGAAGTCCCAGCCACCATGGAGATTCGAGATACCGTCGAGCACATGCTGCTGTGCCTTCGGGTCGCTCGCCGTCACTGCCATGAAGAAGCCCTTCGCGATCGGCACCGGCGTCGGCTCGGGCAGGGTCTTGAGCCGCGGCGAGAACATTGCTTCCACCGGCGGGATGGCATGAACGTCAGCCTCCTCCTTCTTCTTCTCGCCGGGAGCGACCGGAGCGGGCTTGGGCGCAGGAGCCGGCTTTTTGTCAACCGGGGCGGGTTTCTTGTCGCTTGGCGCTGTCTTTTTCTCAGCCGGGGAGGGCTTGGTAGTGGGCTTCGGGGCCGGTTTGTCCGCCGCCACGGTGAGACCTGCGGAAGCGATGAGCGCCACGAGATATTTCATGCCCCGGACGATGTCCCCCGCCGCGCCGCTCACAAGTAAAATGACCGCGCCACGGAAGCCGGGCGGCGCCGCGAAAATGACGCTCGCCGCCCGCCCCGGCCGCTTCCTAGTCTGCGCGGGACATGAAACTCGGCGTAATCGGTTGTGGGAAAATGGGCAGCGCCCTGGTGGAAGGAGCCATCCGCTCGGGAGCGCTTGCTGCCGAAGATGTCACCGGCTGCGACCCCCAACCGGAAGCAGCCCGCTCCTTTGCTGCCGCCACGGGGGCGCACGTGGTGGATACCATTTCGTCGATGGAGGCGGACACCTACCTGCTCTGCACCAAACCGCAGCACGCCGAGGCAGCCTTGGGATGGCTGCCCCCGGGCGATTTCCGGGTCATTTCGGTGGCCGCCGGCCTCACCACGGCCTGGTTGGAAGCCCGGGTCCACCCCGGGGTGCGGGTGGTCCGCTGCATGCCGAACACCCCTGCCCTGGTCGGCAAGGGTGCGGCGGCCTTTTGCCTCGGCAAGGCGGCGAATTCGACCGACAGCGAGGCCGCGAGGTTGTTGCTCGGCTCGGTCGGACTGGCGGTCGAGCTGCCGGAAACCCTCATGGACGCCGTGACCGGGCTCTCGGGCAGCGGTCCAGCCTTCGTTTATATCATGATCGAGGCGATGGCGGATGGCGGCGTGCGCGCTGGCCTGCCGCGGGCCGAGGCGCTGAAGCTGGCCGCCCAAACGGTGCTGGGAGCGGCCGCGATGGTGCTGGAAACCGGCATCCATCCGGGAGCCCTGAAGGACATGGTCGCCTCCCCCGGCGGGACGACGATTGCCGGGCTAGCCGAGCTGGAGAAGCACGGGATGCGCTCCGCATTCATCGAGGCGGTGCATGCCGCCGCCCGCCGCTCGGCGGAGCTGGGTGGGGCATGAAGGCTCCGTCCGCGTGAATTTCGCTTTCCGCCGCCTTCCCGGTCTCCCTATTTTGCGCCCATGCGATTCCGCTTTCTCGTTGTGCCCGCCTTGGCGGCGTTTCTGGCTTCCTGCGGCGGTGATTCCGACGCCCCACCCCTGATCGGCACCGTCGGGGCTAACAACGAACTGGCCGGCTCCCTCTACAGCCAAGCGCAACAGGCGGAAAAGGACGGCAAGCGCAGCAAGGCCATCAAGCTCTACGACAAGCTGGCGGACGAGATGCCGACCTCGGAGCACGCCGCGGAGGCACGCTTCCGCCAAGGCGAGCTGCTGGAGCAGGATGGCGAAATCCAGAAGTCCTTTGTGGCCTATCAGGATTTCATCACCCGCTACAACAACAGCAATCTCTATGAGAAGGCCCTGAGCCGCCAGGCTGCGATGGCCCAATCCGCGGCCGATGGCCACGTAAAGACCAGCTTCCTGGGCCTGAAGTCCTCGATCTCCAACGACAAGATTACCGACATGCTGGCCAAGGTGCGGGCCAACGCGCCACGCTCTCCCACGGCCTCGAAGGCCCAGTTCACCATCGGTGAAGTGTGGGAAATCCAGGGCAATGCCAGCGGGGCCACCAAGGCAGTGGCCGCCTACCGCGAGCTGGTAGTGCAGTATCCGGACAGCAAGGAGGCGCCCGAGGCCCAGTTCCGGATCGGCAAGGTCCTACTGGATCAGGCCAAGCACGGCAACCAGGACCAGGCCAACCTCGACCGCGCCAAGGTGGCCTTGGAAGACTATGTCCGCCAGTATCCCAGCCATCACCGCGTCGGCGAAGCCCGCAAGATGATCGCCAACATCGGAGGCCAAGACGTCGAGCGCTCCTTCGAGATCGCTCAATTCTACGAGCGCAAGGGGGATGTCGGCTCGGCTAAGTTCTACTATCAGGAAGTCCTCCGCCAATCGGCCTATGGCCCGACCCATGACAAGGCCAAGAAGCGCCTCGCCGAACTCGGCAACTGATTGACCGATTGATCCAAGGACACCTTTCCCTTCCGACCATCATGCGTTCGCTTCTGCTCCTGCCCGTGGCCCTGCTGGCCAGCTCCTGCGCCGGTTACCAACTCGGCGGGGCGAAGCCTGCCGTGCTCCGTGATGTAAAGAACATCAGCGTGCCGATGTTCCACAACGACACGCTCCACCCGCGTGCGGAGGCACTCGCCACCAGCGCGGCGACGGACGCGATCGTCCTGGATGGGACTTACAAGATCACCAATTGGGACAAGGCGGACGCGGTGCTGAAGGGGACGGTACATTCCATCGACTACATGGCATTGCGCTCGACCCGGCTCGACACCCTGCGGCCGGAGGAACTGCAAAACACGGTGACGCTGAGCTGGAGGCTGGTGGATGCCCGCGACGAGAAGAAGGTCCTGGCCTCCGGCGTCTCCACCGGTAGCAGCCGCTTCTTCGTGGACTCCAACCTGCAGACCTCGCGCACCAACGCCCTGCCGGACGCGCTGGCACGCGCCAGCGACAGCATAGTCTCCCGGATCGCGAACGGGTTCTAACCGGGTGCCCACTGGGTGCGCCGGCTTCAGTCGGCTTGAACGGCCCTCTTCATTGAAATGGCAGACTCTACCACTGCGGGCCGCTTCGTCCTCGTTCCCACACCCATCGGCAACATGGGTGATATCACCCTTCGTGCCATCGAGGTTCTCAAGGAAGCCAGCCGCATCGCTTGCGAGGACACCCGGCATTCCGCTCCCCTGCTCTCCAAGCTAGGGATCAGCGGCAAGCCGCTGGTCTCCCTGCATGACCACAACGAAGTACGACGCTTGCCGGAGTTGCTAGACGCGGCGCGCGCGGGCGAACTCATCGCCGTCGTCACGGATGCGGGCATGCCCGCCGTTTCCGATCCCGGCTACCGCGTGGTGCAGGCCTGCATCGAGCACGGCATCCCCTTTGAGGTGCTGCCGGGACCATCCGCGGTGCTCACCGCCTTGGTGGGCTCCGGCTTCCCCGTGCATGCCTTCCGCTTCCTCGGCTTCCTGCCGATCAAGAAGGGCAGGCGTTTGAAGGTGATGGAAGAATCCCTGGCTACCGAGGGCACGAGCATCTTCTTCGAGTCGCCGCACCGCTTGCTCTCCACGCTGGAGCTGCTGGCGGAGAAGCACCCCAGCGCGCCCTGCTGCGTGGCGCGGGAGCTGACGAAAAAGTTCGAGACCTATCACCGCGGAACGGCGGCGGAACTGGCCGCCCATTTCAAGGTGCACGGGCCGAAGGGTGAGATTGTGTTTTTGATCAAAGGGGACGAGCGCTTCGAAGTGTCAGAGGATTAGCTCAAGGATTTTGGGATAGCCCCGGATGGCGCTCAGTTAAGGCGGATTCCGGAGCAAAGCTCTCCAGCAGATCCCGAATCCGGGGTGCGTGTTATGGAGTGCGGTGGCACGACACCGCTTTGGCTGCGGGGGCGCTTGCAATTCTCCAATCCGTAGCCCTTTCCCGCAGTGTGAATAAGGCGCCGCACGGCCAAGCCCCTCACGGCAATTCGCAGCCGCTTACTGTTGCATCACCAACCCGAACCAAAGCGGTGTCGTGCCACCGTACTCCACATGCCGCTCCCAGTGGCCGGAAACCGCTTTGAGCAAGCGGAGCCCGTTCACCACGCTCCGCGTGGTCATTTTGGCCCTCTTTGACGCTTGAAACCGGCATTTTCGGGATTCAGCTTGCCAAGCAAAAGCGGCTCATTATTCCCGGATGAGGATGAATGATGCGATCGATCCGACGAAGGCTGGCAGGTTCTTGAGAAGGAGCGCCATTCCATGGGCGATCGCGCTGGCTTGCCTGGCTGGGCCAGTAAATGGCGCTGAGAAAAAACCGGAGCCTCCCAAGGCGGCGCCTGTTCCGGATTACAGTCCGGCCAAGCAGCCCACGGCGACCGGCGAATTCCCCGTCGGGTTGATCACCATCACCTTCAAGGAAACCGCGATTGCCGGTGATGTCAGCCTGGCGATCAAGAAGACGGAGCAAGTCAAAGAAACCCATCAGGAAGGAGGAGGCGGCGGCGGGAGCGGCAAGTCCGCAGGCTCCGGGACGAACCTAGAGGAGTATTTCAAGACCTACAGCAATGGCATCACCTGGCCGAAGCTCACGCCCATGCCGGACGAGAACACCGTCTATCAGGATCCCCACTTCTACGGCTACTACTGCGAATACGACTACTGGGAGAACCCGATCGGATGGAGGGACAAGGCGGAAGGCGAGGAACGGGTGAGCAAGATGAACCAGAGCGCCCTGAAGTTCGCCACCACTTCCTACCGCGGTGCCAAACCCCGCTTCATTTGCTACAACTATGTGACCACTCGCCCGGCTACCCCGGCCCAAGAGGTCACTGCCGCACTCCTGGAGTTCTATCAAAACCGCAGCGCCGATCCCGACCGGACCAAGATGGTGCGGGTCCGCAAAAGCAAAAAGAAGAAGCCGGAGGGCAAAAACTTCGATGCCTGGGCCTACTACGGGCCGGTTTGCAAGTGGGGCGAGCCGATGTGGCCAAACTCGAAGGTGCAGATCGACAACTTCTCGGGCGGAACGCTGGCCCATGAGCTCGGACATTGCTTGGGGGCTCCGGACGTCTACCGGATCGGCCGCTACAACGATGGCATCAGCGGCGAAGCCTGCCTGCTCTCCTATGGTCCCACGGCCAATGCCTTCAGCCGCTTCTACCACCACGGTTTCATCAAGGAGAAGAACCATCCCACCATCAAGACCTCCGGCACCTACACGCTGCATCCCCGCCACATCGATCCGCAGGGCGATGAGGCGGTCGGCTACCTGATCCCGAGCAATCATCCGCACTACTTCTATCAGGTGGAGTACATCCACAATGAGAACGCGACGGTCGGCGTAGGCCCCCGCCGGGAGGGTATGCTCATTTCCGTGGTGAATCTCGGACGTGAGAACTACCTCGGCGCACCGGACTACTTCTACGTCTACCGGCCCAATGATCCCTTCTTCGCGGGCAAGGGCGACACCGCCAATTGCCTGTTCGGGAAAGCCCAGAAGCGCACGGAGTTCAACATGACGACCGAGCCATCGTCACGATTGCCCAATCTTCTCGATGGCGGGGTTTCCTTCAAGAACATCGAGGAACACGGCGACACCCTCACCTTTGATTTGGTCGTCGACCACCAGCAGGTCACCGGCAGCGCCTACACCCTCTCGATGCTGCCGCAGATCCGGCTGGATGAGATCAGCGACATCCAACCCACCAGCTTCACGGCGGGCTGCACCATCAAGTTCCGCGGTGAGCCGATCATCACCGACTACGGCTTCTGTTGGTCCACCTCCAAGAACCCCACCGTCCGCGACGGCACCTTTGTTCTGGCTCACCGCGAATGGTATCGCGGGCATGCCATCAACCTGACGCCCAACACCACCTACTACGTCCGCGGCTTCGCGACCAACGGCCTGGGCGTCCGCTACAGCGATGAGGAAAAGACCATCAAAACCCCGGACATCAGGTCGGCTACCGAGAGCATCAAGCCCCTGCTGGCCGACTCTTTCTCCGACAATGACTATCTCTACTCCGAATTCAGCAACGAAACCAAGGAGACCAGCGAGACCTTCATCGGATACAGTCCCACCTGCGTCTTGGCCAAGCTGATCGCCTACTATCGCCCAGCGAAATTCGAGGTCGGCAAGGGCAAGGGAGCGGAAGCCGTGGACTTCAACCACCTGAGCTGGAACCCGGGAGCGGATGACAACCCTCCGCGCCTGGTCGAAATCGACCGGTTTTTCCAGCATGTCTACGATGAGGGACTGGCGCTGAAGCTCCACGATTCGAAGCCCGGCAAAGACTTCGTCGGCAACATCGTCAAACTTACCGGCATCCGCAGCAAACCCGTGCTCAGCGTCCTCGGCCCGGACAACGTGAAGCAAGTGACCGATCTCATACGCAAAGACCTGGCGCAAAGCCATCCGGTCATGATCGTATTCTCCTACGATCAGGAAGGGAACACGCCCATCCGCTGGGCGCTCATCGATGGCGTCAACAGCAGCGGGCGCCTGCACGTGGACTTTCCCCACAACACCGAGCTATTGGTGGATGGAAAGGACTTGAAAATGCAGACCAGCTACTGCCTTCCCGAAGAGCTGCTGATACCGCAATACAGGGTCTTCGTGGTGAGTTCGTGCTTCTATTCAAAGTAGCGCTTGGCGGCGGACAAAGTCTGGATTGCCGGATTGCGAGATCGGGACGCATAGACGACTTTTCCCCAAAAGCCCTCCCCCGCCCCGGCACCCAAGGCGCTTTCATGACCCGCCCCCTTCAAACCCATCATCTTGGGTGCAAAGCCCACCAAGAATCGTGGCCATTTGGCATTTTGAAATATCTATCATCCCGGCGCGTGGCTTGAGGGCTGCCCATGGCGAAATTCCATCCAAGCTTCCGGAGTGCTCCGAGATGACCTTGGATACTGATCTCGATGCTCTACCATCGTTCGATTACTGGGAAGGCGTTGATGTCCTCGGAGAGGTCCTTCCTGAAGGAAAACGAATCCTCCCTGATGAGTCTGCCACTTCCGGAAGTGGATTAAGACCAAGAGCGGCAATCGAATGGATTTCTGGGAAGACTGGGTTCTATTTGATTTCGATTTGCGGCGTCCCGATTTGGAGATCTTGGAGGCGGTCCTTCGATTGGCCCGAAAGTTTGAATGCATGTTAGCTGTGGGGAAGAATGGAGACGTAATCGAGCCCGAAATGCTTCCCGTTCTCGAAGCGGCAAAAGAGTCCGGGGCATTCAAATTCGTTACAAATCCTCAAGAATGGCTTCGGCGGATATCTTCGGATGAATCCGATTCCAGCTAAAGATGTGAGCAAATAATTTTTGGGCTGCCAATGGTTCCAGCCCATCTGGAAGATGATGGTTGATTTTCCTCCCGCGCGGTCACCAGCGCGCCTACGCTGGACGCGTGGACGACCTCTTCGCACCCAAGCCATCCCCTGCCCCGGCGCCGAAGGCGCTGTCGGTGACGCAACTGGTCCGGCGGATGAAGAATCTGCTGGAGGTGGAGATGGGCGAGCTGTGGGTGGAGGGTGAGGTCTCGAACCTGAAGAAGCAGGCGAGCGGGCATTGGTATTTCTCGCTGAAGGACGAGGGGGCGCAGATTCAATGTGCGATCTTCGGGGCGAAGAAGAAGGCGGGCTCGGAGGCCTTGCAGGATGGGGTGAAGGTGCGGGTCTTCGCGGAGCCGAGTGTGTATGAGGCGCGGGGGACCTTGCAGATCATTGTGCAGCGGGTGGAGCGCGCGGGCTTGGGAGAGCTGCAGGCGCGCTTCGAGGCGCTGAAGCGAAAGCTGCAAGGCGAGGGTCTCTTCGATGCGGAGCGGAAGAAGCGAATTCCTTTTTTCCCGAGCCGCGTAGGTATCGTGACCTCGGACACGGGTGCGGCGATCCGGGATATCCTGAACATTCTCGAACGACGGGCGCCCTGGGTGCAGCCGGTGCTCTATCCGGTGCGGGTGCAGGGCAAGGGCGCGGAGATCGAGATCGCGCGGGCAATTGAGCGAATGGGAAATCCGGAGCGCTTCGGCCTGCCGCGCTGCGAGGTGCTGATCGTCGGTCGCGGCGGTGGTTCGATTGAGGACTTGTGGAATTTCAATGAGGAGATCGTCGCGCGGGCAATCGCGGCCTGCCCGATTCCGATCATCTCTGCCGTGGGGCATGAGATCGACTTCACCATCGCCGACTTCGTGGCGGACCTGCGGGCACCGACGCCAAGCGCGGCGGCGGAGCTGGCGGTGCCGGACGGCGCGGAACTCAAGAACCGGCTGGGCATCCTCAAGCGGCGTCTGTCGCGACGGACGGAAGAGCGTTTGGAGCGATTGGCCCACAACTTGGAGAGCCTGCGCCGCGGGGTCCTGTCTCGTGGCGGCGAGCGTCTTCTGCGGGAGCCGGCGATGCGGGTGGATTCGGTGCGGGCACGCCTCGGGGTGGCCATGCAGGCGGAGCTGAAGGACCGTGAGCAGCGGTTGAAGGAATTGAGCCGGACCTTGGCAGCACATCATCCGGCGCGGCAGGTGGAATTGCGGCTGGAACATCTGGCGCGGACCGGGGAGCGGCTGGAGCGCGCGGCGCGACGGAGGCTGGATGGCTTGGGCGATCAGCTCAGCCGACTGCGTTCGCTGCTGCGGACCTTGGGGCCGGAGTCGGCATTCGAGCGCGGCTTTTCGATCGCGATGGATTCTTACGGTCGAATCATCCGATCGAAGGCGGATGTGGCGGCGGGGGAAGAGATCCGGACGAAGGTAAAAGATGGGGAGATCCGGAGCCGGGTGGAGTAACGAAAGCTTAAGCGCGGGAAATAGGCCGCGCTTTCGTAATCGAAATCCCCGGGGCTGTCTGCTTGGCTGCTAGCGCTTGCAGGCAAAGGCCTAGCCATCTCCCGTGCCCGATCAGCTCTCCAGACCGAGTGACAACCGCCGTTGCGACTATTGTGACGGGCCTCTGGACTCGCGCTTCTACTTCTGTCCGCGCTGCGCGAAGCCGCACCGGCCGGTCGAGGAATTGTTGCCGGCCTCGCTGCCCGTTTATGAGGACAATGAGACCAAGCTCCGGACCAAGGCCGGTCCGGCGTGGACGGTCTTCTTCACCTTCCTGAGCGTCATCCTGGTAGGCTCCATGCTGGCGCTCGCGATCTGGGGCTTCGACAACCAGACAGCCGCGATCCTGTTGGTGGAATTCGCGCTGGTGCTCACGACGCTCGTCTTCGCGATCCGCTACTGGGGCAATGTCAGTCCGCTGCTCGCGAATCCCGGATTCATCCGCCCGGAAGCTTGGCTGGGCTTGGTGCTGCTGCTGCCAATGCTGCTGTTGAACTTCGGCTTCCACCGGCTGCTGATCGAGATGTTCCACCTCGATAAGGCAAGCCATCTCGACTACTTTCCGAACAAGTGGGGACCGGTGCTCTTCATTTGCGTGCTGCCTGCGATCGTCGAAGAAATCGGCTTCCGCGGCATCATCCAGGATCAGTTTGAGCGGGTTGTCTCACCGGGAGTTGCCATCGGCGTGGCATCACTGGCATTCTCCGCCGCCCACTTCAATATCCTCTCAGCCCCCTATCTCGCGCTGATGGGGGCCTTGCTCGGCTGGATGAAGTGGAAGACAGGCAGTCTCTATCCTTCGATGCTGGTCCATTTCCTCCACAATTTCGTTGTGGTTTCCGTCACCTGAAATCTAGCTTCGACGCAGTATGGGAAGTGACGAGGCACTACTACTCAGGATTTTGATCATGATCGTCTTCGGGGCGATCACGGCGGGCGTGGCTTCATCGAAGGGCCGGAATGCCACGGGCTGGTTCTTCATCGGCTTCTTCTTCGGTTGTATCGGACTTATCATCATCCTCTGTCTCTCAAACCTCAAGGAGGACCAGGCCAGATGGGATGCCAACAACGTCGAGCAGCGCCGCCTGCGCGAGCAGCTCCGGCAGGAGCAAATGAAGAACGAGGCCTACCGGAAGCACACCGCCGCCCGCCTGGACGCACATGACCAGCGGCTCGGTGTCGATACTCGGCAGACCGAGCCCGTGTCCTTGCCAGCGGCCCGTCCGCAAGCGATCTCCGTGGGCCCCATCGATCCCACCCCGCCGCCGGGACTACCCGCGCACCATTGGTTCACGCATGAGGATGGCGAGCAGCGCGGCCCCTATAGCTTCGCCCTGCTCCAGCGACGGGCGCGGCAGGGTAGCCTGGATGCCTCCACGCTGGTGTGGGTGGAAGGCATGCAGGGATGGCAAACCGCCCACTCGATCCCCAACCTCTTCCAAGCGTGAGCGAGGCACCCGTTGCGGGCACCTACCGTCTCGACGGCATGCTCCAGGGGCCAGTCCCGCCCAGCGAGGGGGATCTGCGCGCTTGGACAGCCACGGCGAAGTCGGCCGGGCTTCACTTCCATCTCGCGATCGAGGGCGGCGGCTTCTCGATCGTGGCCGACCCGGCGGTTCAGCGGATCTCCACTCTGCGGACGCAGGATCTGTCGCAGCATCTGGTCGCGGCCTTGGAAAGCCTTCTCACCCTGCTTCCGGAGGCCGGCCAAAGCCTCGCCTTTTCCACCGTGCGTTCGGAGGAATTTCTCCCGGGCAAGGCGATCCAGACTCTTTACGTGATCCGCTCGCCGGGGATGGTTGCGGCGGAGCAGAGGACCGTGGACCTCCAGACGAAGGCTGCGCCCGTGGAGATCAGCCCCACCTCACTGCGGCGCGCGATCCCGCTGGCGCTGATCCTCGTACTGGCGGGCCTCTTCATCTCCTCATTTTTCATCGACTACCGGAAGCTCTTCCGTGATGCCCGCGAGCAGATGAGCCCGGTCACCGCGGAAGGGATCACTCTGGACAAGGGGCCACTCCGCGACTGCATCGAGGCTGAGATCAAAGGCATCGACAAGGGCCGGAACGGCTTGGTCTTCGGGCTCAAGCGTGGCCCGCAATGGGAGCAGGCGATCCAGTCGAAGCCTGGCGACAGCAGCGCGGATTGGCCGCTCTTCCTGATCCGCCAGGCGATCCAGCAGCGACGCCTGCGGATCGAGTTCCAGGACAAAGATGGGGCGCTGATCGGCTCGGGTGAACTTGGGCTGGGGACGCTCCACGACAAGGAATCAGCGGAGGTCGTCATCGTCCCGGCCTTGAGCGGCCGACTGGCCAGGGTGGTATTCCGCCCGTGATGCGCGATCAGGGGCGGAGGAATTCCGCCCACGGCAGATTCCGCAGCAGGGTGAAGGCGGCCACGATGGCGAGCAGCCCCCACATTCCCCGCCGGGAGACGCTCAGTGGCAGCGGCCAGCGGCGTCCGCCCCAGCGGTTGGCAACGAGGGCGACACCACTCCAGAGGACTCCTGCGGCGACCGGATAGACTAGCAGATTGCTCTGGGCCGCTTCCGCCCAACGGCCCTCTAGCAGCAGCGAGACGGCCCGCGTGCCCCCGCAGCCCGGGCAGCAGGCGCCGCTCAAGTTGCGGATCACGCAACCATTGCGGGCAAATGGCAGCTCCCAAGCGAGGACAAGAGCGCCCAGCACAAGAAGCAGCACGACCAGCCCGCGGGACATCGGCTGGCTTGTAAATCGGGGCCGCTCCGAGTCAAAGCGAATCGCGGCTCATGGCGGCCATGCGCCCAACTGATCATTCCCCCGCCAAAATCTGCCAGAATCGGTCACAAGTCGCTTTGTTCCGGCCTTTTCCTTGACCCCTCCGGCCCGTCCCTTAGCGTCGCCGCGATTTTCCGACGGCCCCATGAACATCCACGAATATCAGGCAAAGGAGCTTTTTGACCGATTCCAAGTCCCCAGCCCGATCGGCAAGGTGGCCTCCACCCCCGAGGAAGCGGCCGCAGCCGCGAAGGAATTCGCCGGGGCGAAGCTGGTGATCAAGGCCCAGGTGCATGCCGGCGGCCGTGGCAAGGGCCACTTCAAGAATGGCTTCCAAGGCGGGGTGCACCTGATCGAGTCCCCGGAGCAAGCCGCCGAATTCGCTGGCAAGATGCTCAATGAAACCTTGGTGACCGTGCAGACCGGCGAGGCCGGCAAGGTGGTCCGCAAGGTGATGGTGGCCGAGGCGGTGGACATCACCCACGAATACTATCTCGCGATCCTGATGGACCGCAGCACTTCCCGCCCGGTGATCGTCGCCTCGACTGAAGGCGGCATGAGCATCGAGGACGTGGCCCACAACACGCCGGAGAAGATCATCCGCCAGTTTGTGCACCCGATTCTGGGACTGCAGGCTTACGAGATCCGCAAGCTGGCTGCAGCGCTGAATCTCCATGGCGATCTGGCCAAACAATTCGGCAAGCTGCTCTCGAACCTCTACAAGCTCTTCATCTCGCTCGATTGCTCGATGCTGGAGATCAACCCGCTGGTGACCACGCCGGATGGCCGTGTGCTGGCTCTGGATGCGAAGTTCGGCTTCGACGACAACTCGCTGTTCCGCCACCCGGAGATCGTCGCGATGCGCGACAAGGAAGAAGAGGATCCACGCGAGGTCGCCGCTTCCGAGTATGATCTCAACTACATCGGCCTGGACGGCAACATCGCCTGCTTGGTGAACGGTGCTGGTCTGGCGATGGCCACGATGGACATCATCAAGCACTACGGCGGCGAGCCGGCGAACTTCCTGGACGTGGGCGGTGGCGCCTCGAAGGAGCAAGTCACGGCGGCCTTCAAGATCATCCTCGGTGACCCGAACGTGAAGGGCATCCTGATCAACATCTTCGGTGGCATCATGGACTGCAACGTGATCGCCGAAGGCGTGATCGCAGCAGCCAAGGAAACCGGCCTGCCGATCCCGCTGGTGGTGCGCCTCGAGGGCAACAACGTGGAGATGGGCAAGGCGACCCTCAAGGCCAGCGGCCTGAACATCGTCTCCGCTGACACGATGTCCGACGGCGCACAAAAGATCGTGGCGGCCGTCGCCTGATGCGCTTACGGGTATCCCGCTATGAAAGGAATCGGCATCAAAGAAGCGGCCTTCACGGGATATCCGGCGACTGACATCGCGCGGACACGCAAGTTCTACGGCGAGATCCTCGGCCTGAAGGAAGGCATGGTCTTCGAACACGAAGACCAAGTCGGTTGGGTCGAATTCGAGATTCCCGGCGGCCACACGCTCGCAATCGCGCAAGCGAACGAGCAGTGGCAGCCGAATCCGAATGGCGGCGGGCTCTGCTTTGAGCTCGAAGACCTAGATGCTGCGATCCGCACGCTCCAAGACGCCGGGGTCAAAATCGTACTCCCGCCGCAAGAATTCCCGGTCTGCCGCATGGCGCTGATTGCCGATCCTGACGGCAATACCGTGGCGCTGCACCAGAAGAAGCCGAACCATCCAGAGTGTTCGCATTGACCTGATTTCCCCACACTCACCTTCCCCGTTTCACACCATGGCCATCCTCGTTGACGAAAACACCAAGCTCCTCGTGCAAGGCATCACCGGCAGTTTCGGTGCGCGGCACGCTTCCCTCTCGCTCGACTACGGCACCAAGCTGGTGGCCGGCGTGACTCCCGGCAAGGGCGGTCAGAAGTTCGCGGACTTCGTGCCGATCTTCGACACGGTGGCGCAGGCGGTGAATGAAACGGGTGCCACGGCATCCGCGATCTTCGTTCCCCCACCCTTCGCGGCGGATGCGATCCTCGAGTGCGTGGACGCCGGTGTGGAGCTGGTGGTGGCGATCACGGAAGGCATTCCCGTCATGGACATGATGCGGGTAAAGGAAGCGATGAAGGGCTCCAAGTCCCGCCTCATCGGCCCGAACTGCCCCGGCCTCGTGACTCCCGGTCGTGGTGAGAAGTCGCACGGCGGCTGCCGCATCGGCATCGCTCCCGGCTACATTCACAAGCGCGGCAATGTCGGCGTGGTTTCCCGCTCCGGCACGCTGACCTATGAGGCGGTGTGGCAGCTCACCCAGCTCGGCTATGGCCAGAGCACCTGCGTGGGCATTGGCGGTGACCCGATCAACGGCACCAGCCACCTCGACGTGCTGCAGATGTTCAACGAAGATCCCGAGACCGAAGCGATCATCATGATCGGTGAGATCGGTGGCACCGCTGAGGTGGAAGCCGCACGCTGGGCCAAGGAGAATTGCAAGAAGCCGATCGCTGGCTTCATCGCCGGTGCGACCGCGCCTCCGGGACGCCGCATGGGCCACGCCGGTGCGATCGTCGGCGGCGAGGAAGATACCGCGCAAGCGAAGAAGCGGATCCTTGCCGAGTGCGGCATCGCGGTGGCCGAAACGCCAAGCGACATGGCTAAGACGCTCCTGGAGCTCTGGGGAAAGTAATCTCCTGCTAGAACGATTTATTGAAGAGGCCGTCGGTTCGCACCGGCGGCCTTTTTCTTTGTCGGCAGCAGAAAAAAGGCCGTGCCCGCAAACCCGGAGCGGACACGGCCCTGCATTCCATCACATCAACCGGAGATCAGGGGCTGCCAGCCTTCTTCACGCCGGCTCGCAGGAAGCCCTTGCTGCCGTTTGCCAATCCCTCCGAGGCCACCAAGCGGAAGGTGTGGAGCTGGTAGTCCGGATCCGCTGAAGCGGTGGACGACACCCAGGCAACCGCAGAAGTATAGGCGGCGAGATTCAGGGAGCCTTTGACCGTGTAAGTGAGGCCAGCCACAGTCGCGGACTGGCTGCCATCGCCTTGGGTGGCGAAGGTGGCGCCAGTGCGCACCGGAATTGTTAGAGTGAGCTCGCGGGTGCCGTTCGCGTTTGTATCCGCGAGGGCGGAGGTAACGCCTCCCAAGCTGGAACCGCTCTGCGGGTTGCCGTTGAAGGCGAACTCCTCTAGATTGGTGATCCCATCCTTGTCAGCATCGTCCGCTCCGGATTGACCGGTGCCGCCTAGCTTCACGGTTTCCCAGGAATCGAGCATGCCGTCGTTGTCGGCATCGCCACCACCGCCGGAGCTGCCCATGCGGACCACGGTCAGGCTCTCCACCTTCACGGTCTTGTGAGTATCCCCGGAGAAGAGATCGATGCCGAAGAAACCTACGGTCAAATCGGACAAGCTGTTGAGGAAGGCAGGCTGGACACCCGGCGTGACATTGATCCCCTCAGCCGACATGGCCCAAGTGCCTCCGACACGGGACAACTCCACCGTGATCGCCCGCCCCGTTGCCAGGACATTCTGATCACCGGGGAAGTTGGCATCGCTATCGTTGTTGCCATTGGTATTCACTCCGAGCCCGGCACGCGTGCCAATGCGGCCGCCGCGGATCAACTGAGTGGCACTGGCCCCGGCGAAGATGCCGATCTGGTCCGCGCCCGCCATAGCCGGCGTGCCCACGAATTTCACTCGCACCTTGAAGTCATCCTGCCCTGTAAAGCCGAGCGACGATAGCGGGATCCCGAGCGCAACTTGGTTGGCCATATTGAGCTGGCCATTGAAATCGGTGGTCTGCGTAAGGAAACTCAGCGAGCCCGTGCCGGTGGTGTCCAGATTGACATTGGGATCATTCGGCACCCACGCAGGATTCGTTCCGGTATTGCCCAAGCGGACCAAGCCGGTGGCCTGCCCATCGGTATCAACAATCGTGGTCGCGGCACCCACGGCCTTGAAGTCCATGAACCTCACGGTATCGGTGACACCATCGCCATTCACGTCTGAGGGCTTGGATGAGGCCAGCTTTGGATCGGAGGTCGCCTGATATTCCTGGAGGTTGTTGGCGCCATCGCCATCCGGATCGCCGGCGGCATTCTGTGAGGTGACGTTGCCGAAGAACTTCACCTCCCAGGCGTCGTCGAGGCCGTCGCCATCCGCATCACCTGCCGGATTGTTGGCGGAAGCCGGATCCGCGGGGTTGGTGCCGTCGAGGTACTCCTGCAGGTCGGTCACGCCATCTAGGTCGAAGTCGCCGGTGCCGTTGCGGCTCGTATCACCGAAGTTGGCGGTCTCCCAACCGTCCGGCATGCCATCGGGCGGCGTTTCCGTTTCCGGGAAGGACAGACGCGACATCGGGTCGGTGTTCGCCGCATACTCCTCGTCGTTGTAGGTGTAGTCGTTGTCAGGATCGCCGAATGCGCCTTGGAGCAGATTGGTGAAGTGGGCGATCTCCCACGAATCCGGCAGGGTATCGCCGTCGATGTCTCCCGGCATGGAAGTCGCGAGCTGCGGATCGGAGCCGGCAGTGAACTCGGCGAAGTTCTTGTAGTTGTCCCCGTCCGGGTCGCCGTCCTTGCCGTTGGCTGGATTGCCGGCCACGCCATTGTTGTTAGGGTTCAGGCCATTGTCATTCGGATCCAGGCCGTGCTCGCTTTCCCAAGCGGTGGGCAGGCCATCACCATCGGCGTCCGCGGCACTGAAGGAGGCAATGAATAGTGAGGGATCCAGCGCGACATTGCTGATGCGTATTTCATCGATCCCGCCGTCCCAGCGATCGACGTGGTCTTGGGTGGGATCGTCATTGGTGCCATAGCGGCCACGGCCAACGGCCCAGCCCCACGGGCTGCCATTCGCGTCATTGCCGGGATTGATCAGGGCTGGATTGGCACTCCCACTGACCGTGGTCGAAGCAACCATGGTGTAGGAGCCCGTGCTGCCGATCTTCTTAAAGAGCTTCAGGGTGGTGCCGTCACAGGTGGCGGCAAAGTGATACCAAGTGCCGGTGGCCATGGTCGTGGTATCGATGGCCTCGTGAGGCAAGCCAGCGGCGTCGACGTAGAGCACGCGGAAGAAATCGGCTGCCGTCTTTTGAAAATAGATGGGGGCCAAGCCCGCTTCGGCTGCCACGCCATTCCCCTCGCGGCCCACCACGGTGCGGTAGCCGCCGAGGACATCGGTGTAGCAGGATGCTTCGATGGTCCAGGTCAGGGAGGTCCATGTGTCCAGATTCACTCCAGTGGGCACGGTCTGGGCGGACCACGTGAAGCTGGCCGGAAAGCCGCCGGAGTTCTCGATGAACCAGCCGTTGGCAGCACCGGTCTGCGGCACGGCGGTGAAAGGAGCACCGACAGTGGCCGGACGATGGATGTGTCCGGAGCCATTGTCATCCCAAGTCAGCAAGCGGTTGCCATTGCCAGACACATCCGGCACCGGAATGCCGACGGGCTGGATCGCGGCGCGACCGTTGGTATCTTGCACGAAGGCACCATCCGTTGGGACGGTTGCGCCTTCGCCTTCGAATCGCCAATAGGCGATGGTATCCGCATGCAGTTGGAGTGGTGCGGTCGTCGCAAGCAGCGGCAAGAACCGAAGCAGCGATTGTCTCACGGAGGAGTGGACGGGGTTCATTTGGGTTCCTTGGGTCGGGTTCGCGGAGCTACCGGAGAGCTTGCCGCTGGAGCGACGCGCTTGGATTCTCCGGTTTCCGATTGAGGCCGAAGATAACACTCCGGGTTCTAGTATGAACCGGGACACGCCGGTATGATTCCGCCAAAGCCAGAATCACAGTTGTCTGACACATCGTGTTAGATCGCGTTGAACACGATCTAACCCCCTCAACAATCAAACACGTTTGCTGCAAAAATTTTTCCTTACGCCCACCAAAACGAGTGAACCTACACTCCCACTTAAAACGCACATTTGCACGATATCGCCACTACGCGTGCAAAATATACCGGGCTGATTTCATGACTCTGCTACTGCGCGAGAAACGCTACGCTAGCTCGGAAAGCAACCGCATCCTCTCTAACAGGACAACTGCGAGACTCCCCGCTTCGGCTCGGAACTTTCGTCGTGCTTGCAGCTATCGCCTGAACCTAACGGCTTGCAGGAGATCCATGAAGCCGTGATCGGCCTCCTATTTCCTGAGGCGATAGAAGCGCTTCGGCACGGTAATCTGATCCGGCACCTTGAACATACCATCGCTAATGACCGGTGCAGCGGGGAAAGGTATCCAGCCAGAGATGAGGATGTCGGAATACTCCAGTGTCCAACCCGTGAGATCACCAGGCCAAGAGAGCGTGACCTCCAGTGCTGCGGTATTCTCGATCTTCAGGCGCGGAGGTGAGCTCACCACGGCCGTAGGTGCCGTGTTGTATTCGATCACATAGCCCTTAGGCAGCTCGAAGCCGGTAATCACGCCTCCCGGGTGGTCCCCCCAAGAGGAGCCAACTGCGGCGCCATCGTAGAATTGCAGGTATTGATAGGAGCCCGCGTAGCCGTCCGGCTGCCCCGACTTCCAATTCGTGTAAGTGAAAGGCTCGCCGGTGGTCCATTGCCAGCCTGCGGAGGTCCTGATCCCGCCGAGCCAAGGTCCGAGACGGTCACCGAACATGCTGGGACCCGTGAACCACGACAGGTCGTTCACGAGTGAGTAAACGAAGTCATTCTCCGCCGCATTGGAGATGGTTGCCAGATAGCCACCCTTTGCAATTGCCGCCAGACCGGCATCATCGCGGGTGATTCCATTGGGTGCCCGGACCGCCTCATAGTAATGGCCCGTGGCGGCGAAGAAGACCGGATCGGCCTTTGCAACAGGCATGGCGAGCGCGAAAATACCCATTCCACAGGCGGGAATCCATCGAGGCGATCTCATGGGACATGCTGTTAGCTTTTTTAATCGTCCTTTTCAAGCCGCAGTGGCCGGGGATTCTAGCCGGCCGGGAAGATCTGCCCCAGCTTCGCGAACAAGGTGGAGAACTCGTCATCCCCCGTCACCGGCACGGCGCCGGTGCGGGTGCCCTCCGGCGGCTCGGGCAGCGTGACCCAGCTACGACATCCACCGTACTTTGCCTCATAGGGAAACTCCCATGGCTGCGCGAGCGCCTCCACGCGGATCAATGCGACGTGGATGCTGCCGCTGCTCATTCCCTTCCCTTCCCAATCGAAGCGCTGGCGGATGGTCTCCTCGGTCCAGATGTGATACGGTTTGAGGGCCGCCACCTGCTCCCAATCGGTAAGGGTCTTGGCCCACAGCGCCTCGCAGTAGTGCGTGATGCGGATGGTCTCGCCCACGGTCCACTCGGGCTGGGTATTCACCGTGCCCTCGCGGACGAACTGGTCCTGGTTGTGGAAGCGGGTCGGGAAGAGGAAGAATGACTCCTCGGCAAAGGAGAAACCAGCACGGCCTTCATGGATGCCGCCCTTGCGCAGGATGATCGATTGCCGCCCGCTCGCCAGAGCGTCGCACACCACCTGCCATTCCTTGAAGCCACTTGCCATGGCGCTTGGGTACGGCGTGGCAAGCGGACTTTCAAGGAGAAGGATCGAGATCGCGCCGGAGACGGCTTCACTTCACGATCGGCACATCGCTGACCGGCGTGATCCTGCTGGTGCAGCGCTTGAAGCCGGGCAGCAGGAATGCTTCCAGCGCATCTGCCTTTTCGGCCTCCACGATGTAGTAAATGACGTGCTCCGGAAAGGCCCCGTACATGGCCACGAGCTTCACGCCCTCGGCAGCCGGATTGTAGAGGGTCTTTGATCCGCCCTCATCTTTCGGGCAGAGGTCGGCGCTGTGGGCCTGGGTGATGTGGAATAACATGGCTTTGGTCCTTCCGTCGTTGTTGGTGTTGGATGGTCCTTGCCGGTCCTCCAGGTCCAGGCCGCTACCAACGCAACGCGCAGGGGGGAGCGCCAAAACACGGGAGGATTTCGCCAAGGGGGGAATGGTGCCGTCAAAGACGGAGACCCCGCCTTTGACGGTCCTATACCCCCATAGGTCCAGAGGCGGAGTTATGCCATCCAAATGTGCTTCCAGCCTGGTGGATGAATCAAAAAGCATTCTCCACCCTCCGCACCAAGGGCTTCTCGCCATGGGTCAGGATCACCTCGATGACATCGAAGCGCCACGGAATCTCCCGGGTGCCTAGTTGGCGGAGCCACTCATTCGCGCCGCGCTCGATCAGGCGCTGCTTCTCACGGTCCACGGCGTCCAGAGGGCGGCCCATGCCACCGGCGCGGCGGGTCTTGACCTCGGCAAAGACCAGCAGCTTGCCCTCGCGCGCGACGACATCCACTTCCCCGCCACGTGGAGCTCTGAAGTTGGCGTAGAGCACCTTGGCACCCTGAGAGCGGAGATAGGCGCGGGCAATGCGCTCTCCGAAGCGGCCCAGAGCGCCGGAGTCCATCTCCCCGCCCCTAGCAGTCCTCAAGCGGCAACGCCAATTGAGCGACGGGCTGAAACGAGCGGCGATGAATGCGGCAAGGCCCATGGTTGCGGAGCGCTTTGAGATGCTGGGGAGTACCATAGCCCATGTGGCTCTCAAAGCCGTAATGCGGAAACTCCCGGGCGTGCTCCAGCATCAGACGGTCGCGCGTAACCTTGGCCAGCACACTGGCCGCGGCGATGGACAGGGAAATGCCATCGCCCTTCACCACCCCATCGTGGGCCCAAGGGAAATTGGGGACGCGCAGGCCATCGATCAGGCAGTGCTGCACCTCGGCCGCCAAGCCCTGCACCGCGCGGGCCATGGCTTGGTGGGTGGCGCGGAGGATATTGATGCGGTCGATCTCCTCTACCTCGGCGAAGGCGACGCACCAGACCACCTTCGGGTCCTCGGTGATTTTCGCGTAGAGCCCCTCGCGCGCGGCCGGAGAGAGTTTCTTGGAGTCATCCAAGCCTTTGCAGCGCCAGCGCTCCGGCACGACCACCGCGGCGGCAGAAACCGGGCCTGCCAGTGGTCCCCGGCCGGCCTCGTCTACTCCTGCGATGATCGTCAGTCCGCGGACCCGGAGGGCTTTCTCCAGCGAAAGGTTGGGCATTGCGCCCTCAGAACTGCCGCATCCGCTGGGGCATTGTCAGGCTAGAATGATCCTCGAGGCCGAAAATCTGGGTCGCGTAGACCGTGCCATCCTCGCCCACCGCGACGCCGATGCCGGTGGCATTGAAGATGCCGCGCATGTTCATCTCGTGGCCGGAGGACTTCTTCCAAGCCTCCACTAGGACCGAGGCTGCATTCTTGCCTTGGCCGCGGCAGGTGGCGACGTTCTCGGAGACGTCGCTCATGCTCATCAGGCGCTGGGCCTTGAGGGCGCGCTCCTCAAAGCCGAAGTGGCTGATGCCGGACTTGCTGTTCCTGAGCATGTACTCGGAGTGCTCGCGGGCCATCTTGTCGAGGCCCGGGTGGCGCGGAAGCTGGCTTTTCCCCTTGGAAGCCCGATAGAAATTCACTTGGGAATAAATCGACCCGTCCAGGGTGCCGTCGGACTTTACGGCGGCCGACGCGGTGGACATCGGCACGGTGGTGGTAGTGGTGGTGAGCTGAGGGCCGCAGGATGCGAACAGCATCCCTCCGACCGCAGCCACCACGAGGCGACTAGGTGTGGTTTTCATGTGGGGCAGCACCGGCCGGGTAGCAAAATTTCTGCCGACTTTAAAGGAAATTTTATATTTCCCTCTGGTTTTGGATCAGCATGCCCGAAGTTTTTACCGAGGGCAAACTCACGGTGGCTAACGGTTGGGCGGGATTTACGCAGGCCAGTTATCCTATCGAAAGGGCCCATTTTCCCGCGGCTTTTGTCCACGCCCCCGGACCAGAGACCCTGAGCAGGATCTACCGGAAAATATCTGGAGACACCTGTTGGCAGCGGCTGAAGGCCTTGGGATAAGGCTCCAATGCCCTATCCCTTCCTTTCCGCATGAGCCACGAACCCATCCAAACCGTCGGACAACAATACCGCCGCCGCTCCTGGGCGGAGCCCTACAAGATCAAGATGGTCGAGCCGATCCGGATGATGTCCCGGCCGGAGCGAGAGGCGGCGATGCGAGAGGCGGGCTACAATACCTTCCTGCTGAAGAGCGAGGAAGTGTACATCGACCTGCTCACGGACTCCGGCACCAGTGCGATGAGCGACTGGCAGTGGGCCGGGATGATGCTCGGTGATGAGGCCTACGCGGGCTCAAAGAACTTCTACAATCTGGAGGCTGCGGTACGGAAGCACTACACCCACCGGCATGTCATTCCGACTCATCAAGGGCGCGGTGCCGAGCACCTCCTGAGCCAGATCATGATCAAGCCGGGCGATGTGGTGCCGGGGAACATGTACTTCACCACCACCCGATTCCACCAGGAGCATGCCGGCGCCAGCTTCGTGGATGTGATCATCGATGAAGCGCATGATCCCGCGGTGATCCTGCCCTTCAAGGGCAACGTGGACTTGGCCAAGCTGGAGCGAGTGCTAACGGAGAATCCCGGCAAGGTCCCCTATGTCTGCCTGGCCGCGACCGTGAACATGGCGGGCGGCCAACCGGTGAGTATGGCCAATGCTCGCGCGGTGAAGGAACTCTGCTCACGCCATCATGTGCCGGTGATGTGCGATGCCACGCGCGCCGTGGAAAATGCCTACTTCATCCAGCAGCGCGAGGACGGCTATAAGGACAAGCCAGTCGACGAGATCCTCCGCGAGTTCTGCAGCCTGACCGATGGCGCCACCATGAGCGGCAAGAAGGACCCGCTGGTGAACATTGGCGGCTGGCTCAGCGTGAACGACGACAAGATCGCAGAGCAGGCGCGCAACCTCGTGGTGGTCTATGAAGGCCTACACACCTACGGCGGCATGGCCGGCCGCGACATGGAAGCGATGGCCCGCGGTATTGAGGAAGCAGTGCAGGATGACCACATTCGCGCGCGCATCGGTCAGGTGGAGTATCTCGGCGAACTCCTACAGGACTGGGGCATCCCCATCGTCCTGCCAGTGGGTGGCCACGCCATCTATCTGGATGCGCGGCGCTTCTATCCCGAGATGCCGCAGACCTCCTTCCCAGCGCAGACCCTCGCGGCAGAACTCTATCTTGACTCAGGCGTCCGCGCGATGGAGCGCGGCATCGTCTCCGCCGGCCGCAATCAGAAAACCGGCGACCACTACTACCCGAAACTGGAAATGGTGCGCCTCACCCTCCCCCGCCGCGTCTATACCCAAGCCCACATGGACGTCGTCGCGGAAAGCGTGCAAGCAGTCTATCAGAACCCCAACAAGCCCGCCGGCATGAAGATGGTCTATGAACCGGAAGCCCTACGCTTCTTCCAAGCGAGGTTCGAGCCGCTATGAGCTGAGGCCGCTTGCTTTCGGAAAGCGCGTTAACAAAGCCGGCTTCGTCCCGGAAAGCTGGCTTTCTCAGTAAACTCCTCGAAAGAGAAGCTGGAGCCGCTGGTCGGATTTGAACCGACGACCTGCTCATTACGAATGAGCTGCTCTACCCCTGAGCTACAGCGGCGTCTTCTTGCGAAGCGGGCGGGAATGAATCAGACCAGAGCGCTTCCGGCAAGAGGATTTGCGGGGGCTCGCCCCCACAAAATCCCCAGCGGCGTCCGGAGTCGCTCCACTCAATAGACGTCGCGCAGGTAGCGCTTGTCCTTCTTGAGCTGCGCGATGAAGGCGGCGGCATCGTCCTTGGAAAGGCCGCCGTGCTGCTCGGCGATGGTGTGGAGAGCGGCGTCGACGTCCTTTGCCATGCGGGAGGCATCGCCGCAGACATAGAAGGCGGCACCGTCCTGGAACCACTTCCAGAGCTCAGCCCCATTCTGGAGCATCAGGTTCTGGACGTAGATCTTCTCCTTCTGGTCGCGGGACCAAGCGAGATCGAGGCGCTGCAGCGCACCCTCGTTCTGGAAGGCGGTCAGCTCATCCGCATAGAGGAAGTCCGTGGCTTGGTAGGGATTGCCAAAGAAGAGCCAATTGGCACCCTTCGCTCCGGTCAGCTTGCGCTCTTCGAGGAAGGCGCGGAAGGGAGCGATACCGGTGCCGGGACCGACCATGATGACCGGCGTGTCGCCGTTCTCCGGCAGACGGAAGGCCTTGTTCGAGTGGACGAAAACGCCGGGCTTCAGGCCCTCCGCGCGGTCGGCGAGGAAGGTCGAGCAAATCCCGCCGCGCTTACGGCCGTAAGTATTGTAGCGGACGATGCCGATGCAGAGGTGGACCTCACCGGGGTGGGCCTTCGGGCTGGAGGCGATCGAGTAGAGGCGCGGCTGGAGCTTCTTCAGCACGCCCACGAAGTCTTCCGCATCGGTGAAATCGGCGGGATGATCAACCACCAGATCGATCAGGTCGCGGCCCCAGCAGAAATCATCCCAAGCCTTCTTGTCATCCGCCGCCACGAGGGAGCGCAGGAAAGGCGAGCCGCTGCGAGCCTGCCACTTCTGGATCAGGGACTTGTTGAGATTGCCGATGTCGTAGGAGCTTATCAGCGCCTCGCGCAGGGTCACCTCACCACCGTCCGGCAGGGGCACAAAGACCTTGGTATTGAAGGGCAGCGCGGCGAGGATCTCGTCCACCACTTCCGACGGGTTTTCCGGGAACACACCGAGGGCATCGCCCACTTCGTATTCGAGTCCGGAGCCATCAAGCGAAAGCGATATGTGGTGGGTCTGCTTGTCGCCCGGGCCGTTGAGGTTGAAATTCGCAAGAATGTCCGAGGGGAACGGGTTCTTCTTCGAGAAGCCTGTGTCCACCTGCTCCACCGCCGCGGCAGCGCCATTCGAGGACGCGGCACCCGCGGGAGCGAGGACAGAAATGATGCCATCCGACCACTGCTTGAAGGGACCGTCGTAGTCGACGTCGCTATCGATCCGCTGGAAGAAGCGGCTGGCGCCGAGCTGCTCAAGGCGGGCATCGAAATCGATCCCGCACTTGCAGTAGTCCGGATAGTTCGTGTCACCCAGCGCGAGCACGGAGAATTTCACGCCTTCCAAACGCGGGGCGGCGTCGCTACGGATCCAGTTGTAGAGCTCCGTCGCATTGTCGGGCGGCTCTCCGTCACCGTAGGTGGAAGTGATGATCAGCAGGTTCTTCTCCTGCGCGAGACGGCCACGGTCGTAGGCGGCCATGTCGAAGACTTCCGGCTCGAAATTGCCCTTCTTGAGGGTTTTGACGAGTTTCTTGGAGAGCCCCTCGGCATTGCCGGTCTGGGAGCCCCAGAGGATGGTCACTGGCACGGCAGGCCCCGATGGGGCTGCTGCGGCGGCGGAAGCGGCACCGGTGAGGAGATTGGAAAGGAATTGGCCAAGCCAGACACGCTGCTCGGCCGAAAAGGGTGCGTCTTCGGGGATCTGGATGAAAGAGGACATTGAAACGAAAGGCCCCCCGGGCCCGGGGGGCGGGAACATATGGCTTGGGCGATGCCGTTCAAGCGCGTTTCATGCCACCGGGCGATCCGCACGATTCCTTCTATGAAACGGCGGGGTGAACGGCGCTCATGGAAGGGAGCGCGTGATACCTCGGGAAATAGGTTTTATAGGTCGTATAGGACCTACACCTCCCCGTCAGGGTAGAGCTGGTGGTACTTGATCGCCTCCACCCCAACTGCGGCAGCGGTGCCGAAAATTGTTTCCTCGGAGGCCGTCCGCGGGACTTGGGCGCAGGGGCGGGCCAAACCGGCCAGAATCTGGCCGTAGTTGATCGCGCCAGCGCAGTGCTGGAGCAGCTTCAGGGAAATGTGCGCCGCATCCAAGTTCGGGAAGACCAGCACGTCCGCAGCTTCGCGGATGCCCGAGTTCGGCAGCTTGATTTCCGCGGCGGCTGGATCAAGGGCGACGTCGGCCTGGATCTCACCGCTGATTTCGAAATCGAGGTAGGCGGACTTGGCCTTTTCCACGGCGAGGGCGGTGGCGGCGGCCATCTTGCGGGCCTCATCCGTGCCGGCGGAGCCCTTGGTCGAGTGGCTGAGCAGGGCAATCCGCGGCTCGCGGCCGAGGAAGTGCTTAGCCAGCTTGCCCGTTTCGATGGCGATCGCGGCCAATTGGTCCACGCTCGGCTGCGGAATCAGACCGCAATCGGCCAGGAAAAGGATGCCATCGCTGCCGAAATGCTGCAGGTGCGGCGCGACGAGGACCATCATGCCGAACATCTTCGGCACCTCGGGAAGAGGCTGGATGGTGTGCAGCAGGGCCCGGAACAGGGTCGCCGGCAGGGTCTGATTGCCCCCCACCAGGGCGTCGGCCTGGCCGTATTGGACCATCATCGCCCCGAAATAGTGCGGGCGGGCCACCACGTCGGCGGGATCGGCGGCGGAAAGCTTGCGATAGCGCTCGACCTTGGCGAAACGCTGGCAAAAGAGCCCGAAATCGGAGGATTTGGCGGGCTCGATGACGTTGACGAATTTCAGGCTGATGCCGTTCTCGCCTGCCAGATCGCGGATTGCCTGGCGGTTGCCGAGTAGCACCGGGACCGCGGCTTCCTCCGCCACCAGCCGTGCGGCGGCGCGCAGCACACGGAGATCTTCACCCTCGGTGAAAACAATCCGCTTCGGGTGATTCTTGAGTTTCCCGATCTGGTAGTCGGTGAATGGATTGCTGCCTGGAGAAGGGCTGGAAAGATCGTTCGACATCGGAAATCCCGGCGGTGCTTGCGCGTGTCCCGGACTCTAGTATCCCTAACGAAAATCAAGCAACCCGAAACCCCGCCCGGTTCGTGCCAGCCGACTACCATTCCCACACCCCTCTCTGTAAACACGCCATTGGCAGCCCGGAAGAATACGTGGCCGCCGCCCGCGCTGCCGGGCTGACGGAATACGGGATTTCCGACCATGCCCCGGCCCGCCCTGAGCCCTTCGACGATTGGCGGATGGCGGAGGCGGAATTGCCCCAATATTTCGAGTGGATCGCCCGGGCCCGGGCCGCCGCCGGTCCCCTGCCCATCCGCGCCGGGCTGGAATGCGACTGGTTGGCGGGCTGCGAAAGCTGGATCGAGGATCTGGCCGGACGCTACCCTTGGGACTACCTGATCGGCTCCGTCCACTACCTCGGGGCTTGGGATTTCGACAACCCGAAGTGGCTCGGCCGCTGGGGCGAGGAGGACGTGGAACAGGTCTGGGCGCACTACTGGCAGACCTACGCGGCGATGGCGAAGAGCCAGCTTTTCGACATCATGGGCCACCCGGATCTGGTGAAGAAGTTCTCCTTCCGGCCGGAGGGCGACCTCGCGCGCTTCTATGAGCCTGCCATTGCAGCGATTGCCGAGTCCGGCAGCGCGATCGAGCTGAACACGGCGGGCTGGCACAAGCCCTGTGCCGAGGCTTATCCGCATCCGCGCTTTCTGGAGCTGGCGTATCAGGCCGGTATCCCGCTGGTGATTTCGTCGGACGCGCATGCACCGGGCGAAGTGGCGCGGGATTTCCCGAAGGCGATCGAATGGGCGAAGTCGGCGGGGTATCAGGAGACAGCTTTGTTTGAGAAGCGGGTGCGGACCCGTGAGGCTATTCCCTGAGCACTCCCACGCCAAGCAGATGAGATTTGACCTTGGATCAGCGAAGCTGTTCCAAGCATAGTTAGCCTGTGCCCTACTTGATCAACGTTTACGCCACGGTTGTCCAATTACCGGCCAAGAACTTTCCGCATAGCCACCACTCAGAACGGGATCGCGATCACCCCGAGATGGCCGAGCATCTCAAAGAGGTCTGGAGTCGCGCGGCGAGTCGCGGAGGCCGCAAGATGAACTATCTCAAGTTTTACCTGGTCCAGCACCTTGTCCGGGCCCGTCACCACATCTGCCTTACAATTCAAGACGAGGACGTGGATGCTTTCAGCGATTGGGCGGTTTCCGTCAACGGGCTACTTTATATCGAGCCAAGTTTATTTCTGGATCCCCGCGGGTATACGTTCCTGCTCCCCGAAGGTGCCCCAGAAGAGGACGACGCCCAAGTGCCTTTTCCCGATGATGCCGTGAAACGAAAGGAACGACACATGGAGGATTTCGCCCGGCGTGGCTGGAAGGTGCAGGCAGCCCTCCCTCCCGTTCTCGGAGAGGCGGAGGTCCTATTAAGGTCGGAAGAAGAAACCGCATTGCGCCTGTTCGCGCTACTGACTACGGCAACTCAAGCCAATCACATGTTGAAGGGCGAGGCTGACCACGCTGCCTCGATCAGGGAATTTTTGCTATGCCCATCGCGCCGGGATGACCTGACGCGAGAAGAGCTGGCTTTCATAACGAATGATCAACCCTCCGAGCAGGACATGCTTGATTTCGTGTGGCGCTTTGAAGCCGTGAATGTCCTGGCATGGGCCTTGGGGATAGAAGCAGAGTTCGCCTTTCCCATTGAATACTGCGACCTTGAAAAGGTCGTCACAAAGCTCGAAGCGGCGATGGAAGGCCCTGAAGACTACCCGCCCGAGTTTCGTCCGCTGTCAGAGATTCTGGATCAGCTCGATCTTCACTATCGCCTTCATTGGATCATCAAGCGGGCCAATCTGGACAACCAGTCACCTCCAGACGGCCTGCTTCCCGATGTGATCCGGGAACGCCACCGTGCTCTCAACTGGCTAACCGGATTCCGCAACCTGGATTCGGAATGGGACTACACAAGCACTGGAACTTGAACATGAACCTCGGCTTCTTCGCATCACACGGCGGCTCGAACATGCAGGCCATCATCGATGCCACCAAAGCTGGCAAGCTGAAGGCGCGTCCCGCCCTGCTGATCTCCAACAACCGCAACTCGCAAGCGACGGCACGGGCGGAGCAGGAGGGCATGCCCTTCCAAGTGATGAACTCCGTCACGCACGCCGATTCCGACGCGCTCGATCAAGCGATGCTGGATGCACTGCGCGAGCACCAGATCGATCTGATCATCCTCGCCGGCTACATGAAGAAGATCGGCCCGAAGGTGCTGGCTGCCTACGAAGGCCGCATTCTCAACATCCACCCCGCCCTGCTACCGAAGTTCGGTGGCCAAGGGATGTTCGGCCAGCATGTGCACCGTGCGGTGCTGGAGGCGGGCGAAACCGTCACCGGCGTCACCATCCATCTCGTGAACGACCACTACGACGAAGGCCGGATCCTCGCGCAGAGCGAGGTGCCGGTGCTACCGGGCGATAGCGTGGAGAGCTTGGCCGCACGGGTGCTGGTGCGGGAGCACCAGTTCTTCGTCGAGACGCTGGCAAAGATTGCAGAGGGCGAGCTTCAGCTTTGAGCCCATGCCCTCAGCGGGCACCAAGCTCGATGAGGGTCTTCAAGGTATCTCCCACGGTCCTGATCTTCGCCGCATCCTCATCGCGGATGCTCAGGTTGAACTCTTCTTCACAGGCCATCACCAACTCCACGGCATCGAGGCTGTCCGCGCCGAGGTCTTTGAAGAGGTCGGCGGTGAGGACGACCTTGTCCGCCGTTACGCCCAGTTGATCGACGATGATCTTCTTCAGCCTGGCCTCGACTTTGATGACCCGCGGATCACTGCCCAGCACCTCCTTGGGAGTCGGGACATCGGTGGAGAGGATAGGGCTCTTCTCCACCTTGGGCGCTGGCTTTTCCTGAGCCGCCGGAGCTTCCGCCTTCGGCGCAGGCTCGGGTGCCTTTTCCGGGGCGCGCTTGCAAGCCCCCAAGCTCAGGGCACCAAGGGACAGAATTATCGGGAGTTGCTTCTTCATGGCAAAGGTCGCGCGCGGGACCATTGTTCTGCCGGAATGGCGCGGCGGTCAAGGTGCGGCAAGGGTTCCGATTCAGCGTGACATTCCATCCGGAGAGGTAGGAACTTCGTGGGATGAAGCGAGCTCTCCTGATCGCACTTGCCGCCGGAATGATCCCGGTCGCCTCCGCCCAACTGATCGAACCGGGACCGAAACGGCGGCCGCACACGCAGGATTCCACCGGAGGCTACGAGGCGAGCCCGGAGGAGAAGAAGTTCGAGGCCAAGAAGCCGATCACCACGGAAAGCGGTTTCGGGAGCACGAAGGCGGACAGCCTGCTGGGAGTCAAGGGCAAGCTGGTCTCGTGGTTTGGCATCGTGCGTGAGCTGCCCGGCAAGGACGGCGGGACCTACCTGATCGAGCACAAGTATTTCGACGGCTTGAATGACGACCACATCCAGCTCGCATCGCTCTACGGAGCCGGCGATTTCCACGTGGAGGCAAAGGATCCCAGGGGCGAGATCAAGCGCCTCGCGCTAGTTCGGGTGATCGGCACGGTGACCGAGGAAAAGGACAAAGTGCCAACCGTGAAGGCCGACTACATCCGGGTCTGGAAGATGGGAGACTACACCTTCATGGACTACGGCGTGGATGCCAGCAACGAGAAGTGGAAGAAGCTCCGCAAAGAGATGGAGCTCATCTACGATCCGGATCCGGACGCCGCCTACTACGAGAAGCTGCTAGGGAAATGAGCTGCGGCTAGGAATCAATCCCGCTTGCGCAGCCTCAGGAAGGGCCGCTCGCAAACCAGGAAGAACAGGTACGAGGCCACCAGGATTAGCGCGGAGCCAAGCGTCGCGAGACTAAGGAACATTGCCAAAGGTCTTTCCTGGAGGGAGGCCAGAGGATATTGCCATAGCACCTGCAAGAGCGGAGCGTGAATCAGATAGACGCTATAGGCAAAGGTACCAATGAAGACCAAGGGCCGCCACGCGAGGAAACGGGTGAGCCAGAAGCTCTCATCGCGCGAAACCGTGATCAGCAGGGCCATGGAGGCCAGGCCGGCAAAGGCATCGCGGAATTGGTAGGGAATGGCAGCTCCGCCGGGCAGACTGGCCACTGAGACCGCTGCCAGCAGGATCGCGGCACCCAGAGTGATCAGGGACCAAGGCCAGCGCCTCATTCCGCTGGGCGCACCATCCTTCGAACAGGCCAAGGTCGCGGCCAGCATGCCCATGCCGAAGAAGCCAAGATAGTGCGCATGGAGCGAGGCATGGATCGCCCATTCGCCGAGCCCGAAGAGGAGGTAAGAGACGACGGTGAGGACGAGGGTCGCAGCTAGTGGCCCAAGCTTCCGCCACAGCCACAGGGGCAGCGGGAAGAGCAGGTAGATCCGCCACTCCACCGCGATGGACCACAAGACATGGTTGATACTGAGATCCTCGCCGGTCGCATCATGCAGCATCACGAGGTGGGTCCAGAGGCTCCGGACCTTCACTGGCAGGCTTACATCCCAATGAGTGCCGGTTTTCTGGCCGATCAGAGTCCAGATTAGCAGCAAGGACAGGCCCACGGCGAAGTAGTAAGGCGGCAGGATGCGCCAGGCACGGCGCTTGAGGAAATTGAGGTAGCCACCGCGCAGGGTTCCCCCGCTGCGCAAAACCGGGAGCATCAAGCAAAAGCCGGAAAGCACGATGAAGAGGACCACGGCATAGTGGCCGAAGTAGAGCGGCCGCAGGACCATCCGCAGCGGCCCGGTAAGCGGCTGGCGGGAGAAATCCACCTGCAGGACCGCATGATGCAAGACGACGAAGAGCGCAGCCAAAGCCCGCAACCCGTCGAGGTAGGGCAAGTGCCGCTCGCGGGTCACGGGTTCGGGAGTGCGGAGCGGGAGGTCGATGGCCCGCTTCTGGCAGCACTCGGCAGGGGCGGCAAGACGGGACTCGTGACACCTCGAATCAATCGCTTCAATCTTTCCATTGAAGCGCTTTTATTCCCAAACAATTCACACTCCAGATCGCAGGCATCAGCGGCTTACAGGCTGCATCGCCAAAGTTATTCACAGCTCCTCCTAACAAAAGCCACCGAGCTTTGGTCCAATCTGCTAGGGAATCTCGACACCTGCCGTAGTCTGTCCCCAATCGCATGTGGTCCCGGCTCTTCCTCGTATTCCTTCTGATCGGAACTGCATGCGCTGCCATGCCATTCCGCGAGGATCGCCTGCGGGCGATCGACGACGCGATCCAGCAGGCGATTACCGATGCGCGGACGCCGGGCGCAGTGTTCCGCTTGGAGAGGGAGGGCGTGGTTTACCAACGGGCCTACGGCAGCCGCGCCATCGTCCCGGAGCGGGAGCCCATGAGCGAGGACACGATCTTCGATGCGGCCTCGCTGACCAAGGTGATCGCGACGACCTCCGCGGTCATGAAGCTGGTGGAGGCCGGGAAACTGGACCCCGAGGCACCAGCGAGCCGCTACCTGCCGGAGTTCGGCACGCTGGGAAAGGAGCGGATCACCCTGCGGCACCTGTTGACCCATAGCTCCGGTCTGCGGGCAGGGCTCTCACCCAATGGCGATTGGAAGGGCAAGGAGGAGGCGCTCAAGCGGGTCTGTCAGGAGGCACCCACCAAAGATCCGGGAACATCCTACCTCTATAGCGACATCAATTTCATCACGCTCGGTTTCATTGTGGAGCGGGTCTCAGGCAAAACCCTGGATGCCTTTTGTGCCGAGGAGATCTTCCAGCCACTCGGAATGAAGGACAGCGGGTTCCGCCCCTTCGATCCCAAGGTGAATCCCCTGCCCCAGCCGGCGGACACCGGCCGGATCGCCCCCACGGAGATGATTGGCAAGGTAGTCCTGCGCGGCGTGGTGCATGATCCGACTTCGCGGCGGATGGGAGGTGTAGCCGGCCACGCGGGGCTCTTCCTCACGGTGGAGGATCTCGGGCGCTTCGCGCGGATGCTGCTGGGTGGCGGCGAACTCGACGGCGTGCGGATCTTCCGGCCGGAAACCGTGGAGGCCATGACCCACATACAATCGCCGGAAGGGCTGCCGCGGCGTGGCTTCGGCTGGGATATCGACTCGCCCCATGCCGGACCGCGGGGAGAGATTTTCCCGATCGGCAGCTACGGCCACACCGGCTGGACCGGCACCCGCTTATGGATCGATCCCTTCTCGAAGACTTCAGTCATCTTCCTCTCCAACCGGAACCATCCGGATGAAAAGGGCGGAGTGGTGAAGCTGCAGGGCCAGTTGGGAACCCTGGCCGCGGAGGCGATCCCGGATTTCAATTTCCAGCATGTGCCGGGAGCCTTGGAAGCGGAACCGGCAAAAGCCGTCGCGGCCAAACCGCCCGCTCCCAGCGGGCCCGTCCTGAATGGCATCGACGTGCTGAAGCGCGAGGACTTCCGCCAGCTCCGCGGCTGCAAGGTCGGGCTGATCACCAACCAGACCGGAATCGACCGCGAGCGGAATACCACGATCGACCTGCTGCAAAAGGCCCCCGGCTTGAAGCTGGTGGCACTGTTCAGCCCCGAGCACGGAATCCGCGGGGATCTGGATCGCGAGGGAATCGGTGACACCACCGACGAGAAGACCGGCCTGCCGGTTTGCAGCCTCTACGGGGAGCGCCGCAGCCCAACAGCAGAGCAGCTCGCGGGGATCGACACGCTGGTATTCGACATCCAGGACATCGGCTGCCGCTTCTACACCTACATCTCGACCATGACGAATTGCATGGAAGCAGCGGGCAGGGCGAAGTTGCGCTTCGTCGTGCTGGACCGGGTCAATCCGATCGGCCCGATCGTTGAGGGGCCGGTCCTCAGCGCGGAAAGGAGCTTCGTAGCCGCACACGAGATTCCGTTGCGCCACGGCATGACGGTGGGCGAGCTGGCGCGGATGATCGACGCGGAGCGGAAGTTCGGTGCGCAGCCGGAGGTGATCCGCTGCGAGGGCGGACCGGCGCTGCAGTGGTTTGATGGCAGCGGGCAGCCGTGGCAGAACCCCTCCCCCAACATGCGCGGGCCTACCGCGGCGATCCTCTACCCCGGCGTGGGGATGCTGGAATTCTGCAAGCTGAGCGTGGGCCGCGGTACCGACACGCCTTTTGAATTACTAGGTGCTCCGTACATCGACGAACTCCGCTTTGCCGCTGATCTGAATCAAGTCGGCCTGCCGGGAGTGCGTTTCGTGCCGACGCGCTTCACGCCAGTGGCGAGCGTCTTCAAGGATCTGGAGTGCCGCGGGGTGAGAATCCTGCTGACCGATCGTGAGAGTTTCCGTGCCGCGGATTTGGGGATGGTGCTGGCAGCCACATTGCAGCGGCTCTACGGGGACAAAGTGGAGCTTGGGAAAATGGCGAAGCTCATCGGTGATCCGGCGACCTTGGATGCGTTAATTCAACAGCAGGCGCCCGACGCGATTCGCAAGCTCCGCGACCGCGGCGTGGCGGACTTCCTGACACGCAGGAAGCCCTTCCTGCTCTACCCGCGATAAACCGGGAATACCTCCCACGCTGGAACCCAGAAGCTCAGGTGGACTTGGAAGCTTGGGAATCCGGCGGAGGCACGCGGACTCAAGATTTCACCTTGAGTGCCGGTCTCCTCGCTTTCGAAGAAAGACTGGCGTTCCCCGGTTTTCCGGGCGGGACGGAGAAACAAAGGACTGAGGGTCGCCCCGCGGCAGCCGATGGCACCTTTGCGCATTTCCAAAATCGGCTTCATTTCCCATTCTGTAATACAAATAGACGCAATTCGCTCATGCTACTTGACCGGACGTCAAATTTGTCAGACTACTTTCGGAATCCCCGGGAACCCGAATCTTAACCCTGCCCGGGGAAATCGTAACCCGTTTGAGTAACCCATGACTTCCCACAGACTCCGCCAGCACCTGCTGGCCCTGACCCTCCCTGCCGGATGTGCGCTCACCCCCGTGGTGGCCCATGCCCAATCCACTTGGAACGGCACCACCAGCACCGCTTGGAATCTCGCCGGCAACTGGAGCCCGGGTATTCCCGCCGAGAGTTCCAACATCATCATCAATAACACGACCACCAACGGTCTGACACTTGATGCCAACCATACCATCGGGACTCTGACCTACGGCTCGGTGGAACCTCTCCGGGTTAGTGGCTTCACCCTGAACACCCAGGCGGCGAACACCCTGACCATCAACAGCGGTCTGACCGCCAACGGTGCTTTCACCGGTGTGGGGCCGACCTTCCGCGGCAACTTCAACATCGCCAACAACCAGACCTTCACGATCGCGGGTACGGCAGGCAACGTTACTACCGATGCCGGACTGCTGATCCGCGGCCTGACCGACGTGGCCACCACGCCTTCAAACGGCAATATCGCCCTGAACGGGACTCTCACCAAGGAAGGTATCGGACAACTCTGCATCATCGGGTCCAGCATCACCGGTCCGGGCAGCCTGATCGCAAACGCAGGCGCGCTGAAATTCAACGCAGGGGGCAACCAAGCATTCACGCTGCTCGCAAACGGGAGCGCCAATGTCACGGTGAACAACTCAGCCTCGTTGCTGATCTCCCGCAACTCGGGAACCTTCAACGTCACCCGCCCGATCATCCTCAACAACAGCGCGGGGCTCGTTTTCGGCGGTAACACGGACAACACCACTTTCGGGTCCGACTTCACCTTCAACGGCACCCACACCGTCAACGTCTCGCGAAACTTCACGCTCACCGGCGCGATCACTACCGCCTCCTCGGCAATCACGCGCACGGGCGGCAGTATTCTCAACCTCACCGGCAACATCAGCGGTTTCAACGGCACCCTGATCAACACCGCCGGCACCCTGACTATCGCGAACGCCTTCCCGGGCACCCTGCAGCAGACCACCGGTGGCTCTACCACGGTCAATGGCCTGCTCCAAGGTACCGCCTCTGTCACCGGCGGCACGCTCACTTTGGCGGGTGGTGTCTCCACCAACGTGACCGCCACGGGGGGCACCCTGAACCTCACCGGCCCTGCAGACGGAAACGTCACGGTCACGAATGCAACCCTGAACAGTGAGAGCAATGTGGGGGGAAGCCTGGAATTCACCAATTCCACCCTCGGGATCAATGGCTCCACCCCGGCAGTGCTGCATACCCCCTTCGACGTGGTCATCAACGGAACGGTGACAGTAGCCCTGTCGGGAGGCATCCCACTGGCCACGCCATTCAAAGTGCTGTCCTATGACGGCAGCATCATCGGTGATGAAACCAATTTCACCTTGGCTGGCGGCGCAAATGCCTACCGGGGATTCACATTCACCAACAACACCGCCGCCAAGAGCATCGACCTGAGTGTAAACGCCGGGGCCGTGACATGGACAGGTGCCGCGAATGCCAACTGGGATATCAACACCTCCGCAAACTGGAGCGGGAGCTCCGACAAGTTCTTCCAGGTGGATGCGGTGACCTTCCCCTCCGTGGCGTCGAACAAGCTGATCTCCATCGTCACCACGGTCACCCCGCGGAGCATTACCTTCGAGAACGAACTCGGAAACGACTATGCACTTTCATCCCCCGGGACCGCCTTCATTACCGGCACCACCTCGATCACCAAGAACGGTGGCGGAGTGACCCAGCTTGGCGGAGCCAACGGCCAAAACTACACCGGCCCGATCAACGTCAATGCCGGGACTCTGCGCATGGGCAGCCGTGATGCCTTCGGCCTCAACTCCGGCATCACGATTGCCAGCGGCGGACAAATCGACATCAACGGACAGACCCCGGGCACTGTTGCCACCGGTGGCTACACCTACACGATCTCCGGCACTGGCCCTGCGCCCGCGAATGCCGGCGCGCTGGTCAACAACGGTGTGGCGGTCAACGAGAATGCCGGCGTGAAAAACCTGATTCTCGCCGCGGACGCAACCCTTGGTGGCGTAGGCCGCTTTGACATCGGCTATGCCGGTCTGGGTGGATTCGGCACCATCACTGGCAACGGCCACACCCTGACGGTCACCAATACCGGCGCCGTGGACTTCCGTGGCGACGCGAGTGCCACCCCGATCAACATCGTCGCCAATGCCGGCACCATCTATGCGGAGGACAACAACAATGCCTACGGTGGGACCACCGGCACGGTCACGGTGAATGCCGGTGCCAAGGCCGGCACCTATGGAGTCCGGAGTATCGCTACTCCCGTGACATTGAACACCAATGGCACCCTGCACAACCAAGGCGGTGGCGTTGGCACTTGGACCGGCACCATCACGCTGGCAGGCACTGGCACTGCCTTCGATACGAATGGCACAAACATTATCATGGCCGGGACGATTGCCGAAACCGGCGGCGCCCGAGTGCTGACCAAGGGCAATACCGGAGCAACCCTCGCCACGCTCATCATCAGCGGCACCGCAGCCAACACGGGCAATACCTCGATCACCAATGGCTGGCTCCAGATCGGCAACGGCGGCACCACCGGCTCGATCAACACCAACCCGGTGGACCTCGTTTCGGCGACCTCCGGTCTGATCATCAACCGTTCGGATGATGTGACGATTCCCAACGTGATCACGGGCTTGGGCCCGGCGGCCAATGCCTCCAATCCGGCGGCCTTGACCAAGTACGGAACCGGCACTCTCACACTCACCGGCGCCAGCACCTATACCGGTGCCACGCGCATCGATGGAGGAGCGGTTGCAATCGGCTCGAACGACACTGTCTTCGGCACCGGCCTGCTGGATCTGCGCGCCGGCACGGTCCGCGCCTCGGACGCGACCGCGCGGACCATCAGCAACTCGGTCTCCTACAGCGCCAATATGACCCTCGGCTCGGCCACCACCGGCAACCTGCTGTTCACCGGCGGAACGAACGTTGGTGGCGGTGCAAAAGCCTTCACCGTCCAGAACGCTGTTACCGAATTCAGCGGATTTATCACAGGCGGGGCATCGACCAGCACCCTAACCAAGGACGGCCCGGGTCTGCTGATCTTCAGCAACGACAACAACTACCTCCAGACCAATACCATCACCGCTGGTATCCTGCAGGTGGGCAACGGCGGCACCACCGGCACCCTCAGCTCCACCGCTGTGATCAACAACGCCTCGCTGGTGATCAATCGCAGCCAGATCGATGAGATCACTCCGTTCACCTTCGCCAACAACATCTCCGGCACCGGCACCCTCACCCACTCCGGACCGGCCAATACGATCCTGAGCGGAGCCAACACCTACACCGGTGACACCATCATCACGAATGGCATCCTCACTCATCCAAACGCGAACTTCGCCGATACGGCGGGGATCTCGATCTCGGGAACCGGGAAGCTCGACCTTACCCATGTGGGAACCGACACGGTCTTGAAGCTGACCCTTAACGGAGCAGCCAAGGCCCCGGGCGTGTATGGGGCCACGGGATCCGGGGCACAGTTCGAAACACCCCTCATCACTGGCACCGGGACATTGACCGTGACCAGCGATGGATCGAGCACTCCCTACTCGTCCTGGGCCACGGACAAGGGCCTGACCGGTGCCAACAATGCCCCGACCGCCAATCCGGATCAGGACAAGTACAACAACCTGACCGAGTTCGCCATCGACGGCGATCCGCTGTCCGGCAAAGCCAGCGGCAAGGTCGTTGTGAAGGTGGCCAGCGTGGGCGGAGTCCAGGCGCTGACCCTGACGCTGCCGGTGCGCACCGGCGTGGGTACCTTCGCGGGCGCCACCGCACTCAGCGCTACCGGCGATGGGGTCACCTGCACCATCGAGGGTAGCGATACACTCGGCGCGTCCTCTTGGACACTGGACATCGATGAAGTGACCGGTGCCGACGCCACGGCAATCCAAGCGGGCCTGCCGGCCCTGAGCGGTGCTGGCTGGACCTACCGGACCTTCCGCAGCCCGGGAGCGATCACGGGAGATCCGAGCGACTTCATCCGCGTGCGCGTGGACTAAGCCTTCTGGGTGGGTAACAAAGAAATCGGCAAGCACCCGGCCCTGCATAGGGCCGGGTGCTTTTTTTGTTCCGCTGGCAAGTGTCACTCCGTACGGAAGATCACAGTACCGTGATCCACATCCGCGGTGATGACATCGCCTTCCTTGAACTTGCCATCGAGCAGGTCGAGCGAGAGCGGATCGAGCAGATGATGCTGGATCGAGCGCTTGAGCGGGCGGGCGCCATAGACCGGGTCGTAGCCTTGATTGCCGATGTATTCCTTGGCCTTCTCTGTGAGTGCAAGCGCGAGCCCTTGCTTGGCCAGGCGCTTGCGCACGCGGTCGAGCTGGATATCGACGATGGTGGTCAGCTCCTCGCGCTTGAGGCGGTCGAAGATGATGGTCTCGTCGATGCGATTCAGGAACTCGGGGCGGAAGTACTGCCGCAGTGCCTCGGTGACCTTGGCCTCGCGCTGCTCGGCATTCTCCTCATCGAGGATATACTGGCTGCCGATGTTCGAGGTCATGATCAGGACCGTGTTGCGGAAGTCCACCGTGCGGCCCTGGCCATCGGTAATCCGGCCGTCGTCGAGCACTTGGAGCAGGACATTGAAGACATCCGGGTGAGCCTTCTCGATCTCATCGAAGAGCACTACCGAGTAAGGCTTGCGCCGCACGTGCTCGGAGAGCTGGCCGCCTTGATCGTAGCCGACGTAGCCCGGGGGCGCGCCAATCAAACGCGAGACGCTGTGCTTCTCCATGTACTCGGACATGTCGATGCGGACCATCGCGTGCTCGTCGTCGAAGAGGAACTCGGCCAAGGCCTTCGAGAGCTCGGTCTTCCCCACCCCGGTGGGACCGAGGAAAAGAAAGGAGCCGATTGGACGGTTCTCGTCCTGGAGGCCGGCACGGGCGCGGCGGACAGCATTCGATACTGCCTTGATCGCCTTCTTCTGGCCGATCACCCGCTCGCCGAGACGTTGTTCCATGTGGACGAGCTTCTCCTTCTCGCCCTCTTGCAAGCGCGAGACAGGGATGCCGGTCCACGAGGAAACGACGCGAGCGATGTCTTCCTCGGTGACTTCCTCTTTGAGAATCGCGCCGGATTTCTGGAGTTCGGTCAGGTGTTCCTTGGCCGCATCCAGATCCCGGTGTGCCTCCGGAATGCGCCCGTAAGTAATTTCCGAAGCACGGCTAAGGTCGCCAATCCGCTGGGCCTGTTCGGCCTCGGTCTTGAGCGCATCGATCTGCTCCTGGGCGCTGCGTACCTGGTCGATGATATCCTTCTCGTTGCGCCATTGGCCCATGAGTGCGGCGGACTTCTCCTTCAGGTTCGCCTGCTCCTCCTTGACCTTCTCCAGGCGAGCCTGGCTGGCCTTGTCGGATTCCTTCTCCAGAGCCTTCTTCTCCATCTCGAGTTGGAGCACCTCACGCTCGATCTGGTCGATCTCCGTGGGCATGGAGTCGAGCTCGATCTTGAGGCGGGCACCAGCCTCATCGACGAGGTCGACGGCTTTGTCCGGCAGGAAGCGGTCGGAAATGTAGCGGTCCGAAAGCATCGCGGCGGAGACCAGCGCGCCGTCCTGGATGCGGACGCCGTGATGGACTTCGTAGCGCTCCTTCAGGCCACGCAGGATCGCGATGGTGTCTTCCACCGAGGGCTCACCGACCATCACCGGCTGGAAGCGACGCTCAAGCGCGGCATCCTTCTCGATGTACTTGCGGTATTCATCGAGCGTGGTCGCGCCGATGGTGCGGAGTTCACCGCGGGCAAGCTGGGGCTTGAGCAGGTTCGCGGCGTCCACCGCGCCCTCACTGGCACCCGCGCCTACGATGGTGTGGAGCTCGTCGATGAAGAGGATGATCTCGCCTGCGGACTCCGTGACTTCCTTGAGGAAGGCCTTCAGGCGCTCCTCGAATTCGCCGCGATACTTCGCACCGGCGAGCATGCCACCCACGTCCATCACGATGATGCGCTTGTCCTTCATCGAGTCTGGCACGTCACCGGAGACGATGCGGCGCGCGAGGCCTTCGACGATGGCGGTCTTGCCGACCCCGGGCTCGCCGATCAGCACCGGATTATTCTTGGTGCGGCGTGAGAGCACCTGCATCACGCGGCGGATCTCATTGTCGCGACCGATCACCGGATCGATCTTGCCTTCGCGGGCGCGGGCAGTGAGGTCGGTTCCGTATTTCTCAAGGGTCTGGTATTTGCCCTCGGGATCTTGATCCACCACCTTCTGCGGCCCGCGAATGGATTCGATTGCCTTGCGGGCCTTCTTCTCATCAAGGCCGGCTTCCTTGAGAAGTTTTCCTTCCGGAGCGTCGGCCTTGAGCGCACCCAGCAAGACGTGCTCAACGCTGAGAAAATCATCGCCCATCGCCTCGCGGATCTCGTCCGCGGCGTCGAGCGTGGCGCGCAGACCGTAGCTGATCTGCGGCTGAGTGGTTCCGCCCTGCTGGCTGGGCTCGCGGGTGAGCGCAGAGGCCACGGCGGCCTTCAGGCGCGTGACGTCGATGCCTGCACCTTGCAGGATCGGCACGAGAATGCCGCCCTCCTGCTGGAGCAGGGCGAGGAGAAGATGGGTGCCTTTGAGTTCGGGGTGAGCCGACTTGGAGGCAAGTCGTTGGGCGGCTTGGAGCGCCTCTTGAAGTTTGTTGGTGAGCTTGTCGAGTCCCATGGGAGTCGGGGTTGCGAAGGGCAATTTAGAAGGAGGTCCGGCCTCATGCCAGAGCCCGCTTGCGTTTCTTTTGGACCGGTCGCATCGGAGTGAATTTAAGCAAACGTTTTGTTCCGGATTCTTGCTATGATCCGCACCCGGAAGATTGCCGGGATTTTTCCTGTCACAGTTCCCGCGGCACCGGAGGAATAGGGGCAAAATGACGGAACGCAGCGACGCCGATTTGCTCCAAAGCTGGTCCACCGAGGGCTCGGAGAAGGCCTTCGCGGAGCTGGCACGGCGCTATGGCGGCCTGATCTACCACGCATCCCTGCGACAAACTGGACGCGGCGATCTGGCTCAAGAGGCCGCACAAAATGCGCTGCTGATCCTGGCTCGCAAGGCGAAGGGGCTGGGCGAGGTGCCGAGTCTTGCCGGATGGCTGCACCGAACCGCCTGCTACGAAGCCGCCAAACTCCTGCGCCGGGAGCGCCGGCACGACGCCCGCATGAAACAAATGCCCGTTCCCGATAGTCCCGACGACGGCGAACATGGGTGGCTGGAGGCAGCGCCCTTGCTGGACCAAGCTCTGGACAGCCTTCCACCGAAGGACCGTGACCTGATCTTCCTGCGCTTCTTCCAAAATCTAAGCTTTGAGGAAATCGCGCAGCGCTGCGGTGGTGAATCCACCGCGTGGCGGAAGCGCAGCTCGCGGGCGATGGAGAAGCTGCGGCTGGCGCTGACGAAGCGCGGTGTGGCGTTGAGCGGCTCGGCCTTGGTTACCGGGCTGGGCACCAGCCTCTCACAAGCGGCCCCGCCCGCTGTAATGGCCACCCTGACGGCATCGCCCGCTGCGGGAGCGGCGGCGCTTTCCTGGACCACCCTCGCCTCGCATTCCCTGCATCTCATGAAACTCCATCCCGCGACCGCCGTGATCGTGACCTTGCTCCTCACCGCGCTGCCACTGAGCGTGCAGGCTTTTGCCAATGCAGCGGCCCGGGACCGGATCGCCCTGCTGGAAGCCGGCCAGGGTCGTGCCACAGGCCAAGCGAGCGTCGCGCGGGGCATTGCCCCGGCCGCTACCGCCAAGGTCAGCAAGCAGAGCATCCTCTGGCTCGCCGATCAGATCTCGAAGGGCTCAGGCTCGCGCCAGTCGGGCGCCGCAGTGAAGAGAATGCTGCGGAGCTTGAATGCCGAAGAGCTGGACCAGCTCTTGCGCGAAGCGATCGCGGTCAATCTCCCCTCCACCACTCTCCAAAGCCTCCTTGGCCAAGTCCTGAACCAAACGACTTTCTCCACGACTTCACCGCTTCCGCCGGAGCGTTTCTTGGAGACCCTCGCTCTCTTGGCCGATCATTTGGATACGAAGGGGCAAGAATTGGTCTGGGCCTATTCCGACCGCTCGATCAAGAAGTGGGTCGAGGAGGATCCGGAAAAGGCGGTGGCCTGGTATCGCAGCGAGGTCAAATCAGGGCGGTTCGACTTCACGCGCCTGAACCTCCTCATTCCGGGCGAACTCTACGCCAGCCTGCGCAAGGCCGATCCGCAGGCGGCAGAGGACTTCTACGCCACGCTCACGGAAGATGAGAGGATTCCGGTGATCCAGCTATTCAAGCGCTCTGGAACACCAGAGGAACTCCTGGACCTGGCAGCGAAGTTTGAAGACCCCGCGAAGCGCCAAGTTCCGCTGCTGACGAAGTTCCAGTATGGAACGAAGGACAAGTCTCCGGCGGAAGTGCGGGCATGGGTGGACCGCGCGGGAGTATCCGGAACTGATGCGGCGGCACTACTCGCAGCCGCAGCGGAAGGCGATCCCTACCGAGAGGATGGAGGCGTGCAGTACTACAGTGGAATGAAAACCGACCAGATCGCCGAGCGGATCGCCTGGCTGCACGATCCAGCGATGGGCGGAGAGTCATCTGCAGCCATTGGGATTTTCTTGGCCAGCAGCATGACCTCTGCGCCGGAACAAACCCGGGAAGCTCTGACGGCGGAGTGGGAGCGCCATCCCGACCAGGAGATGCTGGAGGCATACTTCCGCCACGCGGGAGCGAGCTTCCCCGGGGTCATCGACGCACTCGATCGCTATCGCCAGCTTGAGGATCGTGAAAACCGGGAAGAACTGCTCCGCGAACTTCTCAAAACCCCTGCCGGACAAGAGGTGCTTGCGAAGATGAACCGGGAAGGCGTCCCCGCCAAGGACCTCGAAGAGGCCGAACTTCCAACCGAACTCTTCCGATGAGATTACTGCTTTTTGCCATCATCGCCGCGGCGATCCTGTTAGGTTTCCAGCAAGGCCGGGAATCCCTGCGGCTTGCGGCGCAGGAGAAGGAATTGAGCGCGATTGGCAAGACTAGAGCTGGGGAGACATCAGGTGAAGCATCAACGCTTGCCACGAGCGGCTCCGCAGTTGCAGCGAAGATCGAGCGCCAGGCACAGGGCAAGTTCAATGCCACGGCCTACATCGCCAAGTGCAGGGCGCTGATCCTGATGGCCATGGTGCGCGAGCCGAACTTCGGTGAAGATGACTTCGTTCAGCACGACCTCTTGGATGCAACTACCGAGGACCTCCTGCAACTTCTGGACCAGCTCCACGAGTCTGGAATTCCCGAGGAATTCTGGAGTCTGATCTACGAAAGCGCCTCGCCCCGCCTTCTCGACAAGGATCCGCTCCGTGCCTGCGAGTTTTCCATGAAGGGTGGCGATATTGAGAACTTCACCCTCGTTGTCAGAAGCTGGATAGCCCGCGACCCGCAGGCCGCGGGAGAGTGGTTGAAGATGAAAACCCAAGCGGAGCCACCCCTGAACGAGAAGACCTTCCGCACCTACTACTCCCATCCAGAAGAGCTGTATGTGCCGGGCCTCCAACTCGCGGCGAGCATCGCCGCGGCACCAGCCACCGCGGATCTTGAAGTCTTGACCAAGCTGGACGGATCGAAGCTGAAGGCGAGCTTGGATGACCTGCTCCACGTGCTGCCGCCGGATCGCCTGCCGCTACTGCTGAAGCGCCTCGCGGAGTGCGGCCGCGAGGACCTGGTGGAGATGGCCATCAAGCAACACCCCGAACCGGCCCTGGCCAGGGAGTATCTAACGAGCGCCTCTCTGCCCCCGGCGACATTCACACGAGCAGCGGAGCTGGCCCTGAGTGAACTTCAGCCCGGTGATTTGCCGGGCGCAATGAAGTGGTATCTGAAGGCCACTGATCCGGCCCTGCGGGGCGAGGGCTTACAGAGGATCGTGAGCTCGTGGACGCAGGAGAATCCACACTCTGCCGCCGCATGGATCGAGCAGCTACCGGAGGGAGCAGATCGGAAACTGGCGAAGGAGGCCTACGAAGATGCACGGGCGCATCCGCCGCCCAAGAAAGCGCGGCCATGGTAGCACGATTTTGATTGGGCGGAGGCGGGGGATTCGGCGAGGCTGGCGCGGTGAAACGGGCCTTGGTGATTGTCTTGGATTCGGTGGGATGTGGGGGCGCGCCGGATGCTGCTGACTTCGGCGATGCCGGGGCGGACACCTTGGGGCATCTCTTCGAACGCGAGCTACTGGAGCTGCCAAATCTGGCCAAGCTCGGGCTCCTCGAAGTGCTCGACCGCGGCCCCACCTCTACCCTCCCCGGTGCAGCCTGGGCCAAAATGAGCGAGAAGTCGGTAGGTAAGGACACCAGCACCGGCCACTGGGAACTGGCGGGCTGCGTGTTGCCTCAGCCCTTCGATACTTTCACCAGTTTCCCTCAGGATTTGTTAGATGAGATCGGCGGCCCCTTCCTGGGCAACTTCGCCGCTTCGGGCACGGAGATCCTTGAGCAACTCGGCGAGGAGCACCTCCTGACGGGATATCCGATCGTTTACACTAGCGCGGACTCCGTGCTGCAGATCGCGGCCCACGAAGAGCGCTACGGCCTGGAGAAACTCTGGGCTCTCTGTAAGCGTGCTCGCGAAGTCTTGGACCGCCGCGGCATCCGCATCGGCCGGGTGATCGCCCGCCCCTTCCTCGGCGACTCAGCGACGACCTTCAAGCGGACATCAAACCGCCACGACTACTCGCTGATGCCTCCGGAGACCGTGCTCAACCGCTTGCAAACCGCGGGCCTGGAGACCCTCGGCGTGGGCAAGATCTCGGACATCTTCGCCGGCTCCGGAATCTCGGAATCGCATCCGACGAAGTCGAATGCGGATGGGATGGCGACGATCGGAAAGCTATGGGCCGACCCGCGAAAGAGGCCGCATCTGATCTTCGCGAATCTAGTGGATTTCGACATGCTCTATGGCCATCGACGGGATCCGGCCGGCTACGCGAACTGCCTGCGGGAGTTCGATGCATGGCTCGGGGATTTCTTGCCGCAGGTCGGCGGGGATTTCCTTCTAATCACCGCCGACCACGGGAACGACCCCTACCACAGCGGTACCGACCACACCCGCGAGCAGGTTCCGCTGCTGACCTTGAATGCGCCCCGGCCTCTTGTTGCAAGTGATGACTTCACCCAGGTTGCGAGGCTTGTCGCAGCTCACTTCGGGTTGGACGCCTGAGTGATTCGGAATAGCGTTAGAACGTGAGCACGGAGTTGAAAGTAGTCGAGGTGGAGAGCGGGCTCGGGATCGTCTTGCCCGACTCTCTTTTGGAGAAGCTCGGACTCGTGCTCGGCGACTCGCTGACACTCACTGAAACCGCCCGCGGATTCGCGCTCTCCGCCGCAGAGGACGAGTTTTCCCGCCAGATGAGATTGGCGGAGGAGATCATGCGTGAAGACCGCGACGTACTCCACCTTCTCGCCCAGTAGCCATGAACATGCCCGTCTGGATTCCCAAGGAGGTTGTTCTCGCGCTGCACCAACGCCAGGTCGAGGAACACGGTGGCGATGCCGGCATCCGCGATGAGACCCTGTTAGAGTCGGCTCTCGCCCGCCCGCAGCAACGCTATACCTACGACTCCTCGGCAGACCTCTGTGCCCTCGCAGCCTCCTACGCCAAGGGCCTGGCCAAGAATCACCCCTTCATCGACGGCAACAAGCGCACCGCCTTCGTCGTTTACCGGCTCTTCCTCCTGCGCAATGGCATCACCGCCACCGCGCAACAAGACGACCGCTATTCCACCGCCCTCGGCCTCGCCGCCGGCGAACTGGAGGAAGAAGCATTCGCCACCTGGCTTCGCGCGAACACCGCACCCATTTCATGAAGCTTCACGTCCCCACTCTCATCGCCCGCAAGCGCGAAGGCGAAACGCTCGATCCGGCGGAGATCAAGCTGCTCATCGAAGGCTACACTTCTGGCGAAATCCCCGACTACCAGATGTCAGCCTTCGCGATGGCGGTCTTTTTCAAGGGGATGGATGCCGTGGAGACGGCAGCACTGACCAAGGCGATGATGGCGAGTGGCGATGTCTTCCACCACCGCGACGGGCATCCGCAGGTGGTGGACAAGCATTCCACCGGCGGCATCGGCGACAAGGTCTCCCTGATCCTCGCCCCGCTGGTGGCCTGCACCGGAGTCTGGGTGCCCATGGTCTCCGGCCGCGGCCTTGGCATCACCGGAGGAACGCTCGACAAGCTGGAGTCAATCCCCGGCTTCAAGGTCGGGATCACCATTCCGGAGGCGCAGAACCTTTTGGAGAAAATCGGCGTGGTGATGATGGGCCAGACCGACCGCTTCTGCCCGGCCGACAAGAAGCTCTATGCCCTGCGCGACGTGACCGGCACGGTGCCTTCGATCCCGTTGATCACCGCCTCGATCATGTCCAAGAAGCTGTCCGAGTCGCTCGACAAGCTGGTGCTGGACGTGAAGTTCGGCAGTGGTGCCTTTATGAAGACCGAGAAGGAGGCCCGCGTGCTGGCGGACTCGATGATCGCGGTCGGCCATGAAATGGGCGTGGAGGTGCATGCCATCCTCAATCCCATGAGCGAGCCGCTCGGCCGGGCGGTCGGCAATTCGCTCGAAGTCATCGAGTCGCTCGAGTGTCTCGAAGGCGGCGGCCCTGAAGACCTGCGCAAGCTGGTGCTCGACCTCGCCGAGAAGATCAGCCCCGTCTCCCGCGGCGAGCTGGAAAAGCTGCTAGACGACGGCTCGGCACGGAAGAAGTTCGACGAGATCGTGAAAGCCCACGGCGGCAAGCCCTCCGATCTGCCAAAGCTCGGAAGCATCCATCACACGCCGATCATCCGCGAGTTCCCCGCTCCCAACACGGGCACCGTGACTCGTGCCGATGCCGGAATGGTCGGCCAAGCCGCAGTCCAACTTGGTGCCGGTCGCGCGCGCGCCACCGACGGAGTCGATCACGCCGTCGGCTTCGACAGCCTGGTGAAGGTCGGTGAGCATATTCACCAAGGCCACGCACTATGCCGGATCCATGCCCGCACTGCGGTGGACTTCGAGATCGCAGAGGCGATGCTGGAGAAGGCCATCCGGATCGAGCCTTAGAGCATCAGGGAGCGCTTTGAAAGCGGTCAATCTTGCTCGATAGGAAATAGCAGACGATCCCGAAAGCCCCCCAGAAACAGCACCAAGCCCAAGAACTCCAAGCGCCCACTCCAACCATTAGCATAGTGAGCCAAGCCCCGATCGCGAAGACTGAATAGGCCTGTCCGACAACGAGCAAGGGCTTCGCAACGACACGCAAGGGATGATCCGGCCAGCGGGCACGCCTGGGATCATCATGAGGCGCACGTGTAAGTTGAATCATCCAGCCGGCGCCAAGCAAGATCGCGAACAAGGCGCAGAAGGCACCCAGCATCACCAAGGAAGCCGCAATGCCCGCAAGCACTGCACCAGGTTCTTCGCCGATTGCCGCCGTTTTGAAGGTTCCAATCAGACAGACCATAGCCACACCAGCGGTCGGCAAGGTGAGGATGATGGTGATAGCATGGAGAAACCCCAAGCTCAGCCGGGCACCCAGCGGAATTCTCCCGCCGGGTGCCTCTTGTATTTCGTCCGGCTCCTGATCCATCGTCTCCCGCTTGTCCGGGTGAAGCGGAAAGCGGTGCTTACTTCAATACCGCAGCGTGGAACTCGTACCAATCGTCCAGATTGTTCAGGTTCACCGCGTCCTTGCAGGCACAGTCGTCATCCGGCAATCCGCAGGCGGAGAGCACGGACTGGCGGGTGGCATCGCTGTGGATGTAGCCGGTGATCGCGGCGTTCAGCTTGGCGATGGAGGCGGCATCCACGGAGGTCCCGTTGGCCTTTACCCACGCTTCGAATTCGGGGTAGGTCGGGCGGCTGGTGGCGATGTAGTCGAGCACCGCGTCCCGCTTCAGGCCGAGGCCATCGATCACCATCTGGTCGTAGCCCTGGCCTGCACCGGGATAGCCATCGGCCAGCTGGCCACGGGCTTCCAGGGAGGCCTTGAGCCAAAGGCGCGGCAGGTGGAGGACGCCGAGCGGGCCGGCGGTGCCGGAACTGATGAGAGGAACGATTTTCATAGTTTGAGAAGCAGACCCGCTTTCCCGGCTGGCGTCAATTGGAGGCTGGAACAATATTGACGCTTTTGAACGGTATAATCATGGCGCTTGTCCTTGCAAGGGACGGGCGGGGAGCGCGTATGCTGGGTGCATGCGCCCGATTCTGCTCCTCGCTCTGCTGGTGCCCCACTTGTCTGCACAAGATAGGCCGAATATCCTGTTTTTGTTCTCGGATGACCACGCGTTGAACGCGATTTCGGCCTATGGGGGGCCCCTCAAGGATCTGGCACCGACGCCTAACATCGACCGGATCGCCAAGGAGGGCGAGATCTTCACCCGCTCCTACTGCGGGAATTCCATCTGCGGGCCCTCCCGGGCGACAATCCTGACCGGAAAGCATAGCCACATCAACGGCTTTCTGGACAACAACAACGCCCGCTTCGACGGAAGCCAGACCACCTTCCCCAAGCTGCTGCAGAAGGCCGGCTACCAGACCTCCATGATCGGCAAGTGGCACCTCGTCAGCGAGCCCACGGGCTTTGACAACTGGGAAGTCCTCTTGGACCAAGGCACCTACTACAATCCGGATTTCCTCTCCGCGAAAGGCAAGAGCCGGGTGGAAGGCTATTGCACGGATATCATCACGGACAAGGCCATCGCCTGGCTGGATGGCCGGGACAAGAGCAAGCCCTTCCTGCTGATGTGCCAGCACAAGGCGCCGCACCGCAACTGGGCCCCTGCCCCGCGGCACCTGGAGCTGTTCAAGGATGTGACCTTTCCGGAACCAGCCACGCTCTTCGACGACTACGCGAACCGCAGCGGGACGCTGAAGGAGCAGGAGATGAGTATCGCCAAGAACTTCTCCTGGGCCGCGGACATGAAATTCAAGGGCGAGAACCTTTTCCCCGACAACTTCACCAATGAGGGCAAGAACGGCGAGTATCTGCGGATGACGCCGGAGCAGCAGGCAACTTGGGATGCGGCGCATGACGCTGAGAACGCCGCCTTCATCGAGGATGTGAAGTCCGGGAAGATCGCCGGCAAGGACATCACCCGCTGGAAGTACCAGCGCTACATGAGGGACTACCTGCGCTGCGTGCGGGCGGTGGACGAGAATGTGGGGCGCATGCTCGACTATCTGGACAAGAACGACCTGACCAAGAACACGCTCGTGGTCTACGCCTCCGATCAGGGCTTCTACCTGGGCGAGCACGGCTGGTTCGACAAGCGTTGGATGTTCGAGCAGAGCCTGTCGATGCCCTTCCTGGTCCGCTGGCCGGGCGTGGCTCCCGCCGGGGTGAAGAACGACGCGCTGGTGCAGAACATCGACTACGCGCCGACCTTCCTAGAGGCGGCGGGGCAGCCGATCCCGGCGACGGTGCAGGGCAAGAGCCTGCTGCCGGTGCTGAAGGGCCAGAAGCCGGCCGACTGGCGGAAGGAAATCTACTACTTTTATAGTGGCGAGGCGACTCACCACGTGGCGGCCCACGACGGCATCCGCACGGAGACCCACAAGCTGATGTACTTCCCCGGCACCAAGGAGTGGAACCTCTTCGATCTGCAGAAGGACCCGGACGAAATGAAATCCGTCCATGATGACCCGGCCTATGCCACGGTCTTCGAGGACATGAAGAAGCGCTACGCCGAGGAGCGGGCCCGCTATCACATGAGTGCCGCGACCTTGCCTGGGAACCGGACCGAGCCGTGGTGGAAGCAGCGCCACCAGCAGAAGTCAGCACTGGCCAAGCAGGGGGGCCATGACCTCGTCTTCATCGGCGACTCGATCACCCAGGGCTGGGAAGGCCATGGCAAGGCGACCTGGGACAAATACTATGCCGGGCGCAAGGCACTGAACCTCGGATTCTCCGGCGACCGCACGGAGCACGTGCTGTGGCGTCTGATGAACGGCGAACTGGAGAACGTCGATCCCAAGGCCTTCGTCATCATGATCGGCACCAACAATACCGGTCACCGCCAGGACCCGCCCGAGCAGACGGCGGAAGCGATCAAGCTGATCATCGAACTCCTTCAGGACCGTAAGCCGAATGCCAAGATTCTGCTGCTGTCCGTCTTCCCGCGCGCCGAGAAGCCCGACGCCCCCCTCCGACAGATCAACCAGGGCATCAACGAGAAGATCAAGGGCTTCGCGGACAGCGACAAGGTGCAGTGGCTCGATATGACTGGCAGCTTCCTGGCCCCCGATGGCACCCTGCCGAAGGAACTGATGCCGGATTTCCTGCACCCGCAGGGTCCCGGCTACGAGATCTGGGCAAAAGCGATGGAAAGCAAGATTGCGGCCCTCACAGGAACTGCTGAAATCCCCTAGTTCTCCACATGAAAGCCGTTGCCATTACCCAGAAGCTGCCGCTCGAAGATCCGTCCTGCTTTGTCACCGTCGACCTGCCCGATCCGGAGCCAGGGCCGCGCGACCTGCTGGTGCGGGTCAAGGCGATCGGCATCAACCCCGTGGACTACAAGCAGCGCAAGGCGCGCGGCGAAAGCGACACCGCACCGCGGATCCTCGGCTGGGATGGCAGCGGCATTGTGGAAGCCGTGGGAAGTGACGTGCGGATGTTCCGCCGCGGCGACGAGGTCTATTACTCCGGCGACGTGACCCGCCCGGGCTCGAATGCCGAGCTGCAACTGGTCGACGAGCGGATCGCGGCGAAGAAGCCGGAGAGCCTGGACTTCGCGGCGGCTGCTGCCTTGCCGCTGACGGCAGTCACGGCGTGGGAATGCTTGTTTGATCGACTGGGACTTATCCCGGGAGACCTAGCACAGGGCAAGGACAAGACCCTGCTGATTCTCAGCGGTGCGGGCGGCGTGGGTTCGATCGGCATTCAACTCGCGGCGGTGCTTACTGGCTTCACGGTCATCGCCACTGCCTCGCGACCTGAGACGGTCGAGTGGTGCTACAAGATGGGCGCTCATCATGTGATCGACCACAGCGGCGATTGGCCGGCGGAGCTGGCGAAGATCGGCTACCCCACGGTCGACTACATCGCTTGCTTCGCGGATACCACCGCGCACTGGAAGTCGATGGCACAGGCGATCGTGCCACAGGGCAAGATCACCGCCATCGTCGAGTCCGCGGAGATCCCTGACATCGGCCTGCTCAAGAGCAAGAGCGTGGCCTTCATCTGGGAGTTCATGTTCACCCGCTCGATGTTCCAGACGCCGGACATAGTGGCGCAGCACGATATCCTCAAGGAGGTCGCCATGCTGGTGGATGCGGGGCGGATCCGCAGCACGATGAAGGTGAATGGCGGCGTGCTATCCCCCGAAACCCTGGCCACCGCCCACCGCGAGCAGGAAGGCGGCAAGGTGATCGGCAAGCAGGTGCTCGAAGTCGCGTGGTAGCGAAGGACCATCTCCAGCGGCAAGGCTGGGCCATCCACCGCAGCGGAATCGCCGCGGCGACTCTGGCCCTGCTTCGCGACTCCATCTTCACGCCGGGAGCCGCGGGCACGCGCTGTCTGCTCGATCTACCCGAAGTTCAGGCCGCAGCCCGGGACCTGCGATCAGAACTGGTGACCGCCGGAATTCTTCCTTCTGCCGCGGTCGCCATCCAAGCCATCGCCTTCGACAAGACCCCCGACACGAACTGGAAAGTCGCCTGGCACCAAGACTTGATGTTCCCCTTCGCCCGGCTCGTTCAGGCTGCCGGCTACGACCTCCCGTCAAAAAAGGATGGCGTCGACTTCGCCCGCCCTCCCCTACCCGTCCTGGAGCAACTCTTGGCAGTGCGCCTGCACCTCGACGATTGCGATGAGACCAACGGTCCCCTGCGAGTGAGTCCAGGCAGCCACCGCCAAGGACTCATCCCTTCCCGTGATTGCTCGACGAAGGCCGCCGAACTCGGCGAACACCCTTGTCTGGCCAAGGAGGGCGAAGCATTGCTAATGCACCCTTTGCTCCTTCACGCGTCCTCACCGGCAAGCAGGCCGAGACATCGGCGGGTACTTCACCTCGTCTATCATTCGGGCGAAGATCTTCCGGAAGCTTGGCACCGGAAGCTGTGAGAAGAAATGCAAGCTTCTAGCGCACCGGGTCCTCGACACGCGGGGGTGGCGAAAGACGCGTTTCCGGAGTTCCCAGAACCTTGAGCATCGGATTCTCCGGCACGGGGGCCGGCGCTTCCTCTGATTCCAAGATCACGGGGCCAGGAATCTTCTCACCAGGCTTCTGGGCGTCGCGCTTGGCTTTGACCTCAGCGAATTTCTTCATTCTTTCCTTCGCCTTGAGTTCGAACGCCTCCTGCTCCTCCTTGGTCATGGGCGTATAGAGGGGGGGGTACGCTCGGGCGGGGGGGGCGGATCATTACTCGCGCCCGTGATCATGGCGAACCTGATCACAAAAAAGAGCGGGATCCAAATAAGTCGCCCGGACCACCAGGAGCCACCGGACCTCGCCGTTTCAGCTCGGCGCTTTTTCTTGGGCGCCCGATCATCGTACTGTGGGTGCTCCAGCTTGCGGCGGCGCGAGGACGAGCCGCCCGAAGACCGCGAACCAGAGCTTCCCGATCCCTGCGTCCAAGCCATCGTCTCGCCGCTGCCGGAGGAGGCAGTGCCCGGATCACCTGTCATCAAGGGCGAACGCGGCGCTTCGAAGTCGAAGCTGGCCGCGACCTCATCTGGCAAGAGCGAGAAGAGCACCAGGAAGGTCTGGCTGCCGCGCGTGAGGCCATTGCTCAGCCACCTCAGGGCTTCGCGGCTTTCCTCATCGGCCCAGGCATCCTTGCCCGGCGTATTCATGAGCCGCTGGCGCCAGTACGACTTGAAGCGGTCAGGCACAGAGTAGAGCAGCTTCGCCATCGCTTCATGGCGGTCGATGAACTGCATGTGGTAGTCGCGTTCCCCACGAGCCAAATGCTGATAGGCGAAGTCGGCCAGCGGTCCCTGATGCCGCGACACCCAGAATGCCGCGGCACCCGCAAGCCGGGCCGCGACATAGCCGGCCCCGGGATTCGCGATCCGCTGCTGGTTCTGCAAGAGCAAGTTCGCCAGGTTCGAGATCCCCTGCGGACTCCCCTGGCGGTCGAGCCGATCGACAATCGCGACAGTGGCGGCAGCCCCTCCATGCTCAAGCTCGAAGAGCATCGCCTCCGGCCTGAGGCGGACCTCCGGATGATCGGAGTGACGGATGATCAAGTCATGCATGAACTCACCCCAGCGCATGATCTCCGCGGGATGGAGGTAGAGCGCAGCCTCCACCTCGCGCATCAGGCTGGCGATGCCCGGCTGCTGGTCCTTGATCGCCGCATCGATCCTGTCGAATACCGCCGTGATCGCCTGCAGGCCCGGGGATAGCTCGACGGCTTGCGCCGCCGGAAGCTCTTCAGCAACAGGAATCGCAGCCTCAATCCCCGCCGACGCGTCTTCCTCCACTGTATCAAGACCGGCATCGTCGATCGCCGCCGGCACCCGCCCTGTTAGATCCCGCCACTGGAGTTCCTGGAGCGCGGCGGTGTAGGCGTCGTGCAGCTTGCGGAAGCCCTCCGGATCCTGGTCGGGCCGGCAGTTCTTCAGGCGCTTGGCATACGCGCGCTTGACGTCGCGCTCGGTGGCTTGCGCGGGATCGAGTTCGAGAGTGGTCCAGGGCATGGCGCGGGGTATTCTGTTAGGCGTCGGCGGATCCGGGCTGGCGTTCGCCCTCATGCTCGAAGTAGCTGCGCAGGAAGCTATCCAGAACCGCGGCGCTGGGTTTGATCAGATGCGGATCCTGGGATTCCAGTGCGGCCTCGAATTGGTTGGTCAGCGAATCCAGGTGATCGCGTGCGTGACCGACCAATTCGGCATACACGCGGTTGGCGCGCTCCAGTCGGGCGCGGTTCGGCAGCAGGTCGCGCGGATGAAGCTTCAGCGGCTGCATGCGGGCAATCGCCTCCTCGATCTCGCGCTTCGAAAGCGAGCCCGGGCGCTGCTCGATCACCAGTCGCTTCTTCTGGCCGCTGGAGAGCACAGTGACCTCCACCTCGAGGATACCATTCATGTCGTAGGAGAAGCGGATGTCGATCTCCCCCGGATGCTTCTGGCCCGGCACATGGCGCAGACCATTCACCGCGACCTGACCAATCTTCTGGTTATCCTTCGTCATCCGCGCCTCACCTTGGAAGACTTCTACCTCCACGATATCCTGCTGCGGGTGCATGGTATTGAAGACCCGGCTGCGGCTAACGGGCACAGTGGTATTGCGATCGATGATCGGCGCGAAGAAGCCGGACTCCGGCCGTCCGCTCCCCCCTTCCTTCGCCATCTCGATCCCCAGGGTGTGCGGGCAGACGTCTGTTAGGACGATATCCCCCACCGCCGCATCATTGGCACACAGGCCGGCCTGCACCGCCGCACCGAGCGCGACCACGCGATCCGGATCCAGCTTGGCGGTTGCAATCCGTTTGAGCTGATCATGAATAAACTCGTGGACCGCACTCATGCGGCTGGCACCACCGACAAGCAGCACGTCATTGAGATCAGAAGCAGCGATGCCGGCATCGCGCATACATCGCGTGACCACCGGCCGCAGGCGCGCGGTGATGGAGGCAGTCGCGTCCTTGAAATCATCCCGGGTCACATCGACCAGACTCCCATTCACTGAGACACGGGTCAGCTCATGCACGGCCAGCATGCGCTTGGCCACCTCCACGCGCTGGCGCCAGTTGCCAGCCTGAGATCGCTCAGGGCTCCAGGCATGCTTCTTCTCCAGCCAAGCGCAGAGGGCATCGGTATAGTCCTCGCCGCCCAAGCGGCTCTCGCCAGCGGAGGACTTCACCTCCACCACACCGTCGAAGATTTCTAACAGCGTCACGTCGAAGGTTCCTCCGCCCAGATCGAAAACGAGCACCTGCGTCTCCTGCTCGGGATTGCGGTATCCATAGGCCAGCGCGGCGGCGGTCGGCTCGTTGATGATGCGCTCCACCTTGAGGCCTGCGATCTTCGCAGCCTCCACCGTCGCCTGCCGCTGTTGATCGTGGAAATAGGCCGGCACCGTGATCACCGCCTCGGTGACCGCACTGCCGAGCTGCATCTCGGCAATCCGCTTCATCTCCGCCAAGATCATCGCGGAGCAAGTCACCGGGTTCCAGTCCTTGCCACCGAAGCGATACCGAGCGGCCGTCCCCATGTCCCGCTTGAAACAGGCCATGCCCGAGCCGGGATCGACGATCAGGCGATCCTTCGCAGCCCGCCCAACCAGAATGCGGCCGTCCTCCGCCGCAGCAACGACACTGGGAGTCAACTCCTCCCCGAGCTCGTTTGCGAGCACCCGAGGGTGCCCGTTTTCAAACACGGCCACGAGGCTGTTGGTGGTGCCAAGGTCGATTCCGATCACGAGCGGAGGCTGCCGGAGCCCGCATCAAATGACAATAGCATGTCCACCTATCTCCCAGAAGCCGCCAGGCAGCCACGGCGGGTCTCCTGTCGTCCATTGCCAGATAGAGCAATGCTACGGAATGCCCGGTCCGGCCCCGATGACCAAGGATTGCTTGAGATCCGTAGGTGGATGATCTCCCCGCCAGCGCCGTCAAGCCCCGTGCACCATCCCGCACTCGCCTTCATATTCCACGGCGGTGATCGAGTCACAGGGCATCTGCATCTTCTGGAACCACGCGGCGAGGGCGGCCTCATCCTGGGCCTCCATCACACAGAAGATCTTTCCTTCGGAGAGATTCATGAAGCTCTTGTAGGGCTTCACCACCGGATCCTGTTTCGCCGCTGCGGCGATCTGGTCGATCTGGCCGGGGGAGATCGCGCCCGCGGGCACGGTATGACTACTCATGTACTTCTTCATGGCATTCTGGGGTTCAGGGGAAATGCCGGACGAGGGTGAGCGCCGATACACACGGCCGACGGCAACCGCCCAGCATAGCGGTCCGCCGACTGAGTGCCAGACGAAAACGTCACGCCATCTGCCCCTGGCAACTCATGTCCCGACCACCTCAATGAGGCTCCCGCAGCAGCGCGACCACATAGGCCTCCCGCGCCTTGCCGTCCTCACCCAGCGAATCCAAGAGCACCCAGCCATCTTCGTCGAGGCGGCCCAGTTCCTCCTGCATGTTTTCGGTCCAGCGCGGATACCACAACTTGTCGCCCTTCGCGTACTTGTCCTGGACGATCCGGCACTCGCGGAAACGCATGCGGATCCGGGTCTTTGGAGGGTCCTGCTCGACCGCGGAAAGCTGGCCGGTGATCCGGATTCCGAGTCGACGGGGTTCCTTGGCCTCGGGGTCGGGACTGGCCACAGTCGGGTCGGTCTGGTCGATGTCGAACTTGCCGTCCGCGCCGATGCTGCCGGAAAAAGCGGTCTTGGGATCCAGGCCGGCGCGCAGTTGCGGGAGTTCCGGTGCCGGCCCCTTCAGCTTCACGCGGTAGATCCGGATCTCGTCCGCTCCCGCCATACCCGCGAGACCGAGAAGCAGGACCAGGCAGCGACGGGTGATGGCGGAGTTCATTCCCCCCCTTCCCTAGCAGATTCCCGGGGGCGCTCAATCCTCCAATCACAGCCCGGAAATCCCCACGGCCCGGCCTTCCATTCCCCTTGCGTGCGGCGCATTCCCTCCTAGCCTCATTTCCGATGCTCGCGCGACTTATCGCCACCCTCACTCTCGCCGCCCCGGCATCGCTGCTGGCGCAGGCGGAAGCCCCTCCCATCCCGAAAACCCCGGCCGGTGCCCCCTCCGACATCTACCGCTCGGCGGTGCGGATCGAAGCGGCGGTGCAGGTGCCGGACTACACCACGCCGTGGAATAGCGGCCGCTTCGGCGGCGGCATCGGAACCGGCTTCCTGATCGGGGAGAACCAGTTCCTGACCAACGCGCACGTAATTTCGAACGAGCGCCGCCTGCTGATCACGATCCACGGCAGCTCGAAGAAATACCCGGCACGGGTGAAGTTCGTGGCCCATGACTGCGATCTGGCCCTGCTGGAGGTTGAGGACTTCAGCGACTTCAAGAAGGTCCCGAAACTCAGCTTCGGCGATGTGCCGCAGCTTGAAAGCCAGGTCCGCGTGATCGGCTACCCGATCGGCGGCGAGCGGCTCTCGGTGACGCGCGGGGTGGTCTCGCGGATCGACTTCTCGTCCTACTCTCACTCGCGCGCCGACCAGCACCTGATCGTGCAGATCGATGCGGCGATCAACCCGGGCAACTCCGGCGGTCCGGTGGTGCAGGATGGCAAGGTCGTGGGGGTCGCCTTCCAAGGGCTGCGCCAGGCCGACAACACCGGCTACATCATCCCCACGCCGGTGATCCGCCGCTTCCTCAAGGACATCGAGGACGGCAGCTATGACCAGTATGTGGACCTGGGTGCGGCGACCTTCCCGCTCTTCAATCCGGCGATGCGCAAATCGCTCAAGATGGAAGACAACGGTCTGGGCGTGCTCGTCACCGATGTGACCAAGACCGGTGCCTGTGATGGCACCCTGGAGCCCGGCGACGTGCTGCTTTCGATCGACGGCCATGACGTGGACAGCGGCGGCCAGATCTTGCTCGATGGCGAAAAGGTGGATCTCAACGAAGTGGTCGAGCGCAAGTTCGCGGGTGATACTGTGGCGCTCAAGTGGCAGCGGGCTGGCAATGTGATCGCGAAGGAGATCGCGCTCAAGACCCTGCCGCCGTCGCGGATGTATGCGATCCAGTATGAGAAGAAGCCGCGCTACACGGTCTTCGCCGGTCTGGTGTTCCAGCCGCTCGATACGAATCTTTTCGCGGCTTCGAAGTTCGACGACGTGAACGTCCGCCGCCTCTACAGCGACTACGTGCCGAAGGGCCTCTTCACCGAGCGCCAGGACATCGTGGTGCTGACCCGGATCGAGAGTGATCCGCTCAACAGCCAGCTCGGCGGCTTCGACGGCCTGGCCGTGGACAAGATCAACGGCACGATGGTGAAGAGCCTCAAGCAAGCGCACGAGCTGCTGAATCCCGAGACCGCGCCGGACTACTTCGTGATCGAGCTCTTCGGAGCCAACCGCCCGATTGTGATCCCGGGCAAGGACGTGGCTGCCGCGAATGAGCGGGTCCGCCGCACCTATTCGATCGAACGCCTTTCCAATCTCACCGAGTGAAGCCATCCGCCATGCGTCCCCTGCTGTTTCTCCCGCTGATCCTTGCCGCTACCGCTCAGGAAGAGCGGGCACCCAGGGCCAGCACTCCCGAACGAGCCACGACTGAGCGCACTACCCCGGAGGGCACCAAGCCCGAAAAGGAAGAGGCCAAGGTGATCGTGGAGGTCTCCGACAATGCCGTGCCGGCGCCGAAGGAGCTGCTCAAGTCCGTGGCCCGGATCACCACCACACAGCAGGCCTGGAACCAGCGCCAGCCGTGGGAAAAACTGTCGCCGACCAAGCGCCGCTCGCTCGGCGTGATCGTGGATGGCAACAAGGTGCTGACCACCGCCGAGATGGCGGTGGATGCGACCTACATCGAGCTCGAATCGCCCGACGGCAAGCGCATCGCTCCGGCGAAGGTGGTGGCCGTGGACTATGAGGCGAATGTCGCCCTGCTCGGTTTGCAAGATGAGGCGAACGACAAGTTTTTCGCTGGCGCCAAGCCGCTTCAGATCGCCCAGCGGCCGAAGCCAGGTGACAAGCTGGACATCCTGCAGGTCGAGGAGAATGGCAGCCCGCTGGTGACCACCGGCGGAATCCAGAGCATTGATGTGGTATCGAACTTCCTGCCGGGCCAGTTTTTCCTGACCTATGAGGTGAAGGCCTCCATGCAGAGCGCGGCCAACAGCTTCTCGCTGCCGGTGCTGAGCGGCAACAAGCTGGCCGGCATCCTGACCAGCTACGATGCCAAGGACCAGATCAGCGATGTGACCGCCACCGACATCATCGAACGCTTCGTGCGCGAAGCGGCGGATGGCGATTACGCGGGCTTCCCTTCGCTGGGGATTTCGATCAGCCGGACCGAGGACACCAACTTCCGCGCCTGGCTGAAGCTGCCGGAAGATGGCGGCGGCATTTATCTTTCGAGCGTTCGCGCTGGTAGCGCCGCCGAGAAGGCCGGCCTCAAGAAGGGCGATGTGATTGACTCGATCGACGGCCACGACATCGACCGACTCGGTTACTTCGATGACGAGCACTATGGCCGCCTCTACTGGAGCCATCTGGTGCGCGGCGCGAAGAGCAGCGGCGACAAGGTCACTATGAACGTCATCCGCGATGGCCAGCCGCAGAAGCTGGAAGTCGTGCTCGACCGCCGCGATGAGAAGGACCAGCTCGTGCCGGCCTACACCTTCGGCAAGGGTCCGGCCTATCTGGTCAAGGGCGGCCTGCTCTTCCAGGAGCTGACCCGCCCCTATCTGGAGACCTACGGCGAGAACTGGCAGGCGCAAGCACCGCTCGGGCTGCTGGACGTGTATGAGAATCCCCAGAAGTACGAGTCGCGCGGACGCCGTATCGTGGTCCTCACCGGAGTGATTCCGACTCCCGCCACCGTGGGCTACGAAACCCTGCGCGACATCATCGTGACCAAGGTGAACGGCAAGGACATCAAGGACATGAAGTCCCTGATCGAGGCCTTCCGGGCACCGAATGGCGATGGCATGCATCGCATCGAACTGGATGACGAGAAGTTCAGCCTGAGCCTCGACGAGAACACCTCCGACATGGTCGATGAGCAGTTCGTGAAGCGCGGCCTGAGCCCGCTCTCAAGGGCGGAGTAAGCGGCGAGTTTTACCCGAGGCGGGCGGCAGTTTGCCGTCCGCCTCTTTTTTTGCGGCAAACTTACGAACAGCTCCGCGGCGCGGGCTTGGCACCATCTAACAGAGCCTGCCGGTCGCGCAGTGAATCGAGGCAGGCATCGACCAAGCCTTCATCGAGGGCATGGACATCCTGGCCGACTCCCGCGTCGCGGAGGAGCAACACCGTGAGCTCACCGCCGAGGTGCTCGCGGAATTCTTCCAAGCCGGCATGGACGAGGCGACGGCCGTTGCCATCGCGCAGGTCGAGCGCCGGGTGCCAGAGCGGCAGCTTGAGGCCGGTGATCACATCGATCACCCGCTCCGCGACGCAATCGCGAAGCAAACCGCAGCGGGCGGAGTAAAGGGTATCGAGCGCCGCACCGATCGCCACGGCATGGGCGTGGCTGAGGGTGAAGCCGCTCAGCTGCTCCAGCTTGTGGGCCGACCAGTGACCAAAGTCGAGCGGGCGGCTGCTGCCGGTTTCGAAGGGGTCGCCGCCTTGCGCGATGTGCCGGGCGTGCTGGAGGGCGCTCCGCTCCACGCATTCTTCCAGCGCGGGAGCTTGCAGCGCGGCGAGGTTTTCGACCTGGCTTTCGATCCAGCGGAAGAAGTCGCCGTCCTTCACCAGTGAGACCTTCACCGCCTCGATCAGGCCGGCACGGCGGGTCTCCTCGTCCTGGCTGTGGAGGAAGGTGAAATCATTAATGACCGCGAAGGGCACCGCGAAGGCTCCGATCCAGTTCTTCTTGCCCAAGCCGTTGATTGCGCACTTCACCCCTACCCCGCTGTCATCCTGCGAGAGCGTGGTGGTGGGGAAGCGCACCAAGCGCACCCCGCGGTGGGCGGTCGCCGCGGCATAGCCCACCGCATCCAGGAAAGCCCCGCCGCCGATGACCAGCAGGTAGGAATGGCGGTCGATGTGTTCGCGGTCGATGGTCTCCCAAATCTTCCGGACCAGCGCGTCGTCGCGCTTCACCGCCTCCCCGCCGGGGAGGATCTGCAGGCCGCGCCAGTCAAAGCCGAGATCGGCGAAATAGCACTCGATCTGACGAGGCAGGTCCGGCCAAGCCCTAGCCACGCTGTCCTCCAGCGCGACCAGCACGCGACGGCCCTCGCCTTCGGTGAGAATTTCCCCTAGCAGGGTGTTGGTGGCACCGAAGGCATTGCGGGTGAAACAAACGCGGTGCTTGAAGGTAATCGGAATCTGGAAATCGTGACGCGACATCGCTTGCGGGTGCAGGGAAAGAGTGGCCCTGATACGCCCGTTGGCCAACCATTCTTCATGCCAATGAGTCAGCAGCCTGAGATTGAAACGCTCTACCAGAGCCCCTGGCTCGGTCTCTACCGCTTGGGCCACTGGGACTTCGCCAAGCGCCCCAGTTCCGACCACTGCGTAGGAATACTAGCCGTGACGCCGGAGGATGAGGTGGTGCTGATCGAGCAGTACCGCTACCCGATGCAACGCACTGTGGTTGAGATCCCTGCGGGTTTGGTGGGCGATGAGGAGGAGTTCCGCGACGAGCCTCTGGATGGCACCGCCGCGCGGGAACTGGTGGAGGAAACCGGCTACCAGCCGGGCAAGATCGAGCTACTGCTTTCCACCCCCACCTCAGCCGGGATGACCTCCGAGCTGACCCACCTTTTCCTGGCCACGGATCTAACGAAAGTGGGAGCCGGCGGCGGCACCGGGCACGAGGACATCAAGGTGCATTTGGTGCCGCGGAGTGAGCTGCGGGCGTGGCTGAAGGCGAAGGAGGCCGAGGGCCACCTGATCGACTTCAAGATCCACGCGAGCTTGTGGGCGGCTGGGCTCTGAGAACGGCAACGCTGTTCCCTCCTATAGCCCAAGGTTGGCCGACGCAGGAGGCCTACCTTGGGTAGTCGGCCAATGACTGACCAACCTCAACGAGGTTGCCTCAGGCCTTTCGTCGCGGGGAATCCTCACTGAATCCGGCCCGAGGGAACCTCTTCGAGGTTCGTTCTCGCTACGGCACTATCCCAAGGTAGCCGCTCCTTCGGCGCGTCAACCTTGGGCTATATGAGGCAACCTCTTCAAGGTTGTCAGAGGGAGGCGATCAAAGGCTACTTCCCCTCCCACTCGCCAAACGCGCGGAACTTCTGGTAGCGCGCCTCCAGCAGTTGCTCGGTGCTGAGCTTCGCGAGTTCGTCGAGGTGCTTGAGGATGGTCTCCTTCAGCGCGGCGGCGGTTCCCTGGTGATCGTGATGGGCACCACCGGCAGGCTCCGGGATGAAGCCGTCGATCAGGCCGAGCTTGAGCAAATCCGGGGCGGCGAGCTTCATCGCTTCCGCGGCTTCCGGGGCGTGCTTGCGGTGCTTCCAGAGAATCGCGGCGCAGCCTTCCGGGCTGATCACGGAGTAGTAGGCATTCTCTAACATCAGCACGCGGTCCGCGACGCCTATGCCCAGCGCACCGCCCGAGCCACCTTCGCCCAAGACCACGGCAACCACCGGGACCTTGAGCAGCATCATCTCACGCAGATTGAAGGCGATCGCCTCGGCGATGTTGCGCTCCTCCGCACCGATGCCGGGATAGGCTCCGGGAGTGTCGATCAAAGTGATCACCGGCAGGCCGAACTTCTCCGCCAGCTTCATCAGGCGCAGGGCCTTGCGATAGCCTTCCGGATGGGCGCTGCCGAAGTTGCGCTTGAGATTCTCCTTGGTGTCGCGGCCCTTCTGGTGGCCGATCACGACCACGCGACGGCCGCCAATGCGAGCGAAGCCGCCGGGCATCGCGTGATCGTCCCCGATTCGCCGGTCGCCGTGCAGTTCACAAAAATCGGTGAAGGCGTGGACCAGGTAGTCGAGCATGAATGGCCGCTGGGTATGACGGGCGATCTGCACGCGCTGCCAAGGAGTCAGGTTGTCGTAGATATACTGCCGGGTATCCGCCAGCTTGGACTCCATGTTGGCGATCTCCTCCGACATGTCGATGTTCTGCGAGGCGGACTTGGCACGGAGTTTCTCCAGCTCACGCTCGAGCTCGGCGATGGGTTTCTCGAATTCCAACAATTGCATGCGCTTGGGAAAATGGGATAACGGCCCTTGGGCGGGGAAAAACTAGGGGCTGACCGCGCGGATTTCCACCTCATTCCCCGGCCGCAGCAAGAGGGCCAGCTCCTCGGAGTCCTCGACCGAAAGGTGGAAGCCGGGACCAGACGTGAGTTCCTCAGCTCCGCCGTCCTTGGAATCCTCCACCGCGCGGATCTGGAGCGTGGTCTTCTTCAGCATGAAGACCTTCTCGGCACCGGGATATTCCTTTTGACCCGGCGTGTAGCGACTGTCTTTCACCATGCCGGTCAGCGAGGAAATCTCGGTCTGCATGGGGCCCTTCAAGTTTCCCAGGTTCGTCGCAAGCAAGGGGTATTCCTTCACGAAGGTCTTCCCGTCCCACAGCGAGAGCACCTTCTTTGCCGGCTCGATCTGCACCCGGAGGTTCAGGGGCATCACCACCAGCTCTTCCCCGGGGCGCAAGCCCTTGAGATCCATCAAGCCATTCAGGTGCATGATGTTGTCGAGCGAGGTCTTGTACTTCAAGGCGATGCCGATGTAGTAATCCCCCGAGCGCACGATGTAGACTTCCTTGCCCTGCATGTGGGAGGCGGAGAGCAGCTCATCCACATTCATTTCGCCGACGATCCGGCGGGCTTCCGGGGCCGCCTTTGAGCGCGGGTAGGTCCCGACCACCGTGCCGAGGCGTTCGCGGGCAGCACCCATGTCGCCCACAGCGATCAATTCGCTCGCCTTCTCGAAAACCTTGGCCCCCGGGTCCACGTCCGGCAGCGAGGCGTCCGGCTCCGGCAGTTTCTCGACCACCGGCTGGTCAACCTGCTGAAGTGGAACGATTTGAGCAAAAACGCCGCCCAGCGGCTTCTGCGTGACGTGCCAGAGCAGCAGGCCGGTAAAAACGGTAATCGCGAGGACCACCGCTCCGGCCACCAGCTTGATCAAAGTCCAAAGTCGCATCCCCGCCGCGTTTCTATCAAAGCAGGCCGCGCCTGTGGAAGTCGAAGCGATTGATCGGCCAAGATTGCCGGATCATCTCGAACGCAAATTTGAAAATCGAGACCTCCCAGGCATCGTCCACGCCCTCGATGATCGCCCGCGCCGGGTTTCCCTGGCGCCGCGCCTCCTCCAGCACGCGATCGCGCACCGCTTCCATGGTGTCGTGCACGATTTCCTCGCGCACCCCGCCGCTGCGGAAGCGGAACCCGTAGCGCAGGAAGGCGAGATCCTTGCCCTCCTGCCGCCACTTCTCGATCACCGCATCCATCCGCTCGCGGGCCTTGTCACCAAAGCCCTCAAGCTCGATCTCCTGCATCGACTCCGGGCGCAGGATTCGCGGCCGCATGGCCTCGACTTCACCACTGCGCACGCGGATTTCCCCGCTGCGATCCATCAACTCGCTGAGCAGGACGAATTCAAAACGGGTATCGCCGAAGGTATCAATCCGCCGGTCCGGCTCCAGCAGGACCCGGGTGACCTCCATCGCGTATTGAATATTGTCCGGCGAATGCATGCTTGCAGGTGCAGCGCTTCTCTAAGCCCCAATTGGTCCAAAAAAAAGGCAGACCCACCCGGAGTCCGCCCTTTCCTGTAAAAAGCTGCGGCGAGCGCTGATCAGCCTTGGCTCTTCTCGATGTAGGTAACGACATCGCCGACGGACTGAAGCTTTTCGGCTTCTTCGTCCGGAACTTCGATTTCGAACTCTTCCTCGAAGGCCATCACCAGTTCGACCGTGTCGAGGGAGTCGGCGCCGAGGTCTTCGATGAACTTGGCCTCAAGGGTGACCTGATCGGCGTTGACGCCCAGTTGGTCAACGATGATGTCCCTAACGCGGTCTTCGATGCTCTTCTTGTCAGACATTGGAATGTTCTTGGTAGTTGGCGCTGGGGAGGGATTACTGCCCCTGCCGGACCTTGGCAACCTCGAAAAACAAGGCTTTGAGGCAGTATTTCAGGACTCTGGAGGAGCTGCTTCGGCGGGAGTTTCCTCATCTGCCACGAGTTCCATGATCTCGCCTTTGAAATTGTCGCGGATCCGCTTGAGCAAGGTCTCGGCTGGTTCGCCCTGCTCCTTCTTGAAACCGCCGTAGACAAAGCCGTCGATGCGGATCTTGCGCTCGCTGCCATCTGGCTTCTTAGCCCAGAGGAAGGCGAGGCCCTTGTTATCCCATTTCCGCAGATCCATGCGGATCAGATCGGCGAAGGGGACCCGCCCGCCATCCACGGGATAGACCGCCTCATCATCCACCGCGAGCTTCCGCCCCTGGACGCGCAGCAGGATCACCACTGTTGCCAAGGCCAAGGCCAGGCAGATTCCGAAGACGACCCACTGCTCGAAGATCTTCTGAGCATCGAAGGAATGGTCCGGCACCTCAGTATCGATGCCCTTGGCCACGCGGTAGTCCTCAAAGAGCTTCTTCTCCTCCGCGGACATGGAATCCTTCATCTTACTGTAATCCTGGAGCTCCGCCGGCCATGGCATCGGCAACTGGGTCCCGGCAGGCAAGAGCTGC
>NZ_BATP01000005.1 GCF_000739615.1 Haloferula sp. BvORR071
TAAAACTACAGACAAACAGCCTACATGAAAGCCCGAGCTTCCGCTCAGCGCTTCGCCGCATCCTGCAACAAGCGCAGCCGATCCAGCGCGCTGCCATCATTGATCAGCTTGCGCGAGATCTCGATGCCATCGCCCACATCATCGGCGAGACCACAGCACGCGATCGCGGCACCGGCATTCAGCAGCACCATGTCGCGCTTCGGTCCGGTTTCCTTGCCGGAGAGAATCGCTTCCAGGATCGCCGCATTCACCTCGGCATCGCCGCCTTGCAGCTCCTCGACCTCGGCATGCTTCATGCCGAAGTCGCGCGGGCGCACTTCTTCGTCTTCCAAATCCTGATAGGCGCCGGCTTTGCAGATGCGGGTGGAGCCCAAGAGGCTCAATTCATCGACCGAGCGGCCATCACCGGTGGTACCATGCACCACCCATGCGCTCTCGCGTCCGAGACGCTGGAGGATCTCCGCGAAGGCCGGGCACATCTCACGCTCGACCACACCCACCAATTGGCACTGCGGCTTGGCCGGATTCATCAGCGGCCCGATCTTGTTGAAGATCGTGCGCACACCTTTTTCCGCGAGCTGTTTGCGGACACTCGCGACCGCCTTGAAGGCCGGATGATAGGCCGGCGCGAAGAGGAAACCGACGCCCGCCTTCTCCAAGCAGTCGCGGAAGCCCTCCGCAGGCAGATCAATGCGGATGCCCAGCGACTCCAGCACATCGGCACCACCGCTCTTGGAGGTGATGCCGCGGTTTCCGTGCTTGAGCACCACCGCGCCAGTCGCCGCCACCACGAACATCGCCGTGGTGGAGACATTGAAGAGATTCAACTTATCGCCACCGGTCCCGCAGACGTCGATCGTCGGGCCCTCGAGGTCCAACAGTCCGACGTGCGGGTCCACCGCGTGCTCCAGGAAGGCCTCGACGAAGCCAGCGATCTCGGCCGGTGTCTCGCCCTTGCGGGACAGATTCTCCAGCAGCGAGGCCTTTTTTTCGTCCGGAGCGTTCGGGTCGAGCAAGAGCTCGGCTGCAACCTGGATCTCCCGCGGTGAAAGTTCCTCTTTCCGTTCCAGATGGTGAATCAGCGCGTCCATGGTTCCCGCGGGTCTGCCCAACCCGGCGGGTATCCTATACCCCCGCAATCCATCATGTCCAGAGCTTGCGGATCACTTGGAGCAAGACGATGCCGCTCACCACAAAGACCCCGGTCAGAATCCATGCCATCGTCATTTCCCCGTAGAGGAACTTGCCGATCGCGAAAAGCGAGGACCAGATCACCGTGCAACCGGAAACCCAGCCGAGGGTGGCGAGGCCCATGTGGTCGCCGGATTCCTTCACGGTGCTCTCCGGCACGCCCGCCTCGCGGCGGATGGCATCCCAGCCGGGACCGGCGGGCTGCACTTTTTTGAAGAAGGACAGCAGGGTTGCGCGGTCGGTTTGAGGAGCGACGAAGGCGGCGACGAGCCAAGTGACGGAAGTCAGGGAAACACCAATGATGATTTCCTTGGCGAAGCCCATTTCCAGTCCGTTCTTCTTGGCGATGAAGAAACCGACCGCAATCAGGAAGGAGCTGATCATGGCGACGATCTCGCACCAAGCGTTGATGCGCCACCAGAACCAGCGCAGCATGTAGAGCAGGCCGGTGCCGGCTCCAATCTGGAGCAGGATCTGGAAGGCCTCTTGCGCCGAGGACATCACCGTGCTGAGCAAGGCTGCGATGACGTAGAGTAGCAGCGTGCAGATGCGGCCTACGCCCACGTAGTGCTTCTCGCTGCCCGTAGGATTGATGAAGCGGCGATAGAAATCATGAACCAGGTAGGAAGCGCCCCAGTTCAGGTGCGTTAGAATGGTCGAGGAATTGGCCGCGATCAGGCCGCCGACCATCAGGCCCATGAAGCCCACGGGCAGGAATTTCAGCATCGCCGGGAAGGCGCTGTCATGGCCGATCAGCCCCTGATCGGCAGTCGGGAAAGCTGCCTTAATCGAAGCGAGGTCCGGATAGATGATGATCGAGCAGAGCGCGGTGATGATCCACGGCCACGGGCGCAGCACGTAGTGAGCGATATTGAAGAACAAGGTGCCACCGAGGGAGTCCTTTTCCGACTTCGAAGCCAGCATCCGCTGGGCGATGTAGCTGCCGCCGCCAGGCTCCGCACCGGGATACCAGTTGGCCCACCAGCCGATGGCGATCGGGACGATGAAGATCATCAGCGCGAGGCTCCACATGTCGAAGTTCGGCAGGATATTGAGGATCGGCTGGCCGCTGCCATCGATGGCACTCATCACCGGTTGCGCTCCCGCCTCCGCGGGCATCACCACCTGCTGCTTGCTCAGAGTGGAGACCAGCTCCTGAAGCCCTGCAAAGGCGGTCTCCCCCACCCCCGTGCGCTTGGCCACTTCCCTGAGCGAGAAGTAGGCAGCGGCGAAAACGGCGGTCATCTTGATGAAGAACTGCACCATGTCGATGATCAGCACGCCCCACAGACCGGAGTGGGCGGCGAAGACGACGTTGAGCACGCCGCAGATCACGATGGTCTGCCAATAGGGCATGTCGAAGAGGATGTTGGCGATCTTGCAGGCCGCCAGCGTCACCATGCCCATGATGAAGCAGTTGAAGAACAGGCCCAGATAGACGGCGCGGAAACCCCGCACCACCGAGGCCGCCTTGCCGGAATAGCGGAGCTCGTAGAACTCAAGGTCGGTCATGACCCCCGAGCGACGCCACAGGCGGGCGAAGAAGAACACCGTCGAAACCCCGGTCAGCACGAAAGCCCACCACTGCCAGTTGCCGGCCACGCCGAATTTCCGCACCTGCTCCGTCACCCAGTTCGGCGTGTCCGACGAGAAGGTGGTCGCCACCATCGAAAGACCAGCGAGCCACCATGGTACCGATCGACCGGAAGCGAAGAACTCGGACGTGCTCTCCCCCGATTTCTTTCCGACAAACAAGGCCGGGACGAAGCAAACCAAGATCGAGGCGATGATGATCACCCAGTCGAGCGTCTTCAGCTCGATAGCTGCAAGGAGCGCTGGGTTCAGGAGGAAAGCGTGAGCCATGTGTGACAGGCTTGTTAGCCGAGCCGTCCCCGGCCCGGCAATGGTAAAAAGCGAAAGGTTTCAGGCAAAATACGGCGGTTCGCTGCCAGCCCGCCACTTGATGTTACAGCCACTGCTGGGAAATGGCCGGGCCGGAGGCTCCTTGCCTGCCAGCATATCGGTCACCGCAGCGCGCAAATCGTCACCGGTCGGTGTCTGGCCGCTTTTCGGCCGGGTGCCGTCGAATTGCCCCGCGTAGTAGAGCCGCAGCTCGCGGTCGAAGAGGAAGAAGTCCGGCGTGCAGGCGGCCCCGTAGGCCTTCGCCACCTCCTGCGTCTCGTCGAAGAGGTAGGGAAAGTCCCAGCAGTGCTCTGCCGCGAAGGTCGCCATTCGCTCCGGCGCGTCCTGGGGGTATTTCTCGATGTCATTCGAGCTGATCGCCACCGTATTCACCCCGTGGGACTCGATCTCCGCAGCCAAGGAGCCCAGCGCAGCGGCCAAATGGATCACATAGGGACAGTGATTGCAGGCGAAGACCACCAGCAGCCCCTCATGCCCCCGCAACCCGTGCAAGTCATGCATGCTCTCATCCGGCGCGGGCAATTGGAACTCGGGCGCGGCATCGCCGGGGCGGAGGGTAAAGGTGGAATGGACTTCTGCCATGACATTCCCTTTCCGGATTGAGCGGACGGGTCAAGACAAAGCCCCTCCGGGAATTTTTCCTCGTGCCTGCCTCCGACCAATCGCCTTTACCCGAAGATGTTAAATATTAAGCTCCGGCGCTCACCCGCACCCTAACATGTCAATCTCCTCTCCGCCGGCGGATCGCCGGAGCGCTTGTAACGCGCACCCTCTTGCCAAGCGCACCTTGTCGATGTTGCTGACATTCCTCTCGATCGCACTGTCACTGACTGGGAAATCCGCGCCGCCTCCGCCGGCGGCTCCACCGTTTCTGGTCGGAGGAATAAGCGCGACACCGATTGTAGTTCAGCCAGGCAGCAAACCGCTAGTAGCTTGGACTATCACGCTGCCGGAGAATGCAAACTCCGCCGTCTACACGTTTTACATCCGGCAGAAGCAATTGTGGAGCGGTTTTAACTGGGACTTTCCGGTAGAGCGCGAGGGAAAGACCCTATCCCCGCTCTCCCTCGATGTGACCGGCTCCACCTTTGAATTGCGGGCGGTCAAGGCAACCACGCCGCCTACCGAATACCTGTTAGACACCACCACCGTTGGAGCCTATCTACCCCTTGCTGCGGTGAGCATCCGCACGGAGGATCCCTATCCCACGGTGCGGAGAACCCGCGCGGACCGGCCGATTTTCGTGGATATCGATATCCATAACCTCATTTCCGATCCCGAGGTTCCGGAAACCTTGAAGGGGGTCACGCTGCAACGGCACGTGCAATCTTATGGCGCGAGCGGCACGGGAAATCCGCTCAACCGAGAGCTGGCCACTCTTCTTTCCCAAAGCAACATCACGTCCAACGGCGTGACAACCTTGTCCATTCCGGCGACTTTGATCCCAGGCGCGGACCCCAGTAAGGTGCGCGGCGAAGAGCGCTTCACCATCCTTTCCTTGGAGGGCTATCAGTCTGCCCCGGCCATCATCGACTCTCAGTTCGTCCAAGTGTGGCCGGTGGCCAATGGCAGCATCAGCGGATTTACCGCAGGTCAGAACCTCGGCGCGAACCTGCCGCAGCTTACCTTTCAACTGACCGACCTCTATCCCAGCTCCACGACCTGGGCACAGGTTTACAAGGGCACGCCAAAGCTCAACTTCACGGGCACCACGATTCCCGGCTCCAGCGTCGTGATCAATGGCGCCGTCCCGGTCAATCGCAGCATCATCCTCAGCAACTATGACTCGGTCTTCAATTCGGATGGCCTCTGGACCATGGAACTGCTCACCAAGACGCCCTTCGGCACGGATCGTCTGGCCTACGTGAGCTTCAATGTGCAACGCGGCATGACACTTGAGGCCTGGCGGCAAGTTCAATTCGGCGGTGTTCCCTACGGGACCTCGGATGAGGATGACTACGACGGCGACGGAATCGCCAACCTCATCGAGTTCGCCTTCGGCCTGGATCCGAAGCAAAATAGCGCCGGTCAGTTGCCCGTGCCGGAGCGCATCGGGGACCAGCTCACCATCCGCTTCACCCCGCCCGCAGGGATCAGCGGCGTTCTCCACGGCGTGGAATGGAGCAGCACGCTCGCGACTGACAGCTGGCTGCCACTGACGAATACCGGCGTGTCGCCCGAGCAGGTCTATAGCCTGCCCGTAAGCACCACTCCGCAGATCTTCCTGCGACTGACGGCCACGACGCCGTAGAACTCCTATCGGTTGCCATCGGCGTGGGGCCCGCTATTTTCACGGCGCGATGCCTGAGCTGCCTGAGCTGTCCACCGAAGAAATCCGCCGCTATGCCCGCCACCTTTCCGTGCCGGGCGTCGGAGTCGAAGGCCAGCGCAAGCTGAAGGCCTCCTCGGTGCTGATGATCGGCACCGGCGGCCTGGGCTCTCCCGCAGCTCTCTACTTAGCCGCAGCAGGCGTCGGCCGGATCGGCCTGATCGATCCGGATACGGTGGACCGCTCGAATCTTCAGCGGCAGATCCTGCACGGCGAATCCTGGGTCGGTAAGTCCAAGCTCGAGAGCGCTGCCGCCCGGATCCGCGAGGTGAACCCACACGTCGTCCTCGATCTGCACCCGGTCCGCTTCACCCCGGAGAACGCGCTCGATCTCGTCTCCCGCTACGACGTGGTGCTGGACGGCTGCGACAACTTCCCCACCCGCTTCCTTTCGAATGACGCCTGCTTCTTCCTGAAGAAGCCTTGTGTCTACGGCTCGATCTTCCGCTTCGATGGCCAGGTGACCGTCTTCGCCCCGCACCTCGACGGCCCCTGTTACCGCTGCATGCTCCCGGGTCTGCCAGCCCCCGGTTCAGCCCCCTCTTGTGAAGAAGCGGGCGTGCTCGGGGTGCTGCCCGGGGTGATCGGCTCGCTGCAAGCCATGGAGACGATCAAGCTCATGCTGGGCATCGGCGAGCCGCCCCTGGGCAAGCTCCTTTGCTACGACGCGCTGGCCACCAGCTTCCGGACCTTGCGTTTGCGGCGCGATCCGGCTTGCCGCCTGTGCGGGGATGCCCCATCGATCCGCTCCGTGAGCAATACCGAGACCACCGCCAGCGCCTCCTGCGAGCTGCCCGACCAAGACATCGCCGAAATCAGCGCCGCCGATCTGGCCACCCGTATCGACGCCGGAGAAGACCTTTTCATCGTCGATGTCCGCCAGCCGGAGGAGGAAGCGGAAGGCACCATCCCTGGTGCCCGCCTGATCCCTTTGGCCACCTTGTCGCAACGTCTTGCGGAGATCCCGGCCGACCGCGAAGTGCTGGTCCATTGCCGTTCCGGCGGCCGCTCCTCCCGCGCGGTGAAATTCCTGCGCGAGGCCGGCGTGCCCCGCGCGGTGAATGTCGCCGGTGGCATCAACGCATGGAACGCGCTGGACCGATGATCACCGGCGCGGCTGCCGGTTCTTCCTCGACCACGCGCCCGGCATCGCGGTGCACCCAGACACTTTGCACCAGGCCGAGCAGGAACATACAAATCACCACGAAGGTGCCGGAGTAGCTGATCAGTGGCAGCGGAATCCCGGTAATCGGCATCAGCAGCACACACATGCCGATGTTCTCGAAAATGTGCGCGAAGAGGATCGAGACCGCACCCCCGACCAGCAGTCGCCCCAGCGGATCCCGGGCATAGGTGCCGATGAAAAGACATAGCACCAGCAATAGAGCGAAGGAGCTCAGCAGCAGCAGACTGCCGCGGAAGCCCTGCTCCTCCGCGATCACCGCGAAAATGTAGTCATTGTGGGCCGTTTTCTGGGGAATGAAGCCCTTGGCATGGAGAGACCCCCGGCTGACATCCGCCATCCAGCCGGTGCCCAGCCAACCGGCCTTGCCGACGGCCACGGAAACACGGTGGGCGGCGTAGCCTTCGGCAAGGATGTCCACCTTCTCCTCATGGCCATGCAGCATGTTGAGGTAGGTCTCAATACGCTCGGGACCGCGCTTTGAGACCGCTGGCAGGGCGATAAAGTAGGCGATGGGAACCAACGCCACCCCCAGCAAGGCAAGGCTCGACAGGTAACGGAACGGAACCCCAGCAACCAGCAGCGAGACACCGGCCAAGGGCAGCCACACAATCGCGGAGCCCATGTCGCCCATCTTCATCACCACCAGGAAGGAAATTCCGGAAATCACTCCGATGATCGCGGTCTTGAGAAAAGGTTCCTCCAGGAGCCAGCCGATCTTGGGAATCAGGCGACCGAGACGAGGCAGATCCTGCAGCAGCCACGCGGTAAGCAAAAGCCCCCCAGCCAGAACGATCTGGGCCGGCTGGAAAGAAAAGGAGCCGAAGTCGACCTGTGCGACGTCGTTGACCTTCGTCATCAAGCCCAAGCCCACAATCCAAACGGGCAGTCCGACCCAGCGATACCAGCGGTAGTCGATGAGGGCGGTGCTGAAGTAGATGACCGAGCCGACCAAGATCCACATCCTTTGCCGCTCGGCATACCAAGCCCCGCCGTTTGGCAGGTGCCGGGCCGCGCTTTCGATACAGAAAACCCCGAAGGCCAGCAGGCCATACATGGTCAGGATCAACGGCCAGTTCAGGCCGAGTAATTTCCGGAAAAGCGGGGTCATTGGGCGACGTGCCGGATCATAGCGGGATCGCCCGAACTGACAAGCCGGGTCCCGCAAGCTTCTTGCGAATCTCCTGAAACCCCGCAAAGCTTCGCCTCATGCGCCGCCGTTTGGTCCCTATTGTCATCCTGCTCATCGTTGCCGCCGCCTTCGCCTGGTGGTGGAATCGGCCGGAGCGAGTCATCGCCCGGCGGGTGGCGAGCCTGTTCGAGGCTGCGAATATCCCGGGGGATATGAGCCCCATCGGCCGCGGCACCCGCGGCGAGGCCCTGGTGCCCTTTCTGACCAAGAAGATCAGCTTCAAGGGGCCAAACGCCGCCTCTCTCGGCGACGAAGACGAGCCCAAGACCCGGGAAGAAGTCTCCAGCCTCTATAGCTGGGTGGCCACCGCCTGCCGCAGTGCCACCGTCCAGGACCTGAAAGTGGAGGACGTGACCGTCTCCGGAGACGAAGCCACGGTGAACGCCACCATCGACGCCCTGATCGAGATGCCGAACCAAGAGCGGCCGGTCGACGGGATCCAGCATTTGGAGATGACTTGGGCGAAGGAGGAAGGAAAATGGAAGATGTCCGGGGCCAAATGGCGGGAGACTCCCAGAAATTGATGAAATTGGCCGGAGATTCTGCTTGGCAAGACACGGAGGCTCGTTCAGCTTCCCCGCCCCGCCACCCGGCGGAGTCTTTTCTCGAACGAATTCACGCACATGGCCGTCGCACTACGCCTCAACCGCCAGGGAACCAAGGACCGTCCCTACTACAAGATCGTTGCCGTCGACAGCCGCAAGCGCCGCGATGGTCGTTACATTGAGCAAGTCGGCACCTACGATCCGGGCAAGGAAGGCGTCAACTACACCGTTGACCTCGAAAAGGCCGACAAGTGGGTTGGCGTCGGCGCTCAGGTCTCCGAGACCGTGAACAGCATCATCCGCAAGGCCCGCACTGCAGCCTCCAAGGCTTAGTTCGCCAGCCCCTGATCTTTTTACGGCCGCAGCTCTCTCGGAGCTGCGGCTTTTTCGTACCCTCATCCCCCGCTCCATTCTTCATCCATGGACTACTCCGCCCTGATCGCCCAACGCCGCCGCCGTGCAGGCGAGATCGACGATATGATGGCGGACGCTTCCTTCTTCAATAATCCGAAGAAGGCCGGTGAGATCGTGCGCGAGCACCGCCGGATCAAGGAGACCCTTGAGCTGTGGGATCGACTGGAAACCGCCAAGCGCCAGCTCGAGGAGAACGAGGAACTGTCCCGCGGCGATGACGCCGAACTGGCGGAGATCGCGAAGGAGGAAATCCCCGCCCTGCTGGTGGAGATCCCCAAACTCACCGAGGAGATCCAGTACGCACTGCTCCCTGCTGATCCGAACGAGGATCGCGACGCGATCGTCGAAATCCGCGCAGGAGCCGGTGGCGATGAGGCCTCGCTCTTCGCCGCGGAACTACTGCGACTCTACCAGCGCTACGCGGAAGGCCGCGGCTGGAAGACCGAGCACCTTTCCAGCAGCCCTTCCGAAGTCGGCGGCTTCAAGGAAGTCTTCCTGCGGGTGACTGGCGATGAAGTCTTTCGCATTTTGAAGTACGAGTCAGGTGTGCACCGCGTGCAACGCGTGCCCGCCACCGAGACCCAAGGGCGCATTCACACCTCCACCGTGACCGTCGCCGTCATGCCTGAGGCGGAAGAAGTCGACGTCGAACTCAAGCCCGACGACCTGCGGATCGAAGTCTGCCGCGCGGGCGGCGCCGGTGGCCAGCACGTGAACCGGACCGAATCCGCAGTGCAGGTCTTCCACCTTCCCACCGGTCTCTATGTCCGCTGCGAAGATGGCCGCTCTCAAGGCCAGAACAAGGAGCGCGCCCTCCAGATCATGCGCTCACGGCTGTATGAGATGAAGCTGCGCGAGGAACAGGAGAAGCACAGCGCACACCGTCGTGCACAGATCGGCTCCGGCGACCGCTCCGAAAAGATCCGCACTTACAACTTCCCGCAAAGCCGGATCACGGATCACCGCATCGGCTTCACCTCCCACAATCTCTCGGGCGTGATGGCCGGGGATTTGAGCGAGCTTACCGGCGAACTGCAGAAGGCCGAGATGGCGGAGAGATTGAGCGAGGCGGGGGTGAAGTAAACGTTCAAGGGATCGTTTCCTTCGATGCTTCAACCAATGGAATCGATTGGAGGAAGTAGGCCCTCCGGAGCAGCATCATTGGTGCAAACAGCACCATGCCTGAGCAGCAGCCAGCAAAGCAGAAGCAACGCAAATTGGGACGTCTCGAATGGGCGATCATTCTGCTGCTTGCCATGGCCTTACTCCCTTGGAACTGGCTGACAGGTCCACATCGAAAATCTCTGATCCTACCTCGCGGCGAATTCAATACATCCTTCCCTGAGGGCCTTTACCCCAACCGAACGAAAGAGATCGAAGCTTGGTTTCGGAAGAAGCTTCCAGAAGGGACCTCAAAGAGCGATGCTGACACGATCCTTGCCCAGAGCTTCTCCAAAGCGATCACCAGCGGGAACCAGATTTCCATTGATGAAAGCAGCTCCCTAGGGGGCGGATATTACACCAAAATAACTCTCGTCTTCGATGCCCATGGCCGCCTCCAAGATGTGAAGGTGGAGCAGCATTGGGCCTACATGTGAATCCGCTGAGTTAGGGGCGATGAGTTCACGCCAGAAGCTGCGTTACCCAGCACTTCGGGCTGGGCTTCCATGAGTCGTCCTCTTCGGACCGAAAAGCATCGCGATACGCGCCGTTAGAGCAGCTTCGTCCGCACACGGCGTGTGCGGACCACCTCTGCTACCTCGGCTTCTCAATCACCGCATACGCGTTGTGATTGTGGATCGACTCGAAGTTCTCCGCCTCGACCTTGTACCACACGATGTCTTCGTGGGCGTTCGAGCGTGAAGCGACGTTGCGCACCAGGTCCTCCACGAAGACCGGGTTGTCGTAGGCACGCTCGGTCACGGCCTTTTCATCCGGCCGCTTGAGCAAGCTGTAGAGCTCGCAGCTTGCGGAGCGCTCGACCAACTGCACGAGATCCTCGATCCACACCGGCTCTTTGCAGCGCACGGAGTAGGTCACCACGCCACGCTGATTGTGCGCACCACGGTCACTGATCTGCTTGGAGCAAGGGCAGAGCGTCGCCACGGGAACCATCACGGTCACCACGAAATCCCAAGGGCCATCCTTGGTGGCTTCGACCTCAAAGCGCACCTCATAATCCATCAAGCCGACGCGCCCCGTGACCGGTGCCGGCTTCGAGCGGAAAAAGGGAAACTGGAATTCCACGTGCGCCTTCCGCGCATCCAGACGCTTCAGCAACTCACGCGGCAGGTTCGCCATGGTCCGCACATCAATGCAGGAGCCGTGGGAATTCAGCACTTCCACGAAGCGGCTCATGTGCGTGCCCTTGTAGTGGTGCGGCAGGTCCACCGCCAAGGCCACGGTCGCGACCGTGCGCTGGGTGGTACCCCCCTTGTCACTGACCTCCACAGGGAAGCGCAGGCCCTTCACGCCCACGCGATCGATCGCCAGGTTGCGATCATCCCGCTCATTCTGCGTATCCTTGAGTTCCTTCATCGCCGTTCTTGGAAACGACAGAAGCCCGCCCGGGATTCGGGCAGGCTTCCGTTAAAGCTTAGCTTACAGATAAACCCGTGCCGCTCAGGACATCAGGTTGACCGCGCGGGAGCGCTTGATGGAGCGCGTGATCTTGCGGTGCAGCTTGGCGGAAACGCCGGTCACACGGCGTGGCAGAATCTTGCCGGTCTCAGAAGTGAACTTCGAGAGCAGGTCGGGATTCTTGTAATTCACGTCACCGGCCGGAATATCGTGCCGGCGGGTGGTCATCTTGCGGTTCGACTTGCGGAAGCGAATCCGGCGCTCGACGGTCTTTGGTTCGGACATGGGAAGCTAGATTAGCGGAGTTCGCGGTGCACGGTGCGGCGTTGCAGGGAAGGATTGAACTTTACCTTCTCCAGACGGCCCGGTGTACGCAGGCTCTTCTTATTGCGCGTCGTCACGTAGCGCGAGGGCGGCTTGCCCAGCGCACGAGCTTCCGTGCATTCGATGATAATAATTTCGCGTGGCATTAGCGGGAAGTTGGGGCGCGAACGCTAATTTAGTCGTCGTCCTCGTCAAGCGAAACCGTCTCGGAATCGTCATCATCTTGATAATTTCCACCAGCGAAGCCGACTTCATTGGACGGACGGAAGCGGCGATTGCCGTATTCCTTCTCCCACTGGGCCTGGCATTCCACCGTCAGGCGGGCGAAGGGAATCGCCTCCAAGCGCGCCTGCGGGATGCTCTTGCCGGACATTTCGCAGACGCCGTAAACGCCGCGGTCAATGCGGCGCAGGGCCTGCTCGATCTCGTAAAGGGCGTCCTGTTCCTTGGCCAATACGCTCAAGGCGAAGTCGCGGTCGTAGGCATCGCTGCCGGCATCCCCTTGGTGCATGCCGCTGCCGGAGGCCTCGCTGCCTTCCGGGGCATTGCGAATCTCACCGGTCATGCCGGACATGGCGTCCACCAGCTCATCGCGCAGATCCAGCAGGCGCTGCTTCTGCTTGAGGGCGAAACCGCTGACCTTGACCGGGCCGGAGGGAACTTGGACCACGGCCGGGACTTCCTCTTCGACCTCGGGCTTGGCCTTGGCGGCAGGCGCAGGCTTCTTGGCCTCGGCTTTCGGGGCTGCGGCGGCGGGCTTCTTCTCGACTTTAGCGGGAGCCGCCTTCTTCGCGGGTTGCTTTTTCTCGGCCATGATAGGGATTACTGCTGGGGTCAGAAAGCTTTGGGTATCCGGATTGCTTCCGGAGTGCGGAATTTCGGGCGCGGTCGATTAGCGCCTTAGGGGTAGCTCTGCAAGGTGAAAGTTCACCCGGCTCCCCATATCTTCAACGACGGAATTCACGTAGGGCCAATTTCAAACGCAGAATTCCGGACATTGGCTTTTCCTGCCTTTCGGCACGCTTGAAATGGCAGGCGGGCCGCCTAAGCTCCGCCGCCCGCCATGGAACTTCCCTCGATTGTCGAAGCCCTGCTAACCGGTTCTGACGAACCCTTGCCCGCCGAGGAGCTCGCCCGCCTGATCCGCGCCCGGGTTGCGGAAGCGGAGGACTCCCGTGCCCGTAAGATCGAGGAAGGCGAAACCCCGGAAGAGCTGCCGGAATGGCTCACCAGTATGGCCGCCATTTCCGCGGAGCCCGTGATCGTGGCCATCGCCAAGCTCAACCACGACTATGAGACCACCGGCCGTGCCTTCGTCCTGATGGAGCGGGCCAAGGGCTGGAAGCTCTTCACCCGTCCGGCTTACGGCGAGTTCGTCCGCCAGCTCTTCCCCGGCCGCAAGCCGGAGCGTCTCAGCGGCCCGGCGATGGAAACCCTGGCGATCATCGCCTACCGCCAGCCCATCACCAAGGGCGCCATCGAGGCGGTCCGCGGCGTAGCCTGCGACGGCATGCTCCAAAAGCTGCTCGACCGCGAACTGGTCCGCATCGGCGGCCGTGCCGAGCTGCCCGGACGTCCCCTGCTCTACGAGACCACCGAGCTCTTCTACGAGCACTTCGGAATCCGTAGCATCGACGATCTGCCGAACGCCACCGAGCTGCGCCGCGTGAAGCTGCCTGAGGCACCCGCGGAAAGCACCGCGGCCGCTGAGTCCCAACTGGCCCTCAGCGCAACGGATGCAAAGCCGGCGGAAAATGCCGAATGACGAATTTCCGAATGTCGAATTGCTTCTAACAGTCCTCCCGCTCTCTCTTTTCCACACTTCATTCGGAATTCAGACCTTCTGAATTCGTCATTGGCATCCCATGAATCTCGACGACATCCGCAAGCAGATCGACGAAATCGACGGCAAGCTGCTATCCCTTCTCTCTGACCGCGCGGAACTCGTCCATCAGGTCGGCTTGGTCAAGAAACGCGACGGCCTGCAGATCTACGCACCTGAGCGCGAAGAAGCGCTGCTGCGCCGCCTGATCGAGCGCAACCAGGGCCGCCTGCCGGAGAAGTCGATCCGCGCGATCTACCGCGAGATCATGTCCGCGGCACTGGCCTTGGAGGATGACCTGAAGATCGCCTACCTCGGCCCCGAGGGCTCCTGGACCCATCAAGCGGCCATCAAGAAATTCGGTCACTCGGTCGCCTACACCCCGCTCCACAACTTCTCGGAAGTCTTCGACCACGTCGCCCGCCGCCGTGCCGACTATGGCGTGGTGCCGATCGAGAATTCCACTGAAGGTGCCGTCTCCCACACTCTCGATCTCTTCGTCGATTCCCCGCTCCAGATCTGTGCCCAGATCCTCCTTCGCATCGAAAACAGCCTGATGGCCTCGATCCCGCGCGAGCAGATCAAGACTCTCTACTCCCACCCGCAGGCCCTCGCCCAGTGCCGCGGCTGGATCTTGAAGCACTTCCCCGACGCCGACCTCGTCGAAGTCTCTTCCACCACCCGCGCCGCACAGCTCGCCAAGGAGTATGCCGAGCAGGGCGCGGCCGCCATTGGCAGCCCGCTCGGCGCCGAAATCTACGGCCTCAACGTGCTTGAGGAATCGATCCAGGACCGCGCCACCAATACCACGCGCTTCCTGGTGATCGGCGAGAAGACCTGCCCGCCAACCGGCAAGGACCGCACCTCGATCCTCTTCGCGATCCACGACCGACCCGGCTCGCTGGTCCGAGCGCTGCAAGCCTTCGATCAATTCCACGTCAACATGTCGAAGATCGAATCCCGCCCCTCCAAGCGGAAGGACTGGGAATACATCTTCTACGTCGACCTCTCCGGCCACTGCGAGGATGCGGAGGTCCGCAACGGCATCGAAGAACTCGAGAAGCATTGCTCGATGGTGAAGCTGCTGGGGTCATATCCGGATGCGGGGGAGTGAGCGCTTCCCCCAAAGTTACCCCTCTCCGATCCCGAAGGGATCACAGCGCGAGTAGCCGGGGGTTGAGCGCAGCGACACCTCCGGTAGGGTCTGCCTAGAGACGTCGATCCCGTAGGGATTGCAGCGGTCCACGCATCACCTCTCGGTGCCCGGCCCAAGATGTAAGTCCTGTGATTTCATCATCCAAAGAATTGAGGCCCATTCCCCGGGGCTAGGCTCCCCGGATCGAAGACCCGGCTCCATCGCAAGCAAATCCGTGTCCCAGCGGCTTTCTACGATGTCCAGCCATGAGCTCATCATCCATGAGAACCCTGATTTCCTGCCTTCTCCTTTCCCTTCTTTCCATCGCCCACGCCAGGTTCGCGCCCAGCTATACCTTCGAGGAACTGATGCAACGCTCCGATCTGGTGGTGATCATCGAGCATGAAAGCACCCGCCAAACGGATGAGCGCGACGAGGAACGCTACGGCAGCGGCCGTTTGACCACCGCCAAGATCCTCACCACGCTCAAAGGCGAGAGCAAGGAGACCAAGATTTCCATCCGCCACATCTACTACCCCAGAAATCCCAACTCACCCAACTCCGTCGAGTTCCCCGACACCAAGGAGCAGGTTCCTCTCTCAAGAGGAACCAAGACTACCTACGCCAATCCTCCCTGGCGTTATCTGGCATTTCTCAAGAAGGGGCCGGATGGAACCTACGTCCCTTCGGTCGATGCCTACGATTCCGCGCTCTGCTTCCTGAGCCTGGTTGACTCCGGCATCGTCGCTTGGTTGGCCGAGCCTCCGCCGAAGGCAGAGGACAAGGGAAAGTGAAGCTCTGGCGTAAGCAGACTACCTCTCGACCCGGATCGCCGTGGACCTTCCGTGCGCATCCAAGCCTTCGATCCGCGCGAACTCCTGCACCACCGGCAGTGACTTCCGCACCGCCTTCTTGTCGAGCTTCACGATGCTGGTGCGGCGCTGGAATTGATCCGCGCGCAGGCCGGAGAAGGAACGACCGCTGCCCCCGGTCGGCAAGGTGTGGCTCGGTCCGGCGAGGAAGTCGCCGACCGCCACTGGCGAGTCGTTGCCGAGATAGATCGCACCCGCGGTGCGGATCTGCGGCAGCCACTTCTTCTCCTCCGCGCAGATGAGGGACACGTGCTCCGCGGCGAAGTCATTCGAGATCTGCACCGCCTCGGCCATGCTCTTCACCTGCAAGAGGAAGGTCCCCTGCTTGAGCACCTCCTTGAGATACTTGGCGCGGCTCAAGGTCTGAAGTTGCTGGTCGATCGCCTTCACCACCTTGCCGAGCAGCGCCTTCGAGTCGGTCACGAAACCGATCACGCTATCGCCACCGTGCTCCGCCTGCGCGAGCAGGTCCGCGGCAATATAGTCGGCATTCCCGGTCTTGTCCGCGATGATCAGGATCTCGCTGGGTCCCGGCAACAGGTCGATCGACACCGCGCCGAAGAGCTGGCGCTTGGCCTCGACCACGAAGCGGTTGCCCGGTCCGAAGAGCCGGTCCACCGGACGCACGGTCTTGGTGCCCAGTGACAGCGCGGCAATCGCCTGCGCGCCACCGATCTTCAAAATCTCGGTCACGCCTGACGCCTTGAGCGCATAGAGCAGCTCGGGGTTGATCGTGCCATCCGCACCACAGGGCGTGGCCGCGATGATCTCCGGCACGCCGGCGGCACGGGCAAAGCCGGCCGTCATCAACGCGGTCGAGACCAGCGGAGCCTTGCCACCGGGCACATAGATACCCACGCGGTCGAAAGGCTGGAAGCGCTCCCCCACCCTCGCGCCTTCGGCATTGGTCATCGACCAATCCTTGCGCAGCCCGCGCTTCGCGAAGGCGGTGATGTTCTTCAAGCTCGCCGCCACTGCCTTGCGGGTGGACGGCGAGACCTTCACCGCGGCCAGTTCCTCCGCCGTGACGAAGAGCTGCTTCTCCTTCAGCACCGCATTGTCGAAGCGCTTGGCATAGGCCACCAGCGCCTTGTCCCCCTGCGAGGCCACTTCCGCGATGATCTCCGCCACCAGATCGCGCACGTCATGCGTCGGCAGCGCGCGGCGGTTCAGGCGCTTGACGAAGGACTCGTAGTCGGCGTCGCGATAGCTGAGGATCTTCATGAGAGGAAGCGGAAGTACGTCACTGATAGTACGGCTTGAGCATCAGGTAGCAGATCGGTCCCGTGACCGCCACGTAAAGCCACAGCGGAAAAACCCACTTGGCTAGCCGGCGGTGTGCGGAAAAGCGGTTCGTCCAAGCCGAGATGAAGGTGAAAAGGATGAAGGGCAAGCTGATCCCCGCCAGCGAAATGTGGGTGATCAGCAGGATCAGATAAACCGCCCGCTTGCCGCCGACTGCCGCCTTTTCCGCGGCGTCCACGATGCGGTCACCGTTCACGTCGCCGTAAAGCGTTTCACTCGTAGTGAAATGATAGGCCACGTAGCAGAGCAGGAAGAGCACCGAGAGCCCCATCGCCACCAGGATTGCCTTCCGGTGCAGGCTGATCTTGCCCTGCTTCACGGCGACCAGTGCCACCAGCAGCGAAACTGCCACCAGTGAGTTCAGCACGGCGTGCACCGGCGGCAGGAAGGCGAAGGACCAGCCCGCCGGCAACGGGATCTGCAGATTCGGCTGCCGCATCAGGCCGACCAAACCAAGCACCACCGCGGTGAGAATCCACGCGACGATCCCCAGCTTCTTCGACAGCGCTTCCTGCGGCGCGCGGGACAGCCACTCTTTCCTTTCGTCGCTCATCGCAGACATCCCACGCTTAGCGATTATCCCCCGCCACGGGCGCTCCGGCCGCTTCCTGCTGCACGGTATCGGCATCAGTATGCGCGGTCTCGTTCTTCTCAAGCTCCGCCTTGATGCGGTCCATCATATCTTTCTTGAGGCGCTCGTAGAGCTCCGGATCCTGCTTGCGCCCCTCATCGGAGGCCGCGTCGTAGAGCGGCCACTTGCCGATCACGTTCCACTCGCGATCCACCAGCATGATGCCCATGTCGTGCGCAAAGCGTCCATTCACCTGCTGGTCCACCGGATCCTTGCGCAGGCGCACGCCCATGAAACCAAGCTGCTTCTCCAGATAGTCATGCGTCTCCTTCTCATCCGGATGACTCATGAACCACCACTTCTCCGGATCGGCGCCCAAGACCTTCCCGTAATCCTGGAAAACCTCCCGAGTGTCGTTCTTCGGGTCCACCGAGATATTCACCATGTGGAAATCCGGGTGATCCTTGAAGGCGTGGTAAATCTCCGAGAGGTCCTTGCCATTGCGGATCCCGCAGTGCGGGCAGACCGCCAGGAACTCCGTGACCACCCACACCTTGCCCTTCAGGTCGGAAAGCTTCACTTCCTTGCCGGTCTGGTTCACGCCGCTGAGATCGTTCTTGATCTGGAAGAACTGCATCTCCTTCGGCGTGCCCACCTCCGTGAAATTCGGCACCGGTTGCTCCGGCACCTGCTTGCCGAGGTAGATCATCCCCCCGATGAAAGCGGCGGAGATCACGGCGACGCTGCCGTAGATCATGGCGATTTTACCGCGGTCGTTCATGGCTTGGTAACAGGTTTGGCGAGGAGGCCATCGATGACCTCCGTGAGCAGGTTCTCCAAATCGCGGGACACGCGGTTCGGGTCATCGGCGGGCGAGTGCTGGGCATCCCAGCTCGCCGCCTTTTCAAAGTTGAAGGGCGGATTGTTCCTCCGGGTCTCGCCCGCTTGGGTCGTGCCCTTGCGGATGTGGCGGTCGCGGTCGATCACCACCAGAGTCCCGTCATAGATCCATTCTCCGTCTTTGACATACGGGATGGTCTCCATCTTCAGGACGTTCTTCAGGAACTTGTGCACGCTTTCCTCGCGCGTCGCGGCCAGCCACCACTGCGGCAGCTCCGCGCCCAGTTCCTTGGCCTGGATGCCGAGCTTCTCGGGCGTCTCGTGATCGGGATCGATCGTCAGGCAGACGATGTGGAAATCGGGATTGCCCGCATAGTGCTTGGACAGCCGCTTGAGCACCTCGCGCGTCTGCGGCCAGCCCTCCGGCTTGCTGAAAAGCACCGGCGCGATCACATACACCTGCCCCTCCATGTCAGCCAGCGAGCCCTCGCTGCCGTCCTGCCGCCAGACCTTGAGGTTCTTCTCGATCCTGCCAACGTAAGATGGCGTGGCGTCCTTCGCGGCGTTTTTCGCAGCCTTGTTATAGGCCATCAGGATCAGCGCCCCGCCCAAAACGATGAGCGCGATCAGGATCAGCGCCGTATTCCGCAACTTGCGCGGATCACGCACGGCGGGTTCAAGCTTCTCGGCAGACGTACTCATGGGTGAGCAAAGGCGGCGGACCCTAGACTAGGCCCACGCGATGGCAAGCAATCCAAGCTCCAAGGGCAAATACAGCAGGGTGAAAAAGAAAAGCTGCCGGAACGAGGTCCGCAGGCCATCGCGCATGAAACGGATGCCCAGGGCCGCCATCAGGAGGCCCGCCAGAACCCCGCCACCGAGCGCGATATCGCCCTTCCAGCCGGGCGTCCAGCCCGCCAGCCAAGGCCAGACCGGGAGCGCCGCCAGCCCCAGCGCGAAAATCGCCGCCAGGAAGCCGCTCCGGCGCCCGCTCACGTCGCCGTCCGACCACATTTTATACCCGGCACCCTCGTATTCCTCCCGGCAGAGCCAGTTGATCGCCACGAAATGCGGGAGCTGCCACAGGAAGAGCAGCGAGAAAAGGAACCATGCCGGCCCATCCAGTTGCCCCCCGGCCGCCGTCCAGCCGATCATCGGCGGGATCGCCCCGGGGATCGCCCCCACCAGCGTATTGGTGCTGCTGAAGCGCTTCAGCGGCGTGTAGACGAAGACGTAAACCGCCACCGTGGCCGCAGCCAGCCAAGCTGGGACGGTGCCGACCTTCGCCGCAAGATGGATGATCCCGGCTGCGGAGAGGACCCAGCCGATCGCAAAGGCGACAAAAGGATCCATTCGCCGCGAGGGCAGCGGGCGGTTGGCCGTCCGCTTCATCCGCGCATCCAGATCCACTTCCATCACCTGATTGAAGGCCGCCGACCCGAAGGCCGCCGCGGCGGTCCCGAGCAAGGTTTGGAGCACCATCAGGAAATCGAAATGCCGCCCGCCGGAACGCGCCGCCAGCAGGAAGCCAAAGAAAGTCGTAATCAGGACGAAGACGTTTAGCCGCATCTTCGTCAGCACCAACAGGTCACGGCGCAGGCCGGGTGCTGCCTCAGCTTCCGCAACGGGACTCTCCGCCCCACCCGCCTCCGGCACGGCTGCAGGCGAGCTCGTCACCAGCGGGCCTGTTGGCGGCGGCGGTGGCGGGACTTCTTTGGGCAAATCGTCGTTCATCCGGAACGGCGGAAAGAGAGCGCCGAACGCCGAGCAAGGCACGGAAAATATCTAGCGGCGCTTTGCCCCGGGCCATGGCAGGCCGATTCCGCTCGGGGTGCCGCGAGCTTCGTTAGGCTCCCGGACGCTTCCGTCTCAGCAAGGAGCTGACACCTGTGAGCGACAATATGGCAAAAGACGATGCCTCCGGAACGGTATATTGGATCGCCAGCGTGGGGGCCGGGCCGCCGGGATAGTAGTGATCGCGGCTATAAAATTTCCTTCCATACCCAAATGAGTTCTGGCCGACAATGAATCCCGCATACCCATTGCCACCATTCACAAGTGCCTGGACAAAGGAAGTGACGTCAAAGTCGTCGGCGTATTTGCCACGATGGGCAGGTCGCCGAAATCCGACAGCGTGATTCGACAATCTTCGGCATATCCCGCAACGCTTTGGCCCGAGAACGGCCCGGGTTGCCGAGCGAGGCCTTCATTAGCGGTCATCTGGAGGATGAATGGTTAGATAAAGCGAGGCTCAGATATTTATGTAACCATTGTCTCGCTTCGAGACCATGGCATCATCACCCATTTGGTTCCACTACGGTGAACTGGCCTTTGTATCTCCTACGATCCGGGTCGGTGCGATGTAAAATCTACCTGATAATCAGGAAGCCATAAGTCGCCGACACAAATCTTGGCAAAGAGGTCCACGGTGCTAGGCTGGGCCCAAAATGAATATCGCTCCGAAATTTCCGGATTCGGCCTCTTCCCGGGGCGCTACGGTGGTTTCAGGAGCTTCTCTCAAACGTAAATTCCCAGCAGTCGCTGGAGTTCTACGGAGCTGGCTTGGTTTCATGGCCGCGCTGTCTTTTTGCTGCCTGATCCCATCGGCGGCGGGGCAGGTCCGCGCGCAGAAACGGATTGGCACCGCGGAGGAGTTTCTTTCGCCCACCTATCACCGGTATGCCACCAATGCCATAGGCGGTCTTACCGACGTAGGGGACGTTTATGCATACACCGCCTACGACTTGCCCCCGGGAGGGACCGGCATCACGGCTCTAGCGTGGCGCTGGACCCTCGATGACGGGGCCATCTACACGACGCCATCGGCAACCTACAGCACTCCCCTGTCAGCGCATGACCAGACCCCTTATCCTTATGCCAATGCCAGGCAGCATGGGATCGGGTTCTATTCCGTTGAGCCTGGCGGCCAGGCGCTGGCCTTTTCCTCGGACGACCGGACTGAGAGTCCCGGAGTGACGGGCCCTTTGAGCATGGACCCGATCACCACCAGTCGGACCACTGTCTGGACCGGCGGCCCGACAGGCTGGCTGTCTTTTGTAAATAACCCGGCATCCGCCTCCAATGGGCTGGAGTTTGACTTGGAAACCCACGACTATGACCGCATTTACCCCGGCGGGAATATTCTCGGGAACTCCCGGCGACAGCATGCGAAGGTCGTCAATTATGCGAGCAATGGCTCGTATTGGGAATGGCAGGCTCTCTCGCCGGTGCAACTGGTGGACTTCCTCTTGCCCTCCGCAGTCGGCACCCGCCAGTATTATGCGGGGCCTTCCGGCTACCCGGACGACCGGCTGATTGAGGCGGATATCAATCGGACCGGCAAAACCGTCGGCTTGGCGATGCGCTTGCTTCCTGACAATAGCGGGAAGCTGGAATGGAAGGGCGTCTATTGGCCAGTCCCGGGAAGTCCGTTTCTGATTGATCAGATCATCGGCATCCAAGCCTATCCGCAGCACATCACGGCTGCCGGGGAGATTTGCGGCGTTTTGCCTTCGCTCACCGGAGGTGTTGGCGGCGAGGGCAACCTGCGGGATGGTCGGCTCTTCGTCTGGCTGCCCAAAGCAAAATGGGGACTTCCCGCTGGACTCAACTGGCTCTCTCCCGCCGGAAGCCAGGCGCAATTTATCTGTGCGAACGACCGGGGCCTGCTCTTTTACCAGATCACCAGCCCCGCCGGGTCCACGGTGTATTACCAATGGTCGAGCGGGTCTCTGAGACAGTGGAGTTTCACTTCGACGACATGGTCGACCCTAATTCCGATCGGCCCTGTGAACAACAAGGGCGCGGTTGTCTGCGTGGGGCAGCGCGTGGATGACGGAACCGACGACTACGTGCTCAGCTACCCGGTGATCGATGTGGACCTTACCGTCGAACCCAAAGAGGTTGAAGTGGGAGATGAGTTTGAATTGGTCGCCACGGTGCAGAGCCGCTCCCAATACGATGTGCTGGGATTTGGGCAGACGGCCGTGCCAGAGATTTCCGGAGACCGGAATGCGACCATCAATGGCACTCCCACGCCCACTGCTCCGCGGACCCTGCCCGCAGGTGGCACGATGACGTACCGATGGCGGTGCCGAGCCACTCACTCTGGGGAGGCTCGCTTTTCCGCGGAACTCAAAGGGACGCCTTCCAATGACGCCACCACCGTCTACCGGACCCTCAACATGACTTCCGATGCGGTTACCATCAAGAAGCCGGAAATCATCGTCAACCTGGCCACGGATGAAGGCGATGCCGATGTGAGCGACGAGTGCGCCGATATCGATCTGCAAAAGACCGGGCGGCAGACCACGCTGCGGTCCGCCTTGCAATATGCCGCGACGACTCCGGCGGCCGACCGGGTCATCAAGTTTGACATTCCTGGCGGCACCGCACGCAGCGTGAAGATCCAATCGCCACTGCCGCAACTGCCGGACGAATGCGAAATCAATGGCAAGAACCCATCGGGTTCGATTACCGGGATCGATGGGAGCCTGCTGGCGAGGGGGCTGACCCTATTGACGGGCCAGTCAAAAAGCAAAGTGCGCAACCTTGCCTTCAATTCGCAGCCTTTGCGGAATAACACGGGCCTTTATTTTCTTGGTCCGGACAATGAGGTCACGGGCTGCCGCTTCGGTCAAAACGAGGACGGGGAACCGATATCACTGGATATCGCCATCCGTTGCGAGACCGGGCCCCAGCATCTCGGAGGAACGGGAGTTGGTGATGGCAATGAATTTCTCGACGGAACGTCGGGGATCATCCTCCAGCGGGCCGACCTCGGAGTGATCCATGGCATTGTCATTGAAGGCAACCATTTTGGCCGCAGCTCCCTTTCCTCAAAGTCAGGACCCGACAATGGAATCTTCCTGGGCAACGTGGCCGACTCCCGAATCGGCGGGCTGACAGTTAGTGCGCGCAACTACTTCATCGGATGCGGGAATGCGGGGATCGTGCTCGTCGGTCCCGGCGCGGCGGGAAATGATATTCAGGGCAATTGGTTTGGGCTCAAGGATGATGGCAACCTGCCCGATCTGGCAGCCTTCAATGGCAACGGTATCGGCCTTGGTTTCGGCGCGCATCACAACCGCATCGGAGGCTCCGGGGATTCCGCACGCAACATCATTTCCGGTTCGGAGGAGTGCGGGGTTGTTGTGACCCTCGGGGCACATGACAACATCATATCGGGAAACTGGATCGGTCTTAACAATTCCGGAGTGGGCGAGGGAGCGTCGAACAATGGCGTCGGGATCCAGCTCTTGGCCGGCTACAGCAACCGCATCGGCGGCTCTGGCACGGGCGAACGCAATGTCATCTCGGACAACCGGCTCACAGCCATCCAAGTGGGTCGCGATCCGAGGCAGACCTACAAAGATCCGGTCCAGAATCCTGGAAATGAGATCTGCCTGGATACCTCCATTCAGGGAAACTGGATCGGCACCGACCGTTCCGGCGCACAACCTGTGCCCAACGGCCGGAGTTGGAATGGCGGCGGCAGTGCGATCCAGGTGCTCAATTTCGCCAGCGGCACCGTCATCGGCGGCGAGGTACTTTCGAAGCGGAACGTGATCAGCGGAAACTTCGGCACCGGTATCGCTATAGCCGGAGACACGGGCACCACCACGGCGATCCTCGGCAACCGCATCGGCACTGCCGTGGACGGCCTTTCAGGGATTCCCAACCAGCAGGCAGGCATCGTGCTGCAAGGTTCATCTTCCATCACCATCGGCGGATTGAACCCGGGACAGGGCAACGAAATTGCCTATAACAAAGGACCAGGCATCGATTTCACGCGGATGAAAGCGCCGGCACCGGGCGTAATTCTGGCGGGCAATCTCATCTATGACAATGGCAGCTCCAAGAGCATTGTCCTGGCTTCAGGACACACGGCCAATGACGAGGGCGATGGAGATTCAGGACCAAACGGATTGCAGAATTGGCCGATACCGGTGGCGGCGGTCAATCAAGCATCCAACACGCTGATCGCCTTTGATCTCTCCAGTTTCGCCCGTGGAGTGCAGGTCCGCGTCGACGCCTACGCGGCCTCGGGAGGTGGCGGGAAATCCATCATCGGCACCAAGTCGGTCATCACCGGCTCCGATCCGGCGGATCGGTATGTGATCACGGGCACGCTTCAGTTTGCCGGAGCCCCAATCACACTGATGGCCACCACGCAGGATGGATCCTCCGAATTTTCTCCTTCCTTCAAGGTTGTATCAGGCTTGGATAGTGACGGCGATGGATTGCCGGATGCACTGGAAAGACAGGTGCCCATCACTTCCGGTAACGGTCCACGCGGTGTCCCTACCTTGGGCGACCGGAATGGCGACACCATCGCCGATGAAACCCAGGCCAATGTCGCATCGATCCAGGTGCCGGATGAAGGCGCGTGGATCACCATCGTTGCTCCCGCAGGCTTCCCGATCACGGGTGTTACCGGCCTCCGGAATATTGATGTGCCCAGCCTCCCGGCAGAAAATATGGTACAGCCAGGGGCCGTGCGGTTCACGCTGGGCGGAAACACCGGCATCTCCCAGCCCATGACATTGATCGTCCCGTCATGGGCCGAAAGCACCAAAATCTGGCTTCGCAATGGCGCGGCCTGGCAAGAACTCACCGGAGTGGTGGTGCAGCCTACCGGCAGCCTGACGGCCTTGGCCTTCACTCTGCCTCCCCGCGCTCCTGGCAGCCTCTGGCTGCTGGCAATCGGGCATGCCATTCCCAATCTTCCCCTACCCACACTTACCCTGCTGCCTCCCCAACTCCGGCCGGTCGAACGCGGCATCCCCACATCCTCCCTGAACCTGACTGGTGAGGGAGGCGCGGCCGATCCTCCCGTGTTAGACCTCGTGCAACCGCTTACCGTCAGCCGCCCTCCGGGTTCCAGCCTATGGACGCTGCAGACCTCTTCCGATATGATGGAATGGGAGAACATTCCATCTCCGGACCCGGCGGCGGCGGAATACCAACTGACCTGGCCACTGAACGCCGGTTCGAGGTTCTTCCGGTGGTTCGTGCCGTAAGGATTGATCCCGTGACCATATGGTCTGGATAATCTTTCGCACGCTGCCTTGGTCTCGCTCTGTGAGTGACTGGTCTTTTCGATTTCCGCGATGCCCGCGCAGATCACAACTCCCAGCTCAAGATCATAGGGGAGATATTCAAGAATCTGGCAGGGGTTAAGCCCTACCATTGCGAGGTGCCGGATTCTGATACGGGTTTCTTCCATACAAAAAGCCTCCCGGTCACCCGGGAGGCTTCTTGAAAGCAGGCGATGTTAGAACCGCGCGATTAGCGCAGCACCTTCATCTTACCGACACCGTAGACGGCGTCGTCGCCCAGCTCTTCCTCGATGCGGAGGAGCTGGTTGTATTTCGCGATTCTGTCCGAGCGGCTCATGGAGCCGGTCTTGATCTGGCCGCAGTTGGTGGCCACCGCGATGTCGGCGATGGTGTTGTCTTCGGTTTCACCGGAGCGGTGCGAGAGCACGGCGGTGTAGCCGTTCTCCTTGGCCATTTCCACGGCGTCGAAGGTCTCGGTCAGCGAACCGATCTGGTTCACCTTCACGAGGATCGAGTTGGCGGTCTGGGTGGTGATACCCTTCCAGAGGAACTCGACGTTGGTGACGAAGAGGTCGTCGCCGACGAGCTGGGTCTTGGCACCGAGCTTGTCGGTCAGGATCTTCCAGCCGGCCCAGTCGTTCTCCGCACAACCGTCTTCGATCGAGATGATCGGGTACTTGGCTTGCAGGCCGGCGTAGTAGGCGACGATTTCCTCGGCGCTCTTCACCGACTTGTCGGACTTTTTGAAGACGTAGGCGTTCTGCTTGGCATCCCAGAATTCGGATGCGGCGACGTCAAGCGCGATGGCGATGTCCTCGCCGAGCTTGTAGCCAGCCTTCTCGACCGCTTGGGCGATCACGGCGAGCGCGTCATCCGCAGAGGCGAGGTTCGGGGCGAAGCCGCCTTCGTCACCCACGGCGGTGGAAAGGCCACGGTCGTGTAGCACCTTCTTCAGCGAGTGGAAGATCTCCGCGCCATAGCGCAGGCCTTCGCGGAAGGTCGGCGCGCCGATCGGCATGATCATGAATTCCTGGAAGTCGATCGGGGCGTCCGAGTGGGCACCACCGTTGATGATGTTCATCATCGGCACCGGCAGGACCTTCGCGTTCGGGCCGCCGAGGTACTTGTAGAGCGGGATGTCGAGCTGGATTGCGGCGGCCTTGGCGGCAGCCATCGAGACGGCAAGGATCGCGTTGGCACCGATCGACGACTTGTTCTTGGTGCCGTCGATGGCGATCATCGCGGCGTCGATCGCGGCTTGCTCGGTGGCCTTCAGGCCGCAGAGCGCGGGGGCCAGCTTGCTGTTCACGTTGTCGACGGCGGTAAGCACGCCCTTGCCGAGGTAGCGGCCCTTGTCGCCGTCGCGGAGTTCGCAGGCTTCGTGCTCGCCGGTGGAAGCACCGCTGGGGACCGCGGCGCGGCCGACGGCACCGCCTTCAAGGTGAACGTCGACTTCGACGGTGGGATTACCGCGGGAGTCGATGACCTCGCGGCCGCGGATTTCAACGATGGTAGTGTAGTCCATATAGGGAGAAAAGTTCCAGATTCTAAGTAACGGGTTCGGCGGGTGCCGCGGCGGCGGGCCGGAAGATTGAAAGGCCAACCCGAAGTTTCAAATGCCAAAATCGACATGATGACTCCAGACTCCGGATTTCCGCGGCAATTCCTCGGAATCCGGAGTTTGGAAGGGGCGTATCCCCGCGGGAGATCTCAGGGATTCACCGCCACAATCGATTGCACCGTGTAGCTGTGCATGACCTCGGTCGCCGGGTCGCGGACCTGGACGCTGTCGCCCTGCTTCTTGTGGAGCAGCGCGGCACCGAGTTCGGAGAGGTAGGAAAGCTCGGCCTTCTCCGGATCGGAGTCCCAGGCACCCAGCACGGTGTAGGTGGCTTTCTTGCCCTCTTCGGTGACCAGCGCGACGATGGTGCCGACGTTCACCGCGGAAGTATCGGCGCCCTTGAAATCAGAGCCACGAGCGCGGGAGATGTCCCGTTGAAGCTCGGACTTGCGGTTGTTGAGATACTTCTGCTGATCCTTCGCCGACTTATACTCAAAGTTCTCGCGCAGATCGCCATACTCCTTGGCAATTTGGATATCCTTCGTATTCTGAGGGATACGGACCCGAATGATGTCGTCCAACTCGGCCTTCTTCCTCTCAAGGCTGGGCCATGAGACGAGCAGTTCCTGCTCCTTCTTGGCACCGTGACCGGCGACCAGCTCGCCGGTTTCCGGGCGCGCCTTGATCACCCGGGCGAGCAAAGACTTGCGGTCGAGATCGCTGAAGACCGGGCACTCCATCAGGCGGCGGCCGAAGTTGCGCGCCTCGTTGACGTCCATATGGGAGACGATGTCGCCTAGCAGATTCTTGTCTTCCGAAAGCAGGGTCTGCAGGCGGGTCGTCTTGCGCGGACCGTCGCTGAGATGGTCGGTTTCCAGCAGATTCAGGGTGCAGGCACCCACTTCGCCACTGAAGACATTGGCAGCTGCGCCATTGCGCTCGCGGCAGACCCAGATCAGCGCGTCGGTGCCGAGCGAACGGCGGGCCAGCGCGGACACGAGATGGGCCTCGAGCCTCTCGACCTTGCCCTTTTCGTCCAGCAACTTGGCGATCTCCGCGACCCCGCGGGAGCCCACCTTGTCGAAGATGTGCGTAAGAACGTCCACCCAGCGGTCGCCGAAGGCGGTGGGAAATTGCTCGTAGATGGCCCGCTGGCGGCCGGCAGAAAGCGCGGTCAGGGCATCCGACAGGCGATTTTCCTCCGAAGCCAACAGATCCGACAGCCGCAGCGATTCGGGCGGCAGCTCGATATCCTTGAAGGCCTTGATCAGCTCGTCGCGGGCGGAAAGTAGCTCCAAGGCTGGCCCAAGCGCGATCCGCACACTCTTGGCGGCAGAATCATTGATCCCCGAAAGCAAGCGCTGAAGGGCCTGCGGATTCTGTTTGAAGAGAGCTAGATCAACCGTGATCGCCTCCAGCGCCTTCGACATCGTCTTCAGGTCACGGGCTTGTTCGAAGTCCCCGACCAGCGCATCGGCCGGACTCAGGTCACCGGCGCGCAAGGACAGCGGCTCAGTGCGGCGGGTCGGCACGATCACGCGCTTGCTGTCACGCAGCGCGCGCTTGGCCGCGTCCCACCACTTGCGGAAATCATTCGCGGGCACCACGGCTCCAGTCAATTCGCGCTCCAGCGCGTCCACCGACATGGTGCCGCCGTGGCTCTCCAGCAGGTGGATCACCAGACCGACCGAGTCGGACTTCGCCAGGGCCCGCAGTTCTTCGAGTTGTTCGACCTTCTTGGCGCGGAAGTCACCGGCATCGAGAGGTTCGGTTCGCTGGATCGCGAACTGCAGGTCCATCACCTGGCCGCTGCTTTGTTCGAAGTCGATGGTGACCTTCTTGCCGGGTAGATCCCACTCCACGATCTTACCCGCCCCCCATGCCTTGTGCAGACAGAATTTTCCGGGGGCGAGTTGGTCGAGACGCCCCGCGACGGCTTGATTGATTCTTCCGGCGTCGAGCAGTTTCGCCAAATCAGGATGCATGCCGGGGAAAAATGAGAAGCGGGGCCGAAAAACGCAAGGCCCTTCCCGACCATTTCCTCACTTGTCGCCAATGTCTTGGCGAACTGGCAGCGACCGCGGGCGTGGCAAGCGGGAGTTATTCTCCCTTACCACATGAGTCAGACCGCGTTCCAGAGCCTCAACACGGGCCTGCCAGACGTCGGGAACCAAGAAGCCTCCCCTTTCGTCGCGGACCAAGCCTTCGTAAATCAGGGATCCGGAGTCCGAGACGATCCTTACTTCCGAGACGCCGCCGGCCTGCCAGAGGATCGCCTTGCCATCGGGCCTTTCGATCTCCGCGTGATCCTTACGGATCACCTTCATCGGCATATCCAGTTCCCCGTCCTTCGAGCGGGCAGAACCCAAGGCGAGGGTGTAGGCGCGCAATTCGTCGGGGAAGGCTCCCGCCACTACCGGCACGTCGAGGGCCTTGCCCGAACGGTAAATGCCGAGTTTCACCTCCTCCCCCTCTTGGTGGAGCTGAAGGAGAGTCAGGAACTGGGCCTTGTTGGCGAGCCACTGGTCGCCGATCTTCCAAAGGATGTCATTGGGCTTCACGCCCGCCTTGCCGTAGGGCCCTTCCGCCTCGACCGAGGTCACCAGGAAGCCGAATCCACGCGGCAGCTCCGGGACTTGGGCGCGGACCGCCTCATTCAGATCCCCCATCGCGAGGCCGAGCCCCTTGGTATCCGGACCGGAGCTGGCGACTACAGGCAGCTTGGCCTCTTCTTCCGGGGTATCATGCCCTTCGCCACGGCAGGTGACGACCACTTCGTAATCGGTTTTGAGATCCCGCACCCGGGCCTGATTGACGAAGGTGCTCGCCAAGGAAAGCACACCCGGCTCCTCCATCGGGGCGATCGGATTCGGAGAAACCGCCAGCGGGCCCAACACCGGACCTCTTTCGCCCGGTTGCGGCCCCGACGGAATCTGGAAGGCCATAGCCAGCACGGCAGCGGCACCCACCCCCAGCCCACCGATCCAGCCCCAAGGGAGGCGGCGGCTTGCGGGCATTTCCATTTCCAGCAGCGGGGCATTTCCCGCGGCCAGGTTGTCGATCAGGTCGTCCAGCGAGCGCTGGCCCTTCTCGCTGATAGCGGAGGGGACTAGAGCGGCGAGGGCCTTTTCGATATCCTCAGGCGATTCCATGTCGTTCTTCCTTCAATCGGCGCATGTCTTGCGCCAGTTGTTCGAGCGCGTAGCGGTAGCGCGACGCGGCAGTGTTCTGGGAGATGGCGAGGGCTTCGGAAATCTGTGCGAACGTGAGACCACCCCAGATCTTCATGGTGACCACTTCGCGGAGCTTCGGGCTGAGTTTCTGGACGGCATCGCGCAGGCGCACGGCGTCCTCGTCGTCCTCCACCGCCGGGTCCAGCCAGACGTCGGTGAAGTCATTCAGGTAGATGATGGATTCCTCCCGCTTGCGGCGGCGGCTTTCCGACCGGTGGTGGTTCAGGCCGCAGAAACGGATGGTGGAGAAGGCCAGCGGCAGGTCGGGGACTCCCCCGCCCTTGTCCTGCTGGTAGTTCCAGAGCCGCAGGACCGCCTCTTGGACCAAGTCCTCGGCATCTTCCCGACTTGGGGCCCAGCCGCGAGCAAACAGGAGAAGCCGGGGACCGAACTCGGCCAACCAAGCTTTCCATGCCGCGGAGTTACAGACCTTCATCCGGTGAGAAAATGCCTTCCCGGCGCTCGTTTGTCTCCAAAATCTTCAATCACCCGCCCCTTTACGCCGGGCCGATCCCATCTATCCTCTACCGGCACCGGGGGAATACGCCTCGCGACTGCCCGCTCCCACCGTCATGAAACGCCGTAACCTGCTCGCCCTGTTATTCTTGCTCCCCACCATCGCGTCCTGCGAACCCGAGAAAACCATGTCTGAAGACGCCAAGAAGCCTGCCCCGATGCCTAAAGTCCCCGAAGGAGCCGAGACCATCACCCTCGGCGCCGGCTGTTTCTGGTGCGTGGAGGCCGCCTTCAAGCAGCTCGACGGCGTCTATTCCGCGACATCCGGCTACATGGGCGGCACCACCGCAAATCCCACCTACGAGCAGGTCTGTGGGGGCTCGACCGGCCATGCCGAGGTGGTACAGGTGGTCTTCGACCCCAAGAAGGTCACTGGCGAGAAGGTTCTCGGCTGGTTCTGGGAACTGCACGACCCGACTAGCCTGAACAAGCAGGGTGCCGACGAGGGCACCCAGTACCGCTCCGCAATTTTCTACCACACCGACGCCCAGAAGACTCTCGCCGAAGCCTCCAAAAAAGCGGCCCAAGAGCACTTCGAAAAGCCGATCGTAACCGAGATCGTGAAGGCTGGGACTTTTTACCCGGCAGAGAACTACCACCAGGACTTCTACTTCCTGAACAAGAACAAGAACGGCTACTGCCGGATGGTGATCGAGCCGAAGCTCAAGAAGCTAAAGCTGGATCACTGAGCTTGCCAGCTCTGGCGCTCCCGGATTTCCAAGCAGGCGGCTCGATTCGAGCCGCCTGTCTCATTTGATATTTGAGCTTTCGCGGCTGCGATTTCACCTTTCGTGCATGTCCAAGTACGCCGGTGAGCAAGTCCTAGTCGTCCCCCGCCCCCTTTTCGAGGTGATCGGCTCCTTCCAGGGGATCCGCACCCACGGCGTGGAGGAGGCCATGGCGAAGCTGCTGGACCCGGAAAACCACTTCTTCATGGACCGCGCGACGGCCGAGGCGGACCCGACCCACAAGCAACTCATTCCCTACTGCTTGATCCGTTGCGGGACCTCGATCCTGACCTACACCCGCGGCAAGTCCGGCGGCGAAGACCGTCTGCACGCGCAGCGCTCGGTGGGCGTGGGCGGTCACATCAACCCGGTGGACACTGGCAACGGCCGGACCGGTCCGGATGCCTACCAAGCCGCGGTCGAGCGCGAGCTGGATGAAGAATTGATTTTCGATACCGCCCACACCAATCGGATCGCCGCTCTCTTGAACGACGACAGCAACGAGGTGGGTCGGGTGCATCTCGGGATCGTCCATGTGATCGACGTGGAGAACACCCGCATCAGCGCGCGCGAGGATGCCTTGGCGAACCTGGAGTTCATCGAGCTCGCCGAACTTCAGGGACCACTGCTGCCCCACTTGGAGACCTGGTCGCAGCATGTGATCCGGGACATCGCGAATTTGTGAGGCATCAAGGCTGCTCCGCGAGATTCGAGGCCCGCTGATAGTTCGCGCGGAAGATCTCCGAAAGCCGGGTCATCTCCCGGCCCGCCGCCACGGTGTCCTTCTTCGTGAAGAGCGGTACGATCTCGTTCATGAGGTGCTCGTAGCTTAGCGATGAGACATCGGAAAAGGCCACGAGCGCGGCGCGATCTGCGTCACCTCCGCCGCCGCGGTTCATGGCGAGCCACGCGGCCCTGAGTTCCTCGTGGGGGTCCATGCACATGGCGCGGAAGGTGGCGGTAATGGCAGGCAGGGCCCCGCGGGTCAGCTCCTCCCGATAGACGAAGTCCGCAGCTCCCTCAAAGGGCATGGCATCGTGATCGGAGAAGCGCTGGAGATTCTCCGGGGTATAGAGATCCCGTCTCACCGGCAGGCGGCGGAGGGCGACGTGCTGCGGGCCGCCGGGTTCGCCGGGCCGGAGGTTCCAGAGCAGCTGCCCTTCATCGGAAAGGCAGAAGCGGACGAACTCCTGGGCGATATCCGCATGCGGCGCGCCCTTGAGCACCGCAACGGGATCCACGCTGACAGAACCACCACCCTTCGGGGCGACCCAACGGAAGCGAGGACCGGTCCGGGAACTACGCAGCTTTTCCTCGAATGAGCGGCCATAGTAATCGATGCAGACTCCCGCAGCCGCATCCCCTTGGGCAACATCGTAGGGCACCCGGTTGGCGGAGTCCGTGAAGTAGCGGGTATTCGCCGCGAGCTTCTGGAGCAGCTTGAGGCTGCGCTGCCAACCTTCCTCGCGGGCAACGGGGTTGTCGCCCCGTTCGCGGAGCACACGCTGCATCTGCTCCTGGATGATCATCTCCAGTACCCGAGCCACGGATCCGCTCTTGGTGGGATCGGCGAAGGCAACTTGGCCTGCATAGGCGGGATTCGCGAGATCTTCCCAGCGCTCCGGCGGCTGAACTCCCAGCCCTTCCAGCACACCGGGATTGTAACAAATCCCGAGCTGGAACAGGCAAACCCCGACCCAAGTACGGCCTTCATCGTAGTATCGTTCCCCGGTGAATGTCTTCGGGATTACTTCTTCCCGGAACCACGAGGGGTTTGACGCAAAGACATCCAGGACTTCCAGCCGCTCGCGCGAGGACTGGAGAAGAAACTCCGGAGTTCCGCCTCCAAAAAGGACGTCGATTCCGGCCTCTTGCTTGCCGAGGGCTGCGGAAGCGGCGTAGGCGCTATCAAGCACCTTGCGGATATCCGCCGCCCCGCCGGGAGTCCGCCAATCGATGTAGAGGGTGCGACCGGTCTGCTTCTTCCAATGCCGCGCGAAGGCTGCGCCGAACTCCGCACGGATGGTATTCGTGTGGGGAGTGATGACCACCAGGCGGTCATCGCTATTCCCCGCCCCTGCCCCGCTACTCTTGCGCTGCAAGAGGATGGGTCCGGTAACCACCGCCACCAGCAGCAGGAGGATGAAGGCGAGGCGGCGCATGCCGAGGGACATGCCACGAGAGCAGGAAACTTTCAACGGCTCCGCATCCACTGCCGCGGAAGAACTTCGCAGTGACAAAAACGCCAACAAGTGTGGCCGGTCTCGCCATGGAGAAATTCGCCCGTCCTACAGAGTATTCTTGGAATGAATCCGGGAGGCGACAGCTCGACCGTGGCCCTCACCTTCGGGTCCACGGCCCCGGGCGCTATTTCCGCTGACCAGGGCATCGCGCGGATCCTCGGGAGATTTCACGATGCGAATGATCCTCACGTGCTGGTGGTGGCCCACCGCGGCGGCTATCTGTCGGAACGCGGGGAGATCCTGCCGGAAAACTCGATGCCCGCGATCGAGCGATCGATCGCAGGAGGGGCGGAGATTCTGGAGATCGATGTGCGACCTACCCGGGACGGGCATCTGGTACTGATGCATGACAAGACGGTAACCCGCACCACCACCGGTCGCGGAGCGGTGGCATCCCTCAGCTTGACCGAGATCCGGGCCCTACACCTGCGTGACGCCGATGGCGTAGCCACCAGCCTGCGGGTTCCCACCTTTGCCGAGGTGATGCTGCGGGCTAAAGGCGAGGTAATGGTCAATCTGGACAAGCTGGATTTTACGAATCCTGCGGTACTGGGCGAAGCCATCCGGGTGCTCCAAGACACTGACACACTAGACCATGCGCTCTTCAAGGGCTCCGCCCCCGCGAGTGCCGTGAAGGAGGCACTCAGTTCCCGCCCCGAGATCATCCACTACATGCCGGTATTCACGGACACTACAGACAAGATGGTGCTGTCCGTCATGGAGACCCTGCGACCTCCAGCGGTGGAGCTGATTTTTTCCAAGGCCTCGACGCCCATGCTCGGTCCCGAGGTCCTGGCCAAGGCCCGGCAATATGGCTGCCGGATTTGGGTGAACTCGCTGTGGCCACACCTCAACGGCGGGCACCATGACGCCATGGCGATCCGCGGGAATCCGGACTTGGCCTGGGGCTGGATCATCGGCAAGGGTGCCAAAATCATCCAGACGGACTATCCGGCGGAGCTGGCGGCTTATCTCCAGCGCTTGGGCAAGCAGGGCCAGCAAGGGTGACGGAATCGTTGGATTCGCGGGATCTGCAAACTTGCGCGGACATCTAGGGACGTTAGGCTGGAAACGGGTCCTACGACCCTGACCCTATCGGCATGGCTGCCCATTCCCCCGCCCCCTCGTCTGCTCCTGCCGTGGCTCTCGCGCTGGGACGCAGGACCTATCCGCGGCTGGGGATGCGCCGTGGGGTGGAGCGCTTCATCCGCGAGCACGCGCCAGCCTGGACGCTGATCCGCAAGACGAACTACACCCATCTGGATTGGCACGAGGCGATGGAATCGCAGCCGGATGCGCTGCTCGGTTTCTTCGAGGAAGCCGGGCAATTCGAATGGGTGAAGGGACGGCCGGGACTGGTCGCGGTGAATATGCACCGGGTTCCCGGCTGCGTGGGTATCCCCGAGGTGCTGGTCGATGACATCGAAGTCGGACGGGAGGCGGCGCGCCACTTGATGGCAAAGGGTTTCCTGAAATTCGGCTACTGCACCCATCTGCCCGACAAGGGATTCTCGATCGACCGACTGGAAGGCTTCCGGAGCGAACTGGAGAAGGCGGGGTCCACGGTGAAATTGCTGGAAATGGAGTTCAGCGATCCGCCGCGCTGCCCGGGCTTGCAGGCGTGGGTCAGCAAGTCGGACGAGACCCGGCCCGCGGTCTTTTGCTGCGACGATGCCTGCGCGACACTCCTGATCACGTGCTGCCGGGACAGCGATCTGCAAGTGCCCGGCGATCTGGCGGTGCTGGGCGCGGGAGACGATGACTTCCACGTAGAGAATGACAGCGTTACCCTGTCCTCGGTGCGCATCGACTTCGCAGGAGTGGGTTACCAAGCGGCGGCTCTCTTGACCGTCCTGATGGCTGGGAAAGCGGCCCCGGAGGAAGCTCTCCGGATTCCGCCACAAGGAATCTCCGAGCGCTCCAGCACCGCGAGCGGGCCAGAGCCCCCGGCACTGCGCCGCCTCTTCCGCCTGCTAGAAGAGCGGCATGCCGATCCGCATTTCAATCCGGAGGTGGCCGCGAGCCTCTGCCATGTGTCTGCCCGCACGCTGCGCCGCTACCTTCAAGAGAGCGGTCGGCCCTCGCTGGTGGAGCTACTTCGAGAGCGGCGACTGGAGACGGCTATGCAACGGCTTCTGGTGACGGACGAGCCTGTGGAGCGGGTCGCGGAGCATGCGGGATTCCTCGACTACACCACCTTCTTCAGAGCCTTCCGCAAGCGCTACGGGGTGAGTCCAACCGACCAGAGGCGGGAGGCCGCCCGGCGCCGGGCCGCGGCGGAATAGCGCGGGGTGTCCGCGATTGCATGATTCCGCGGCCAGTGCCGCCATTCTCGGGAGATGGGCAAGGGCTAGCGTGCGCAGGCCACCGGCGAGCTTCCGCACTGCCGGTCCGCTTCCCCAAGAAACCATGAAAGCCCTACCCGCGATCGCCGTGCTCGGCGGACTCCAATTCCTCGCCTCCCCCACGGCGCTAGCCGCCGGCCAAATCGTCTACGCCTTCTCTCCGGGAGACTTGGCGCAGTGGACCCAAGTCACGATCCCCGGCGGCAACAGCCTCGACCGCCGCTTCTACGCCACCAGTAGTAATTTCGGCAACCGCATCACTTGGGGCGATCCCAACGGTAACATCGGCGGTCTGGTGGTGACTTCCGCGGACAACATCGACTCCCGCGACGGTGCTCACAATACCGCGGTGCTGCGCTCGCCCACCTTCACGCTCAACGGCACGAATCCCGCCGCGGATCTCGGGACCCTCGCCCCCACCGAGATCAGCTTCAAGCTGCTCGCCGGGATGGGCTCAACGACGGGTCCGGCCAGTTTCTCAAGTCTGCCGGCAGTTTCGGTGAACAACGTGAACAATGTCGCGTGGGTGGGCGTGGCCCTGCACCGGGTGACGGACGATGCCTACCTCAAGTGGGGCCGCCGGACTTCGACCGCGCAAGGCAATGCCTGGGAAACGGTCACATGGAACGCAGCCGCGCTATCGGCTGCGGTGGCCAGTGATCCTCCGGGCACCCTCTACACGCTGGACCTGATCGACGCAGCACATGGCTCATGGGGCTGGCTCGCGATGGACTCGCTCACGATGATCGATGCGAACACTCTGGTGAATGTCTCGGTCAAGCCGCTGGACACCGTGGGCGCGGAGAGCGGAGCCGACCAGAATCTCTCGGTCCGCTTCAGCCGCACCGGCAATGTCACTCCGGCGCTGGCCGTGAACTTCACGCTGCAAGGCACGGCGGCTGAGTCCGCCGATTTCGATGCGCTGCCGAACTACGTGGGACCCGACTATGTGGTGAACTTCCCCGCCGGGGTGAGCTCAGTGGATGTACCGCTGCACATCATCCCGAATTCAGACCCGCAGTTGGACCGCTTCGTCCGCTTCAAGATCCTTGAGTCTAACAACTACTCCATCGCCGGTGCCACCGCCGACCTGTATATCCAGGATCTGCCTGCTCCGGGCTGCATGATCGCCGTGAGCGGACCGCTCAGCACCGGCAACTACCTGCCGATCCCGAATCCCTTTACGGAAGGCGCGGCGGGCAGCCTGTTCTTCTACGGCGAGGCGACTTACTCCGCTGGCTATCTGACACTCGGCATCCGCGGGGTGCCGCAGGACAACTCGGTCAATGGTGGCGTCGATATCGGCCGGAACAATGCCTCGGCGGGCGCGGCGATCTTCGACTATCTCGACAACAAGGGTGGTGCGAGTGCCACGGCACGCGCTCCGGGCAGCCCCGAGATCGGGATCCAGCCCGGGATCCGCTGCACCCTGATCGGCGAGATCGAAATGCACGCGGACAAGACCGGAACCCTGCGCGGCTGGGTCTGGGACGGGACCAACGGCACGCTCGACTACTCGGCTCCAAACATCGTGACCACCTTCTCCAGCGGCTTCACCGGGCTGGGCGAGCAGATCTACCTGCGACTCGATGCGGTCGGCAACCCGGGCAATACTTGGACCAACGCCCGCGCGGCATGGGTGGAAGGATCGGACCCGGTGGCCCGGGAAGCGGCCTTCCATGCGCTCGATCCCGCGCGGCCCTTCCTCTACGTCGATTCACCGGCTGGCGCCGGGGAGTATGGCCCGAACCAGCAGCTGGTGTTCAATGTCTTCCGCTCCGGTGCACCGGATGGAGCCTTGGAAGTCCCGCTGCAATTCTCCGGCACGGCCTCTGCGGCAGATTTCACCGCAGCGTTTCCGACCTCAGCCTCCTTCGCCAGCGGCCAATCCTCGGTCCAGTTCGGGCTGCCGATCGCGAGCGACTCAATCTACGAGGGCAACGAAAGCCTCGGCGTGGATCTGCAGAATACGACGCAGTGGCTGCTGCCCCTGACGGCATCCCCGGCGGGAACGGTGAACGATCGCCCTTTCCAAGGTTGGATGGCCACCTACCTGCCCGGAAACACAGGCGGCGCTGAGGATGATGCTGATCATGACTTCAGCCCGAACATCCTCGAATACTTCTCCGGAAGCTTGCCGAGCGATCCCCTCAGCCGGACCTTCGTCCAGCTCGCACCGGGGCAGAACACGACGCTGCGCTTCCAGCGCGATCCCCGCGCCAGCGATGTGGTGAAGCGGGTACTGTGGTCCACGGATCTGACGACTTGGCATGAGTCCGGGGAATCGGAGGGAGCTCTCAACGTCACCATCACGGAAACCGTGGCAGGAGTCTCGGAAAGCGGAATCGAGACGGTGGATTCCGCGGCCAGCTTCACCGGTGGCACTCCGCAGCGGATCTTCCTGCGTCTCTCCGTGGACCTATCTCCTGCAAATACGGTCTCACTCGTTAAATAAGGTCAGCGAGCGAATCCTAGCGGGACTTGACCCGGAGCCCGGCAGGGCTCCGGGTCAAGATCCGCACAGCTCCGAACCGACAGGACATCGGCACAATCGATCAAGCTCGGGAGAAGATCATCAAAGGCTCGTCATTGGCATAACTCTAGGCACCACCTAGCGGAGTAAAGCCAGCACAGAATCTTGTCGCATCCGGCGTTAGATTCCGCTATCGCGACTGGTGATGAAGACTGCCTTCCACAAGCTCAGGACTCAATTCCGCGATGTCTCGCCGAAACAGGGGCAAGCGGTCGGCAATCTTCATCGCTGGCTTGAAGAGCACGCCGCGGATGTGGCCGCGACCAAACCGGCGGCGGAGTTCAATGGCACGATGCTGCAGGGCTTTCACTGGTATACCGACGGCGACGGACAGCACTGGAAGCGGCTCGCGGAACTTGCTCCTTCTCTGGCAGCGGCGCACTTCACCGGGATCTGGTTTCCGCCAGCCTCCAAGGCCATGGGCGGGACCAATGATGTCGGTTACGGGATCTACGATCTCTTCGATCTCGGTGAATTTGTCCAAGGCGCGAACCCGAAGCCGGGCGGCGAGACGCGGACCAAGTACGGGACCCGTGAGGAATACATCGCCGCGGTCCACGCCTGCCGCGAGCACGGCATCGAGGTATATGCCGACGTCGTCTTCAACCACAAGATGGGCGGCGAGTTCGAGGAAGAGTATGAGGCCATCCCCTTCGACCCCGCGGACCGCAACCGCGCCCTGGACGGGGTCAACCTGATCAAGTCCTATACCGGCTTCGATTTCCCGGATCGCAAGGGCAAGTATTCGACGATGAAGTGGCGCTGGCAGCACTTCGGATCCGTGGATTACAACAGCCTGCGGCCGGAGTTCCGGGCGATATGGAGGAAGAAGGACAAGCCCTTCGACGAGGAGGTAGACCTTGAGAACGGCAACTACGACTTCCTGATGGGCTGCGACCTGGACGTGGATCATCCGGAGGTCCGCGGCGAACTGAAGTATTGGGGCAAGTGGATGCTGGATACCGCGCCGATCTGCGGCTTCCGGCTGGATGCGATCAAGCACATCGAGAGCGACTTCTTCGAGGAATGGCTGGACGAATTGGAAACCTCCTCGGGGCGGGATCTCTTCTGCGTAGGCGAGTATTGGACCCCGCGCATCGACACGCTGGTCTGGTATATCGGGAACACCGGCGGCCAACTGAATCTCTTCGACGCGCCGCTGCAACAGCACTTCCACTTGGCGAGCCAAGCCGGCGGCAACTTCGACATGGGACGGATCCTCGATGGAACCCTGATGAAGGAGTCGCCCATGCATGCGGTGACGCTGGTGGAGAATCACGACACCCAACCGTTGCAGGCGCTGGAAGCGGTGGTCGACCCCTGGTTCAAGCCGCTGGCCTACGCGATCATCCTCCTACGCTCCGAGGGCTACCCCTGTGTTTTCTGGGCCGACTACTTCGGCGCGGACTACACCGGCAAGGGCCGCGACGGGAATGATTACCACATCGTGCTGGCGAGCCATAAGCGGATCATCGATCTGCTGATGCTCGCCCGCTGGCACTTCGCGCACGGCCCGCAGTACAGCTATCTCGACCACTTCAACACGATCGGCTGGACCCGACTCGGGACCGAGCAGCATCCACATGCCATGGCCGTGATCCTGAGCGACGGCCCCGAAGGCAGCAAGTGGATGGAGGTCGGCAAGCGGGACACGGACTTCATGGACATCACCGGGCATGTGAGCGGCAAGATCCGGAGTAATGGGGATGGATGGGCCGAGTTCCGCTGCAATGGCGGATCCGTATCGGTCTGGGTGGAGGATCACGCGGAGCTGGCGGGGATGATCGCCGCTTTGCCCGGAGATTGAGCGAGTCGGCATTCCCGGCTACCAGCGTCCTCTGAGCAAGCGTTGCTGAATGACAGCAAGAACCTGATCTCGTTCCGGAAATCCGACCTGCAAAAGAAAGGCGTCCAAAGTTGAGAGCACGGTGTTGCCCTCTTGCGGCACGAAAATCCACCCCCGGATGCGGTTTCCCTCCACTAGGAGATTCCCGTCGACCACAATCGCATGCTCGAAGATACGACCTTGGAACCCATAGCGCCGGCCTAGCTCGAAAACCGAATTGGAATCGAATTTCCCGGTCGTCCCGACCAAAGGATTGGCCGCGATCCTATCCTTGATCTCCTCGCCGCTGGTCTCGTGATCCAGAATCAAATGGAAACGAGCCGCGTGCATGAGCTGACTGGGTGTCGTGACATCGGAACTGGAAATATTCGGCGCAATCCCGACCGTCTTCCAGAGATCAATCACATCGATGGCGTGATGGGTGCCGATCACTGGATCGAGATGCCGGGCGACCACGCTCGCCGCAACCAAGCGCTGGTGAGCACCAATATCCTCACAGCGGCGCACGACCACCGTGTCGCCTTCGATCAAGCGTTCGAGGTTTTCTCCCGCGAAAGTCTTGAGGACCGCCGCCGTGCCATGGGTATTGCAGGAAACGATCTGGACGAACCTAGCCCCTCTAACAGCCGCGGTATTGATCCCCGTCATGAAAGGGATGCCAAATCCCTTCTCGCTTCCCTGTGCACAGGCACCGATCAGACGCGGCAGACGCTCGTAGTAATGCTTGAGGGAAAGTGCGGTTCCGTTCTCCGCGCAGTCAAAGACGTAGTCCACATGGGATTCGATCTCGGACAGGAGAGTCATTCCTGCGATCCGCTCCCTAGAACAAAGGACCGCGCCGCGCTCCCGCAGGATATCGAGATCAGGAAGTTGCCAGGGCTGCAGGCGATTCTTGAGCACCCACAGGGTCCCAATCCCCAACAGGTCGCGATATTCCAGCAGAAGGTTAATGAGTGTACTCGCAATGTTTCCGGTCCCAACCACTAGAATATTCATGAATCTCCGCAAAGGCGACGCCCACTCCCACATCCCCGAACGAGAACATGATGAAGTTCTAACGAAAATTCCGGGCCCTGATCGGGCGTTTGAAAGGGGCTGGCGCACTTGACACGAAAAAATCGCCCCCGGGCTGCTAACCTTCCGCCGATTCCGGTATTCTCCAAGGAAGCCCAACCATGGAGCCGGATCCGGACATTCCCTTCGTCAAGCTACTCACGGAGCACCAGAGCGTGATCTGCTCCTTCGTGATCTCGCTGCTGCCGGGGGCGCCGGGGGTGGACGATGTAATCCAGGAGACGAACGCACTCCTATGGACAAAGCGCAGTCAGTTCGAGATAGGCACGAATTTCCGGGCCTGGGCACTGACGATCGCGCGCTTCCAGGTGATGGTGCACCTGCGCCTGTTGAAGAAGCGACGCTGGGTGACCTTGGACGATGACGTGGCCGAGTTGCTGGCAGACGAACTGGAGGAGCAAACCGATCCCGAGCTTACCGAAAGCCGGATCGAGGCGCTGAGCGCCTGCCTCGGCAAGCTGCGGCCCGAGGATCGGGAACTGCTGATGCAGCGCTACTGGCGGAAGATCCGCCTGCAGGATTTCGCGGTCAGCAGCGGGCGCTCGCTGAGCGGACTGAAGGTCCAACTTTTCCGGCTGCGGGCCGCACTGAAACGCTGTATCGAGGACCGGGTCGGCCGGAAATGCCTGCCATGAGTCTTCGCCGTTCCATCCCCCGCCGCCGTCTGGAACAGGTCCTGCAGGACCTGGAAGACGGGGCCTTGAGTGCCGAGGACCACTGGTGGCTGATGTCGCAGTTGCGCGAGAGCCCGGAGGTCCGCCGCGCCTATCGCGAGCACATGGCCTTCGCCGCCGCGCTGCACGGCTCCGCCGAGGCATGGGCACCGGAACATGATTACGAGGAAAAGGTTTTCCAGATTCCCCCACCCCCGCTGTGGCAGCGGCTGCCACGCAAAGCGATCTACGCCGCGGCCGCGCTCATCGCGCTGCTGGCGGTGGCGGCGAGTTTCCTGGCGATCCGCTCCTCGCGCCTGCCTCCGGTGAAGGTGACCGCTGGTGCCGAGACCCTGTGGGAATACACCAGCGGCGGGATTGGCCGGGATGGCGAGTTCCTGCCGGGCACGCGGCTGCTGGTGGATCGCGGCAGCTTGGAAATCGTGACGCGGACCCGCACTCGCATGTTTGTGGAAGGACCCGCCACGCTTGAGATCACCGATCCCGCGCAGGTGAGCCTCTCCAGCGGCAAAGCTTGGTTCGAGTCACCCGATGGCAGCCAGGACCTCACGGTGAATACCGAGCGCCTGCGCGCGAATGGCGCGGGGGCGCGCTTCGGGGTGGCAGTTTCCACTGCTGGTGACCGGATCCAAGTGGAGGCTGGCAATCTCCGCGTTGAATCAAAGTCGCCGGGAATTCCCGTTACCACTCTCGGCCCCGGCCAGGCCGCTACCTCCGATCTAGTAGGTCGCTCGAAACCCGCGCCGGTGGATCCCGGCTTATTCCTGGATGAGCTCTCCAGAGAGCCTGCCTATATCCATTGGACCTTCGACGAGGAGAGCTCTGGCGGCTTCCCGGCGAAGTCTGCGGGGATTGAGGCGGCGCCAATCCGGATCACCGGAGTGAAGGGCAAGGCTGTCACGCCGCAGCTGACCCCAGGCGCCTTCGGGTCGGGTCTCGATCTAACAGGCGGAGACTGTTTTGCTGAAAGCGACTTTCCCGGCATCTCCGGCAGCGGGCCGCGAAGCGTAGCCCTGTGGATCAAGGGTCGGCCGATCCCGCGCCGGGTCAATGCAAAGCGCGTGGACTACACGCCCTCCGTGGTGATGTGGGGCGACCAGTCGATCAATGGCGGCAGCTGGACCTTCCGGGCCCACTGCGTCACCGGGATCATCGGCACGCAGTGGGGCTCCAATGGCCTGCTCACAGCGGGCAAGATCGGCACGATGAGCGTGCTGGACGGCCAGTGGCATCACATCGCCAGCGTTTTCACCGGTGAAGTTACCGAGACCGGCGAGGTGGAAGTCCGCCACTACATCGATGGTCAGCGCGTATTCACCACCACCGCGGCCATGGATATCGGGGTGGATACACGGCTCGGTAGCGAACCAGCCAACCGCTTGAGGGTCGCCTGCGATAACCAGATGCCCGACGGGCCGGGCAATGTGCCGGTGTCGGTCGACGAGTTGTTCATCTTCCGCAGTGCCTTGAGCGACGAGCAAATCAAGACCCTGTATCAGGAGAACCGCTTCATGCTGCGGGAGTGAGACGACGGGAAGGCAGATTTGAAATCTGAGATTTCAGATTCCAAATCGAAAGGCAGCTCTGCCCCCTCTACGGAGAGCGAAATTTTTTCGCGGAATCCTGCTAACCGATTTGCGGTTTCTGCATTCCCTAGCACCGGCATGCCCAAAGCCGGTTCTCAAACCCGATGAAACCCCTCTTTCCCGGCCTGGCGGCCTTGGCTTTGCTCGCACCGCTGCACGCGGCTGTCTATGCCCACTATTCCTTTGATAGCGACTACTCGGATTCATCTGGGAATGGCCGCAATGGAACCCTGACCGATGTCGGGACACTCGGAAACAGCGGCATTACCAGCACCGCTGGCGAATACGTGTTCGGCGGCGGCGCGGTGAATTTCAGCGCGGACCGCGACTATGTGGACGTGCCGGCCGGCGCTTTCGGTTCGGGCAATGCCTACACCATCTCCTTCTGGGCCAAGAAAACCGCGGGCGATACCGGCACTGCGGCGGACTATGACATGGTGATCGGCGACCGCTCCCAGACGGGCTTTTTCATCGCACTGAATGACGTGACCGGCACCGGCTTGCGCTGGCGCAGCTCGGACAGCACGACGGCCCGCCAAGCCGACTTCACAGTGGCGAAAGACTACGCGTGGCACCAGTACGCCATCGTGGCCTCCGGGACGACGATCAGCTTGTATGTGGATGGCCAGTTCTCCAGCAGCGCCACCGGCAAGATGACCGGCTTCCAGTGGAATACAATCGGCGAGGCCTACCCGAACACCAACGACTTCGATTTCAACGGCCAGATCGATGAGGTGTGGATTTTCAATGAAGCCCTCAGCGCTCCCGCGATCACGAGTCTCTATCAGACCAATACGGTGCCGGAGCCTTCCTCCCTACTGCTCTGCGCAGGAGGCCTCGCCGTGGCCTGCTGCCGCCGCTCCCGCAAACGCCGGATCTAACACTTGTTCCCTTTTTAAATCCAAAATCAAGCAACCCAAGCCCTGACTTCTTCCGTGACCCGCCATCTTCTCCTGCCTTTCGCTCCCCTGCTCCTTTCCATCCCCGCCACCGCCGGGGTGTATGCGCACTACTCCTTCGACACCGATTACTCCGACACCTCCGGGAATGCCCACAATGGCACCCTGGTAGACAACGGCACTGTGGGAAACAGCGGGATCACCAGCACCGCCGGTGACTTCAAGTTCGGAGCTGGCGCCATGAACTTCCACGCCGATCGCGACTACATCGACCTCGGCGCCACGAAGGCCTTCGGCTCCGGCACTCCCTATACCATCGCCTTCTGGGCAAAGAAGGCTCCCGGCGACACCGGCGATGCCGCGACTTGGGACATGGTGATCGGCGACCGCTCCCAGACGGGCTTTTTCATCGCGCTGAACGATTCGAGCGGCGCCGGCCTGCGCTGGCGCAGCGTGGACAGCACGGCGGCGCGACAGGCCGACTTCACGCTGACCAAGGACTACCTCTGGCACCACTACGCCATCGTCGGCTCCGGCACCACCATCACCCTGTATGTGGATGGGCAGCTCTCTGGCACTCCCGCCACCGGCAAGCAGACCGGCTTCCAGTTCAATACGATCGGCGAGGCTTACCCCACCAACGACTTCGACTTCAACGGCCAGCTTGACGAGGTGTGGATCTTTGATGAGGCGCTCAATGCCGCTGCGGTGAGCGCCCTCTTCCAATCGAATGATGCGACTGCCGTCCCGCCCTATTCCGGATTCCACTATCGCTTCGATGGCGACTTCAATGACAGCGGGACCGGCGCAAACAACGCCACCGCTGCGGGTAACGCCACCATCACCACCGAGCCGGCCCTGCTGGTGACCGGCCCCGGCTCACTCTTGCTCGACGGCACGGATGCTTCGCTGGTGTCCCTCCCCTCCGCCGGAACCTACACTTCCGCGCATCCGTGGTCGGCCGCCTGGTGGGCACGCCGCGACGCCATCGGCAGCAATCACGGCATGGTGATGGGCACCGCTGAAAACACCGCTGACTTCATCTGGCTGAATGATTCCTTCACCGGCCTGCGCTTCCGCTCGTCGGACAACATCAACTTCGACTTCACGGTGGCGAAGGACAGCGATCTCCATCATTACACTCTGGTGGCGGACGGTGCAGGCAGCCTCTCACTGTATGTGGACGGCCAGCCCAGCGAGACGCTGACGGGCAATACCTCATTCAATGTGGACAGCATCGGCAAGGCCTACCCGACAACCTCGTTGCATTACAATTTCCAAGGCACGCTGGATGAGGTCCACCTGATGCCGCAGGCCATGACCGATCTCCAGGTCGCCACCATGTATGCGCAGGAGCATCCGGCGGTCGATCCCGCTGCGGTGAGCAAGGTGCGGATCGTGCTACTCGCGGGACAATCGAATGCCGATGGCCGGGCCACGATCGCCGACCTGCCTGCCGCCTTCCAAGTGCCGCAGGCCGATGTGGACTTCTACTACAAGGTGGAGGGCGGCTCCGGCACGCTCACCACCCTGCGCCCCGGGCTCAGCGAGACTTCCCAATTCGGCCCGGAGATCGTGATGGGTAACCGGCTTGCGGATCTCTATGCAAGCGAAGCGGGAACCCGCGTCGCGATCATCAAGTATGCCAATGGCGGCACCGACCTGAAGACCCAGTGGAAAGCTGGCGGCAATGCCACCACCACGGGCGATGGCCCGGAGTACGTGACCTTCCAGCAAACTGTCACTGCCGGCCGCGCGGCGCTCGCGGCGAAATACCCGGGTGCCACGCTAGAGCTCGACTCAATCGTCTGGATGCAGGGCGAGAGTGATGCGGTCGCGGCTTCGGCGGGCTCCTACCAGACCAACCTCATCACCTTCATCGCGGATGTGCGGGCGACCTATGGCAGCACGCTACCTTTCGTGATCGCACGCCTCGGAAGCCAACAAACGGCACTGGATAGCACCTATCTGAATCAAGTGCGTGCGGCGCAGGATGCCGTGGCACTGGCCGATCCGCGAACCGCGATCTTCTCCACCGATGGCTTTGGCATGAACGGCGACGGCTTGCACTTCAATGCCAGCGGCCAGCAAGCGATGGGCAGCGCCTTTGCAGAAGAGGCTGCCTACTACGACTGGATGATCTCCACTTTCTCCGCCGCCGACATCAATGCCGGCCTCGGCGAACCGGATGCCGACCAGGACAAGGATGGACAAAGCAACCGGACCGAGTTCCTGGGTGCCAGCAATCCTACCTCCAGCGATTCGCGCTTCACTGCTTCTGTCACGCGCACGGGTGCCAGCACCGCCAGCATCCTGTATCCCTCCTCATCATCCCGCTTCTATGCGGTGGAGCAATGGTCGGAAGGCAGCGGCTTGTGGGAAACAGCCCTGCCTTACGCCAAGGGACAGGAAGGACAAACCACCCGGGCTTTCAACTCTTCCACCGCGGCGGGCATCTACCGCGTGATTTCCAAGCTGCCGTGAGTAGTGGTCAGGCAGGGTAGATGCCATATGGGTTCATGGCGCTACCCTGCCAGAAGCCGCCTGACCCACTCAGGAACTACCTCTGAGGCCGGCCCCCGCAGGCACTCTTCAAACTCTGCCGACTTTGCTGTTTCGACCGTATTGATTTCCACGGTGCGTGCGCCATAGACCTTCGCCTTGATGGCAAAACGGGAGGCTGGCTCAACCACGCCCGAGGTGCCGATGGCCGCGAAGATCCCGGTATTCTCCAAAACCGCCTGAATCTGCTCCAGCCCGTAAGGCACTTCACCGAACCAGACAACGTCGGGCCGCATGCCCATTTCTCGCCCGCATTTGGAGCAAAGATCCTCCGGACTTAGGTCTTCATTGCAGGACGTGACCCAATTGCACCAGAGGCAGCGCTTCTTGAGCAGCTCGCCGTGCATGTGGACCAGTCGCCGGCTGCCCGCACGCTCATGCAGGTCATCGACGTTCTGGGTGACTAACAGAAAGTCATCGCCGAGTTCCCGCTCCAGTTCGGCGAGAGCGAAGTGGGCGGCATTCGGCAGCACCGTGGCCAACTGCTGTCGGCGCTGGTTGTAAAAACGGTTCACCAAACCCGGATTGCGGCCGAAGCCGATCCGGGTGGCAACCTGATCCACCGAATGCCCTTCCCAGAGTCCGTTGGAATCACGGAAGGTCCTGATCCCCGATTCCGCGGAAATCCCCGCACCGGTTAGAACCACGACCTTCATCGCCCGGCTTGGTCACCAGTTGTCGCCCAACCCGCGACGGCCGGCGAGAGCCAGCAGGTCATCGCGCATGGGCCATTCGTCGGGGCGCTCGCTGACCTGGTGACGCTTGCTGGCGCCCTTCAGCATCATGCAGCCGGTGTTGTCGCCGATCTGGCTAACCGCCGCGGATTCTTCCGCGCTGAGGCGGATGTCCGGTACGGCCGCGAAGTCACGGATCTGATCTTCAATCGAGCGGGCTCCCTCGCCGGCTTCCTGGATGAAAGTTGGTACCACGCTCTCGACCGCGGGCTGGCTGAGATTCCACACTGAAGCGAACTGGATCAGCGAGAGACCGTGCTTTTCGGCAATCGGCTTCATGCGCTCGATCTTGTCCAAACCATGATCGACCCAGCCTTCGGCGCGGTAGGAACGGTGATCGCCGGGCTTGAACTGGTGGCCCTTCTTCATGTCGCCATGGAAGAGGCCGCCGTAGTCGGCCACGCGGGTCAGGACCTTCACTCCCTTCTCCGCACAGACTGGCAGCACGTGACAGGAGGGCCAGGGCTCGAGCGGGTTGAGAATCAGCATCGCCCAGTCGATGTCGTCGCCGTAGCGCTCAAGGCAGTCGATGATATCCAGCGAGAAGCCGTTCGCTGGTCCCGGTGCGAGGCCGAGGCGCTCGGCCATGCCTTCCGACTTGAGGGCGCGCAGGCCATCCCAGACCGCATCGCTGGTGTAGCCGGTCTGGTCCGGATTGTGGAGCATCAGCAGGTCGAAGCGGTCGGTGCGGCAGCGCTCGAGCGACTTCTCGCAAGCCTTTCGCAGGTAGTCCCGGTAGTGGCTCGGCTGGTGCAGCTCGGGATCGGTGAAACGGGGGTAGCCCTTCGCGCCTTGGCGCTGGCCTTCGTAGAAATCGTGGCCGAGCATCCCGACGAGGCTGTATTCCTCGCGCGGCTTGTCGGCGAGGGCCTGCCCGAGCAGTTCATCCGCCTTGCCATTGCCATAGACGTCCGCGGTCACATAGGTGCGGATGCCGGCGTCCCAAGCGGTGGCGATGCAGGAGAGGAAGCGGTCCTCGGGAAGCGTTTCGCCGAAGTGCATGAAGCGCCCGGCGCTCCAGGTGCCGTAAGCCGTGGTGGTCAGATCCATGCGGAAATCTCTAGAGCGCCCGGCCCGCCCGGTCAACCGGCTCGCAAAATCCGCGCGACATCCGGGAAAAAATGCCGAATTCCGAAAAGGCAGGGATTTGAACAGGAGAAAGACAAGAGAAAGACAGGAGGAAGAATGAAAAGACCCTCTCCCTTAAATCTCTTAGCCTCAAAACTCCTGCCTTTCTCTTGTCTTTCTCCTGTTAAAAATCTCTTGGATCAGCGCCCGGAAATCCGGGTCTTCGGCATTCGCTATTGCGCCCTGCCCCGCCTCCAAGGTCTCCTAGCCCCATGGCCGCCACGGAACGCTGGCACGAACGGACCCTGCAGGATGGCGAATGGCTGCGCGCCGATTTCGGCAACCTGACCCTCGTGGTCCTGAGCGTCTTGGAGGAATGGCGGGTGGCGGCGCTCTACGGCGAGCAGCGGCGGGTGCTGGACAACCTGAACATGCCCCCGGACGAGCTGCCCTGGCAGCGCTGGGACCGCGGGGTGAAGGACGTGAAGCTGCAATTCCGCCCGGTTTTCCCCGACCGCCCCGTAATCGTGCGGCCGCGCTCGGCGCTGCACCTCTCACCCCGGGCGAAAGCGAATTTCTTCGTCGGGATCCCCGCCTTCATCGAGCTGAATGCCCACAGCGAAGGGGAATACGTGCGGCTGCATGCCTGGCCGAGCGACCCGCCCTCAAATACTTGGCACGGCACGCCGATCTCCGGGACCCTGTGCTACTCGGTGAAAACCCGCGCACGGCGGCAGTTCATCCCCGATGACTGGCAGGAGCTGTCGATCATTTCCACGGTCGAGATCGCCAACAGCGGCACCCATACCCTGCCCTTCGAGCGGCTCTTCTTCGAGACCGGCCACCTGGCGGTCTTCGAGCACCTTGGCCGCCTGTGGTCGAACCACGCGCGAATCCGCACGGGCGACAAGGACGACTCGCTGAGCGGCGTGGTCTTCGGCCAGAAGCCCTTCGGCGATGCGGCCAATGCAGTGGAGCTGACCCCGCCACGGTTGGGCCGGGTGCGGCGCAGCATGCTGAAGGAGGCTTTTTCCACTTTCCTCGGGGTCAGCCACCCCCACCTCACCTGATTGATGCTGGAATACCTCAACAACTTGTTCTGGAGCAGTCCGGTCTTGCAGAGAGCGGCACGGGTGCTGGTGATCCTGATCACCGGGGTCCCGATCGTGATGCTGGTCTCGCGGATCATCGCGGGAATCCTGCGCCGGCGACTGGGCCAGCAAGGGGGGGATTTGCTGGCAAAAATCGCCCGCTACGGGGGCTATTTACTGGTCCTCATCGCCATCCTGGAGGAGTTCGGCTTCAATCTCGGGGCGGTTCTAGGCGCGGCGGGAATCGCCGGCGTGGCGATCGGCTTCGCCTCCCAGACCTCCCTCTCGAACCTGATCTCAGGACTCTTCATCGTCGGCGAGCGGCCCTTTGAGAAGGGCGACATCATTGAGGTGGGGGCCTTCACCGGCACGGTCGAGGAGATCGGGCTGATGGCCCTGACCTTGCGGACCTTCGACAACCGCTCGGTGCGGATCCCGAATGAGACCCTGGTGAAGACCAATGTGGTCACCGTGACCCGCTATCCAATCCGGCGGGTCGATCTCACGGTGGGGGTTTCCTACAATGAGGCGATTGACCGGGTGATGAAGATCTTGCGCGAGGTCGCCGAACTTCATCCGGCGGTGCTGGACGAGCCTGAAGCGATGATCGTTTTCAACGGCTTCGGCGAATCCTCGCTGAACTTCATGATCGGCGCCTGGACCATCAAGCAGGACGTGCTGAAGGTGAAGAACGAGCTGCCGCTGCGGATCAAGGAAGCCTTCGACCGCGAGGGAATCGAGATGCCCTTCCCACACCGGGTGTTGGGCGGCGGCAGGGCAATGGAACCGATCCCGGTGGTGGTGATGGCGGAGAAGAAGCCTGTGGAGGGCAAGCCGCCGGGAGCTGCTTGAGCCCGCATCTCACCTGGCAGGGAAGCCGCGCGGAGCCGATTTTGCGGATCTGCTAGCGCAAATCTCCCTTTGCGTCCCCTACCCGGCAGGACGATAAACAGGCGCCCATGCCCGCCGCGCCGCTCCAACCCTTCTTCAAGTCCAAGGGTTGGAAGCCATTCGCTTTCCAGAAGGAGGTGTGGGCGGCCTATGCGGCGGGGAAGTCGGGCCTGCTACATGCGCCGACCGGTCAGGGCAAGACCCTGGCGGTCTGGTTAGGTCCAGTGGCGGAAGCGCTGGAGGAAGAGACCAAGCCACACACCTGTGGAGTGATCTGGCTGACGCCACTGCGGGCGCTGGCGCAGGATACATTGCGGGCCTTGCGGGAGCCGCTGGAGGCGCTGGCACCGAGCTTGCAGGTGGAGGCGCGGACCGGAGACACGTCTGCGGCAGTTAGAGCGCGGCTGCGGAAATCGCTGCCTTTCGGGCTGGTGACCACGCCGGAGAGCCTGTCGCTGATGCTGACGCATGAAGACACGCGGGAGAAGCTGGCGGGCTTGAAGGCCGTGATCGTGGACGAATGGCACGAGCTGTTAGGCAGCAAGCGCGGGGTCCAGGCGGAGCTTTGCCTGGCTCGGCTGCGGGCGTGGTTCCCGGCGCTGAAGATCTGGGGCCTGTCCGCCACCTTGGGAAATCTCGACGAGGCCCGGGCGGTGCTACTCGGTTCCCCGACCCCGCCGGATGCGGTGACAGTGGCGGCGGATCTCAAGAAGGAGATCAAGGTCGAGACGATCATCCCGAAGGAAATCGACCGCTTTCCTTGGTCCGGGCACATCGGGACCCGGCTCGCGCCGCAGGTGCTCAAGCAGCTCGACAAGGCGCGGACGACGCTGGTTTTCACCAACACTCGATCCCAGACAGAAATCTGGTACCAAGAGCTGCTGAGCTTGCGGCCGGAGTGGGTGGAGCAGATCGCGATGCACCACGGCTCGCTGGACCCGGCAGAGCGGATCAAGGTCGAGCAGGGGCTGCGGGATGGATCGCTGCGCTGCGTGGTATGTACTTCCTCGCTGGACCTCGGGGTGGACTTCTCACCCGTAGACCAAGTGATCCAGATCGGCTCGCCGAAGGGGATCGCGCGGATGCTGCAGCGGGCCGGACGCTCCGGGCACCAACCAGGAAAGACCTCGAAGATTTTCGGGGTGCCGACCTTCGCGATGGAGCTGGTCGAGTTCGCGGCGGTCCGGGACGCGGCGGAGGTCCGCCACCTCGAGGCCCGTCGGCCGCTCCAGAAGCCGCTCGACGTGCTAGTCCAGCACCTCGTGACCTGTGCGATCGGGGAGCCCTTCGAGGCGGAGGCGATGCGCCGCGAGATCCAGTCGGCCCACGCCTTCCGCGAGCTGAGCGACCCGGAGTGGGACTGGGCGCTCAGCTTCATCTCCAGTGGTGGCAAGGCACTTGCCAACTACCCGCGCTATCAGAAGGCCCGGCTTGTGGAGGGCCGCTATACGGTGGACGACAAGCGCCTGATCCAGCAGCACCGGCTCTCGATTGGAACGATTTCCTCCGACCTTAACATCAGCGTCCGCTTCGCCAGTGGGCAGACTTTAGGGACCGTCGAAGAAGGATTCATCGGACGTTTGAAACCCGGCAGCGTATTCGTCTTTGCCGGTCGCAAATTGGAACTGCTTCGCCTGCGGGACAAGGTGGCAACCGTTCGAGCATCGAAGGGCGACGCCAAGGGGAACATCGCGGTCTGGGGTGGCAGCAAGATGCCGCTCTCCACCGAGCTATCCCACGCCACCGCCGCCCGGCTCCGTGGTGAGGGCAAGGCAGCCCCGGAAATGAAGGCGGTGGCCCCGATCCTAGCGATCCAGAAGCGCTGGTCCGAACTGCCGGATGACCGGACACTCCTGATCGAACATGCCCGCTCGCGAGGAGAAGAACACTTGTTTGTTTTTCCGATGGCCGGGCGAGTCGTGCACGAGGGTATCGGCGCGCTGATGACCCATCGGATGAATCTGAAGGACAGCGTGACGATCACGCAGAACGACTACGGCTTCTGCCTCACTGCCCGCCGCGGCTTGAATCTCGACGAGCAATCCATTCGTTTGAATCTATCGATTGAGAACTTGTTGGGAGACGTGATTGCCTGCCTCAATACCCACGAGCTGGCGCGTCGGCAGTTCCGGGAAGTCGCTCGGGTAGCGGGGTTGATCCTGCAGAACCTCCCGGGGCGGGCCCAGCGCGGACAGCGTGAAGTGCAGGCCAGTTCCAGACTCCTGTTTGAAGTGCTGGAGCGCTACGATCCGGGCAACCTCCTCCTTCTCCAGTCCGAGCGTGAAATTCTAGAGAGACAATTTGAGTTCAGTAGCTTGCATGCAGTTTTGGCGGATATGGAAACAAGGCCCATACACTTGATTGAAACTGAGCATCTCACTCCAATGGCCTTCCCCTTGTGGGCGGAGCGATTGTCGGCAACCTTGTCACCCGGCGACGCGGCCACGCGACTCGAACAAATGATTCAAGAGCTCAACCAAGCAGCGAAATGAACATCGAACTCGGCAATCAAACGCTTAGACTCATTCCTGGTGGCGGAGTCCTTCTGGAGGACTCCACCCTAATCGTAGCGGACCTTCACCTCGGAAAAGCCACTGCGTTTCAAGCAAAGGGATTGGCGATTCCGGAAGGCGACAGTGAGGCCGATTTGGATCGGCTGAGCGCCTTGGTGAAATGGCACCAGGCGACGAAGCTGATCGTGAACGGAGACCTGTTTCACTCCCCCGCCGGGCTTACAGATGAAATCCAACGTTTGCTGGAAACATTTCTAAACAAGCTCCAAATTCCGGTTCAACTGATCTTGGGAAACCATGAGGCCAAGCTTCCATTTATCCCCCACGGACTGAACCCAGTCGCCGCCACCGAGCAGGCCGGGCTCCATATCGTCCACGATCCGAAGGACGCTCCAGCAAACGTTTCAAGCATTACCGCCCACTGGCATCCGGTGGTGAGGATCGCGGATGGAAAGCGGACCACGTTGCGCCTACCCTGCTTCCTGCGCCGAGGGGAGATACTGGTGTTGCCGGCTTTCGGGTCCTTCACGGGCGGACAGGTTCTGGATGTGGAGCCGGGCGATACCTACTTCGTGAGCCCCGGGGAGGAGGTCGTGCAGGTGCCAAGCGAGCTAGTGAGAGGATGACCGAGCCCCCGGCCAAGCAAAGCTGGAGCACCGAAGGGCACCCGGGAGGCACCGCCGGGAACATTTCAGAAATGAAAAGCGTTTCACCATTGCGTCGTAGTGAGGTCCTATGCGTCTTGCGATTCCCTTCCCTTTCCGGCTCAGCCTTGCCGCCTTGGCACTTGCGGGAAATGGCTGGGCGGCGGACAGCACCAGCTTCGATGCCGCCCGGAAGGTGCTGGAGTCGAAGTGCCTGTCTTGCCACTGCCCGGAGAAGACCAAGGGCGAGCTGCTGATGACCACCCGGGAGCAGTTTCTGAAGGGGGGCGAGGGCGGCGCGGCGATCCAGTTGGAGAAGCCTGCGGAGTCGGAAGTCCTGAAGCGGATCAAGCTGGACGAGGACGACGACGACGTGATGCCCCCGAAGGACGGGCCGCTCAAGAGCGAGGAGATTGCCGCCATCGAGGCATGGCTGACGGCCGGCGCGCCATGGCCAGAGGGCGTGGTGATGGCACCGCGAGCCAAGACCGCCCTTCCCGATTGGGACGCGCCGGCAGATCCGGCGATCGGCGCGATCGAACCTTTCCCGAAGACCGTGACGCTGGAGACGGCGGCCGACTTCCACAAGGTGCTGGTGATGGCCCGCTTCAAGGATGCCGCGACCCAGGACGTCACCCGGCAGGTCAAGGCGAGCATCGCCGATCCTAGCGTGGCGAAGCTGGAGGGCACCCTGCTGAAGCCACTCAAGGACGGCAGCACGACCCTGAATCTGGAATACCGGGGCCTGAAGGCGGAGGTCGCGGTGATTGTGAAGGATGCCAACAAGCCGCGGCCGGTTTCCTTCCAGCTCGATGTAATGCCGGTACTAACCTCCTCCGGTTGCAATACCGGTTCCTGCCACGGCTCGGCACGGGGGAAGGACGGCTTCCACCTGAGTCTTTTCGGCTTCGACCCACAGGGCGATCACTTCCGCCTGACCCGCGAGAACCCGGGCCGGCGCGTGAATCTGGCACTGCCGGAGGAGTCGCTGATGATCACCAAGTCGACCGGCGGGGTGCCGCACACCGGCGGCAAGCTCTTTGAGAAAGGCAGCGCTCCCTACGAGACCCTTGTCGCATGGATCCGCGATGGGGCGGAGTATGACCAAGGTGAGATCGCCAAGCCCACGGGGGTGACAATCGAGCCGCCGCAGGTGGTGCTCAAGGGCGAGGGCCTGGAGACACCCTATACGGTCAGGGCGACTTACTCCGACGGCACGGACCGCGACGTGACCACGCTTTCGTCCTTCTCGACTTCGAACGACAACTCGGTTTCGGTGAACAAGCGTAGCGGTCTCGCGACATCGAAGAACCGGGGCGAGGCCTTCCTGTTAGGCCGCTTCATGACCTTCACGGAGGTCTCGCAGTCGATCGTGATTCCGAAGGAGTCGAACTACACCCGACCAGAGCTGCCAGAGTTCAACTACATCGACAAGCTGGTCTACGACAAGCTGCACAAGCTGCGGATCATCCCTGCCCCGCTCTGCGACGATGAGACCTTCCTGCGGCGCGTCTTCATTGACGTGGTCGGCAAGCTGCCCGAACCCTCCGAGCGCGAGCAATTCCTGACCAGCACGGATCCGAAAAAGCGAGAGCAACTGGTGGACGAACTGATCGCCCGCAAGGAATTTTCCGAAATGTGGGTGATGAAGTGGGCGGAGCTACTCCAGATCCGGACCTTCAACAATGGGGGCCAGCAAGTTTCCTACAAGGCGGCGCTAGGCTACTACAATTGGCTGCGCGACCGGATCGCCAGCAACATGCCCTTCAACCAGGTGGTGAAGGAGATCCTATCCTCCGAGGGCGGCACCTTCTCCAGCCCGCCGACGAATTTCTTCCAGATCGAGCAGGACACGCTGAAGCTGACGGAGAACGTGGCGCAGGTCTTCATGGGCACACGGATCCAGTGCGCGCAGTGCCACAACCATCCCTTCGACCGCTGGACGATGGATGACTACTATGGCTTCGCCTCCTTCTTCGCGCAGGTGAAGCGCAAGCCCGCCGAGGACCCCCGTGAGCGCATCGTCTTTGATGGTGGCGGTGAGGTGAATCATCTGGTCACAAAGCAGCCGGTAAAGCCGCGCTTCCTGGGAGCGAAGACGCCGGACGACTTCGGTAAGAAGACGCGGCGCGAGGCGGTGGCGGAGTGGCTGAGCTCGAATGACAATCCCTGGTTCGCGCGGAACGTCTCTAACATCGTGTGGTCACACTTCTTCGGGGTAGGCATCACCGATCCGGTGGATGACATGCGGATCTCGAACCCGCCCTCGAATCCCGAGCTACTGGCCGCCCTCTCCAGCAAGTTCGTGGAATACAACTACGACGTGCGCAAGCTCGTGCGGGACATCTGCACCAGCCGCACCTACCAACTCTCCAGCGCGGTGAATGAGACCAACGAGACCGATAGCCGGAACTTCTCGCGCTCCCTGGTGCGCCGGGTGCGGGCGGAGGTGCTGCTCGACTGCATCTCGCAGGTGACGCAGACGCCGAACAAGTTCAAGGGTCTGCCGCTGGGCTCGCGCGCGGTGCAGATCGCGGATGGCAACACCTCGAACTACTTCCTTACCACCTTCGGTCGTGCGACCCGCGCCACAGTCTGCTCCTGCGAGGTGAAGATGGAGCCGAACCTCTCGCAGGCGCTGCATCTCCTTAATGGCGACGCCACGCATAACCGGATCCAGCAGGGCAAGGTGGTGCAGGCACTGGCAGAACAGAAGAAGAGCCCGGAGGAGATCATCAAACTGCTCTACCTGAAGACCCTGAACCGCGATCCGGTGCCGGAGGAGCAGACGAAGCTGATGGAGGCGGTCAACGAGGGGAAAGACGACAAGGAGAAGCAGGCGATCCTGAATGATGTGTTCTGGGCGCTGCTGAACTCGAAAGAGTTCATCTTTAACCATTGATTTCCCGGGAACCCACCTTAAGTAGCACACGACAACGGATTTCCAGTTTCGTTCAAAAATTAATTTTAAAAGATTGTCTACCTACGCGATCGCGGGTAGAAGGTGTCCATGCTGTCCCACCCAGCCAATGGCGATGAATCCGCAGTCGCCGCGGAGGATTCGTTGGAGCCCAACACCCGGGCAAATCGCAGGCGACAAGCAACCGTGGAAGAACTTCTGTCCCGCCTTGACCGGGAGTTTTTCCGCAACTGGTTCATCGACGGTCCCCGACTGTTGCTGAAGGGCAAGTTCAGCCGCCGTGCAGCGGTCTTCATGATCGTCGCAGCCCTTCCGGCAATCGCGGCGACCCTGTTCCTCACGGTTCCGGGGATGCTATTCCCAACGCCAGCGCACAACGCGTTCTTCTATTTCTGGAAGGGCGTGAATAGCGATATGGCCTCACTCATCCCGGTCGGTATTGGTCTTATTTCCTCGGTGTTCAGCCTCCGGCTGCCACTGGGTTCCTGACTCCCCTTTTTAGAGTGTGTTTCTTGGCTAGCCCGGCATCCGAAAAGATGCCGGGCTTCGCCTATAATGAACACGCCCACACGAATCGCATCCGACTCCCCATGTCCCGGCTCTACCAGCTCGTGCGGCTGATCCGCGCCCTGCTTATCATTGCGATGGTGCCTGCACTCTACTTCGGGGGCTTCGTCGCGAGCTGGGAAATGACCACGAATGGCCGCATCGACCTGAATTCCAAGCACGGCAGCTGGGTGCGCGAACTCTATGCACCGCTCTTCCGCCTGGATATGAACTCGCCGGGCTTCCATGAGTTCGTGAAGACGTGTGCCCGGACATTCTCTTGAAGCCCGGCTCCCGCTGGTGGGACCTCGACGAGAACAAGGTACGCAAGGCGATCCTGCTCAACGAATCCTACGTGATGCAGTTCTGGATCGAGCCGTCCGGTAGCAAGGGGGCCACTGTCTATTTTCACCAAAGCGACTGAGCGCTGGATGCGCGGTCATCCAATTTCGTTTCATTCGCGCAAGAAACGTCACGCATGGTGACGTATTGGGTCCCGAATGCGCCGGAAGATCGCTGCCACGACCGTTTTCTGGGTATCCCAGGCGTTCATCCTGAACGCCGCGGACAAGGTCACCTATGACGACCATGTCCTGCCGCTATTCCAGCAGACCTGCCTGAATTGCCATAATCCGGACAAGACCAAGGGCGGGCTCGACCTTTCAACTTACGCGGGCGCGATGAAGGGTGGCTCCGGCGGGAAGATCGCGGAGCCGGGCGATGCCGGCTCGAAGCTGATCGTGGTGGTGATGCAGACGGGCGATCCGAAGATGCCGCCGGAGGGCGAGAAGCTCGGCGGCTCGCAGATCGAGATCCTGAAGGCGTGGATCGAGGGCGGGCTGCTGGAGAACAAGAGCTCCTCCGCGCGCAAGCCCTCGAAGCCGAAGTTCGATACCTCGATCGCCTCGGCCGCAGACCAGAAGCCGGATGGGCCACCGCCGCTGCCACAGGACGTTTTGTTAGAGCCGCCGGTGCATGCCGCGCGGGCCTCCTCCGTTCATGCGATGGCCACCTCGCCGTGGGCGCCGCTGCTGGCGGTCACGGGTCAGAAGCAGGTGCTGCTTTTCGATACCAACACGCTGGAGCTCGCCGGGGTGCTACCCTTCCCCGAGGGCGAGCCGGTGGCGCTGGCCTTCACGCCGAATGCGCGCTACCTGATCGTTGGAGGCGGCGTGCCGGGGAAGTCGGGGCTAACGGTGACCTTCGACGTGGTGACCGGTGAGCGCATGCTGGTGGCGGGCAAGGAATTCGACAGCGTGCTGGCGGCTGACTTGAAGCCGGATCTTTCCATGGTGGCAACCGGCTCCCCTTCCCGCCTGATCAAGGTTTGGAAGGCGGAGGACGGCTCGCAACTGCGCTCAATCAAGAAGCATACCGACTGGGTGACCGCACTGGACTTCTCACCGGACGGGATCCTGCTCGCCACCGGTGACCGCAACGGGGGTGTGTGGGTGTGGGAGGCAGACAGCGGGAATGAATACCAGACCTTGCGTGCCCACCAGGCGGCGATCACGGCAACTTCCTTCCGGGCGGACTCGAATCTGTTAGCCAGTGCCTCGGAGGATGGCACGGTGCGCTTCTGGGAGATGAGCGGTGGCAGCGAGGTGAAGAAGCTCGATGCCCACGGCGGTGGCGTGCTGGCCTTTGCCTGGGCGCGCGATGGCTCCTTCATTACCTCAGGCCGCGACAAGAAGGTGAAGCTGTGGAAGGCGGACTTCAACCTGCTGCGCGAGTACAAGGACCTGCCGGACTTGCCGGTGGCGGTGGCGATCGACTCGGAGGGCAAGCGAGCCTTCGCGGCGGACTATCGCGGACAGGTCAGCGTATGGGACATCGCGAGTGGGAATCCGGTGGGGAATTTCGATGCCAATCCGCCGTCGATCGAGGGGCGCTTGGCCAAGCTGCGCGAGGAGATCGCGGCGCATCCACAGGCGTTGGCTGCGTCGGAAGGCGCGGCGAATGCGTCGAAGCAAAAGCTGGAGGAGGCCCGCAAGCAACTCGCCGATGCGCAGGCCGCGATCCAACAAGCAAAGGATGCGCAGGCGAATGCCAACAAGCTCAAGCAAGAGAGCGAGCAGAAGCTGGCGCAGCTGAATGGCGAGCTTCCCGGCAAGAAGGATGCTGCCAATCAGGCACGCGCCAAGCTCGACGAGGCGACGAAGGAGGTTGAGGCCAAGAAGGCTCTGATCACCACGGTGAGCGAGAAGATCGCGGCGACTGCCAAGGAGCAGGAAGGAGCTGCAGCGGAGCTCAAGCGCCTCGAAGAGGAATTGGCGAAGGCGCGCAACGAGAAGCGCGATAATGCGATCGCCGGACTCGAGGCCGGGGTGAATGGGCAGCGTCCGAAGCTGGAGACGGCCACTGCGAATCTGGAAGCCTCGCGCTCCGAGAAGGGTCGCGAGGAAGGGGCGCTCGGTGAGCTGGAGAATCGCAAGAAGGCTGCCGGTGATGAGTTTGCGAAGCTGGACGGTGAAGCTGCTGCCCTGGCGAAGGAAGCGGAGACCCTGCCGAAGACGATTGCCGATGCAGGCAAGACGGCCGGCGAGGCGGAGGCCGCGATCAAGCAGCGTGAAGCCGGGCTGAAGCCCGCCGAGGACGCGATCCCGCCGGTGGAGAAGGCAGCGAATGATGCTGTGGCCCAACTGGAGCAGGTGAAGCAAAAGCTCGCGGCGCTGCAAGCCAGCGAGCTGCGCTGGGCCGCCGCGGAGATTAACACACAGGCGATCAAGGCCAAGGCCGAGGCTGATAAGCAAGGGGCCGAGGCAGAGGGGTTGACCGCGGATTTTGAGGCGCTCAAGAAGGCCGCAGAGGAGCAGCCCGCCGCTCTCAACGAGGCCCGCAAGCAAGCAGGCGAGCTGGAGGCGAAGCATGTGGAGCTGGCCAAGGCTGCACCGGCTCCGGAGCCAAATGCGCTCGCCGAATCTGAGAAGGCCGTGGCCGCAGGAAAGGCGAAGGTAGCGGAGCTGGAGAAGAAGATTGCCGCGACCAAGGCGGAGTTGCCGGAGATGAAGGCGAAGATGGAGCAGGCAGTGCCGGCGGCACAGGCGCTGAAGGCGAAGGCAGAGGAGCTGAAGGCGAAGTATCTGGCGGCGAAGAAGTAAGGCTGCTCCTTTCGGTGCATGGGGAGGCGTTTTACCGTGCTGCTTGCGGGCAATCTGATGGACTTGCCGGGAGCCCGCCCCGCGATCCATGCCCACGCTCCAGCGCCCCAATACCCCCCTCTACTACGAGACCGCAGGCGATTCCGGCCCGCCGGTGCTGCTGATCCAGGGCGTGGGCGTCACCGGTGAGGGCTGGCGGCGGCAGGTCGATGCGCTGAGCCGGAATCATCGCACCTTGGTTTTCGACAACCGCGGGATCGGCCGCAGCCAACTTTGCAGCGGGCCGATCTCGATCGAGGCAATGGCGGAGGATGCGCGGGCGCTGATGGATGAAGTCGGCTGGGAGTCCGCGCATGTGGTCGGGCATTCGATGGGCGGGCTGATGGCACAGCAGATGGCGATCGATGCGCCGAAGCGAGTCCGCAGCCTGGCCTTTGTGTGCTCCTTTGCGCGTGGCGAGGAAGTGTCCCGGCTCACGCCGCGGGTGCTGTGGCTCGGGATGCGGTCGCGGATCGGCACACGGGCGATGCGGCGGAATGCCTTTCTGGAGATGCTCTATTCACGCGACTGCCTTGCGGCATCGGACCGCGCGGAGTTGGCAGCGGAGACCGCCCGCTTGGTCGGCCGTGATCTGGCGGATAGCCCGCCGATCCTGATGCAGCAGCTCAAGGCCTGCGGGCAGCACCAGCTCTACCCACGCCTCGGCGAGCTGGCGGGGATTCCTTCGCTGGTGATCAGCGCGGAGTTCGACCCAATCGCACTGCCCGCCTATGGGCGGAATCTGGCGGAGGCGATCCCCGGCGCGGAGTTCTCGCTGCATGCAGGCATGGCGCACGGCAATCTGCTGGAAGACCCGACGTGGCTGAATGAGCGCCTCACCCGGCACTTCGACACGGAGGGGAGAAGCAGCTGAATTCCTCCAATCTTCACACAGTGTCCTTTATGAGCAGGCGCGACCGTGGTTCACTGCCGCCGCTTGTCAGGAGCGCCCGCCGTCCATGAAGCATACCGGAATCCGGATTCCCGCTTTGATTGCATCCTTCGCGCTGACCGCGGTGGCAGCCGCGGCCGAGCTGGCTGAGGATATCCCCATGGAAGATGACTCCGCGCCGGGGCTATTCATCCTCCTCTTGTTCGTCTTGGCCGTGCTCTTCGTGCTGGCAGTTGTGGGCATCATCCTTGGGATCATTTGCATTGCCGCCACCGCGTTGTTCGTGGGGCTCGGCATCCTCTCATCTTCGGCGCTCGTTGGGATTTTCAAGCGGCGCTTCTCGGCAGGATTCCGGGCGCTGCACTATCAGATCTCGGCTCTGATTGCCCTGCCTTTCGGCATCGGTGTCGTCTGGCTCGGCTCCGCATTGTTCGAGTTCCAGCTCCGGGAGCGTGACCTGCTGATCTACGGGGCGCTCGCTGGCATCTTGGCGGGTATCGGCCTGGCTGTGGTGCTCGACCGGCTGATCCAGCTCGCCTACCGGCGCTTGGTCCCGCAAGCTGCGCCCTTGAAGGCACTACCCTAGCCCGCCCGCCGATGAACCCGCCTGACGAATCCCAAAAACCCGCGCCACGCCGGATGGCCCCGCCGCCAGCGATCTCCGCCCGCAGTACGGTGAGCGCGCACGGCAGCGGACGCTGGCGCATCAACAAGCAGCGCCAGTTGGAGATCGAGTCCGGCACCGTCCTGCCGGACATCTGCATCTACGGCAGTGATCCGGGCACGCCGGGGCAAAAGATCGCCTTGGTCCTGCCCTTCGACCGTCGCGACGGGCAGCCGCCGGAGGAGGTGCGGCTCACCGCCTACCAATCGTCGCAGCACACGCGGAAACTGAGGCTGATCAAGCGCGTGCTCGCGTTCACCCTTTCCCCGCTGATTGGCTACTTGGTCTGGCATTTCCTGGAGCCCTCCCCGCGCTACGTGATTATTTCCACGCTTCTGCCCTTCGGCGCGCTGATGGCATGGGAGGAAGGCCGAGGCTTGGCCGTGAGCCCCGCCCGCGAGCCGGGCTGGTGGGCCGTGGCGGGAGTCCATCCGAAGGCCATCGCGCGCCTGAACAAGGAGGCCGGGCAGGATCCCGCCTGAGCTAGCAGCCCGCCCGCCCCCGGAAAAGCGCGCTGCGAGCCGCCCGCCGGGTGTCCCAATTCCCGCTTGGCAGGGGCCGCATCCCATTTAGACTGCACCGACACGACAGGAGAGTTCCACGATCGCGGAACTGAGAACGGCCGGCGCGCGGCGAAAATCCTCCGAACCTGAAGCGGATCGCACCGCCCTAGGAAGTTCGTCCCAGACCGACCCTCTTTCCTTCCGGCCGCGCCATCCCAGCGCGGCTTTTTCGTTTTCAAATCATCCACTCTCAACTTTCCACCATCAACCGCTTCCCATGATCTCGCCCGAAGAAACCACCGGTGCCGCTGCTTCCACGCACGACGAATCCCGCGCCCAGCTCCCCGCTTCCACCCGCGTCTACGTCCAGGGTGAGCTCTTCCCGGAAGTCCGCGTGCCGATGCGTGAGATCGCGTTGAACGACACCAAGGCCTTCAACGGCCGGATCGAGAAGAACGAGCCGGTGCGGGTCTATGATTGCTCCGGTCCCTGGGGCGATCCGGCGTTCACCGGCACTTCCGATGAAGGCCTTCCGGCGCTGCGCCGCGACTGGATCTTGGCGCGTGGCGACGTGGAGGAATACGAAGGCCGCAAGGTCCAACCGCAGGACAATGGCTACCTGACCGAGAAGCACGTCGAGTTCGCCTCGAAGTCGGAGCGCGCGAACAAGTTCGTGGAGTTCCCGGGGCTGACCTCGGACCGTCGCAAGCCGTTGCGGGCCACGGGCAAGCCGGTGACGCAGAAGTGGTATGCGGACAATGGCATCATCACGCCGGAGATGGAGTTCATCGCGATCCGCGAGAACATGCGCCGCGCGAAGATCGCGGACATGAAGGAGGACATCGTCCGCAATCACCTGGACAAGCAGCACGCGGGCAGCACGCAGCTTTCTAACAGCCCCTACACGCCATCCATCTTCCAGCGCTTCCCGCAGCGGATCCCGGCGGAGATCACGCCGGAGTTCGTGCGCAGCGAGGTGGCCGCGGGCCGCGCGATCATCCCGCTGAATGTGAACCACCCGGAGTGCGAGCCGATGATCATCGGCCGGAACTTCCTGGTAAAGATCAATGCGAACATCGGTAACTCCGCCGTGGCCTCTTCCATCGAGGAGGAAGTGGAAAAGATGCGCTGGGCCACCAAGTGGGGCGCGGACACGGTGATGGACCTCTCCACCGGCAAGAACATCCACGCCACCCGCGAGTGGATCTTGCGGAACTCGCCGGTGCCGATCGGCACGGTGCCGATCTATCAGGCGCTGGAGAAGGTGAACGGCAAGGCCGAGGACCTCACCTGGGAGCTTTATCGCGACACGCTGATCGAGCAGGCCGAGCAGGGCGTGGACTACTTCACCATCCATGCCGGCGTGCTGCTGCGCTTCGTGCCGCTCACCGCCAGCCGCATGACCGGCATCGTCAGCCGTGGCGGCTCGATCATGGCGAAGTGGTGCCTCGCGCATCACAAGGAGAACTTCCTCTACACCCACTGGGACGAGATCTGCGACATCTGCGCCGCCTACGACGTGAGCTTCTCGATCGGCGACGGCCTGCGCCCGGGCTCGATCGCGGATGCGAATGACAAGGCGCAGTTCGGCGAGCTGGAAGTGCAGGGCGAGCTGACCACCCGCGCCTGGGCGAAGGGTTGCCAGGTCATGAACGAAGGCCCCGGCCACGTGCCGATGCACATGATCGAGGAGAACATGGCCAAGCAGCTCGAGTGGTGCCACGAGGCACCCTTCTACACGCTGGGGCCATTGACCACCGACATCGCGCCGGGCTACGACCACATCACCAGCGGGATCGGTGCCGCCATGATCGGCTGGTATGGCTGCGCCATGCTCTGCTACGTCACGCCGAAGGAACACCTCGGCCTGCCGAACAAGAAGGACGTGAAGGACGGCGTGATCACCTACAAGCTCGCCGCCCACGCCGCGGACATCGCGAAGGGCCACCCCGGCGCGCAGTATCGCGACAACGCGCTGAGCAAGGCGCGCTTCGAGTTCCGCTGGGAGGATCAGTTCAACCTCGGCCTGGACCCCGTGACCGCGCGGGAGTTCCACGATGAGACCCTGCCGCAGGATGGCGCGAAGACCGCGCACTTCTGCTCCATGTGTGGACCGCACTTCTGCTCAATGAAGATCAGCGAGGATGTGAGGCAGTATGCCGCAGAGCAAGGGATCGCGGAGGAGGAGGCGATTGCGAAGGGGATGGAGGAGAAGTCGAAAGAGTTTGTGGAGAAGGGGGCAGAGGTTTACACGCCGGCGTAAGTTCAGAGATTGACTACCCTCAGCACATGGGAGAGGAATCCAACAATTCCTCTCCCATGCACAGTGAAGTAAACGAGATACGGAACAAGCGCCTCAATTCTCCGTGGCCTAAATATCTCCGTTCCGTTACGCTCTCTGGCCTGCGGGGCTGGCAGGGACAAGAGGTCAGATTCGAATTCCCTATCTGTGCAATCGTAGGCGAAAACGGCTCCGGAAAATCCACTATCTTGAAGGCTGCGGCCGCAGCCTATTCAAATAACAAGGATCCTAAAGCGGCCTTTTCACTCTCCGATTTCTTCTTTGATACTGCTTGGGAGAAGGTCTCAAACGCGGAGATCACCTACAAAGTCGTCCAAGGGGGCGATGAGAGAACCTTCAGCGTAAGGAAGCCCTCTGAGCGATGGCGCCTACCATCCAAAAGGCGCCCTTCTCGCGAAGTAATCTGGCAAGACATATCGAGAGTCCTCCCTCTTGATGCAACCGCAGGCTACGCGGCAATTGCCAAACGAAACAGCATCGAAGTGTCAGCGGAGACGCTTGATGTTACTTTTTCCAAGTATTATTCGTCGATCCTCGGACGCCAATACGCGAAGGTTCGGGTCGCAACGAGTGACGCAGGAAAGAACAAGTCAGTAGGGGTTGTTGAGCAGGGAGGCGTCGAATACTCCCAGTATCACCAAGGGGCCGGTGAAGATGCGACCCTCGACCTAATGCGAATTCTTCAGGATGCCCCCCAAACATCCTTGGTCATCATCGACGAGATCGAAGCGTCATTGCACCCAAGGGCACAACGAAGGCTCATCCACTTCCTCCTGTGGCTCACCCGCACAAAGCAAATCCAGGTAATTCTTTCAACTCACAGCAGTTTCATTCTGGAGGAACTGCCTGAAGAGGCTCGGATTTTCCTGTCCCGGGGGACATCTGGCATCGAAGTTCTCTATGGAGTTTCTCCAAACTATGCGCTGAGCCGAATCGACGCCCTGAACAAACCGGACTTGTATCTCTTTACGGAAGACAAAGAGGCGGCAACGCTTACCACGGAGATCCTTAGACACCAACGGATGGATCTCAATCGCGTTTGCCCCATGCCGGTTGGTCCTGCCAACATGGTAGTGGCGCTTGGACGTCTCGCCTCCGACAACAAGCTCCCGATTAACGCACGTGGGGTGTTGGATGCGGATCAAGCACAGTCCCCTGGTTGCATACTTCTCCCAGGGACGCTCCCACCAGAGCGGCAGGTATTTGCTGACATCCAGGCCTCTGCGCTCGACTCTCTGTCCGTTCGTCTCGCCTTACCCCGAAGCGATGTCGCGAACGCGATTTCCAGCGCGATGACCCTTACAGATCATCACGAATGGATTGCAGCGGCATCAGCCGAACTGCACCAAAGCACGTCCTACCTTTGGACAACAATGGCACAAGTTTGGATAGCGGAATGCGTTGACGCCTCTGAACTGGCCCGAATAGGGAATGATATCTCTTCGTCTCTTCCAACCTCTGCGTAGGTTTCCTCAAAAAAATCCTCCCATCAAACATTCCTCACACCACATGGCCAAAACCAACACGAAGTACTCCCCTATTCTCTTCGTTGAACTCGCCCGCCCGGACTTGACGAAGCCATCTCTCCTCGACGCCTCCAAGTCATGGCTGCTAACTGGCGTGTCGAGCTACCATGACTTCCAAATTTATGGATTTGGAGATCCCAGCATGACCAAGCACGAAAGCCTCGGAAGAATCTTCGGCGACCTTGAGCCAGATGCTGAAGGGAATTTCATTCTGGAACTCGGGGTCACGCTTCCAGACATCCTCCCCAATTTGGAAGGAAATCCAGATTATACGGTGGAGGTAGCCCTCTCAAACGGCGACTTGAGATTATTGTCCATCTCCAATCGAATGATTCTTCTTCATTACGAGCGAGACGGCAAACAGCTTCATGCAATATTTCCCAACGAAAAGCTGGATGCAGTGAAGCAATCGGAGACTTTCAAAATCCCTCCTGCCGCATCACCCCAGCATCTTCGAACTACTGTAACTTCCAGATTTAAAATATCAGGAACAGATGCTGAGGACGCCTTAGAAAGGAACATTGAAATCTCCATCTTCAATTTCATGGAGAGCCTAAACAAGCTTCGATCTTCAATACAAACGCTTCCATCTCAAGATCTCTCCATCCTCTCCACGCGCTACGAAAGCCAATCATTTCCGTATTTCTACATGATTGTTCAGGGGGATCCACCTACCAATCTTCAGCACGGAAAAATATCCACTCACATTGGGAGGGTTGCCTTAATGGCAAACCCAATACCTGCGGATGAGAGTGACCTACTTTTGAGCTACCTCAACGGCACTCGGACCATCGACCCTGTGATGGAGACGATGGGCGCGGCGAAATCCAGTCTTGATTCAGGCCTATTGAACCATGCCCTGCTCATGATGGTGATCGCCGCCGAAATGGCCACCTCTCGCTACGTTAAGCAAAAGCTATTGGAGCGCGGAGTATCAAAATCAAAGTGGGATGAATCCAAGACTGATGTAACCTACTCACAAATGCTGAATCTACACCTTTTCGCATTGGCTCCCGCCTCTCTGAAGCCACACAGATCGTTGGTTGGAGAGATGAACAAAGCCCGGACCTTGAGAAATAAGCTAATGCACGAAGGCGAATTCGCGTCCAGCAAGGAAGATGTGCAATTATTATTTTCACAAACAACCCGCTTCCTCGACTATATCAGTAAAATTTCTCAAATCTGATAGACGGTCGGGCCAAGGGAATACTCAGTGCCGGCTCCGGGGAAAGGGCGCAGGCATCACGAAAAGGCTAGAGACCGGAGAAGGGCAAAACGGTCTTTTGTATTCCCATCTGTAGTACTAGCCTGTCGCCATGACCCCACCCGTGCTCTACCTCTTCGCCGGCAGCAACGGCGCGGGGAAGACCACCTTCGCGCGGGCCTATCTCACGCCGCTTCCCGGGCCGCCGCGCTTCCTGAATGCGGATGAGATGGCAAGGGGCCTCTCCCCTTTCGATCCGACTTCCGTCGCGCGGAAGGCGGGCAAGCTCTTGCTGGCTGAGATCGAGGAATGCATCGCAGCCCGGCGTTCCTTCGGCTTGGAGAGCACGCTGAGCGGCCGCTCGCAGCTCGGGGTGATCGAGCGGGCCAAGGCCCGCGGCTATCAGGTCGAGATCCACTATCTCTGGATCCCCGCCCCGGAACTCGCAATGCGCCGGATCTCCCAGCGGGTCATCAAGGGCGGTCACCACGTCCCGGATGCCGATGTGATCCGGCGCTACCAGCGCAGCCTGGACAATTTCGTGAAGCTCTACGCGCCACTCGCGGATGCCTGGGTGCTGTGGGACAACACCCTCAGCCCGCCGGCATTGCTATTGGAGTCGCCCGGCGCTAGCTTGGAGCAGCTCAAGGCCCGCTTGATCCCATGATATGAAATCGGTCGATCCACGCCCGTCTCCTTCACAGGAGACCTTGCTCCAGGCCCTCACCCCGGGCCAGCGCGGCTTGCTCGCGGCGCAGGCGATGGCCAAGACGCTGGAGGAAGAGCAGAAGCGCTGGGGACTGCCGCTGCTGACCTGGAAGGACGGCGAAGTGGTGGAGCTGAAGTCCTGATTTTTTCCAATCCATTCCAAAACCCTAGGGAGTTGGAATGGATTGGAAAAATGGGAAGCCTCCTGAACCTGTCTGACCGGCACTTCCCCCTGCTCAGGACTTCGTCATCGAAACGGCGAGCGTCTGGGTGTTGCGCATCAAGACCCGCTCCCCGGTGTGGTGCTTGGTGAGATCGATATCCTCGCGGATATCGAACTTGCCGCTGGATCCGTCCGAGAACTTGAGGGTGGCCTTGCGCCGCTTCGCGTCGATGGCGGTGACGGTGGCGACATACTGCGAGGTGCCGCTCGCTTTGGCGCCGGGCTTGGCACCGCGGCGTGCTCGCTCCCCAGTGACATAGGCGATCTCGTCGAGCTTCTCCCCCGGCTTGGCCATGCGGATGAGGAGGGTCTCACGGAGGACGACAGCGAGGTGGTCACCCACGTGGATCTGATTGAAATTCGCGACACCGGAATCGGCCTCGACGACGAAGTTCTCGCCATGCTTGGAGACGAGGCCGACCTGGCGCTTCGAGTAATCAATCGCGGTGACGGTGGCATCGAGGCGGGTGGTCTGGACATACTCGCCTCCGGGCACGCCTTGCTCGACCTTGGCGGTGGTAGCGGTATCGGTGGTGAGGGTGGTACAGGCGGGTGTGGCCGCGATGACGGCACAGCACAGGATCATTCGGGCGACTTTCATGACTTGCGTTTGGGATGCTTGGCCGACCCGGTCCGGTTTCGAACAACCCGACGCCAAAGCGGCTCCTATATCCTCAGCTCAACTGGAGAGTCCGGGCAATCCCAAAACGAGTTGGCATGGCGTGGCCGAATTTTCCATTCCATTCCAACTCCCTAGGGTTTTGGAATGGATTGGAAAATCGCAGCCGGGCTTTTGCATTGAGTTCCGGGCGGGATCTCCCCTTCCCTTTCCCCAATGCCGGGGAATGAGATCGCCATCGAGGAAGTGCGGGAACGCTTGGAGACGATCTACCACGCGGAGTCCGGGCGGATCCTGGCGACGCTGATCCGCTTGCTGAACGGCGACTTCGACCGGGCGGAGGATGCGATGCAGGATGCCTTCGCCGCGGCGCTGGAGAAGTGGCCGCGGGATGGGGTGCCGGAGAATGCCCGCGCCTGGCTGGTGACGACGGGGCGCAACAAGGCGATCGATGCGCTGCGGCGGCGGGCGCGCTTCGATGCGGCGCAGGAGAAGATCGCGCAGGAGTTGGAGGCCGGTGAACGCGAGGAGCAAGCGGCGGACAAGGAGCACGTGGGGCTGGAGGACGACAGCCTGCGCCTGATCTTCACCTGCTGCCATCCGGCGCTGGCGCAGGAGGCCCGGGTGGCGCTGACCCTGCGCGAGGTCTGCGGGCTGAAGACGGAGGAGATTGCCCGCGCCTTCCTGAGCGCCACGCCGGCGCTCGCGCAACGGATCGTGCGGGCCAAGGCGAAGATCCGCGACGCGCGGATTCCCTATCAGGTGCCTGCGGCGGAGGAGCTGCCGGAGCGTCTGGCCACGGTGCTGCAAGTCGTCTATCTGGTCTTCAACGAAGGCTACTACGCATCCTCCGGGGCCTCGCTGACGCGGGCGGATCTCTCCGGCGAGGCGATCCGGCTGGGGCGGCTGCTGCTAGAGCTGCTGCCGGAGCCGGAGGTGATGGGCCTGCTCGCGCTGATGCTCTTGCAGGAATCGCGGCGCGCGGCGCGGAGCACGGAGGAGGGTGAGATGATCTTGTTAGAGGACCAGGACCGCGCGCTGTGGGATCGGGCGAAGATCGCGGAAGGGATCGGGCTGGTCGAGCGGGCCCTGGTGTCGCGGCGCTTCGGTCCCTACAGCCTGCAAGCGGCGATCGCGGCGGTGCATGCGGAAGCGCCCGATGCCGCCGCGACCGATTGGCCGCAGATCGTGGCGCTCTACAGTGCGCTGCTGGAAATGGAGCCCTCGCCGGTGGTGGAGCTGAACCGCGCCGTAGCCGTGGCGATGTTCGATGGACCGGCGGCCGGGCTGAGCTTGATCGATGCCATCCTCGCGCGTGGTGAGCTGGCGGACTACCACTGGGTGCACTCGGTCCGGGCGGATTTGTACCGGCGGCTGGGTAAGGTGGCAGAGGCTCGGGCGGCCTATGGAAAGGCGCTGGCGCTCACCCAGCAAGAGCCGGAGCGGAGGTTCTTGGAGAAGCGTCTGCGAGAGCTGGAAGAGATTTAACCACGGATGAACACGGATTCTCACGGATGAAAGGCAAAGGGAGAGACCCGGTGCCATTCTTCATCCGTGGTTCATTCCCCTGCCCGCCGCAGGGCTCAGGAAATAATTTTCGGAAAAAGTGGAGCTCGCTGTCGATTTCGGCGGCTCCCGGTCGATCAGCTTATGAGACGGACAAGATCCGCGCCACCGAAACCACCAAGCAAGCCACTGCCATGAGATTCCTGATGATGATGATTCCCCGCGTTTACCAGCCCTCCACCCCGGAGGCCGAGAGGGCCGGAGAAGGCTTCACTCCGCCGCGGGAGGGCGTGCAGGAGATGATGAAATTCAACGAGGAACTGGCGAAGGCCGGGATGCTGGTCTCGCTCGACGGGCTGCATCCCCTGCTCAAGGGCGCACGCGTGGACTTCGCCAAGGGCAAGGGCAATCCCACTGTCCTCGATGGCCCCTTCATCGAGGCGAAGGAGGTGGTCGGCGGCTTCTGGGTCCTGGAGGCGGACTCCAAGGAGCAGGTCGTGGAATGGGCGCGACGCTGCCCGGCCGAGGCCGGCGATGTGCTCGAGATCCGGCAGATCTTCGCGCTGGAAGACTTCGCCCACTGAGATTCAACCCACACTAACAGAAAGGAACAACGCACGATGAAATTCCTGATGCTCATGATTCCACACGGCTACCAGCCCGGCACCCCGCCTGAAGAGCGGATCGGTGAGGACTTCATTCCCAAGGGCGAAGACCTCGAGAAGATGAAGAAGATGGGGCAATTCAATGACGACCTCGCGAAGGCCGCCAAGATCCTGGATATCGACGGGCTGGCACCGCTGACCAAGGGTGCGCGGGTCAGCTTCAAGGGCGGCAGCCCGAGCGTGACCGATGGCCCCTTCATCGAATCGAAGGAAGTGATCGGTGGCTACTGGCTCTTTGAAATCGGCTCGCGGGAGGAAGCGATCGAGTGGGCCCGCCGCGTGCCCGCCGAGCCGGGCGACGTGGTGGAGCTGCGCCCGATCTTCGAGTTCCCGGAGGGCACCTTCGCGGAATGACCCCATACGAGCACCCCATCTTCTAACCGATCCTATCCATGAAATACATCTGCCTGGGCTACATCGCCCCTAACAAATTCGAATCCCTGTCCGAAACCGATCGCAACGCGATAGTGGACGAATGCTTGAGCTACGACGACGAGCTGCGCGCGAACGGCAACTTCGCCGGCGGCGATGCGCTGCAACCGCCGCAAACCGCCACGACCCTGCGCTGGGTGAATGGCAAGGTCTCCATCACCGATGGCCCCTACGCCGAAACGAAGGAGCAGATCGGCGGCATCCTCATCCTTGAGGCTCGCGATCTGAACCATGCGATCCAGATCATGTCGAAGCACCCCGGTGTGAAGGCCGGGCCCTTTGAGATCCGCCCGGCTGCGGACCTGAGCGAGATGATGCGAGAGAGCGAGGCAAGGCGTGGTGGGAAAGCGTGAGGGCGCTGTGGCGGGGGCAAGAATGTCCCCGCACATTATGCTGCCTCACACGATCTTCGCCTCGAAGAGATCCTTACTGCCCTCGCGCGGCTTCCCATCCAGCTCGAACCACCGGCTGTCGTGGTTGCGCTGCTCGTTGTAAGGCGGGGTGAAGATGTCCACCAGTTGCGTGACCTTCCGCGCGGTCAGCGTGTGGATGTTTCGCGCCTTGGCGGTGAGCGTGGACAGATCGTTCTTCTGCAGCACCGTTTGCCCCACATGGCGGAGCAGGCAATGCCCCGCCTTCAACTCCTCTCCCTCAGGCTTCTCGATGAGATCGTAATTGGCGGTCTCGATCTCGCCTGAGGCGCAGAGGATCATCCCAGTCATGCCGGGGTGATCGTGCGGCTTGATCACCTGGCCAACATCGAATTGCACCAGACAGAGGCTGAAATCGACGCGTGTCTCCAGGTATTGGAAGTCGACATCGCCTTGCTTGAGCCGCGCATCGAGCTGCTCCATTGCCTTGCTCATCACCGGATCCTCCATGTGCAGGCGGCGGGCGAGCTTGCCGATGGATGCGACGTAGTCTTCCTGGTTCCAGGCATCGAGGTGCTGCTTGGCGGCCTCCTTCGCCACCGCCTCCAGGAAGGCCTCCCAATGCATCGCGCCGTCTTCCGGCAGCCTGCCGTCTTGGGCATTCGCACGGGTCGCCAGGGAGCAGAGCGAGGGCAAGGCCATCATGACCCCGAGGAAGCTCGGCAGGCCCATGCTCAGGAATTCGCGGCGGTCGTAGTCGTCCATGATGGGTGCTTGGCGAGGAGAGTGGCACCCATTCTCAAAAGGCGACCGGAAAAGCGAGGATCTTTGTGGCCCCGCTTCGCCGGCTGGGAAACGGAGCCACAAATCGATCAGCCCAGCGCCTCGATCGCAGCGCCGAAGTTGATGTGGAAGGGCTGGCCGCCGAGGACCAGCGCGGGCACCGACTTCACTCCCGCAGCCTTGGCCTCGGGCAAGCGGGCGGTTTGCTCGCCGAGGTGGACGATCTCAAGCTCATAGCGTGCGGGATCCAGCGCTTGGGCGACGCCTTGTTCGGCCTCCACGCAGACAGGGCAACCGGCATGGTAGAAGATGGCGGACGTTTTCATGATATTCTCGTGCTGTTCGGTTTGATGTTCGCGCCTCCGCATTCGTTCGGAGCGCGCCGCCATCATCCTCCCCTTCCCCGATCGCCCAAGAGGCCACCTTTCTGCGGGGTAGGCACCAAAAGGTTCCCTCTCGACAGCTTGCCGTGTGGCGGGTTCCATTGGGACATGCCAGCGGGAAAGCCGAAGTTCATCCCCCTGAAGGAGCGGACCGCCTATCACCGCTTCGAGGACGTGATCGGCTGCAAGTGGAGTTCCTCCGTGGTCGCTGCGGTGGCGCAGGGCGTCAAGCGGCCCGGCGAGCTGGAGCGCTTCATTCCGGGCATCTCCACGAAGGTGCTGAATGAGCGCCTGCGCAAGCTGGTGGACTTCGGCGTACTGAGCCGCACCGAGCATGCGGGCCTGCCGGCTCGGGTGGACTACGATCTAACAGAAGCAGGCACCAAGCTCGCCGCCTTGCTGGAGCAAGTCCGGCAGCTGAACCTCGATCACCCCGCCTCGCCATCATGAATCCCACCACTGCCTCCGCGAAGGTGCTGGCGCTGCACATCGGCAGGGCCCTCCACATCGAATCCACCTCGACCGGCGAATGGTGGGACAAGCCCTGGGACACCGGCTTCTACAAGCAGCCGCAAACGGGTCCCTGCTGGCTCGGCTACGAAGGCTTCCGCAGCGATGAACAGGCGGACCGCAGATACCACGGTGGCTCGGAGAAGGCCGTGTGCGTGTATCCCGCCGAGCACTACCCCTATTGGCGCGAGGCCTTGGAGTATCCCGATCTCCCGCATGGTGCCTTTGGCGAGAATCTCACCATCGAAGGCTTGCCCGAGACCGAGATCTGCATCGGCGACCGCTTCTCACTCGGCGAGGCAGTGGTGCAAGTCTCCCAACCTCGCCAACCCTGCTGGAAGCTCGCCCGCCGCTGGCAGGTGAAGGACCTGCCCCTGCAAGTGGAGCGCACCGGTTTCACCGGCTACTACTTCCGCGTGCTCCACCATGGTCATGTCCGCCCCGGCGACACGCTCGAACTCACCCAGCGCCCCTTCTTCGAATGGACCATCGCGCGCTGCAATGAGGTGATGCATCACGGGAAGGGCGGTCCCGGCGCCGCACGGGCCTTGGCGGAGTGCCCGCTGCTATCGAGCAGTTGGAAGGATGGCCTGTGGATGCGGGCGGAGAAGATGGCTGCTGGATCGCCTGGCAAGCGGAGGGAGCAGCCGGGGTAGCCTTGCTTCCGAGCGGGCAAGCTGGCTATCTTAACCCCATGAGCCGGATCGCAAGCACTCTCCTAGCTGCCTGTAGCCTCAACGCCGTGGCTTTGGCCGACGGGCCTGACAAATCAGCCCCCGGCGGCCCGCTGGAAGCCACCGCCAGCCGCGGCGTCACCGCCCGCGATCCCTCCACCATCGTCCGCGATGGTGATACCTTCTGGTGCTTCTACACTGGCCGCGGCACGCCGTCGCTGAAGTCGAAGGATCTGGTCACTTGGGAGCGTGGGCAGCGGGTCTTCGACAAAGCGCCAGAGTGGATTGCCAAGGTGGTGCCAAAGAACGACGGCGTCTATTGGGCGCCGGATCTCCTGAAGGTGGGCGACCAGTGGTTCCTCTACTACTCGGTCTCCAGCTTCGGTGCGATGCACTCGGCCATCGGCCTGGCGACCAATCCCACGCTCAATTCAGATGACCCGGCCTTCAAGTGGACCGATCAGGGCGTGGTGGTGGAATCGCAAGATGGCGGCGACTTCAATACCATCGATCCCGCGATCTTCCACGACGATGATGGCAAGCTCTGGCTCGCTTTCGGATCGCAATGGAGCGGCCTGAAGCTGGTCGAACTCGATCCAAAGACCGGCAAGCGCCTCAAGCCGGATGAGCCGATGACGCCCATCGCCGCTGGCCAATCGATCGAGGCTCCCTGGATCTACAAGCGCAAGGGCTTCTACTACCTCTTCCTCAACCGCGGCAATTGCTGCGCGGGCGACAAGAGCACCTACCACATCAAGGTGGGCCGCAGCGAAAGCATCAAGGGGCCCTACATCGCCAAGGATGAGGCCCTGATGATCGATGGCGGCGGCACCATGGTACTGGACATGAAGATCGGCCCCCTCACCGGCCCCGGCCACGCCGGCATTGTCGAGAAGGATGGCAAGAGCTGGTTCTCCTGCCACTTCGAGGCCGATGACCGCATGGGCGGCAAGGCGACCTTGGGCGTGATGGCGATCCAGTGGAGCGAAGACGGCTGGCCGGATGTCCAGCCGCCGGACAAGGCCAAGTGAGCGAAGCACGGCGTCCTCACTGATTGGTCGTCACGCCGATCAGATTCGTGACGCCGACACCCGTGCTGAAGCTATCGATGCCACCGAGGCCATTGATGATGACCCGGTCATTCGCCACCTCCGGCAGGAGGATGCCGACGGTGGCAGGAAGCCCGGTGACGGTGACATTCGGTGCGCTGGCCGTGAGCGAGACGAAATCCGCGGCAGCGGTTCCGTTGAGTGTGATGACATCGACCGCCCCATCCCCCGCCGTTCCACCAGAGGCGGCAAGATCGGCGACTACGTTGATGAGATCGGTACCACTGAGATCGTTGACCGTCACGTTATCGGCCCCACCAAAGGCATTCAGGTCCAGTATTTCAACGTCGTTGAGATCCATCACGATATTCCCCACATTCCGCGTAAAGCGAGCCCGCGCCCCATTCGCGGAAGCATCGAAGTTCTCGGCAATATTTGAGCCGTTGAAGAGCAAGGTGTCGCTGCCATCCTGCCCCTCCACGATATCGCTGCCGTCGCCGGGATCCCATTGGCAGATATCGTCGCCGCTTCCCAAGAAGATCGTGTCGTTGCCTTGGTTGCCGTCGATGAAGTCCTTGTCGTCACCGCCGAGCAGCACATCACTGCCATTGCTGCCCAGGATCGTATCCGCACCCGACCCGCCGTCCACCGTGATGTGGATCAGGGCCGCAAGGTTTCCCGTAGCACTGAAGGAATCGTCACCGCCATTCGCATTCAGGACAAGCTCCTCAGTCGAGCCAATATCAAGGCTGAAGGGCGCAGGATCGATCCGGTCGAAGCGCACCCGTGTGCCATTGGCGGTGGTGGTGAAGCTCTCGGTACCGTTGCCTCCATTCACCTCCACGGTGTCGGTTCCCGGGCCGCCTTCATTGAGATCCGTGTCGTCGCCAGGATTCCAGATGAGGCGGTCGGTATCGGCCTCGCCGAAGACCTGATCGTCGGCATCGCCACCGGTCAGGGTGTCATTGCCCGCACCACCGAAGAGAAGATCCGTTCCCCCTTTGCCGAGGACCGAGTCGTTCCCGCTACCGCCAAAGAGCAAGTCACCGCCCGAGCCTCCCGTGAGGGTATCGTTCCCCGCCCCACCGAAGAGGAACGCAGCAGGCAAGGCCCCATTCGTTTCCACCACACTGAGAGTGTCGTTGCCTCCCTTGCCGAAAACGCGGATCAGCGAAGTGTTCGCGACAGTTGCCCCGGGGATGGCGATGCCGTTTGAAAAGATCGCCCCGGCAGTATTCCGCGAGATCGTGATCGTATTGTCTGCGGCATCACCAGAGACCGTCACGATCCCTGAAGTAATGTTAGGCCCATCCTCGATCAGGATATTGTCGCCCACCCCGCCATCGAGCGTATCCGTACCGCCATTTCCGATCAGCACGTCATCGTTGTCTCCGCCGAGAAGCGTATCCACCTCGGCACTGCCGAGCAGGATGTCGTTTCCAACTCCTCCATCCACCACCAGACGCGGCCCTCCCACCGGCACAGCAGAGGCATCCACCACATCCTCCCCCGCGAGCGTTTGGATCCGGACAGTATCGAGGGAAGCCTCGAAGCCATCCACTACCACCTGCGCCGCCAGCCCCGATACAACCAGGTCCCCTGAGGACAGGATTGCTGTGACGACATCGTCCGAAGCAGAGCCATTGATGATTACATTGTCCACCACGCCATCCCCCACCCCGCCCGTGGCCGCGAGATCGGCGATGACGGTCGTGAGATCGGTGCCAGTAAGGTCATTCACCGTGAGGCTGTCCGCTCCGCCGAGCGCATTGAGGTCGAGCGTTTCGATGTCATCGAGGTCCATCACAATATTCGCCACATCACGGGTGAAAATCACCCTGCCCCCATTGGCCGAGACCGTGAGGTTCTCCGCGATGTTGGAACCATTGAAGTGGAGGCTGTCATTCCCGCTCTGGCCTTCCACCGTGTCGCTGCCATCACCGGGATCCCACTGGCAGACATCCTCGCCCGCGCCCATGAAGATTGCATCGTTGCCCTGGTTACCATCGATGAAGTCGTTGTCATCGCCGCCCAGCAGCACATCCGCGCCATTGCTACCCAAGATCGTATCGGCACCCGCACCGCCATCCACGGTGATCTGGATCAGCGCGGCCAAGTTGCCCGCCGCGCTGAAGCTATCGTCGCCGCCATTGGCATTCAGCACCAGCTTTTCAGAGGTGCCAATATCGAGCGTGAAGGGCGCGGGAGTCACCCGATCGAAACGTACGCGGACTCCATTGGCGGTGACGGTGAAGGTTTCCGCCCCATTGCCCCCGTTGATCTCGATGGTGTCGATATCGGCATCGCCTTCGTTCAGGTCGTTGTCGTCCCCCGGATTCCAAATCAGGCGGTCGTTGTTGTTGCCGCCGGAGACCAGATCATCGCCATCGCCACCGGTGAGGAGGTCATTGCCATCCCCGCCGAGCAGATTGTCCACGCCACCCTTACCGAAGAGAGCATCATCACCCGTGCCGCCATCCAGCAGATCGGCGCCGGAGCTCCCGGTGAGGGTGTCATTACCAGCTTCGCCGAAGAGCCGTGCCGCTGGAAGAGCTCCCAGGGATTCATCCAGCGTGAGATGGTCATCGCCATCCCTGCCAAAGATATCGATGCGGGCAGTATTGGCCACAGTGGAGCTGCCACCGGTGATCGTCACAGCACCGCCATTCACTCGCAGATTCCCCGCCGCATCACGGCTGATGGTGATGACATTGTCCTGATCCCCGCCGGTGACGTTGAGAACTCCCGAGCTTGTCACGAAGACCGCGGTAATGACATCGGGCGGCGGCGGCTTGAGGCGGAAGAAGGCCTGCGGTTTCCCCGTGATGGGAACCGTGACATTGATCGCAGCGTTCGCGCCGCTGATCGGCGCGCCGGTATCCACCCAAGTCCCGAGGGCCGTATTGGTCTGCAGTTGGTAGGAAACCCCGGTCGTCCCGAACCAAGAGACCACCATATTCGCCCCCGTTCCCCTGCTGATCCCGAGTTGCGGATTGGCTGCGGCAGCACTGCCGGCACACAGCACGGCCAGGGTGAAAAGGAGGCTTGGGCGAATCGTCGGGTGCATACGGATTCTCGCGGCTGTCCCGCCTATTCCTACAGCACTCTATCCATTTTTCCAAGTGCCAAGAAAACAGTCGGACAGCCCGCTTGCCGCCACCAGATTTCAGCCGTGATCTGGGATCTCAGGCTCGGTCAGCAGGGTCAGGAGCTGCAGCGATTCCTGCCAGCCCATGTAGCAGGCTTCCACCGGGATCATGGCCGGGATGCCTTCCTGCACTACATTCAGCTCCGTGCCACAGAATACTTCACGGAGCTCGACAGTGGTAATCATGGTGCCGGGGAGATTCGGATCGTCGAACTTGTCATCATAGCGAAGCCGCTTGTTAGGTTCGAGTTCGAGATACTTCCCGCCAAAGGAGTGGCCATTGCCGGTGCTGAAGTTGGTGAAGGACATCTGGAAGGTACCACCGACTTTCACGTCCATGTGGTGAACCTTGCAGGTGAAGCCGTGCGGCGGCAGCCACTTGGCCATCGCATCGGGATCGGTGAAAGCGCGGTAAACCCGCTCCGGCTTGGCGCGGAGCACACGGTGAAGGCGGACGGTTCCAGTGGTAGCGTTGGTTTCGGAGGACATGGCGGCGGTTTTGGTTTGGTGAGACGGTGTTTCATCATAGCGACGGACGGCAGCCGCGCGTCTGGACATTTTCCGGCGAAAAACTTTTCAGGGCTACTTCCTTTTCACCACCCCTCCCCATTCAAAGCCCAGCGCCCCAACTCTTCATAGCGGGTCAGCCCATGGAAGCTCCGGAGCAGCACGATCTCACCAACGTCCCACGAGAGCACATCAATCGGCTGGAAAGAAACACGTTTGACCGAGTAGCCCGTCGTGAGATGGGGATTAAATTTCTCCCGCTTCACATTCAGGCCTACCGCCTTTGCTTCATCGAAGGCCTCGTTGTAGCAGGCCTCGAACCCCGGCTGTTTCTGATCGTTTGCCAAAACCAAGGGAGCGGAGCGTCCCGGAGGTTTGAAGAAATGCCCGATTTGGTTGAGATTCCCTTGAAAGGGCGAAGTGCGGGCCGATGCAATCGCACACACACGCTTCACCCATTCCATCCCGTCGCCTTGTAGGTCCACATAGAGCCCGAAATAGACCAGGGTAACGTGAAATTGGCTTATGGGCCGCGGCTTCCCGTCCAGGCCATGATCGAGGTAGACCTTCCTCGTAATTTCGTCCGCACCTTGAACAACCTCTTCACTCGGAAGAATAGCCGAGAAGATGGTGTCATCGGCCTCTGAACGTTTCGAGGAGCTGGGCATGGCAATTGGAGCGGGCTTGGGATAAACTAGAACACCGTCGTCAGATACTTCAACTGCTAGAACAGATCTGAAGGCAGCCATCCCAAAAGCTGACTTTCGCACCCATCCCTCACTCATGCCATCACCCGCCTACCGCTCTGCCAGCCGCCACACGGGAAAATGGCTCCTGATCTGCCTGCTCGGCCTGGCGGGAATGCTCGCGCTGATGTTCTTCCTGAGCTCCCACCCGGTCACCAAAGGGCTGGGCCTGTGGATTTTCGCAATCGCGGTCTGGCCGTTCTTCATCTCGCTCGCCATCGCGGTCTTCCTGATGAGGAAGCTCCACCGCGACCGCCGCCAAGGGATCGCAAACAAGCTCCGCACGCTCGGCTACCAAGTCACACTGGAACCAACTGCCGAGGAGAAATCCGCATTCTTTCAAGGCCTCGAGGTCTTCAAGAATGCTACCGATCTCCGCAACGGTCCCGGGTGCCTCTGCTGGATCGCCACCCGCAGCACCTCCGGGGGCTGCTGCTACCTCTGCGAATACGAGTTCGTCACCGGCTCCGGCAAATCCACCCAGGAACACTACCGCACCTTGGTGGTCCTGCCAAAGAAATGGCCGGATGCTACCGTCGGTTGGCCGAATGCCTTCTTCATGTGGCGCTTGGGCAAGATCGCCCGCAAGCTGATGCGCCGGCAGGAGAACAAGGACCCTACCTTCGCGGATCTGGCCAAGGAGTGGTCGATCGATGGCGATACCGCCACCGGACAACACTTCCTGACACCGGAGGTCCGCGCCCAGCTTACCTCCGCGCCTCGGGGCGAGATCTGGTGCATCGGCGGCGATGTCCTGTGCTGCTGCTACCAGAATCCGATGGATGCAGAGAGTATCGGCAAGCTGTTAGAGCGTGCAAGGAGCATCGCGGGATAAAGCTTCGGCAGACGCAGCCGATATCCTCCCTCAACTCATCCGCGAGGCATCGTGTCCACCCGCGCGCGGCACCATTTTCGCCACAATCGGCACCACCGCACCCAAACACCTCAGCCTCAAAGAGGATACACAAAACAACACTCCACACACCCCTAAAATATCGACAACTCAAAATCATTTTAGCATATCTCCCAGCGCTACCCTAACACCAATCATCTCATCTCCATGAAACTCTCCTCGTTTCGTCCGCTCGTCTTGATGACCGCAGTCTCCCTATCGGGCGCAGTCACAATCCTCCCTACAGCCCACGCCCTGCCGCGCCTCGAGGCCTTGCATGCCTTCGAGCTTCACGGCATCTACCCGGACGGAAGCCTAGTGTCCGACGCGGCAGGAAACCTCTACGGAACCTCCGGTTACGGCGCCTACGGTTCCGGCACCATTTTCAAGATCGCGACTGATGGAACGATCACCACCCTCCACCATTTCGCGGTCTTCGATGGCGAGCTTCCGGGGACCTACCTGACTCCAGGCGCGGACGGAAACTTCTACGGAACCGCCATGCGTGGCGGAGCAAGTGGCGGCGGGACGATCTACCGGATCACCCCGGAAGGTGAGTTCACAATGCTGCACGAATTCAGTGGCGGGGCCGATGGTTTCGGGCCTGGCTTGGCGCTGCTCCGATCGCAGCAAGATGGCAACTTCTACGGCTGCACGATTGAAGGCGGAGCGAATGGACTGGGCACCTTCTTCCAGATCACGCCTGACGGTGTCCTGACGACGCTGCATGACTGGAGCCACGACGCCGTCGGCTGGGGTTCCTTGACCAATCCTATCCAGGGAACTGATGGGAACTTCTACGGCATCAACCGGGAGAACTCCGCGGGAAGCCCCGTGGTCTACCAAGTCACGCCTTCCGGCAACGCAAGCGTGGTCGCGAATTTCGCGGGTCTTCCGAACATCGCCTACGCCCAGCCGCAGAGCCTCATGCAGGCCTCGGACGGGAATTTCTACGGCGTGAACTATATCGGTGGCATTGGGACAAGTTGGCACCTCTTCAAAGTCGAAGCGGGCACAGTCTCGCGGATTGCCGAATTCGATCCGACGGTAAACGACCTCCCCACCGGTTTGCTGGTCGAAGGACCGGATGGCATGCTCTATGGCACCACGGGATATGGTGGTGCTTTCGGCGTCGGCACGATCTACCGCTGCGGGAAGTCGGGAGGCCTGAGCACATTCGCGAATTTGAATTCAGAATCCGGCGGAGCGGCCCATCCCTTCGGTGGCGTGATCCCGCAGCCGGATGGGACCTTCCTGGGTCTCAGCCGCTTTGGTGGCGCATTCAATTGCGGTTCGGCATTCCGCGTGAGCGCGACCGGTGAGATCACCGTGATCAGCAGCTTCAAACCCCTGCCGGACAATCAGCCCGCCTCCAAGCTCTTGCAGGCGAGCGATGGCAGCTTCTACGGAAGCACCCGCAGCAACGGAGATTTCGGCAATGCGATTTTCAGGTTCACGCCGCAGGGAGACTTCAACCTTTTCCCGGGCTCGCCTATCGACACAAATCACATCTACATGCCCTACGACTCCGGCTTGATAGAGGGAGAGGACGGGACCATCTTCGGTTTCGACACCGCTGGCGGGGAACAGAACCAAGGCCAGATCTACACCCTTGATGAAGCCTATCAACGCGTGGACTTCCTCACTCTCGGAGAGGGCGTCGGTAACCGGCTCAACGGCCTCACCAAGGGCCCGGACGGCAACTTCTACGGCACCACCCAATATGGTGGCAGCTTCTATGGCGGCACCGTCTTCAAGCTCGACCCTGCTGGAAACTTCACGGTGATCGCGGAGTTCGACGGGGAAACGTCCTCCTACCCGGCACCCGGCCTGGTTTATGGCTCGGACGGCAGTCTCTATGGCACCACGATTCACGGCGGGGCCGAGCAAACTGGCACGGTGTTCAAGGTCAGCCCCGAGGGAGTGCTCACCACCTTGGCTGAGTTCGGCAATACCGAGGAGGGTAGCAGACACCCGTCGACCGGCTTGATCGAAGCCTCCGATGGCAACTTCTACGGGGTGACGCCCGAGGGAGGCCCGACCAGCACCGGCACGATCTTCAAGGTCACACCCTCCGGTGAGATTACCACCTTGCATGCGTTCAGCCCTGGCGCTGATGCCTATCCCGTGGGGCAACTGGTGGAAGCTCCGGATGGAGCGCTTTATGGTGCCACGCGCGGCCTTCAATCGACTTGGCAAGAGGTGGGCAGCCTGTTCAGGATCACCAAGAATGGCGAGTTCTCCACCGTGCTCCAGTTCGACGGAATCCATGGTGCAAGTCCCTTGGCGGGTCTGACGGCCGCCAGCGATGGCTGCCTCTATGGCACCACCTCCTTTGGCGGCGTGACGGAAGACGGCAAGCCCGCCGGCGGTGGCTCGATCTTCCGCATCCTCTTCGGCGCGGAAATCGAAACCGAAGCCGCAACGGAGATTGCCGCTAGCACCGCAACCCTCCATGCGAGCGTGAACCCCGGCGGCTACCCGACCACGGTCAGCTTCCAGTATGGCACCAGCCCCGATCTCTCCAGTTTCACCACCGTCTCGGCGGCGACCGTCCCGGCAGGAACCGAGCCGGTGAATGTCCAGGTGCCCCTCAGCGGATTGGCCCCGGAAACAACCTACTACTTCCGTGCAGTCGCGGTGAATGACGAGACACCGGCTGAGCAAAGCGGTGCTATCGCCAGCTTCGTGACCACCGGATCTCCCGATATCTCCGTGGAGACCGGCAACGGCCGGGTCTTGTCAAATGGGGCCATCCTCAGCTTCGGACTGGTCAGAATCGCCAGCCCCGAAACCCTCACGCTCACCATCCGCAATACCAGCGGCACCGCGCCCCTCACGGGAGTCGCTGCCACCCTTAGTGGCGGCGGAGCAGGGCACTTCGCCATCACGGGCCTGCCCGCCTCGACTGTTCCGGGGAGCTCCAGCACGAGCTGCGCGGTCCGCTTCGCGCCGACCTCACCCGGCCTGAAATCCGCGAAGCTGACCATCACCAGCAGCGATCCGGACGAAAGCCCGCTGGAAGTGAACGTCTACGGTATCGCCTTGCCGAAGCTCCTCGGCGGGCTGCTGAAAGCGGCTCATTGATTTGCAAAGCAGGCAGGGGTCCGGCGATCTGGAGCCCTGCCTCGCAGTCGCCTTTCAAGGCGGCCCTATCCTTGCCTCAGGCATTCACTTTCTTCACGAAGCACGCCTTCAAGCCGATCGCGAGTCCGTCCATCTTGCAGGAGATCTCGTGATCGCCATCCCCCAGGCGGATGGCATTCGACTTCGTGCCGATCTTCAGGGTCTGCGAGGAGCCCTTCAGCTTGAGATCCTTGATCATCGCAACGACATCCCCATTCGCGAGGACGTGACCGTAGGCGTCCTTGACCACGCGGTCGGCAGCGGGCTCATCGGCCAGGGATTCCTTCGGCCACTCGTGCCCACAGGTCAGGCACTCGTAGTGATCCGAGTGGACCAAAACTTCAGACGACTCACAGATGGGACAAACCGGGGTGCTCATGAGGAACTAGAAGAGACGATTGGAGGTGGGAACTCAAGCCATCCTTGGCGCTTCATGCCCGCCGTGCGCCGCGCCATCTTCGAAACCGAAACCGCGTCGCACCGCCGCCATCTGCGCAGTGAGGCGGCCGCTCTGCTCGCGGACCGTGAAAGGCTCTTCTACCTCCATCGCCACGTCCCCCACTTCATCCCGGTGCCGGCAAGCGTAGAGCGAGAACAGAGGCGGCAAGCTCTCACGTGGAACCACATCCCGCAGCTTCACCGTGGCGAGCCCAGCAGCCGCGATGCCGTCCAGCGCCCGTTGCTTCTGCGGAAAGGGAAAACACAGCACGAACCAACCGCCGGGCGCGAGATGCTTCACCGCCGCCTTCGCATAGTCGGAGACATCCCCGCGCAACTCGAAGCGCGCATGTGCCTTCTGCGAGTCCTGCGGTACCACCCCGGCATTCGCCGGGAAGTAGGGCGGACTCCCTGTCACCAGTGGAAACTTGCGGCCCAGCGCCAACTCGCGCAGATCCCCGTGCGAGCAATCCACCCGCTCCCGGATCCCGTTCGCATCCAGATTTGATTGCAGTAGCCGATAGCTGATCTCCTGCGCCTCGACACAAGTGAGCCGCGCCACTGGGCCCATTCCCCACAGCGTCAGCAGCCCCACCGTGCCGATCCCGGTCCCAAGATCCAGATGCTCCGTCACCGGCGGCGAAACCTGCAGCGCATACCAAGCCGTCAGCACATCATCGATCGAGTGTCGGTGCCCGGCCTTGCGCTGCGCGATCAACCAGCCCGCCGCGCCACCGGCATCGTCCATAAGGGCACTACCTCCCGCTAGACCACGCGGTCCCGTTAGAGCATCCAGCGTGATCTTCTCGCCGAGTTCGCTCTCCAGTTGCTGGCGTTCGGACAGCCAGCGGGCCATGGCGGGAGTTTCGTTCGGTGACGGCATCGACGGGCGGCGATCTTTCACGCCGTCTCGCCCATGGGAAAGACTGAAATGTCCGACTGCCCTCAGTGCTTCTTCTCATCGTGGCAGACCATATCGATCACCACCGTAATTGCCAGTAGCAGCACCGGATCTTCGCTACCCCCGATCTCGATCCCGTAGCTGTCGCTGAAGGTGAACCACTCCTTGCTCACCCGCCCGACCGTTTGCCCGGACCACTTCAGTAGATACTCGTGGTCGAAGAAGTCACCGTCGGCCTCGTAGTCCTCTTCGCTGCCCGGACCATCCACCGTGAACTTGCAGTAGAAGAAGGTGAAGTGCTCCTTGGCCACCTCCACCACATCCCGCCCCGGGCGGTGGATCTCATACTTCGGCCCCCAGGAGAGGAGGCGTTGCTCGATGTAGGCCACCTCCCTGCCCTCCATGTCATGGATCGAGAGTTTGTCGCCGAAGCTGAAGACGCGCCCGTCCACGATGTAGCAGTCCCTGCCCTCGTCGTCGCGGATGGTGAAATCTTCCCCGAAACTCCAGAATTTCTGCCTGAGGGCGTAGCGCATGGCCGGGGATGTTAGGCGGATCTTTCCAGCGGTCGATGGGAAGACTCGGCCGGAATCGTAATCGCAAGGACCGGCAAGACGTCGCAGATCCTTGCCACGCAGGCTGTTGGGTGCGACAAAGGCCCCGGCCTGCCGCCACTGCTCCACCCATGAAATCCCGTCGCCACCTTCTGAGCGCCTCCTTGCTGCTTGGCTCCGCCCTTTCCGCTTGCCTGCCGGCCGCCGCCGAAACCGACTTCGACCGCCTCTGCGCCAAGGCGCGCGATCTCGCCGCCAAGCCCTACGCGCCCCACGGCGCCAAGCTCGACGACTTCTGGGCGAAGCTTACCTACGACCAGCACCGTGACATCCGCTTCAAGATGGAGTCCGGCCTGTGGTGGGGCGAGGGCCCCTTCTCGATCGACTTCTTCCACCCCGGCTGGACCGCCAAGAAGACCGTCTCGCTCTACGAAGTGAACAACGGCGAGGCCAAGCATCTGGACTTCGACACCTCGCTCTTCGACTACGGCAAGAACAAGATCCCCGCGGGCACCCCGCCGCCTCCCGGCTACGCCGGCTGGCGCGCGCGCACTCACCTGAACTCGGAGAAGTACATGGACGAGTTCCTGGTCTTCCTCGGGGCCAGCTACTTCCGCGCGATCCCGAAGGACGCGCCCTACGGCCTGTCCGCCCGCGGCCTCTCGATCAACAGCGGCCTGCCCGGTGTGGCGGAGGAATTCCCGGACTTCAGCGAGTTCCACCTCGATCACCCGGAGAAGGACGCCAAGTCCCTGACCGCCACCGCCCTGCTGGAAGGCGAGAGCGTCGCGGGAGCTTACAAGTTTACCGTCACACCCGGTGTGGAAACGGTGATGGACGTGGAGGCGGAGCTGACCCTGCGCCGCCCGGTCCAGCAGCTTGGCCTCGCCCCTTTCTCCAGCATGTTCTGGTTCGGCGAGAATACCCACCCGCGGCCCTACGACTTCCGTCCCGAGGTCCACGATAGCGACGGCTTCCTGATGGAGCTTGGCAGCGGCAACCTGCACTACCGCCCGCTGGAACACACCAAGGACCAGTTCCGCCACTGTGTCTTCACCATGGAGAAGCCGCGTTCTTGGGCCCTCGTCCAGCGCGACCGCTCCTTCGCATCCTATCAGGATGTGGAAGCGGGCTACCACAATCGCCCGAGCGTGAAGGTCGAGCCCATATCCGGCTTCGACAACGGCAAGCTCCACCTCATCGAGATGCCGACCATCGATGAGACCAATGACAACGTGATCCTCGTCTGGGAGCCGACTCCCGCGCCCGAAGTCGGCAAGCCTTTCCGCGTCCATTACAAGCTCAAGTGGGTCCGCGACCTGCCACCCTCCGGTCTCTTCGCCGTGCGCGCCACTCGCGCCGGCAATCCCGTGCAGAAGCCGGACGAGGTGCTGATGAGCATCGACTTCGCCAAGCCGCTCAACCCGGAGAAGAAGGTCGGCGACCCGAAATGGGACGACGCCTCGAAGTTCAAGCCGGTCGTCACCGTGAACCAAGCCGGGGTCAAGCTCCTGCACGTGGGCCTCACCGACCTGAGCATGCCGAATGTCGATGACGTTCCCGCCGGCATCGGCCGCAGCGACCAGCTCCACATGCCGCAGGTTCTCCGCGCCTTCTTCGTGCTCGATCCTTCGAAGGACGTGAACGACATCGACATGACCTGCGAGCTCCAGGACGAGAATGGCAAGGTCGTCTCCGAGCGCTGGATCTACCTCTGGAAGCGGACCCACTAGGATCACGCGAAGGAAGGCAAAAGGGTCCGCACAGTCTCCCGTGCGGACCGGGCGGGGTTCATTCCGCCCAAGGCGAGTTCTCGATCATCTCGACGAAGTTCGGCCTCTTGTAGCCCGGCAAGAGGCGCTCGCAGACATCGGCCTTGATATTGCCATAGCAGGTGAATGGCTTGTGCGAGATGCCATCGAAGAAAGCGTGCACGATCTCCTGCTTGAAGTTCGGCCTCGGGAAGGCCGCCACGATTTCCTCGCGCTGCTCCCGTGAGAGCTCCTCGTAGCCGACACCTACGACGTCGAGTTTGACGCCATTCGCCAGCAAGGCCACCTCCGCTTTCTTCCACTTCGTGATCCCCGGAGTGGTGTGCAGCGCGATGGCATCCCAGGCAATGTCCGCGGTCTGCTCTGGAATGCCGTGCTGCTGGAGAAAGGCCCGGGCCGCATTCGCACCGTCCACCTCGAAGCGCTCATCCGCGCTGCTATAGGGCGACACTAGCCCAAGATCGTGGAAAACTGCGCTGATGTAGAGCAATTCCGGATCATACTTCATTTTCTCCCGCTTCCCACGCAGGGCGGCAAAGATGAAGACGCGGAGGGAGTGGTTGTAGAGCAGCTCCGTCCCATGCTCCCGCAGCAGCTCCGTGGCTTCGGCGGCCAGCTTGCTGTCGGGGATGACGATGTCGGCAATTCGATGATTCATGGCGGCGCCAGCTTGCCACCGCAGCGCCCGGATTCCCCACGACAGTGATCCGACGATTTACGCCATTCCCTTGGCGCGCCCCTTGTCGGACGAGCTGCTTCCCGCACCTGAAGAGCGGAAGCGCGAACGATACTCCAGCGGAGTCGAGTCCAGCAAGCGGTGGAAGCTGCGCCCCATCACATCTGCGCTTTTGAAGCCACAGGCACAGGCGATCTCTTCGATGCTTTCCGTTGAACGCTCCAGCTTGCGCCGCACCGCTTCGATCCGGACTTCCTCCACGTAGTGTGCCGGGGACTTCCCGATCTCGCGGGAGAAGACCCGCTGGAAATTCCGTTCGCTCATGGCGACGCGGGCAGCCAAGGCGGGAATCGAAAGATCCGCATCGAGATGATCCAAGATTCACATTTGCAGATCCCGCAGCGGCCGGCTCTCGGCAGCTTGCTGCTGGAGCGAGACACTGAATTGCGCCTGGTTTCCCGGCCGGCATAGGAAGACCACCAGCTTGCGCGCAACCTCCAGCGCGAGGTCCCGCCCGTGATCCTCCTCCAAAAGCGCAAGGCAGAGATCGATACCCGAAGTCACTCCTGCGGAGCTGTAAAACTTGTCCTCGCGAATCCAAATGGGTACGGGGTCCACCTTCACCGCAGGAAAGCGCGAGGCGAGCTCCTTCGCAAAAGCCCAATGCGTGGTCGCGCGACGGCCATCCAGCAGCCCGGCATGCGCGAGCATGAAAGCCCCCGTGCAAATCGATCCAACCCGCCGGGAAGCCTCTGCCTGCCGCCGCAACCACGAGAGGACCGCTGCAGTGGGCACCTGAGTCTCCACGCCCGCACCTCCAGGGACGAGCAAGGTGTCGATCTCCCCTTTCACTCGCGAGTAGTGTTTCCCACCCGCGAAGGAAAGCCCCTGCATCCCCGCGATATTCGGCTCCCTGGAGGTCGTCACGATCTCGATCTGATAACGTCGTTCAGATGGCAGCAACCGGTTCGCCGAAGCGAACACATCCACAATGCCCACCAGATCCAGCTCCCGCACCGGCGGCATCACCAGAAGCACCAGACGACGATTCGGGGCATCCTTGCGTTTCATCGCGCCCCGAGCTTGCAGGGTGGACCGCAGCTTGTCGACGCCGCTGCAGTCCACCACAGATTCTCAGCGGGCTACCGTGACGCGATAGTATCCTCGGCTTGCCGCTGCTTCGCGGTCCAAGCTGATCTCCTTCTCGCTGCCATCACCTGCGATCCCGGAGCGGACGGTTTCCCATGAGCCGGGCGCGAGATTCTCGCTGAACTCAATGCTGTAGTTGTGCCCCGCCAAACTCGCGAAACGGATCGTCACTTTGCTGGAGTCCACTTCACTCACTACCGCCGCGAAGCGGTCCGCCCCATTGTTTGGATCCGTGCCCGCAAGGTATTCATCCAAGTTGGTCCTGCCGTCGCCATCAGCATCGGAGCCAGCTGCGGATCCGCTCGCCGCATTCCCGGTGGCCAAGCCGAAATGTTCCACCATCCAGGAGTCCGGGATGCCGTCCGCATCACTGTCAGCAGTGCTGTCGATGCGCTGGAAATCCGCCAGAACTACCGAATGCTCCCGGTAGGAAATCGCAAAAGAGGCGAGCCCGCTGGCAACCTGCACTCGGGTTCCGTTCGGCAGATTGCCAAACTGGCCGGTGATCTGGCCGGTGGCGGTAAGGAAAGGGATCTCGGCCCCCGCAGACAGATCCTGGATCGCGCTGCCCAAGAGTTGGACGTCCAAGGTTCCCGACAGGATCGCATCGCCTTCAATCTCGAGGACATCGTATTGTCCTGCCGCTTGGCCTGAGATTTCCACCTTCAGGCTACCAGCTTGGCTTTGGCCGTAATTCCCAACGATTCGGATGCGCCCGGCAGAATTTCCCGGGGAAACCAGGGAAGCGTTCGTCACCTTACCCTCAATGCTCCCCACACCAGCGAGTTTTCCGCCTTTCGCCACGGTCACCCCGTCCACCGCCGTGAACTTACCCGATCGCAGGGTAAAACCCGTAAGACCCGCACCTTCCGACTCCGAGCCAACCGTCAGGCTGCCGACCGTGGTATCCGCCAGCGGACCTAAGACCTCGATAGGATCAGGTGGAATGATGTCCACGTGGTTGTAATCTGACGGCACCAGGCTCGCGGTCCAATTGAAGGCGTCTCCCCACTCGCCTCCAATCAAGCCACGCCACTCCAAGCGCGGGGCGAAGAGCAAGATACTCGGTCCATTCGCGCCGCCGGAGAGCGATGCCTGGTAGGCCACTTGATTGAAACCGTTGAAGGCCTTCGGATCGACCCCGATGCTCTGAACAGTCCGCCCGTCCACGGTATCGCCGGCCTGCACCACCTTGATGACATCGATGCCATCCGTGAGGTAGATTCCCTGGAGGGTTTGGTTGCCGTTCAAACTCGCAGCAAAAAGGATCGTGCCGCTGTCATTGATGACCGGGAACTCGAATCCGGTGAAGGTATTCCCACCGGGAGCCGTGCTGCCGTTCTTGAGCAACAGATTCTGTGTACCGGCCTTGTAAGTGAACAGTCCCGACACCGCGGTCCCGCCACTGCAATAACCGATGTAGGCAACCTTGCCATCACCGTTGACCGAACTCGATTGACTGAAGGAGCTGTAGGTCCCCGCCCCGGAAGGGGCTGTCTGGCCGCTCAAAGCCGCCGGACTCAGGTTCGCGCTATTGCTACCTGTAAAGATGCCCCAGCCCACCTGTGTCTTGGCGCTGTTGACCAAGTTCGAATAGACCGTGTAGTTCCCGCTGGAATGTGTGCCCAGGATAAGACCACCGCCGCCGAAGAAATCCGGAGTACCCGGTGCCGGCTGGAGTGACCGGAAAAGCTGAGTGATCGACCCGGCAGCCTCGCGGCGGTAGGCGGCATAGTTGTAGCCGGTGCCATAAGCCGAGTCCTTGATCCAGGCACCGAAATGCAACTGCTCAGCCCCTTTCAACTGAGGGCTGCTGTTGAGAGTATCGATCTTCGAGGTCTCGCCGGGTGCTGGCTGCTGCGTACGGGCCACCTCCACCAGACTTCCATCCGGCTGGCTGAGGTAGACTGCATTGGAGCCGATGAGCGCACTGCCCGTGTTTTTGATGGCAGCCCAGAAGCTCACCTGCCCCAAATCGTTGATCCTTGGTTCGCCGAAGCTATTGAACTGCCCAACGCCACCTGGAACAGTCTGATCTTCGATGGCCACGACCCGCAGATTCAGCGGCGAGCTCCCGGCAACCAAAGCATCCCTCAACACACCCCCGGCATCCCGGATATTCACAATCGTCACGGTTTCACCGGCGTTGTTGGTCGCAATCTTGCCAAGCATTCCTTCAATGGTCCCAAAGCCAGGGACCACTGTCCCTTGTTTCAGGATCACACTCGTGCCGCTATGCCGCACCGCATACAAGGTATCGACGCCCGACGTGACCGACTTGGCCCGGTACGCCAAGCCACGTTCCGAAAGCGCGAAAATGCTCGCCCCGTGCATTGTATCTTGGCCGTCCGGCGTCTGCCCGCCCGGGGTGGCAATGATGTAAGTCTTATCCCCGCTATCGTCGTCGGAAGTCGCCGTTGCTGAAAGTATCGACGTGGGCAGAGCAAGGAGAGGAGCAAGCCGGCGGAATCGTCTGGAGGAACGCTTCATATAGGTTTTTCCAAGTAATGCGGATGATAGACAATCAAATCCCCATGAAGCGAGGAAGAAGTTATGAAGAATTCCGCCACCAGGAGCCCCCTCCAAAAGAAGATCGGAATCTGCATCAGGACATTCAACATCAATACAAAACGACCTGCATTGCTCCTTATCGCTTGGTCTTGCCTGGCCGTGCCGATGCCACTTGCACCGTCGCACGCCCACGGCTATCGATCTTTGTGTGTCCATCGATCGCCAGCGCCGACATATCAAATCCCTGCGCCGTGGCGATTGCCTTCATCGACTCAAAGTCCTTCGCCGCGATTTTCGGCGAACGAGCCAGGAACCACAGACTGCGGCGGTCCGGCGTGCCGACCACCGCGCGGCTGTAGTCCGGACTCACATCAATAATCCAATAGTTCCCTTCTGCCGGAACCGGTACTGCCTTCGAATACCAGTTGTTCGGAAAACTCACCTTCAGCCGATTCGCCTTGGCGTCCACCGGCGTCGCTATGCCCTCGATGCTTCGCGATGAGCCATCGCCGCGCAGACAGGTATTCACCACGCGGATCGTGCCATCCTTGTTCCGCGAATAGTCTGCCGTCGCCGAAACACAGCCGGTCTGAAACCACTTCGGATAGCGCGCGATCTCATACCACTTGCCAGTGTAGCGCTTCAGGTCGACCTTGGCCTCCGTGGCCAAAGGCTTGGCTGGAGACGTGCTGGTAGTGCAGGAGGCAAACAGCAACGGTAGGCCGAGGAGCGGAAGAAGCGCTTTCATCCTATCACATTAGCCCGCATCTCCAAGGATGTCCAAATGGCATTCAAGCGGATAAATCTCTGCGCCGCTCGATCGCCTCATGGTACGACATTGCGAACCATGATCGGCCGCAATCGCCACTGGCTGAGATGAGGACCTCCCTGACAAGCAGGGCTAGACGAGCTTTTCTCGCCAAGGCCGCTTCTAGCTCTTAGCGTGCCGCCCCATGATTCCGCGGCCTCGTGATGTTACGACTCTTGCCATGATGGTCGCGATGCCTACGACTTGCGCCATCGCCGCAGAGCGCCATGTCGCGATTACCGGCAACGATTCAAACCCCGGCTCCGAAGAGGCTCCGTGGCGCAGCGTGCAAAAATCCGCCAGCTTGGCCCTACCCGGCGATGTCGTCAATATTCACGCTGGCACCTACTCGGAGCGCGTCACCCTGAGCAACCGCGGCAGCACTTCGGGAGCTCCCATCACCTTCCGCAAATTCCCCGGCGATCCTGGCGCGGTGGTGATCTCCCAGAACGGCGTCATCCCGCCGAGCGGCCTGAGCGCTGTCCTCAAAATCGAGAGCTCCAATCGCATCATTCTCCAAGACCTCGAGATCGCGAATTACAAAACCGGCGGCACCGCCGCCGAGCAACGCGCACAGCTCCCTGCTGGCATCTACATCAATGGCAGCTCCAGCGAGATCTCCCTCTCTGGCTGCAAGATCCACGACATCTGGCAAAGCAGTCCAACCCTGAACAATTTCAATGCGAATGCTTTCGGCATCGCAGTCTACGGCGATACCGCTTCCCCGATTGGCAAGGTCACCATCGACGGCTGCGAAGTCTACGCCCTCCGCACCGGTGCCAGCGAATCGGTCGTGCTGAACGGCAACGTCACCAATTTCACCGTGACCAATAACACGGTGCACGACTGCAACAACATCGGCATCGACTTCATCGGCTTTGAAGGCACCGCTCCCACCGAGGCCCTCGACCAAGCCCGCAATGGCATCTGTCGCGGCAATACGGTCTATCGCATCGATTCGAAATTCAACCCGGCCTACGGCGGCAACTTCACTACCGGCGGCGGCAATGGCACCCGCAGCGCGCCCGGCATCTATGTCGATGGTGGCCGGGATATCCTGATTGAGCGCAACCACGTCTACGACTGCAACTACGCCGTCTCCGCCGGCAGCGAGAACACCGGCAAGCTCGTGAGCAACGTGATCGTCCGGAACAACATCCTCCACCACTGCCATGTCGGCGGCATCGTGATCGGCGGCTCCGGGTCCACCAATGGCGGCATTACCAACTCCTCCTTCACCAACAACACGATCTACGACAACGACACCGTGGCTCAAGGTGGCGGCCAGTTCTCGATCCAGAACCACGTCAGCTCCGTCACCATCCGCCGCAACCTGATGGCCTCAACAGCGCAGTTTGCGCAATTCATCCTCAAGGACAACAACACCGGCAGCCTGGCATCCGGCGCGATCGACTGGAACCTCTACAAGATCCCCGCCAGCGGTGACATCGAGTTCATCTGGAATGGCAGCGCCAAGTCCACCTTCGCCGCCTGGCAGACAGCCTCCGGCGACTCACATTCGACTCTAACAAGTGCTGCACTCGACCTCTCTGCAGCCGCGCCCACAGTCGCATCCGGTCCCTCGGACTTCATGCTCACTGCCACATCCCCTGCCAAGGACAGCGGCGACAGCGCAGCCCAGCCCTTCACCCCGGCAGAGGGTGAGAAGGACTATGGCGGCCAGAGCCGTGTCGCCGGGGGCCGCGTGGACATCGGTGCCGATGAATACCTCTCCAATCTCCAGAGCTGGCGCGACCAACACTTCGCCTTGCCCGATGGTGGCATCGGCGCAGGCTCCACGGATGACCCGGACCACGACGGGACCATGAACCTGATCGAATATTCGCAGGGCATGGACCCCACGCTCACCGACCACTCCCTCCTCCCGGCAACATCCTTCAACACCGGAATGATGCGCTTCACCTACCGGAAGTCCGCGCCCGAGCTGACCTACACCGTGGAGGCCGCCAGCAAGCTCACCACCTGGTCCCCCGCCCTCCCCGCCGAGCAGACCGGCACCAACGGCAATTTCTTCCGCGACTTCCCGATCGACAGCGCCACGAAGTTCGTCCGCCTCAAAGTCAGCTCACCTGTGGCCTGGTGAGCTCAAGCCACCTCCAGCTCCAGGCTTGGAAAGCACCGGCAAAAGTCCGGATCCGCCGGTGCTTCGATCCGCAGCATCTCTCCGCTATACGGATGCTCCAGCTCCAGCGCCTTTGCCTGCAGCAGCATCCGGGTCCCGGTGCCCAGCAGTTCGCCGAGTTCATTGCAGCGTTCGGCACCCGCATAGCGGTAGTCCCCCACAATCGCATGCCCGGTCATCTGCAAGTGCCGCCGGATCTGGTGATAGCGTCCGGTATGCGGCTTGGCCTCTAGCAAGGACAGCTCCAGTCCCGGCATCGCGCCAAAGCTTCCTGCTCCGGCATGCAGTTGGCGCTCGAAGGCAGTCTCGGCATGCAGCAGAGGCTCCTCAGGTGACTTCCGCAGCGGTGTATCGCAGACCCATTGCAGCGGAGCCGCGCCTTCCACCACCGCCAGATAGCTCTTCTGCACCCGCCGCAGCTCGAAGATCTGCTGGATCAGCGCACAGGTCTTGCGATCCAGCGCGAAGAGCAGCACCCCTGAAGTCGGCCGGTCGAGGCGGTGCACCACATGGACCTCGTGGCCCACCTCATCGCGCACCCGCTTCATGGCAATCCACTCGGGCCCCTCCTCGTCCCTACCGGCATGCACGATCATCCCCGCCGGCTTGTCGATGGCCACGAGGTATTCGTCCCGGTAGAGGTAGCGCAGTGGCTGCATGTTGTAACACAAGGGAAATGCCCGCCCGCCGCACCTAAAGTCAATCTTTCCCATCCATCGGAATCGCCTCCAGGAGGCTTTCCCACAGCCCCGGCGTCGCTAGCTCGACCGCGTGCCCGTCCGGATCGCGGAAATACAGGCTTGTCGCCCCGCCCGGCCAGTTCACCCGGCTCTCCAGCGGAATTCCCAGCTCCGCCAGCCGTTGTTCCCACACCGCCACCGGAGAATCCCCGGTGCCGAAGCATACGTGAAGCGGCCCCGCGCCATCGTGGCCGATGATCGTGCCGAAGCCCACATCCACGCTGGCCACGGAACGACCGCGCAGGAAGAGCAGGAGCACCTGCTCCGGCTTGAGCTGGATCGCACAAAATCGCTCGTCCCGACGAACAATCCGCCCGCCGAGCAGCTCCAGGTAAAAGTCCACCGCCCGCGCCAGATCATCCACATACAGGGCGCTCTCCGTGATGCCGCTTGTTCTCGGGACCATCCGGCAATGCTGCGCCCACCAGTGTCTCCCGGCAAGCCCCCACCGAATTTGTATGATAGGTCTCGTCCGCTATCCACGTTGCACACGAATCCCGCGCTCCCATGCCTAACCTGAGCCGTCGCCACTGCCTCCAGACCCTGGGCCTGACCCTTTCGGCCGCCGCCCTCCCCCGCGTGCTGCATGCCGCCGACGAACCGGTCCGCCCGGAGAAGGGCGAGCGTGACGCTATCGCCGCGATCGCCAAAGCCTTCATGGAGAAATACGAGGTGCCCGGCCTCTCCGTCGCTTTCGCCCACCGTGAGAAGCCCGCCTACAGCGTCGGCTTCGGCATGGCGGACGTGGATGCAAATGAAGCCATGGCCCCGGTCCACCGCTTCCGCATCGCCAGTGTCTCCAAGCCGATCACCTCGGTGGCCCTCTTCACCTTGGTCGAGCAAGGCAAGCTCAAGCTCAGCGACAAGGTCCTCGGCGAAGGCGGCATCCTTCACGAAGATTACGGCAAGGACGCACCCCCGGATGTGGCGTCCATCACCATCCACCACCTGCTCACCCATACCTGCGGCGGCTGGGGCAACAACAAGAGCGACCCGATGTTCGAGCACAAGAACCTCGACCATCACGATCTGATCGTCCGCACGCTCAAGGACCATCCGCTCGAGCACGCCCCCGGCACCAACTACTCCTATTCAAACTTCGGCTACTGCCTTCTGGGCCGCACCATCGAGAAGCTCACGGGCAAAACCTACGCCCAGTTCGTCGAGAACAGTGTCCTCGCCAAGAGCGGCATCACCGACATGAAGATCGCTGGCGATACCCGCGAACAGCGGATCGAGAACGAGGTCGTCTACTACGGCCGCAGTGGCGAAAACCCCTATGGCATGAATATCCGCCGTATGGACTCTCATGGCGGTTGGCTGGCCAGCCCATCCGATCTAGTAGAGTTCCTGATCCACACCGCAAATTCCGGAGCTGGGAATGTGCTGCGAGATGAGACGGTGAAGACCATGCTCACCGCCGGGCCGCCGAACCCCGGCTATGCCTGCGGCTGGTGCGTGAATCCCGTGCCGAATCGCTGGCACAACGGCAGCCTCCCCGGCACCTCGACCATCGCGGTGCGCACTGCCAGTGGCATGTGCTGGGCCGGCTTCACCAATGCCCGCGGTGAGGGCATCGACGGCGCGCTCGACCGAATGATGTGGGACATGGCCAAGGCCGTCCCCGCTTGGAAAGCCTGACCGCTTGCTTTTATGTTCACTCGCACCCTCTGCGCCCTCGGCGCATCCATTTTCGCTGCCAGCGCCGCGCCGGAAGCTTACAAGGACTCCAAGCCCCAGCGCTACGACCTGAAGGCCCGCGCGAGCGAGATCGACCCCGCTGCCAAGGAGCACCCGGAGATCTCCTTCGTCTTCGGTGATGCCGCCAAGCCGCAGGACCTCGAGCACGCCTGCGTGGACACCCGCGTGCCGGACCAAGGCAAGCTGGTGATCTGGCTGATGGGTCACAACCAGGGCCTCTTCGAGCACGTCTCGGGCTACGGCCTGCACGCGATCCAAGTCCACTACGCCAATGGCTGGTTCGCCAAGCTCTACTCCGGCAAGCCGCCGGAGGATGATCTTTTCCTTTCGAAGATCCGCCTCGAAGCCGCCACCGGCGAGGACCTCAGCGACAAGGTCAGCATCCCCAAGGCCGACAGCATCATGGGCCGCTCCCTGGCCCTCGTAAAGTGGCTCGACAAGGAGCAACCCCAGGGCCACTGGAAACAGTTCCTGACAGCCGATGGCAAGGACCTGCAGTGGGACAAGGTCATCCTGTCCGGCATCTCCCACGGCTCCACCACCGCCGCGCGCATGGCCAAGCAGATCAAGGTCGACCGCGTGGTGATGTTCTCCGGCCCCCGCGACCAATACGAGGCCTGGCAGGCCCTGCCCTCCGCCACCCCGGCCAACCGCTTTTTCGGCTTCAGCCACGTGCTCGATGACGGCTGGAGCGGCGACCACTACTGCCGCTCCTGGCAGATGCTCAAGCTTCAGGACTACGGCCCGATCGTGAACGTGGAGAACACTCCCTTCCCCTACGGCAATACCCGCCGCCTGGTGACCGATGCCGACGTGAAGAACGATCCGAAGCGCGCCCACGGTGCCGTCGTTCCCGGCGGCAGCGCCCCGAAGGATGGTGCCGGCAAATACATCCACGAGGAGGTCTGGAAATATCTCTTCACCCACCCGGTGGAGGAGGTCGGCAAGCCCGTGCCGGTGGATCCGGATTGCACGATGGACCAGCGCGGGAAATAAGCTCTGCCGTGACTAGCGAGATCGGCAGTGCGCAGGACCTGGAAGCGGAGGTAAATATCACCCGCCGCGACCTATGCTACCTCAATTGGTATCTCGTGGTCCGCAACAAGGTAATCTGGATAACCGGCATCATCCTGAGCTTCGCGCTCGTCTGGAATGCCTTGGCCGGGCGCAACCCCAATCATGACGTGGTGAAGACGGTCATCACGATCCTCATCGGGGGAATTCTGCTGATCTCCTTCGTGATGGTCACAGCCGGCTTCAGTGTGCTCGCGGCGATGCTCAGGGCAGGCCGCAGCGCCGGAGTCCTGGGTCGCCACATCTTCCGGATCAGCGAGGAAGGCTTGCGTGAGACCACCGACGTGAACGATTCGCTGATGAACTGGAAGGGCCTCTTCGCGATCAAGGACATCGGCTCCTATCTCCTGGTCTACCAGACCCCGGCCATGGTCCACGTCCTGCCGCGGCGTTGCTTTGCCGATGGCGGGGACTACATGATCTTTGAGGCAGCCCTGCGGGAAAGGCTGCGGATCGCCCGTGGCGAGTCACGCTGAGGGTAGCTCTCGGATCACCCGCGCCGGCACTCCCGCCACGACCATATTGTCCGGCACATCCTTGGTCACCACCGCCCCGGCGGCGATCACGACATTGTTTCCGATCCTCACGCCCGGATTGATCACCGCGTGTCCGCCGATCCAGACATTGTCCCCAATTGTCACCGGCTTGCCGAATTCCAATCCGCTGATCCGGGTCGGAGCATCCAGCGGATGCCCTGCCGTGAAGATCGAGACCCGCGGTGCGATGAAGCAATTGTGCCCGATCCTCACCTCGCAGACGTCGAGGATGATCAGGTCGTAGTTCGAGTAAAAGTTATCCCCGAGGTGGATGTTGTAGCCGTAGTCACAGCGGAAGCTTGGCTCCACGAAGGCATTCGTCCCACAGGACCCTAGCAGCTCACGCAGCGCCGCGTCGCGTTCCGCCATCTGTTCCTCGCTCGTCGCATTGAAGCGCCGGCAAAGTGCCTTCGCCCGCTGGCGCTCGCCGAACAACTCCTCGCCGAACGCTAGGTAGAGCTCGCCGGCCAGCATCTTCTCTTTCTCCGAACGCGGATCCATGCCCGAGTCTCCACCGAGGCCGCAGCCAGATCAAGCCGCTCGCGTCCCACTCACTACTCTACGTAGATCATCTTCCGGGTCATCCCGCCATCGATCACAAACTCCGCCCCCGTGATGAAGCCCGCCTCAGCGGACAAGAGGAAGGCCGCCGCCGCCGCGATATCCTCCGGCACGCCTACCCGTCCCGCCGGGTGCTGCGCATGATCGGCCTTCTTCAGCTTCTTGCCACTGACATCAATCCACCCCGGCGAGATGCAGTTCACCCGCACCTCGGGCCCCATGCTGATCGCCAGCGAATGCGTGAGCGCGATCAAGCCACCCTCACCTACCCCGGCATTCGAGACAATCGCATCGATCCGGCCCAAGTTCTTGCGGGTGGCTGCAACCAACTCTTTCAAGTCCGCCTCCTGCCGCACATCGCATCGCACCGGATGAATCCCCGCAACCTTGCGCGGTGAATTCAGATCCGCGGCCACCACCTGCCAGCCATCCTTCGCCAGCCGCTTGGTGATGCCCTCGCCAATCCCATTCCCCGCGCCGGTCACGATCGCGACGCGCTTGCTCCTGCTCTTCGGTGCCATCCACCGACATCGCCCCGGGCAGCGGACCCGTCAAGGCGTCCGCGTCTTCAGAATGCCCGCATCGATATACTGCCCGCCGCCATTCTGGTGGCAGTGGATCGCCAGCACATTCCGTCCCGGCTTCAGCATCACATCGCCATCGAGCTTTTCCTCCACGTACTCGCGGGTCCAGCCGGTGCGGGTCAGCACGCGGGCACCATTGAGGAAGACATCCACGTCCTCGTCATGATGCATCCGCAGCCACAGGGTGCCCGGGGCCATCGCCACATCCGGCGAAACGTCGAACTGCCGCCGCAGCCAGATATCCCCGCTGCGCCAATTGCTGCGGATATTGCCGCCCGGCGTGCCACTGCTGCCAAAGCCACCGGCCGCCACGCCCCATCCCGAATCATCGAACTCGCTTGCCGGCCATTCTTCCGGCGGCTGGCTCTCCGTCATGTGCCACATCACTGGCGAGCGCTCAGAGGTCTCGGCGATCACCCGTTGTTCCAGAGGCTTCGGATCGACCTTGTCCAACAGCAGGCGATAGATCATCCCGTTGTCGAAACAGACCATCTGCATCTCGCCATCCGAACTGCAGGTGAAGCCATTGATCCGCGACTCAGCCCGCCCGATCTCCACGACCTGCTGCAACTGCCGGTCCTGCTGGCGCAGCGCCCAGATCCGGCGGCTCTCATTGTCGCCGAAGATGTACCAGCCCTCAAGCTGCGGCGCCTTGCTACCACGATAGACCTGCCCGCCGGTCACGGAGGCCCCATAGCGCCGCGAATAGCTCAGCACCGGCGGCACGTAGGTCTCCCCCGCCCTGCGATAGCGCTCTGAGAAGGGCGAATGCCCTTCGTAGACATTCCAGCCGAGGTTCTCCCCGCGCCTCACGATGTCCACTTCCTCGATCCGGTCCTGCCCCACATCGCCCACCCACAGGTCCTTGGTCTTGGCATCCCATGCCAGGCGGAAGGGCTCGCGGAATCCACTGGCCCAGATCTCGGGCAACGCGCCTTCTTTGCCGACGAAGGGATTGCCCGCCGGGATCGCATAGGCCTTGCCGTCCTCGCGATGATCCACGTCGATCCGCATCAGCTTCCCTAACAGCATCCCCATGTCCTGCCCGTGCCCCTGTGGGTCGCGCTGCGGGCCGGTATCGCCCATGCCGAAGTAAAGATAGCGATCCGGCCCGAAGCCGATGCTGCCGCCATTGTGATCCTGCGTGACCGAGCGGATCTTGATGATCTGCCGCGGCGCCGCACCACTGTCCTCATCGCGGTCTGCCAGCATCGTGCGTTCGTCGATGATCGTCGAGATCACCCCGTTCTCCACCGTCTGATACTTCAGGTAGTAGCGGCGGTTCTTCGCGAAGTCTGGATGAAAATCCATGCCTAACAGACCCGTCGCTCCACCCCGCCGCACCACCGGACTGATGTCGAGGAAGAGCCGCCGGCTTTCCTTGCCCGCAGCATCCCGCTCCACCTTCTGAATCCTTCCCGCATGCTCCAGCACCAGAGCTGCACCCATTCCCTTGCCTGGAATCCATGCCAGCCAAGTCGGATGATCAAAAGGCTCGGTGAACAAAGGCTCGATTCCCGCTTGCACCGCGGCCACCGGAATCACGCTCGGACTTCCCGGCTGCCCCGCATCCACCTTCACACGCAGAGATTCCAGATAAGCAATCAAATCCCGGAAGCGCTCGATGCCCATCGCCTGCCCGAGACCCGTCGGCATCAGCGACACCTCGTCCGTGCGTCGGCTCTGGATCTCGTCCGCGGGGATCCTCTGCAGCTTTCCATCCACCGACATCAGGCTGAGCTCCTGCGGGCTCACTGATTTGATCACACCGCTGAAGCTCTCCCCTTTGCCCGTGGTCACGCTCGTCATCCCATAGCCCACCGCCACCGTGGCCGAGGGCTCCAATACCGCTCTCACCAAGTCCCGCCGCTCGAACTTGTCCCCGATGCTCCCGAGATCAGGCCCCACCTTCGAGCCGCTGCCGTCCACCGTGTGGCAGGTCGAGCAAAGGCTCGCCGCATCGTTGAAAACCGCGCGGCCCCGCTCGGCATCCCCGCCCTGCGCCAGCGCCTGACGTCCGAATTCAGCAAGGTCAGCGGACTGCCCGCAGGCGACCCCGCTCAAAATTCCACCTACTGCCAACGCCGAAAGAAACAAGTTTGACACGTCAAACCCATCTCCCCGAGCCGCCCTCACTGCAAGCCGGAAGCCCGTCAGGCATCTGCCACTTCCGCAGCGCGTGCCGGCCGCAAATGCAGGGCCCGCCACGCAAAGCCCGCTGCCAGCAGCGACACCACCGCCGCCCCGAAGAAAGGCAGCCCCGGCACGTGCACCGACCGCTCCTTGGCGATCGACCACGAGAACAAGGCCGTCCACAGGATCGGCGCGAGAATCCCGGCGACACTTGTGATGCTGTTCAAGGCGCCTTGCACCGCTCCCTGCTCATCCGCCGGCACCTGCTTCGAGATCAGCGATTGCACCGCCGGCGAGCCGATCCCCGCCAGCGAGCCTATCAGGATGATGCAATAGACCATCCATCCATACGGGGCCAAGCCGTAGCAGCACATCGCCACCGCCATCGCCAGCAGGCCCACAAACACGCCAGTGCGTTCCCCGATCTTCTTCAGCACCCGTCCCGCAAGGCCCCCCTGCACCAGCGCCGCCATGAAACCCACCAAGGCCAGCGACCAACCGACCTGCTTGCTCTCCCAGCCATAGCGCGAGCCGGTATAGAGCACCCACAGGGCTGGATAGATATTCCCCGCCACGGTGGTCAGGAAATGCGTGCCCGACAGCCCCAGCACGATCGGCCAGCGCGCCAAGGACCTGAGTGCCTTGATCGGATGCGCACTCGACCAAGTAAAGGGGCGCCGGTTCTCCTTGGCCAGCGACTCGGGCAGCACGAAGGCACCATAGAGCCAGTTCAGCAGTGTGATCGTAGCCGAAACCAGGAAGGGCGTGCGCAGCCCATGCGAGCCTAACAGACCACCCACCGCCGGACCGAAGATGAAGCCGAGGCCGAAAGCCGCGCCGATGATCCCGAAGCCCGCCGCGCGCTTTTCCGGCGGAGTCACGTCCGCGATGTAGGCGCTGGCTGCGGAGAAATTCGCCGCGGTGATGCCGGAGATGATCCGCGCCGCGTAGAGCCAGCCCATCGTGGGTGCCCACGCCAGCACCAGGTAATCAAGCCCCGATCCGAGCAGGGACATGAGGATCACCGGCCGCCGCCCGAAACGGTCCGAGAGGCTCCCCAGCACCGGAGAGAAGATGAACTGCATCAGCGCATACAACGCGCCGAGCAGGCCCACCGCGTGTGCGGCCTTCGAAACATCGCCTCCCTGCAACTGCTCCACCAGCTTCGGCAGCACCGGCACGATCACCCCGATGCCGAAGATATCCAGGAACAGCGTGATGAAGATGAAAACGATCGCGGGCTTCGGCCGGGCCATGGCGAGAGGCTGAACCCGCCGGACCGCGCGGCAATGCAAATCCGCGGCGGCTCTTGCGCACTCGAAAATCCCGGCCTAGCTGGATCGCCATGAATGCCGTCGCTCGCCTGCTCGCAATTGTTGCCCTCTGCATTGCTGCGGCATCGGCAGCCGAACCCCAGCTCCGCGAAATCCCGGGAGTCGGAGCCCAGTTCAACAAAGCCGACCTAACAGGCACCCTCGTGATCCTCGATCCGGCCGCGCAGACCGTCCAAGCATGGAACCCCGCTCGCGCGAAGGAGCGCTTTATCCCCGCCTCTACCTTCAAGATCGCCAATTCCTTGATCGGCTTGGACTGCGCCGCGGTGAAGAGCCTCGATGAAGTCCTGCCCTACGGCGGGAAACCGCAGATGATGAAGGAATGGGAGCACGACATGGCCCTGCCCGAAGCCATGAAGCTCTCCGCCGTGCCAATCTACCAGGAACTCGCCCGCCGCATCGGCGCGGAGCGCATGGCCGCCGGAGTGAAAGCCCTCAACTACGGCAACATGGACAGCAGCGGTGCCATCGACCGCTTCTGGCTCGATGGTCCCTTGAAGATCTCCGCACTGGAGCAAATCACCTTCATCCGCCGCCTGCTCGCCGATGAGCTGCCTTTTCGCAAGGAGACCATGCAGCAGGTCCGCGGCATCATCCCCACCGAGACCGCCGGCGATTCCGTCATCCACTTCAAGACCGGCTGGTGCACCGCTACCGAGCCGAACATCGGCTGGATGGTCGGTTGGATCGAACGCAATGGCAGCAAGTACCCCTTCGCCCTCAACATTGACATGAAGGAAATGAAGGATGCCCCAAAGCGCATGCTCCTCCTCAAGGCCTGCCTTGCAGACGCCAAGCTGCCCGATACCAAATAAGTGCAGCCCTCAAAAATTCTTCCCCGGCCGCTCAAGCGGCAGCCTCAACAAATAACCCAACCCCACGGACCGCCCTCCATCAGGGCGATCCAAGCCACTCAATCCCCGCCAGCTCAGGCGGCGATTTCGTAGTGCTCCGCGATTTGGCGGAAGATGCGGTCGCGGCGCTCACGCGCTTGGTCGACGTCGCGGGTCTTCAGCGAGAAGCGCAGGCGCTCGGCGGTTGCGTCCGGCTTGTGAACCGTCAGGTGGCACCACCACACGCCGCGATTGTTCCAAAGGTGGTGATTGGGGTTCTCCTGGTTAACTCGAAGCGCGAGCTTGGGTTTGCGTTTCATGCGTTCTTATGCCTTGGGATCGGGTTGAACATGCGCTTCTTCGTCGAAGAAAGTCGCTTTTTGGGACGCGGGTGTGCCGAATTCCAGCCGTTTATCCAGCGTACGCAAGGGAATTTGCTAATGTTACACCAAGTGTCATTTTTTAACCAATCAAGTGATCCCAGAACCTATGTTTTTACGTAGGATTGCCCTCACCCCCAGTCAAAAACGGCGTCAAAAGTGCGCCTCGGGAACCACGATTCTCGTCCCGGCGTGACGGCATTGGATCAATTCCATCGCCGATCGCGTCCCTTCCGGCCAAAAGTCACGCTCAGGCCAAATCCAAGGCAGCCGTAAAGTGAGCTAAAAGCACCTCAGTCTCCTCCGTACCGCAGGAAACCCGGATCAACTCCGGTGCCACACCGCAGCCTTCGGCCCAATCCAGCTCCTGATAGTGGGCCAGAAGCGTGTAGGGACAAGCCAAAGTGAAGGGCGTCCCGAAGCTCGGTCCCTTCGAGACCTTGAGCGCATCGAATACCTTTGGCGCCTTCTTCGGATTCTTCAGCACGAAGGACAGCAAGGGACCGTAGCCACCGCGCGGTGCCTTGATCCGGTCGTAGCTCTCCCGAGTGATCAGGCTGGGATGGTAGACCTCCGCCACAGCCGGGTGCTGGGCCAGCATTGCCGCCAGCGCTTCGCCATTGGCATTGTGCTGGGCCATCCGCGAGGGGAAGCCCTTGAGGTTGGAAAGCAGCACCTCTGCATCGCCCACATAGAGCGGCGAGCTGGACCCGCTTTCCTCCGCTAGCACCGTCTGCAACTGACCCGCGAAGGGTGAGTCAGGCCGCACCACTGCCATGCCCGCCATCACGTCACCGGTGCCGGACAGCCACTTGGTCAGACTGGTGGTCACCACGTCCGCATAGCGCAGCACGGATACATTCGAAGGCCCGACCGAGGAATCGTCGATCATCAGCGGTGTACCGCCTTCCGCACAGGCAGCAGCCAGTCGCGGAATATCCGCAGTGCGCAGCAAAGGATTGCTCGGTGCCTCGGTGAAGACACCGGCGAACTCGCCTTGGCGGATCCGCCGCAGCGCTTCGTCAAAGGACTCCCCTTCCGCTTGATTGAGGAAGACCACGCCGTTGCCGAAGAGTTCCTGGACCTTCAGCGCATCGACATAGGGAAACTCGATCTGAAGCGTCTTGCGGCCTTCCTTCACGCCCGGCAGCGAGCGCAGGATCCCGGTAATCGCCGCCATGCCGCTGTTGAAGACATGGACCTGCTTGGGGTCGACTCCCACGATCTTGCACAGTCGGCGCTGCAAGAGATGGGCCTTGTCACCGCTCCGAGCCTTGCCTGCGGCGATGATGTCCTCCGCCATGCGGCTGCTCACCAGTTCACCGGTGAAGCGCTGGTAATCCACCGCCACCTGCCGCGCCTTGATCGGCACCGCCAGCGCTTGCAGGCCTTGAAAGCCCGCATGCCGCACCGCGACCTCGCCGCGGGGCTCGATCCAGCGTTGCGCGCGCTGGGCTGCCAGCCGCGTCGGGAACAGGAAAACCGATTCGCCCTCACCGCCCACTTCCTCGTCGGCCATCGCCGTGAGACGGGCAACCAGCGGGTGACGGAAGAAGCGCGGGTAGCCCATGCGCATGCGCCGCACCACCTTGTCGCGCGCCTCCTCGTAGCCCAGCACCGACTTCCAGTCGGGTAAGCAAACGGAACACGCGTGGGGTGAATCAGGAATCGGCACCCCCAAGTCCTCCTCCTGCCAAGCAGGATATAACCTCATGTCACGCATGCGCGCCCTCTGCTTGGCGGTGGGGCGCGGCTTGGGCAAGTCGGATTCCCGGGAAATATCTCCCACTGCACCCGCTTGGCCCTCTTCACGCTTTGCTTTTGCGGCGATCGGCTCGCGGAAAGGCAGGTGAACAGCGCCCAATTACGCAGTTTGCACTCACAATTCCGCATTTTTCATCCTCGAATAGTAAACGAATGCGACAGATTCATCCATTCTGACTCCATTTGTATTCACTTGGAGTGGCACGGGCTTGATCGGGGTCATCAGGCGCGATGAATCCTACCAAGCTTCTCAAGAAACCACCTCTACGACTGCGGCCCCGCCATACCGAACGCGGCTTTGCCCTAGTCGTATCGCTCTCAATGATGGTCCTGCTGACCATTCTCGCCGTTGGACTGCTGACCTTGTCCTCGGTCTCGTTGCGGGGCAGCAGCCAGAGCGAGGCCCTGCAAGTGGCCCGTTCCAATGCCCGGCTGGCCCTTTCAATGGCCATCGGCCAGCTCCAGAAGACCGCCGGTACCGACCAGAAGATCACTGCGCCGGCCACCATCGCCAAGGACGGCGCACCGGCGTGGCTCGCGGGCGCATGGCACGGCAAACAGGCCACGGCTAACAATCCCGTTCCCACCAAGGATCAGGAATTCTTGGGCTATCTGGTTTCCGGAAACGAAACGAGTCCCAGCCGCAATCCCGGCAATCTTCCGGACACCTCCGAAACCGGTGCCGAGTTGCTGGCCCAAGGATCCCTGGGCAAGGACGCCCTTCCCGCCGAGTTCGTCCGCGCCAAGAAAGTCGAGACCGCCACCGCCAACAGCAAGGCCCCGAGCGGCCGCTACGCCTGGGCCGTGCTCGATGAAGGCGTGAAGGCAAAGATCGATCTCGTGCGCGAGGATCGCAAGGACCTCGGCAAAAGCGTTAACCAAGTCGCGGCCGGTGCCGCATCCCGCTTCGGCATGGAAGTCATCGATGGCTTTGAAGGCTTCGATTGGTTCAAGGGCACCGACCAGGCCAAGCTCTACACCCTGCCCACCGGCGACCTGATCGACAAGATGCCGGAACTGGCCAAGTACCAGCATGAAGTTACTACCGTCTCCCGTGGCCTGATGACTGACTCCGCCCGCGGCGGCCTCCGCAAGGACCTCAGTCTGCTTTTCTCCCGCTCGACACTCCCCGCGGCGTTCTCCGGCAAGCGCGTCTATGACGACAGCACGGTGCTCAGCGAAGTCTCCAACCCCTTTTGGGATCAGCTCCAGGAATACGCCAATCTCTACACCAAGGCCTCCGACCCGATCAAAGCCTCGGTGCCCACCGGTTATAGCTTCGTCAAATACGATCCCCGCGCCCGCGCCAACCGCGTGAGCCCCGCCGCCGCCAAAGGCCTAATCCTAATGCCAGTGGTCGCCAAGGTGCAGATGCAATTCTCGCTCGTCTGCAAGGATGCCCACGGCAACTGGGCCGGCGGCGTGGACCGCAAGACCGAGACGCCCGAGGACAATTTCATGATCTACATGATCTACTCCCCGATCGTCACGCTCTACAACCCCTACAGCCAAGCGATCAGCTTCGATGAACTGCGGATCGACTTCAAGGACCTGCCGATCGGCTTCCGTTTCTACCGCAATGGCCAGCCGCAAACCACCGGGCTCGCTCACTTCAATCAGCTCTACGTCAATCACGACTCCGACTCCAAGCAGGCGAAGACCTTCGGCATCAATGTCCGCAGCAGTTTCTCCCAGAGCAAGGTCGCCCCGGTGGTCCTGCAGCCAGGCGAGAACAAGGTCTTCGGCGAATCCGTCAGCGGCGATCTGAACTGGAACACCGGCTCCGGCGCCTTTTTCGACTACTACAATCAGGACGGCAAGGGCATGACGGCCGACCTGCCATTGGCTCCCGGCTATCCCTCGCAAGGCGTCGGCTTCTGGATCGACTGGCTGACTCCCGATCACATGCTCACCGAGTTCGACGACAAGCAAGGCATCCTGCCGGTCAAGAAGTCGGACACCATCGACGTCGGCTTCGGCCCGATGGCCTCGGAAGCTTCTAACAACCGCCTCTCGATCGAGATGACTCTGGTCCAAGGCACCAGCCGCAAGCGCTCGGGCAACCTCGACCTGGACTTCGTCAGCACGGACAAGCTCCGCAGCGCCATGAGCCGGAATTCCTCCTCCGCCTTCCCCGGCGGCGAGGAGCGCCTGGAGCGCCCCTACACCGGTGCGGAGATGTATCAGAGCCCGAACGACAAGCTGAAGGACTTCGTCAATGCCAAGGCCTTCGCCCAGTTCAGCTTCGCCGCGAAGACCACCCTCGATTCGGACACCCCGACCCGTCCTTGGGTTCAGGGTGGACAAGCCACCAGCTTGGTTGGCATCGACCTGGCGAAGGAGCCGATGGGCATCCATCCCTTCGAGGTCTCGATGAAGCGTCTTGCGCCGAGCTACAAGTTCCCGATCGACGCCATGAACCGCGGCAAGTTTTTCACCGGCGTGATGGAGAACACCGGCACCCGCATCGCCCCGCAGTTTGAAATCCCGCAAGTGCCGCTGGAAAGTATCGCACAACTGCGCCACGCCCAGCTCAGCAACCAAGGCTTCCTGCCCGGCGCCTCCTACACCGTCGGCGAGTCCTTCGCGAGCCCGATGATCCCCGCCGCTTCCGTAAGCTCCGCCAGCACCAAGGACTACAAGCTGTTAGACCACGCCTGGCTCGCGAATGCCGCGCTGTGGGACTCCTACTTCTTCTCCACTCTGGCACCGCACGGTGGAGCCCTCGATTCGAAGAGCCTCGACACCGTCGCCCAGGAATTCTTCAAGGGCGAAGAGCCGCTGCTGAACCCACGCTTCGTCGCCACCGGTAATACCGCCGCGGACAAGACAGTCGCGGAACTCACCGCAGAGGACGGCTATCAAACCAGCGCCGCCCACCTGATGGTCGACGGTGCCTTCAACGTCAATTCCACCTCGGTCAATGCCTGGGCCAGCCTGCTTGCTTCGCTCAATCAACAGGACATCGACTACAACAGTCTCACCGACGGCAAGGCCACTCCCACCACCGGCACCGAAGCCGCGGCCTCCTTCCCCTTCACCCGCATGCGCCGCGCCGGCGGACCTGCAGTGGAGAAGGCCAATGCCCTGCTCGGCCGCCACGCCCGCTGGACCGGCATGCGCACGCTGGATGAGAAGCAAATCCGCGAGCTCGCTGAGAACATCGTGAAGGAGGTTAAGCAACGCGGCCCCTTCCTCTCGCTGGCCGAGTTCGTCAACCGCCGTCCCGGCAGCAACAAGGACATGGCCCGCGAAGGCGCCCTGCAAACCGCGATCGACAAGACCGACATCAACAACCGCTTCGCCGCCGATTCCAAGAACTACACGGTGGCCGACCTCACCCCGGAAGCCTTCGCCTTCCCGGAAGCGATGACCGGCCCGAATGCCGCCGGGGCACCGGGCTTCCTCACGCAAGGCGACATCCTCTCCGCGGTCGGTCCCGTGGTCGCGGTCCGCTCGGATACCTTCCGGATCCGCGCCTATGGCGAAGCGCTCGACCCCGACAAGAAGGTCCTCGCCCGCGCTTGGTGCGAGGCCGTCGTCCAGCGGGTTCCGGATTTCATCGACACTCAGAACAAGCCCGAGACGGCAACTGCCGAACTCAACGAGATCAACCAACAATTCGGACGCCGCTTCGTGGTCAGCAGCTTCCGCTGGCTCGGCAAGGATGAGGTCTAACAAAACAGATTCGATGAACGGCAGGCCCGGCACCTGCTATCCCCTATGCCATCCGCTCATCACCTCACACTTCATGACCTTTCGCCGACTTCTCACCCTCGTTCTCGTTCTCGCCGCACCGCTGCCCCTCGCTGCTGAAGAAGCCCGCAAGATCACCCTCCGCACGCTCTGCTTCAGCCACGTAAACAACGTGAAGAAGCTCTACCTCCCCGCGGCGGAAGGCGGCGGTTTGGTCGAAGTCCCACTCTTCACCGAAGTCTTCTCCCTGCCGATCCAGGCAACAGTCACGGACAACAAAGCCAGCTTCTTCCTCAGCAGCACCCCGCCCACACCCGGCAAGCCCGCCCCCGCCCTCCCTGCGGTCAATGTCCCCGCCAGCGCGAAGGTCCTCTTCCTCTTCCTGCCGAATCCCGGCAAGCCCGAGGCGCCTTACCTCGTCGTCCCCATGGCCGATGACGAAAGCTCCTTCCCGCTCGGCACCACCAAGGCGATCAACCTCACCCCTGCGAATGTCCGCTTCGACCTCGGCGAACTCTCAGCCGACAAGGGTAAGCTCGTCGGCCCGGGTAAAACCGTGATCATCGAGGCGGTCCGCAAGGTGAACCATCTCAACCAGTACGACGCCAAAGTCCTCTTTGAAACCGCCCCGAAGGAGTTCACCGAGTTTTACAACTCCCGCTGGCGCTCCGTCTCCAAGAAGCGCGACATCGCCATCGTCTACATGGACCCGGTGTCCAAGATGCCCGCCGTGAATCTCTACGAGGACGCACCCACCCCGGCTCCCGCACCCGCCACGGCAACCGCTGGCGGTCAGTAGGCCGCCGGGCGCACAAAGGCCCTACCCCGCAGGACCTTCCTAGGAAGCCCGCCCAAGGGAGGGATGCGCCGGTCTCAAGCCAAGACCCGAATGCATCGGAATCGCCACTTTCCCCACCTTTTCCAGCGGCATGGGCCTCTGCCCTCAATTTTCCGCTACCGCGGAGCCTCCGGCGGGTTTATCAGGGGAACATGAAAAGCGGCGGCCAAAGGCTGGTCATTCTCATCGCGGTGCTCGCCAGCGGCCTGGCCGGCTGGTGGATCACCCGCACGGCAAGCCGCCAGGCGGAGTCTCCGCCGGTCGTGAGGGCCCCGCCTCCTCCACTCAAGCCGCTCTTCGATCCCGCCCCGCAGGAGAGTAAGACCGTCGCCAAGCGTCCCCCGGCCAAGATCCGCCGTGACGATGAGGCGGAAGCCGCCGGTGCCCTGAAGAACCAGCGCTCGCTGCGCTTCCAGGACCACGCGGCCATGGAGCGCTTCCTCGCCGCCGCCAAGGACAAGGGCATCGCCATCCTCGGCTCGATCGACAAGCTCAACGCCCTGCACGTCGGTTTCCTCTCGATCGATGACTTGAACGCGCTGCTCGATGGCAGCGAACAGAGCGGCTACATCTATCCGGTCTATCTGCCGACGCCGAAGACCGAGGAAGCCCAGCAGGGTGCCGTGGGCATGGGAGACCAGCTACTCGCCTGGCTAGGGGTCAAGGGCGACAATTCCGCCTTCGGCACGGGCGTGAAGGTCGGCATCCTCGACACCGGCTCTACCCTGCCGAATGCGACGAATACCTTCCTGGTCAACCCGCCCGCTGACGCAGCCACTTGGAACGGCCACGGCACCGCGGTGGCGGACTTGATCCGTCAGATCGCTCCTGCCGCCGAGCTGATGTCCTGGCGGGTGGCCGATGACAATGGCACCTCCAACAGCTTCCTTCTCGCCCAAGGCCTGATGGCCGCCATCGATGCCGGAGTGGACGTGGTCAACATCTCGATGGGCTCGTCCAGCAATTCGCCCATCCTCCGCGATGCCGTGCTCGCGGCCCAAGCCGCCGGTATCAAGATCTTCGCCTCCTCCGGCAATGACGGCTACGATCAGGTTTCCTACCCTGCCGCTTACGCGGGCGTGGTGGCCGTAGGTGCAGTGGATGCCAATGGCACTTACCTGAACTTCTCCAACAGGGGGTCCGAGATGATGGCTCCGGGGCTGGATCTGATCACGCAGTGGACCGGCGGCCAATCGGTCTATTTCACCGGCACCTCCGCGGCCTCTCCGATCGCCGCCGGCGTGGCGGTCGCCACCATGTCGCACGGTGGGACCAAGCTGACCGCGGATTCCGCTTACAACCTGATGATGTCGAATCTCAATGACGCCGGAGCGCCCGGCACGGATTCCGAATACGGCGTCGGCAATGTCGATCTCGGCCGGGTCTTCCAGTCCGGCACACCGGGCATCTATGATGCAGCGATTGCCGCAAACTACGTGACGACCACGCCGAACGGCCAGATGCAGCTTCAGGTCACCGTCCAGAACCGCGGCACAGCCATGATGGTCAACACCCCGGTGCAGGTGACCACTCCGGCCGGCACCAGCAACATGAACATCACCACCCTCAAGCCCGGTGATGTCACCACCTTCTCCCTGCCCTTCAATTTCGTCGATGGTGGCGCAAAGGTCCAATCGCAGGTGATGAATTCCAGTGGCAGCACTGACATCAAACCGTCTAACAATCGGCGCACCGATGTCTATGCTGCTCCCTCGACTCCTTAGTGCCAGCCTGGGTCTATTTCTGATTCTCGGATCCGCAGTGCGGGCGGAGGACATGCTGGAAGCGCCGAATCCCGGCGGACTGCCAGCCAACCAACTGAGCATCTCCGGGAATGCCTGCGGCCCTGCCGCACTGCTTTCTTCCTACCGCTGCGGCAATGCCACTTGGCAGAAGGCGGCAGCATCGCTGGCTGGCGGCAACGACCGGGAACAACTCGGGCGCTGGATCCGCGCTCATGGCCTCCGTCCTTCGGAGACCCTCAAGGGCCGCACCCGCTGGACCTCCGCCGGCATCAATGTGGAGGACCTCGTTACGGCTGCCAATGAGATGCACAAGCCGCTCTATCTGCCGGTCTTGGTTCACGATGGGCTCTTCGTGCAACGCGGGGAAAGGGGCGAGGATTTGCTGCGCCGCACTTGGAAGCGCCTCGATGCCTCCTTGGAAAAGGGCATACCACCGCTTCTCAGCATCCGCCGCCAGGTCTTGCGCAAGGGCCAATGGCAACCGGTCCAAGGGCACTTCGTTACCGTGACGGCCATCCCCGCCAAGCTGGCCAAGGGCGCGCACGCCTTTCCAGTCACCTACCTCGATTCATGGGGTGGCAAGCGCTGCGAAGGCTGGCTCAAGGTGCCGGACCAGCCGTTGTTAGCAGCGACCGCGGCTGCGAGCCCCTGTCTGCTCGCGGACTTTCCCGCAGCGAATGTAGGGAAAAAGGAAGTCCGGCGTGAGGAAAAAACCGCATTGGTCCCGGAGACCGTGATCGGACGCTGGTAAGTCTCCAAGTGCTCTAAAGTTAGATTGCCGGGGGCCAGGAAAAACACTAACGGATCTCGTCCCCGTTCGGTTTCACTTGGCGAATTTCGCCTCCCTCCCCTGCCCCCCGTTTCCATGAAACAGTCGGTTTTGCTCGCCGCCACGGCTCTCGTTTTCGCCTGCCCTCTTTCCGCGGAAACCGTGCCTCCCACGGTTCTCTCGGCGTCCGTCGCCCCCTCGCCCGTCGATGTGACCTCGGCCGCGCAAAACGTCACGGCCACCTTCCACATCACCGACGCTGGTAGCGGCGTGGACTACGGAAACGGCTATCTCTACGACCCATCGGGGAAATTCGTCACTCTGGTGTTCATCGGCAACGACGACCGAACCAGTGGCGATAGTCATGATGCCACTTACAGCGTGAACCTCACCGTCCCGCGTTATTCACAGCCCGGCCTCTGGCGGGTGGACGCCTTTTTCCGGGATCATGATGGAAACCAAGTCACCTTCGATCCGAACCAGACACCCTTTCCCGATCCCCAGGCTATGAAGTTCACCGTAGTGAACAGCGGCCCCGTCGACAACTCGACGCCAACCTTGGACAGCTCCTCGGTTTCTCCACCCGCGGTGGACACAAGCTCAGGCCCGGCGACAGTCACTTTCACGGTCGGCGTCTCGGACACCGTGAGCGGCTTCGACTTCGGATTTGTCAACCTGATCGACCCGGACGGCATCGGTCGCTACGAGATTTCTCCCTACTACGGCGACGGCTCGCGCACTTCCGGAGACGCCAATCACGGCGTGTACGTGACTTCAGTAAATCTACCCCAAAACAGCAAGGCGGGAACTTGGACTTACACCATCTCCGGCAAGGACAAGACCGGCAATGATTTCAATAGCGCGGTCCAAGGCAGCTTCACGGTTGCTTCAACTCCTCTCCCTCCGCCCCCCTCCAACTTCCTCGCCCAAGCGGTGGACGCGGTGCAATTCCCCTGGGCCTCGACTGGCGGCGGCTGGGTCATCCAGTCAAAGGATTCGTATGACAATACGGACGCAGCGGCCAGCCAGCCCCTCGCTGACGATGCTTCAACGACCATCCAAACGACCATCACTGGCCCCGGCGAGCTGTCCTTCCAATGGCGCGTCGATTCGGAGGAAGACGCCGATTTCCTGTCGGTTTCCGTCGATGGCGGGGAACCCGTGGAATCTATCAGCGGAGACACCGGGTGGCAGCAGGTGATCGTCAACCTGCCGCCGGGTGAGCACGCGGTGACATGGACCTATGCCAAGGACGGCAGCTTCGCGGATGGCGAGGACCGCGGCTGGCTGGACGAAGTGCGCTTCGTCGCGGATGACGATCTTGAGCTTCCGGTGCTCCAGTCGCTCGAAATTTCCCCGCGCCTGGCCGACATCTCCGATGGCGGCACGGATGTGGAATTCACCATCTCCGTTACGGATGACTTCAACGGCATCGCGGAAGGACGGATCGAACTCTTCGATCCTAACGGAAACCCGCAGGTCAGCACCAACTTCGACAACGGGTCGAACTCCGGTGACTCACTTGACGCCCACTGGCAATTGAGTCTGCCCCTCGCCGAAACCGCGGAGCACGGACTCTGGCGGGCGGAAATCACCCTCACGGAGGACGTCTCCAATGCGACTCGCCGCTACGGCAATGGCGCCGATCCTTTCCCGGCCAAGCGGATCGAGTATTTTTATGTCGGAAGTCCCGGTGACGGCGATCCGGATGTGCCGCTTCTCCAGGACATCTCTGTCACACCCGGTACGGTCGACATCACCAATGGCACCACTACGACAACCGTCACGCTACAGGTCACGGACAGCGTGAAGGGATTCTCCTACGGCGAGGCAATCGTCTACAACCCGGATGAAAACCGCACGGGCTACGTGCTTTTCGAAAGCCCCGATCGGGTGAGTGGCGATAAGTTCAACGGGATCTATGAGGTCCAAGTACCGATCCCCGCCTATGGCAAGCCGGGGACTTGGACCATCGGCGTCCGTTTGACCGATGAAGGTGGAAACTCGAAGGAATATCCCTACGATGTCGCCTACCCGGTCGATATCGACCCCAGCTTCCATGTGGTCAACTCCGGTGCCGTGGACCTCACCACGCCGGTGATCACCTCCATCGACATCTCACCGGGCACCGTGAACACCAGCGGCGGACCGGCCCAAGTTCAGGTCACCGTCTCCATCGGTGACGACCTCTCCGGAGTTCTCGAAGCGTACGCCTACTTCTTCGATCCGGCCGACGTCTTCCAAAACGACCTTTTTGTTAATATCTCCGACTACCGGCTCTCCGGGAATGATTCCGCGGGTGTCTATCAGTTTACAAAAACCCTGCCGCAAGGCAGCGCCCCCGGCCAGTGGCGGGTAGCCGTCTTCCTGAGGGACAAAGCCGGAAATGCCGTCTACTACGGCCAGGACGCCGCGCCATATCCGGAAGCGGGAGACGGCTATTTCACCATCGGCGGCGCCGTCCCCTCAGTGTTTGCTGCCTATGTTGCTGGCTTCGGGCTCACCGGAAACGACGCCCTACCCGCCGCGGATCCCGACCACGACGGCCTCAACAACGCCCTTGAAGCCCTGCTCGGCTCGAACCCCACGAATTCGGCCAGCGCTGGCGCCGGACTCATCTCGATCAGCCGTGACGCGACCCACTTTTATTTGAACTTCATGGTCTCCGCCGGCCTAACGGTCACCACCGACGGGAACTTCCTGAAACTCGGCAATGGCAGCGGAGGCGCACCTCTGAGCGTCGCGGGTCAGACCCAGACGAAGCTCACCGCGAATTGGAGCATGGTCCTGCCGGAACATGTCAGCGGTCGGAACTACCGGATCGGAATCCCGCTGTCCGGAAATGCCCAAGGCTTCGCGAGATTGTTTTTCGAAGGTCCGTGATGCAGATGCAGGAAGCTCGCGTCCCGCATCTGGTTAAGTTTTCCTAACCATCGTAGGAATGCAGCTGAACTCAGGGCCAACAAAGCTGTCCGACAAATCCAGGAATTTGCGTCTGCGCGCTGGAACCTCGTCTCCCCGTCCAGGGTAGGCCGCCGTTCCCCCAAACGGGTAGGTGCATCCATTATGTATTTACCCCGCCGCAAATTTGGTCTTTCTTTTGATAGATCGGCCCTGAACCCAATCGAGCCGGGACAACCCAAATTTCATCCCGACCTAAAATTTGAATGAACAATGTATTTACATTGGCATCATTCTAGTTTCTCTTCTCGAAGAACCCGTCATGAAACCCAACGTGTCTCCTCGTGAACTGCGCATTCGTGCAGGCACTCTCAAGAAAGCTCCAGGTTTTGCCCTGGTGATCTCACTCTCGCTGATGGTCCTGTTGACCATCCTCGCGGTCGGCTTGCTAAGCCTGTCAACCATCTCGATCCGCAGCGCCGGTCAAAGTGACTCCTTGTCGATCGCACGGGCCAATGCCCGCATGGCGCTGGCGCTGGCGATCGGCCAGTTGCAGAAGAGCGCGGGTCCTGACCAGCGGATCACCGCACCGGCGAATGCCGTGGACAGCAAGTTCCCGCCGGGTGTCACCGGTGCCTGGAAGTCCTGGCGCCCGCCGCAAGAGAGCCCGGACTATAAGAAGGAGCGCACCGACCGCTTCATGGGCTACCTGATGTCCAACCCGGATCCTTCCGCGAAGCCGGATCTCAGCACCTTGCCGAAAGCTGGAAGCGGCGGAGCCGCGGGTAGCGCGACCGAGCAGCTCTTGGTCGGCCCCGGCAGCGTGGGCCAAAATCAGACCGCTTCCGAGGTGCGCGCGCCGATGCTCTCCATGGCTGACGCCAAGGGAAAACCCGCTGGCGGCCTGGCATGGACGACCCTCGATGAAGGCGTGAAGGGCCGCATCGACCTGGCTCCTGCCGATCAGAGCAAGAATGCCGTCGGCGAGACGGTGGCGCGGATGGGTTCCCCCGCCCGCAACAAGGCCGGCAAGCTCAAGGGCATGGACTTCCTCGAAGCCAAGCAGGATGTGCTGGCCGAGAAGCTCCCGAAGCTGGTGAGCACCCGCGAAGTGGACCTCGCCGCCACTGAGAAGAAGGCCTTCGATCCTTATTTCAACGACTTCAGCGTGAGCTCGAACTCGCTGCAGACCGATACCGCCAACGGCGGTCTCAAGACCGACCTGAGCGTGCTCTTCGACACCGCGACGCTGCCTAGCGACTACTCGACCCGCCGCCTCTATTCCAACACCAACACGCCTCTCACTGGTGCGACCAACTCCGATCCGATGTGGGCTGCTTACCAGCACTACTATCGCCTCTATCAGCGCACCACCGCCAACGACAACCCGAAGGCTGGCCTGAAGGCCTACGTCTCGAACAGCTTCAAGCTGGCCCAAACCAGCGACGCGGCGCTGCGCGACGTGCGCTACGAGCCAAACCTCTCGACCCTGCGCGAGTCGCTGATCATGCCGACCCTGTCGAAGGTGGACGTTGTCTTCAGCCTGGTGGCGCGGGATCCACACGGACCTTGGGCGCCCCTGGCCACCGCGGGATACACCCGTGTGATCCACCTGATGTACCTGCCGGTGATCACGCTGCACAATCCGTACAACGTGCCGCTGCGCTTCACCGAAATTGAAGTGGAGTTCAAGGACCTGCCGATGGGCTTCCAATTCTACGTGAACGGCCAGCCCTGCACCGACAACATGGTGGCCTTCAACCAGCTCTACACCGGCAAGGAAGGCGGCAGCGAGTCGAAGATCTTCAAGGTCACGCTCACCGGCGACCTGAATTCGGCGAAGGAGATCATCATGGGCCCGGGCGAAACCCGGACCTTCGGCAAGCCCTTCCCGCCTGAGTGGACTTGGGCACAAGAAGTGGCCGCCAACGGTGACAAATTCTTCGACTGGCAGAACAACAAGACCGGTAACAGCAGCCGCGTCATTCCCGGCATGATCACCGGCCCCAACGACGGTGTTGGCTACGACCTCGACTGGGTCACCCCCGGCACCTCGACCGCCAAGCGCGCCGACTGGCTGCAAGCCCGCTCAAACAGCGGCATGCTGCCAGTGAAGCCGAACGAAACCGTTTCGGTCAAGTATGGTCCCAAGCAGCAGTTGAGCAGCCCGACCAACAAGTTTGCCGTGACGATGCGCGTGAAGAACGGCTCGACCGTGCGCGACTACGCCACCACCCAGGTCTTCTTCCAGAACGAGGCCAAGCTGAAAACCCTTCTTGAGGAAGGCACCTCGCCGCGCTTCCCCGAAACCCGCAGCTTCCCGGAGACCTATCCGAAGCCAACCGTGGAAGCTCCGGTTTCCACCGAGGCCCTCTACGAGGCCAACAGCACCCAGATCAAAAACTACAAGAAGGCCAAGCCCTTCGCGATCTTCAGCCTGAGCGGCAAGACGACGATGGAATCCTTCACCCGCTCGCGGCCCGCTGCGGATACGGGTGCGGCCGTCCAGATGGCGACCTGCGACTTCATCAGCAACCCGAGCCAAGGTGCCAACCCCTATGAGTTCATCCTGACACCGGTGCGCGCCGGCACGGCGGCGATCGAGGTGGATGGCGAGAAGGGCTACTTCTTCGGCGGGCACGGTGCGAATCGTGGTTCGACCTCGGGCACCTTCTACGAAATCCCGATGGCACCGCTCCAATCGGTCGCACAACTGCGCCACGCCAACGTCGGCCTGATGGGTGCGCCCCCCTACTTCACCTACACCGTGGGTGAGTCGCGGGCCCACCCTGCGCTGCCGCCCGCCTCCGCGCGCTTCAGCGCCGGTGCTGGCAAGACCTACCTCGACCACTCTTGGCTGGCCAATGACCAGCTCTGGGACCGCTACTTCTTCTCGACCCTCTCCACCCTGCAGGGCACCGGCTACACCGGCAGCGCGGCGAAGTCGCAAACCGATCTGGCCAATGACTTCTTCAACGGCAAGGCCCTGCTCCCGAACTCCCGCAATCTGGCCTGCCTGCGTCCAGGCATGCCAGCGGCCACCGCTGCGACGAACGCGCTCCAAACCGGCGGCCTGAAGTCTGCAGCCTACCTGATGACCCGCGGCGGCTTCAACGTGAACAGCACCTCGGAATCGGCTTGGATTGCCGTGCTTTCGGGAATGTCCGATGCTCCAGTGCCACTCGCCAATGGCTCGCTGGAAAGCACCGGCGACAACGTGCCGATCCTGCGCACCCGCCGCCCGACCCTGAGCGCCACCGGCGGTGGCACGCCGCGCGACCAGCTCTGGAACACCTACCGCAAGCTCAGCCCGAGCGAGGTGGAATCCTTGGCCAAGGAAATCGTCAAGCAGGTCCGCGAGCGCGGTCCTTTCCTCTCGATGTCCGACTTCGTCAACCGCCACCTGTCTGGCGATGACATGGGCAAGAAAGGCGCCTTGCAGGCGGCAATCGACCTCAGCGGGATCAATGGCATCGTCAACGGCAATGCCGTTAACATCGCCCCGGCCGACGTGGGAACCTACGGCTGGAAGAACGCTTCGGCGATCGTGAACACCAGCACTGGCACCGGCACCCCGGGAGACATCAGCCAGGGAGATGTGCTTACGGCGATCGGCAGCTTCGCAACGGTGCGCTCGGATACCTTCAAGATCCGCGCCTACGGTGAAGCCCGCGACCCGGATGGCAAGGTGACCGCCCGCGCCTGGTGTGAAGCAGTGGTGCAGCGCTATCCGGACTATGTGGACTCTGCGGATGCACCGGAACTGGTGGCGACCCAGCCGGCAAACATCGCCTTCGGCCGCCGTTTCCAGACGGTTTCCTTCCGCTGGATGAACCAGGACGAGGTCTGAACCGGCCTTTCCCGACTCAAACCGGGCCCTCAAAAGGCCCGGTTTTATGTTTTCTTCGGCCACCAGATGGCCTTCCAGAGCGAGCTTCTCACCGCACCACGGCTGACCTTGAGCTTCTGCTTGGGCAGCCCCTCGCTCTGGGCCAGCAGTGCAACGGTGTCCTCCCCGATCAAGGCGGGGAGCACCGAAGCGGCACGCAGGCGAAGATGCTGGAGACGCGACGCATAGCGACGACCGGATTCCAGCCACACCGAAGCATGGGTTAGCCAGTTGCGGCGGGCTGCGATGAGCTCCTCCCGATCGATGGGATTGGAGACAGGCAGGTAGCAACGCCCGTTGGCCAGATCCTCCGGCATGTCGCGCAAGATGTTCACCAGTTGGAGCCCCATGCCGTAGCGCACGCCGAGGGCATCGAGATCGTCCGGCTTCGAATCCGAGAACCTCTCGCCCATGGTGAGGAAGCCGATCCGGGTCCAGAAGCCACCGACGCAACCGGCCACGCGATAGCAGTAGTCCTCCAGTTCATCCTCCCCTTTCAAGACCTTCGGCTTTGCAGCCGTCGCTTCATCGAAGCGGATGAGATCGAGACGCTGGCCGCTGATGATGGTGCTGACCACATCGCGAACTGCATCGGCCTGAAGGGCATCAAGCGCAGCGAGGCCGTCGAAGCATTCGTCGAGGCGCTCCAGCAAGGTGCGCTCGGCTTCGTTGTCCTGGCGGGCGATGAAGTTCTTCAACTTGTCACGCCGCCACAGCGAGTCCTTGCCGATGAGCTTGGCGGCAAAGGCATCGAGCAGCTCAAGGCGATCGTCCACGGGAATGCCGGGAGTATCGGCCAGCGTGTCGCTGGCACGGGCGAGCAAGTAGCCGGTGCCGGTGGCCGGGCGCATCGGCTGCGGCAAGGCGCGCAAGCTCAAATAGAATGAGCGTGAGACGTCTTTGAGAACTTGCCGGTCAATGCGATCCACCGCCGGGGAAAGAGACTGAGCGGGCGGGAGCTAGCAAGCCTCAATGTGACACGGAACCGATGGTAGTAATACGTAAGCCACACACCTGGAAGCAATGTGCGGACGGATGAACACCCCTCACCTTCAAGGGCCCTTGAGCCGCTGTTGGCTCCAGACGAGGCATTCCTCATACTCCTCGTTTTGCGGGCGTTCGCGGTTGAGAATGGACCAGACGGCGACCGCTTCACCAAAGGCAGCTTGGGCCAGCTCAGGCTTCTTGGCGAGGCGTGCAGCGTGGCCGAGATCCCCCAACACATAGCCCAAGGAACGGCGGATCTGCTCGCTGCGGACGAGGCCGTAGTCAGAGCCGACCAATTTACGGAGCATCTCAGCGGAACGGGTCTGATAATCGATCGCCTGCTCCTGGCGATTGGCCGTAGCGAGAAGGAGCCCCTTCTGCCAAAACAGCAGGGCGAGACGATACCTGGCCACCGGATCACCCGCTTCATTCACGGCGATGCCTTCGATCATCTGGATGCCATCGTCCGTCAGGCGCAAGGCTTCCACGGCATCACCGCGGTCGCGGACAATGCGCGCGGTGATCCATCGCTGGGCAGCCAGCAGTGAGCGGACATCCGGGTCCTCCGGGCGCTGGGTTTTCACTTCCTCTAACAGCTTCACCGCCTGCCTGGAACTAGTCTCGGTTCCCGCAACATCGCCGGCAAGCAAGGCCGCCGCGGCGATCTCCCCATAGCAGCCCGCAAGATCGACACGGATGTCGAGATCGGCGGGATTCTCCCGGAGCATGTTCACCAGAATCTCGGCGGCCTTGGTGCGAGTGTCGCGGGCATCGCCCATCAGGCCGATGCCATCGAGGATGGTGGCGGAAGATAGGAAGCAAGTGGCCAGCTCGGACTGCAAAATGGTGGCATCCGGACGCTGGATGCTGAGGCGCTTGAGCACCTCGGTAGCGCGGATCAATCCATCCGCCGCCTCGGCATCCTTGCCGTTGGCGGCGAGAATGCGGGACTCGTGGAAGTCGAGGATGGCGAGCAGCTCCTGCACACGGTCGGCATCGACAGCGGCCTGCGGGATCGCTTCGAGCGCCTTGCGGGCAATCTTGAAGGCTGGCCCGGCACCATCGTCATTGCGCTCCTGGAGCAAGAGCGCGAGCAACAAGCGGTCGGTGGCGAGGCGCAGGTCGAGATCGGGCCCCGAAGGCAAATCGGGCGTGGCGGTCAGGGCTTCTTCAAGCCGCTGGGCTGCTTCCTTCGGCTCGCCCTTGGCTAGCGAGACCTCCGCGAGCTGGAGGCGGGCACGGGCTCGCTCCTCCTTGAGCTCGGGGATCTCGGCGGTCTTGATGATGAAATCCTGGAAGTAATCCTCCAAGCGCTTGAGGCGGCGCTCACGGCCATCGAGCGGCGGCAGATGGCGGTGGCCTTTCTCCATCGCCCAAGCGAAGAGGTGGTCGCCGATTTCCCGCGACTTCTCCAAGCGGGCAAGCCAGCGGTCCCGGTCGTACTGGAGATTGCGGCGCTCATTCTCGGAGGCTTCCTTGATCACGCCGAGTTCACTTTCCAGGGCGCTGCGGGCTTGCTCGGACTTGTCCAGCAGCCCCTCCATGTTGCTCACGTCACCCTTGCGGCCGGTCTCCTCCGCGGAGATCTCGGAACGCTTCATGTGATAGAGCACCGAGAGGATAGCCACCGTGCCGGCGAGAATCCCGGCGGCTACGTTCGCACGACCGGCACTACGACGGGCGCGGCGGTGCTGATCGAGCACGGCATCGCGCTGCTGCTCGGCGGCGAGCTCCTTGTCCGCGGCGTGGAAGAGCGCAAGCACGGCACCCGCATTGGCCGGACGCTGCTCGGGATCGAGCGAAAGGCAACGCTCAAGGATCCCGCGATAGGCTTCCTCCAAGGGATTCGCGGCGACGTCGCTCCACTTCACCAGCGGCTCGGTCTCCAGCGACTTGGCGATGCTGCGGAAGTTCGCGGCGATGCCATCGCGGCGGGTCTTGCCGGACTCCGGGGCCACGGAATCGAAAACCTTGGTGCAACGCGGGAAGGCACCGGTGAGCACGCGGAAGGAGATCACGCCAAAGGCGAAGACATCCCAGCGATAGCCGCGCTCCCGCAGATAGCCATCGGGCGCCCGGAGTTGGTCGGGCGGCTGATAGAGGATCGCATCGGTGTAATCGAGGCTCTCGATGCCGGGGACATTGCCGAGCGCCCAATCGGTGAGGACCAGCCGGTCTGCGTCGTCGAAGAAGATATTGCCGGGCTTGAGATTGGCATGGGCGACCTGGCGCTCGTGGAGGGCGGTGAGGGCGCGCAAAAGTTCGAGGACGACCGGCCAGGAATTCTCGCCCGGGAAGCGGTCGAGACGGTGCTGGAGCGAGCGGGGAATCCAGACGCCTTGAATCTCATCGCCGAGGAACTTGGTGATCCGGACGATCTGCTTGCCGCGGTAGTCGGCGGACAATTCCGGCAGCAGCCCGGCGGGCCAAGCGGGCTCCTCAGCGCGGAGCGCCATTTCCTCCAAAAGGGCACGATTGACCGCCGCGGGGTCGAAAATTTTGACAGCAACCTGCGCCCCGGAACTGTCGCGGGCACGGTAGACCCGGCCGCAGGCCCCTGCCCCGACGGGGCCGAAAACCTCCAGCGAGTTGACCTCGGGGGATTGCATGCCAAGAGGATGCAGAAATCCGGAGGGATCGCCAACCCTTCGTTCTCCCGGAATTTCGTTTCGCTGCGATGAAATATTCCTCACGGACTCCGTCGTAGATCCTCCCGATAACCGCCTTCCATCCATGAAACTGTTCTGCCCGGGCAATCCCCTGCATCGCTATGCTTCCCGCCGCGAGTTCCTGCATGTCGGCCTCGTCGGCGGCTTGGGACTGACCCTGCCGCAATTCCTCCTGCAGCAGGCGAAGGCCGAGCAGAAATTCTACGAGACCAAGGAAGGCGTAGCAAAGGGCATCATTCACATCTTCCTGCCGGGCGGGATGGCGCACCAGGAATCCTTCGACCCCAAGCCCTTTGCTCCGGCCGAGTACCGCGGCCCCTTTGGCGCGATCGATACCAAGATCCCCGGCGTCCAATTCGGCGAGAAGCTGCCGGAGCTGGCGCAGCTCGCGGACAAGATGACGATCATACGCTCGATGTCGCACGGTGAGGCGGCGCACGAGCGCGGCACGCACAACATGTTCACCGGCTACCGCCCGTCCCCGGCGCTGGAGTATCCCTCCTATGGCTCGGTGATTTCGCACGAGCTGGGCTCGCAGAACAACCTGCCGCCCTACGTGTGCGTGCCGAACATGCCGAACGAGTACGCGGGCTCCGGCTACCTGTCTTCCGCCTACGGGCCCTTCGCGCTGGGCGCGGATCCCTCTAACAAGAATTTCCAAGTGCGGGACCTGAACCTGCCCAATGGCTGTGATGAGTTCCGCTTCAGCCGCCGGCGCTCCTTGTTAGAGACGGTGGACTCACACTTCAGGGCGCTTGAGAAGAGCGACGCGATCGATGCGATGGATGCCTTCTACCAGCACGCCTACAAGCTGATCTCCTCCGAGTCCGCACGCGAGGCCTTCAACCTGGCGAAGGAAGACGACAAGCTGAAAGACGAGTACGGCCGCACCGATGCCGGGCAACGGATGCTGCTGGCACGGCGTTTGATTGAGGCGGGCACGCGCTTCGTCTCACTGACGGTCGGTGGCTGGGATCACCACGACAACATCAAGGGCCAGTTCGAGAACAACATGCCGAAGGTCGACAAGGCGATCGCGGCACTGATCCGCGACCTCGACCGCCGCGGGATGCTCGATTCCACCCTGGTGATGGTGACCTCTGAGTTCGGCCGCACGCCTAAGATCAACCCGACCGGCGGCCGCGACCACTGGCCGAGCGTCTTCTCGGTGGCGATGATCGGCGGCGGCTTCAAGCAAGGCTACGTCCACGGCTCCTCCGACGCCCTTGGCGGCGGGGTGGATACCGATGGCGTGACCGTGGAGGATCTCTCGGCGACAATCTACAACCAGATCGGGATCACCGGCGACAAGGAGCTGATGGCTCCGGGCGGACGGCCTATCGAGATTGTGGCGGACGGGCACGTGCTGGATGTGCTGCTCGCGAAGAAGGCCTAGCCGGAATGACGAATTCCGAATTTCCGACTGACGAATGAAGTCTTTAAGCGGAATCGCGTTGGTGTTGTTAGGCGGATCCGCGATGGCGGGTTTCACGCCGACCCTGAACTTGATCGAGCCACGGGGCGGGCAGCGCGGGGTGGAACTGGAGATGCAGTTCTACGGCGAAAGGCTCGACGGGATCCAGGAGGTGCTGGCCTACGATCCGGGAATCGAGTTCCGCAGCTTCACGGTGGAAAATGACAAGCACGCCTCCGCCAAAATTTTCATCAAGCCGGATGCCCCCTTGGGCGAGCACGGACTGCGGGTGCGGACCAGCGGCGGGGTGAGCTTCCTCCGCTCCTTCTTCGTCGGGCAGTTCCCGGTGGTCAATGAGGTGGATCCCAATGACAAGCCGGAACAGGCGCAGCGGGTGGAACTGAACACCACGGTGCAGGGTGTGGCGAAGCAGGAGGATGTGGACTACTATGTGTGTAGTCTCAAGAAGGGCCAGCGCTTCACCGCCGAGGTGGAGGCGATGCGACTGGGCCGGACGATGTTCGACTCTTACGTGGCGATCGTCGACCCCAAGGGCTTCGAGATCGCTTCCTGTGATGATGCGGCGCTGCTGCGTACGGACCCTTTTGTTTCCACGATCATCCCCGAGGACGGCGACTACTGCGTGCTAGTCCGGGAAGCGGCGTACGAAGGAAACGACAACTGCGAGTATCGCGTGAACATCGGGACCTTCCCGCGGCCGAAGGCAGTCTTCCCGACCGGCGCGAAGGCGGGCGAGACCGTGGAATTCAAGTTCATTGGCGATCCGGCCGGCGACTTCACCGAGAAGGTCACCATTCCGGCGGACGCGGGTGAGAGGTTCCCGCTCTTCCCGACGCGCGATGGCTTGCAAGCACCCTCTCCACACTGGATCAAGATTTCTCCCGCAGCCTCCGTGGTGGAGGCGGAGCCTAACAACGGCGCAAAGGAATCCACTCCCCTGCCCGACCAACCCTGCGTGGGCTATGGCATCATCGGCCAGAATGACGATGTGGACTTCTTCAGATTCAAGGCAGCAAAAGACGAGGAATTCACGATCCGGGTGCTAGCCCGCGAGCTGCGTTCGCCGCTGGATGCGGTGCTCTCGGTGCGCAACGAAAAGGGCGAGAATCTCGCGAACAACGACGACCAGGGCGGACTCGATCCGAAGATGCCGCTGTGGAAGGCACCGGCGGACGGAGAATATCACCTGGTGATCCGCGACCAACTGCGGCGCGGCGGACCGGACTATACCTACCGCGTGGAACTGGAGAAACGCAATGTAGGCATCAGCGCCTCGCTTCCAGTAGTCGAGCGGGACAATTCCCAGAAGTGGAAAATGATCACGGTGCCGCGCGGCAACCGTTACGCGGCGATGGTGAACATCGCCCGCGACAACATCGGCTGTGATGTCAGCCTGGAAGCGGAGAGCTTGCCAGCGGGCGTGACGATGAATGCGCCGGTGGTGAAGCGCTCGGTTACGGCGGTGCCGGTGATCTTCGAGGCCGCGGCTGACGCGCCGGTGGCAGGGAGCCTGTATCGCTTCAAGGTGAAGGCGCTGGAAGATCCGCGGAACATTGCGGGAATCCTGGAGGAGACCATCCACCACGTGGAGATCAATAACCAGGGTCCCTATCACTCGGCCAGCGCCGAGCGAATCCCGGTGGCGGTGATCGATGAGGCGCCCTACAAGCTGGAACTGGAGACGCCCGCGGTGCCGATCGTGAAGAACGGCACGATGCAGCTCAAGGTAAAGGCGCAGCGCAAGGAAGGTTATGCGGAGGCCATCACGCTGAGATTTTTGTGGAACCCACCGGGAATCGGTTCACCGGCGACGGTGACGATGAACGGCGATCAGAGCGAGGCTTTGTACGAGATCAACGCAAACGGCGATGCTCCTCCCGCCGAATGGCAGGTCTGCGTGCTTGGCGAGGCCAATACCCCGCAAGGACCGGTATTGGCCTCGACCTCACTGGTGCCGCTGCGGGTGGCCGATCCCTATCTAACGATGGCGATGGACATGGCCGCCACCGAGCAAGGCAAGGCAACGACCTTGATTTGCAAGATGGACTACCCGGCGAAGTTCGAGGGCAACGCGACGGCCGAGGTGTTCGGCCTCCCGCATGGCGCGACGACCGCGCCGGTGAGTTTCCCCCGTGGCCAGGCGCAGGTGAATTTCCCGGTGGAAATCGCCGGGGATGCCACGGTGGGCAAGCACACGGCGCTGTTCTGCCGGGTGACAGTGCCGGAGAAGGGCACAACGATTCTGCACCAGGTGGGGCAAGGCGGGACACTGCGGATCGATAAGCCGGCGGAGAATGCACCGGCTCCTCCGCCTCAACCGGTGGCGGTAGCTCAGGCTGCACCTGCAGCGCCAGCGGCTCCGGTGGAGAAGCCACTGTCGCGCTTGGAGCAGCTGAGACAGAAGAAGTAGGCGCTGCGTGGAGCGAGCTGCCAGAATGGCTTCGCTCTTCAGTCCAAGCCGGGCGGTGCCACGGCGGCCCCAAGGAGGCTACTCTTAGGGTCCGCGCGCAAACCCACCCGGGAAGCTTGGGGTGGAGTCAGTCGCTAGAACTGCTTCGTCCGCACACCGCCTGGGCAGACCGCCTTAGAACGCGCTGCGGAAGGCGATCTGGTAAGTCACAGCGCTAAGGTCGCTGTTGCGGGTGCTGAGCTCGTCGTAGGAGACGCCGCCCATGACCTTGAGCACATCCTTGCAGAAGTGGTAGTTCAGGCCGGCGTAGACGTAGTGGTGCTCGTTGCCGCGGCCGTTATCGACATCGACGGCGGGGTTCTCGTGATCGGCGCGGATGTAGCGGACCGGGAGTTGCAGGCCCTGGGATTCCGGCGCGCTCCAATACTCGAGTTGGACGACGGCTTGAAGCTTGTCCTCGATGATCCATACCCAGGGCATGACCACGAAGGAATGGAAGTCGCCGGCGCGGCGGGTGATCAGGAGGTTCGCTCCGCCGTTGTCGCCGTAGATGGCTTCCGCCATCACGCCCCAGCGCTTCTTCTCATAGACGGCCGAGAGCGATGCGGCCCAGCCGTAGCCGAGGGCATCGTCGGTGGGGTAAACGAAATCCTCGTCGAGATTGTTCTGGGCGTAGTCCAGATACATTGTGAAGTCCTTGTCCGGCTTCCACTCGAGGCTGCCGTAGAAGAATTGGCCGTCGTTCCAGCCACCGATGAAATCAGCGTCATCCTCCGCACTGAAGAGGCCGAGGGTGAATTCAAAGTCGCCCTTGTCCAGCTCGAGGGTCACACCGGTGGGGCGGCTCTGCGAGCCACCGAGCTTCTCGGCGATGGCGCTGCGCTCGATGGTGTAAGTATCGTCCGAGGACATGTGCTGCTCTTGGGACATTTTCAGCTTCATCCGCCCGTACTTGAGCTTGATGCCGTCGAGAGGGCCGGTGCCGAAGGCCTTGCCGATGTCGAATTGGAGTGAAGCCTCGTCGAAGCGGTCGTAGCCCCACTCCAAGTCGGTGAAGAGATCATTGCGGAAGCGATCATCCGCCACCAGGTTCACATTGATCTCCGCCTTGAAGTATTTGAGGAACTCGGTCTTAGTCTCCAAGCGAAGCCTACGGAATTCGTCGTAGTTGTCGTTGAACTCAAGGCCATTGACGTCCTCCCCTTCGACGTGGACGGCCTGGTAGTGGAAACGCCCGCCGATCTCGAAGGACTGGAACCAAGGGTTCTCCTCGTTGTGATAGAGACGCCCGGGGTGATCCTGCAGCCAGCTGCACCAATCACCCTCGTTCGAATGCTTGGGAGCCTCGGACTCCACGATCGCGCCCTTGGCGTCGGTCGTGGTCATCACCGGCTCGACACCAGCACCAGCGGCGACACCGGACTCCGCAGTGACGAACTCGTGGGGCTCGCCCTTGTGCTTGTCCTTATGCTTCTTGCCGTCCTTGTCCTTCTTCTTCCCGTCTTTGTGCTTATCCTTCTTTTCCCCGTCCTTGTACTTCTCGCCGTCCTTGTGCTTGTCCTTCTTTTCCCCGTCCTTCTTCTTTCCGTCTTTGTCCTTATCCTTCTTTTTCTTCTCGCCCTTCTCCTCTTTCTTGGGAGCGGCATCCGGGGCGGCCGCGGCCTCCTCCGCCGCGCGGGCGGCAGGCAGGATGGCGAGACTCAGGCAGGAACAAACGGCAAGGCGGGCAAGGGCTTTCATGGGGTTTTCGGGCAGCAGGCTGCGATGGCCGATCACATATCCAGCTCGTTGCCGGTCGGGGTCAGGATCACGCGGTTGTTGCCGCAGACATGGTGCAGGGCGTCCAGCAGCTTCGGCGTGCTGACACCGAGCTTGAGCTGCATGCCGTAGCGCAGCTCGGTCATCATGCCGGCTTGGGCCGAGGAGACGCTGACAAGCTGCACGCGGTCCGTGTGTTCATCAAAGACCGGCTTGAGCAGCTTTTCGAAATCCATGTCGCTGGTCATGCGCAGGGTCAGCATGTGCGAGGCGCGGCGGGGCGCGAAGGCATCCGTCTTGGTGAGGATCACCACTGCGGCACCGACAATGACGGTGATCACGATCGCCATGTCATACATGCGGGCACCGACCACCATGCCGATGGCCATGGCGAAGAAGACGAAGGCAAGGTCTCGCGACTGGCCGAGGGTTCGGCGGAAGCGGATTACCGAGAAGGCGGCGAACATACCGAAGGCGATCGCCTGGTTGCCCGCCACCACCATGATCAGAATCGTCGTGACGACGCCAATCATGACCAGGGTCTGGACGTAGTCTTGGGAATAGCGGGTACCCTTGTAGGTCTTCCGGTAGATCGTCGCGATCAGCAGGTTCAGCACGAGGCTGATCGCCATCGCGAAAGCGACCTCTTCGAAACCGGGCTTGGTCGGCACCCCGTCCTTCATCGTAGGACCGAAGAAGTTATCGAAAACGTGAAGTGCTTGAGGGGCGGTGTCGGCGGCAAGGCTAACAACAGAATCGGCTAGGGCGGCAAACGGGTACATGCGGATACTCGGAGAAGAAAAAGCAAACGATTACGAAGCTACGCCTAGCGTGCTTTCGCCGGGTGCAGGAGCGCGAGGAATTTCAGCGCCAGCACGCGGAAGATGCCGCCGGTCTTGGCCGGCTCCGGAATGCGGGCACGGCGCGGCAGCGCGGAAGTGGAAGGAGGCAATGGCCGGCCCTTGTCATCCACGGGATTCGGATTGTTTCGCACGATCCGCTCTGTGGGTGCCGGATTAGGGCGGGGCAATCTGCCCGTTTTGCCCTGAAATTCATACATTTCCAGCGCGGCGGTGTACTTGCTGAAACCCCGGGGCACCAAGTTATATTCGCCGATCAGGTTACGAAACCAGAAGGGCACGGGACCGATGGTCTTGACCTCCATGACCGCCGAGCCGGGCTCCAGCAGGGGCAGCTCGAAGTCAGGATCGTCCGGCGTGAGCGGGATCAGGCGGAAGCGGCAGCGGGGATCGATATCGAAGGTGATGCGGATAGTCCCGCTCGGACCGCTGTCGAAGGCGTAGCGGTGATAGCGGATCTGGACGACCGGCTTGCCACCGCGGACGTTCAAAAGATCGTTGATTTCGGCCCGCACGCGCTCATCGATCGCGCTGGGAGTGCCTTGCTGCGCGGGGATGTGGCCGGCGGAGAGCTGGGGCAGATCCTCGAGGCTAACCGGGATGCGGCGCTTGACGGTCACGCCGTCGAGCTTGTGCTTCACCTCGACAAAGGCGCTGGGCGGGATGGCACCGTCAGTACGGCCGTAGAGCCGGCTGCGGACGCGGCGGCGATTCGGCACGTCGAGCTGCTTCTGCCAGTAGCTGGTGCGCTCGTCGGTGTCGAAATACTCGGAAAGAATGGGATAGCCGTCCTCGGCACCGCGGTCGGCGACCATCAACTCGCCCACGCGGGCGCGAAGAACCCCCGCCAGATGGGGGGGCAGCACGAACTTGAATTCCCTGCGATTTTGATTGGCGTCCATTGCCGTGGGTGGAAACCGGACCGGGGTTTAGCGGACGCCGGGGAGCGTTTGCGCTGGGTGAAGGGTCGGCTTCATCGGTTTTGGGGAGAATAAACGAGGCGAGATTAACTGAAGATTAAGAACATAGAGCAGTGAGAGAATGAACGGACTAGGTTTCCGTAGGGGCAATCCCGCACGAGCACTGCAATAAACGTGACAATTTCGTTACAACTTAGGCCCGTCGATCAAAAATCATTCCAGACCGAGGCCAAAATTGCATTTTTTTGCCGGATGTATGGACAGGGTGAATCGGCCGGTCCATTTGACGCTTGGACGGCGCACCCGGGGGGAAGATCCGGGGGCACGGTGCGCGGCGCTCCAAAAGGGATCGCTGCGAGGGCTTCGGGAGACGCAGACAACAGGGTGCCTGCGCCAGACGGCGGGGGGAGGATTCTCATGCGCGGGGGAACGACGAGAGATTGGGGAACTCAGGAGGGAAAGCGCCGTGCGACCAGAAACGGACTAACGACGGGAGGCAACATATCCTGAAGGCGCGTTAGAACACAACTCCCGAAACGCCAGCCGGATACGATTCGGGATTTCCCCTACAAGCCGTAGGGCGAGGACCAAGCCGTGGCAGCGATAGCCAAGGAGTCCCTGCCCACGCCGCCAGGGCCCTCCCTGCTAGTGGCGCTGCATCTCCAGCAGCGCGCGGAACATCTCGTGCTTGGCCTCCAGTTCCTGGAAGGTGCCATCCCCCACAATCCGGCCCTGCTCGAAGACCAGGATACGGTCCGCGATGCGGATGGTGCTGAAGCGGTGCGCGATGATGAAGGTGGTCCGGCCCTTGGTCAGGTCCGCCAGTTCCTGCTGGATGAACGACTCCGCCTCGGAATCGAGGGCGGAGGTCGCCTCGTCCAGGATCAGGACCGGGGCGTTCTTCAGGAAGGCGCGGGCGATCGAGATGCGCTGCTTCTGGCCGCCGGAGAGCTGGGCCCCGCGCTCGCCGACTTGGGTGTCGTAGCCCTGCGGCTGCTGCATGATGAATTCGTGCGCATGCGCCTGGCGGGCGGCTTCCTTCACTTCTTCCTCGGTCGCATTCCTGCGGCCCAGGCGGATGTTCTCGAAGATGCTGGCGGCGAAGAGGACGGCCTCCTGCGGCACGATGGTGATGTGATCGCGCAGGTCCTTCAGCCGCAGCTCACGCAGGTCCACCCCATCCAGATGGATGGAGCCTTCGGAGGGATCGTAGAAACGCGGCAACAGGCTGGCGAAGGTGGTCTTGCCCGCCCCGGAGCGACCGACAAGCGCCACCACTTGGCCGGCGGGCACATCCAGGGAGATCTCGTGCAGGGCCGGCGTATCGCCATAGGCGAAGGAGACCTTCTCAAAGCGGACGGCCCCGCTCACCTTGTCGATCTGCACCGGATTCGGCGGATCGGTCGCTCCTTCGTCCGCATTCAGGATGGTCTCCAGGCGGTCCAGCGAGGCTTCGCCCTGCTTCATGCGGTTGTGGATTTCGCCGAGCTTCTTGAGCGGGTCGTAGCTCATGTAGAGCGCCATCACCAGCGGCAGGAATTGCTCCAGGCTGAAGCCACGAGTGGCCGCGTAGCCGAGTGCCGCCGCCACCACCGCCGCCGAGATCATCTCGATCGCCGGCGGGGACATGTAGCGGTATTTGATGACCTTCAGGTGGAACTTCGTCCAGCGGCCGATGCCATCCAGGAAGCGCTTGCCCATCATCTGCTCCAGATTGAAGGCGCGGATCTCGCGAGTGGCGCCCAGCGTCTCGGCCAGCACCGCGGAGTTGTCCCCGGCCTCGCGCTGCATGGCGGCGGCCTTGCGCATCAGGCGCTTGCCCAGCAGTCGCACCGGCAGCGCCGCCACCGGGATGCTGAGCAGGCAGATCAGCAGGAAGAAGGACTCCTTGTTCTTGTAGCTCTGGATGCCCAGGTAGGTAAGCGCGCCGATTAGGGTGAAGGGCTGCTTGATCAGGTCATTCGAGATGGTGGTGACCACGCCCTGAAGCATGTTCGAGTCCGAGATCACACGGCTGATCAGCTCGCCCGTGCGGCGCTGGGTGAAGAAGCTCAGCGGCAGCCGCTGCAATTTATCGAAGACCGATTGTTGGATCTCCCGCAGGACGTGCAAGCCTGCCGCGGTGACCAAGTAAGTATTCATGAACCCGGCGATGCCGCGCAGCAGGGCCACGATGGGAATAAGCGCGCAGGCAATCACCAGCGTGGCCATCCAGGCATGCTCCTTGCCGACATGCTCTTCCACCCAGAGCCGGGTCTTGTTGGTCCGCTCGAATTTCTCGATCGACTTCGGGAAGGCAGCCTCCATGAGCTTGTCCCCTTCCTCCTGGCTGCCCTTGGCCTCGCCCAGGACTTGTCGGACCTCCTCCACCCTCGGGCTGCCGAAGATCAGCGGGAAGACCTTCTCCACCAGCGCTGGCATGCCGTAGCCGCTGATGATGGCGAACAAAATGCCGGAAAGCACCCCCGCCAGGAAGGTGCCTTTCACTTGCGCGAGGTAGCCGAAATAGGGATAGAATCGCTTCATCCGTGGCGGCGGACATAGCCCCCACCCGGCCTGCCCGGCAAGCGCGGAACTATCCGCCGGCGGAGCGATTAAGCTTGCAAGCCAGGCGATTGCTGTCGGGGGACTGCGACCCGATGAAGACCACGAGGCCACCGAAAACCTGGCTGGCGATCAAGATGCCGCCCCTGCTCGAGTTCGAAAGTGAACCCGCTTGGTAGAGCCAAATTGGCGATGGCGCTATGGCGCGGGAGACGGGCGGTTGCCCTGCCCGGTGGGTGCCGCTAGATTGTCGCGGTGACGCTCGAAGTCTCCACCCCTGCCCTGCTGTTTCCGGCGATCAGCTTGCTATTCCTATCCTTCACCAACCGCTTCCTGCACCTGTCCGCACTGATCCGGCAGCTTCACAAGGACTGGCTGGAGCGGAGGGAGGATCTGCTGCGGGCACAGATCGATAACCTGAAGCGACGCCTGACCCTGATCCGATTGATGCAGTTGTTCGGGGCCTTCAGTCTATTCCTCTGTGTGAGCTCGATGGTGGCAGTGACCGCGGCAATGCAAGAAGTGGCGGTGCCGACCTTCACCGTGGCGCTGCTGCTGATGGGCTGTTCGCTGGCCTGCCTGTGCTACGAGGTCTGGATCTCGGGCGGGGCCTTGCGGATTCTGCTGAACGCGGTGGAGAAGGAAGAGGGCAAATGAAGAAGTGTCGCATGATCAGGGATCGATGGGCAGCGTGAGAACCACCATGATTGCCAGACCGACCTGGGATTTCACTTTTTAAGCGCTGAGCCGTCAGCAGCGTAGTTATCGGTGATGTTCTCGGTGATGACGCCGCGGACATCGCCTTCGTCATTGTATTGCCAGATCTTCACGGAGGCAAAGGAGGCGCTGGATTGCTTCCACGGCGCGGGACCACCCCAGCCGGGGAGCCAGATGCCGAGGTTCAATTGGGCGGCCATGGAGGGCACGAAGGTGGGGTTCTCACCGACTTTCTTGCCATCGAGGTAGTGAGTGGCGCGGTCGCCCGAGTAGATCGCGTAGCGGTCCTTGCCGAGGCGCTTGAGCGGATTGCCGAGGTAGCGGTTGAAGGGGATGGCCTTGTCTTGCACCCAGTGGAAGCCGTCCTTTTCGGCCACCTGCGCATCGGTTACGCCATCGATCGGGACGAGCTTGGTCCGCCACTCGGTGGTCAAGGTGTGGTACTGGCCATCGATCATCGGCTTCACCTCGAAGGTCCGGGGCTGATGCTTGTTTTGGAGGAAGGTATTGTACATCGCCTTGTCGAAGTCGCCGCCCTTGCCGAACTCGGGGAAGTCGAGTTCCGACCAGTATTCGTTCGCGCCTTCGCCGTAGGCCTTCAGGTTGGGATTGTAGAGCGGCTCGGTGGCATGGAAGGCATCCATGCCCTCCTTCGGCACGGAGACGTAGCGGTAGCCGTAGGTCCACACCGCCGGCACTGCGCCCTTCGGGCGGGTGGGATCTTCGGGACCGCCCTCGGCCTTGGCAGCGCCGCCGATCTTCATGATCACCTCGAAGCGGCCGGAGGCGAAGAACTCCCGGCTAACGACGAGGCCACCGACCCGGCTGCGTTCACCCTCGTAGCCCTGGAGCGGCCCATCGTAGAGGTCGCCGTGGGCCGTGCAGACCAGCACCGGCTGCTCCTTGCCGTTCACCCGGTCGCGGGCGATGGCCACGTTCTCCGGCGCGACGCCGTTGTTCCCCTGCCCCCATTTCTTGCGCGGGAGATACCAGCGGGCGGGATCGATCTTGCCGCTGCTCCAGTCCTCTTCGAGCGCCAGCTTGGCCCCCGCGGGCAGTGGCGGGAGCTGGGTTTCCTGCGCGGCGGCGGAGCAGGCCAGCAGGAGCAGAAAGAGGGCGGACTTGGGAACTTGCGGAAGAGAAGAGTTCATCGGGTATCGCAGACCATCTAGCAACACGGGGGCGGCCTGCCGCGCCACGGCAAGTGGTCGCTTCAGCCTACCGGTTTTTCCCGCCTTGGCACTTGGAACTTCGGACCCGGCCCGCCAACTTCCCCGCGTGCTCGCCTTCTCGACCTGCTGGAACAACTCGCGCCACCTGGATGGCGAGGAGATGATCGATGAGATCAACGAGCTCGGTTTCAACTGCCTGGAGCTGTCGCACGGGATGACCGTGACCAAACTCCCGGGGATCCGGAAGGCCTATGCTGCGGGCAAGTTCACCTGCTCCGGGGTGCACAACTACTTCCCCTCCCCGGTGGAGGTGATGATCGATGCGCCGGACGCTTACGAGTTCACCTCACACCGGCCCTTCGACCGGCAACGGGCGATGGAGATGACCTTCAAGACCCTGGAACTGGCAGCGGAGTTCAAGGCACACTACCTGGTGCTGCACATGGGCTCGGTGCCACTGGACACCAGGAAGTGGACCAAGCGGCTGACGGCGATGGTCGCGGAGCAGGGCCGGAATGGCGCGGACTACGCGGCAGAGAAAATCGCCTTCGTGAAGAAACGCGAGAAGATCGCGCCTCTCTACTATCACCGCGCGATCGAAGCGCTGGAGAAGATCGCGGAGAAGGCGGCCGAATATGGCGTGAAGCTGGCGGTGGAATCCCGCTCACGCTACGAGGACATGCCGAGCGAGCGCGAGATGGTGCTGCTTCAGACCCACTTCGCGGACAATCCCTGGGTGGGCTACTGGCACGACTTCGGGCACGTGCAGCTCAAGCACAACCTCGGCCTGCTGGACCACCCGGAATGGCTGCGGCGGATCTCGCCCCACCTGATCGGCGGCCACCTCCACGATGTGCAGTGGCCGCAGCGCGACCACCGCACCCCCTTCACCGGTGAGCTGGTTTACAAGGATCTCCTGCCCTATTTCCCGGCGGACTGCCCGATCGTCTGGGAGCTGAGCCCGACGCGGAAGACAGAGGAAATCCGCGACGCACTGGCGGTGTGGAAGCACACCTTCCCTGACAGGCTCTAAGTTGACCGGATATATTTCGGTTTAGTTGACTTTTTCAGGTTGATTAGTTCGGCAGAATGCCGTTTCTAGGGGCAACTTCCCCTAAAGTTCATGCACATCCCGCCACGTGTCGCCTGCGTGGTCGCGATCCTCCTCCCCGCGGCCCCTGCCTTCGGCCAAACCTACGATCTGGTCTTCAACGACCCGGTCCAGCAGACCAATGCCACGCATGCGGTGCTGGGCGATTATTATACCGGCACCACCTTCGACTTCCTCAACGTCGCTCCGGACTCGGGACAGTGGGTGGACATGCGGCTCACGATCACGGACATCACGACGCCGCGGTATGGCTACATGGGGAGCGTGCCCGACTACAGCGGAACCCCCGGCGTCTCAGGTGGAGACCTTGGGCTTGTCTATTCCTATCAAGGCGGCTCCGGCGGCGCTGGCAACTTTGGCCCCGGTAGTGCGACCTACAATCTGGAGTTCTTCCAAGGCGGCAGCAATTTCTCCAATCCCTTCGCGATTCCCGACTTCCGGATCATGCTCTACGAGGTGGACGGTGAGCCCACGCAGGACGAGGGAGTCATGGTCTTCGCCAATGATGGGCTGGTCAGCTACCAGCTCCCGACCTCCACGCAGATCTCGGCGACGGACCAAGGCGGCGGGCAGCTCCTCTTCAGCGCGCCGGGGATCGACACCCCGTTTACGGATCCGAGCGCCGCGTTCCTCCTCCGCTACCAAAACACGAGCGCGATCAGCTTGCAGGTGATCGCCAATACCTATAGCGGCAGCCCGAACAACAATGGTGTCCTCGTCGCCATCGATGGCGATCTGAGCACGATCCTTGGCGGCTCGCTCTCCGCCCCGGTTTTCGTGCCGGAACCCTCGGTAGCCGGTCTTGCCGTGCTGACAGCGGCGGGCGCGCTCTTCAGGCGCCGGCGTCAACGGCCTTGAAAAAGAGCCCCCAATCGTGTCGCGCACGAAAGTTCTAGCGGATTGCATCCGGTATCCGGGTCGCTAGATTCCCACACCATGCGCCACACGCTTCTCGCAGCCGCTACTTTCCTGTCCGTCGTCTCCCCCGCCCTCGCCAAGCCCGGCGTGGAGGTGGTGGCTACCGGTTTCAACCGCCCGCTGTGGGTGGGAGCTCCCAATCACGTAAAGGACCGGCTGTGGGTGATTGAGCAGGACGGGCGGATCTGGATCGTCAATTCCAAGACTGGCGAGAAACAGGCCGAGCCCTTCCTGGACATCACCGAGCAGGTGCGCCGCAAGGGCAACGAGGAGGGTCTGCTGGGCTTGGCCTTCGCACCGGACTTCGAGAAGTCGGGGCGCTTTTACGTGAACTTCGTGGACAAGCAGCAGAACACCCGGATCTCGCGCTTCACCTCCAAGGGTCCGGATTTCAAGACTGCGGACAAGGAGAGCCAGGAAGTGCTGCTGTCCTTCAAGCAGCCCTACGACAATCACAACGGCGGCTGCGTGATCTTCGGGCCGGATGGCATGCTCTACGTCGGCACGGGTGACGGTGGCGCGGGCGACGATCCGCAGGGCAACGGCCAGAAGACCGACACCTACCTCGGCAAGATGCTGCGCCTCGATGTTTCAGGCAAGAGCGGCTACGAGGTACCCAAGGACAATCCCTTCGTCGGCAAGAGCGAATACAAGCCGGAGATCTGGGCGGTGGGTCTGCGCAATCCCTGGCGCTTCTCCTTCGACCGCAAGACCGGCGACCTGTGGATCGGCGATGTGGGCCAGAACAAGTGGGAGGAAATCGACTTTGTGGCCAAGGGCAAGGGCGCGGCCTCGAACTTCGGCTGGCGCCTGCGCGAGGCGGACAAGCCGAATCCCAACAAGGGCATCGCCGGCGACAAGCCGGACAACAACGTGGAGCCGGTGTATGTCTATCAGCACGGCGGCGGCCCCAAGGACGGCCTCTCGGTCACCGGGGGCTATGTCTATCGCGGCCCGGTGAAGGAGTTGGAGGGTCGCTACATCTTCGCCGACTACCAGAACCGCCACGTCTGGTCCTTCGTTCTCAAGGGCGACAATGCGACCGACTTCCAGGATCACTCGGACGATTTCAAGACCGACAAGGTCAAGGTGGGCATGGTCTCGTCCTTTGGGGAAGATCCGGAAGGCAATCTCTACATCGTGGATCAGGCCGGGCCGATCTTCCGGGTCGTGGACAAGTAAGGCCAGCACAGCCTAACCAGGCTATCGCTCCGCGAAAACAAGCTTCAAAGCCCGCACCCAGTGCGGGCTTTTTCGTTTCTGGCGCGTGACAGCCCACCTAACAGAATTGTCACGTGGCAATGTCCTCACGGGATGCCGGTTTGCAGGATCCCGAGCCCCCGCCAAGATCGACAAACGCGCCCAAATATGAATGCAACCCGTTTAAAATAGGTTACTTAAATGTAACCGAAGGATGATTCCCGGAGGCATCATCCGGACCTGAGTTCGTGGGTGAACGGTCGCACAAAGACCGGATCCCAAACCATCGAACTCGCATGAAAAAACAACTGCTCGCACTCGCCTGCCTGACGGCCATCGCGCCGCTTCAGGCTGCTCCCGAAGTGAACATTGCCCTCCCCGAGCGTTTCCGCCTGCTCACCCGCCAGCTCTTCGACCTGCGTGTCGAGGCCAGCAATCTTGGCAACATCAATGCCACGCTGAAGCTGCGCGACGAACGCGGCAATGACATCACCAGCCAGTTCGGCACGCCGGAGGTCACGACCGACAACAACAACAACGCCGGCGATCTGGACAAGGCCTGGGTCTTCCGCGCGCAGACCTTCTCCTCTCTCGGCATCAAGACCATCGTTGCCGAAGTCAGCGACAGCAGCGGCCAAGGCAGCTTCACCCAGAAGATCGGGGTGCAGGAGTTCAAGAACAAGATCAACACCAAGGAGAACATCATCCTCTTCATCGGTGACGCGATGGGTGCCACCTACCGCGACGTGGGCCGGATCGTGGCGAAGAGCACCGGCGACGGCTTCCGCGAAGGCTTCTTCGACGAGAAGCAACAGATGGACCAGATGCCTTACAGCGGCATGGTGATGACCTACGCGCAGGATGCGGTCGTGCCGGATTCCGCCAACACCGGCACCGCCTGGGCCACCGGCAACAAGACGATCAATGGCGCGCTCAACACCTTCCCCGACAACAACGACTGGAAGACCGGCAATGCCTCCAAGCTCGACAATCCGCGCTATGAAACGCTGTGGAGCTACCTCAAGCGCCTGCACGGCTACAAGACCGGCATCGTCACCACCGCGGAAGTGACCGACGCGACCCCGGCTGCTGAAGGCGGCTACTCGATCCAGCGTGCCCTCAAGAAGGACATCGCGAAGCAGTATGTGGACGGCACTTTCTTCAGCGGCCCGTCCTTCGACGTGATCCTCGGCGGTGCCAAGGGTGACTTCGACGCGCGCACCGCGGCCAATGCCGGCGACACCCGCAACCTGATCAACGATCTCGTCGCGAAGGGCTTCACCCGCGTGGATGACCGCACCCAGCTCAATGCGCTAAGCACCCCGCCGGACAAGCTGATCGGCCTCTTCTCCACCGGTAACATGACGGTGACCTATGACAAGCTGGGCTACACCCGCCCGGCTGGTGAGACCTCGACGGTCAATGCCGCCTTCCCGAACCAGCCCTTCCTCGAGGAGATGACCGCGAAGGCGATCGCCACCCTGAGCAAGGACGACTCGCCCTTCATCCTGATGGTCGAGGGTGCCTCGATCGACAAGCAATCCCACGCCAACGATGCCGCCGGCACCCTGTGGGACGTGATCGAATTCGACAAGGCGATCGGCGTGGGCCGCGCATGGGCCAAGGCCAATCCGAAGCGCAAGACGCTGACGCTGGTCAGCGCTGACCACGACCAGTCGATGCACATCATCGGCGTGGTGGACACCAACGTACCGAATGCGACCCAAAACGTGCGCTCGGGCCAAGCCTACACTGGCCTGACCGGCGGCGTGACCGGCTTCCCGGACTACGCGCTCAACCCGGCCACCGGCTACCCGCTCAACACCAACCGCTACCGCGTGGCGGTCGGCTTCCGCACTGGAGATCACACCGGCTCGACGGTGCCGATCACGGCGGAAGGTGCCGGCGCGGCGCTCTTCAGTGGCGTATTCGACCAGACGGACATCTTCTTCAAGATGGCCAAGATGGTCGACAGCGACACCACCGAGATCGACAAGATCGAGAAGGAGAAGGCCAAGCTCCTCAACGAGATCATCGACCAGAACTACATCCTCGAGCATTGAAGAGCGCGAAAGTCCGGCACAGACCGGACTGACAGCCCCAATTACTCATCCATCGCCCCGCGGCCCCCAGGGTCGCGGGGCATTTCATTTGATGTCAGCCGGTAGTGTCCTTGATGGTGGTACTCGGGCTGTTCGTTTGCACCGAGGCGATCCCATTGTCCCGCGCGGCTTCCGAGGAATACATCTCGCTGGTGCCAATGATCTGGCCGTTTGAAGACTTGAGCACGAAGTAAGGCTGGGAGGAGGACGAACTCTTCTTCTCGTAGTTCTTGGCGTCGGGCCCGTTCTTTTGAACCGAGGCGATGCCGCCCTCCGCGCCGGATTTGGCGTCGTAGGACTGACTGACGAGGATCACCTCGTGGTTGCCGGCTTTCAGAGCAAAACTGAACTTCCCGGAGCTGCCCTTTTTCAACTCGTAATATCCAGAGGCCATCCTCCGCGTTTATACGGTTTCCTGGAGGGGCGCAAGGTTTTGTAAGGCGAGAAAGGGGGGGCCAAGGGTGTTCGGAAAATCACCGGCATTCCAAGAAAGCGGCGGATTTTTCATGGCAACTTCATGCGGTTTTCCGCTAGATCGCTGACGGTTGCTATCGATCGACCCCTGACTGCCCATGGAATACGCCTCCGAAACCGAAGTCGGCTCCGCCGGAAAGCACATCCGCTCGCTTTCCACTGCGCTCAATCAAGTGCTCTTCGGACAGGAAGAGCTCATTGATCTAGTGCTGACGGGGGTGCTGGCGCGTGGCCACATCCTGCTGGAAGGCCTGCCGGGCCTGGGCAAGACCGAGCTAGTGAAGGGCCTCTCGAAGAGCCTGCGCCTGGGCACCAAGCGGGTGCAATTTACTCCGGACCTGCTGCCGGGTGATATCACCGGCAACCCGGTCCTCCAGGAAGTGGACGGCCGCCGGGCCTTCGTCTTCCAGCCGGGACCGCTATTCACCAACATCGTGCTGGCGGACGAAATCAACCGCGCCTCGCCCAAGACCCAATCGGCCCTGCTGGAAGCGATGCAGGAGCGGCGGGTCACGGTGCTGGGCGAGACCCACGAGCTTCCCCGTCCCTTCTTCGTGCTGGCGACCCAGAACCCGATCGAACTGGAGGGCACCTACCCGCTACCGGAGGCACAGCTCGACCGTTTCCTGTTCAAGCTGGAAGTCACCCGCAACAGCGTGGAGACGCTGGAGCGGATCGTGAACCAGCGCGAACTCGGCACCGAGCCGGTGGTTGAGCCAATCATGGACGGTGCCACCCTGGATGAAGTGCTCGCCCTGGTGCGCCGGATTTACCTGCCGGACGTGGTGGGGAACTACATTGCGCGGCTGGTGGATGGCACGCATCCCGGGCAGAGCAATTCGGCCCGCGGGATCCGCTACGGCGCGAGTCCGCGCGCGGCGCTCTCGCTGGCCTCCGCGGCCAAGGCCCGGGCTCTGATGAACGAGCGCACGCATGCCTCCTTCGAGGACGTGCGTTTCGTGGCACCCTCGGTGCTGCGCCACCGAATCGTGCTGGAATACAACGCGCGGGTGGAAGGACTGACGAACAACGACATCGTGCGCAGTCTGATCGAAGAGATTCCCTTCCAAGGCGGAGCCACGCCCAAGACCCTGAAGCCGGTGACCACCGCTTGATTTCCGCTCATGCTCCCGCGTGCCCTTGCCCTCCTCTGTCTGTTAGCTGCGCCGCTGGCAGCCCAGGAAAACCTCTTCGGCCACCAGCCTGATCCCAAGTCAAAGACCCGGATCGAGGCCGAGGCCCTCTTCAGCCGGCCCGCGCCGGGAGGCTTCCTGCCGGTCCGGATCACGATCACGAATGCCAACGAGGCCGAAGGCAGCATCGAGCTGCGCTGCACTTCCTCCGATAGCGACTTCCGTGGGCAGGGCAGCGAGATGACTTCCTCCTTCAAGCTCTCCGCGCCGGCTGGCAAGACAACGCAGCAGGACGTACTGGTGCCCTGCAACACGCTGCTGAACTATAGCTCCGGGTCCAACGGCACCATCAATGTGGTGGTGAACATGTCCGGCTCCTTCGGCAGCTCCACGGGCAACCTTTCAGGCAACTACCAAGAGTCACAGGCGGCGCTGCTGATCAGTTCCACGCTCTTCTCCCCGAATGCATCGATGCTGGATTCGGAGGTCCAGAAGAGGATCCACGGTTACTCCGGCAGCTTCACCTTCGCAGGCAAGTTCGATCCGGGCAAGATGCCGGAAGACTGGCGGGCCTTCTCGGGCTACGACGGGGTGGCGCTGACCGACACCGACTGGAAGACGCTGAGCCCGGGCGCGCGGACCGCAATCCTTCGCTGGAACCGGCTCGGAGGCCGCCTGGTGATCCTGGCGGGCTCGGCAAACTCCGATCTCGGGACACTCGGGATCAGCACCAGCGGGGCTGGCTTACGCGGAGAGAACCGCAGCTTTGGCAGCGTGGTGATCGACCGGCTCGATAGCCCGACCGCCACCTTGGATGTTGCCGGCGCGAATGCGCTGATCGACCGCTTCAGCAACAAGGATGACAACCTGGATCCGGTGAACCACGCGATCCTGGATAACTTCAGTAAAAAGTGGGCACTGCACGAGGATTTCGATCCGAAGAGCTACAACTACGGGCTTTTCATTGTGATCCTGATCGCCTTCGGGATTCTGGTCGGACCGGTGAATCTTTTCGTCTTCGCAAAGTCCGGACGGCGGCACCGCCTGTTCATCACCACGCCGTTGATCGCGCTCGCTACCAGCGTGCTACTGGTGGCCCTGATCATCCTGATCGACGGATTCGGGGGACGCGGCATCCGGGTGGCGCTGATGGAGGTGCGGCCGGATGACGGCGAGAATTCCGCCTACATCTACCAAGAGCAGGTCAGCCGCACGGGTGTCCTGTTAGGCAGCAGCTTCACGTTGAACGAACCGGCGGCCATCACGCCGGTCCCCCTGAGCTCCCAATCGCAATGGAGCCGGCTGACGCCAGACAACAACGGCGGGGGGATGCGCTTCGAATCCAATTCCGGCGACGGCAAGCTGGAGGTGGAGGGTGACTGGTTCCAGAGCCGCTCCGAGCAGGGCCAGTACCTGCGGGCGGTCGTGCCGACGCGCGGCCGGCTGGAATTGAGGAATGGCAGCGGCAGCCCACCCTCGCTGGTCTCAACCTTCGACTTCAAGGTGGACAAGCTCTACTACACGGACAGTAGCGGGACAATTTGGTTTGGCGAGGGCATCGAGCCCGGCAAGCCCTTCACCTGCCGGGAGGTCCCGGTCACGGAGCTCAGATCCTTCGAGGCCTATGCCGGCACCAAGCTTTCTGTCCGCAGCAAGCAGGCGCTGGCAAAGCTGTCCCCGGATCCGGACAAGCGCGGCAACCGCCGCTTCATCGCCGTCACCGAAAGCGCGCCCGGCCTGGAGACCTTCAAGGGGATTACCTGGACCCGGACCTCGACCATCATCACCGGCCCTATCGCCACGCCCTGAGGCCCCTTTCCCATCCTTCCTCCGGCATCTCATGTCGCATCCCATGACTCCCAAGCCACCCGCCATCAAGGTTCACAACCTTTACCGATACTTCGGCCAGCTCAAGGCGGTGAACGGCATCAGCTTCGAGATCCCGCACGGCTCGGTCTGCGGCTTCGTGGGTGCCAACGGTGCCGGCAAGACAACGACCATGCGGATCCTGGCCTCTCTGGACTACCCGACGATGGGCGTGGCGGAGATCTGCGGGATCAACGTGGTGCATCACCCGGAGGAAGTCCGGCGGATGATCGGCTGGATGCCCGATCACTTCGGCAACTACGAGCACATGACCGTGCTTGAGTATCTGGACTTCTATGCCCGCGCCTTCGGCTACAAGGGCAAGGAGCGCAAGACGCGGGTGCAGGAGGTGATGGAATTCACCGATCTGGTGCCGCTGGCGGAGCGCTTCTCCAACAAGCTTTCCAAGGGCATGACCCAGCGGCTCTGCCTGGGCCGTGCCCTGCTGCACGACCCGCAGGTACTGATCATGGACGAGCCCGCGGCAGGTCTCGACCCCAAGGCACGGGTGGAACTCAAGCACCTGATCCGGGTGCTCGCGCAGGAGGGCAAGACCATCTTCATCTCCTCCCACATCCTTTCGGAGCTGGGCGAGATGTGCGATTCGCTGCTCTTCGTGAACGGCGGGCGGATCGTCCACCACGGCGATGCGGAGACACTCAAGCAGGGCACCGATGCGCATGGCGGGATGCTCTATGACATCCAGGTAATCGGTGATCCGCAAGCGGTGGCCGACTGGTGCGTGATCAACCCACACGTCGAGTTCCTGGAGTCACGCAAGGCTGGCGGCCGGATCCGCATCGAGGCCGACGATCCGGCGAAGGCGGCGGATGTGCTGCAGCGGATGATCAAGGACGGCCTGAAGGTGGTGGAATTCCACAAGGAGCAGCGCAACCTCGAGGACGCATTCATCGACATGCTCGGGCGGATCGACCGCGGTGAGGGTGCCCTGCCCACAGCTGCGGCGAAGCCACAGCAGATGCCAGCCTTCACTCCCAGCGAAAGCCCGAACTGAACCATGAGCACCGCTGCCGCCGTCTCCCCTGCTGCTCCGCCGCCGATGGACTCGCATGCCGCGGGCCGCTTCGACGACTTCAGCGACAGCCTCTCGCCGATGCTCGTGAAGGAGCTGCGGCAGGGGCTCCGGGCCAAGACCTTCGTGATCGTCTTCCTGGCACTGCAGGCCCTGCTGGCGGTAGTGCTGCTGACGGCGGTGGGGGCAGCCTCGCCGGAACGCGCCGGACAGAGCGTCAGCAGTACGATCTTCTTTTTCTTCTCCCTAGCGGTGCTGGTGGTCCAACCGCTGCGCGGCGTGGGTGCGCTGCACAATGAAATCAAGGGCAACACGATCGACCTGATGGTGCTGACCCGCTTGGGAGCCTGGCGCATCGTGCTGGGCAAGTGGGTGGCGATCGTCAGCCAGTCGGGGCTATTGCTCACGGCCATCGTGCCGTATTTGATTCTGCGCTACTTCTTCGGCGGGATGAATCTCTTCGCGGAGCTGCTCTTGCTGGCGCTAGTGTTCATGGGTTCCGCTGCCTTCACGGCCCTCACCGTCGGGCTCTCAGCGATCGGACCGATCCTGATCCGGGGCTTGGTACCCTTGGGCATTGCGGTAGGGGTCACCATCGGGATTTTCGAAATCATTTTCGACAGCGGTCTGCACGAATTGATCGAGTTCTGCAGCCTGCAGCGCACCGGCTCGATGTGGGTCTTGATGGCCGCCGTCCTCACCGGCAGCTACATCGGCTGGATCGCATTGGCCATGGGGACTGCCATGATTGCGCCGATGGCAGAGAATCACAGCACTCCGCGACGGGTGGTGGCGATAGCAGCGGTGGTGCTTCTCGGCTTGTTCGCATGGCGCGGCAAATTCGAGGACGAAGAGATCTGCAGCTTGCTGGCCCTGTATTGCGTGCCGGCGATTGCCGCCGCGCTCACGGAACGCTTGGAGCTTCTGCCGCCGATCTGCCGTCCCTTCTTGAAGTATGGCGCGGTCGGCAAGCTCGCCGGCCGGGTGTTCTATCCAGGCTGGCCCTCGGGGGTGCTGTTCACCGTCTTGCTGCTGGGAATCTCTGCCTGCGTCTATCTCTGGGTCCCGAGCGCACGTCCCGTCAGTTCCATCGATCCCTACCGGATCATGTCGCAGGACATCATGATGCTGGCAGTCGTCGGCACGATGCTACTGCCTGCCGTGGTACTGCGGATCTTCTCGAAGAAGGTGAAGCAGGACTTTGCCTTCTATCTACTGATCGCGGTGATCCTCGGCGCGATCACGCTGGGACTGGGGATGATCTCCGACGCCACGGACAAGGACAGCTATCTATGGCTGTTTTGCTGGGTGCCGCCGGTGAAGATGCTGCTGATCGAACTAGTCAAACACGACTACAAGGGCGGCTACGGCGCCGGAGCCGGCCCCAACTTCACCCCGGTGCTGATGACCGGACTCATCACCACGGGGATCTACCTCTTCCTGCTGCTGCTTTGCGCTTTCCGCCAGTTCCCGGTGCTGCGGGAGGTCGAGGACGAAGCCGAAGGGCTATCCTCGCCACGCTCCAATGACGAGGATTCCGCCGAGCCCATGACGCCATGACCCGCGACGAACTTTCCCGCTGTCACGCCCGGGCGCTTGCCGCCGCGGGACGCTTGAGATTGCCCCTACGTTCCCGGGTCTGGAAGGGCCAGGCCGGTGAGTTCCAGGGAGCTGGTGTGGGTTCCTCACTCGATTTCCAGGATCACCGCAACTACGTGCCCGGCGATGACCCGCGCCACATCAACTGGCAGGCCTATGCGCGCACCGGGCAGTATACGATGAAGCTCTACCGCGAAGAGGTGCGCCCGGTGGTGGATGTGGTGCTGGATGCTTCCGAGTCGATGTTCTTCGATCCGAAGAAGGCGGAACGTGCAGCCGAGTTGTTTTGCTTCGTGGTGGAGTCCGCGCGGCGATCCGGCGCGGCGACTTCCGTGCACCTGGTCCGCGGGGATGCAGTGCGGCCGATTCCATCCGAGACCGTAGCCGCCCATCGCTGGTTGGACGATGCGCGCTCGCTGAAGGGTAGCGATCCCTCCCTGCCGCCGGACCTTTCGCGGATCCCCTTCCGCGGCAATGCGATCCGGGTCCTGGTGTCCGACTTGCTCTTCCCGGGCGATCCTGACCCGGCGATCCGTCTGCTGTGCGCGCGCCAAGGCAGCCCGATCCTGCTGGTGCCCTTCCTTCAGTCCGAGGCCACTCCGGAGTGGACGGGCAACTACGAGTTCATCGATTCCGAGCGGAACTCGCGGCATCACCATCGAATCGAGCCTTCCGTGCTGCGCCGCTACAAGGAAAGCTACGCGAACCATTTCGCTCTGTGGAAGAACGCGGCGCGGCGACTGCAATGCAAGATGGCACGGGTGGCCTGTGATGCAGACTTGCAGACTTCGCTGTTTGCAGAGGCTCTACCGAGCGGAGCGCTGGAGACAGTGAATTGAAACGACTTTGATATCCCCGTGCTGACTCTAGCCAACCCTGCCGGCCTCTGGGCGCTCCTCGGGATTCCCGCGGTGCTGGCGATCCATTTCCTGCAACGCCAGGCAGTAATCCTGCCGATCTCCACGCTATTCCTGTTAGAAAAGACCCAGCGGGAGTCGGCGAGCGGCCGACGCTTCGACCGACTGATGAATTCGGTGCCGCTGTGGATGCAGTTACTGGGGGTGCTGCTGCTGACCTGGCTGCTGGCGGAGCCGCGCTACCAGAAGCCGCGCAGCACCCAGCGGGTGGCGATCGTGCTCGATTCCTCCGCCTCGATGGCGGTGGGCAAGGACAAGCTCAAGGAGAAGCTGGTGGCCACCCTGCCGGAGTTGCAGGGGCCCGCCGCCGCCCTGGAAATGACCGTGCTGGAAAGCACGCCGGGCAAGCCGCGGCTCTACGCTGGATCATCTCCGGAGGAATTCGCGCTGGTGCTTGACGGTTGGCAGCCGCGGGCTGGTCTGACCGATCCTTCTTACGCGTTGCGGCTCGCACGCTCGCTGGTCTCGCGCGAGGGCATCGTGGTCTATGTGACCGACACGCCGATGGAGACGCCGCCCTTCGACGCACGCATCCTCTCGCTGGGGAAGAAGATCGAGAATGTCGGCTTCACCGGCCTGAGCATCGGGGAAAAGGAAGGGGCCAAGGTCTGGCAGGCGGTCGTGCGCAACTACGGTTCGCAGCGTACTTCGCGAAGCTGGCAAATGGAGCTGCCGGATGGATCCAAGACCGAGCCGCACTCCTTCGAGATGGAGCCTGGCGGGATGATGACCCTGCAGTCCTCCTTCCCGGCCAATGCGGAACGGGTCCGCCTGATCCTCTCGCCCGACGAGTTCACGCTGGATGACAGCCTGCCAATGGTGGTGCCGAAGCCGAAGGCGCTGGCACTCTTCGCCGCGACGGGAGAGGCCTACGACGCGCTTTCCAAGAAACTGCAACGCTCGCTGGATGCGACCAGCGTGGTCAATGACACCGCCAGCGCGGACCTGACGATCCTCTCCTACGATCCGCTCGATCCGGTGACCGCCGCGGGCAACGCGATCGTCTTTGTGCGGGACGACACCCAAGGCGGCGCCTACCTCAAAGGCGGGATCGTTGCGGAGAAGCACCCGCTGATCGACGGGCTGAACTGGCAGTCCCTGCTGGTGCGCGAGACCATCCAGATCGAGTTCCGCGAGAGCGACACGCCGCTACTGACCCAAGGCAAGCGCAAGCTGATCTTCCTGCGTGAGATTCCCGCGACCGAGACCACGCCGGCCTCACGGCAACTCTGCTTCAACTTCGATCTACGGCTCTCCAACGCCGCGACCCAGCCAGCCTTCATCGTGATGCTGCACCGCTTCGCCGAGGAGCTGAGGGCCGCCAAGGTCGCACCGGCCAGCGACAATCTGGAAACCGGACAGGCAGTCCTCATCGCGGCCAAAACCGGTAGCGACGCAAAAGGCATCGAGATCCAGAAACTCGATCTGGCTGGCAAGGTGGTGTCCGCGGAGACCAAGGACAAGACCGCCCGGATCAACGTGAGCGCGCCGCTGGACGCCGGCTTCCTGCGGGTCCAGCAAGGAGAGATGGAGCTGATGGACGCGGCGGTTCACTTCGCGGACACGCGCGAGGCGGATTTCACCGCCTGTGCTGCGGCGAACACGATCGACAAGGGCTCCTCGGCGGCGATCGAACGCCACACCGATGAGGACCAGTGGTGGCGGGCTTGGTTCCTGTTGCTGCTGGCAGCACTGTTGATTTCCTGGCATTTCACGCGTGAACGGGAGGCGCGCAAGGCTCAGTCTTCCCCTGCCCCGCCGCAGGCGAACCCCGCATGAAGATTCCACCTGTCATCCGCTCCGGTCCGATCCTGCTCTGCCTGCTGCCTTTGCTGGCCAGCAGTTGCGCGGACACCAGGGCATGGCGCCACAAGGACCAGACGGTGACCGTGGCCAAGCGCTCCGGTCTCCGGGGCGGTGCGGCGATGAGCTACTGGCTGGTGGGCGCCAAGCCCGGGCAAGTGACCAATGCCGAGGATGTCTCGGTCTACCGCAAGACCAACGGTGCCGGTGCCACCCTAGTAAAATGCTCCGGCTTCGTCGATACCACCCGGCCATCACGGATCGAGCTGCGGCTGGCCGAGAAGCGTGGCGGACATTGGGAGCAGGCCTGGGTGAATGGCAGCCATAAGCTGAGCGACGAGAATGCGCCGCCGAAGCCCTTCTACCATTGGTTGATTCTCTGACTGACCTGACATGACTTTCGGTTCTCCAGAGTGGTTCCTGATCATCCCGGTCTGCATCTTCGCAGGGTGGTTCTGGAAGAGCCTGCGCCTGTGGTCGCCACTGCGCGCCTTGCTGATCCTCTTGGCCGCGTTCGGGTTGTCCGACCCGAAGATCAACGTCCAGGAAGACTCGATGGATCTGTGGGTCCTGCTCGATCGCTCTGAGTCGACCGAGGATCTGGTGGACAAAGGTCTGGAGGAGTGGAAGCGACTGCTGGAAGACGCCAAGCCCAACCGCAACGACAAGATCCACTACTTCGACTACGGCGGCGAGATCGTGGAGCAGGGCGGACAGGGCGTGAGCTTCAACCGCAAGCTCACGCGCACCGGCCTGGCGATCTCACACGTGGCCGCGCTGGCGAACTCGAAGCGGCCCTCGCGAGTGCTCGCCTTCACCGACGGCTATGCCACCGAGCCGCTGAATGAAGCGGCGGAGGAGCTCCAGGCGCGCGGCATCCCGCTCGACTTCCGCTTGGTGCGGGATGAGCAGGAGGACGACTTCCGCGTGGCACGACTCGAACTCCCTGAGCGGGTCCAGGCGGGGGAACCCTTCCTGATTTCAGCAACGGTCCGCGGCTCCTCGGATACCGAGGTGAAGCTGACCCTGCGGCGCAGCAAGCAGACCCTAACCGAGACCACGGTGAAGCTGCTCAATGGAGTCGGCCGGGTGGAATTCACCGACCGGATCCCGCGCGCGGGTGCCTTCCAGTATGAGGCGGAAGTTGGCCTCCTCAGCGGATCAACCTTCAAGGATGCCCATGCCGGGAATGACCGGGCTTCCCGCTGGATCGAGATCGCCGGCGGCCCCCGCGTACTGCTGGTCACGAAGTATACCGACGATCCGGTAGCCAAGGTGCTGGCCACGCAAGATTTCACGGTGGACGTGGCGACGCCCCAGGAACTCCAGCCGGGCCGCCTGAGCGGAGCACGGGCAGTGATCTTCAACAATGTGCCGGCCTTCGAGGTCCCGCAGGATTTCCTCAATGCCCTGGACTTCTTCGTGCGCGAGCAGGGCGGTGGCTTCCTGATGGCAGGTGGGAAGCAGTCCTTCGGTTCGGGCGGCTATTTCCAATCGTCGATCGATCCTCTGCTCCCCATCTCGATGGAACTGAAGACCGAGCACCGCAAGCTTGCGGTGGCGCTGGCGATCGTGCTGGACCGCTCGGGATCGATGGCGGTGAGTGTGACCGGTGGCGTGGGCGGCAAGGACTTGAAGAAGATGGATCTGGCGGATTCAGGTGCTGCCGCGGCAATCGGTCTGCTCGGGTCCCAGGACCGCGTCTGCGTGTTCGCCGTGGACAGCCAGCCGGAGAAGGTTGTGCCGATGACCCAGGTGAAAGCGAATGCGCCGAAGCTGCAGGCGACGGTGCGCAAGGTGCAATCGCAGGGTGGTGGTATCTTTGTTTATGAGGGCCTCAAGGCCGCTTGGGATGAACTGAAGGGCGTGGATGTGGGCACGCGCCACGTGATTCTTTTCAGCGACGCGAACGACTCCGAGGAACCCGGCGACTACAAGCGCTTGCTGACGGAGATGCAGAAGGAAGGAGCCACCGTTTCGGTGATCGGCCTGGGCACGCCGAAGGACCAGGATTCTGCCTTGCTCGAGGACATTGCGAAGCGTGGCGGCGGGCGTATCTTCTTCACTGACCGGCCGGTGGATATCCCGAAGATCTTCGCGCAGGAGACGGTGACGATCGCGCGCTCCGCCTTCATCGAAGAAGCGGTGGCAGCACAGCCAAGCGGACGGTGGGCGGAGATTTCGCCGAAGCCATTGCAGTGGCTGCCTCAGGTCGACGGCTATAATCTCTCCTACGCCCGCGAAGACGCCACGACCTCGCTGGTCAGCAAGGACGAGTATGTCGCACCACTGGTCGCCCATGCCCGCCGTGGACTGGGGCGCAGCGCGGCGGTTTCCTTCCCGCTCGGCGGTGAGTTCTCCCAGCAGATCCGCGACTGGAAGAGCTATGGCGACTTCGTGCAGACAATGACCCGATGGCTGATGGGCACGGACCTGCCACCGGGGATCGGGCTCAAGCATCGACTCGATGGGACGCGCCTGACGCTCGATCTACTCTACGATACAGAGGAGTGGTCGCAGCGGCTGACCGCAGCGCCACCAAAGCTGCGGATGATGGAGAGCAGCCCCGGTGCGGAACCATACGACGTTCCGTGGAAGCGGATCGCCCCCGGTCACTTCACCGTAACCCGCGATCTTGATGAAGGTGCCGTGGTGCGCGGTGCCATTCAAGTGGGCGAGCATGCCTTGCCCTTCGGCCCGATTACGGTGGGGTCATCGATCGAGTGGGCCTTCGAGCCGGAGCGGCTCGCCGAGCTGCGGACCGTCGCGGCCCAGACCAGTGGCCGCGAGCTGATCGATCTCTCGAAGGCGTGGCTGCGCCCACCGACCCGGCAGGATGTCTCCCTGCGGATGTGGATCACGCTGGCCATGCTGGTCTTCCTGGTGACAGAAGCGCTGATGACCCGCACCGGCTGGAAGCTGCCACTACCTGCCCTGCCCGCCTTCAAGGCGCGCGAGAAGGTGGTGAAGCCGAAAAAGGTGAAGGCGGTGAAGGCCGCCGAGCCTATGCCGGTCCACAAGGAAGACCAGCCGCTGGTAAGCGCGAAGCAGGAGGAACCGGAAGATACCGAGCGGCGTTCCCGCTACCAACGGGCGAAGGACCGGAAGTAGAGCGGAGTTCCGTTAGCACCAAAGCTAGCTTGCCACGGGAATGCTGACGGCACCGGGATGCATGCAGACCGAGGCAGCGGTCTCACAGGCGCGCCGGGCGATGTTCGTCAGGGGCTCGGCAGCCAACAGGCCGGTGATCAGAACTGCCGCAAAGGCATCCCCCGCCCCGACGGTATCTTGGACCACAACTGAAATGCCCGCTTGATCCACAGTCTCATCGCGCGTGACCAGAAGAGCCCCCTGCGCTCCGCGCGTCATGGCGATGCAAGCGAGGCCATAGTGATCCAACAATCCGGTCAGGATCACGCGGGGATCGGCCGTGGCCTTGATGCCGCACGCCATCGCCACTGCGGGTAGCTCCTCATCGCTGAGCTTAAGGACGCTGCACAGGGCGATGGATTCACGGATCAGCGCCTGATCAAAGAAAGGCGCGCGCAGGTTCACATCGAGCACGCGGGGAATCCCTCGGTCCTTGGCGATCGAGAGCAAGCGGCGGATCGCACCTCGCGAGATCTCTCCGCGCTGAGCGAGAGTCCCGAAGTAAATCGCATCCGCTTCCGCCACTGCTGATGCCAGTGGCTCTCCCCATTCAATGCCGTCCCATGCTACATTCTCGCAGATGGTGAGGGAGGGGCTACCGCTGGCATCGAGGCTGACGCCTACGGAGCCGGTAGGCAGTTGCGGATGTTCTTGAAGCAAGGCGGTGCTGACGCCTAACAGGGCTAGGATCTCCGCGGCCTCCCGGCCATTGGCATCGCGCCCGATCGCGCTGACGACATCGGCATGGGCACCAGCCGCCACGGCATGGCAGGCAAAATTCGCAGCCGCGCCACCGAAGCGTGGGCCGGTCTCGAAGAGATCCCAGAGGACCTCGCCCACGCTAAGTATCCGGCGCGCGGACTTGGCAGGAGTTTTCATGTAAGGGAAAAAATTCCCCGGGACGCTCTCGCGGACCGGGGAAGAAAGGCCCATCGCCATTCGCATCCGGCTGCAGTGGGACCGCAGCGACTGACGATGGGCCCAGACGCGATTCAGGGCATCGTCGCCTTCAGGCGGGCGAACAGCTTGCCGCCGCTTGCATTGGACGCGGGGATGTGGACGGTGACGGCATCGGGAGTGTTCTCCTCGCTGACCGAAACCGTGACTCCATTCGGATAGGAGCCACCGGCTTGGGTCACCGGGACGTCATTCCAGGTGGCACCCAGATTGGCCGACCATTGTGCCACCAGCGTGGTGGCCCCGATCGAGGCTTCCGCGCGATGGAAGTTCAAGGTCAGGCCATCGCCGGCACTGGCGCTCGTGGTGACGAGCGAAGATGGATCGCTTGCCAAGGGATCACCGCCAAGGATCCACTCGAGGCCATTGGAGATGCCGTCATGCTCCGGATCATCACTGAAGCCGGCTTCCTTGCCGGGTGAACCGTCGAGTCCCTTGGAGGAGGCCCAGGTCAGATAGGGGCTGCCGGAGACCATGGTGAGCTGTACCTGGGTGCTGGTGTAGTGGATGCTATAGGTGCTGCCACCCGCCACGACCGAGGCACCTTCGGGCAGACCGGCGAAGGTACCGGTCACCGAGCCGCCTTCTACGATCAACAGTTGATTGCCAATTGGGATCGCGCCAACGGTAGTCTCCGCGAGGTTGAGCGAGGCACCGCCGAGATTGATCGCGCCCAGTGAACTGAGCTGATCGACAAACTCCGCATCGCTATCGATCCCGATATTGAGCGCAGAGCCAGCGGCAAATGTCACGGAGGAGCCATACATCGTGCCGATGCTATTGTCCCCCGGCTCCAAGGCAGCTCCAGCCGCCACGGTGATAGCGGATTGGTCGTTGCCGACACCCGCCACCGTGCCTGCGCTCACCGTGGTCGTGCCGCTGTAGCTATTGAAGCCACCGAGGACCAGAGTGCCTGTGCCCGTCTTGCTCAGGCTGCCGGTTCCGCTGAGTTCACCGGAGAGGCCCACGCGATTGGCCGCGGTGTCGAAGGTCACGTTGCCAGCGCTGAGTTCCATCGCCAGCGACGAGTTCCAATTCGCCGACGCGTGGACCGAGCCACCGGCAAGCTTGATCTCATAGAGCAAGCTCTGGGAGGTGATGCCGCCCGCGCCGATGGTCAGATCCCCGGCCGTCAGGTGATAGATCCCGGTGCCATTTCCTTGCGATAGGTTCGCACCCAAATGCAACTGACCCAGGTTCACGGTGCCGCCGTTCTGATCGAACTGGCTTGTCACTGGACCGAGTGCGAGGGTTAGCCGCTTGCCGCTCATCTCCAGGGTTCCACCCGAAATGGTATAGCTGCCTGAGGTAGCCGGCGAGGTGCTGGCTCCAAGGTAGGCCTCGCCCCGATTCGGAGGATTGTAGGTGATGGTGCCACCGGTTTGGACAATTGCGCCCACGCCACCGTCACGACCGACAACCCAGGAATCCCCAAGCGATCCGGACACGGTCAGCGAGCCACCGGCCTGCATCGTCAGCGTCGAGTTCGCGCCGGGGAAATTTCCAACCCAGACGAAGGGACCCGTCCCAGTAATGGTGGTGGGCCCGGTAATCGTGAGGTTGCCATTGGTGCTCACCAAGCCGACCAGAGAATTCGTGCCGGAGAGATTGGTGGTGCCGCCGTTCGCATTCAGGCCGCCGCCCACGGAGACAGTACCGCTCAAGGCTAGCGTGCCATCGCTGATGGCCACTGCCGAGCTGAAGTTGGCCTTGCCTGCCAAGGTCAACGAGCCGGTGCCGGACTTGGTGAGGCCACCGGAGCACTGGATCGTGCCTGCGCCGCCCAAGGTGTAGTTCTTGGTGCCACTGTTCACGATCACCGTCCCGGTCGAGACGTTCACCGGAATGTTCACCGCGGGCGTGTCGGAGCCGGTATCGCTGAAGGTCACTGGATCGCCGTCCACGAAGGTGGTCGCACCGCTACCCGCGCTCCAGTTCGCAGTGGTCGTGTTCCAGTTGTTAGAGACTCCATCGCCGACCCAGGTCAGGTCGCGGCGACTGGTGCCGAAGACGACATCCGACCAGCTCTTGCCGACGCGGATCTCATCGTGCTTCACGGTGCGGCCGTTGTCGAAGGCCGCGATCGACAGGCCATCGAAGGACATGTCGGAAGCGGCAAGCTTCACAAAGGTGGGCGTACCCGGCTCGGTCGCCGAGATCGGATTCTGATAGACATACACGTCGTCGTTGCCCGGTTTGAAGTCGATACGCACGACGTAGAAGTTCACCCCGGTGCTGCCAGGACCGAATACCGACTGAGTCCCACCGGTGCGCAAGGCCACGGTCGGATTGCCGGTATCATTGCCCACACCGCCGATGCGTCCCGGGTCACCCAGGTCGTCGCGGTGGAACTCGAATTCGTAGAACTTCGTGGTGCCATCCGGCTGCTGCAGGAAGCTGATGTAGACCGTCTTGCCATCGGCTCCGATGTTGCCGCTGCCATCGATATAGCCGGCGGTGCCAAAGGGGCCACTGGGAGACACGTCCAGGGAACGTCCTTCGCGACGGCCATTGGTGGTAAAGGCGCTGTTCGCCAGCGATTGGGCATCGTAGCCGTTCGGAGCATTCGTGCCTGCCACCAGACTTCCGCTGACAACCGTGGTTCCCGCGCCATTCACGGCGGTCCACGGTGCGCCCCAGCCAAGGCCGCCAGCCTTAGTGGGCAGATTCGCCGGGCCCGCGTCATAGTCGAAGCCTTCATAGGCCATCAGCCCTGCGGTAGGCGCGACCACAGTGATCTGCGCATCACTGCTCGGCACCGAGCCCTGGCTGTTCGTCGCGACGACGTGATAGGCGCCGGCATCGCCGGCCTGGATATTGCTCAGGGTCAAGGTGGAGCCAGTTTGGCCGGAAAGCGGCGTCACGCCATGATACCACTGGTAGGTCGGCAAGGGCTGGCCGGTGGCGTCAGCCTGAAGCGTAACCGTTCCGCCGGTGAAGCTCTTGGAAGCAGCACGCGGCTGCTGCGTGATCACCGGCTGAGCGTTCGAAGGAACCACGACATCTGCCCAGCTTTCCCCGAGGCGCACTTCGTCGTGCGCGATGGTCCGGCCGTTGTTGAAGGCACCGAAGGAAATCCCATCGAAGGACATGTCCGCGGCACCGAGCTTCGTCAAGGTAGGCACACCGGGCTCAGTGAGCGAGATCGGGTTGCGATAGACATAGACGTCATCGTTGCCCGCCTTGAAGTCGATTCGCATCACATAGAAGTTCACGCCGGTATTGCCGGCACCGATCACGGTGTGCGTGCCGTTCGGCGCGCGCAGGTTCACGTTGTCACCGCCTTGGTCATTGCCGATTCCCCCGATGCGGCCGCCATCACCGAGGTCACCACGATGTAGCTCGAACTCATAGTAGGCACTGGTCCCGTTCGCTTGCTGGACGAAGCTGATATAGACGGTCTTGCCATCCGCGCCGATGCGGCCATTGGCATCCCGGTAGCCACGGGAGCCGAAAGGACCGGTGGCCGAGACATCAAGGGCACGGCCTACGCGGCGCTGGTTCGGCAGGAGGCAGGAATTGCCGATCGAGCGCACATCGTAGCCTGCCGGGGCGTTTGCTCCCGCGACCATGCTGCCCAAGGTAACATCGGCACTGCCGTTGTTCACGGTGGCCCAGGTGCCATTCCATCCCGAGCCGCCATACGAGGCGCTCAAGTTCGAGGTGCCGGTGGGATAGTTGAAGCCCTCATAGGCCATCTGGGCAGCCTGCAAGGAAACCGGAAGGAGGAGGCCGGCATAGACGACGGCAGCCCTGCCCCGCAAAGGAGACAATCGGATCATGGGTTCGGGAGTTGTAGTTGGGAGACGGGTTTCCGACATGGCTGGATCCCGGGGTTTGCGGGATCCATCACGCCAATCGGCTTCCTTCCACAAACGCGACCGCCTTCCCCGGCAACAACGCGAAAATGACAAGCCCGGAAGGGAGCTGTCATATCAGGTTGGCCAGCGATCATTACAGATCCTGACACCTCCCACACAGCGGTGCCGGGGCTTTCTAGCCCCTTGCCGCGGGTGTCTAACCTGCTCTCCGGAGTGCTTGGCAAACCGCCGGGAAGATCTGCTTCTTGCGGCTCACCACCCCCGGAGCATCATACAAGCTGGCATCGATGCGGGCATAGGGAATGTTCGAAACGAACTTCGGATCGCCCGCCGCGAGGACCAAGCTGTGGTGCTCCGCGATGTCGGTAATCACCAGCACGGCCAGTTCATAGCTATGGTCCTTTGCCAAATCGCGCAGGGCCTTTTCCAGCTCCTCGCGCCGTGGCTCGAAGCCTTGCAGGCCAAGCTCTTCCACCTGTGCAATGGTGACCTTGACGCCTTCGTCCACGAACTCCTTGCGGTCAGCATTCAGAATCGCATCCGGGGTGCCAGTCGCCAGCAGTGAGCCGACGGCGAAGAACTCTTTCTTGAAAGTCGCGGGGTCGATGCCCGCGAGGCCGCTGAGCCAGCCGAGCATCTCATGATCGAGCTCAGCGGTCGTCGGCGAGGTGAGGCAAAGCGTATCCGCAATGATACCGGCGCAGAGACAAAGCGCGGTGCCCTTGTCAGGCTCCAGGTAGCGATGGCGGAACTTGCGGGCGACCAAGGTGGAGGTCGAGCCCACCGGCTCATTGAGGAAGCGGATCGGCTCGCGCGAGACCAAGTCGCCTGCCAAGCGGTGATGGTCGATCACCTCCACGATCTCGGACTCTTCCACGCCGGTGACGGCTTGAGCGAATTCGTTGTGATCGACGAGCGCAAGACGGGTGCGTGGCGGATCGATGAGATCCGATTTGGAGAGCACACCGATCATGTTCTTGGAGATCGGATCCTCCACCGGGAAGAGATCCTGCTCCAAGTGAGCGAGGTTCTTGCGCAAGCGGCTCACCGGTTCATGCGCGGATACACTGCTGAAATTCTTCTCCATCACGTTGTGCACGGTGCGCGAGCAACGGATGAGAGTCGAGGAACTGGCGGTATCCTGCGAGCAGAGCAAGACGATGACGCCGCGCTTCTTCGCGAGCTCGCGCAGCGATGGCTCCACGCCGTTGCCGCCGGTCACTAGCAGCGCTCGGGCGCCATTCTCGATCGCGTAGTGCTGGACCACCGGACGATCGCCGCAGATCACGAGGAAGCGATTCACGTTGCCTTCCCTGCCCGCCTGCTTGAGGCGACGCTCGACGGTCGACTGCGAGGAAGCTCCGACCAAGAGGATCAATTCCTCTTCCTCATCGCCGACTGGCATCTCCGCGCCGACGCTCTCGGCCTGCAAGGTCACCGCGATTTTGGAAAGCGCGACATTCACGGTGCGGACCTGGATGCCGCTGGCATCGCCCGGCACCAGCAGCTCCAACAAATCGAGGTAGCGTAGGATGCCGTGGACATGACCATCGCCATCCACCACCGGCACGCAACGCACACCACTGGCCAACATGCGCCGGTAGGCAATGAAGAAGGTATCCGAAGGCGCGACCTGCACGACATCGCGCCGACAGATCATGCCAGCACTGGCCCTCACATCGGTGACCAAGGGCGGAGACTCGATGCCCGCCTGCTCCAGCACCCAGGCAGTGCGTGCCGGCACCTCGCCGCAGCGTGCGGCGATCGCGGCGGTTTCACCGGTGGCCCGCAGCAAGGCCGCATTCCCGATCGCGGAGCAGATCGCGTCCGTGTCGGGATTCTTGTGACCGATGACGTAGAAGGGCAGGCTGAAGCGAGTGGGTTCCATGGGCGACAGGGAGGGGAAGCAGAGATTAACCAGTTACATTTTTTCCGGGCAACGGATGCCGAGCAGGCCAAGGCCGTGAGTGAGGACTCGACTGGTCAGTTCACAAAGCACCAAGCGGCTGTTACGCACGGCAATCTCCGACTTCAGCACGGGACAAGCCTCGAAGAACGAGTGGTAGGCCCTGGCAAGCTCTAGCAGATAGGTCGCCAGCAGGTTCGGCCGATGGTCATCCAAGATCGTCGGCACCAACTCACCGTAGCGAGCAAGGTAGCGGGCGAGATGGATCTCGGCTTCTTCCACCAGAACAGGCTCTACTGCAGAGAGATCCACGTCGTCTTCCAATTTCCGGAAAATTGAGCGGCACCTCACAACGCTGTTCTGGATGTAAGGTGCGGTGTCGCCGTTCAAAGCCAGCATCTTCTGCAAGTCGAAGACATAGTCCGACAAGCGATGGTGTGAGAGCTCGGTGAACTTCACGGCGCTGATGCCAATGAGTTCCGACAACTCAGCCCGCTCTGCATCCGTGTCCACCCGGCTGCGCTCCGCCACGGCAGTGGCAGCAGCGGCGACAGCTTCGTCTAACACATCCGCAAGCTGCGGCAGATCCCCTGCCCTCGTCTTGAGTGGCTTGCCATCGGTGCCGAGGATGGTGCCGAAGGCAACGTGGCAGAGATCCATCTCGCCGTAGCCAAGACGCCCCGCGACAGCGAAGAGCTGGTTGAAATGCCCGGACTGGCGGTGATCGACCACATACCATGCCGCATCGGCATTCCATTCCTTGCGGCGGAACTCGAAGGTGGCGATGTCCGTTGTGGCGTAGTTGAAGGCGCCGTCGCTCTTGCGGACAATCATCGGGAAGTCAGTCCACTCGCCATCCTTGCGGATCAGGAAGGGATCCTTCGCTTGGTCGGCGGGCTCGCCGTTCGAGAAGATGCACAGCGCGCCCTCGCTCTCGCGGGCTACCCCGCTTTCCACCAAGCGATCCACCAGCGGTGCTAGAGCGTCATTGTAGGCGCTCTCACCAAGCCAATGATCGAAGCTGACATCGAGCCTATCGTAAATCTTATCCAGCCCCGTGCGGGAGAGCTCGATGCAGCGCTGCCAGATGGCGAAGTTCTCTTCATCGCCCTGTTGGAGCTTCACCAGCTCCTGGCGGCAGGCCTCGCGGATGCTTTCGTCCGCCTTGGAGGAATCGCTGGCGTGGCGATAGAGCCGCAGGAGTTCCTGCAAGGGATTCGCCAGCAGCGCCTGCTCATCGAGGCATTGCTTCCAAGCCCAAGTCACCATGCCGAACTGGGTACCCCAGTCGCCAATGTGGTTGTCGGTGATGACATGGTGGCCGAGGAAGCGCGCAATCCGGGAGAGCGCGTCGCCAATGATGGTCGAGCGGATGTGGCCGATGTGCATCGGCTTGGCGACATTCGGCGCGGAGAAGTCCACGACGATGGTCTTCGGCGCGTCTGTCTGCGGCACGCCGAGACGCGGGTCCGCCAGCTGGGCCTTGGCCTTCGCTGCGAAGGTTTCCGGAGAAATGCGGAAGTTGATGAATCCGGGACCGGCAATATCGGCCGCGCCGAGGCCGCCGAGGTCGAGGGCGGCGATGACCTGCTCCGCCAGCGCGCGCGGGTTGGTCTTGCGCTGCTTGGCCAGCGCCATGGCGGCGTTGCTCTGATAGTCGCCGAACCGCAGGTCGGCAGCCGCCACCACCGGGGCGGACACGGCTTCGCCGAGCACGGTCTGGAAGGCCGTGGCGAGCCGGGATTCAAGGTCCTGAATGAGAGTCATGGGAAATTCGTCGGGCGGGATTCACCGTCAAGTCGCTTGAAAGGCCAAGCGGGAAAGCCAAAAGAAAGAAAGACAGGGGGCCGGGGGCAACACGCCGCCTCAGGCAGTCCCGTTCGCCGCGGCCTTGGAAGGCTTGCCAGCGAAGATATCCAGGATCTCCTGATGCTGCGTGGCCTCGGCCAAACGTCGTCGCACCTCGACATTGGTGAACATCTTGGCGATGGCAGCAAGTGTCTGGAGATGAAGGTGATAGTCCTTCTTGGGAACCAGGAAGAGGATCACGAAATGAACCGGCTTCTGGTCAAGCGCCTCGAAGTCGATACCCGCCTGAGAGCGGCCAAAGACCGCCACCACCTTGTCCAACTGGTCCGAGAAGGCATGCGGGATCGCGACCCCGTGGCCGACCCCGGTACTGACCTGCTCCTCCCGGATCCGCAGGGCCTCCAGCACCTCGTCACGGAGGCTGGCATCCAAGGAAGTTGAGGCGACCAGATGATCGATGAGCTCGACGATGGCCGGCCAATGCTCCCCGGCGGTCATCTCAAGGATGATCCTGTCAGGAGTAAGGAGGTTCGCTAGCTTCATGTTTCAGGTGAAAGAATGCGCCCTTCGTAATCGGCGCGGGGGCCGGAGGTACTCATCGGTGTACTAATTTGCAAGTGGTTTTCCCAACCGGGATTGGCACTTGCGGACCAGGGCGCTGCCTCCTTAGCTTCGCCGCCTATGCGCTTGATCTCGCGCGGTTTCGTAATTTTGGGAGCGACGGTCCTCTGCCAATGCGGAGGAGTAAGCGGCAGCGGCAACATGGGAGGACCCACCGTGGAGGCGCGGAAGGCGGCGATCGCCTCCGAGCCGACGGGCGATTTCTTCTACGGTCGCCGCTATTATATCCAAAAGACCCGCTTCTGGGGCTACGTCCGCCGCCCCGGGCAGTCTTGGGACAAGTCGAAGCTGGTCATCATCAAGGAGGACCGGAAGAGGCAGCCGGACCGCCTCAATGAAAACGGCCCGGAGGGTCAGCGCTACGGCTACGACAACAACTACGAGTACAAGCTGCAGGGCTATTTCACCGGAGCTGAGAGCTACGACCCCAACAGCAACCAGTTCCTGCAAACCTTCATGCTGACCGGTTATGAGGTGGTGAACCGCAATCCGGGCTGGCTCTTCCGGCCGGATGACCGCTATGATCCCTATCGGATCACGGTTTACCCGCGCTGAGGAGCCTCCCCTGAAAACCCATGAGTTCACCTGACGAAGCGCCCCGCCCACCCTCGTCCCAATCTTCGCGAGGAATGGGCGACGCCCCCTCGCTGGGCCGGGTCTCACGGATGCGGCGTGACAGCCGCGCCCCCGAGGATCGCGCCAAGCCGGTGCCGAAAGCCGGTTCGATGCACAACTTCAAGATCACCCTGGCGATGGGGTTGACGGTGTTCCTCGTCTTCTGCGGCTTGGTCATGGCCGGTCTGGCAATCTACGGAGCCGTGGCTAGCAAGAAACCGGGCGCGAGCGCCGCCAGCCCGGCTGGCGGCCCCGCTGGGGCAGCAAAGATCTCCGCACCTCCGCCCGCCGAATTGGTCGACCGGGTTCGAGCGTTCTTGAGTGCCCGCACTCCGGAAGCACTGGCCCCGCTGATTCGCAAGAGCGATCAGGAACCCGCCGCAATCCTCGCCAAGCTCGCAAGGCTTGAAGAGGTGGACGGCAAGGTGGCGCGGGTGACCTACCTTCAACAAATCCGCAGCCGCTGCGCGCCGATCGAGGCGGTGCTGGTCCAGTTCGTCGGCATCCGCAACCGGCTGGCCCTGCTTTCTCCCGACGAGGAAGGCCATTGGCGGATCGACTTCGATGCCTTCGACCGCTACGCCAGTGCCCCGTGGGAGAAGATCGCATCCAAGGAGCCCGGGGAGTACAAGGTCCGGGTGGTCGTTTCCTACGACGCCTACTACAACGGCTTTTTCCGCGACGATAGCAAGTGGGTCTGCTTCCAGATGCAGTCGTCCGATTTGGAGGCCTCGATGTTTTGCTACGCGGCGCGCGGCAGCGATCAGCTGAAGGCCATGGAAGCTGTGCTGACCACCGTGGCGGAGGTCCCCAATGAAAGGGCCGGACGCACGGCGCAGCAGCGCATGGTGCTCCAAGTCCGCCATCCCGCGGATGCCAGCCCGAAACAATTCGAGATCGTGCAGGTGCTTTCCGACGAATGGGCGGAAGGAACCAAGGCTCTGGAGGAGATCATCCTGGAGCAGCCTGCCGCGGAGTGAGGGCGGCGGATTGACGAGAGGCCCGGCTTGAGGCCTCTTTGATAGCGGCACGCCATGCCAGCAGCCGCCTGCCCGATTGTCCGTCTTGTACGCCCATGAGCGATCTTTTCAATACCTGCCTCGCCGGCCCCGCCGAGCGCATCCGCTTCCTTCGTTCCGAGCTCGAGCGTCACAACCGCCTCTACTACACCGAGGCACAGCCGGAGATCTCCGATGCGGACTACGACAAGCTCTATCGGGAGCTAGAGGAGCTGGAGGCCAAGCATCCCGAGTTCGACGATCCGAACTCCCCCACCAAGCGCGTGGGTGGCGCGCCGCTCGATAGCTTCCAACAGGTTCGCCACCTGGTGCCGATGCTCAGTATCGACGACGTCTTCGAGCTGAAGGATGCCGAGGTGCCGCAAGCGGAGCTGATCGATTTCTACCGGAAGCTCCAAAAGAACCTCGGGCGCGACAAGGTGGCCGTCACCGTGGAGCCGAAGATCGATGGCGTGGCGGTCTCACTGGTCTATCGCAATGGCGAGCTGTCCTACGCCGCCACCCGCGGCGACGGGACAACCGGCGACGACATCACCAACAACGTGCGGACGATCCGCTCGGTGCCGCTGGCATTGGCCGATGGAGCCCCAGCCCTGCTGGAAGTGCGCGGGGAAATCTACATGCCGAACGAAGCCTTCGCGGCGATGAATGCGGAGCGCGAAGAGGCCGGCCTGCCGACCTTCGCGAACCCTCGCAATGCCAGCGCCGGCGCGCTCAAGCAGCTCGACCCGAAGCTGGTGGCCAAGCGTCCACTCGCCTTCCTGGCCCACGGCCTCGGTGCCTACGAGGGCCCGGAGCTGGAATCTGAGAAGTCCTTCCACGATTTGTTAGATAGCTTGGGGATTCCGCGGAACCGCCCAGTGTGGGTCTCCGCATCGCTGGAGGATCTGCTGGATCACGTCGCGCTCATTGATACGGAACGCCATGGACTCGGCTACGGCACCGATGGTGCCGTGGTGAAGGTGCTGGACCGGGCCGAGCGCAACAAGCTGGGCTACACCTCGCGGGCGCCGCGATGGGCTGCCGCCTACAAGTTCCTGCCAGAACAGAAGGAGACTCTGCTCAGGGACATCACCATCCAGGTCGGTCGCACCGGGGTGCTCACGCCGGTGGCCGAGCTGGAGCCGGTCTTCGTCTCCGGCACCACGGTTTCGCGGGCGACCTTGCACAATGAGGAGGAAATTCAGCGCAAGGACGTGCGGATCGGCGACACAGTGGTGATCGAGAAGGCCGGCGAGATCATCCCGGCGGTGGTGAAGGTGGTGTTAGAAAAACGCCCGGCAGACTCAAAGCCCTTCTCCCTGCTGGATCACGTCCACGGCGTCTGCCCCTCCTGCGGCGGTCCGGTGTCGAAGGAGGAAGGTTTCGTGGCCTGGCGTTGCACGAATTTCGAATGCCCCGCGCAGGCGGTCTCCAAGATCCGGCAGTTTGCCTCCCGCAAGGCGCTGGATATCGAAGCCGTCGGCGAGATTGTGGCGGACGCCTTGGTCAACCGCGGCGTATGCCGCACGCCGCTCGATCTCTTCACCCTCGATCAGGAAGGCCTAGCCACCCTCAATCTCGGCAGCGACGAGGAGCCGCGGCGCTTCGGCGAGAAGAACGCGGGCAAGGTCATCGAAGCCCTCGAGCAAGCCCGCCACAAGCCGCTCAACCGCTGGCTCTTCGCCATGGGCATCCGCCAAGTCGGCGAGTCCGCGGCCAAGGAACTGGCCCGGCTGCACGAATCGCTCAAGGAGCTCGCCCACATCACCGAGGGAGCTGTCGAATGTTCGCCCATCCTCAAGGCGATCCACGGCAGTGCCGTGAAGGAAGCCGAAGCGAAACGGATCTCTCCCAGCAACAAGGAGAACCCGCCGGCCAACGACGAGGAGAAGAAGGCGCGCAAGGAGGCCCACGCGGCCCTCAAAGCCGAGGCGACCGAACTGAAGAAGGGCATCGCGAGCTACAAGGTCTCCGCCGATGTGGGCCAAGTGGTGGCCGAGTCGGTGCTCACCTTCTTCGAGTCCGAGGCGGGCAAGCACGTGCTCGAGCGCATGGCCGAACTCGGGATCGATCCGAAGTCGGAGAACTACCTGCCCAAGCTGGAGGAGGCGGATCTCTCAGCACTGCCGCTTGCAGGCAAGACCTTCGTGATCACGGGCACCCTCTCCATGGACCGCGATGAGATGAAGCAATTCCTCGAGTCCAAGGGAGCCAAGGTCTCCGGCTCGATCTCGGCCAAGACCGATTACCTGCTCTGCGGCGAAGGCGGCGGCTCCAAGCGCGACAAGGCCGATAAGCTCGGCGTGAAGGTGATCGAGGAGGGCGACATCAAGGACCTGATTCCGGAATAATCAGGGCCGCTTCCGCTTACCTCTGAAACGGACACCTTCCAAGACCAGCTTGCCGACAAGAGCGCCGTCCGGGTCCTTGGAGCGGACTTGGACGGCCGCCTCCACCCCGAGAACCGTCTGATTCAGGGAGGCCATCCGCTCCTCCTCCGGAACCCCTGTCAGATAGGGTGGAACCAGTTCGGCGATTCGGACCTCTACCAGATCGGTGTAGTCCTGCCGGTTGTATTTCCCGACGTAAACGGGCTCCAGCAGGACGCGGTCCGCCCCGAGAACTTCAGCGATGCGTCCCCGGAGCCGGTCCATTACAGCCCCATCACCACCTCGCAGCCGGGCAGCTTCGCCTTGAGGGCATCCACACCCGCTTGGTCGACCTTGGTCTGCCAGAGGTAGAGCTTCTTGAGGTTCTTGAGGCCGGCCAGCTTGGCCACGCCGGTGTTGGTCACCTGGGTGCCGTAAAGGTTCAGGGACTCAAGGTTCGGCAGGCTCACGATCGCATCCAGACCCGCGTCGGTGACGGCGGTTTCAGACAAGCGCAGCGACTTCAGATCGACCGCATCCTTCAGGAGCTTCGCTCCGTTGTCGGTGACCGTGGAGGCGGACAGATCGAGCGAAACCAACGCGGGCACTACGGGTCCGAGCTTGGCGAGGTCGGCATCGCCGAATTCCTTGCGCATGCTCACCGCGGTGAAGGTCACGCCGCTGGAGGCCTGGGATTCGAAATTCAGGGCGGCGGGGAACTCCTTGCGCAGGCGCTCCACTTCGACCTTCACGGATTCGCGCTTGTTGGCCTCAGCCTTGACCTCGGCCTCGGCAGCCGCCTTCTGCTTGGCCAGATCCTCAGCCGGAACTACCTTGGCCAAGGCGGACTTGATTTCGTCGGTCGCCTGGAGATCCGCCAGCTTGGCGTCCTTGGAGGCACCGCCGTCGATCCACCACTTGATCAGCGCCACTTCGTGGGCTTCGAGACCCTTCTTGCCTTCGGGCGGCATGTGCTCGTCGTCATCGGCAGGAAGGTCGACGCGGACGATGATGTTGCTCTCCTTGGACTTGCCGTGGATGAGGCCTTCGCCCTCCTTGCCGCCCTTCACGAGCAGCTCATACTCGTCCATGCGGAACTTGCCCTTCTGCTTCTCGGCATTGTGGCAGGAATAGCACTTCTGCTCGAGAATCGGCGCGATGATGTCGGTGTAAACCACCTGCTCACCGGGTGCCTTCTTCACGGAGACGGAGACGGGAGTCGTAGCCGCCTTGTCGGGAGCCGGATCAGAGCCCTTCGCTGGAGCGCCCTTGCTGGCACCAGCATCCGCCACGACCGGAGCCGCCGCGTCATCATCCTTGTCGTCGGAAGACTTCGGCTTCTTCTCCTTCTTGATCGGCAGGCCAAGAGCTTCACGCACCGGATTCGGGGCGTATTGGGTCAGGTAGTCCTTGCCGTGGGTCAGCGAGGCGCCGTCATGGCTCGCGATGCCCATCACGACCGAACTGCCGAGCAGGACGGTCAGGTAGAGCCAATTCCCCTTCCCGCCCGCGACGTCCACCCAGACCTTCACGATGAAGGCGGCGACGGCACCACAGGCGAAGACGATGCCGCCGGTCAGGTGGTTCTGGCCCAGCTTTTCGTCATATTCGCCGGGCATGCTGTAGTAGAGGACAAAGCCGAGCAGCACCGCGACCACTGCGGAAGCGGCCGCAAAAAACACCGCCACCTGCGTCGAGGAAGTCTTCTTCTTGGAGAACAAACGGCCGATCTCCAGCGCGATCACCAGCAGCAGCATGCCGATCGGCAAATGCAGCACCACCGGGTGGAAGCGGCCGAAGAATTTGGCCATGTCAGGCAGGCCATCCGTAGGCGGCGAACCTGCCCAAGACGGGAGCATGGCGAGGGCCACAATCACCGCTACCCCCATGAGGGTGAGGAAGATAGGTCCGATAATGGAGCGTTCGGAAGAGTCAGTATGGGTCATCGGCGCGGGTCTTTACGCGGGTGCGGGGCGGTTTTTTCGTCAAAATTTCCCTGAATATCAAACATCAACAACCGGACCGGCCGGTTTTGGCTCGGTCTTGTACTTCTTGGGCAGGAAGGGAATGAAGCGGGTAAGATCCACCCCCAGCACCTGCATGGACTTGATGAAAACGATCAGTGCGGTCGCCTCATCCACAAAGGGTAGTGGATCCGGTAGCCACCCCAGAGCAATGAAGTAGACGCCCGAAGCGAGGGCAAAAAGGAAAGCGATCAGCTTTTTCACGTCCGGATCATACGCGAAAAGTCCGCGATTTCTACCAGCGTTAGAGGGCCGTGGGCTGTCCCCCTTTCTGCCTAGTCAGGGCGCCTTGGCCTTGGCGTTCACCTCCCACTTGTCCTCCGGCTTCAGCACGGACTTCGAGCCCTCTCCATTGAGCCATGCCTTGGCCGTGCTGTCGCCCTTGAGCTCCGCATCCCAAAAGGCGGTGGTCAGGGCGAGAATAGCGCGGTGGTAGCGCGGATCCGGAGTCGCTTCGCCCTTCAGCGGACGTTCGCCGAAGCTCATGTGGGTCGCCTTGTCGAAGACCACTTGCCATGCGGGGGCATTCACGATGGCAGGGAAAACCTTCAGCCGGTCCTCCGCCTTGCTATTACCGATCGGGCTATCATCGAGCGTGCCGGTCATCAGCAGGCAAGGAATCTTGATCGACGCAAAGGCCGTTGCCGGATCCCCCATCGTCGGCGGGCTGGGGCTCATCATCACCGCGGCATCGATCCGCTTTTCCTCGAAGGAGAAACGCCCTCGAGCGAGGCTCTGGCCAGCCACCGCCTGAGTGGTCTGGGCGCCAAAGGAGTGGCCGGACATCCCCAGGTGATCCAAGTCCAGGCGACCCTTGAGCGCGTGACCTTCAGAATCGTTCCAAGTGGCAAGGGCATCGATCACCACCGGGATATCCTTGCCGCGATCCATGTAATTCTCGAGCGAGGCGGCCTTCTTCAAATCGCCCATCTTCTCGGCCAGCGGAGCATCCTTCCAAACGCTCTCATCGCTGCCCGGATGCTGGACGAATACAACCGCATAGCCACGCTTCGCCCAATGGTTGCCGAGGTAGGGGTTATTATCCCGCGACCCGCCGAGGCCGTGGGAGAAGATCACCACCGGTGCCGGCTTCTCGCTGGCAGGCAGGTAGACGCGAATCGGCAAGGTGCGCTCGCGCTTGGCATCCTTCACCTCGAAGGTCTGCGACTCGATCTTGTCATCCGGAACCTTGAGCGGATCATAGGGCGCGGGATCCGCGGCAAAGAGCGTGCTCCCTGCGATGAGCACGCAGAGGAAGAGCGAGGAAAGCTTCATGCAGTCGCGAACCCCTGGCAGCCACGGAGGTTGCGCTCTAGGGCACCTCCAGCCTCGTCGAATCGCGATCCGGGCCGATCAAATTTGCATCGTGATGATCGCGATAGGCTCGGGCCATTTCTGACGCGGCGTCGCCAGCACCCACCGCACCGACACCCGTCCCCAAGCCGGGGCAATAGACCTGCCCAATCCGGCCACACTCAGCCCATGCCATACGGAGCACTGCCCGCATAGCCCGATAGGCATGCAGGGCAGTGACCTCTCCGGGCAAGGTCATGGTGGGAGCCACGAGCAGAAAGGGAATCCGATGGTGGCCCGTCGGCACCAACATGGCGGCACCAACCGGCAAGAGCCCTTCGGGACGGCCGCTAATCGCGTCCTGCACGATAACCTGGATCTGCGGCCCGAAGAAGCCGTAGAGCACGCTGTCAAAACCGCCGTCCATGAAGCCGTAGGAGTTTGCCGGCGAGACCACGCATTCCTCGGCGTGCGTCAAGAGATTCCCACAGCGAACCTCCACCTCACCGAAAGCCGCGAACGCCGTCTTCAAAGCAGCGGCGACATCGGGGTTGGAATCAATCAAGTGGAACTTCACGGAGAAGTGGATTCGGTCCCGGATTCATGCCCCAACAGCTTCCACTTGAAAAGCCACCTTACGCGCTTACCGGGCCTAGCATGCCCCAAACTGACGACAGCCGCATCCCCATCCGTGAAGGATACTACTTCCTCATCATCGTGCAGGGAGAAGAGGTGACGCACTACACCCCGGACTTCGGTCTATCTCATGCCGAGTTCGTGAAGCGTTCCACCGGCACACTGCCTGAAGGAGCTTGGGTCGGCTCGGCAACGAAGAACGACGGCCTACTCTCGGCGGTGAATTCCTTCACCTTCTACCACAACCAGCTCCCCGCACCGGAAGGCATGCAGCGGGCAGTATTGAAGAAGTTCCGTTGAGGCCTAACATAGGATTACTGCTTCATCGCAAAGCACAGCACATTGCCATCCGGATCGCGCACATGTAGCTCACGTGTCCCCCATGTCTGATCGGTAGGAGGCAACTGAACTACAGCGCCGCGAGCGGCGATCTCCTGATAGAGTTGATCGACGTCTTCGACCCAGAAGAAGGCCCCGGTCAGTCCGGCACGTTCGGGCTTGAAGGACTCTAGGTGGATCGACACGCCATCCCGCACCATACCGAGATAACAGGGATCCGCTCGCTGTGGATCGGGGCGATGAACAAAGCTCCGGGTGAAGCCAAGCACACGAGTGTAGTAATCCTCTGCCCTGCCGGAGTCAGTGATGGCAATCGTTGGGACGACGGAGCGAAGCATGGCGAACTGAACCAAGGACTATCATTCACAGGCGGCCGCCCTCCGCAAAGATCTGATCGATCACCCGGATACACAAAAGGCGCATCCTTTCAGGAAGCGCCTTCTTCGATCTTTGGTTTGGCTCCGGCGCTAGGGATCGAACCTAGGACCTAGTGGTTAACAGCCACCCGCTCTACCGCTGAGCTACGCCGGATTTTTAAAACCAACCCCGGGGACCGGGGCGGGCGGAAGATGGGACCAGTAGCGCGAAACGTGCAAGGGAAAAATGTCTCGTTTCGCCGAGGAATTTTCCTGAGCCCCGCAAGCACTCACTCCCTGCCGTAGCGCTCGCGGAATTGGCGCAGCAAGTCATCGATGCGATCCCCACCGGAATGAGCGGCTACCGGCTCGGGAGTTTCGGTGTCAGGTTCAGGATCGGAGTTTGGCCAAGACAGCGGTGGCGGCCCGGAACTTTCCGCGGCGGGTGCATCCACCGGTGTCAGTGCGGGCGGCTGCGGCGGCGTGGCATTGTTGGGAGCTTGGGCCATCTGCGGGTGCGCGGGAGTCGCTTCGTCGAGGTCATAGTCCAAGACCGTCGAGAAGGGCGAAACCCCGGGACGGCGGGCGGGCGGGCGGGCAGCGGCCGATACGGTTTCCGACGAGCTGAAATGGGAAGCCTCAGCAGCCAGACTCACTTCAGCGATCGGCTCCGCATGAAAAGCCGTAGCAGGAACCGAGAGGACAGGTTCAGGTGCAATTTCCGGCTCAAAAGTGGGGTCCACCATCGTGAACGGGCTCGCGGCGCCTCCTAGAGACGGCGGTGGATCGTTCACCGGGGGAACCGCGGTAGCCGCAAATACCTCGGCAGGTGCAGGCACCGATTCAGCGTGGGCTGGAGGAGCCACCGGCACCGTGGCTTCAGGCGGAGCCACCGGGGCTGGCCGTGGTGTTTCAACCTCCGAGGCACCGGCAGGAGCTTCCACCGGCACCACCGCAGGAACTGCCACTAGTAAAGGAGTCGCGGAAACTCCGGCATCTTCCTCCAGCTCTGCAGCGCGGCGCAGCACGCGGCGGGCATAGAATTCTCCGGGACTCAGGCTCAGGCGATGACCCAGCGCTCCCGCGCGACCGGGCATACGCGACTCCAGCAGTGCCACCGCAGCGGCCTGATCGAGCGGCTCCAGGCGGATCTCCACCTCGCCCAAGCGGTCCTGCAGACCGCCGCTGAGTGCCGGGCGGAAAGCACTCTCCCAAATATCGTCGTTCACCGAAACGACCACATCCACCCGCGGAGCATCCTGACGGACGGAGGCGAGGAAACTGGCAAAGCGCAGGGCAGCGGAAGTGTCCGCGTGCATTCCTTCCAAATCATCTGCCGCCACGACCACCCGGCCGATCAGCGAGAGCAGGGCCAGCAGGGCCCCGTAGCGCTCCACTCCGGCCTCCGAAGTCGAGGACTGGATGATCATCCCGGTGCGGCCGGGATGCTCCGGCACGGCGATCGAAAAGCGGAACAGCGAGGCCAGCCAAAAGGAGGACTCATTCAGCGAAGTGCCGGTACGGCGGCTGAGCTCGAGCGCGAGGCGCGGGCCCAACACTTCGAAATTCTCCTTCGTCCAGTGGGCGGTGACGGCTTGGGAATGGTGGAAATCGAAAGTTTCCACCGGCCGCTGGCGCAGTGCGGTCAGCGCCGCCTCGCGGTCTTGGCAGGGCACCTCGCCGGAACTCACCAGCGGCTGGAGCGCCAGCGAGAAGAGCCGCCGCGCTTGAAGATCCAGCGCAGTGAGCCCCCCACCCGCCGGAAGCTGCCGGGTCAGGCGGCGCAATGCGGCCTCGATCGCCGAGGGCGCATCCGTGCGGGAGCCATCCAAAGGATTGAGCGGCAGGAACTCATGGGTCGTCCCTAGACTCTGCTGGACCTGGGAGAGCAGATGCGTCTTGCCGAAGCCGGCGCGCGGCGCGCGCAGCAGGATACCGCGTCCCGGCGCATCCACCGGCGACTTCAGGATCCGCTCCATGCGGGCGGTGGCGGCCGCATTGACCGCGACGGCGTGCGGGGAGGACGGTTGACCGAGGGAATCGAAAAAAGGCTGGAGCGTGAGTTGATCTACCATTGGGGGATGACCGGATGTCGGAATGTTGAGTGGATCGGGACCCCCTCACAAGGAAAGAAAGGCAGGCGGCACCATGTACTTAGCAACTGGCGTGCCTCCCTTCTGGCATGACACCAGCACGACCGAAAACACCCCGGCAAAAAAAGGTCCGCAGTTCCGTCGGATTTCCGATTGACACCGTTTGGAGCGATCACTAGCTTGCGCGCCCCTCCGCCGCGAGACGCCGCACTGCGTGCCGTGGAGGGAGATTCCGGTTCAATTCTCATGAAGACGTTTTCCGCCAAGCCGACCGACATCGAGCGCAAATGGTATGTGATCGACGCCAAGGACAAGGTCCTGGGCCAAGTCGCGGTCGAAGCTGCCCGCCTCCTGCGCGGCAAGCACAAGCCGATTTTCACCCCGCACATCGACACCGGTGACTTCGTCATCGTGATCAATGCGGACAAAGTGGTGCTGACCGGCACCAAGGAAAACGACAAGATCTACTCCCGCTTCTCCGGCTACGTCGGTGGCCAGAAGGTGGAAACCCCGCGCATGGTCCGCAAGCGTCGCCCGGTGCTGCTGGTGGAATACGCCGTGTGGGGCATGATCCCGAAGAACCGCCTCGGCCGCGCCCAGTATGGCAAGCTGAAGGTTTACGCCGGTGACGAGCACCCGCACGAAGCCCAGCAGCCCGCTGCCTACGAAATCGCCTGAACCTTGGAAGGCTAGCCAGAACCCTCTCTTAAAATGAGCGAAGTCAAGAACCTCAGCGCTACCGGCCGTCGCAAGAACGCCGTCGCCCGCGTCCGCCTGACCGAAGGCAGCGGACAGATCGTGATCAATGGCCGTTCCTTTGAGGAATACCTGCCCACGCTGCCCCTCCAGAACACCGTTCTGGCGCCCTTCCAGCACGCCAATCTGCTCAACAAGTTCGACGTGGTCGTCACCGCTTCCGGCGGCGGCATCCACGGCCAGGCCGGCGCCATCCGCCTCGCGGTGGCCCGTGCGCTGACGATCTTCGAACCGGAGCTCCGCAAGGTGATCAAGCCACACGGCCTGCTCCGCCGCGACCCGCGCATGAAGGAACGCAAGAAGCCCGGCCGCCCCGGCGCCCGCAAGCGCTTCCAGTTCTCCAAGCGCTAATCGCTGCACTGGATTCTCCAAAAGCCGCACTCCGATCGGGGTGCGGCTTTTTTCGTTTGAGGTAGTCCGCTCAGTCCTCTGAGCGGACGAAGCAGTTGTGGTGGCGGAACTCATCTTGCGCCCCCCCCGGGTTACTCCCCTTCAAGAAAGGGTGACCCTCAAAGCCCCCCTGTTCGGACCAGCTTTTACTCACCACCAGAATTGCTCGCGCCGCTTGGACGAAGGCAGGGGTTGATATCCCCCGCCCTCTCCGTTTTGCTCTCCGGCATGAAGCTGATCTCTTGGAACGTGAATGGCATCCGCTCCGCACTGGGCAAGGGCCTCCCGGAATTCCTCGCCACCGAAAAGCCGGAGATCCTGGCGTTGCAGGAGACCAAGGCCCGGCCCGAACAGGTCAGCCTGCCGCTCGAATTCGGCGGCTACAAGTCGTTCTGGAACTCCGCGGAGAAGCCAGGCTACTCCGGCACCGTGGTCTTCACGCGGGATGAACCGCTGAATGTCCGCATCGGCATGGGCATAGACATCCACGACAAGGAAGGCCGCGTGCTGACCTTGGAGTATCCGGACTTCTTCCTGGTGAACGTCTACACGCCGAACTCACAGGACGAACTACGACGTTTGCCGTACCGGATGACTTGGGACGAAGCCTTCCGCCTCTACCTCGCTGCGCTGGAAAAGAGCGGCAAGCCGGTGATCTTCTGCGGTGACCTGAACGTGGCGCACCAGGAAATCGACATCGCACGGCCAAAGGACAACCGCAAGAGCGCCGGCTTCAGCGATGAGGAGCGCGCGGGCTTCGGGCTGCTGTTAGGCAGCGGCTTCAGCGATACCTTCCGGCATTTCTATCCGGACAAGAAGGATGCTTACTCTTGGTGGAGCATGCGTGGTGGGGCGCGGCAAAGGAATGTGGGCTGGAGGATCGACTACTTCGGGAGTTCGAAGGGGATCCAGGGACGGCTCAAGGATGCCTCGATCATGCCGCATGTGACGGGGTCCGATCATTGTCCGGTGGTGCTGACTTTGGGGTAGCCCCACTCCAATCACCTTGCCCGATTCCCATCGGCTCCACGGGGTCCCTTTGATAGGCTTCAGGTTGCATGCCGAGGGACTTTGAAGACTTGGCCCATCCGCCGGATGGAGGCGGCAAAGTGAAGTTGGTGCTGCTCGGGATTCTGCTGCCACTGGCCGCGGCCCTCTATGCTTGGCACGGCTGGCAATCCGGCAAGGTCTGGATGCCTGGCAAAAATGGCGGAGCGATCATCAGCGGCCCGGGCGCGCAGTGGCTGGCTCTGTCCTATCTCGGCGCTGGCTTGGCCGCTCACTTCCGCTGGTTCTGGGGCCTCCTTTGGATTTACCGCGTCTTCGAGTGGGGCACCACTGCCGCCATGATCCTGTGGATCGGCGGCTGTAGCGGGATGCTCTACCACGAGTTCTTTTACTGATCTCGCCGGTCCCGAAAAATTTCCCCTTGCCATCGCGCCACAACTGTATCAGTCATACTGATACAGTTGACACTGTGACGTGAACGCGATGCTTCCTTTCCGATTCCATCTGCTCGACGGCGTGCCGGTCTCTGACCAACTGGTCAAGGCGGTGCAGCGGGCAGTCCTCACCGGGGAGATGGGCCCGGGCGAACGCTTCCCCTCCGTGCGCGTGATCGCACAGGAGCTGAAGATCTCCCCCACCACCGCCCACAAGGCAGTGCTGGAACTGCGCGACGCCGGCTTCCTGGCCACCCGCCCGGGTGCCGGGATGGTGGTGGTGAAGCCGAGCGGTGCCACCCGTGACCAACTGCTGGCCCAACTTGCCCCGGCCTGCCGTGACCTGATCCGCCAGGCCTCCCTGCTCGGGCTGGGCCAAGACGAAACCCTTGAAGCGCTACGGCGCACATTCTCCGAACCATGAACTCCTTGTTAGAATTCCACGAGGTCAGCCGGAAGTACGGCCGGTCGAAGGCACTGGATGGCGCAAGCTTCCGGGTGCCCGCCGGTTCGATCACCGCCTTGCTCGGCCCGAACGGCGCGGGGAAATCCACCGCCCTCAAGATTGCCCTGAACCTGCTGCGCCCCTCCTCCGGCACGGTGCGGGTGCTCGGCGCCGATTCGCGCAAGCTCGGCCCTGCGGAGCTGGCGCGGATCGGCTACGTCGCGGACGGCATGGAACTCCCCGAGTGGATGACCGTGACGCAGTTCCTCGATTGGTGCCGGCCGCTCTATCCGAAGTGGGACAAGGATTTCGAGAGCGCGCTGTGCAAGCAGTTCGCCCTGCCCACCGACCGCAAGCTGCGCCACCTCTCACGCGGGCAGAAGATGAAGGCGGCGCTGGCCTCGGTGCTGTCCTACCGGCCCGAGCTGCTGGTGCTGGATGAGCCCTTCTCCGGGCTCGATCCACTGGTGCGGGATGAGTTCATCAGCGGCCTGTTAGAGCTGGCGGGCGACGAAGGTTTCTCGGTCGTGCTCTCCTCCCACGACATCGAGGAAGTCGACCGCCTGGCCGACCACGTGGTGATGATGAACCACGGCAAGGTGCTGCTCGACGAGAGCACGGAATCCCTGCTCGCCCGCCATCGCCGCGTGGAGGTGGTGCTGCCGGAGAGCTTCGGCGATCTGCCGGCGCTGCCGCCCACTTGGATCGCGGCGCAATCTTCCGGCCGGGTTCTGCGCTTCGCGGATACCGCGCATGAAGCCGCAAGCTTCGAGCAAGCGGCCGCCAAGGCCTTCCCCGGCTGCCCGCCTCCGGATGTGCAGCCTTACAGCCTGCGCGAGCTCTTCGTCACACTGGTCCGCGCAGGCAAGGCGGATGTGGGAATCTAACAAGATCGTATCATGAACTTCTGCATCGTGACCCACTTGTTGAAGACCGACCTGCGGCGCCTGCGCTGGCTGCTGCTCGTCTGCTGGGGCCTTCTGTTGCTGGCTTCCTGGCCCGCCTTGAGCTTCTCCGCGGCGCACTTCGACATGCCAATCTCGCCACGGGACCTGCTCCATGGCGGCAGCGGGGACAGCTCCATCACCGGGCTCCTGGAGAAACAAGGATTCTTCTCCACGGGGACGATCTGGGCATTCATCACCTTGGACCGGGTGGCCAGCTACTCGGCGCTGATCTTGGCCGGTTGTCTGGGCTTCCACAGTCGCGTGTGGTCGGAGGGCCGGCCGGTGCGGCGGCGGGAGAGCTTGCTGGCCAAGACTTGCGGCCTCCTGTTCTTTCTGATCCTGCCGCTCGCCCTTCTGGCCACCACGGTAGGGCTCCTGCAGGGCGTGCCCTGGACCCAGGCGCTGGCCATGGGGGCCACCCGTGCAAGCGTGAACCTGCCCGCCCTGCTTGGCGTCATGCTGTTCGGTGCCTACTGCGGGCGCTGGTGGACGTGGCTGGCTGGTATGTTCGGCATGTTCCTCATCTGCACGACACTCCCCATCGTCTTGCGGCTCAGCGCGGGGCCGGACTGGTTCTGGAGCCCGCTCCAGGAGATCCCCGCTTATGGGCTCCTCTATAGCCTCAAACCGTGGATCGCGGTGGCCGTGCTGACGATCCTGCTGCTGTGGGTGCGGAGGGACCTGCCCGGCTCGCGGAAGCTGGGCATCGCCCTGGCCGCTATCCTCGCTGCCAGCCAGCTCGCACTGTTCTTCCTACCTTCCAGCCCATACCCCGGCTACTACGGATTCAGTAATCCTCTCTCCCAATTGCCGGATTGGAGCAGGCAGCTACATCCGGAATTGGATGGCAAGAGCCTCGAAGCCTCAATTGACCAGGGTGTAAAGGGCCGCGGTAGTTATAGCAACTCGCTCCACAGCTTCAACGGCGAGTCTTACATGAACCTGCTGCTGCCCTGGAAAACGGGCGGCTTGCCGGCAGGCAGCTTTATCAACTGGAAGCCGGTGGGAAGCTCCGCCCTCAAGGTGGGTGACACGGTGGTAAGCCGCACCCCGGGCAATCGCGTGGCTGAGTTCTACCAAGGCGATACCGACGAGGCCGCCCTGAACGCCATGCTAAAGCCGGAGGGCGGCAAGCTCCGCTGGGACAGCCCCTCAAATCTGGTGGATAGCCGCCTTCTGGCAGAGGTTCTGACTCCAGTCGGAGACGGCATGGTTCCGGAGGCGAGCCTGGAGATGAATCTTGAGGGGACCGTCGTCCAGCTTGAGAAGATCGTCGACGTGCCTTTCGGCAGCCCCGTGACCGTGAAGGCAGATGGTGTGGAGCTCCACATCCGGCGTCTGGATATCGGGGCCTATATGCCCGTGGCCGACATTTGCTATGTCGCGCCCGGCGGTCAGAACGCGTGGGACTTGGCCATGCGCACGAATGAGTGGATCCCGGTCATCTACTTCCCCAAGCAGGCGATGGCGCGCCTGCCATGGTCCGCGCAATTCAGCACCATGCCCCTGACACCAGGTCTCACAGCCTTCCGGCAACTGTATCACACCGGGCAGACCTCGAGTAAAGGCCCCGATCTCAAAGGCTACGATGAAGCGCGCTTCATCCTGGTGAAGCGGCGTTATGTCGCCACGGCGAAGGCGGAGGTCCGCACGCCAACCTTGCCCTTCGTCCTGGAGGCAAACCACTACAACGATCCCGAAGCCCGCGACAGCTCCGATCCGCCGGCCTTCGACCGCCGCCCGGATCCTGCGACCACGACTGCCGCTCAATTCGAGCAATGGATGAAGGTGTCCTATTCGGACTTCGATCGAGATTGGGGCGGCAGAAACATCGCCGATTACGTGCCGCGCTACCTGGACCGTATTTTGCACCGCCGTTCTGGTGTCAGTCCGCCGTCCACTCCGGAAGGCCGTGCCATCGAACTCGCCTGCCCGGAAAGCCGCAAGCGCGAGGTCATCGACGCCCTGCTTGCGACGAATCGACGCAATGACGCGAACTGGATTCCCGATGTCCTGATCCGCCGCGGCTGGGTGACTGAGGCGAAGCCGGAGATCCTCCAAATGCTGGCCGATGGGCAAATGGAGCAAAACCTCTTCGCCCAACTCATGGTCGCAAATCTGGAGGATCCCCAGACCTATCCCGCGCTGTTGGGGGAGAGACAGTGGTTTGAGACTTATGAGAAGCTCCGCCTCTTGCCTGGCATCGAGCCGCTCCTGACCGAGACCGTGGCGAAGGCCTACCGCGAAGTGGACGAAGTGTATGCGGGCCGGCCGGCTGACGAGAGGTTCTACGGCTACCTTACCCCGGCGGCCCACGGCATGTCCGAGGCACTCGACCATCTGATCCAGGAGTGGGAGAAGATCGAACCAATCTACCGCCGGACCCGTGCCGATTACTTGCGCCAAGTGATCCAGCTTCCGGGCGAGCCGGACGACTGGCGATCCGTTCTGGGAGCTCTAACCGGCCGGAAGGCCGCTGACTTCCGCTATGATCCGCTGGCCCGCATGTGGATCCCCATCACCGCTCCCTGAGCGCCGCGACTCAAAGCCCACACCTCATGCCATGCCTGTCATGAAATCCTTCCTTCACGCCTTTCGCCTTACCTTTCGCCGCTTCCGCTGGGAGATCCTCGCGTTCTGGATTCTCAGCGCCTGGCTGGTGACCATGGCCATCACTCACCCGCCCTCTCTCGACATCCGGGCAAGAGGGCCGAGGATGATACCGCCGGACTTCGCCAAACTGGAAGTCCTCGCCGCTTGCTGGCTCGTCATCCGCCTCGCGCTGTCCGAGCCGGTCTTCCTGACCCAAGGCGGCTGGCGCACCCGGCCGATCTCGCGTTGGGTGGCTTGGGGAGCCTCCTTTGCGGTACTGGCCTTGGCCCTCTTGCCCGCGCTGCTGGTACGGGTGATTGCTCTCGTGGACTTGATCAAACCCGACGCCGCGGTGTGGAAGGATCTGTTCCAAGGCACCTTCCTCTGGGGCGCGCTGATCCCCGCGCTGGCAGCGATCGTGGTGCGACTGGCGGGCGGCTTGCTCTGGGGCCGTCAACCGGGACCCGCACGCCGCGTCGTCTGCGGCATCTTCGCAGTACTGGCCGTAGCGGCGTGGTTTCACCCGGCCACGGCGCGCTTCCTCTATGTCGGCGGAGATCGCGGCATCAGCTGGAGTGGCGGTGGAGGCATCATGAACTATTCCCCGGTGCTGCAGGGCTTGCGGGAGAAGCTACCCGCCGACGCGAAATTCCAAGGCTATGCCCATATGGGCTTGTGGGGGAAGGAGTCGGATGTTCCGCGTATGCGTGAGCTCTTCCGCGTGGCACCGGTCGTCGGCACCGTGATCCGGAGCAATGGCTTGGCGCTTGAGATCCTCCGGGTCGAACCGAAGGGCAAGGAAGTGGCAATCGATATCGAATTCACCGTGGCGCAAAGCGATCGCCGCAATCCAAAGGTTCCCATCCTGCTCCTGCACTTCCCCGGGAACAACTACTCTCTCCGCCAGAAGGTCGCTTCCGCCCAAGGCTCCTACTCGCTCTATGCCCTGCCCCTGATGAAGGCGCGCGCCGACGGCAGCTACGAGTCGCCTGAAGATTCTCCGGATTGGGACAAGCTCCTGCCGCAACTGGAACTGGTCGCCTTCAGCCCGGACGAGTCCCTGCCACGCATGCCCTACAAGATCAGTGAAGAGGATATCAAGGCCTCGAAACCCAGCTCCCCGCAGCGCCCGAAGAAGGAACTGCCGCCGGTGCAACCAGGTCTCGCCGGAGCGGTGACCGAGGTCTTCAACGGCCTGGATCACGAAGCCAGGCGGACGGGGCCGGAGCCCTTCGAGGAGAAGGCCAAGGCCATTCCCCGCGAGGGCATGCCGCATGTGCTGGCGCGCCACCCATGGTCGGATGCCTCCTGGGAATTCTTCGTCCAACCTTTCCTCCTCAAGCACGCGGACGAATCCGACAAGCCGGTCCTGTTGGAGCGCATGACAACCGAGCCGCGGCTTGGGGAGATCTTCATCGCCAAGTGCTGGAAGGCGGAGGCACTGCCCCTGCTCAAGCGCTTCGCCCATGACCGGCTGCCACTGGATACCGTATCCGTGACTGCCTTGTTAGAAGAGAAGGATCCGGCGCTGGCAGCGGATCTCGCGGCGCTGGCGCAGTGGCTGCCGGGCGACCTGAGCCCTCTCGAAGCGCGCCTGCGCGAGTATCCCGGCTTGGATTGGCCGGCCTTTGTCCGGCAAGGCTGGAAACTCCGGAAGTATGCCTATCGCATGAAAGTGGAGATCCCACCCTTCGACCTGTGGGCTGCGCAGGTGGGTGATGCCACCGCCTTCCAGTACGTCGCGGAGAAGGCGGCGCGCCATGAGAGCGGCTACGAGGAACGCCTGCGGAGCCTAGTCGCGGGACAGCCGCAGGATGCCGTCGCCTACGTGCGGACGAACCTCGGGAAGATGAAGTACGACGCAGCGACGAAGACTTGGAGCGGCGTGCCATAAGGAGCGGGGACATTCCTGTCCCCGGGCAGTCCCCGAGAGCGGCTTCCCTTACCAAAGGCTTACACCTTCATCACTTCCTTCTCCTTCGCCGCGGTCACCTCATCGATGACCTTGACGAACTTGTCGGTCAGCTTCTGGACCTCAGTCTCGTGGTCCTTCTGGCCGTCTTCGGTGAGCAGGTTGTCGTTCTTGAGCTTCTTGGCCATGTCCATGCCGTCCTTGCGGGCGGAGCGGACGCGGACCTTGGCTTCCTCGGCGAGCTGCTTGACCAGCTTCACCATCTGGATGCGGCGCTCTTCGGAAAGTTCGGGAATCGGGACGCGCAGCGAGATGCCAGCCGCGGCAGGATTCAGACCCAGGCGGGACTCGCGGATCGCGCGCTCCACGTCTTGCGTAGTGGCGGGGTCGAAGACCTTCACTTCCAGCAGGCGGGCCTCCGGCGCGGTGATCATCGCCAGCTGCTTGAGCTTCATCGTGCTGTCGTAGCTGCGCACATGCACGTCGATGTTCTCGATCAGGGCGGGAGTCGCCTTGCCGGTCCGCACGGTGGCGAACTCATGCTGGAGATACTCCACGGCTTTCTCCATGGAGTCTTCAGTTTCGAGAATAGCGGTTTCCGGGTCCATGGCGGGAGTGTCTGTGCGGGGAAAAGGGAAAGAAAAAGGAAAATCGCGATTAGGCCACGACAGTCTCGTCACCGGAGACCACGGTGCCGATCGGCTCGCCGCGCAGGGCCTTGGTGATATTCCCCGGAGGTGCGAGATCGAAGACCACGATCGGGATGTGGTTGTCCATGCACAGGCTGAAGGCCGTAGAATCCATCACCTTGAGCTGCTTGGTGATGCAGTCGTGGAAGCCGACGCGGGCGTAGCGCTTCGCATCCGGATTCTTCTTCGGGTCGGAGTCATAGACGCCGTCCACCATGGTTGCCTTGAAGACGACGTCCGCCCCCATCTCGCTCGCACGCAGGGCGGCGGTAGTATCGGTGGAGAAGAAGGGGCTGCCGGTGCCGGCGGCGAAGATCACCACCCGGCCATCCGCCAGGTGACGCTCGGCCTTCCGGCGGATGAAGGTCTCCGCGACGTTCTTCATCTCGATCGCGGACTGGACCACGCAGGTCACGCCGTGGTGCTCGAGAGAACCTTGGATTGCCAGCGAGTTCATCACCGTGGCCAGCATGCCCATGTAGTCCGCCGTGGCGCGGTCCATGCCGCGGGCGCTGGCTGCGGCTCCGCGCCAGAAATTCCCGCCGCCGACGACGATGCCGAGCTGCAAGTCGCCCGGTGCCAATGCTTCGCGGACTTCGCAGGCAATGCGCTCGACGATTTCCGGGGAAATATTGTCGGTGCTGCCGGGTTCCCGCAGGGCCTCCCCGCTGAGTTTGAGGATGGCTCTCTTGAAACTGCGGGCGGAAGACTCGGGGAAACTCATTCGATGCGTCGCGTTGCGCGATCCAAACAAGCGCGCACGGGGTTTGGAAAGGGAAAAGGCGGCATTTCGCTCAACCCCCGCCAGGCATTGCAGAAAGCCGCCTGCGGGACCTCAGCCTTCCCCTAGCGTATAGGTGGTCTCCAGCTCCTTGAGCGAGGCCGTGCCGTCGTTCACCCCTTCCAGCGTGATGGCGACCTTCAGGGCCTGCGACTGGGGCTTCTGGTACTCCTCCACGGTCTTGCGGATCGCCACCAGAGCCAGCTTCAGCACCTGCCGGGCGGTCAAGTCCACGCCCTCCGGGACCGCCAGATGGGCCACATTCAGGCGGACCTTCAAGCCCTCCTCCACCATCTCCGCGGTGATGCCGATGTTGCAGAGGACGAGCAGATTCACCTCGTCCACCTTGTAGCTCGGATTATTGCTGGGGAACTTGTGCGGCGAGCGGATCGCCTCCACCAGCACCTCGGGGAAAGCCCCGGTCAGGGCCATTGGGCGGCTCGCCACGGTCGCCTGCAGGGCCTCGCCGGTATCGGTGATGCCGTCGTCCACGTCCGTGCCGTGCATGCTCAGCGGCTCGAAGACCGGCACTACGGAAATCGTCGTCGCGGCAAGCGGCAGGCTCAGGGCCAGAAGGGCGAACAGCAGCTTCATGGGCAGGATACTCGCCGAAAACCCGGAGATATCGAGACCAAAGGGAAAACCCTTACGTAGATCCCTCCACAAGTGATGGCGTAATGGCGGGGGCCCGGCGGGGGGCTAAATTCAAGCCATGAGATCCCCCCACCTCATGCTAATTGTCGTGCCGCTGTGCCTCGCGCTCAGCAGTTGTAGTAAATCCCCCGGAGAAGCCTGCGATGAGCTGGGCAAGTCACTCGGCGAGGCCGCCGCGAAGGCCTCCGGCCGCGTGGTGAAGTCCGCGCAGGAAGCGAAGAAAAAAGCCGGTATCCCTTCCAGCGAAAGCGATTGGGACCCGGAGACCCAGCCCCTGCCGCCGGGGATGAAGGCGGTGCACCAGAAGTAGCGGCTCCTTCGTATGGAGGCGCGTTCGTGAGAACGCGGAGCTACGGGTGTCTTCCGCATCCTGGATTCCTTCCGCCCTGTCACCAGCGCGCCTACCTCTCCTTCGTCATTTCCCTCCCAGCTTCGCCTCCCACTCGGCTTCCTTGAAGCCGGCGAGGACCACACCATCGCCGATGACGAAGGGGCGCTTGACCAGGTTGCCATTGCCGGTGAGCAGCTCCACGGCCTCGCGGGTGCTCATGGCGGAGAGCTTGTCCTTCAGGCCGAGTTCGCGGTAGTCGCCGCCGGCGGTGTTGAAGAGCGGGCGGAGTTCGCCCTTGAAGGCATTCACGGCCATCAGGATCTCCTCCGCAGTCGGCGGAGTCTCGCGGATGGCCTTCACCTCGTGGGGCACGCCGCGGTTCTTGAGCCACTTGAGGGCCTTCTGGCAGGTATCGCAGCCCTTGTAGGCGTAAACGGTGAGCATGATGAAGGGATCTTGCCTCCCCCGCCCCGCCGCGCAAGGCTCGCCGCCCGATCCGATGATGAATGCGAAGCAGCGATTGCTGGAAACGGTGCAGACGGAGATCCGCAGCCGCTTGGACCGCCTGAGCCGCGCCGCCCGCGAGGCCCACGCCGCGGCCACCGATCCCGGCAGCAAGGCGGAAAGCAAGTACGACACCCGCAGTCTGGAAGCCTCCTACCTGGCCGCCGGGCAGGCCCGCCAGGTGGAGGACATGGCGCGCGATGCGGAGATCTTCGAGCAGCTCACGCTCCCGGAATTCGGCGTGGAAGATGAGATCGCCGCCGGTGCCCTGGTGGAGGTCGATATCGACGGCGAAAGCGCCTGGTACCTGCTCGTCCCCGGCGGCGGCGGCCTGACGGTGGAATGGGAGGACCGCGAGGTCACCCTGCTCACCCCTTCCAGCGCGCTCTACCGGACCCTGCTAGGCATGCGCATGGGCGAGAGCTCGGAGGATCCGGAGCTCTTCGTGAGCGAGGTGATGTAAGGAAAAGTCGGATTCTCGCCCGAGAGCTATCTTGTGCCCGAGCGCTTTCACAGCGCGTCGGAGTTGGGCGTTTGTGGATCCTCCATGGAGCCTGAGCTTCATGGAGGGGATGGATCAATTTCAGCATTGAATCCGCGCGTTGCAGCCTGTCGCATATGGGGTGCATCCAGTCCCACCCACATTGCGGGTCGGATGCGACGATTCCGGAAAGACCTCTCTCCACGATGAAGAAGAATCCCTATACCCAGTGGCAGATCCTGTGGCTGAGCGCGGGAATCTTCGCAATCCTATCGCTGCTGTGGGCGTGGACGGATTCCGTGAAGTATCAGCGCACGGCATTCTGGAGGTGCACGGGGAGCCGGTCCGTGGTGCTGATGCACCGCAACGGCGAGATCCGCATGGTATGGCCCGACTCAGCTTACCTGAACGGCGTGTCACCAGGCAGCGTGGGCGTCCAAAGCATCGAACTCTTCTCCTCAAATTACTGGGGCGGCGGTGGAATGTGGACCTTCGCGACCGGTCCCCGCTCCGAACGAGGCACCTCTCTCACCCCGGGTCTCCGCTTGCCATATTGGCTGCTGGTGAGTGGAGCTACGGCGATCGCACTGATGCTGCCATGGTGGTGGCGGCGGAAGTGGCAGACTGGGAACTTGCAAGAAGGCGAAGCCGTGCATCTCGCCTGAGCCACCGTCCGTCCATCTCCTTACCAGCCCTCTACTCCCTGCACCAATCGTGGTTCCTTCTTCGTATCCAGCCAGCGCAGGACTTCGCCCAGTTGATCCTCGGCCATCGCCGTGCAGCCGGAAGTCGGCACCCCCGCGCCCTTCCAGATGTGCAGGAAGATGCAGGACCCGGAACCGGCCATATTGTTAGGGTTGTGCGCCACGAAGGCCCCGCGGCGATACAGGCCCTCCTCCCTGACCATCGTCTCCGCGCTCTTCCAATCGCGGCTCACCGTGGTGGAGTCCACCACTTGGTTGTAGAACTTCGATTGCCCGTCATCGACGCCAAAGCAATCCGCCGTGAGCGGCCGGTAACTCAGCCGCAAGTCTCCAGCTGCAGGAGCATAGCCGAAGGCGAAAGGAATGCGGAATACTCCCGCCGGCGCGCAGCCATCGCCCTCCTTCTTGATCCGGAAACCAGCTGGTGGCTCGCCGCGATGCTCGCCGATTCCCCAAGCCAGCCCATTGCGCCCCACCGCCACCGGGATTGGGCCCTTCACCGTTTGCCAAGCAGCCTCTCCTCCACTCTTCCGCTCCATCAGCCACAGCTTGCCGGCAGGAGCCTTCTCCTCCGCCGTCAGCACCAGCAGCACCTGGCGGCAAGAGTCGGGCAATTCATGTGCCAGCCGCTGCGGCATCTTCACGGATGCTAAGCCTGCCGTGTCTTGCCCGTGACTCAGCTCGATCCCCCGCGCCCCCAGCAGGACCGCGAGCGACCCAAGCATCCACCAAGCGCGCTTCCGGGACATCATCGTGGAAGCCATGCTGCAATGCCACCGCCCCTTGGAGAATCAGAAAAGAAGATGACGGCGGTAAAACGGGATCGACGGAGACAACACCCCAACTTGCCGATCCGCGACCGCATGAGCGGGATGCTCAAGATTTCACCTTGGGCTCTCGCCCTGCCGCCTCTTCAAGGCTTTGGAAGTGGCAAGCCGACACCTACCTTCTTCAATACGCGAGATTCTTCGTTCTATCTTCCCCGCCTTCCGACATACTCGGCCGTGGTGACTATCTTCCCCGCCATCTTTCGTGACCAGCGCGGCGAGGAGCGCATCGAATTTCAATCCGCTGGCACCTCACTGGGCACGCTCATTCGTGGCGTGACATTTGAAGGCACCGACTTCGATAACCTCTCGCCGCTCACCTCCACCGACGGATTCGATCTCCTCCACGATTGTCTGTGCAGTTGCAGCTTTCAAGTCGAGATCCCCTTGCGCCTGCTGACGCCGGAAGGACTTCGCCATACCCGTCTCCATGCAGAGATCATCTTGGGAACCCCTAACGAACCCGGCGGACTCGACCAAGAAGTCATCCGCATGAAGCTCACCGAGCCCGAGTTCCAACTGGTCTCCAACGGAAGCTCCGGCTGGTTCGAGGGGGAACTGCTCCAACTGGTCGCGCAACTGCCCGCAGGCTTCAGCATCCAAGCCTGCATCACCTGCGGCCTCAGCGATTACAGTCCCTACGGTCACAGGATGTTTGGTGACCTGGCCTGCTTCCGTGACGCCGCGGAGGCCTATCGCGAAGTCCGCAGCAAGCTGGACATTTTCGCCATCTGGCACCGCTCAACCGAATCCGTCCAGGAAACCCACTACTGCCCCTCCTTCGAGTCCAGGCCGAAAGACCGGGGCTACCGTGGCTTGACCGATTTCCTCTAACTCACCCACCAGCGCCATCGATTGCCGCTTTAAGATTTGGAGGGGAGATGCTAGCGGTGGAAGCGCATCCATGAAACCCAGCCCTCGTCTCCTCACGGCTCTTGCACTCGCGCTCACCCTGCCGGCAATCCAAGCCCAAGAGACACCGAAAGAGCCCCAGCGCCCGGCGATGACTTCCAAGCTCCCGGTAGTCGCCGCAGACAAGCTCGAAGCCCGCTTGGAGAAAGTCCGCTTCGACTCGAAGTCCTCCACCATCGGACTCGAATTCGTGCTGACGAATCGCTCCGAGAAGGAAGCCATCCAACTTTGCGAACGCTGGAATAGCTGGGGCAGCAAGCAATGGAGCTTCACCGCCAAGACCGCGGCAGGCCAGGAGCTGGAATTCAGCAATGCGATCATGAATTGGTGGGCGAATTCCCCGACCTGCTTCACCATCGAGCCCGGCAAGGAGTTCCCCTGCCCCTGCACCTTGGCATTGTCGGACACCGCAGGAAACGTGATGCGCTCGCACACCGAATCCCTCTATCTTGCGTATCACGGTCCCGCTCCAGCGCCGCCCTACAAGCCCGGCTCCACCACCGACCGAGAGTTCCCAGCCCGGCCTACTTGGAGCTTTCCCCTGAAACTCACCGGCCACTTCAAGGCCGTCTTCAATCGCACCATCAATCACGACGGTAGCGACGGCATGACCAACTGGAAGGGCGAGATCAAAACGGCGGAGCTCACGGTGAAGGAGAAAGAAGAATGACGAATGCCGCGGGCTGGAAGAACGAGGGCTATCGCCAAATGCGGAGCGCGCCCCTTCTTGAATACACTTCATTCGCCAGCCTCCCCACGCATACCTTGCGTGAACTCGGGAAGATAATCTAACATCCCGCACCGCATGACCAAGGAACTCCTCTCCATCGAAAAAGACGACTACGAGACCGAGGTAAACCTCAAGATCCCCTCTTTCCAGAACTTCGGCGCGCGGATGGGTGCCTTGGAGCGCGAATCCTTCGAGGCGCAATTCGGCCCTCAAGGCAAGAACGCCACCAGCTCCGCCACGGACCAAGCCAAGGGCGCGGAGCCGCAAATGCCGGACCTCAATGCCGTGATGGCCGACATGATCAGCAAGCAGAAGGAGGCCATCAAGCAACTGCCCCCGGAATTCGCCGGACTCGGTGACGTGGTGTCAGGCTTCTTCGCCGGCATGGAAGATCTGAAGCTCGCGCCCCCACACTCCCGGTCTATGCGGAAGATGACTTCGAGTGCTACAACCACGACCTCCAGGCGCTGCGTGTAGTATGCCCCCAGGACACGGAATGGGACAGCAAGGCGGAAGCCCGGCTGGACCGCTTCCTCGCCGGGTGGCCCGAGATCCGACCGCGGGTCTTGGAAGCCCTCTGCAAGCGCTACGAGGAAATGTATCCCCAGTTCCAGCACTTCAACGATCCCATCCTCTACCCCGCACCGGGCGGACCGCAGCTCATGGATGACCGCGCCCGCATCACCGCCATCTACTTGCGGGAGGATGGCCTGATCGGACTCGCGGGCGCATGCACATGGGAAGACGAGCACGGCCTCGGCGTGCTGATCGAGGATAGCAGGGTCGTCGATTGCGGCTATTGCGATGTAGCCTACGACGAGCGATGGGCGGAGGAATGAAGGATTCCACTCCCCGCCCCGGCATTTGACACCCTGCCCCGCCCCGCGCTTCATCCGCGCATGCCTGATTGCTTCACCGGTGGTTTCGTCCAGACCAATGGCTACCTGATCGAAACCCCGGACGGCGGCCATGTGCTGATCGACGCCCCGATGGGCATCTCGCAATGGCTGGCCGAGCGGAATGTCCGCCCGCAGGCCCTGCTCCTGACCCACCAGCACTACGACCACGTCGAGGACGCCGCTGCCGTGGCCGGCATGGGGGTCCGGATCTACGCCTGGTCCCCCTATTCGCAGGATCTGACCCTCGAATCCATGGTCCGGAACTGGGGCATGCCGATTCAAGTCACGGAATACGCGGTGGACGAGCTTCTCGAGGGCCGTGACTCCTTGGAAATCGGCGGCTTGCGTCTGGAATTGGCCCACGTCCCCGGCCATTCCCCGGACAGCGTGACATTTTATCGCCCGGAAAGCGGCGAACTCTTCGGCGGGGACACCCTTTTCGAGGGCTCGATCGGCCGCGCCGACCTGCCGGGCGGGAACATGGCCCAGCTGGTGGATGGGATCCGCGCCAAGCTCTTCGTCCTCCCGGAAAGCACCCGCGTTTTCCCCGGTCACGGTCCGGTGACCACGATCGGCGCGGAACGTGCTGAAAACCCGTACGTCGGGGATTGAAGGCGGTACAATGAATTCGCGGTGAAGCTGGCTGCCGCGCGAGAAATCCGCTGGAAATCCAGCCACGGCCCTGCGAGTTTGGTAAAGCGGATGGAACAACCGACGTTTAAGGACAAACCTCATGGCTGAAGACCCCAAAACGCCGGTCGAAGTGCCGATCCCCGATTCGCTGCGCCAGCAGTTGACCGAGTTCCGCCGTCGGCTCTGGCGTGCCAAGATCGCAGAAGCGATTCTGGCCGGTTTCTTCGGCCTGCTATTCTCCTTCCTGCTGGTCTTCGCCTTGGACCGCGTATGGCAGACGCCCGGAATCCTGCGGCTGATCATCCTGCTGGCCGGCACCTCGCTGATGGCGGTCTTCGCGCCGATGTGGCTGCACCGCTGGGTCTGGAAACACCGCCGGGAGAGCCAACTCGCCCGCCTGATCGCCCGCCGCTACCCCGGACTGGGTGATCGCCTGCTCGGCGTGGTCGAGCTGCAAGGTCAGGTCGAAAATGCCGATACCCTCTCCCCACGCCTGCGCGCCGCCGCCATGGAGCGGGTGGCCGCGGAAGCAGAGAAGCGGAAGCTCGATGGCGCCCTGCCCGCCTCGCGCCAGAAATCCTGGTCGCTGGCCGTGCTGGTTGTGTTCCTCACCGCCGGGGCCGCCTTGGTCTTTGCCCCGAAGGCCGGCCTGAGTTCGCTCAAGCGCTGGCTGATGCCCCTTTCCGAATCGCCGCGCTACACCTTCACCATGCTGGAGAATGTGCCAGCCGAGCTACCGATCCCGCAGGGCGAGGCCTTCTCCATCACCCTCAAGCTGGCCAAGGACAGCGAGTGGCGTCCGGAGTCCGGCCAAGCCTGTTACGGCCGCCAGGATCCGGTGAGTGCCAATCTGGAGGATTCCTCCTACCGCTTCGATTTTCCGGCACAGCAAGACCCCGCCATGCTCAAGGTAGTGGTTGGCGATGCCAAGCACTCGATCCGCGTCACACCCACCCTGCGCCCGGCGATCCGCCGCGTCTTCGGGGTGATCCATCATCCGGAATACCTCCAACTGCCGGACCGCGAAGTGGACCTCGGTGCCGGAGTGCTCTCCGCCGTGCAGGGCAGCAAGGTGCAGGTCACCGTGGATGCCACCCGCGAACTCGCCAGCGCCCGTTTCGGTCCGCTGATCGCGACTGACGCCCACACCGGCGGCGAGGGCACCATGGAGACCCACGCCAATGATGCCCCAGTCGAGGGGCCCATGGAAACCCGGGCCACGACCGCCCGGACCCCGGGCCTTTTGATCGGCGAACAGGGCTTTTCCCTGCCCATCCAGTGGACCGATGTGCTCGGCCTCCAGGGTGAGTCCGGCTTCAAGGTCCGCGTCGATTCCCTGCCGGACGAAGCGCCCGGCGTTTACATCCAGGGTATCCCCCGCCAGCACGTGATCCTGCCGGAGGAGACCGTCGATTTCGAAGCGGTGTCGCAGGATGACTTCGGGATCCGCAAGGTCGGGATCGAGTGGCGCGGCGAATTCACCCGTGCCACCGATGAGACGCCCGCCAGCGGTGAACTTGACCTGGCCGCCGGTGCCCCGGACATGACCCGGCTCAGCTCGAATGCCGCCTTCTCCCCCGCCGCCTACGGCATCCAGCCGCAGAAGCTGACTCTGCGGGCATGGGCGGAGGACTACTTGCCCGGTCGCCCGCGCGCCTACTCCGAGCCAGTCACGCTCTTCGTACTGACCAAGGATGAGCACGCGCAGATGCTCAAGACGCAGTTCGACCGTGCGATCAGTGAGCTGGAAGACCTTGCCCGCCGCGAGCGCAATCTCTTCGAGGAAAACCAGCGCTTGGAGCGACTGAGCCCGGAGGAGCGCAAGAAGGAGGAGAACTCCAAGCGTCTGGAAGCGCAGAAGGATGCCGAACGGCAGCAGGCGGACCGCATGAAAGAGCTGTCCGAGAAGATGGAGCAGCTCTTCAAAAACAGCGCCCGCAACGACTCGATCGACAAGGAGACACTCAAGAAGATGGCGGAGGCCATGCAATCGATGAAGGAGCTCTCCAAGGATGACCTGCCCAAGGTCGAGGAGAAGCTCGGCGATGCGCAGGACCAGCGGAACACCGACGAGAAGTCCCAGGAGGACATGAAGGACGCGGTGGAGAAGCAGAAGCAAGCGCTTGAGAAGATGCAGCAGGCAGTGGACAAGGCGAACGACGCCAACCAGCGCTTCGAGGCCAGCACCTTCGTGAACCGCCTCAAGAAGGCCGCCTCCGAACAAGATGGCATCGGCTCCAGCGTCTGGGAAGCGATCGAGCGCACCGGTGGCCTGGCCCGTGACGAGATCGATCCCGCGGATGAGACCAAACTGGCCGAGACGATCCGCCAGCAGGCCAACACGACTTCCGACGTGCGCTGGATCCAGGAGGACCTGAACCACTTCTTCACCCGCACCAACAAGGAGGCCTACCGCAAGATCCTCGACGCGATGACCGAGTCGCGGATCGACCTCGCGCTGGAAGACCTGCGCGGTGAACTGGAGCAGAACCACGGCGCGGTCTCCCGTGGCGTCTCGGACCACTGGGCTGAGAAGCTCAAGGAGTGGGCCAAGATGCTCGAAGGCGAGCAGCAACAGGGCGGCGGCGGTGGCGGCGCAGGCTCGGCCGCCGGCGACCAGGACGAAGATTTCGAATTCATGCTGCGGGTCATGAAGATGATCCAGCAGGAGCAGGACATCCGCGCGCGCACCCGCGCCTTGGAGACCCTGCGCCGTTCCTACGAGGACCACCCCAGCAATCCCAAGCCATGAAGACGGCCACCCTTCTATTCATCGCCAGCGCCCTTGTGTGCGCCGCGGAGGAGCAAGACCTCGCCGGCAAGATCGCCACCCACCAGGAGGGCTCGCGCAAACTCGCGGAAACCCAGGACGAGCTCGCGGCGGACGTTCAGCAGCTCATCATCGAGCAGACCCAACCGAAGGTCATCGAACTGCTCACCGGTGTGAACGAGGCGATGGACGATGCCTCCGGCATGCTCATCGACTTCGACACGGGTGGCGTGACGATCGCCGCGGAGACCGACGTGATCGAAAAGATCTTCGAGGCCGCCAAGGAAAAGCAGAAGAGCAAGCAGCAGCAGCAAGGCCAGCAACCGCAAGAGGGCCAGGAGCCCGGCAGCGCGATGATGGACATGCTCCAGCGGATGATGGGCATGGATCCGGACGGCGACAAACCGGGCCAGCAGCAGCAGGGCCAGCAAGCCGGCGATCAGGGTGGCGAAGGCAAGACCGGCCTCTCCGACAGCAAGAATGGCGCCAACGGTGGCGGCACTGGCAGCGGCAAGCAGGAGGAACGCCGCGTGCCCAAGGCTTCCGGCACCGCCGGAGAATCGCTGCCGCGCGAATTCCAGGAAGCGCTCGATGCCTTTAACCGGGGAGCCGAGAAGCTCGCGAAGTAATGATGAGAATTTTCCAACTCCGGGCAGCGCGAGGCTTGTGGAATACCGCATTCCTCGGTCTCACCGCTCTCAGCTCCCTGCTTTCCGCCGCTTCTGCCCAAGACCTCCCCCGCCGTCCGGACGACCCGGTGCCCGCGCAGGTCGACACCATGTATGACCGCGGCCTCGCCTACCTGGCGAAGAACCAGAACGCGCAGGGCTACTGGAACGACAGCATGGGCAGTGAGCCCGGCGTCGTCGGCCTCTGCGTGGTCGCCTTCCTGGCCCACGGCGAGGACCCGAACCACGGCATGTATGCCGCCCAGATCACCAAGGGGATCGACTACCTGATCTCGCAACAGAACGCCACCAACGGTTACATCGGCAACAGCATGTACAACCACGGCTTCTCCACGCTCGCGCTGGCGGAGGCCTACGGTGCGGTGGACAATCCGAAGATCGCACCCGCGCTCAAGAAGTGCGTGGAGCTGATCCTGAGCGCGCAGAAGCGCAACAAGTCCAACGCCTGGCGCTACACTCCCGACAGCACGGATGCCGACACCACGGTCTCCGGTTGCCAGCTCGTGGCGCTCTTCGCCTCCCGCAACGCCGGGCTGCCGGTCCCGGATGACGCACTCAAGAAGGGCCTCGAGTACATGGCCAAGTGCCGTGGCAGCGACGGTGCCTATGGCTACACCTCCGCGGGCGGCGGCAAGCCGACCCTCACCGCCATCGGCGTGCTCTGCCTCTCGCTGGCCAAGGAGAAGGACGGCAAGGGCTACCAATCCTCGGTCGAGTATCTGAAGAACCAGCTTTCCTTCCGCGACCGCCACTACCCGTATTACTTCGAATATTACATGTCCCAGGCGCTCTTTCACGCCGACATGGACACTTGGAACGAGTGGAACTCGCGCAACATCCGCTACCTTTCCGTCTCGCAGTCCCGCGATGGCTCGTGGCCCGGCAACAAGGGCCAGTCCTTCAATACCGCGGGCTCGCTGCTCTCGCTTGCCCTGAACTACCGCTTCCTGCCCATCTACGAGAAATGATCCGCCCATTGGTCATTGCCACTCTGCTCACTGCGCCGCTGTTTGCGGGAGATGAGCCTGCCGCGAAGGACCATCTCCGCTTCACCAACGGCGACCAGTTGGAGGGCCACTTCGGCGGCTTCAGTTCCAGCGGCAAGATTACCTGGGAGCGCCCGGACATCGCCGCACCGATCGAACTCCAGCGCGAGAAGGTCCGCCAGATCGTGCTGCGCAACGCGCGCGCGATCTCCCCGATCACCGACCCCTGCCACGTTACGCTGGTGAATGGCGACCGCATCCCCGGCAAGATCGTCGCCGCGGACGAACACGAAGTGACCCTCGAGTCCAGCTCCGCCGGGGTCCTGACCCTGCCGCGCGATACCCTCGCCACCATCGCCCCGAATCCCTTCGGCGGTCGCCTGCTCTACGCCGGCCCCTTCGATGACAAGGGCTGGAAGATCGTCCCCGCGGACAAGCCGCCCGCAGGTGTCGATGCCTTCGCCGGCGACAATCCCGCTCCTGCTGTGGCCCCCAAGAAAACGGGCGACGAGAACAAGCCGGCATGGACCCATTCCGGTGCCGCCTGGTACTCGCGTGCCGGTGGTGACGCGCTGACCTACGATGCCGGCATGCCGGATCGAGCACTGCTGCGCTTCAAGCTCGGCTGGCGCTCGCGTCCGAGCATTGCGGTCGCCCTCCATGCCGATCTCCAGCCAGCCGGCCCCAAGGACAAGAAGAAGGCCGAAGGCGCGGATGAAGACCGGCCGCCGATCGGAGTGATGCCGAACTTTGCGCGCCTCTTCGGCACCTCCTACGTGCTCAATATCAACTCCGGCTACATCCACCTCCAGCGCACCGGCTTCGACGCCGATGGCAACCCGGAAGTCGAGCGCGTGCGGGTCCCTACCACCACCGTGCGGATGCCTGATACCGGCGAAGCCCTCTTCGAGATCCGCTGCGACCGCAAGGAAGGCAGCATCTCGGTCTACATCAATGGCGAGTTCGCCGTGCAATGGTACACCGCGGAGGAAGGTGAAGCGCCGGATCCAAAGGCTGGTCCCTCCTACAAGGCACCGGGCGGCGGCATCGGCTTTATTGTCCAAGGCGGCTCAGCCCAGCTCCGCTCCTCCGATACCCAGGTCCGCGTTTCCGACATCGTCGTCGCGGAGTGGAACGGCCTGACCGATTCCGCCCGCAGCATGGAGAGCGAGCAGCAGGACATCGTGCTGCTCACCAATGGCACCGACCGCTTCTCAGGCCGGATCCACGCGATCCACGAGGGGAATGTCGAGATCGCCGCCAAGTACGCCACCCTCAAGATCCCGATGGATGAAGTGGCGGAGATGCACTTCGCCCGCAGCGGTCGCCGCAAGATCGACAGCCCGGCCGAGTCGGAGTCGTCTAACAAATCGGAGATCACCGTCCACATGCAACCGGTGGGCCGCATCAGCGGAACTCCCCTTTCCTCGACGCAAGGACGCATCCAGCTTGAGTCGAAGCTCGCTGGAAAGATGGACATCGACCTGGCCCCTGCCATTGTCCTCGAATTCCAATCCGCCGGTGGCTTCCTCGACGAATGGGAAGACGATCTCTGACTGCTCTACTCCCGTGCAAAGACTGGCATCCATCCTTGCCGCCTGCTTGATCCCGGCCGCCGCCCTGGCGGACGAGGTGATCCTGACCGAGGGATCGCGCCTGGCCGGGACCGTCACCGCGATGGCGGATGACGGCCGGATCTCGCTGGCCAGCCCCCTCTCCTTCGAACCCTTCCAGCTCAAGGCCGACAGCATCCAACGCGTCCTCTTCGCCCAAGCCAAGGGTGCCAGCGACGAAAGCGACGCGATGATGGTCTTGTCCAATGGCGACCAATTCCCCTGCGAACTCCAGGGCATCGCCGACCAAACGGTGAAGATCCACACCGCCTTCGCCGGCGATCTCGACATCGCTCGCGACCGCGTGAATACCATCCAGCTCGGGGTGCGGCCGCGCAAAGTCCTCTACCGCGGACCGGAGAACGACAGCGGCTGGACCATGCGCAGCGGCTGGCGCTACGACTCGAAGCGCTTCATCGCCGAGGGCGGCGGCAGCATCGCCCGCAGCTTTGAGACACCCGGCTCCTTCGCGCTGCGCTTCACCGTCGCTTGGAAAACCATGCCGAATCTCCAGGTCTTCTTTGCCGACGACCTGCTGGAGACCACGGGCAAGGCCGACCGCTACCTCTTCTCCTACGATGGCTCGCAGAGTTTCCAGCTCAAGCGCCAACAGAGCGGCGACAGCTATCCTTACAAGGACATGAACAGCATCCGCCGCGATCCTTCCGAGTTTCCGGACTCGAAGGTCGAGGTAGAGCTCCGCGTGGACCGCAAGCTCGCGCTCGTGCACCTCTACATCAACGGCGAATTCGAGGGCAAGTTCTCCGATCCGCTCAAGGTCTCGCCCACCGGCAAGGGCGTGATGTTCCTCAGCAAGATCGGCGGCGACGACCAGATGGTGATCGACAACATCGAGGTCCGCGAGTGGGACGCCAGTTCCGACCGCCACCGTACCGAGAACCGCGGCGATGACACGCGCGACGTGATGATCACGCGCTCCTCGGATCGCGGGGCCGGGACCATCCTCGGCATGAAGGAAGGCAAGGAGGGACCGGTGATCCTGTTCCAGAGCCCTCACTATCCGGATCCGGTGGAGATGCCAGTCGCCAACGTTTCGACCCTCTTCTTTGCGAAGGCCGCCAATGCCCCTGCCCCGCCGCAGCTCCCGTGGATGCTCGGGCTGCGTGGCCGCGGCTTCCTGGCCGTCTCATCATGCAGCTTTTCCGGCGAGTCCCTGCTGGCGGAGCATCCACTGCTCGGCAAGCTGGAGATCCGGCGCGACGCGATCGCCCGCTTGGAACGCAAGGCCCTGACCAAGGAAGATGAAGAGGACCCCGGCAACAAACCCGGGGATGGAGAGGAGGACGAAGAATGAACACGCAGCGACGTCTTTGGATTTCCCTGCTGACCCTCGCGGGCAGCGCCGCCGCCGCTCCGCAAGCGGAGGTGCGCTGCACCGATGGCAGTGTCTTCAAGGGTACCCTGATGGAGATCGGCAGCGACCGCGCCATCATTGATGCCGACTTCTTCAGCAAGCCGGCACCCCTCAAGCTGGACCACGTCCTGGAGATCAATCTGCCCGCGGAGGGTGGTAAATTCACCGGCGACCACATCGCCAACGCCACCCTCAGCAACGGCGACACCCTGCGCGGCGAGCTGACCGGGGTGACGGACAGCGAAATCTCGCTACGCACTTGGTATGGCGCGGAGTTGAAGCTGCGCCGCACGATGGTGGACACCCTCGAGATCGAGGACCGTCCGGACATCCTCTACACCGGCCCGACCGGCCTCGAAGGGTGGTCCTTGGAGAAGAAGGACGGCTGGGCCTATGAGGACGGAGTCCTGCGCTCGAAGTCCGCCGGTGCCATCTCTCGCAAGATCGAACTCCCGGCAAAAGCTCACTTTGCCTTCGACGTCGCTTGGCGCTCAAACCCGCGCTTCCGCTTCCTCTTCTACAGCGACAACGCAGAGGCCAAGGAGCCGGAGAATTGTTACATTCTCAGCGTCGTCAGCGGCCGCTATGTGGAGCTGAAGAAGAAGCGTTCGGCACCAAGCATTTTCCAGCCGATTGGGACCCCGCAGCCGATCCCGGAATTCCTCAGCCGCGAGAAAGTCCGCTTCGACCTGCTGGTCGATCGCAAGACCGGCGTCATCCAGCTTCAGATCAATGGCCGCGTCGCCGTCGACTGGCTCGACCCGGATCCCCAGGGCGGCCGCATGGGCGGCGGCATCCATTTCGATGCTGCAGACTCCTCGCCGCTGAAGTTCTCGCGCATCGAGGTGAGTTCTTGGGACGGCGTCATCCAGGGCAAAGCCGAGCGCGAAGACGGTGGCGGCGGCGGATTCCTGGACGAGGAAGACGAACCGCAGGAGAAGAAGGCCGAACCGGATCCCGATCCGAACCGCATCCGCCTGCGCAACAGCGACCACGTGGAAGGCAAGATGCTGGGCATCGAAAATGGAAAGGTGAAGCTCCAGACCAAGTATGGTGAGATGAACCTGCCGGTCTCGCGGCTTCGCTCCTTCCCGCTCCGCACCAAGAAGGAACGGGATGATTTCACACTCGGCCTCTACGAGAAGCCGAAGCGCTACAATGGTGACATCCGCGCCTGGTTCACGGATGGGAGTCATGTGACCTTCCGCCTGGAGAGTGCCAACGGCGACCGGCTCAAGGGCTTCTCACAGCCGCTCGGGCAGGTGGATTTCGATGCGAAGGCATTCAGCCGGATTGAGTTCAATCTCTACGATCCTGATCTGGAAGCCCTCCGGACTTCCAGCGAGAGGTAAATAGGGAGCGTCTATGCATGGCTGCTGATTAAGGCCGATTCCGTGGAGTCTTCTTCGTCCCGACGGGACGGCTCAGAATGGTACTAACATAAGGCGGTCCGCCGTATGCCTACCCACTGGGAGCGCGGAGGC
>NZ_BATP01000004.1 GCF_000739615.1 Haloferula sp. BvORR071
CCTTGGCAAGGCGTTCCTGTTCGGCACGTTCCTTGGCAACCCGCTCTTGTTCGGCACGTTCCTTGGCAATCCGCTCTTGCTCGGCACGCTCCTTGGCAAGGCGTTCTTGCTCGGCGCGTTCCTTGGCAATCCGTTCCTGTTCGGCACGCTCCTTGGCAACCCGCTCTTGCTCGGCACGCTCCTTGGCAACCCGCTCTTGTTCGGCACGCTCCTTGGCAACCCGCTCTTGTTCGGCACGTTCCTTGGCAATCCGCTCTTGCTCGGCACGCTCCTTGGCAAGGCGTTCCTGTTCGGCACGCTCCTTGGCAACCCGCTCCTGCTCGGCGCGCTCCTTGGCAAGGCGCTCTTGCTCTTTCGCAAGGCGCTCCTGTTCGGCGCGTTCCTTGGCAAGGCGCTCTTGCTCTTTCGCAAGGCGCTCCTGTTCGGCGCGTTCCTTGGCAAGGCGCTCCTGCTCGGCACGCTGCTCCTTTACGATCCGTTCGTGTTCAGCACGCTCTTTTTCGAGACGTTCCTGCTCGGCGCGCAGCTCTTTTGCAATCCGCTCCTGTTCGGCGCGTTCCTTCGAAATCCGCTCTTGCTCCTTTGCAAGGCGCTCCTGCTCGGCGCGTTCCTTCGAAATCCGTTCTTGCTCGGCGCGCTCCCTTTCGAGGCGCTCTTTCTCGGCACGTTCCTTGGCGAGACGCTCGTGCTCGGCACGTTCCTTTTCAAGACGCTCCTGCTCGGCGCGCTGCTCCTTGGCAATCCGCTCCTGTTCAGCACGCTCCTTGGCAAGGCGCTCTTGCTCTTTTGCGAGGCGTTCCTGTTCGGCGCGTTCCTTCGAAATCCGTTCCTGCTCGGCGCGCTCCCTCTCGAGGCGCTCTTGCTTGGCACGTTCCTTGGCGAGACGTTCGTGTTCGGCTCGTTCCTTTTCGAGACGCTCCAACTCGGCGCGCTGCTCTTTGGCGATCCGTTCGTGTTCGGCACGGTCCTTTTCGAGACGCTCTTGCTCGGCCCGCAGCTCCTTGGCGATCCGTTCCTGCTCGGCGCGGTCCTTCGCGAGTCGCTCTTGCTCGACGCGCTCCCTCTCGAGGCGCTCTTGCTCGGCACGTTCCTTGGCAAGACGCTCCTGTTCGGCGCGCTCCTTTTCGAGGCGCTCCAACTCAGCGCGGTGCTCCTTCGCGACCCGCTCGTGTTCGGCACGCTCCTTCTCAAGACGCTCCTGCTCGGCGCGCAGTTCCTTGGCGATCCGCTCCTGCTCGGCACGCTCCTTTTCGAGACGCTCTTGCTCGGCGCCTTCCCTGGTAATCCGTTCCTGTTCGGCGCGCTCCTTCGCCAAGCGCTCTTGCTCGGCACGCTCCCTCTCGGCGATCGAAGGCCCGGCCACCGACTGCGGATTCCGTAAATCCAAGCCCCCCCCGGGAACCGGCGGAGGAATCGTCACCCCGGAAAGCTCCACGCCCCCCAAGGACTCCACACGGATCGCTCCCGGGCTCGCCGGATAGGGCAAGTGGCGGGCCGCAAACCCCACATCCACCGGTTCAACCCGGATCGGGACAATCGGCGGCGGAGTCTCCCACGCCGGTGATACCATCCGCGCTTCGACCGGAGCAGCAGCAGAAGGTGGAGCGGCAGCTGCAGCGGGCGGCGGAGCAAAAGGCGAATGCGCCACGGCTAACCCAATCTCGACCATCGGTGGCGGAGCCACTGGCGGTGGTGGTGGTGGCGGAGACGAGTGAGGGGGCGCTGGCGGATTTTCAGACGCCCGGGCGTGTGGCGGCAGCGGCGGTGGCCCCCCTGCGGAGGGCCCGGCGGCAATGGCCATCGCCGCGGGTTCCTCGACTATCCCTCTGAAGGTCAGCCTCGCTTCCTCATCGGTCGTCGGCGATGTAATCGTACTCCCGCAATGCGGGCACGGTCCTGTCATCGGCGGCAGATCCTTGGGGACAAGGATCTTGCCACTGCAATGGGTGCATCTGAATTCTCTCTGGTCCTGGAAGGCGACTCCGGCCATAGCTTCCCTCTCTATCCGCGCATAGAAATAGGGATCTAGGGGTAAACTGTCAAACTAAGTGAAACATTATCTTCAAACAGCGGCCGGGCTCAGGACCGAATCCAGCACCTCCAGGCAGCGCCGGTTCTGGGCCGGCGTGCCGATCGAGATACGCACCCAGTCGGGCAATTTGTAGCCGCTCATGGCGCGGATAATCACCCCCTGCTTGAGCATATCGCGGAACACCCGGTCCCCTTCGCCGACCTTCACGAGGATGAAGTTCGCCACGCTGGGCACGAATTCCAGGCCACGCTCCTTGAAGGCGGCTTCATAGAAGGCTAGGCCCTCCTTGTTGATCGCCTTCGTCTTCGCGACGTGATCGGCGTCTTCCAGCGCCGCCAGGGCACCGGCTTGGGCGATCGCGTTCGTATTGAAAGGCTGGCGTGCCTTCTGGAGAATCTCCGCCACACCCTTCGAGCACAGGCCGTAGCCGATCCGCAGCGCGGCCAGGCCGTGGATCTTCGAGCAGGTCCGCAGCACCGCCACATTGCGGCCTTCGCGGACGTATTTCAGTACGTCCGGAGCCTCGTCGAGGAATTCGTGATAGGCCTCGTCGAAGCAGACCACCACATGATCCGGCACCTTCGCCATGAAGCGGTCGAGCGCCTCCTGCCCGACCACGGTTCCGGTCGGGTTGTTGGGATTGGCGATGAACACTAGGCGGGTGTCCGGCGTGATCGCCGCGGCCATCGCATCGAGGTCGTGGATGAAATTCGGGTCCGGCACCTCCACATATTTGGCGCCGAAGAGCGTCGCCATCAGCTTGTAGACCACGAAGGCGTGGTCGGAGGCGATGAGCTCGGCCTTCCCGTTCAGGAAGCTGTGGCAGAGCAACTCGATGATCTCGTTCGAGCCGTTGCCCAGCACCACGTTCGAAATGTCCATCCCGAAGCGCTGCGCGATCGCCGTCCGCAGCTTCCAGCCGCCGCCGTCCGGGTAAATGTGGGACTCGTCGAGCGCCTTGGCCATGGCCTCCTTCGCCAGCGGCGAGGGCCCGAGCGGGTTCTCGTTCGAGGCGACCTTCACGATATCGGCCGGATCCAGCCCCAGCTCGCGGGCGGTCTCCTCAATGGGCTTCCCGGGCTCGTAGGCGACCAGATCGCAGACGAAGCGGTTGGCAAAAGCGTCGATGGGCATGCCGGGAGGCTAAGAGGCCATCCGCCGGGAGGCAATAGCAAGGTCTGGACAGATACCGATACCGCGCTTTGAACGCAAAACCGATCCCCGCATGACTCGGTGAAGATTCTCCCGCCAAGGCTTCTTCTTGCCCTCAAAAACGCAAATCACGCCAGCAAACTCCGGAGGGGCAACTGGCGGACTCATTTCTGTCGGCAAGCGGCGCAAAAAGCATCGCCAAAGCGCCAATCTAACAGCAAGTTCCGCGTTAGATACCACTGCGGGAGAACATCATCGGGATATGGGTAACTTCTACACGCAACTCTGGATCGCGGACTCCGATGCTGAAACCTGTGTAGCCCTCATGAAGGACTTGGGCCGCCGCTCGGTGGTTGGCCCCAGCCACCGGCATCTGACCCCGATCTTCGATGGGCAGTGCGAGAAGCAAGACCCGGGGGAGTTGGATAGCCTCGGACTCACCGCTTCAGCCCGGCTCGGCTCATGGGCGATTGGATTCTTGAACCACGATGACGATCTCTTCCTGGCCCGGATCTTCTATCGAGGTGAGGAGCGGAAGCACATCTCGGCGGGCATGATGGGAAGTTTCGATACCTCGGGCGCCCGGGACCTCTGCTCGGCACTTCATCCGCGCACCGCCACCTTCTTGGTCGCGCTCGCGCTGATCCGTCCACGGCTCTTCCAAATCGGCCGACACAAGCGCTTGGCCAAGTTGCTTGACCTGCCCGAGTGGACCGTCGGTGCCGGCTACCGCTACATCATGAAGGGTGAATTCAACGATTACCCCGAATCCGAAGCTTTCGTCCGCACTTAGAAGGCCGCCGAGACCCTGCGCATTTAAGAAATTATATTGAAATTCATCACCGTTGAATGCAGTAGCCATGGCACCCGTTATGGCCGCGTTCCGCTCTCTCTTCTCCCTCGCCTGCCTCGCGCTACCCTGCCTGGCCGCCGATCAAGTCTTCATCGAAGCCGAGCAATTCACGGCCACCGGCGGCTGGGATACCGACCAGCAGTCGATGGAGCAGATGGGCTCGCCTTACCTGCTCGCGCATGGCCTGGGCGTGCCGGTGAAGGACGCCGAAACCAGCGTCAGCTTCCCGAAGCCCGGCGACTACCGCGTCTGGGTACGCACCCGCGACTGGGTCGCCCCGTGGAAAGTCCCGGGCGCGCCGGGGAAATTCCAGCTCCTCGTCGATGGCAAGCCGCTGTCCACAACCTTCGGCACTGAGGGCGCAGACTGGCATTGGCAGGACGGTGGCAGCGTCAGCGTGGGCAGTTCCGCCAAGCTGGCCCTGCACGATCTAACAGGCTTCGAAGGCCGCTGCGACGCCATCCTCTTCACCGCTGATAAATCCTATCAGCCTCCCCACGGCGGAGCCGAACTGGCCAAGCTGCGCCGCGAATGGCTGGGCCTACCCGACAAGCCTGAAGAGGCCGGCAGTTTCGATCTCGTCATCTCCGGCGGGGGTATCGCCGGCACCGCTGCCGCCGTCTCCGCCGCGCGCAATGGCCTGAAGGTGGCCCTGATCCAGGATCGCCCCGTGCTCGGCGGCAACGGCTCTTCCGAAGTCCGCGTCTGGCCGGAAGGCCATACCCGCCAGCAGCCTTATCCAAACGTCGGCGAGATCGTGGATGAACTCGTGCCGCAGCGGGACAAGAGCTCCGGAAATGCCAAGGGCGGCGATATCTATGCCGACGAGCGCAAGCTGAAGCTCGTGCGCGCCGAGCCGAACATCACCCTGCTCATCGGCCAGCGGGTGCTGTCGGTCGAGACCACCGATCACCGCATCCGCGCCGTCATCGCCCAGGACATCCGCAGCGCCCGCCGTATCCGCGTCTCAGGCAAGCTCTTCGCCGATTGCACTGGCGATGCCACCATCGGCGTGCTGGCCGGAGCCGACTACGAGGTGGCCAAGGAGAAGCAGATGGGCACCAGCAATCTCTGGAACGTCCTCGATACCGCCAATCCTGCCGAGGTCCTGAAGTGCGAATGCAAGGACAAGGACGCGCTCTCGCTGGCCGTCTCGCAGGGCGCCGTCCCCGCCCCCTTCCCGCGCTGCCCTTGGGCCATCGATCTCAGCGCCAAACCCTTCCCCGGCCGCAAGACCTCAAAAGGCCAGTGGGGCGGCAACCCACTCGCCAATCTCGGGGGCTGGTTCTGGGAAAGCGGCTTCGACCGCGATCAGGTCAATGAGATCGAATACATTCGCGATCTCAACTTCCGCGCGATGTATGGCGCTTGGGACACGCTCAAGAACGTCGACAAGATGTATCCGAATCATCGCCTCGGCTGGGCCGCCTTCATCGCCGGCAAGCGCGAGTCGCGTCGCCTGCTAGGTGACATCGTTCTAACAGGAAGCGATTTCCGCAATGGTACCAGCTTCCCCGACGGCTGCTTCCCCTGCTCCTGGCACATCGATGTCCACTTGCCCGATCCTACCTTCGCCAAGGGCAACGAGGGCGACGAGTTCATCTCCCGCGCCACCGAGGGCAGCCAGTATCAATACAAGGGCCCCTATTGGGCGCCCTACCGCAGCCTCTACAGCCGCAACATCACCAATCTCTTCATGGCCGGCCGCAACATCAGCGTCGACCGCGAAGCCCTCGGCCCCGTACGCGTAATGCGAACCACCGGCATGATGGGCGAGATCGTCGGCAAGGCCGCAGCCATCGCCGTGAAGAACGACACGAGCCCCCGCGGCGTTTACGAACAGTCCCTGGAAGAACTAAAAACCTCGATGCTGCGCTCCTCGAAGGCAGCCCCTTGAGCCCGCTGCGTCACGCGGCGGCAAACACCAGGTGAATCCCGCCCAAGCCTAGCATCGTCCCATCCCGCAGCGGTCCGCGCCGCTCACCCGCGGAGAGCCGCTCACCATTCACCAGCGTCCCATTGATCGATCCACAGTCCTCAATCATCACCCCCTGGTTGCAGAGAATGAACAAGGCATGCCGCTTGCTGATCGACTCGGAAGGAAGCTGGATGTCCACCTCTTCCGACTCACGCCCCACCTGAATCACTCCCGCCCTCAACGCAAAGTCGGTCTCGTGTAGCAGCAGCTCAAAGGGCCCGCTCTCCTCCCCATCGCCGCTCAAGCTCCACGCCCGCCCCAGTCGTCGCGACGGCGCGCTCCGCGAAGGGGCGACACTCAGCTCTAACAAGGGGGCCGATAGCGGCGCTATACCAAGAGCCTGCGCCGGCACATGCACCGGCACGGGGAAATCCGTCCGTCCCCGCTGTCGCCAGATCCGCCATTGCCAGACTCCGAGAAAAGTCACCATCAGCCCGGCCGGAAGCAGGAAGACCGCAACTCCAAAGCCCTGCCACAACGACGGCTTGCGGTAGGCGATCCGGTTCTTCTGCAGGAACGCCAGCAGCTCCGAGCAGTGCGAAGCCTTGCAAATCTTCCCACTGGCAGTCTGCCAGCCTGCGGTATTCACCCCCACCACCTCACCTTGGTCGTTGAAAAGCGGACCACCGCTGCTGCCCGGCGAGATCTCGGCGTCGTGATCGATCACCCGCGCATGGTAGCTCTTGGCGGTACCCCACTCCTGCAGCTTGATGTCGTTGATGCTACCGGTGGTGAAGCGGACGCTCGCCACACTGGCAAGTTGTCCGGCGTTCTCGATGTCCTCGTCGCCGCTCGCCTGCAAGCGCCCGACCAGATGAACAAGATCCTCCTGGCTGTCCGCAATCCCCGGAAAACCTGCCGCCCTCACATACCCAGCCTTGGGCGGCGTGTCCTCCGCGATCGGTAGCGCCTCCGCCTTCAGGCCAACCGCTTCCAGAAGGACCAGATCCCGGTCACGGTCACGGACCACCTCACGCGTCGAATAGACCGCGACCCGATCCCGCCCCGCGAATAGAAGATAGGTCTTCCAACCTGACGGCACACCCTCCAAGACATGGCAATTGGTGATGAACTGCCCGCCATCGTTGATGACGAATGCCGAGCCCGCATAGTAGTCGAAACCCGTCGGCGGTACCGCAATGACCCGCCCCACGCTCTTCTCCAACTCCGCCGTCCGCTCGGAAAAGGCCTTCTCCGATCGGCAGGAAGCCAACAAGGCCGCCGCCACCACCGCAACCACGCCGCTGGTACATTGGCACAAGCGGCAGGCATTGCGGGCAGCATCCGGGAGACTCATCAGGGCTGCAATTCCCCTAGATGCTGGAGATGAGGCTTTCGAGCTTTTTGCGGATGTCACCGCAGATTGCGGCCGCTACCACTTCGCCTGCCCGTTCCCGCGCACGCGATACTGGTAGCTCGTCAGCTCGCGCAAGCCCATCGGTCCGCGCGCATGCAGCTTGTCGGTGGAAATCCCGATCTCTGCACCGAAACCGAACTCCTCGCCATCCGCAAGCCGCGTCGAGACGTTGTGGAAGACACAGGCAGAATCACAGCCGGACAGGAAAGCATCCGCCGCCGCTTGATCCGCAGTGACGATACTATCTGTGTGGTGCGAGCCATGGGTGTTGATGTGATCAATCGCCTCTTGGAGCGAATCGACAACCTTCACCGACAGGATCAGGTCGAGATACTCCGTCTCCCAATCTTCCTCCGTGGCCGGCACCGCCTCGATGATCACCCGCGTCCTTTCGCAGCCGCGGATCTCCACGCCCTTTTCCACCAGCACCTCCGCGATCACAGGCAAGTGGCTCGCTGCGACTGAGGAATGCACCAGCAGGGTCTCCAGCGCATTGCACACGCCGGTCTTCTGGGTCTTCGAGTTGACCGCCAGCTTGACCGACATGTCGAGGTCCGCCGCGGCATCCACATACAGATGACAGATCCCGTCGTAGTGCTTGATCACTGGCATCCGCGCTTGAGAAACGACCGCTTCAATCAACCCTTTGCCACCACGCGGGATGATCAGGTCCAGCCACTTGTCCATCTTGCACAGCGCGCTCACGCTGGAGCGGTCAGTGAAGGGAATCAGCTGGATCGAGTGCGGCGGCAGCCCCTCCGCCTCACCGCCCGCCTGGAGCGCTTCGGCGATGGCGGTGTTACTATGAAAAGCTTCCGAGCCACCACGCAGAATCGTCGCGTTGCCAGCCTTGAAGCACAGCACGGCCGCATCGCTGGTCACATTCGGGCGACTCTCGTAAATGATCGCGATCGTGCCGATCGGCACTCGGGTCTGGTGGATGTGCATCCCGTTCGGGCGAGTCCACTTCTCCATGATCTGCCCCACCGGATCCGGCAGATCCACCACTTGGTCGATCCCATGGGCAATCGCTTCTACCTTGCCCGCATCCAGCTTCAGACGCTCGAGCATCGGCTTGGTCAGCCCCTTCTCCTCACCCGCGGCCAGATCCTTGGCATTGGCTGCCACGATCTCCGCGCTGCGGGCCCGCAGTTCCGCGGCCATCGCGCGTAGGATGGCGTTCTTTTGGTCGGTCGAGAGCTGGGAAAGCTTATACGAAGCCGCCCGCGCATTGCGGGCGAGCACTTCGACAGCGGACAAGACTTCGGCTTCGGTCATTGGCGAGGGACTAAAGGCGGTTCGGTCGCGAAATCACGCGAAACGATCCGGAATTTTAACAGTCGGAAAAACTTCGATTGGCAAGGACTGCCCGGAACTCATTGAGCCTTTGCGCTCATCCTCACTTCCCAAGCCGCGCCGCAAAGCGCGTCGAAAGTCCCTTTTCTCCAGCCAGAATTCCAGAAAGGCGCTCCGGCTTGCGGCCATGGGCAATGTGCACGGTGATTCCGGAATCCACCGAGTTCTTCACCGCCTGAAGCTTGGAGGCCATCCCGCCGATCGAGAAGCGGCCACGCTCGTCCTTCGCAAAGCCGAGCACCGCATCCACGTCGGGCACTTCTTGGACCAGCTCGCCGCTGCCCGGTGCCAGCAGACCGTCCACCGAGGTCAGCAGCACCAAGGTTTTGGCACCCAGCAGGATTGCCACTTGGGAAGAGAGCATGTCATTGTCCCCCACCCGCAGTTCCTCCACCGCCACGGAATCGTTCTCATTGATGATCGGCACGATCCGTGGCGAGGCCAGCAGGCGCTGCAGTGTATTGGAAACGTTCTGGCGCCGCTCCGGCGTCTGCAGGTCAGAGGCCGTCAGGAGCACCTGCGCCACCGCCAGATCGAAGTTCCGGAACAGATTCTCGTAGGTGTGCATCAGCCGCGCTTGGCCCACTGCGGCACAGGCCTGACGGGTGGTCAGGTCATTCGGATACCCGTCCAGATTGAAGGCAGAGACGCCCGCTCCCACCGCTCCGGAGCTCACCAGCAGGCAGCGGTGGCCGTTCTCCACGAGCCCGGCAATGGCGGTGACGAGACGGACCAGCGAGGCTCCGTCGAGGGTGCCGTCACTGGCACGGGTGAGCACTCCAGTACCGGCCTTGATGATAGTCAGGGATTCCATGGCGGGAAAAGCGGGCGCGGCTATGGCCCCAAAGCTCGCGGGATGCCATCGCAAAGCGTGGCACCAAAAAGGTCCGGCCACAGGTACTCCTCACTCGCCCTTCTTTTCGGAAGCAGGCTTCGCCGCTTTCTTGTTGGCGGTGATCGCCTGCTGCTCCCTCTGGATCGCCTTGTAGAGCTTGGTCACCTGATCCCACTGGATATCGATCTGATCGCCCACATCAGTCCCGAACTGGAAGGAGACCGAGCCCTGACTGAGGAAGAGCGTAAGGTCCGATCCCCACGGCACGCGGACGTTGCCATATTCGATATTCCAGTCGCCGGCCTTGCTCATCTGGCAAAGCAACTTGCCCAGCTCGGTAATGTCCTGATCGAGGATCTTCTCCTCCCGCTTGGTTCCGCCTGGATCAGGGCTCCAACGGAGGGCCACCTTTTGCTCCGCGGGCCCTTCACCCGAGCGGACCACACACATGTATCCATTGCCACCGGTCCAGCGCTCCTGCTCGGCCGCAGCCACCAGCGGAAACAAAAGGAAGAGAACAGCCAGCAGTTTGGAGAATCCTCGGATCACGAGCAAAGACTCGCAGGACTGACCGTCAGGTAGAATCCGGAAATCGAAGGCTTGGCTTCAGCGCTTTCGCAAGGACTCGACGATATCCCCGGCAGGAAGCGGAAACGCGGGTCTTGCCCTAAGTCCGGATGCTGCTTACAGCCCCCGCCCATGAACGCGTTTCCGCCGCCCGGTGATAAGAAGCAGCTCGAAGAGGGTCTCGTTTTCACTCCCAAGTTCGACGCGGACGGCTTGGTCCCGGCGATGGCGATCGACGCGACGACGAAGGAGCCGCTGATGCTGGCTTACATGAATGCCGAGTCTCTCAAGCTCACCTTGGAGCTTGGCGAGGCGGTCTATTGGTCCCGTAGCCGCAAGGAGTTGTGGCACAAGGGCAAGACTTCCGGACAGGTCCAGAAGGTGGTGGAGATCCGCACCGATTGCGACCAGGACGCGCTGGTGGTATACGTCGAGCAGATGGGCGGCGGCTGCTGCCACACCGGCCGGAACGACTGTTTCTACCGCAAGGTCGCAGGCCGCACGCCGGAAGGAGGAGCGCTTTTGGCCTTCAAGGAGGCATAAGCGTTGTCGGGAGAGCTTGAATTTCCTCGAAATTCTGTGAATTTCGCGGTTGCAATCGGAAGATCGTTCCCCTAGTTCTCCCGCCCCTCGCGCCGCCGGGCGCGAATTATTCACTTTCCCGAAGCAAGGAGGACGCCATGGACATCATCAAGAAGATCGAGCAAGAGCAACTGAAGGCCGACGTCGCGGATTTCCGCGTTGGCGATTCCGTGAAGGTCCACACCCGGGTGGTGGAAGGTGGCAAGGAGCGCGTCCAGATCTTCGCTGGCATCGTGATCGCCCGCCGTGGCACCAGCGTGAATGCCTCCTTCACCGTGCGGAAGATTTCCTACGGCGAAGGCGTGGAGCGCGTGTTCCCGCTGCACACCCCGCGTATCTCCAAGATCGAAGTGGTCAGCAAGGGCAAGGTCCGCCGCGCCAAGCTGCACTACTTGCGCCAGCGCGTCGGCAAGAAGGCCATGCAGGTCAAGGCTGCTGAAGCCAAGTAAGCCACTTCCGGCTAGTTCCAATTTCAAAAACGCGCCGCGGCCACCAGCCCGGCGCGTTTTTCGTGCCTGCCACTGGATTGAATTCTTGGCGGCTGCTGACAGATAACGGATGCTCTGGCGCGTGAAGCGGGTTCCGATTCCGGTGGTCATAGTCTTGAGCCTGGCGGCGATCGGGATTCCTTGGGTGCAAGGCACCAAGGACATGGACTTCATGACCCCGCCGAATGAGGCGACCTTGGCCCATATCCGCTCCAAGACCGAGCTGCTCCACCGCGAGAAATCGCGCCTGTTCTCGATCCGCCCGGAGCCGAAGGACACCGCACTGATCGAAGGCCCGATCCGCGCCGCGCCGGCGATTGATCCCGGTGACCCGAAATCCCCGGCCCTTCTGAATGAATACGCCGCGCACGCGGCGGAGGGGGCCGGAGCCTTCATCACCCTAGCAGTTCACTTGGAAGAGCAGGGCGCGAATGCCCGAGCCCTCTTGGCATGGGAGCGGGTCCTTGATTCCTGCCCGGAAGCCAGCGAGGACCAGCGGAAGACAGCACTCGCGGGTGTCCAACGTCTCCGTCCAATGGTCGCCCAGTGGAACATCGAGCCCTCGGCCGCGAAGCAAGTGGTGCTGGAAGCCACCCTGCCCGCAAATATCCAAGCCGACGCCCTGGAAGAGGTCGTGACCAAGTGCGCCAATGAATTGAGCCGCTACTCCTCAGGTCTGCTGCACTTCGAACCACGGGTGGAGCGCCCCGAGCGGAAAGGCACGCCAGCGGCGGTCCTGTCCCTCCAGCTTATTGACGAAAGCGTCGGCGCGGCGTCCACAGGTTTGCTTGATTTCCCGATACCCTCGGATCCTGACCAACTGAAGCGGGAGATCCTCGCCGCCTGCTACCGGCTGGTGGCCTCGCAGTTGGTTGCGGTTTACGACCAGTATACCGCCTTGGCCCCGCTGGCCGAAACGGACAATCCCACTCAAGCACTCGAAACACGCATCACGCGGCTGTGCTGGGACGAGTTCGGAAAATCGCTGATGCCGCGAAATTCCCGCTAAGAGAACGCTGGACCTAGCCGTTTCCCGGGAGAAGTTTGACCGCATGTCACGCGGAATCCTCCTACTCTTGGCCCTCACCAGTACCGGTCTGCTGTCTGCGGAACCCGGCGAAAAAGACCGTGCCCCGGTCGAACCCAAGACCCTCCCCGCCCCGGAGCAGAAGGTCACGGAGACCCAGCCGGCGGCAAAGGAACTCGACGGCGACCGCCTCCAGGTCGGCGAAGTCATCTTCAATCGCAAAACCCGCGAAATCCGCTTTCCCGCCGCCGTCAACATGACCGATGGCGAGATCCTGGAGTTCGCCATCGTCCACTCCACAGGCAAGGTCCACGAGTCGTTGCTGATCACCGAAGTGCCGGCAATCGAGCTGAATGTCGCCTTCAAGCTCCTGCGCTACCCCGAGTCGCCCGAATTCTACGCCGAGCGCGAAGCCGACGGCACCCCCTCGAACCGCTTCCCGGAAGTGAAGCAGGAGACCAAGGAAGGCTCCCGCATCGACATCGGCGTGGAATGGAAGGAGGGCGACAAGACCCGCACCGCCAAGATCAACGAGTGGATCGCCCACGGTACCACCGGCGAGTCGATGCCCGCCGATCCTTGGGTCTATGGCGGCTCGATGATCTACAAGGGCAACTACCTCGCCCAAGCCACCGGCGATACCGCCGCCATCTACCTCAGCAATTCCGCGCTGATCAATTACTCCGGGAAGGACAACAACTCCGACGAGGTGTGGTTCCCTTTCCCCAAGCGCGTGCCGCCGGAGGGAACCAAAGTCACCGTCATCATTACGCCCCACAAGAAAACCGCTGAAAAGCCATGAAGTCCGCCATCAGCCTCGCATTTGCAGCCACCCTGGCCGTCTCCCAGGGACAGGCTACCAAGAACCCCTACCTCTCACTACAGGTCGAGATCAAGGAAGCCATCGCTCGTGGCAACGCCTACCTCGCCAAGCAACAGAAGGATGGCGGTTACTGGGGTGACAACGAAGAGCTCCCCGCCTTCACCGCGCTGGCCTTGAACGCCGCCGTGCGCGACCCCGCCGTGGACCGCAAGAAGGACTTGCCACCGCACATTTCCAAGGGCTTCGAGTGGCTGCTCAAGCAGCAGAAGGAAGATGGCGGCATCTACAACAAGGGCTTGGGTGTCTACAACACCGCCACCGCAGTCACCGCCTTGACCGCCGCCGAGCAGGCAGCCTACACGCCCGCGATTGTGAAGGGCCGCGGCTATCTGGTCGGCCAGCAGTGGGACATCGGCCAGAAGAAGGAGACCGACAACAAGAACGACGGCGGCATCGGCTACGGCTCGAAGAACGACCGCTCCGACATGTCAAACACCTACCTCGCGATTGAGGCCATCGCGCTGTCGGAAAAGGTCGTCGAAGACGGTCAGGGCGACCAGCCGAAGCTCGATTGGAAGGCTGCGATCACCTTCCTCTCGCGCTGCCAGAACCTGAAGGCGACCAACGACCAGGACTACGCCTCGGACGATGAGCAGAACAAGGGCGGCTTCCTCTACGGCCCCGGCGAAAGCAAGGCCGAGCCGACCCAACTTCCCGACGGCAAGACCGCGCTGCGTTCCTACGGCTCGATCTCCTATGCCGGTCTGCTCTCGCTGATCTACGCAAAGCTGACTCCGGACGATCCCCGCGTGAAGGCGGTTAAAGAGTGGCTCGGCAAGAACTACACGGTTTCCGAGAACCCGGCCATGGGCAGCCAAGGCCTCTTCTACTACTATCAGACCATGTCCAAGGCGCTCTCCGCCGGTGGCATCAACAAGCTGCAACTGGCAGACGGCAAGGAAGCCGATTGGCGCAAGGACCTGGCTGGCGCGATCCTGAGCAAGCAGAAGGCCGACGGCTCCTGGATCAACGAGAACGCCCGCTGGATGGAAGGCAACCCGGTGCTCACCACCGCCTACACCGTGGCCTCGCTCGAGCAGATCTACTACTCGATCCCGGACGCGCCCTGATCGGGACGCAACACCGAGACTGATTTCAAAAGAGGGGCGGATTGAAAGGTCCGCCCCTTTTGCTTTCCGGAGGAAGCAGCGATCCTTCTTCCCAGGAAAGCCGATGCTGACTAGACCTCACCAAGGAATGAGCCCCGACTTCGACGCCGGAGACCTTGCCCAAGGAGCGGGCGAGGTGGCACAGCATTTCGTGCCTAGCAAGATCCTGAGATACCTGCTGCTCCTGCCGGCATTGGCAGGAGCCGGGATTTGCGAGTTGATCTCTTCAGTTGCGACGAAGGGACTGCCGAAGTGGGACGAGGCCGGGTTCGCGCTCGGTGTCCTCCTGCTCAATATCCTGTGGGTGATTCCGCCGCTGGTCGTGCGTCGCAGGGCCCTTGCCCAATGGCAACCGGGACAGCAGCGTAGCAGTCTCCAAGCGACTTTCCTGAGCTTCTCCTTTGGTGCCGGGATGCTGCTGTGGATCGCCGCTTACCTCATCGGCATCGCATTTGTTCTCTGCTATCCCCTGATCTATCCTTACTTGTAGGGCTTGCGGAGCAGCATGCGCTGCGAGCGGTAGATGCCCGCGTGCCCACTGCCGAGGAACGCGAGGAAGCAGGCCAAGCCGAGCGGCAGACCGTAGCGGATGCCGAAGAGTTCCATACCCATGATCAGGCAGGCGACGGGGGTATTGGCGGCACCTGCAAAGACCGCGACAAAGCCGAGCGCGGCGAAGAGTCCCGGCGGAGCTCCCATGACTCCAGCCAAGGCATTGCCAAGGGCGGCACCGATGAAGAACAGCGGTGTGACTTCTCCGCCCTTGAAGCCGGAACTCACGGTCGCGGCGGTGAAGACGAACTTCCAGAACCATGCCCACGGATGGATCTCGGGGCTGTCAAAAAGGGACACCAGAGTGACCGCATGGGGATCCGGGGACCAAACGCCGAGGCCCAGGAAATCGGCGCGGCCGATGGCGTGATAGAGTCCGATCACGAGCAAGCCACCCACCGCGGGTCGTAGCCAGGCCGGGCGAATCCGTGCCGATAAGGTCCGATTCAGGCCGTGACAGGCTTGGGAAAAGGCCCGGGCGACCAGCCCGAATGCCAGTCCGGCCACCGCCACCTTCCCCAACAGTAGGGGGGTGAACGCCAGGGCATCGGGAGTCCCCACCACCTCTTGGATATGGTAGTGGGTGTGCCCGGCACCCCAGGCGCGGCAGACCCAATCCCCGCCATAGGAAGCGCAGAGGCAGAGCGGCAGAGCTGCCAGCTTGGGACGGCCGACGACCGCGACTTCCACCGCAAAGATCGCCCCCGCCAAGGGAGTCCCGAAGACCGCGCCGAAACCCGCGGCGATCCCCGCAATGAGCAGGGCGGACAGCTGCTTGGCGTCCAACTGGAAATGTCGGCTCATCGCACTCGCGATACTGCCGCCCATCTGGACCGCAGTCCCCTCGCGACCTGCCGAGCCGCCGCAGAGATGGGTGGCAAGGGTCCCTAGCAGGACAAGCGGAGCCATCCGACGCGGGACGCCGCCACCGGGATCGTGGATGCGGTCGAGGATCAGATTGTTGCCTCCGTCCGAGGTTCCGCCATGGCGCTGGTAGAGCCATGCGACCGCCATGCCAGACAAGGGCAGCAGGTAGAGCAGCCAGAAATGATCGAAGCGAATGCGGGTGACAGCGTCCAAGCTCCACAGGAAGAAGGCGCAGGCAGTGCCGGTGGCCGCCGCGATCAGCAATACCAAGGCCCAGGGCTTCAGCACTGAGGCCGCGGTTTTTGCCTGTGGTTCGTCTGGCATCGTTGGTCCCGGGACAGAGGCAATAGGCACGGGGACAGCGCGTCAAGGAAGGCTACGGGGTGCCAATCGGGCAACATGCAATTCAACTTCATGCACATGTTAGATCAAAGTCTTGCTTCTATTATCTCGGCTTGACGAAGCAGGCGACAGGCTGCCCATGATTCCGCCGTAGCAAGGGCCATAGCCGTCCGCATCGCTTCCCTCCCCACCCCCCTTCCCCGAAAATTGGAATGGTCGGATGGTGTCGTCGCGAAGCAGCCGCCCCGGTCCGCCGGAAGGAGTCCAGCCCGCCGTCCATGTCCAGCAGCATTGCCACCTTCTACCTGCTCCGGGAGAGTGCCCGGGGTGAATTCGCCGAGGCCAAGCGCACGGAGAAGAAGATCACTTACAAGCACGGTCTGTTCCGGACGAAGGAGATCGTGACCGGGGAGCGCTTCCTATGGGAGTATCTGGATGAAGCGGCGGAGGAGCGGATCGAGTTCCCCCACTCCGGCTTCGTGCTGATCGACTATCTGTTCACTTTCCTGGAGGGTGCGGAGCGTATCCAAACGGAATTCGCGGCCGCGGCAATCGATGCGAATTACTACTCGATCCCTGGTGAGATGGCGGAGCGTGTGGCGCGCTTCCTGGAAGACAATCCGCCGGACGACAAGGCGCTGGAGAGCTTCGCGGACCAGCACGGGGCACAGTCACCGCGGCAGCATGCGAAGCTGCTGAAGGACACGCACGAGACGCTGAGATCTTGGTTCAGGCGCGTAAATGGGGACAAGTTCGGGGTACTGCAGTTGACGTTTTGAAGGCGAGGCAGAGTTGTTAGACGACCCCCGACTGTCCTGGCAGATCTGAAGACCCGCGTCCCCCGGCAAGCCTTAGAACTTGGGCGCCTTGGATCGGAAGTGCTTCAACCAATCGGCGATGAGGGTGCCCTTGATGCCACCCGCCGCTTCGCTTTCCGCGATGGTCTTGCCCCAGTAGAAGCTGAGCCAGCCATCGCAGTGCGGGCGGGAGGCTTCGATGAACGCTTCGGTTTCGGGGATGCTGGCGTGAAGGGGAAAGATCTCTTCGATAACCAAGGGCTTGCCGATGTCGTAAACCTTGAGAGCTTCGAGAGTGGCGTCCCGTTCACCGGACTTAGGATAGAAATGAACGCTGACGAAGTCGAGGGGGCCGTGGACCTGGGGTGCATAGAAGATCGGCTTGGCACCTTTGAAGAATTGGGCCCAAGGGATCACACCGACGGTGAGCAGATGGCGCTGGTCGACCTCGCGGATGGCGGCGCTGAGCTTGGCAACCCACTGACGGGCGACTTCCTCACGACCACGACCAGCGAGGTCGAGGGTGATGCGCTGGACGTAGGACTTGCCATCGAGTTCGCCGCCGAGCCACTCGCTCTCCTTGGCCTCCCCGCCCGGGAGGATGGGCTCGTTCATGAGATCGTAGCAGAAGACTGCGGGAGACTCCTTCGCGACCTTGGCAATGGCTTGCCAGAAGCGCGCCTGCACTTCCCAGCGGGCAGATTCTGTTAGAGAGTCGTACCAAGCGGGGACCTCGTGCTTGAGGTAGCAGCCGAGGCCGGTGAGATCGAGGTAGAGGCCGTTTTCCTCCGCGAGCTGGAGCAGCTTCTCAAGGCGCTGGAGGTTGGCGGCATTGGGGGTCTCGGGGCCAGCCATGAACTTCGGGAGTTGCAGGTGGATGCGGACGAGGTTGGCACCGAGTTCTTTCATCTCGGCGAAGTCGGCTGCGACGGTATCCCAGTCTTTGTCCCGGTAGTCTTCGAGCAAGCGGCCGGAATCGTCGCGGTCGTAGTTGAAGCCCCAAGCGATGAAGCGTTGTTGGGACTTCTCTCTAACAAAGTCTTTGCCCTCCTTGGAGACTTGGATCCATTCCATGGGATCAGCAGCGGCGATGTGGAGCAGGCCCATCGCGATCGCCCAGAGCCCAAGCCATGATCTCATGATGTGAGTGTTCACGAAGGCGGCCGTGATGGCGAGCGGTTCCGTGATTGTGCACAGTCGCGTCAACCTCAAAAGCGGAGTGAAAAACATTCGAAGTTTAGAACGCGATGAGGGCGTGAAATGGGTTGCATGCAGCGGGTAGCAGCCTAGGATCTCCCCCGACTGCTGTGTTCGTCCGTCAAGGTAGCGTGCCCGGACCGATGTATTAAAACGGGGAGAAAAAACCGAGTTCGTAATAACGGCCACGCCTTTACAGGACGGCCCTACAGAACCGGCACTCCCACTTGTTGAGCAACTGGAACGTGGCTCACAGCGCCTAGGACGGCACAGCGGTTTTTCTTGTACGGATGGCAAGGGTAAGGCGGAGCCTTGCTGCGATCCCTTCGGGATCGAGTGATGGCGCGGCACGATTCCGGCGGTGTCGCTCGTTCCTCGCTCAACCGCCAGCTACTGTGGCTGTGATCCCTATCGGGATCGGGAGACCTGCGGGTGCTGGACGAGGGGTGAAGCGGGGATCCACTATGCGGCTTGTGGCCGCCGAAGTGCGACGGTCATAGACGCGCCGCTACCGACTCGAAGACGCCGCCGCCAAGAAGCCGACCGCCTTCGTAAAAGCCACAGATCTGGCCGGGGGCGACAGCACGTTGCGGACTGAGGAAACGGAGGTGGAGCTTGCCGTCTTCGAGCGGAGTGATGTGAGCGCGCTCGGCCCGGGCGCGGTAGCGGGGCTGGGCCTCAAGGTTCCGGGGGGAGTCGAAGCTGACGCCGAGAGTGGAAACGCTGCCGATGACGCACTCGCTGGCGTAGAGGCCGGGGGTGTCGCTCTCATCCCAGCCGACGACGAGGCGGTTGTTTTCCAGATCCTTGGCGACGACCACGTAGGCCATGCCCTCGCGTGGAGAGGCGACGCCGTGCCCCTTGCGCTGGCCCAAGGTGTAAAGGTGCAGGCCACGGTGTTCGCCCATGACCCGGCCATTCAGGTCAACGATCTGGCCGGGCTTGTCGGGGATGTAGTGGCGGATGAAGTCACTCATCTTGATATCGCCGATGAAGCAGATGCCCTGGCTATCCTTCTTGCCAGCGGTAGGGAGGTCGAAGTGGCGGGCGACTTCGCGGACTTCCGGCTTGAGCAATTCGCCGGCGGGAAAGAGCGCGTGGTCCGCTTGGAAGGCAGTCATGAGCGCCAGGAAGTAGCTCTGATCCTTGTTCGGGTCGGCGCCGCGGAGGATCGCGGAGTGGCCATCGGAGAGCGTGCGCTTGCGGGCGTAGTGGCCGGTGGCGACGGTTTCGAAGCCCTGCTCGAGGGCGTAGTCGAGGAAGACGCCGAACTTCATCTCGCGGTTGCACCAGACGTCGGGATTCGGGGTGATGCCCTGGCGGTAGCCTTCGACGAGGTAGTCGACGATGCGCTCCTTGTATTGGTCGATCAGGTCGACGACACGGAATTCGATGCCGAGTTTGCGGGCGACGGCAAGGGCGTCTTCCAAGTCCTGCTCCCAAGGGCAATCGCCAGGAAGTCCCTCGGCGTTGATCCAGTTTTTCATGAAGGCACCGTAGACTTCGTGGCCCTGCTCAATCAACAGGGCCGCGGCGGCGGAGCTGTCCACCCCGCCGGAGAGGCCAACCAGCACCTTCGACATGCGGGGAGTGAGCCTCGAAAGTGGGCCGGTGCCAAGAGGGAGTAAGAGATTTGAAATCTGAAATTTGAGATTCGAAACCGGGGACTTGGAATCCGGGGGCTCAAAAAAGGGCACGATTTGGACAGGCTGGAAGTTCGACAAGCGGGAGCGGCGTGGCATGCTTGCCGGAATGACGCGTCGAGACAGCTTGCGGATTCTGGCTGCTGGGGCCGGCTGCGGTGGGTTCGCCGCGGGGGATGAATCCCCTGCTCCTGTTCCAGCCCCTGACCTTGCCGCGATGATTACCCGAGCGATTCCTTCCAGCGGCGAGAAGCTGCCGGTGATTGGCATGGGGACTTGGCAAAGCTTCGACGTGGCACCGGGCAAGACGGGACCGGTGGAGGAGGTGCTGCGGACTTTCGTGGAGCTGGGGGGCAAGCTGCTGGATTCTTCGCCCATGTACGGGCGCTCCGAGGAGGTGGCCGGAAATTTGATCAAGAGGCTCGGCCTCCGGGAGAAGGTCTTCGTGGCGACGAAGGTGTGGATCGAGGGCAAGGAGAAGGGCATCGAGCAGATGCAGGCTTCGATGAAGAAGCTGAAGGCCAGCCCGATCGATCTGATGCAGGTGCACAACCTGAAAGACGTAGCGGTGCATCTGGACACCCTGCGCGGCTGGAAGAAGGACGGCCTGGCGCGCTACCTGGGGGTCACGCATTATCTGGCTAGCGAGCACGCCGCGGTGGAGAAGCTGATGGCGGCGGAGGCGCTGGATTTCGTGCAGATCAATTATTCGGCTGCCGAACGGGAGGCGGAAAAGTCGCTGCTGCCATTGGCAAAGGATCGCGGCGTGGCGGTGATCGCCAACCGGCCCTTTGCCGGCGGGGATGCGTTCAAGCGGCTGGCACCGACTCCCCTACCCGACTGGGCGAAGGACATCCAGTGCACGAGCTGGGCGCAACTGCTGCTGAAGTTCGTGGTCTCCCATCCGGCGGTCACTTGCACGATCCCGGCGACGACGAAGGTCCAGCATCTGCAGGACAATATGAAGGCCGGTGTGGGGACGCTACCGGACCAAGCTCTGCGGCAGAAGATCGCGGAGCTGATCCGGCCGGCGTAGGAGGCACTTGGCTATCGGGGACCTGATCAGGAGGCGCTGGTCTTCACCAGCAAGCCCTTGTCGCGGGCGGTGCGGAGGACGCTGGAGAAAAGCCAGCCTGCGAGGCCGAGGTAGACGGCATTCAGGGCGAGGGCGATGGAGAAATGGCTGAAGTCGAAGCCGCCGTTTTTGATCGCGCCGCGCATGCCTTCGAAGACGTGGGAGGGAGGCAAGCAGAGGGCGATATAGCGCATCCACTGCGGCAGGGCGCTCATGGGATAGAAGACGCAGGAGAAGGGCTGCACCATGAAGGGCAGCGCCCATGCGAGGGACTCCGCGCCATGACCCCAGCGCAGGATCAGCGCGATGGAGGCGATGCCAAGAGCCCAACCGAAGAGCATGAGATTCGCATAGTAGGCGATGACGCCGAACTGGAGCTGGAAGAAATTGAAGTGATAGGCCAAGTAGGCGACGATGAAGAGCATGACCGCAGTAATGGCGACTCGCGCCAGCCCGACACCGAAGGTGGCGGCGATGTAATCGGTCATTCGCACCGGGGCGGCGAAGATATTGAGGAGATTGCGGGTCCAGACGTCTTCCAGGAACGAAATCGAGACTCCCTGTTGGGAACGGAAGAGGGCATCCCAGAGGATGATGGAGGCGATCAGGAAGGAGATCTCACGGGCGAAGCCTCCGCTGCCCTGGGTCTGGAGGTAGACGGTGACAAAGCCCCAGACGAGCAACTGGACCAAGGGCCAGAAGAAGAGCTCGAAGGTCCGCATTGGGTTCTTCGCGTAGAGCAGCATGTAGCGGGTAAGCAGCGCGCGGATGACGGAGGGCTTGAACATGGCTGGAGGCGGGCAGGCGGACCGGCGCTGAGATGAGCAGCGGGCGTGGGGGGAATCCAGCGCGGATCGGCGCGGGGGCAAGGAGAAAGAGCAGGCGGCGGGCGGTCTACCGCGGGGCCACACCGGGCGGTACTTTTCTGGACGGATGGGCGGTGGGGCGGCGATAGTCCGGGTAAGGAACTTATGAAGACTCCCCTTGCCTTCTTGGCCGGTGCCGCTGTGGGTGCCATCGCGATGTGGCTGGCTCAGCCGAAAGGACATGAGGCCGCCGCGGAAAAGGTCCCGGGCAAGGTCGAGGTGCCGCAGGTAACCCATACCAACAGCAAACCGACCGAGGACGCACAGGATGGATTGCCGACGAAGACCAAGCGCCCGGCCGGCAAGGAGGAGGAAGAGCCCGACGCCGTGGTGCTGGACGACAACGACATGAATTCCGCGGAAATGAGCGGGCTGCGGGAGGCGATGGCGAAGGAGCTGGGCGAGCGCAAGCAGCGTCGTATCGATGAGCGGCTTTCGGCGCTCAAGTCCCGCCTGAATTTGGATGATGCCACGGCGGCGAAGGTCAAGGCGCTGCTGGAAGCGGGCGATGAGGAGGAAGATCTGCTGCAGAAAGTGGCGGCCGGTGATGATCTGGAGCCGCCGCAGCCGGGCGAGGAGGCGCGGAAGCGTGCCGCTACCGAGCAGGAGATCGCGAAGCTGCTGACGCCGGAGCAGGCCAGCGCTTTTACACAATTCACGGCGGAGCAAAGGGAGAACCGGATCGAGGTGGCGACAGGTCGCGAGATGACACGCCTACAGCAGGAGCTCACGCTGACGCCGGATCAGAAGGACAAGGTCTTCCAAGCCCTGAACCAAGTGGCGGCGAAGGAAGATGAGAGCGGCGGTCTATCGATCACCGCAGACGTGGAGGAGATGAAGGCGCGGCGACAGAGCCGACTGGACGCCCTGAAGCCGATCCTGACGGCGGAGCAGTATCAGGCGTATGAGCGGAGTTCGCAGTGGATGATCCAGATCCAAGAAGTGAAGTGAGATCTGGCGGGGCTGGAGTTATACCGAGCATCACGCATTTTTCACACTTCCAGGGTTTACGCCACGGCACGCGTGATCACAAAGTGATTACGTGAAAACCCATTCACTAATCCCCCCTTGCTGCGGTTCTTCTGGGAATCGCCAGCGGAAATGCGGCCACGCCGCCGAGACTGGAGATCGCCAGCCAAGGGCCCGAGATCGGGCTGACCGCCATGGACCGCGCGAACGGTTCATGGATCCTCCAATCCTCCCCCGATCTGATAACTTGGACCGATGTGGGGAATCCCTTCTTCATCCGGAACAGCTTTCAGCCGCTGGCAGAGCGTCCCAAGGCGGGACTCAAGCTCTACTACCGGCTGAGCGAGACGTCCTTCATGGCCTATCACAGCACCGCATTCATGCTGGATCTGCCCCCCGCTCCTTACCCCTATGCCACGAAGTCGTCGGCATCGATGAAGATGGCAGGGGCGGGACTGAATGTGACCCTAAGCGACAAGACGGTCTTGCTGGGCCGGGTGCTCTTCTACGATCGCCGCCTATCGAAGGACAACTCGATATCCTGCTCGTCCTGCCACCTGCAGGAAAACGCCTTTGCCGACAAGGTGGCCTTCAGCCGCGGTCATCTGGGTGGCCTTACGGCGCGCAACGCGGCGCCACCCACCGACCTGCCTAGTTATAGCACCACGGACGGGCGGGTCTTCTGGGATGGCCGCAGTCGTTCGCTGTCATCGGCGGTGCTGGAGCCGATCTCTCATGCGGTGGAGATGGGGCTGAGCCAAGAGGAGTTGGTGGCAAAGCTGAGCCTGGAGCCCTACTACACGGAACTCTTCACCTCGGCCTATGGCACGGCGGACGTAACGGCCGCCAAGATCGGGACGGCACTGGCGCAATTCTGCAACGCGATCCCGCGCTTCGACGCCAAGTATGACCAAGCTCGCTTGGGAACCGCGACCCTCACCGCCTCCGAGCAGGAGGGAAGCACACTTTTCTCTTCCAAGTGCATGACCTGCCATACCCTGACCGGAGCGCCGCGAACGCCCTTTGCGAACAACGGGCTGGACCTCGTCTATGCGGACCAAGGAGTGGCAATCCAGACCGGCCTCACCGCCGACCGGGGCAAGTTCAAGATCCCGAACCTGCGACAGGTGAGCCAAACCGGTCCTTATATGCATGACGGGCGCTTCAAGACCCTGCGGCAAGTCATCGACCACTACTCGGAAGGGATCAAGAACCACCCGAATCTCAGCTCTCCGCTGAGATCCACCGGGCCGATGCATTTTACGGAAGAGCAAAAGCAGGCGCTGGAGGACTTCCTCAAGACCCTGACCGATCCTGAGATCGCGACGAATCCTGCGTTTGCGGATCCGTTCCGGAAGAACTGACTCGAGAAATGGCCGGTCTCCCCTACCCCCGGACACGCGGGGGCGGGGCTTCCGTAAGAGTCATGTGACGATCCAGAGGAAGGCCTGTCAGAACCGGCGCTGTTAGCGGCGGCGGCGAAGGACCAACAAGGTCAAGGTGGCCACGGAAAGCAGCGGGACCGAGGGCTCGGGGACGGAGACCGGACTCGGCAGGGAGCCGGTGAAGAGGTAGTTGTGAGCCTCGCCGTTGCCGTAGAGATTGCCCGCGATGAGGTTGCCCTCGACGTTGCCATTGCCGAAATTGACGGTGGCTTTCGGGGCAAGGATGCTTCCCTGGACACTGATACCATTGATCTCCAGCGAGGTGGCCTCGTAGAAATTGTAGAGCACGTTTTGGCGATTTGCCACACCAGTGCCGTCTCCATTGAGGTCCTGAAATTGGATGCCCATGTAGCGGAAGAGGTCTGTGGTGCCGCTGACATTCACGAGTATGGTGGAGCCCGCGGGAGCATCAATCGTTACACCCCACGAACTCGACAGCATGGAGCCGGAAAGGGTGAAGACATTGAGGTTTGGATCCGTGCCGATCAACTGAATGCCACCGTAGTTGTTGATGGTGGAACCGGTGCTGGTCAGATTGCTCCAGTAGGAAGAGGCGGTGAGCAGGTAGTTGTTCGTGGCGGTAAAGTCGACGGGGCTACCGTGGGTGATGCTGCCATTCGGCACCCCGAAGTTACCGGAGAGAGTGCCGCCATAGACAATATTGCCGTAGTGGACCTCGCCACCGTTGTAGGCAAGATTGCCGCCGACCACGAGGGAGTTGCCCGCGCTGGAAGGACTAGCTTGAAATTTACTACCAACGCCGTAGTTCGTGAGGGTGGCATTGCCGGCGACGGCAACGCGGCCCTCGGAGTCGACATTCGACTCCTGCATGGTGCCGAGGACATAGACGTTGTACGATGAGGCCGAGGAAAAGACGGTGGTGGCGTGAAGGCCAGTGCTGGTCGCAGCGAAAAAACAGACGAGCAACGAGGGCACGAGGGTGCGATGCGTTTTCAAGGGGTGGAACAGTTGGTCTGGGGTGAAGACCGAACGGGAAAGGAGACCGGCCGGGGGCGCTAGTCGAGCGGCAGGAGCCGCCGGGCTGCGGCGGAGGAGTAGTCGCAAAATCGGACATCTGCCAAGTGATTAAGATCAGCTAAGGATCAAAATCGGCCAAAATCAAAAAAATGCAGAAGTGACTGCGTTTCAATCGCTACGCGATCGCGTGGGTTTTCCCGAATCCCGTCGCCTTGGCATGGCAAATGACCTTAAATGTCATCCTCTCTCCCATGAAATCCGCCCCGAATGCGAAACGCTCGAAGCTCCTCTACGCGGGTCTTGCTCTGCTCATTCTTACGGCTGCGGCGGGAGTGCCGCTGGCGCTCAAATGGAAGGAGGGCAACGATCGAGCGGCGTGCATCATGAACCAGCGAAATGTCCAGCAAGCCTATCGGGCTTACTCCTGCGTGAACGGGACGATCGGGGAGCCTGTCGACAAGTCAGAGATCATTGGCAAATATCTGAATGAGCCACACTGTCCTTCGGGAGGCACCTATCTTTGGTGTTCGAAGATGCCACCGCTGGGGACATTGGCCGCGCCCTGCTCCGATCCGAAACATGCGCTGCCACCGGAAGTCATCAAGGACTGGTAAGCTCGCCGCGCATGCGCGCGCGTAGATCAGGCTCGCGGTGAATGTCTCCCGCTGATAGGGCTGCGACTCCATGTCACGACCCTTCTTCCTTCGCGCGCTCGCGCTGTGCTGTTTGTCGCTGGCCGCGGCCGATGCTGCACCCGCCGAGCCTTTGCTAGGTAGCGCGGCCGCGAAGAGCGAGTCCGCCCAAGTCAGCTTTGAAACGTCGGACAAAGGCCTCGCCATCAAGATCCTTCCCGGCGGTGACGGCTACCCCGGCCTGTCCCTGGTTCCCGCGAATGGCAAAGTCTTCGACCTTTCGGCCCACGGCCATGTGGATGCCACCTTCACCAACACGGGCAAGGTGCCGGTCGATATCGCATTGCGGGTGGACAACGCCGGGGACTGGCAGAATGAGCCTTGGAACACCGAAAACCTATCGGTCGCACCCGGACAACAGGCGACGCTGCATTTGGTGTTCGGGCATTCCTACGGGCGGAAGAAGGGCTATGCGCTGAATCCAAAGGAGGTGGTGCGCCTATTGATCTTCACGGGGAAGACGGAGCAGGAGAAGGCCTTCCGGATTGATTCGATCATTGCAGGCGGTGAGCGGGGAGAGAAGCCGGAAGAGTCACCGGAGCAGGTGCGGTTACTGCCGGAGAAGGGAGCGATTTTTCCGGCTCCGCTGCACATCGAGGGACGGGATGGGGGCAATGGCGCGATGGACTCGATCACCAGCGTCAGGGCCAGTTTCCCGAACGCTGAGTCGCAGGTAGCACTGAGACCGGAGGAAGGGCGTTGGGATCTCTCGCAGTGCATGCAAGTGGTGGTGACGCTGCGAAACGAAGGCGGGAAGCCGGTGCGGCCGCGCTTAGGACTGGAGAGCAACGGCGGCCCGACGGATACGGTGCAGGGTGAGGAACTGGCAGCCCGGAAGAGCAAGGAGTATGCAGTGTCCTTCATTCCGAAGAAACCTTGGCTGGGACGACCGGACTATGCGGGCAAGGGTGAGACAGCAGTCGAGGGAAGGGGCTCGCGCTTCACGAGTGATGCGGTGGCGGCAGTGGTGATCTCGGCGGGAGTGGCGGACGCCAAGTTAGCGATCACTTCGATCACAGCGGATGCCCCGGCGGCCAAGCTGCCGGAGTGGCTGGGGAAACGCCCGCCGGTGGAGGGCGAATGGGTACAGACCTTTGCGGAGGAGTTCGACGGAAATGCGGTCAATGAGAAGCAGTGGAACGTGCATGCGGCGAACTACTGGGACAAGGTGAGCTGGTTCAGCCGGGACAACGTGATCGTGGGCGGAGGGGCGGCGAAGCTGCGCTACGAGAAGCGAACGGGGCATCACAATGATGATCCGAAAGAGAAGGAGTTCCACTACGCGACCGGTTTCCTGGACACCTTTGGCAAGTGGACTCAGCGCTATGGCTACTATGAAGTGCGGGTGAAGCTGCCGACGGCACCGGGGTTGTGGCCGGCCTTCTGGTTGATGCCGGAGCGCGGCAAGGATGTGGGCGAGCAATGGCAGCGTCAGGATACGGGAAATGGCGGGATGGAGTTTGACGTGATCGAGCACCTCACGCGCTGGGGGCCATGCCGGAACAACATCGCGATGCACTGGGATGGCTACGGGGAAGAGCACAAGCAGCTTGGCACAGACCGGATCTACATGCAGCCGGACAAGGATGGCTACGTGACCGGCGGGCTGCTGTGGCTGCCCGGCCAGGCGATCTACTACGTGAACGGCAGTGAGACAGCCCGCTGGGAGAGCCCGCGGATTTCAAGCGTGCCGTCGTGTTTGCTATTCACTTTGCCACAGGGCGGCTGGGACAATAGCGCGATGGACGATAGCAAGCTGCCGGATGTTTTCACCATCGACTACGTGAGGATCTGGCAGCGGAAGGATCTGGCATCCCAGGCCGATGGGCCCAAGAATCCGTGAGCATGGAGCCTTCCGAGACAGCCGACCACTACGATCAAATCGCCCGTTGGTGGCAGGGCAACGTTCCACCTACGTATGGGCTGGCAGCACTGGAGCGGGCGCTGCGCTTTGCGAAGAAGGAAGGTGCCTCGCTGGATGTCGGCTGTGGTAGCGAGGGGCGCTTCATGAAGGTGCAGCGGGCACACGGTTTTGCGCCGGAGGGGCTGGATGTCTCACCGGCGATGGTCGAGTTGGCGCGCGAGCGCGATCCTGAGGCGGTCTTTTATACGGCGGATGTCAGCACTTGGGAGGTGCCGCGGAAGTATGTCTTCATCTCGGCGTGGGATAGCACCTTTCATTTGCCCTTGGATTTGCAGGAGCCGGTTCTGCGGAAGCTATGCGCGGCCTTGGGGCCGGCGGGAGTGATTCTCTTCACCTGCGGTGGAGGGGAGGCGGGTGAGATCAAGGGCTCCTTCCAGGGGCAGGATTTCGAGTATAGCACGCTGGGGGTGGAGGCCTTTGTGCGGATCCTCGATGAGTGCGGCTGCTTCTGCCGTCATTTGGAGTATGACCAGTATCCCGAGGGACATGTGGTCATCATCGGCGCGAGGAAGGCGAACTGACCTCAACGCGCCCCCTCGAAATTTAGCAGGCTACTTGTCTTCCCCCTTCGCCGGGATGGCAGGCTTCAGGTTCACCATCCATTCATTGAAGCGATCCAGCCAACCGTAGACCGGGCCGGTCTTGCCCTTGCGGTAACCAAAGCCGTGGCCGCCATCCGTGTAGAGGTGAAGCTCCACCGGCACACCTGCGTGTTTGAAGTCCAGATAGACCTTGGTGAGACCTTCGGAGATATCGGGCCGATCATTGATCGAAGCGCACAGGAAGGCTGGCGGTGAGTCCTTCGAGGGCACGATGCGGCTGGTGCCGCCCGGATAGATCAGCGCTTGGAACGCAGGCCGATCGCTGAAGCGATCCAAGGGATCGGCGGCATCCGGCTTTCCGGCATCATAGTTCATGCTTGCGGCTGAACAAAGCTCACCGCCTGCGGAAAAGCCCATCACTCCGAGCGTGTCGGGATTCACGTTCCACTCGCTCGCGCGGCTACGAACTAAACGGATGGCGCGCTGGAGGTCCGGCACTGCATCCCCATCAATACTGTAGGTCGAGCCGGTCTCCCGGGCCAAGCGGTACTTCACGACGAAGGCGGCGATGCCGTGCTCCGAAAGCCACTCGCCGATATTCTTGCCTTCGAAGGTGACCTGCAACTCGCGATGCCCGCCGCCGGGTGCGACGACGACAGCCGCCCCGGTGGCCTTATCCTTCGCCGGAAGATAAGGCGTAATACTCGGCTTGTGGACGGTGGTGACTTTCTGATCGCCATTCGCGGAGGTGATCACGACCTCGGGATCGGTCTTCCCCTCCGATCCGGGGGCCCCGTCGGGCCAGATCAGGATGGGGTCAGAGGCATCGGCGGCATGGAGCGGGGCAGCCAACAGGAACAAGGAGAGGAGAGCTTTCATGATATTGGGATGAAGATGAGAGATAGGGATCAGATTCCAGAGAGGCGGGCGGTGCTGTCGCCAAAGCGGTCGAGGGCAGGCACGCCGGCATGGTCGAGCATGTTAAGGTAGAGGTTGCACATCGGCTTGGAGCCGGCCTCCACATGGCGTCCCGGATGAAGCATCCCTCCCCCATTCCCCGCGAGGACCACGGGCAAATCGGTATGAGTATGACGGTTGCCATCCGAATTGCCGCAGCCGTAAACGATCATGGAATTGTGCAGCAGCGATTGCCCGTCTGCGTCTTTCTTGGACTCCAGCATGCCGAGAAACTCGGCAAAGCGTTCGGCGTAGAAACGATCGATCAGTGCCACCTTGGCAATCATCTCGGCATTGTCGCGATGGTGGGAAAGCGAGTGGTGGCCCTCGGAGACTTCGATCTCCGGGAAGGAGCGGTTGCTGCCATCGTGAGCCAGCAATAGCGACGCAACCCGAGTGGCATCCGTCTCAAAGGACAGCGCCATCATCTCGAACATCAGACGGATGTAGTCATCGTAGCGGGCGGGTATACCCTCCGGCGTGACGGTCTCCGGATCCGGGATGGCGGAGAATTTCTCCGCCGTGACGATGCGCTGTTCGATTTCCCGCAGGCCGGTCAGATACTCATCCAGCTTGTCCTGGTCGCGGCGGCCCAACTCGGCCTGCACCGCCTTCGCGTCGTCCATCACGAAATCGAGAATGGAGTGCTGTTGGGCACGGCGCAGCGCGAGATTGTCGTTGCGCTCGCCATGCGCACCCGCGCCGAAAAGCCGCTCGAAGATAAGACGCGGGTTGGACTCCGGGGACAACGGTGAGCTCGGCGAGCGCCAGGAGATATTCGACTCGTAGGCGCAGGAGTAGCCTGAGTCGCAGCCACCGGACTTCCGGTGGGGATCGGTCGAGAATTCCAGGGAGGCGAAGCGGGTGCGGGTGCCGATGTGATTCGCGGCGACCTGGTCGATCGAGATACCGGCATGGATGTCACTCCCGGAGGTCTTCTTGACACGGACCCCGGTGAGAAAGGTGCCATTCGCTCGGGCGTGGTCACCGCCACCGTCCGCTCCGGCTTCAGCGTTCTTGTGATCAAGGCCCGAGATGACCTGTACCCGGTGGCGCAGCGACTCCAAGGGCGCGAGGGTCTTGCCGAAGCTGAAGTCCGCCCCGCTACCAAGCGGCTTCCAATCCTTCTGGATCGCACCATTCGGGAAATAGATGAAGGCCATGCGCAGCGGCATGCCGCTGGCAGTGGTGGCTACGGCCGGAGCGGCCCCGGCGGCGGCAAGCGCGCGACCGCCCAGGGTCGACTCAAATGCGGGAAGAGCGATGCAGGCTCCGATTCCGCGGAGGAAATTGCGGCGACTGGATTCAAGCTTCATGGGTTGCGGCGTTGGCTTCTCTGGAATGGCGTGGACTCGACGATTCCGGTGATGAGATCTGAGAATTCCCCGTTGGATTGGCGCAGCTTCTCCACCAGCGCATCCACCGTGAGGATGTCGCAGGCTTCGGGCCCGCGACCCAGCGAGTAGGTCAGCAGCTTCTCCGTCAGGCAGCGGTAGAAGTCGTCCCGCCGGAAAGTGACGAGCACATGTTTGAGCTCTTTCACGTCCGCGAAGGTTTCGCCGGTGATCAGTTTACCGGCAGGTGGTCCAAGGTCGGCCCCGAGTTCACGGTCGCGCCAGCGGCCCATCGCGTTGAAGTTTTCGAAGGCAAGGCCAAGCGGGTCCATCCGGTCATGGCAGGACGAGCACAGCGGCTTCTCGCGATGCAAGGCCAAGGCTTCGCGCAAGGAGCGCTCGGTCCCGTCGTGGCCCTTCCCGGAGGCCTCAAGCGAAGGAATGTTAGGCGGCGGCGGCGGTGGCGGGCTGCCCAGGATATTGTCGAGGATGAAGAGCCCCCGCTTCACGGGTGAGGTGCGGGTCGGATTAGAAGTCACCGCAAGCACGGTGCCCATGGTCAGCACACCGCCGCGCAGGCTCTCCGGCGGCAGCTTCACCAGGCGCATCTCATCACCGCGGACGCCGGGTACCCCGTAGTATTCGGCGAGTTCCTGGTTCAAGAAGGTGGAGTCGTTTTCCACCAGGCTCAGGACGCTGCCATTGGTCTTCAGCAGATGGCTGAAAAGCATCTCCGCTTCGCGGCGCATGGCACTTCGCAGCGAGCCCTTGAACTCCGCTTTGTTATTGTTGTTGCCGGACTTCGCCCGCAGTTCGGCGAGTTCCTGGCGCAGCCGTTCCACTTCGGCCTCATCGTGGCTCGCTTCGGCCTGATCGATCGCGAGATTGATCCGCTGCTTGGCCGCATTGTTTTCACGGATTTGCTTCTCCACGCCGTTGTCACGGGCCTGCACGACCCGCGCATCAATGCTGACGCCTTCCACGTCCCGCGTTTGCAACCACTGCCCGGCGAAGTTCTTCACGAACTCGGCGGACTTCTCGTCCTGAATCATCCTAGAGATCTGCCCGCGCAGTCCCTTCCTCAGCTCTCCGCGCTCGGCGAGCTGGAGCAGAGTCTCGTCCGGCATGGTGGACCAGAGGAAGTAAGAGAGGCGGGATGCCAGCGCCCACTCGTCGATCAAGGGATGAGACGCCGGATCCGCCTCTGGTAGTGTTTTCTCGATCCGGAAGAGGAAGCGTGGCGAAGCAATCACCGCCGTCATCGCCCGGGCAATACCCTTCTCGAAACTGCCGCCGGGCGCGGATGCAGACTCCATGGCCAGCCCCGCGAGCTTCCCGATCGTGCGTTCATCCACCGGGCAGCGGAAGGCGCGACCGGCGAAGCTGCCCAGGATTTCCCGGGCATAGGCCAAGCGCTCCGCCTCGTCGGCGGGCGGCTCGGGCCGCGGGAAGAACTTGCTGTAATCTTTTGGCGGAATGGAGAACTCCGGTTCCAGTGGCCCGACCAAGGTCACGCCTTGAAAACCCAGGTCCACGCTGGTCCTCCCCTCAGGCGAGCTGTGGGAGACCTCGTCGTATTTCACCAGTGGCTTGATGGTGAGGCGCAAGGCATGCTTGCCTGCTTCCCATTTCACCGCGGTAGCGCAGTCGAGCTTACTACCCTGCACCCACTTGAGTTCCTTCTTCAGCTCGCTCTTGCCATCCACGAGCCACTCCACGTCCGCCCGGCCTGGATCGAAGGCATAGGAGCGGCGGACCGGGGAATTCAGCACGACGCGGTAAGTCCCGGCCTGAGCTATGTCCACCGTCGCCATGATGTCCGCGGACTCATAGAGAGAAACATTCAGCTCGCCGTAGGAGCCATCCCGGGCTCCTTGCCCATTGAAGTAGTGGGCCTCCACCTGCCTCTCGGGGGCAACCCTCCGCTCCGTGGGGACAGCCCGTGTGACGATTGTCTCCGCAGCCTGCAGGTATTTCTCCAACAGCATCGGCGAGGTGGACAGGACATCACCGATCGTGTCGAAGCCGTAGCCGGTATCGTCGGCGGGAAACTCCTCGTCGGTCCGGAAGTCGATGCCAATCAGGTCGCGGACGGTGTTCCGGTATTCCACTCGGTTCAGGCGTCGTAGCGTTACCCGGCCGGGATCGGGATGATCAGGATCGAGTTTCAGCGCGTCCCGTTTGATCCAGTTCTCCAGCTTTGAAAATTCGTCGGCGGGAATCCTCGGCTTCTTCGCCGGCGGCATGGTCCCGCTGCGAATATTCTTCAAGGCGCGCACCCACAGATCGGTCTGCTTCAACAGCTCCCGGGTAGACCCGAAGGCATCAAAGGCCACCTTCCCCTTGTCCTCGCCTTCCCCATGACACTGATAGCAGTGATCCTCAAGGATCGGCAGGATATCCCGTTCAAATTCCCCGGCCTGTTCCTCCTCTGCAGCGGCCTGCAAGCAGCCCGCGCCTAGCATCGCAGCGAAGGCCGATCTTTTTTGGAGCAAGGATCCAAGGACCAAAAACAACATGGATTCCAAATAAACGCAGATATGGACAAACGAGCTTACGGCGATCCTACATTTCGCTGCATGTCCACCCATCCGGGTAGTCACACACAAACACAAAAGGGCGGCCCCTGCGAAGGAGCCGCCCTTGTTATGAGTGCCTTGCGCTCAATCCGCCGCTCTGGATCGCCTAGCGCAGGAAGGCCTCGTGCAGGCCACCATCGACGGTGATGACCTGGCCGGTGGTCTTGCTGAGGCGGTTGGTGACGAGGAGGAAGTAGGCTTCCGCCTGGTCGGCCGGGGTGATCGGGGCCTTGGTCAGGGTGCGGTCGGCGTAGAATTGCGCGAGCTTGCTGACGAGAGACTCGGTGGCTTCGTCCTCGGTGTAGGCGATGTTGTATTTCGCCAGCGAACCAATGACGCGGTCGCGCGGGAACATGGCCGAACCTTGGACTACGGTGGCCGGAGCGACGCCATTGACGCGGACCAGCGGGGCAAGCTCGATGGCGAGCTCGCGGACGAGGTGGTTCGCGGCGGCCTTGGAGGTGTCGTAGGCGAGGCTACCCTTCTTCGCGACGGCAGCGTTGGCGCTGGTGGTGAGGACGAGGTTGCCCTTGAGGCCTTGTTCCTTCCAGGTCTTCGCGGCTTCGTCGGCGACGTAGTAGGAACCGCTGACGTTGATGGCGAAGGTAAGCGCCCACTTGTCATCCGGGATGTGGCCGGAGGTGTCGCTTGGCACGAAGATACCGGCGGTAACGCAGATGTGATCGAAGCCACCGTAAGCGAGCGAGACTTGGTCGAGCATCGCGCGGATGCTGGCGCGATCGGTGATGTTCGCGGCGAGGCCGATGGCCGGGCCGCAGCCAGAGATGCCGGTGCCGGCTACGCCGATGCCCAAGCCATACTTGTCGGTGATCTCCTTGGCGGTGGCCTCAGCGGCTTCCTTGTTGAGGTCGACGCAGACGATGTGCGCGCCTTCCTTCACAAGGCGATGAGCGGTTTCCTTGCCGATGCCGGAGCCGGCGCCGATGACGATGACCACCTGGCGGGCGAGCTCCTTCTCGGCGGGCATGCGCTGAAGCTTCGCTTCTTCAAGCAGCCAGTATTCAATATCGAAGGCTTCCTGCTGCGGCAGCGAGATGTATTTGTCGATGGCCTCGGCGCCTCGCATCACTTCAACCGCACAGTTGTAGAACTCGGCGGTGACGCGGGATTCAGACTTGTCCTTGCCCCAAGCCACCATGCCGAGACCTGGGATGAGGACCACGGTCGGATTCGGGTCGCGCATCGCCGGGCTGTTGGAGTGCTTGCAGGCGTTGTAGTAGGAGGCGTAGTCCTTGCGGTACTGCTCCAAACCAGCGCTGAGCTTGGCCTTGAGCGCGGCGGCGTCTTCGGTCTGCGGATTCCAGTCGACGTAGAGCGGCTTGATCTTGGTGCGCAGGAAGTGGTCCGGGCAGGAGGTGCCGAGCTCGGCGAGACGCGGGGCATCGGCGGAGTTGACGAAGCGCAGGATCTTGTCGTCGTCCTGCACGGTGCCGATGAAGCGCTTCTGCTGGGACACTTGGCCGCGGAGCCATGGCAAGATCGCGGCGAGGGTGGCCTGGCGTTGGGCTTCCGGGAGCGTCTGGTATTTCGCACCGCCGAAGGCTTTGGCGTCGCCGCCTTTGGCTTGGTACTTCTCGTCGATGTAGGCGGCAGCCTTCTCGATGAACTCGAGGGTGCGGGTGTAGCAGACGACATCGTCATCATCCCAGGAGATGAAGCCGTGCTGACCCATCATGATCGCCTTCACCTTGGGATTGTTCTTCGCGATCTCCTGCATCGCGAGGCCGAGCTCGAAGCCCGGGCGCATCCACGGCACGTAGTCCATTTCGCCGCCGAAGATCTCCTGCGTGAGCTTCTGGCAATTCGCCGAGGCAGCGATGGCGATGATCGCATTCGGATGCATGTGATCGACGTGTGCGCCGGGCAGGAAGCTGTGCAGCGGCGTGTCGATCGAGGAAGCACGCGGGTTCAGGTTGAAGGTGGTGTGGAAGTACATCGCCACCATCTCGTCCTCGGCCTGCGACTTGAGGCCCTTGTCCGGGCGTGCGGCGTAGAGGCCCTGCATGGCGATCAGCTTGTCCTGATACAGCGAGGAGAAGTTGTCGCGCTTGCTGGTCCGGAGGTCGCCGCCAGAGCCCTTCACCCAAAGCACGGTGGTCTCTTCGCCTGTAAGCGGATCTCTCTCGGTGACCTTTGAAGAAGTGTTGCCGCCACCGGTGTTGGTGATGCGCTGGTCGGCTCCGAGAATGTTGGAACGGTAAACCAAGCGACCGACGGGATCGAGCGCAGCGGCTTCGGGACCATTCCAGGAGAAATTGACGTGCTTAAAGTCAGCGGACATGGAGTGCTATTGAGTTTGCGATTGACTGGAGCCGGGGATGCGGGACAAAACCCACGAAAGCAAGCAATTTCCCACAGAATCCCACATGCTCGCCGCAGAACGACAACGCCAGATCCTGGAGAAGGTGCGCCGGCATGGAACGGTTCGTACCACAGACTTGGCAAAAGGTTTCTCCGTCACCGAGGAGACCATCCGCCGCGATCTCGACCTTTTGGGCCGACGCGGACACCTCCGCCGGACCCACGGCGGGGCGATGAATGCGACCGCACCGCTGGGCGAACTCTCTCAGCAGGAACGCGAGGAAAGGCAGCTCGATGAGAAGCAGGCAATCGCCCGTGAAGCGGTGCGGCTACTGCTGCCCGGAGAGACCGTTTTGCTGGATGCCTCCACCACGGCTCTGGAATTTGCCAGCAACCTGCCGGAAGGATTGCCACTACGGGTGGTGACCTATTCGCTGGCGGTGGTCGAGCGGCTGGCAACGCGGGACGAAGATATCGAGCTGGTCCAGCTTGGCGGCATGTATGAGCAGCGCGGCCGGCGTTTCTCCGGGATCATCACGGAGAACTCGCTGCGTTCGCTGCGGATCGACCGCTTCATTTTCTCCGGCGGCGGGCTGCATCCGACATTGGGTGTGAGCGAGCCGAATCCCGAGCAGGCGCGCTTGAAGCGAATGATGCTGGAGCATTGCACCTGGCGCTGTGCGCTGCTGGACCACACGAAGTTCGGGGTGAAGACGGACTACTTCTTCGCCGCGCCGAATGAGCTGGAGGTGATCGTCACCGATCGTGAGTCGCGGGCCTACGCCAAGAGTCACTTGAAAGAGCAGCCCTACGATTTGCGCTTCGCGAGGTAAGCGGCGGCGCTGGCAGGCTCGTCGAGCAGCCCCTGCCTTCTCTAGCAGATTTCAAATTTCATATCTCAAATTTCAAATTTCATCGATCGTCCATGCCCGTTTTCCTTGCTATTGACCTGGGTGCCGGTAGCGGCCGCGTGATTGCTGGCATCGCGGATGACGCGAAGCTGGAACTCCAGGAAATCCACCGCTTCGACAATCCCGGCACTGACCTGCCCGGTGGCTCGTATTGGAACATCATCGGGCTCTTCCGCGACATCGTGGAGGGCCTGCGCCGCGGCGTGGAGAAATATGGCAAGGAGATCGTGGCGATGGGGATCGATACCTGGGGCTGCGACTTTGGCCTCTTGGATGGCCACGGGCGCTTGCTTGGCAATCCGCACCAGTATCGTGACGCCCGCCACGAGGGGATGCCGGCGGTGATGCATGCCCGCCTGTCCGAGGCGGAGATCTATGCGCAGACCGGGATCACCACGAATTTCTACAACTCCTCGCTGCACCTGATGGCGGAGGAGCAGGCCTGCTCCCCTGCCCTCGCGAGCGCGAACCAACTGCTCTTCATCCCCGACCTGCTGGCCTACTGGCTGAGCGGCAAGAAGGTGGTGGAACGCACCATTGCTTCGACCTCGCAATTGCTCGATGCCTCCACCGGCGATTGGGCATGGGGAGTGATTGAGACTCTGGGACTGCCCTCGCGGATCTTCGGGAAGATCGTGCCTCCTGGCACGGTGCTGGGACCGATCCTTCCGGAAGTCGCGCGCTTGATCGGGATGGAAGGCATTCCGGTGGTGGCCAGTGCCTCGCATGATACGGCATCCGCCGTGGCTGGCATTCCGATGGAAGGCGAAGATGCGCTGTGGCTATCCTCCGGCACTTGGTCGATCATGGGGCTTGAGACCCGCGAGCCGATCCGCACGCCCGCAGCCTTTGCCGCGCGCTGCTGCAATGAGCTGGGCGTGGAGGGCACGGTGCGCTTCCTGAAGAACATTGCCGGCCTCTGGCTGATCCAGGAATGCAAGCGCCAGTGGGCTCTGGATGGTGAGGCGCTCTCCTATGGCGAGATGGCGAAGCTGGCTGCGGATGCTCCGGCCTTCTCCGCTTTCATCGATCCGGATGATGCGATCTTCGCAGCGCCCGGGGAGATGCCGAACAAGATCCGCGCGTGGTGCGAGCGCACCGGCCAAGCGGTGCCGCAGGACAAGGGCACGATCCTCCGGATCGCCTCCGAATCCCTGGCTCTGAAGTACCGGGTGGTCTTCGAGAATTTCTGCGCGCTCTCGGGCAAGCGTTTCGAGCGGCTCTACGCCGGTGGCGGCGGCATCCAGAATGCTTTCTTAGCGCAAGCGACTTCGAACGCGCTGGGGATCGAGGTCGTCGCCGGACCGATCGAGGCCACCTCCTGCGGGAATATCGTGGTGCAGATGATCGCAACCGGAGCTTTGCCGGATCTCGCGGCGGGCCGGGCCCTGATCCGGCGCTCCTTCGATTTCCAGACTTATCAGCCACAGCAGCAGGACGATTGGCAGGCCGCATACCAGCGATTCAAAAGCGTCATCGCGAGCTGAGGTGATTTGCCCTGTCCCAGCCAAGAAATTGCTTACTCCTCCCTCCCCATGATCGACGCTGAACGTATCTTTGAAATGGACTTCCTCCGTGCCACGGAGGGAGCCGCCATCGTGGCCCACCGCTGGATGGGCCGCGGCGAAAAGGAGGCTGCCGATGCGGCTGCCTGTGATGCCATCCGCGGCATGTTCGACCTGATGGACATGCGTGGCGAAGTGGTGATCGGCGAAGGCATCAAGGACGAGGCTCCCGGCATTTTCAAAGGCGAGAAGGTCGGCACATGGGAAGAAGGCGCACCGCAATTCCACATCGCGCTGGATCCGGTGGACGGCACCACCAATGTCTCGAAGGGCATGGCGAACTCCGTCTCCTGCATTGCCGCCGCGATCCCGGTGGATGGTGAGGCGAGTGCGCTGGAGGACATCCCGGCCTTCTATCTCGAAAAGCTCTCCTATCCGGAGAAGGTGCGGAAGGCCTTCATCGCCGATCCCAAGCTGCCGATCAGCGTGGAGGCTCCGACCGAGGAGGTGATCAAGCTCACCGCGAAGATTCTTGAGAAGGACATCCGGGATATCGTCGTGATGATCCTCGATCGTCCCCGCAACCAGCCTTACATCGACGCGGTGCGGCGGATGGGGGCCAAGCTGCGGATGATCTCGGACGGCGACATCGCCGCGGCGATCGCGCCGGCCCTGCCGGAGAGCAATGTCGATCTCTACGTGGGTATCGGAGGTGCGCCGGAGGGTGTTCTTTCTGCAGCTGGCCTGCGTTGCCTAGGCGGAGGCTTGCAGGCGAAGATCTGGCCGAAGGATGGCTTGGAGAGACGCGTGCTGATCGCCGAGGGCCACGAAAAACTGCTGGACCGGGTGTATCTGTCGAAGGACCTGGCGAAGGGGGACCGGATCCTCTTCAGCGCCACAGGCATCTCCGACAGTTCGCTGCTCCGCGGCGTGCGGGTGGACGGCAAGATCGCGCGCACACATTCCGTGCTGATGCGGGTGAAGAGCCGCACGGTGAGGTCGATCAAGGCCTCGCATGACCTTTCGGCGAAGACCTTCCGCCTGCGGTCGGCGAACGCGGAGGTCTTGTTGGTGGATTGAAGCCCCTCCGCCCGGACTGCGTGCAGACTACTTCAAAGCCCCTTGATCCGAGCGCGCGATCTTGATGAAGACATCTTCGAGATCGTCTTCCTGGAAGTGCTTGGTGATCTCGTCGGGCGTTCCCTGCGCGAGGATCTTGCCGGCATGGAGGAAGAGCACGCGGTCGCAGACCTCCTCGATGTCGCGCATGTTGTGCGAGGTGTAGAGGATTGCGGGATGTCGCTCCCGCTGGACGTGACGGACGAGCTTGCGAACCTTGTCGGCGATATCCGGGTCGAGCGAGGCGGTTGGCTCATCAAGCAGGAGTAGCTCGGGATCGTTGAGCAGGGCCTTGGCGAGATTAACACGGGTCGATTCACCGGCGCTGAGCTGGCCGGTGGATTTCTCCGCGAGCTTGCTGATCTCCAGCAGCTCCAAAAGCTCGGCAACCTTTTGCTTCGGCTTGGGGACCGAGTAGAGGCGAGCAAAGATTTCGAGATTGTGGCGAACGCCGATGTTCCCCGGGAGGGTGGCGTAGGTGGTGCAGAAGTTCGCGCGCTGAAGGATTTCCAGGCGGTGCTTCTGGAGGTCCATGCCAAAGGCGCGGATCGCCCCGCCGCTGGGCGTGGTCAGGCCCAGGATCATGTTCATCAGCGTGGTCTTGCCTGCGCCGTTCACCCCCAAGAGGCCGACAGTCTCTCCGGCGCAGACCTTGAGTGAAACGCCGTCCACCGCGGTGAAGTCATCGAACTTCTTCACCACGTTATCGATTTCGAGGATGACTTGCGGGGTCACGCGCGGAGCATCGGACGGATTTTCGCGGCGTCCAGCATTCTTCCCGCAGGCAGGGAGGAAGGAAATGCGGCCTTCCGAGCGCTGCAAAAAGATGCAACACTTTAAGGAAAGGCATTCGTCATGAAGCGCGTTTCCAGTGATCGGACATGAAACCCAAGATGATCCTCACAGCCGTGCTGACACTCGCGGCGGCATTTCCCTTTTCCCTCCGCGCGGAGGAAGCCCCGAAGCCCTTCAAGGTCGCGGCCTTCTACACCGGCAAGGAGGACCAAGCGCACATCAGCTTCATGAAGGAGGCAAACGAGTGGTTCCCGGCGATGGCCAAGGAACACGGGTTTACCTATGAAACGACGAATGACTGGAAGAAGCTGAACGCGACTTATCTGGCGGACTGCCAGGTGGTGGTCTTCCTCGATACCCGGCCCGAGGGTCCAGAACAGCGGCAGGCATTCCAAGAATACATGGAGAAGGGTGGTGCGTGGATGGGCTTCCACTTCGCGGCCTTTGCGCTGAAGGACTCCTCGGTGAAGCCTGACTGGGCCTGGTATCACGATACCTTTCTTGGCTCCGGCGAGTATGGGAGCAACACGTGGCGACCGACTTCGGCAGTGCTGAAGGTGGAAGTGCCGGACCATCCCGCGCTGAGGGGACTACCCGCGACCTTCAAGTCCGCGCCGAACGAGTGGTACCGCTGGAAGAATAACCTGCGGGAAAATCCGGACATCACGGTGCTGCTCTCAATCGATCCCTCCAGCTTCCCACTCGGCACCGGACCGAAGCCGCATGAGATCTGGCACAGTGGCGACTACCCGGTGGTGTGGACGAACAAGAAGTATCACATGGTCTATTTCAACATGGGCCACAACGACATCGACTACGAAGGGAAGACCAACAAGGAACTATCCTTCACCTTCAAGAACGAGATCGAAAGCCAACTCATCCTGAACAGCCTGCTCTGGCTCGGTGGGAGGAACGAAAAGTGAGATCGCGATCCATGTCCCCTTCCCGACTTCAATTCATCTCTTTTCTGGGGATTCTGACGAGTTCCCATGCGCCTGCCGCGGAGGAAAAGGAACCGAGATCCAGCGTGGCAGCGGTGGTGATCCACGCGAACCAAGTGGTGTATGATTTAAAGGCACCGAAGGTCGCGGTGGTGGAAACGGCCGAGCCTCTGACGGAGAGCGTGCGCTTTCGGATTGCCGGGGACAAGGGGAAGGTCTTCGAAGCACCGCTTGCGAGTGGGACGAAGTGCGAGGACTGGTTTCCCGGGCGGAACTTTTACCGGATGGATTTCTCGGGGCTCGCGGAGGCGGGGAAGTTCCACTTGGAAATCGAGGACAAGGGGAAGACCTGGAGCTCCACGGATTTCGAGATCGGCGAGCAGGCACTGCCTAAGCTCGCGATCCCTGCGATCACCGGCTTCTACAAGCACCAGCGGGCGGACTCAAAGGAGGAGCTGGAGGCGGACCGACAACTACTGCTTCATGGCAGCGACAAGCGCGTGGATCTGCGCGGCGGCTGGTGCGATGCCTCGGGCGATGTCAGCAAGTATTTCTCCCACCTGGCCTACACGCGCTACATGTGCCCGCAGCAGACCCCGCTGGTGGTGTGGTCGATGGTGAACACGCTGGAGACGGCCGGTCCCTTGTTAGAGAAGATGGGTGCCAAGGCGGCTTTACAGGATGAGGCACTCTATGGCGCGGAGTATCTGCTGCGCTCGCTCTCGGACGAGGGCTACTTCTACATGACCGTCTTCAGCTACTTTAAGAAGGATCCATCGGAGCGTCGCGTGGTGGGGCTGCTGGCGGATAGCAAGACGACGGACGACTACCAATGCGCCTTCCGTGACGGAGGAGGAATGGGCATCGCCGCGCTGGCCCGGATTTCCAAGTGGAAGAAGGATGCCGGCTATCTGGAAGCGGCGGAAAGGGCCTTTGCCCACCTGCAGGTGAACAACCTGAAGTATGCCGACGATCACAAGGAGAACATCATCGATGACCACTGCGCGCTGCTGGCCGCCACCGAGCTGTGGATTGCCACAGAGAAGCCAGAGTATCGCGATGCGGCAAGGGATCGCGCAGCCAAGCTGATCAAGCGCCAGAGCCCGGAAGGCTACTTCATTGCCGACGGGGGCAAGCGCCCCTACTGGCATGCCTCGGATGCGGGCCTTCCGGTGCTCGCACTGGCGCGCTATCTGGACAAGGAAGCGGAGAGCGTGGCGCGAGAACCAGCGCTAGCTGCAATCCGCGCTTTCCTCGACTACCAGCTCCGTGTGACGGCTAAGGCGACGAATCCCTTCGGCTATGCGCGGCAGTCCTTTCTGTTCCGTGGAGAGGTGAAGGATGGCTTTTTCATCCCGCACGAGAATGAGAGCGGCTGGTGGTGGCAGGGCGAGAATGCGCGGCTCGGCTCGCTCGCGGCGGCGGCGATTGTCGGCGGGCGGCTGGTGTATCCGGACAAGGCAGCGCCCTATGGGGTGAAGGCGGAACTCGGCCGCTTCGCCGCGGATCAGGTGGCATGGATTCTGGGAGGCAATCCCTATGACGTCTGTTTCATGTATGAGCATGGGAAGACAAACGTGCCCTACATGAAATCGATGTTCGGCCATGGCTCAGGCCGCGGTGGGATCTCGAACGGGATCACCGGCAAGAATGCCGACGGGTCCGGGATCGACTTCCACTTTCACGCGAATGGCAACGAGTGGCGCTGGACCGAGCAGTGGATTCCCCACTCCGCCTGGTTCCTCCAAGCCGTCACGGCGATGTCCTCATCCAACTGATCTACCCCATGAAAACCCTGCTTGCCACTGCCGCTCTATTGATCACCGCCCTGCTTTCGGTCGCGCGGGCTGAAGATCCCCCGCCCCGCTTCCGGGCGGTGGTGCTGGCGGAGAAGGACGATAACCATGGCCCTTTCGTAACTGCGGCGCTGGATTGGCTGAAAACCACCGCGGCGAAGGAAAACTTCGCCTACGATGTCTTCGAGGAGCCGAAGGGTTTCAATAAAGGGCTCTTCGCCAAATATCAGCTCGTCATCCAGCTCAACTACCCGCCCTACCGCTGGAGCGATGAGGCTAAGGCCGCCTTCGAGGACTACATCGAGAACGGCCGGGGCGGCTGGGTGGGTCTGCACCACGCCACTCTGCTCGGTGAGTTCGACGGCTACCCGATGTGGCCGTGGTTCTCCGACTTCATGGGCGGGATCCGCTTCAAGTCCTACATCGCCAAGCGCGCCTCCGGCACGGTCGAGGTGGAGGCCGCGGATCACCCCTGCTTCAAGGGGCTCCCCAAGACCTTCACGATCGACGAGGAGGAATGGTATACTTACGACAAGAATCCCCGGCCGAAGGTCCTAGTCCTGGCCAAGGTGGACGAGGCCTCCTACAAGCCGGATTCCGAGGTCAAGATGGGCGACCACCCGGTGGTCTGGTCGAACCCGAAAATGAAGGCCAGGAACGTCTATATCCAGATGGGCCACCACCCGAGCCTGATCCAGAATGAAAACTATACCGCCCTGCTAAGGAATTCGATCCTGTGGGCGGCGACAGGTGCGGAAAAGGCGGCTGAGCATAGCGGTTCCTGAGGCGGGGGAATCTTGAGCACAGGACGTCCTGAATTGCGCTCCAGCGGGTCTGCTCTGGCCCTTTGTCCCAAGCCTCTGATTTTACCTGAAATTCCGTGAGTCCGGGATTGCCATTTGCCGGAAGCCGACTAAGGAAGTCGCCCCGGCGCATCCCGCCGGTGCCCAACGCATTACACCTAAGAGCATGAAGGACCTCACCAAATACCGCAACATTGGCATTTTCGCTCACGTGGATGCGGGCAAGACCACCACGACCGAGCGGATTCTCAAGCTGACCGGCAAGATCCACAAGATCGGTGAGGTTCACGACGGCGCTTCCACCATGGACTTCATGGAACAGGAAGCCGAGCGCGGTATCACCATTCAGTCCGCCGCCACCACCTGTTTCTGGAAGGGCCACCAATTCAACGTCATCGACACCCCGGGCCACGTCGACTTCACCATCGAAGTGTATCGCTCGCTGAAGGTCCTCGACGGCGGCATCGGCGTGTTCTGCGGCTCCGGCGGCGTGGAGCCCCAGTCCGAAACGAACTGGCGCTACGCGAACGACTCCAAGGTCTCCCGCGTGATCTACGTCAACAAGCTCGACCGTATCGGCGCAGACTTCTACCGCGTGATCGGCCAGGTGAAGCGCATCCTGGGTGCCCACCCGCTGGTGATGGTGCTGCCGATCGGCACTGAGTCCGAGTTCGTCGGCGTGGTCGACCTTCTGACCCGCAAGGCCCACATCTGGGACGAATCCGGCCAGCCCGAGAACTTCAAGATCGAAGACGTGCCCGCCGACATGGTGGACAAGGTCGAGGAATACCGTGCCGCTCTGATCGAAACTGCCGTGGAGCAGGACGACGAGGTGATGGAGAAGTACCTCGAAGGCGTGGAGCCGGACATCGACACCATCAAGCGCTGCATCCGTAAGGGCGCGATCGAGATGGCCTTCTTCCCGACCTACTGCGGTTCTTCCTTCAAGAACAAGGGCCTCCAGCTCGTGCTCGACGCCGTGGTCGACTTCCTGCCTTCCCCGCCGGAAGTGAAGCCGCTCCCGGAAGTGGATGCCGAAGGCAATGCTACGGGCGAATTCGCCGTCAGCGATCCGAGCAAGCCGCTCCGCGCGCTGGCTTTCAAGATCATGGACGACAAGTTCGGCGCCTTGACCTTCACCCGTATCTACTCGGGCACGATCAAGAAGGGTGACACGATCCTGAACTCCTTCACCGGCAAGACCGAGCGCGTCAGCCGCATGGTGGAAATGCACGCCGACGACCGCAACGAAGTCGACTCCGCTCAGGCGGGTGACATCGTGGCGATCGTGGGTCTCAAGAACGTGCAGACCGGCCACACCCTCTGCGACGAGAAGAACCCGGCCACGCTGGAGCCGATGGTGTTCCCGGATCCGGTGATCTCCATCGCCGTCGCCCCGAAGGACAAGGCCAACGCCGAGAAGCTCGCCACCGCCATCGGCAAGATGGTGCAGGAAGACCCGTCCTTCCGCGTCGAGACCGACGAGGAAACCAATGAGATGATTCTCAAGGGCATGGGTGAGCTCCACCTGGACATCAAGATCGACATCCTGAAGCGCACCCACAAGGTGGAGGTTAACGTCGGCGCCCCGCAGGTCGCCTACCGCGAAACCATCACCAAGCCGGTGACGGACAGCTACACCCACAAGAAGCAGTCCGGTGGTTCCGGTCAGTACGCCAAGATCGATTACACCATCGAGCCCGGCGAACCCGGCTCCGGCTTCATCTTCGAGTCGAAGGTCGTGGGCGGCAGCATCCCGAAGGAGTTCATCCCGGCCGTCGACAAGGGCTTCAAGACCTCTGTCGATAAGGGACCTCTTGCCGGCTACCCCTGCTTGGACTTCAAGGTCACGCTCAATGAAGGTGGTTTCCACGCCGTGGACTCCAGCAACATCGCCTTCGAAATCGCGGCCAAGGCTGCCTATCGCCAGACCATGCCGAAGTGCGGTCCGCAGATCCTCGAGCCGATGATGAAGCTCGATGTCTTCGCGCCCGAGGAAAAGGTGGGCGACGTGATCGGCGACCTCAACCGTCGCCGGGGCATGATCCAAGGTCAGGAGCCGACTCCGGGCGGCGTGCGCGTGAAGGCGGAAGCTCCGCTTTCCGCGATGTTCGGCTACATCGGCGACCTGCGCACCATGACCTCCGGCCGTGGCCAGTTCTCCATGGAGTTCAGCCACTACGCCCCTTGCCCGAAGAACGTCTCCGACGACGTGATCAAGGCCGCCAAGGAGCGCGAGGAAGCCAAGCGCAAGTAAGCTTCCTGCTGGCAGTTTGATTGATTTATTGACCCCGTCGTCCGCAAGGGCGACGGGGTTTTTCATTTCGGCGGAAGGTTACCCGTTACAGGTCCGTGAAGCTGCGAGGACAACATTTGCAGCGCGGGCTCACAAGTTCCTGTTCTCAGCTTGCCAAGCCCGCCAGAGATTCGCCGGAACCGATGAAACTCCTCCGTTTCGCCTCAGCTGCCCTGATCCTCGCTGGAAGCGTCCGTGCCGAGACCGCAGCACCGGTCACACTTGCCAGCTTGATCGCGGAGATGACGGACTACGATTCCGTCGCGAGATGGCCGGAGCCCGCCTACACATGCCTGCAGGCGAGCAGCTATGACCGACGCACGGTGGCCGCGGATCGCGACGGCTGGTTCGCCAATGACGACCACACCCAGTTCATCCGCGACGAGGTTACCGAAAGCCGCAAGGAACGCGTGATGATGGATGCGGAGGGGCCGGGGTGCTTGGTGCGCTTCTGGCTCACCACGGTGAAGAACAAGCACGGGGTGATCCGCATCTACCTCGATGGTGCAGCTGCCCCTTCGCTCACCTTTCCCGCCTATGATCTCATGAGCGGAACACTCGGCCTGAAGGAGCCTATGGTCATCCCCCACCCCGGCTACACGGCGGACGGCAATGGCGGCAACACGCTGATGCTGCCCATCCCCTACGCGGAGCACTGCAAGGTCACTTGGGAGGAGAAAGGCGAAGGCCCGCGCTACTATCAGATCAACTATCGGAAGTATGCGGCTGGCACGAAGGTGGAGACCTTCATGACTGAGAAGCTGGAAGCGGCACGCAGCGCGATCGAGAAGGCGGGTAAGACCTTGCTTTCACCACCGGAGCCGGAGGGCATGCCGCCGGAATTTACCGGCGGCATCGAGACTTCCAGCCCGCTGGGGGTCCACGGCTTCCAGGCGGGTGGCGTGGAGAGTTCCCTCGACCTGCCCGCGGGAGCAGCGGCCGTGCGCCAGATCCGGCTTCGCATCAAGCCGGACAAGGGCGAGAACCCTGCCACACTGCTGCGAGCCATGATCGTGAAGATCAGCTTCGACGGGGAGGAGACGGTGTGGTGTCCAGCCAGCGATTTCTTCGGCAGCGGTGCCGGGCTCAATGAACTCCAGAGCTGGTACCGGAGTGTGTCCGCGGATGGCTGGATGACATGCCGATGGGTGATGCCCTACGCACGCTCGGGCCGGATCACGCTGCTGAATGCCGGACGGACTCCCATCATGAGCGAGTTGGAGTGCATCCTCGGCCCCTGGACTTGGGACCAGCGCTCAATGCACTTCCACACCGCGTGGCATTATGAAGGCAATCTTCGCACGCCGCCGGCGCGCGACTGGAACTTCATCAAGCTCGGCGGTCGCGGCGTCTATGTCGGCGATACCCTCTCCCTCTACAATGAAGTCCCCACCTGGTATGGCGAGGGTGACGAGAAGATCCGCCTGGATGGCGAGACCCTGCCCTCCCATCTCGGCACCGGCACGGAGGATTACTACGGCTACTCCTTCGCCCCACGCGGGATCATGCAGACGCCCTTCGCCAACCAGATCCGGGTCGATGAGCCGCGGACGCAGGGGCACAACGTCCTGACCCGCACGCGCAACCTTGATAGTATTCCCTTCACGCGCTCTTTGGACTTCGATATCGAGCTGATCTCCTGGGCACCCACCAGGATGATCTATGCCGCCACCACGCATTGGTATGCCTTCCCCGGCGGGTCATCGAATCGCCAGCCGGAAGTGGCGAATGCGACAGCTCCCATCCCGACCTTGCAGGACGCCCAAAAGCCGCCCGCGGCCTTCCCCGGTGTAGTGGAGGCAGAAGGACTGAGGATCTCATCCTCCACCGCCGGCATGGTTCGGGAAACGCAGGACATGCAGCTCTTCGGCATCGGCATGTGGAGCAGTGGCAAGCAGCTTCTGGTTCGTGGCACGGCAGAGGAAAACCAGGTGACACTCGAGCTTCCTGCTCCGGATGCGAGGCCGAAGAAGCTGATCGTGGGAGCCACACGTGCGGCGGACTATGCCACCCTGTCCTTCACCGTGAACGACAAGCCGGCGGCAGTGAGATTCGATGGCTATGCCAAGTCCGTGAGCCACTCCGGAGACATCGAGCTTGGCACCTTCACGCCGGTGGATGGGAAATTTGAGATCCGGGTGGAAGTCACCGGGACGAATCCCGCAACGACCGGGCCGCGCTATTATTTCGGGCTCGATTACTTCCGGCTCCAGGAGTGACAAAAGCCGCGAGGGCATTGGCTTGAGCGCCTTCGATCTTCTGCAAAGCTCCGCTCATGTCTACCGCCTTCGGCCCGCTCGATGAATTGATGGGGCGCTTGCTCGAAACATGGGAGCAGCGCTACGACTTCGAGTTTGATCGGAAAAAGCGAGTTGCCAGCTTCTCACGAGACGGAATGCAGGTGCAGGTCGACGAATTACCAAGCGGCGAACTCTCGGTCGTGTATGAGCACGCTCTCCACGAGACCGCCACGGAAGTTTGTGGACCTGCGGAGGCGGCCTCACTCATCGAAGCGATTTTGTCGCGGCGGAACCTCTGCCGCGTTCCGATGCCAAAATGTGGATCCGTCGCAGTTCAGCGACCTTGGTGGAAGCGGATCTTCGGGAGTTAGAGCATTTCATAAAAGACGATACCCCGGGTAGCCGACTGTTGCCATCTTCGCCCTTCGGGCTAGGACGGCCGCGGCCGGCAACCTTGGGCCATATGATGGAGCGGCATAGCCGTTCTCGGAAGGGATTTCCCCAAAGGACGGCCACGACCCTTCTTCGAATGCTCTAACCTCACCATGCGATCTCCGCCACCACCGGCCGGTGGTCGGAACCGAGATCCGGGCCTACCCAATGCTTCCAGCACTTTGCGGCAAGCGGTTTCCCCGGCGGTCCCCGGTAGAGCAAGTGATCGATCGGAATCGCGAATACCAAGCTTCCGCGTTGCCACGTTGGGGAGACCGCAGTACCTCTCAATCCTGCGACAAAAAGAGGCTTCATCGCGCTGCTCCATGGAGTCGCATTGAAATCCCCCGCCACTACCACGGCTCCAGGCTCCTGAGCCATATCGTCGGCGACGGCCTTCAGATAGCTATCACGTTCGTCGGTGTGAGCGGCGCCGCCGGGTGGATTCGGATGAACGCCGTAGCAGGTCATCACTCCCGCAGGAGCTTGCAGGTGCACCTTCAGGCAAGGCAGCCGGCGCTTGCCTTGAGACTCTATCTCACGATCCAGAATCGGCAGCTTCGAGTAGAAGACGAAGCCAAAGTTGCCCCGGCCTGCATACTCGACGGAGTAAGGGTAACTCGCCGATAGCAGCCTCAATTCGTTGGCCCAAGTCTCATCTGCCTCGGGAAAGAAGACCACATCGGGAGCCGTTTCCCGAACCCAGGAAACGGCCTCCGCATACCGCGTGTTTGAAGTCTCCACATTGAATGAAGCGAAACGCAAAGCGGTTCCTCCCGCTTGTTCGCTTGGGACCACCCAACAAGGGATTACGCGGGCTGCCGGCACCAACAAGAGAGCCACGACAAGAGCAGTCTGCCGCCAAGCCCTCCGGCAAAGGACAAAAATTAGAACCGCTAGCAGGAAGGCGGCGTACTGAAGTTGGAAATGGTTGAAGAGATCGAAGAACCAGAAACGTCCCCCGATCCATCCCAGAACCGGCAGAAGCCCCACAACTACAGCAAGGCCGACAAACAAGTTCATGGGCCCAGGTGGGAACAAACGTGGACACTTCATCACTCCAAGAAAATTCACCACGCGATCTCCGCCACCACCGGCCGGTGGTCCGATCCCAGATCGGGGCCGACCCAGCGGCGTTTGAGGCCATCGGACTGAGGCTTATCCAATGGACCGCGGTAGAGCAGGTGGTCGATGGGGGTAGCCAAGAGCGGGTTGCCGCGTTCCCAGGTCGGCGAGACCGAGCGCCCCTGCAATCCCGCAGCGAAGAGCGGCTTCATCGCACGACTCCAGATCGTCGCGTTCAGATCTCCTGCCAGCACCACCGCTCCAGGTTCGGCCTTCACTTGCTCGGCAATAATCAGAAGGAAGGCATCGCGTTCATTCGCCCAAAACTCGGTGGCGGGCGGCACCGGATGCGCGCCGAAGAAGGTGAACTCTCCTTGCGGACCTTGAAGGCGGAGCTTCAATAGAGGCAGCTCCATTTCGCCACAGGGAATGATCTCTTGTTTCAGGATGGGTAGCTTCGAGTAGCAGGCAAAGCCGAAGTTTCCTTCCACGATGTGCTCCACCGCATGCGGATGGCTGGCGAGCAGCGGCTTCAGGTGCTCCGCCCACACTTCATCCACCTCGGGCAGGAAGATCACATCCGGATCGGTCTCGCGGATCCACGAAACGGCATCCGCGTAACGCTCGTTTGCGGTCAGCACATTGAAGGAAGCGAAGCGCAGGGACGCGCCGATCGCCGGCTTGTGCAACGAAGGCAGGGATGGCTCCGCTAGCCTAACAAGTGGCACCGCCAGGAACAGCGCAGTCAGCAAGGCCAGCCGCCATGCCTTCCAGCAGCCGAGACAGATAACCGCAATCGCAAGGGCGCCTGCATACTGCCATTGGAAATGATTGAAGAGGTCCAGCAGCCAGTAGCTGCCGCCCAGCCAGCCAACGATCGGCAAGATGCCTGCAATCACTGCCAAGCGCGCGATGAATGGCTTGGGCTTGGGCATGAGGACGGATCGCCAGGTCATCTCTTACTCAAGGTTACCACGATAGCTCCGCGACCACTGGCCGGTGGTCTGATCCGATATCCGGGCCGATCAAGAAGCTCTTGCAACTCATCCCCTCACCGCGAAACAGGATGTGGTCGATGGGGATGCCGAGCACCGGATTGCCGCGGCTCCAGGTGGGCCCGGGAGCCTTGCCCTTCGAGGCATCCTGCAGGCCAAGCTTGTAGAGGTCCTTGGTCTTCGCACTCCAGCGCGTGGCATTGAAATCCCCGACCAAAACCACCCTGCCCTGCTCTTGTGAGACCTCCTGCTCCGCTGCGGCCATGAAGTCGTCCAATGCTTTCGCCCAGTCCGGGGTAAGCGGCGGCAGCGGATGCCCGGCAAAGAAAACCAGCGGCCCGCCCGGGGTCGCCAGCCGCGCTTCCAGCAGGCGAAACTCGATCTTGCTCACCCGGTGCATCTCGAAGCTAGAGATAGGGAACTTGGAGAAGAAGGCCATGTCCGGGCCATCATTGATGAAGTGCGGGTACACGCCCTCCAGCGCCTTCAATGCCTCCGTCCATTCTTCGCTCACCTCCGTGAAGAAAATCGCATCAGGCAGCGTTTCCTTCACCCAAGCGATGGTCCGCGCATGCTTTTGATTTGAGGCCAGCACATTGAAGGATGCGATCTTCACGACCGTCGAACCCTGCGCCACCGCCGGCGCCGGTAGATAGCCCGGGACGACCCGCGATAACGGGATGAGTGAGAGCAGCGCTGCCACCATCGCCATTCGCCGCGACTGCAGCCTCAGAAGCAGGATCGCGCATAGCAGGAGGAACCAAGCGTATTGATACTGGAAGTGATTGCAGAGATCGAGGAGCCAGAAGCTCCCGCCGCCGATCCAGCCCAGCAAGGGCAGCAGACCTGTCACCACGGCAAGGAAACCGATCAGGCGCGTAAGCCACTTCGTAATGCCGTCGCTGGGTTTGCTCATCGTTCGTCGTCGGCACATCCTTCCTGCTTCCAGCAGCCACGGCAAGAACCCCGGCTTACGGCGCATGAAGGAGAGGTGAATTTTTCTGTCTCATCCCGGGTGGCTGCGGTGTCTTGATGGAAACGATGGCGGACAATCCATTCGAACTTCTGCAACGCTTCAACCGTGACCGCTCCGAAGCGGCCTTCCGCGAACTGGTCCGGCAGCACTCGCCGCTGGTCTTTGCCACCGCCCTGCGCCGCCTGAATGGCGATCGCAGTGCCGCGCAGGATGTGATGCAGGAGGTCTTCACCCTGCTGGTGCGGAAATCCTCCGGACTGGATCCAGCGCAGCTTTCCGCGTGGCTCTACCGCCAGACCTGCCGCCGGGCAGCCAACCACGTCCGCAGCGAAAGCCGGCGGCGCCAGCGCGAACTCGTCTCCATGGAAGCCATGAACCACCCTCCCACCCCTGATGAGTCCGACCGCGAACTGCTGGCCCGCGAACTCGACTCCGCGATGCTCAGCCTGCCTTCGTCCGACCGGAGCGCGCTGGTCATGCGCTATTTCGAGGATCGAGATTTCCGCAGCGTGGCGGGAACCCTTGGCTTGAGCGAGGTCGCCGCCCGCAAGCGTGTCTCGCGGGCCTTGGAGAAGCTCGCAGCCGTCCTCAAGCGGCGCGGCATCACAACCGGTAGCGCCTTACTCGGCAGCACGATGAGCAGCATGGGGCGAAGCATTCCACCAGATTCCATGGTGGCGAAGGTTTCACTGCAGGCCATGAAGTCTCTACCCGCAGCGGGATCACCATCGCTCTCCGGGCTCATGAAGCCTGCGCTCGCGGGTGTCGCCTTGGTGTCCCTCATCTCTGCTGGCCTCCTCGCGAAGTCCCGCCCGACACCAGTGCCTCCGGTGCCCATGGCAAGCACTCCCACATCCGCCCGAGAATCCGGACTCGCCTATCTGCTGCGACCGGTGACGGATACCTCGATCGAAAACCTGATCGCGGAGATCAAACGCAACCAGGCGGGTCCCGGACATTCACTGGTGACGCTGCGGCTGAGGGCAATTCTCGATCGCGTCGCCATCGCGGATATCCCTGCATTCGTCGTGCTGGCCGGGGAAAAGCTCACGGTGGCCGAGCAGACTGCCTGCTACGCCCCCCTGTTTGAGCGCTGGCTCGACCAAGATCCGGCGGCAGCGCTGAGCTACGTCCTCCTCAACAAGCCAGGGGAGAAGGTCGATGCCGAGACATCCACCTACATGTTAGGCAATCTCTTCCGGGCTTGGGTGGAGAAGGACCTGAAGCAAGCGGATGCCTGGCTACGTGAGCATTGGGGCGACGAGGGATTCAAGGAGCATCGCTGGAACGGCAGCGTGGGCGAAGGATTCGCGATGGAGGTGGCGAACGACTATGTCTTGCGCGGCAACGTAAGCGACGCCTTCGAGTTCATCCGAGCTCTGCCGAATGCCGATGCGCGACGCCGTTGCTTGCGCGGACTCGCTGGCGAAGATCCCTATGGCAACGCTTGGCACAATATCGATCCGGATCGCCTGTTAGAGGTCCTCCGGGCCTTATCGGGATTTCCCGAAACAGAGCCGGCGGGAGAGGCACGCGTGCTCTTGTGGCAAAGCCTCAACCGAAGCCGGCCGGAAGACGCCGCGAAGGTGCTAGCAGCCCTGAGCCCGCAGGAACACTTCGAAGCCGCCCTCGCCAAGACCGGTCACTACAGCAAGCTCGCCTCGCGGACCAAAACAGCCGGCGGCGGAACGATTTCTCATTTCGACCAGATCACGGATACCACCGCAGGTGAAGCCGACGCGATGGCCGCAGGTCTTGCCGCCGGGCTTTCGCGCCAAGAGATCTTGAAGGCCATCGGTGCTGCACTGGTATCCAAGGGCAATCCCGCAGTGGCAGTGCCGTGGCTGGCGGGACACCGCGAGGAAGTCGAAGTCGACGCGGTTTTACTCGGGGCGATCCGGGATGCTGCGCGGCGGGAGGATCACAGCAATCTTATCCTCTGGGCTGCGTGCCTGAGGGATCCTGATCTGCGCATGAGTATCGCGCGAGCTGGATTCCGCCAGATCCTCGCTCAACCGGGCGATACCGCGAAGAACCTATTGGCCGATCCCAGCTTGGATGCCGGGTTGCGGGAAGAACTCGTGGAAATCCGTGATGCCAAGCCATGAATGCTTTCCTCCAGCGCCAAGTCCTCAGCTTCGGGTGTGCCGCTTTGCTCACTGCGGCAGTTTGGTATGCCTGCTGGCCGCAGAGGCTGCCGGTGGCAAGTGCCCGATCTCATGCCGAGCCTTCACCACAGGAGCCAAAGTCCAAGAACTGGCAGGAGGCCGTGGCCCAAACTGCAAGCGCGGAAGGCAATGAGGCGCGCCTGGCCGCGGCCGTTCGACTGGGTGAGGTGCCCACAGCCGAGATCCCGGCGCTTCTCGATTCGATCGAGTTGGTCAAGGACCGGCAGCTGACTCTTGCGGCCAAAACCTTGCTGATCCGCTGGGCCTCCGAGGATGGCAAGGCAGCCGCGGAGTGGTCGTGGCTCAAGTTCCGGGCGGATGGCATGTGGTATTTCGTGCTCCTGGAGATCGCGGGGGCATGGGCATGGCGAGACCCGGAGGGCCTTGCCAAGTGGACGATGGAGATCGTGGCGCAGCAAGGCCCCGGCTTTCAAGACAGCCTGTCAGTTGAGGAAGTCTTGAAGCGCGATGTGCCGGTGATCGAAAGGGGGCGGGGCGCGAAGATCTGCGAGCTGCTGATCCGACAATCGCCGCGCTGGGCCTTCGAGCTCTTCCTGAAGCTTCCGGGATGGTCCACCGGAGATGGCTTCATGACCTCCTCGCTGCAGAGTCCCGAGCAGATCCAAGATGCTCTGCTGGCCTTCGACCTTGAGTCTATGAATCTGGATGCGACTCGCGGAATCAGCGGCCCTGCCATCTACGCCCACAGCCTGCTCACCGATTGGCGGAAATTGGATCCGCAGGGCTTTGCATCCTCGCCTTATGCCAAGTATCTCAAGCTGGGGATTTCGAATGAGGAGATTGGCCAATACCAACGCTGGACGACCCTGCCGAAGGAAGAGCGCGGCACAGCCGCCGCGAAGATGCTGGAGGCTGGAACTAACCAAGCGCGGTCCGGCTTGGTGCTTTCGATGACGGAGGATTGGGCCAAGGAAGACCCCGCGGCTTGCCGCGAGTGGCTGGCTTCATTGCCAGCGGAATTGGCCGAGGCCGGAGCCCGGCCCTTCGCGATGGCAGCGGGCGGGAGCTACGTCGAATCGATCTGGAAGGAGAGTGAGTCATTTGACACCTCGCTCCGTGAAGGATGCCGGATCGACTCCCACAAGGCCTGGCGGAAAGACCATCCGGAGGGCAATCCGGACATGAATGGCTGGAGTGAGGAGGCGAAGCAGGCGTGGAGCGATCTGGATGCGCTGTGGCGGGTGGAGAGATGAGGAGAGTTCGGGCGGCTCTTCCCGAAACTCGCCATGGGGCATTTGCCTCATTTGATTGCGGCGGTGAAGCCCTGAATCTGGCCATGGCGCAACCTGAGAAGGCGCCCGCGAAGTGGCGCCCGGCAGGCACAACAAATTCTCCGATGCGGGATAGGACGGGTCCCGCGCCACGCTTCCTGCCGGCATACCGGTCACATCAATGTTGTCCGGGCTGAAGACGAGGCCCGCTGCCCGTCAAGCCACATGAACCGCCTGTTTCCGCGGCCGCCACGCTCCAACTACCATCCCCAATCCGCCCACGACGAAAATCCCCGGGAACCACAGCGAGTAGCCGGGGGCCTTTGATTCTTTTTCCAGCACCGCTGTCTGTGGATTCTCCGGGTTCACGTGGCACTCCTGCTGCGAGCCCTCCGGGTAGCGTTTGACGTAGGCATCGCTGATCGCCGTGCCCGAACTCCAGCCGCTGCCCCACAGCTTCACCAAGTTGCCTTTATAGGGCTGTTTCTCCCACTCGTAGCCGTAGCTGACCTTGAAGCGGTATTCCGGAGAGCTGTTCGGGTCGATCTGGCGGTCCTCCACCCCGGACTCCAGGATCACGCAGGGCACCACCGGCCAGTGTTCCACGGCCCGGGCACGCTGGAAGCTCCGCCACATCAGGGCGAAAAAGAGCCCGCCGGCCAAGGCGAGGCCCAAGCCGATGAAGGAAAGATAGACTCGGGAAGCGGTAGATGGGCCAGCCACGGGCTTGGCATAGCCTCCCCCCGGGCAACGCGCCACCGCTTTTCCGGGGTGGCGGGGCGTGGATTCCACTTTCCCGCGAGGGGCGGCCCGGCTACCAAGTCCCTCCCATGAGCGACTTGGCTACCCGAATCCCCGAAGACCTGAAGGCCGCGATGAAGGCGAAGGACACCGTCGCCCTGGCCGTGATCCGCGCCCTGAAGACCGCGATGATGAACGTGATGACCTCGGCCGAGCGCAGCCAATCAGGCAAGCCGCTCGACGATGAAGAAATCACCGCGCTGATCCGCAAGCAGATCAAGCAGCGTCAGGATTCAATCGCGCAGTTCACCGCCGCCGGTCGCACCGAACTGGCCGCCACCGAACAAGCCGAAATCGTGGTGCTGGAGAAATATCTTCCCGCCGCCCTTTCCGCTGAGGAGATCACCGCGATCGTGGACGCGGCAGTCGCCGAGCTCGGTGCGAGTTCCAAGGCCGACATGGGCAAGGTCATGAGGCTGGTGCAGGAGCGCACCGCCGGCCGGGCCGATGGCAAGACGCTCTCGCAGGAGGTCGCCAAGCGCCTGTCCTGAGATGCGCTGCGCCGCCGTCATCGTCGCTGCGGGCAGCAGCCGCCGCATGGGCTTCGACAAGCTCGCGGCGGAAATCCGCGGTGTCTCCGTGTTGCGCCGCAGCGTGGATGCCTTCATGGCCACGCCGGAGGTGACCCGCGTGATCGTGGTCGCGCCGCAAGAGCGTTTCGCGGCGCTGGGAACGGGTCTCCCCAAGCCGCTGCTGCGTGCTGATGGTGGCAAGGAGCGGCAGAACTCCGTCGAGAATGGTTTGGCCTTGGTGGAGGAAGAACTGGTGGCGGTGCACGATGGGGCCCGCCCTTTGGTCACTCCGCAGGCCATTTCCACCTGCATCTCGGAAGCCGGTGACACGGGAGCCGCCACCTTGGCGCGACAGGTCACGGAGACGATCAAGCGAGCCGATGCCGATGACTTCGCCCGCGAGAGCGTGAGCCGCGAGCTGCTGTGGTTCATGGAAACCCCGCAGATCTTCCGCACAGCGCTGCTGCGGCAGGCCTATGCCACGGTGCGTGAAAAGGGCCTGATCGTGACCGATGAAGTTTCCGCCATGGAAGCCATCGGCGTGTTTACGAAGCTGGTCGCCTCCCCTTCCCCGAATCTCAAAATCACGGTGCCTGCGGATATCGAACTCGCCACCGCCCTGCTGCGATGAATCTGGCCACCTACGAATCTCTGGTCCTGCCTTCCGGTTTCCGCCTCGCGGTATCCACCCTGCCGTGGAGCGAGTGCGCCGCCTTCTCGATCCACGTCGCCGCCGGTAGCCGGGATGACTTGGCGGGGCTGGCGGGCACGGCTCACTTCGTGGAGCACATGGTGTTCAAGGGCACCCAGCGCCGCGATGCGCGGGCAATCAGCCTGGACGCCGAGGACGCCGGTGGCTCGCTGAATGCCTGCACCACCGAGGACCAAGTGGTTTACGAAGCCCGCGGCGATGCAGACTCCCTGCCGCTGCTGGCGGACATCACCGCGGACATCGTCTGGAACGCAACCTTTCCGACCAAGGAGATCCCCTTGGAGCGCGAGGTGATTGCCGAGGAGATCGTGATGTATCGTGAGTCGCCGGGCGACCACATCGGCGATCTGATTTCCGCGGCGCTGTGGTCGCCGCATCCCTTGGGCGAATCCGTCTCCGGCAGTGAGGAAAGCATCGCCCGCATCAAGAAGGCGGAGCTATCGGCCTTCCGCGACCGCCACCACTTCCGCAACGACACCGTCATCTCGGTCGCCGGGCCTTTCAGTCCGCAAGCGGTGGCGGAGATTCTAGCAGCACACTTGCCGGCTTCCCGGGAAGCGGTGGAACTCGTGCCGATCGGCAGCCTGCCCAAGCCCGGGCATGTGATCGACGAGCGCGACACCGACCAACTCCAGCTTGCACTCGCATGGCGCACGCCCGGTCGCACCGACCAGCGCCGCCATGCGCTGCGACTGCTCTCGATGATCCTCGGCGAGAGCGCGGGCTCCCGGCTCTTCCAGGAGCTGCGCGAGAAGCGCGGGCTCTGCTATCATGTGTCCTGCGATGCGAGCTTCTTTGCGGAGGTTGGCTCCTTCGAAATCCACAGCGGCCTCGCGCCGAAAGGCCGTGCGGAAGCCTTGGGCTGCATTGAGCGTGAGATCGAGGACCTGGCCAAGAACGGCCCGCGTCCGGAGGAACTCGCCCGCGCCAAGCGCCTGGCGGCAAGCCAGATGAAGATGGCGATGGAGAGCACCGGTGCCCATGCCTCGTGGGCAGGAGACAGCATGCTACAGTATGGCGTGATCATCACGCCTGCCGATGCACTTGCCACTTGGCAAGCGGTGACGGCCGAGGAGATCCGTGAGGTCGCCGCAGCCTTTCTAACAGGTGACCGCGCGATGGCGGAGATCCGGCCTTAACAACGGTCCTCTTCGCCTGGCCGATTAAAAAAGCCGGGCCCCTCGCGGAGCCCGGCTTGAGATGATCTACCGATCGGCAGTCCGCGCTTAGCGCACCTTGAAGTGCACCGTGGTGCGGAGCGTGCTGCCTTCGATGCGCTGGTTGATGCCCATGCTGTCGAATTCGCCGAAGGCCTCGAGGCCCTTCTTGATGCGCGGCAGCTCGGCCTTGAACTCCTCGAAGTTCGGGCCCATCACGCCTTCGCCGTTCTTCTCGAGCAGCGCCACCCAGTCGGTGGTGAAGCTGCGCAGGGCGTCGAAGTCCAACTCGAACCAAGCGCCCGTGCGGTCATCCCCGGCACTGTCCGCAGCGGCGGCCAGATCGAGCGCGTGGACCTTGGAGGTCGAGAGCACGAACCACTTGTCGCCCACCGTCACAGACGGCAGGAAGTCGTCATTGAAGAACGGGAACGAGAAGGACCAAGTGGTCAGGCCGTTGCGCTCGGAGCTCATCGGCTTCTGCATCGGGATCTCGGTGCCAGACATCTCGCTGACGGACTTGAGGACATTGCGCAGCGAGCCATCGAGCTTCTTCCACGAATCCTTGAGCTTGGCGCGGTCGGTCACCGGCGAGATCGAGGAGATGCGGATGAACTTGCCGGCATCCACCAGCTCCTGCGGGATCTGCGGAATGGCCGGCATGGAACCCTTCAAGTCGATGACGAAGGCATGCTCGGTGCCCAAGCCGCTCTGCATGGTCTGCAGCGAGTCCCACATCCCGATCGTGTCGGTGCGGAATTTCTCGTTGAAGAGCCCGAAGCCCTGCTGGAACTGCTGCAAGTCCGAGTCGTCCACCTTGAGGCCGGCGATCTTCTCCGCCATGGAATAGGCGGTCTCGATCAGGGCTTCGCCATACTCGTTGGCGCGCTTGGTGTATTCCGGGCTGTTGATCCAGTTGCCGAAGAGCAAGGTGCCCTCGCCGCCACCGAGCTTGGAGAGCTTGTGCTTGGCGGTGAGATCGAAAGCCCCGCGGTCCACGCCGCCGAAGAACTCGAACTTCACGCCTTGATCCAGCACGGCGACCATGCCGCCGGCCTCCGCCTTGCAGAGACCGACCAGGGCATCTTCCTTCTCACCCAGGACATCCAGCAGTTGCGCCAGATCGCGGGTATCGCCGAAGGCAGTGGTCGCGCCGAGGCCATCGCGGATGCCGAGGGCCATATCCTTGAGGCTGCCGGAGATCGTGGCCTTGCCGACTTCCTTGTCAGCATAGACGAAGCCGACGACCTTCTTGCCCTTGAAGCCATCCACATAAGAGATCGCGTCGTTCGCGGCGAGCGAGTCCTCGACCTTCTCGACCAGCGGCACGTTCTCCTCGTTGTCGCCAAGATAGAGCATCAGGTAATTGTCCAAGGCGCCCTGAGCGATGACGATGTCCTTCTTCTTGATCGAGGCAATCACCTTGTCGGCATCTGCCGGAGCCAGCATCTGGTCCAAGCTTTCGCGATTCTGCTCAAGCTGCGCACCGAGGAAGCTGCCGAGGATCTTGACGCCCTTGAAAGCGACACCGCCCTTGGTGAATTCCAGCGGCTTGGCTCCCTCGCCGAGATTGGCGGCGACCATGTCGAGACCAGAGACCAGCTGCTGCTGCGCCATCTCCAGGCTCTCCTTGTCGACAGCCTTGATCCCCGTCAGCACGGGCGGGATAGAGAGCCGATCGATGAGGTCGAGCTCCTTGCCAATGTCCTTGGCCATGGCCGACAGGACATCCGGATTGGTCGCACCCGGATTGAATTCGCCGTTCTTGATCCCTTCCCCGAAGGACTGGGTAAGCATGCGGAACTGATAGTAGTTCGTGCGGCGGCTGAGGTTCATCAGATTCGCCAGTTGCGGGGCGCTGCCCTTGCCGGTCGCGATGAACATTTCCTGGCCAATGAACTTGCCGGCTTCCTCCATGCCCTCGGCGATTTCCGCTTCGGGATCCTCGCCTTCGGCTGCCGCCGTTTCGCGGATGAAGCCCCAAGTTTTCAGGCTGCGCAGGCGCTTCACGATCTCCTTGCCGTCGTAGATTCCCAGCACGCTTTCGGTGTCCTTGGAGAGCCGGCCGACGATGCCGAGCATGGCAGCGCGGTCAGCAGCACTCATGGCGCTAACTGCGGGAGCGGGCGCGCCAGGCGCCGGAGCAACCGCTGCGGAAGGAGTCGGGGAGGGAGCGGGAGGTGCCGACGCTTCCTTCTTGTTATCACAAGCGCCTAGGACCAGCGCGGATGCGGGGAGGACGGACCACCATGTACGGAACGATTTCATTACCCACCCAACCTACGGGAATCCACGAAGCTAGGGCAATTCCAAAGCAGAACCGATTTCACATGCGAAAAAAGAGCCGGGACAGCGCGTCCCGGCTCAGAAAATCCAGTCTGATAGCCCCAAGCCCTAGTTCGGCGCGGCAATCGGGCGGACCCAGATATTCCGGAACTCGATCGGGTCGCCGTGGAATTGCAGGGCGATCGGACCGGTTTCCGGGTGATTGTCCGGATACTTGGCCAGTTGGCGATACTGGGTGGGGCCGATCAGCTTGCGGGCATTCTGGACCACGATCCCATTCACCAGCACGGTCGCCACGGCGGGTTCGGTGACCTTGCCGCCGTCCAGCTTGGGCGGGGTGAAGAGGATCTCGTAGCTCTGCCATTCCCCCTGTGGGCGGATGGCATTCACCAGGGGCGGGCTCTGGCCATAGAGCGCGCCGGCGGTGCCGTCCGCATAGGTCGGGTTATCGTGGCTTTGGAGGATCTGCACCTCGTAGAGGCCCATCAGGAAGATCCCGCTGTTGCCGCCGCCTTGGCCCTTGACCGGGCGCCCCGGGGGCACGCGCCACTCGATGTGAACTTGCACCGGACCGAATTTGTCCTTGGTGGTTAGCATCCCGGGAGACGCCGTGAAACCGCCGTCCTTGACCGGCCACATGGGCTTGCCCTCGCTGTTGACCCACGCATCCAGCGACTTGCCGTCAAAGAGCACCTTGGCGTCCGCTGGCGGCTTGACCTCCACGGCCCCGGCATTTTCCACCACCGGCGGCTGGGGACGGCTGCCGTCATGCACTTTCCACGGCGTACCGGGGATTTGCGGGGTGCCGGGATCAATTCCCGGACCTTCCGCTGCCATTGCCATACCCCCGGCTGCAAAGCAGCCGGCCATCGCCGTCCATCGGAGTGCGCGCATGTTGTGAGAGATCAGGTGGCAGAACGTCTGGAATGGCGCAATCTTTCGCTGTGTCCGTGACATCGGAGTTGCGGACCGGAAGAGATTGTGAAAAATTTCACAAGCGTCCGCGCCATGAGTAACACCACCCTTCCACAGGGCCGCAGCGAGCGGTTCCCATTCGAGCTTGTCCGGCCCCAGTTGGAACGTGTGGAAGCCTCCATCCGCGACCAAATCCGGGCCTTCGACCCGGCGGTGGAGCCCTACGTCAGTTACGTCTGCAATACCTCGGGCAAGCGCATCCGCCCTGCCCTTTCGATTCTGGCCGGCGGGGCCCTCGGCAACGTCGAGGACGGCCACGTGAAGCTCGGGGTGATCCTGGAGCTGATCCACATGGCAACGCTGGTGCACGATGATATCATCGACGGCGCCACCACCCGCCGGATGGTGCCGACCGCGAATGCCAAGTGGGGTGCCGGCCTCTCGGTGCTTCTTGGCGATGCGCTCTTCTCGCACTCGCTGGCCTTGGCCACCGAGTTCAATGACATCGGGATTTGCCGCAAGGTGGGCCTCGCCTCGAAGGAAGTCTGCGAAGGCGAGATCATCCAGACCCAGCGCCGCTTCGACCTGACCCTGACCAAGGCCGACTATTTCCGGATCATCGAGATGAAGACCGGCGCACTCTTCGCCGCCGCTACCGGCATCGCCGCCGCGATCTCGGGTGCCGATGAGCAGACCGAGGCCAAGCTTTATGACTACGGTCTGAAGCTCGGCACCGCCTATCAGATTTACGATGACTGCCTGGATCTCGTCGGCAGCGAGGAGACCGTCGGCAAGACGCTCCGCACTGACCTGGAGAAGGGCAAGCTGACCCTGCCAATCCTCAACCTGCTCGAAAGCGCCAGCGAATCGCAGCGCTCGAAGTTGACCAAGCGGATCGTGGCCCAAGAGCCGCTCGACCTGCCGGTGCTCGTCGGCATCGCCGAGTATGAGGGTGCCGTGGAGTCTGCCGTGGATACCGCGCAGGACATGCTCGCGACTTGCCGGAACCACCTAGTGGGTCTGCCGGGAAGCGAGTATGCCGAGGCGCTCGGGCAGATTACCCGTTTCCTCGGGGCCTTGTTGGAGAAGTGCCGGAAGTAAAACGCAGAATCATCAATCACCCATCTTCCGATCATCAAGCGGAGTGATTGGGAGAGTGAGGCTGTGGCATTTGAACGGCAGCTTCCTCTTGGAGGCGACCCGTGGGCTGCAAAGCCAGATCTCTATCAGACCGCCTCCGCCGTGTAAATGGAGGCCACGCCGCAGCTCAGCGGCTTCGCTTCAGCATCCTTGAAGCCTTGGGCTTCGATCAGATCGCACATGGCCTTGCCCATCGGGAACTCCTCGATCGAGCCGCCGAGGTATTCGTAGGCATCCTTCTGGCCGGTGAGCAGGCCAGCCATCTTCGGCAGGACGTTGTGGAGATACCAGCGGTAGGGCTTTTTCAAGATGCCTTCCGGTAGGGAGAAATCCAGGACCAGCAGGTGGCCACCGGGCTTGAGCACGCGGCGCATCTCGCGGATGGCCTCGCCGTAGTTCACCATGTTGCGCAGGCCGAAGGCAACAGTGACGACGTCGAATTCGGCGTCCTTGAATGGCAAGGCCATCGCATCGGCCACGAGGGTGCGGGACAGGCCGCGGCGGCTGGCGTGGGCCAGCATCTCCGCGCAGAAGTCGCTACCGGTGACTTCCGCTTGCGGGCAGACGTCCTGCATCTCCAAGGCGAGATCACCGGTGCCGGTGGCGACGTCGAGGATGCGCTGCGGCTTCCATGCCTTGACGATCCGGGCGACCTTGCGCCGCCAGAGGATGTCCGTGCCCATGCTGAGCACGTGGTTGGTGGTCACGTAGCGGTCGGCGATGCGGGCGAAGGCATCGCGGACGTAAGAAGGGTCTTGGATTGTTCCGGCTCCCATCGTCTCGCTTGGTCAGGGAAGAATGTCGCCGTAGATGCCGGGATCACTGCCGGGAACCTCAATGGCTCCGCAGGCCTTTTCATAAAACTCGCGCGGGCCGACACCGCCGATGAAGGCGTAGGCGTAGCCCTGCTCGCGGAGGGCTTCAAGCGACTTGAAGAGCAGGGCCTTGCCGATGCCAGTGCCGCGGGCAGCTTCCGAGACACCGGTGGGGCCGAAGAAGCCGCGGGCGGTGGTGTCGTAGCAGGCGAAGCCGAGGACCGCCTTGTCCTTGGTGGCGATGAAGCAGGCGATCGGCTGGCGGCTGAGGGCGACGCCGACCTCGCTGACCCACTTCGGGGAGAAGTGCGTGCGGGCGAAGTCCTCGACGGTGTGCTTCTCGAAGGCCCGCGCCCGGCGCAACACGATCCCCTGCTCTTCCACCTTCCGGTAGATTTCCCCGCTCTCCGGCAGGTCGTAGAGCCGCACCAGCATGTCGATCATTGCGCTCTCCCTAGCGCATGGGGACCAGCGGGCAACCCGAAAAGCCGGGCAGACCATCGTGGGGCCATTTCCCATGGACATTTCCCAGCTGATGGCTGTTGATAGATAGCGGAAATGGCTTCCTATCTGCGCTTCGAGAACGTCACCCGGCGCTTCGGCTCCTTTACTGCCGTCAACAATGTCACGCTCGACATCGAGCATGGCGAGACCTTCTCCCTGCTCGGGCCCTCCGGTTGCGGGAAAACCACCCTACTGCGGATGGCTGCGGGCTTCGACAAGCCGGACGAGGGCCGGGTGCTTTTGGACGGCAAGGACATCACGCCCCTGCCACCCGAGCAACGGCCGGTAAACACGGTCTTCCAGAGCTACGCGCTCTTTCCACACCTCTCCATCCGCGACAACATTGCTTTCGGCCCGAAGATCGCCAAGTGGGCGCCGGAAAAGATCTCCCGCGGCGTGGACGAGATGTTGGAACTGGTGGACCTCAAGGCCCATGCTGACAAGAAGCCATCGCAGCTCTCCGGCGGCCAGAAACAGCGCGTGGCTCTTGCCCGTGCCCTGGTCAACAAGCCGAAAGTCCTACTGCTCGACGAACCGCTGGCCGCGCTGGACCTGAAGCTTCGCCAGCGTCTTCTGGTGGAGCTGGATGCGATCCACGATGAGGTGGGCATCACCTTCATCTACGTGACCCACGATCAGGGCGAGGCGATGTCGATCTCCGACCGGATCGCGGTGATGAACAAGGGTGTGATCGAGCAAGTCGGCCCGCCGGTGCAGATCTACGAAGCTCCGCGCACCTCTTTCGTCGCGGCCTTCATCGGTGACACGAACTTCCTCGACGGCAAGATCATCGATTGCATCGACAGCCGCTTCTCGCGCTGCGAGGTGAAGGGCTTCGGCAGCATCGTGATTGATAACGACAAGCCGGTCAGCAAGGGCGATCGGGTCCATCTATCCCTGAGACCCGAGAAGCTGATCGTTTCGCGAGAACAACCGACGACCAAAGAAACGGACAACGCGATCGCCGGCAAGGTGGAGGATGTGATCTACTACGGCTCCCATACGCGCTACTGGGTCCGCTGTGGGGACTGGAAACTGTGCGCGGAAATGCAGCACCGGCAATATCAACTCGATGAGACACCGCCGAAGTGGGGTGATCAGGTGTGGCTGAAGTGGCACGCGAATGATGGCTTCCTCCTCGAGCAATACCGCGAGGAAGACGAAGGAATGCTCACCTTGCCTGACGCCGTCTGATGAACAAGGAACGCAAAGCAGAGATCCTCTCCACCCTCCCCAGCCTCGGCTGGCTGGTGATGTTCGTGCTGATTCCGGTTATCACCATCTTCGCCATCGCATTTCGCCCCGCGCTGCCGGCGGGTGGGATTGGTGAAGGCTGGAGCTTGGATGCATTGAAGGCCTTGGGCGATCCGAGCTATCCAGCTTTGTTCGCACGCACGATCATTATCAGCGGATTGACGACGCTCGCATGTCTCGCCGCAGGATTACCGGCGGCCTATGCGATGGCGCGGCTCACCCCAGCCTGGCGCTCGCGGATGCTGCTGCTGGTGATTGTCCCGTTTTGGACGAACTTCGTGATCCGCGTCTTCGCCTGGCAGCAGATCCTGCACGCGGAGGGTTACGTGGCGAAGTTCCTGCGTTCACTGCACATCATCGGGGAAAACGACCGTCTGTTAGGGAATACCTTCGCCGTGGTGCTGGTGAGCTTCTACACCTACCTGCCCTTCGCGATCCTGCCGCTCTTTGCCGCTGCGGAGAAGTTCGATTTCGGCCTGCTCGACGCGGCCCGTGATTTGGGGGCGAAGGCAGGCAAGGCATTCTTCGCGGTCTTCGTGCCGGGCATCAAGCAGGGCATCATCACCGCCTTCCTGGTGGTCTTCATCCCCAATCTCGGTTCCTACGTGGTGCCGGACATGGTGGGCGGCACTGGCACCCAGATGATCGGCAACAAGATCGCGCAGCGCAACTTTACCGACCGGAACTTGCCTGAAGCCGCAGCGCTCTCCGGGGCTCTCGCCCTGCTGGTGCTGGCGCCGATGTTCATCCGCCGCCGCGAGAAAACCGCCGCCACCGCCTGACCACTTCCCGCCATGCGACCGAGCAAAGTTCCTCTCATCACCCTGATCCTCGTGCTGGTGTTCTTCTACCTGCCGATCGGATTCCTGGTGATGAACTCCTTCAACAAGTCGCGCTATGCGTCGAATTGGGGTGGCTTCAGCACCTATTGGTATGAGCGCCTCTGGGAGCGCACCGACATTCTGGCCGCGCTTGGCAATTCGGTGAAGATCGCCACCATGGCCAGCCTGCTCTCGATGGTCCTCGGCACAGCCGCTGCCTTCGCCTTGGAGCGCTACAAGTCCAAGCTCCAGGATGCGCACCGGCTGCTCGTGACCGTACCGCTGGTGCTACCAGACATCCTGATGGGCATGAGCCTGCTGCTGCTCTTCGTCTCCTTCGGCGCGCAACTCAGCCTTTACACAATCACCATCGCTCACGTGACCTTCTGCTTGAGCTACGTCGCGCTGGTGGTGCAGGCCCGCTTGCAGGACTTCGACTTCAACGTCGTCGAGGCCGCGCGCGACTTGGGAGCGACCAAAACCCAGGCCTTCATCAAAGTCACCTTGCCCCTGCTGGCCCCGGGCATCTTTGCCGGTGGCTTGCTCGCCTTCACCCTCTCGATCGATGACTACGTCATCACCTATTTCGTCAAGGGCCCGGGCTCGGATACGCTCCCCACGCTGGTGTATTCCATGATCAAGAAGAGCAAGGACCTGCCGGTGATCAACGCGCTCTCCTCCTTGATGCTCTTGGTAACCTTCGCCGTGGTCGCCGTCTCGCAGCGCCTGACCCGGCCACCTGCGACTCCTTCCTGAACCATGCCCCTGAAACTCTCCAAAGACCAACGCCGCCAAGCAGCCCAATCGCTCGAGCGCTATCTCAAGGAAGAACTGGACCTCGAGGTCAGCGAACTCCAGGCCGGCTTCCTGCTCGATTTCTTCCAGACCGAGATCGCACCCATCGCCTACAATCAGGGGGTGGGCGACGCCCGGCGCTTCCTGGAGGAAAAGATGGAAGACCTGGGCGGGGTCTGCTTCGAGCACGAAATGACCTTCTGGGATAGTGGTAAAAAGAAACTATAGCGTGCTCCATAGCCAGCAGACTTACACCGATGCGGACGGCGGACCCGCAGCACTCCCGGGAGCGGCTTGCCGTGCTTTTCGTCACACTCCGCGCGATGGGTTCCGCTTATGCTTATGCTTCCAGCTTTGTACCTTCTGGTGCAGCACGACGAAATGCTCTCTCGCGGCAATCCCTACGCAGTGCCTCCATGATGATACAGCAGCCCGGGCCGCGCGATAAACTATTGGGATGGCGGTGAGCTCCCACGTCTGGCCGCATAAAATCGATCGTCAAGAGTCTTCCACCGGGCTAGATCCTTCATAGCTACTCCTGAATCGCCTTCAATACTGGAATACTCTTCCCCGCGATCATTCACCAGTCTCCACAAAATCGCAGTTTTCCCAGTTTCCGGAATGGCAACATTTCCTAGCTCTATTGCATCCTTACCTCCATTCCTAAGTTGCTTACTAATTAATACTGTTATCACGGACGCCCGCTCACATCCCACAACTGCTTCCAACTCTTTTGATAGACGCAAAAACAAGGATTTCGCAGCCTCCGCGCAGGGATTCACCTTGATATAAAGATCGTCACCATTAGATATCAATTGCGAGTGCTCAGCCTCAATTTGAAGAAAATCCCTGATGACACTGGAAACCAGCTCTTCCACCCGCGGCTTTTCCCTGTAATTCAGAGACAACAGGGAAATTACATCATCACTCAATTGACACGCCTTATCATCAAAGGCTTTAATATTTGACGATTTGATTAAACCTAACGGGATCGCCACGTTATTAATCCCTGTCTTTTTCGCCTCATCTCCGTTAGCGGCATTAATTTCCGCAGCCCCTAACGAAGAGGAAAAAATCTTCTGATTCCCAGTCGGATCTAGTTGTTTAGGAAACGAGAATGCAACCCACCCTCCGCCTACAATCAGCACCAAACATACAGCTCTCCAGTATCTTTTTGACATCGCTTTCATTTGGTCGCTCAGCTCTGTGATCCGCCTTATCCACGGAATTTAGTAGTCTGGAACACCTGGGGCCAAAGTCAAGAAGTTGAATCGCGAATCGCTGTCTTGCTTAAGATTATAAAGAGAACTCTTACGTTCACCATTGCTCTCTGTAGACTCAATTAAGAACCGATGCCTTATAGCACCAGGGATGTTTTTTTCTCCAGCGATCTTCATACTACTGGAAACCAGGGTTACAATAACCGTATCAGAATAGATTCTCTCCAATTGCGATTTCAGCGCAGCATTCACCAATTTTTTTGTATCATCACTCACACTCGGTGAGTATTTTATAGAACTCACTGCCGAGGACACTTCAGTTTTTGCTATTGAGGGCAGCATGAAAGGTTTATTCAGCTCAAATTCGTGCTTCGCAACAGAGTCCGCTTGCTTTTGATGGATTTCATTCTTAACGCGAAGAATTTCCTCAGCCACCCCGCGACGATCCTCACCTTTGATGCCCATTGAGTCTAGGACCGACTCATCGCACCGGCCACTATCATCTGAAAAAATTGGTGGAATTGTAGCTAGGACGGAGGCTGGGAGCTCAATCCTGTCCGCAAGCTCTTTAGCTTCATCGGTTCGTTCATACTTTGTGTTAGTCGTCTTTTGAGGCTTTTTTGCTGAAGGCGAATGGCTCGAAGAGCCATTCGCACCCTCTTTTTCCTCGCAAGCCGGAAAGATCGCAATAAAAGCAATCAGAGCACCTAAACTCCAAAATCTTTTCGAAAGATTCCTCATGGGGTAGGAATAATATATTGCGTAGTATATTTCACTGTCACAGGATCTCCCCCTCCAATATTTGAGGTTACCACCTCCCTTTTCATTTTATCATCTATTGGCCACCCTGCAATTTTTATGTGGAAATCTTGCGTGAAATTTCCAAATCCATCCGCTCCAATCGGGTCATCATACCCCCCAGTGCCGATGAAAGCTAGCGAATCAAATGCCCCGTTGATATCCTCCTCTAAAACCGTACCAGCATAAACCCCTGAAAGGGCCTTTTTATATTGATCCAAGATATTTATTCTAAGCATCGAGAAATTCCAATTGGGGCTACCAGCATCGGAGGTTGCTGGTGGCACAGAACCTTGAGTTAAAGTTGGATCAACCGGAAGCCCCTCCATTCTAGCGTGGAAGGTATGGGGGACAAATGACACAGTTTCGACCTTGATAACCTTCGGGTCTTTATTGATAAATTTCGGCCTTAAAACATAAACATTAGCAGACCCAACCTTTTTCTTGCCTTTCATTGCCACGATTAGGGTACCACCGAGGCGCCTGTCAAATGTCTTTGGCTTGGGAGTAGACGCATCCAAAGCTCTAATCTGGAGCTCCCATTTCCCTTCTCCTTTATCAGTTGATTTTACGATTTTAATTTTGTCAGGAATATCATTTCCTTTTACCAAGAAAGTGATCGCAGGCCAAGGCTCACCTTCCGGTTTCTTAACCGTCGCTGTAATAGTGTAGTGGTTGGGAAATGCTCCACCGCTGAGGGGATCATGAGGCAATGTTTGGGGCTTTGAGGTTGTAGGCGCACCGTACTTCCAGACCCACCCGGCTTGGGTCGCGGGGGAAGTCACTTCTAAAAAGTGACATTCTTCCCTATAGCCATTTTTGTCCAAACCGAGTTCCTGTTCAGGGATATCAACAGTTATCTCGCTGGGATTCGGTTCGGCTTCAGCTTTGGAACGCGCAATAGATGTATTCCAAGCAAGAAAACTTGCTGCCGTCGCCCCACCAGTCCGCTTGAGAAAGCGCCTTCGAGTGATTGACTCTCCTGATGCCTGATGCTCCCGAGTCTTGGAAGAATCCAAAACTGGCAACGAGAGATCAGAGGAAGGTTTGAGATGCATCGTCCTCTGATCTCTGTTCAGCGATTCGACGTCAAACAAAAACACTGGGTAAGTATGTCCATCGCGGACAAATGATCTCACAAACCTTTAATTATTAACGCCTTAGGTCAAATTTAAACCCCTTCTTAATTCCATCTCGGAAATTTGTCTCCTTCTATTTCAGCTTCTAATTTATTCTTGTTATTGACGTCACGAATCCTACTCGAGCGGTCTTACAAAGTTGTATAATCAAACTAGATCAATCCATCGAAGCGGTTCAATCGCTCTGATCTGACATGGCTAAATTCTCTTATCCACAGACCGAAATCCACTAGCCCTCCACTATTATTGATCGAGCTTAGCCGGCTTAACTGCAATTCCCCGACCAATTTCCTGCTTCCCAGTCCCGAAGGAATCTCCATCGTCTCCAATCTGATCACCATGAACCGCCGTCACTTCATCACCGCTTCCTCCGCCGCGCTCGCCGCCACTTCCCTGCCCGCCTGCAAGCCCAAGGAATCGGGCGCCGGTGGTAGTGGCGGCAGTGGCAAGACCCTGACCGTCTTCACCTGGGCGGACTATCTCAGCAAGGAAGCCAAGGAAGGCTTCGAGAAGGCCCAGGGCTGCAAGGTGGTGATCGATACCTTCGACTCCAACGAGTCGATGCTCGCCAAGCTCGAATCGGGAGCAAGCGGCTACGACATCCTCGTGCCCTCTTCCTACGCCGTGCAAGCGCTCAAGCGGAAGGGCATGATCCTCAATCTGGATCACACGAAGATCCCGAATCTCAAGAACATGGACGCGAAGTATCTCGCGATCGCGGCCGACAAAACGATGGAGGTCTCCGTGCCGTATCTGATGGCGCCGACCTGCCTATGCTATCTAGCCTCCAAGGTTCCGAATCCCACCGAGTCCTGGGCGATGCTCGATCGCACCGATCTCAAGGGCCGCATCACCCTGCTAGACGACATGCGCGAAGTGCTGGGCGCCGCGCTCAAGCTGCTCGGCCACTCGCTGAACACCATCGATTCTGCCCAACTCGCAGCAGCCCGTGATGTGGCGATCCGCTGGAAGAAGAACATCGCGAAGTTCGAGAGCGAGCAGTACAAGAGCGGGATCGCTTCCGGCGAATTCCACCTCGTGCAGGGTTACGCCAGCGACCTGATCCAGGCCAGCGCCGAGAACAGCGACATGCACACCTTTGTGCCCAAGGAAGGTGCGGCCTTCTCTTGCGACGACATGTGCATCCCGAAGACCGCCAAGAACGTCGATCTGGCCCACGCCTTCATCAACCACCTGACCGATCCCGAAGTGGCGGCCAAGAACATGGAGGAGATCGGCTCGCGCTCGCCAAATTCCGCGGCCTACCCGCACCTCAGCGAGGACTTCCGCGGTAGTCCCCTGCTCTTCCCGCCGGATGAACTCTTCGCCAAGTGCGAACCGATCGGCGACCTCGGCGACAAGCTGCCGTTGTGGACCGAGGAGTGGGACAAGGTGAAGACAGCCTAAGCGCCGGAACCCGATGCACTGCGTCTGCCATCCCCTCATGGCGCTGCTGTTGGCTTCGACGGTGGCTTCGAGCGCCGTCGCGGCCGACTGGTTGCAACCGGACAAGGCGAAGGAGACGCCTGCTTGGGGACTGAAGCACGGACTCCAATTCGCGCTCTACCCCGCTGGCTTCACGGAAGGTGATGGCGGCCCTCGCGGCTTGATCCGCATCGGCTATCCAAATCTTCCGGACGGCAGCTACGATCTGATTAATTTCATTGCCGTCGAACCCGTGGTCGGCGGCAAGAAGGGCTACAGCGAGCTTGAAAAGAGCTCCATCGATCGCCGCCAAGGCAAGGTCTTCACCGCTGAAGCGGACAAGACGGCGGTCACCGCCCTCGCATCCGGAGCTGAGGAGCTGTCCGTGGAGGTTGCGGTGGAGAAATTCGACAACGGCGCCCACGTCCGGCTCCGCCTGTCGCAGCGCAGCGACTCGCCGGATGAACTGAAAATCACCGTCAACGCCGAGGCCGATAGTGCCCCGATCGAGTCGTGCGTGATCACCGCAACCATGGGCAACAGGGCGCGCACGCGGCTACTCTATCTCGCCGACGGCCCCGTATCGAGCCTTACGCTTTATCCGGATTACCGCAGCAGCGAATTCGCTCCCCATGTCGTCTACGGCATCGAGAAGCTCGCGAAGACAGCGGGCGGCGACGTGCTCGTTGCAATCGCCAACAACGAGGAGGAGCCGGCGAAGATTGCCACCCACGAGCAGCCCTCCTTCTGGGACTTCAAGGGCTCGAAGCTCACCCAGTACTGGCGCAAGCCCGCTCAACAAGTGGGTCCCGGCTTGGAATGTGCCGTGAACGGACGCTTCACCTACTGGATGAGCAGGCAGCCCATCCCCGGCGGCGTGGCCTTTGAGAACTTCGAGCTACGGGAGCCTTTCAAGCCGGATCAATCGGTGATATTCGGGATCAGTCGCAAAACAGCGCCGCTCTTACTCAAACCATGAAGCTCGTCTTCGACCACATCGACTACACCATCGTCGGGCACTTGCAGGGCCTGATGGAGGCAGAGGGCATCAAGACTGAATTGCGCAACCTCGAAGGCTCTTCGGCTGCCGGTGGTGTGCCATTCACCCAAGTCTATCCGGAGATCTGGGTGATCCACAATGCTGACGAAGCGCGGGCGAAGGAGATCGTGAGTCAGTTCCGCAATGCCACTGATGCCGAGAAACCTGGGCCGGACTGGACCTGCCCGGTGTGCAAGGAGCGGATCGAGGGAGTGTTCAGTGAATGCTGGAATTGCGGTGCACCCATGCCCTAGGGATCACCCAAGATGGAAGAATCCTCCCGCTGCTGTCCCGAGTGCAAGAGCGTGAGCTTCGCCGCAGACAATACCCTGCGGGAGCGCCCCAGCATCGTAGCCTTCGCCCTCTTCGGCTGGATCGCACTGCTGTGGTCCCATGCCTTCAGGAAGCGGTACTTCAAGTGCAGCGCTTGCGGTTACCGCTTCCAGCTCCGCTCAAGTGGCTCGCTCCTCTGCATGCTTGTTCTGGTGGTCCTGCTCGCAGGAATCCTGGTCGCAATGTTCAGCAAGTGAGGAGGCCGGGAAAAATGAAACCCGCCGCCCCCGTTTTTCGACGGAGACGGCGGGCCCATGAATTCCATCCAAACAGTTCCCTAGAAATCCGTTAGTCGATCTTCACCTCGATCTGGCGTGGCTTGGCCTTCTCCTGCTTGCCGAGGTGGACGCGTAGCACGCCGTCCTTGAACTCGGCCTCGACCTTCTCTGGGTCGGCGTTCTCGGGCAGGTTGAAGCTACGCAGGAAGCTGCCGTAGGAGCGCTCGACGCGGTGATACTTCGCGCCGTTCTCTTGCTTCTCGAACTTGCGTTCACCACTGATCACGAGGCGGCCGTTCTCGACGACCACGCGGACGTTCTCCTTCGCCACTTCCGGCAGTTCGGCCTTGATGAGGTATTCCTTCTCGTCCTCGAGGACGTCGACGACGGGCACCCATTCGGCGGTAGCGGTGCTGGTGCCGGTTTCACACTTGCCGCCAGCGCAGCCAGCGGTGCCGGGGCGCGGGACGGCGTTGAGAGCGCGGTTGAGTTCGTGCAGCTCGCGAAGCGGGTTCCAATGAGTCAGCAGTTTCATGGTATGATTGTATCTTGAGACGGTTGTTAGAGTTGCTTGGAGGTGCCGCGGTCCGTCTGGCTGCCGCGGCCCATCCGATTGACGGGAACCCTTATCGCAAGCTTGGTGCCAGCCACTACGTCTCCGCAAATAATTGGAGATCAATACACTACCCGTTCACCCCACTAGCCCGAGCGCGACAGCGTGACCCGGAGCGGTGACACTGCGTCACCGCCCTTGCGACAAACTGTCGGCGTAGTGCAGTGCCTAGCCGATCCCGATGCCGTAGCGCAGGAGCACTTCATTCACCGCGGCGCTTCCCTGGCTCTTCTCCGGCCGTGACGAGCCGGCCTCCAGGAGCATCTCGACACAGCGCGGGAAGTTCCCGTCCTCTCGCCAAGAATTGAGGGATCCGAAAATGCAGGCCCCGAGCGGGGTGCCGCCGAACTCGTTCTTGATGGTGAGCGAGGGCTGGTAGCGCAGCACAAGCTCCACGACATCGTCAAAGCCGTGAAAGGCTGCGCGGTCGAGAGCCGAGGAATGATGGACACCGGTGGCATCTGCATCAAAGCCAAGCTCCAGCATCAGCCGCACGACCTCAAGCTTGCGCTCCCAGGCTGCCGCTGGAAGCAGCGCCTGCTCGCGGGCAGTCAGATCCTTCACGTGCGCTGCCAAGGCCCGGGCTGTGTCGGCATCTCCCGACCAACAGGCGATGAGCAATCTCTGGGCTGGTGATGAGCGATCGTAGATCGCTTGGCTTGCCAGGCCTTTCCCGTGCTGCAGAGCCACCTGAAATGGCTGCCCCAGACCGATGGTGTAGGTGTAGATCGGCAAGCCGGGGGCGCGGTGGATCATGGGATTACCGGGATCAGTCGGCATCCGCGAGAGGCACTCCGGATCTTCATCGATCAAGCGATGGAGAAGCGGGATGTCTTCTAACATGACCGCGATGTAGATGTCCGGGCGAGCCCCACGCTCAAGCAGCCTGCGGCAGACCGCGCCATCTTTGATCCGCGTCTGCGCCGCAGTGCTGACGTGATCAAGGTCCCGGGCTTCCAAGTCCGCACCGGCATCGACCAGTAAATCGACAATCTCCGGAGTGCTGGCGTAGTGCAGCGGAAACTGTCCGTCGCCGCCCCGCTGCTGCACCGCGCCGGGGTCCGTGCTGAGGATCTCCTTCAGAGCATCGAGCCACCCCAATCTCGCCGCGGCATGGGCTGTTAGATGCGCTCCCTTGGCGAGCAGGTGCCGGGCGGTTTCCTCTCCCGCGAAATCGAGTGCACCAAAGCCGCCGGCCCACCAGCTGCTCTTGCCATTCACCTCTGCCCCGTGCCCGAGGAGAAGATCGATCATGGCGCAGTCATTCCGTTCCGCGGCCAAGGCGATGGGAACCGCGCCGAAGCACTCCTCCGCGTGGGCATTTGCAAGCGCAGGCTCAGCCTCCAAGAGTCGGAGAAGCTCGCCCAGATCCCCGGACTTGATGGCCCGGAAGAAGGCGGCTTGGTTCTCGTTGCGGCTGTTCATCGGGAAGTGAGCTTGGATTCTCCCCGCAGCGCAGGGGAAATCAATATCCCTGCTTCCGCACCAGATCGGAGAGCTGCTTCTGGAATTCGATCACGTCCTCCTGCGTCGGGCGGTAGCCCGGGGTATCGGGATCGAGGCCGGGGCGGCCGTGCTGGTCGAGCATCCAGATCCCGGTCTCGCCATCGGAGAACGTCACCTTCCCGGAGATCAGGGCCCCGGGCAGGGCGAGACTGTCCATGCTGACGCTGACCGCTCCGGTTGGCACCGGCTTGGACAGCATCTCGTCCTCCGGCTTCTTCTCCTCCTTCGGTGCTTCCTGAAGTTCGATCCCCAGATCCAGCACCAAGAAGCGGGCATCCATGTAGGTGATACCGATGCTAAATTCATCCTTCAGGCGCTTCTGCAGGTCCGCGATCGAAGCTCCTTCGGCGGCCCAGCGTTTCAGGGCGGACTTCTGGTCGTCGGTGAGCTTGCTGGCGCTGAACATGGCCAGACTTTCGCGGAAGCTCCCCTCGCCTTCCAAGCCTCAAATCCGGGAATGTCGGCATCTTGATCCGGACAGCTTGCGCCGCGGCTTGGTTCCGGCCTATCCCTGATCAGTGTCCGCTTTCCCGCAGATAAGACGTAGATACCGGTCCCGGGAGGCGTCCTTGGGGGGCAAGTTTGCTCCGTTCATCCTCGTCGCCTGCTCCGCTGGCCTTGCTGTCGCTTTGGCGTCTTTGAGCGAGGCGCTGCGCTGGACAGAGCCGGGAGGTTTCAAGATCGGGCTGGTATACGGGATGTTTCTCGCAGTTCTGGTGCAGCTGGTGTTTCTGCCCGTTCAAAGCCTGCTTGCACTGGTCTTGATGTCCCGGGGAAGGCGTGCCGGGTGGAGAATCCTGCTGGTCCTTTGCCCCGCCATGATCGTCATGGGCTGGAGCTTGCTGTCGATCGCGGGACTCTATCCCCCCGAAAAGAGAGCACGCCGGGAACTCCCCCATCACCTCGGCGGGTCAATCCCGCCGTCGGCAGCGGACCTCACGATGAAATTCACGGGTGGCATGGATCCGAGCTGGTCGTTCCGCTTCCACCTGAGCCCACAGGACTACGAAGCCATTTGTCACTATCGCGAATACGGGCCCTACGCCTACCGCCCGGACTCTAGTACCAGCTACTCCGAATCGGGCGATATGGTCTGGCTCCAGTCCCCGGAAGATCTCGGCTCCTCACGGGCTTCTAGCATTTATTACCTTGGCTACGATGTCGGGAAATCGCTCTGCGTGCTCACCTCGGTGAACTTCTGAACCCGGCCTGGAGGTCCTTACAGCCCCGCACCCGTCTTCCTAGCCTCCACGGCTAGGCGGAAGGCCTGCTTCTCGCCATAGCGCTTCACGGAGAATTTCACACAGCGGCGCTCGCCCCGGGTGGGGCACCAAGTGGCCTGCCAGAACCAGTAGTTGGCACCATTTGCAGCGATCACGCAGACCTTCGAGACCCCTACCACCCCGGAGGAATTGCGTGGCGAGCGGCGGCAGACACGGGTGGCATTTTCCTGGGCGGTGATCCGGTTGATCAGCTCATCCCGCCAGCCGCGGGCGGCATCATAGGCTTCGGAGACCCCGCCATGGACTCCATCGGCGAAGAACTTGCCATACTTCACCCCGCGCCGCTGGAGGCGCACTTGCCAGCCGTGCGTCCCGGCACGGGGAAGGTCGATCCGCGCGATCGCATAGGTGTCCGGAGCGCTCCACATGAAAAAGCCGCAGGGGACGTTTCGCGCCCCTTGCGGCCTTGTCAAATCGTGTGGGACTAACGGATCGATCGATCCGCAGCCGGATTAGCGGCCACCACCGCGACCGCCGCGACCACCACCGCCTCCGCCGCCACCCCAAGGGCCGCGGTTTTCGAGCAGACGGGTCTTGGCTTCTTCGCTGAGCGAGGTGGAGCTTTGAACGTAAGCGGTCGCGGCCTCGCGATCCTGCTGCATCCAGCGGAAGACCGACATGCCGAGGCTGCGATTGCGGGTGTTTTCGTCGGAGATCGACTCCGCGAGCTGGATCGAAGCCTGCGGATCGCTCTGACTACGCCAAATATAGGTAGAAGTCGCCTCGTCGCGGAGCTCGCCCTGCGGCTGGCTCTGGATGAAGGCGAGCGCGGCCGGGCCGTCAGCCGCAGCCCAGGAAGCGATCACTGGACGAATTGCATTGCCGATATTTTCGGAATCCTGGCCAGCCACGAACTTCGCGGCGGCGGGGGCATCCGTGCGGGCCCAAGGACCGGCGATATCACCGAGAGCTTGGTCACGGCGCTCACCGGCCGGCATGGTGGCCCATTTCGCGGCGGCACCGGCAGGATCGGTGTTTGCGTAGCTTACGAGCGCGGCGGCCATGGCGCGGTCGCGGGACTCGGCGGGCAGGGTGTTGATCCATGCTTCCGCGGAGGCGAAGTCGGTGGCACCCCACTTGCTGGCGATCTCGCCGTAGGCGCGCGGCTGGTCCTCGGCATCGAGGCTAGCGGCCACGGCAGCAGCGTCAGTCGGATTCTTGGCGGCCATCTGGCCGATCACGGAGTTGAGGGCGGTACCCTTGTCACGACCTTCGAGACCCTTGGCCCACTCGAGGGCGGCCTTCGGGTCAAGCTTGGCCCATTCCGTGGCGATCACGCCGGCGGCATTGTCGCCACCGCCGCCGAAGCCACCACCACCCGGGCCGCCGCCGAAGCCGCGCAGCTCATTGGCGTGCTCGCTGTAGTACTTGGCCGCGTTCACGGGATCGCTGGAAGCCCAGCTCTGGAGAATGGTCGGGCGGGCAAAGCCGCCGAAGGGCGTCGAATTGGCGTAGGCCAAGGCACCTTGCGGATCGACTTCACCCCAGCGGCCGAAAAGGAGGAAGGAGGCCATCATGCGCTCGGCACCTTCAAGCTGGTCGAGCTTCTCGGCCTGCTCCTTGAGCTGGTCCGCGCTCATGCCATTGTAGAGGTCCATGAGCTTCTGCATCCGCGTGAGCTGGCTCGGTTCGCTGAGAGCCTGCTTCACATCGCGCGGGGCGCGGCTATTCTCGGAGGCGGCGGGAGCGGAACGCTGGGTCTTGCCAGCGAGCGATTCGGCCTTGGCCTGGGATTGATCTGGCTTGTCGGGAGACCCCGCCTTACCGGCGAGGAAGCCTCCGGCACCACCCACGAGCAGGGCGGCAATTCCGATGGTGGCAGTGTTTTTCATGGCGGGATTGGCGGGAATGATCTCCGCAGCCGTGAACCTTTTCTTGCAAGAAAAGTTGCGCCGAATTTTTACTTCTTCGGTACAGTTTTCGGTTTGATCTCGATCTTGGGCGTCTTGCGCTCGCCCTTGTATTCGGCACTGGCGAAGAACGCGCCCAGCAGGCGGTCATTGAGAAGCTGGCCGTCGAACCAGATTTCCAGGTCCGCCGGCCCGGCCTCGAGATCGATGGGCAGCCGGAACTGGGTCGCGCCCTCCTTGATCTCCACCCGCAGCTCCTCCTGACCGGCGCGGACATGGGCCAGGCCCTTGTGCAGCTTGGCCAGCGCCGTGCGCTCCTCTGGAGTCGCTTCCGGCGGCAGCAGGCCGAAGATCAGCTCGTAATTCCCCTGACGCGCCACCTCCAGCTTCCAGTGACCGGTCGTGGAGGGCAGCGTATTGCGGGTGGCGGCGACCTGGGCGGCCTTCAGGAAGTCCCGGATCTGGGCGTGGGTGACACAAGCTTCCGCGCCGGAGCCATCGGTCTCCTTGGAGGGCCACCAGTCATGGGCGGTCAGCTTCACCAGCGGGCAGGCCTCCGCCCCGATGACCTGGCGCACCGGCTCGCGGACGATCGGCAGGACCTCCTCCCACCACTTGCCGTAGATGCCGAGCAGGCGCTGGGCCTCCGCAGGGTTGTCGGTGAAGACATTCTTGGTTTGGCCCGGGTCCGCCTGCATGTCGAAGAGCTCCAGTCCGACCAGACGCCAGCGGTTGTCCCGCACGGCGAAGTCGCGGGCGCGGAAGCGAGCAGCGGCGTCATCACCCGGCCAGCGGCCCACCTGGGTGATCAGGGTGCGATCCTTCGGGAACTCCCCCTTCCCTAGCAGCGCGGCGGAGAGATCGAGGCCATCACCTTTCCAGTCCGCCGGGCGCTTGACCCCGCAGAGCGTGGTGAGCGTCGGCAACAGGTCGAGGTGGGCGGCGAGTTCCTCCACCTTGCGCGGGGCGATCTTCCCCGGCCAGCGGACGAAGCAGGGCACGTGGGTGCCGCCTTCGTCGGCGCTGCCCTTCTTGCCCTTCATCCCGGCGCTGAACTCGCCCACGGCGGAGCCATTGTCGGTGAGGAAGACGATGATGGTGTCCTGCGCGATGCCTGCCTCATCCACCGCAGCGAGCAGCTTGGCGAAATTGCCATCGATGTTCCCGATCATCGCGTAGAAGGCATCCGGCATCTTGTCCGGGCCGCCGGGTGGCGGGGTGTAGGGCGCGTGCGGGGCATTGGTGGCGAGATGGAGGAGGAAGGGCTGCTTGAGATTCGCCTGCTTCTTCATCCAGCCGATCGCCTCGTCGAAGAAGACATCCGTGCAGTAGCCGTGGGTCTTTTCCCAGCCGCCGCGACGCCGGACCATCGGGTCGTTGTAGGTATTTCCCCAGTAGTCCGGGGTCTGACCGATGCCGCCGCCGCCGTGGACGAAAACCTCATCGAAGCCGCGGTCCTCCGGGCGGCAGGGATAGGCGTCGCCGAGATGCCACTTCCCGAAAATACCGGTGCGGTAGCCAGAGGCGCGAAACATCTCCGGCAGGGTCGGCAGGCCCGGCTTGAGCAGGCTGCGGCCCATGAAGGTGTGGCTGATGCCGCAGCGGAACTCGTGCAGGCCGGTCAGGAGGGCGGCACGGGTGGGCGCGCAGGTCGGGCTGACCTGGAAGTGCTCAAAGGCGGCGGACTCACCGCGGAACTTGTCCAGCGCGGGCGTCTTCACCTGCGGATTGCCGCTGAAGGAGAAATCGCCGTAGCCCTGGTCATCGGTGATCACCACGATGACGTTCGGAGGCGTGTCCGCGGCGTGAAGCAGGACCAAGAAGAAGAGATTTGCGATTGCGGCCAGCGCTGAAACCCGGAGCATCCCGGGCGTTCTCCATCCGATGCCTGCCAACCGCAAGCCGTTCCGTGTCCTGTTTGTCTGCATGGGCAACATCTGTCGTTCGCCGGCGGCCGAAATTGTCTGTAAAAAGATGCTCGGGGAGAGCGATTTAGCGGATTCCGTGGAGATCGATTCCGCCGGGACCATCGGCTACCACAGCGGAAACGGGCCCGATCCGCGGATGGCGGCGACCCTCAAGGCGCGCGGCTACCCGATCTTTGGCCGGGCCCGGCAGATCCGCCGGACGGACCTGGACGACTTCGATCTGATCCTGGTGGCGGACGAGGAGAACCTGGCGGATGTGAAGCGGCTGGATCCCGAGGGCAGCCGGCATGCGAAGATCCGTTTGCTGGTGGAGTATTGCGAGACGCATGACGCGCCGCGGGTGCCGGATCCTTACTATGGCGGGCAGCGGGGCTTCGAGGAAGTGGCGGATCTGGTGGAGGATGCTTGCGGGGGATTGCTGCGGGATTTGGGCAAGCGGCTTGCTTGAGAAGAGATCGAACCGCAGAGGCGCAGAGGTCGCGGAGACTAGAAACGGCGTCAGGCGATCGCTTTCTATCCATGATCCCGGAGGGATCACAGCAGCAGTAGCCGGGGGTTGAGGCGAAGCCGACACCCCCGGTTAGATTGCGGCGAACGGCATCGATCCCGGAGGGATCGCAGCGCTGCTGTAACCACCAACAGACGCACCCCAATTTCGGCTTTGCCCCGTGTAGATGGCTCACGCGCGAATCTCCCCATTCGCTATCGCCTTGCTGCGATCCCTTCGGGATCGAGCATCCTTTGGTGTCGCTTTCCGGGGGTGTCGCTCGTTCCTCGCTCGACCCCCGGCTACTGTTGCTGTGATCCCTTCGGGATCGAGAGAGCGCCGAGACCGGAGGGGAATCCATGCGTGCTAACAATTTCTCCGCGCTCCATCGGCGGGCTCCGCGTCTCCGCGGTTCGTTTCATTGGAGAACGCCGCAGCTATCGCAGGACATGCCAATGTCCGGAATCCACTCGCGGTAATATGATATATCCGGGTATCAGGGTTGGCTTTGTGTGAATGCCAGATCCAGCCATCTCTTTGGCAGAATTCTGGGATTGCTTTTAGGTGTTTTCCTTCCGGGGCGCGCTTAGGGCTGGGAGTGACGCTTTCTGCGGATTGTTCAGCGTAAACCCAATTTTCTGAACAATTCATGGCACACCGGCCCCTGAGCCGGGTCGTGTTGCCGTGCCCGATTTCAACAGGATCTCCTATGAGGTCCGTTGAGCACAACCCAAACAAGAACAACCCAAATCGAATGCAAACTCCTCGCAAGAGATCGTGTCTGTTATTGAGCATCGGGATCGCCGTGCTATCGATGGCGACATCCCTGGCCCAAGTCATATCCGGAACCACATATACCTTGGTCGCGCGACACTCGGGACAATTCCTCGATGTGCTCGGGGCGGCAACCGCCAATGGCTCAGCGGTGGGGCAATCCACCGGCCATGGCGGCAGCAACCAGCAGTGGCTCGTTGAGTCCTTGGGCAGCGGGCAATACCGTCTAACAGGCGTAGGTAGCGGCAGGGCGCTGGACATCAACCAAGCCTCCACCGCTGACAATACCGCCGCGATCATCTCCGACTGGAACAGCGGCAACAACCAGCGGGTGACGCTGCAGGACCGCGGCAATGGCTACTACAGCCTGGTCTTCGTCCACTCCGGCAAGGCGCTCGGCGTGTCCGGCGGATCCACCGCCAGCGGTGCGGCCGTGGTGCAACTGCCGAACGATGGCTCGACCTACACGCAGTGGAAGTTCGCGAAGGGACCGGCGGGTTATATCTTCGCCGGTGATGAAGGTGCATCGCGGACCTTCTCCGGTGGCAAGGTGGACCTGGCCTATGGCGCGGGCAGCTCCTTCCACTTCGTCAACAAGACGGATGGCACCTGGACCTTCAACAACGCAACCTTCCGCGATCCGATCTTCAACACGCTGAAGAACGGCTACTACAAGGCGACCAACACCAGCGGCCCGGCGGGTTATACCTATTGTGCCTCGGAGAATGGTAGCTTCAGCTTCACCCAGCCGGTGGACCTGGCCTATGGTGCGAATGGCAGCTATGCCTACCAGAGCAGCCAGACCGGTGCGGTGACCTTCAACAACGCGCGCTTCGGTGATCCCGCTGCGGGCGTCGTGAAATCGGGTTGGTTCAAGGCACTGGCTCCCCTGCCCCCGACGCCGCCCTCGCTGTCGGCGGCGAACTTGAATGACTTCATCGCCAACCACGCGCGCTACGAAGGCGGCTCTGCGGCGGCTTATTCCGCAGAGTTCCAGTCGCAGCTGACCTACCTCGGTGGGAATGTCTTCTACACGAAGATGTTCGGTCCCGGCCACTGGACGAACTCGATGCTGAGCATCACCTCCAGCTATGGCGGTGCCGCGGCTTCCAGCGGTGGCAATACCACCTATGGCAAAGCCTTCTGGGATTCGAATGTGAGCCAGCGCGTGCCGGTGCTGATCCACGAATACATGCACCACATGGACAATGGCAGCGGCTTGCAGAACTTCTTCAATGCCGAGGCTGCGGATCCGGCGAAGCGTTGGGACGGCAGCGGCTACGCGAATGTCTCGCCCGCCGAGTATCTCGCGTCCGGCTTCCAGTGGATCGTGCAGAACACGAGTGGTCGCCAGATCATCTTCGAGAACCATCCGGCCTTCTACCTCTACATGGTGAACAGCTACGTGCCGACATTCTACACGCCGTGATTTGTTAGGATACTTGAGCCGCGGCGGGAGGGTCTCGCCGCGCCTACGACTACCTCCAAAACCATGACTCCACGCTTACAGAAGCCTTTGCTCTACGGCTCCATCTTGCTGATCGGAGCTGGTGGCATCTATCATTCCATCCACTCGACCAGTGACCCTGAGCCCAGGAAGCCATCAAGCGATGTCCCAATGGCAAATGCCAGCGAACGACGTGAGGGCGCAGCGAAGGACGCGGAGACCGAGACCTTGTTCGCCGAGCTCCATTCACTCGCCACCAGACCTGCGGAAGCACTCGACTTCCAAGCTCTGCAGCGCGCGCTCCAAGCGCTGGTGAGGAAGAACCCGCAGGCCGCGGCAGACTTCGCGAGTTCTCTAACGGATGGCTCAATGCGTGAGATCGCCCTGCAGCGCGTGGCCCAGGCATGGGCCTCACGTCATGCCGAGGCCGCGGCCCAATGGGCGAACGCGATCCGCAATCAGGAAGAGCGCGGCGCCTTGCTCAATGGCATCTTCTGCGAAGTCGCCCAGAGCGATCCGGCGAAGGCAGTGCAGATGGCGGAGCGCTACGACATGCTCAGCTTCTCGGCCGGCATGAGCGGCAATCTGGTCCAACAGTGGGCGACGCGGGACTACGACGCGGCGCGGCACTGGGTGGATACGCTGGGAGCAGGGAAGCCGCGGGATGAGATGTTCCAGCAGCTCGCCCTGATCCGTTCCGCGACCGCTCCAGAGGAAGCTGCACGGATGATCTCCGAGCAGATCGCCGACCGCGGCATCCAGGAGGAAGCCGCCATCACCATCGTCTCACGCTGGGCCGCCAGCGATCCGGAAGCGGCGAAGGAGTGGGCGGGCGGCTTCGACGCCGGGGACTTCCGCGAGCGGGCCCTGAAGGAAATCAGCATCGCCCAGACCAGCTCATCTGGTGCCGGGCAGAAAGATTGAGCGCCCCGTTTAGGTCGCGGGAGCGCCATCCGTCCGTCCGCGTGCCCAGGGGTGCCGCGGGCGGACGGACTCGGCCTGAGTGGCCAAGGCCTGAAAACTTGGACAAAAGTCGTCCGGGGAACCGCTCAAGCCGCAGAGACGCGAGGCTTCGTATGATCCGCCAGGATAAACGATTCTCAAGCGCTCTGGAACCCTCCAAGCTCGTGCGCATGATCCGACGCTTTCTTACATTCCTCGCCGTCCTCGGCCTCGCCTCCGTCATCCACGCAGCTGAGGACGAGACCAAGATCGACCCGAAGGAGGGCGAGTGCTGGTCCTACACCACGCGTCCGGGCGAGGAGGAATCCTTTGCGGTGATCCGCAAGATCGAAACCCTGCCGAAGGTCGGCGAGGTGATCCACATCTCGCTCTTCGGGCTCAAGGTCAAGAACCCCGCCGCCAAGGATGGCTTCACGGCCGAGGTCGGTCACATCCCGATGTCGGGTGCCAGTGCCCGCGCATCCCTGAAGAAAAAACTCGATAAGAAGGTCCCGGACTTCGAGTGGGAGGAAGGCTACCGCCAATGGCGGAAGTCTTATGAAAGCAGCCAGGGCGGAGTCTTCACCAAATCGATCGCCGAATGCATCGGCTTCATCGAGGACGTGGTAACGAAGACGCGGCAGCCGAAGGAGGCACCGAAGGAAGAGAAGTGAGGTGCAGGCTGGAGCGACCGGGTGCCCACTGGGTGCGTGGAATCATCCTTCGTATTGCCGCTTGATCGCGGCTGCGCCGCTTTCATTGGGGTACACGTCCAGGCTTGAGATCCGCCTACCGGTGAGGCCGGCTAAAGCCGGCGCACCCAGTGGGCACCCGGTTCTTCACGCTTTTCCTTTTACCCTTACCAGCAGCTCGCCGTAGCCGGTCCAGCGTTGGTAGGCGGCTTCGCGCTCGATGTGCTTGGTCGCGGAGATCACCTCGATCCCCTCCACCATCGCCGCGAGCTTCTCTAACAAGACGCGCACGATCAGGCGGGCATGCGCGGCGCCGAGGCAGATGTGGGTGCCGAAGCCGAAGGCCAGGTGCGGGTTCGGCTTGCGGTCGAGGCGGATTTCCTGCGGTGCATCGAAGACCGATTCATCGTGGTTCGCAGAGGCCCAGCAGAGCGAGACGCGGCCGCCGGGCTGCACCGGCACTCCGTGGATCTCACCACCCGCAGGGCAGACGCGGCCGATGTGGGTGAGCGGCATGAAGACGCGGAAGAACTCCTCGCTGGCGTGGATGCCGCGCTTCGGGTCCTCGCGCAAGTAGGCCAGCGCTTCGGAATGTTCCGCGATGTAGGCGATGACCGATGAGACCGTGTGGATCACCGTGTCCCGCCCGCCGGCGAAGGTCAGGTTGGCAAAGCCGAGCGCTTCATCGCGAGTGAGGCGGCGGCCTTGGAACTGCGCCTGGCTGAGCGCGCTGAAGAAGTCCTCACCGGGCTGCGCTTCGCCGCGGTCGAGCTGGGCATGGATGTAGCGCTCCAGCTCCGCGCCCTTCACCTCGCCATCATTGCCGTCCTTGAAGACATGCACGCCCCATCCGATCCAGGTGTCCGCTTCTTGCTCCGGGACATTCAGCAGATAGGTCAGCGCCCGCGATTGCAGCGGCAGCGCGAAGTCGCGGACGATCTCGATCGAGTCGCGCGACAGCATCCCCTCTAGCAGCTCCGTGATCAGAGCCTCCACCCGCGCGATGAACTCCGGATCCTTCGGCCGCTTGAAGAAAGGCTCCACGATTTCCCGGTATTCGCCGTGCAGCGGCGGGTCCGTCTCGATCGGCAACTGCCGCACCGTGCGCATCTCCTCCTCGGATGGGATCGGCACGCGTAAGGGCGCATCCGAGCTGTAGGTCTGCCAATCCTTCGCCGTGGCGCGGACCTCGGCATGGCGCAGGATCATCGGCACCAGCTCGCCCTGGAACTCGCAGCCGAGCACGCCGCTCGCAACGCGGGCCTCGCGGAAGGGGTCACGGGGGGCAGGCTTCTCAGTCATGGGTTTCCCGGAAGCCTCTCCAGCGCGGCCTCCCGGCTCAATCCAAAAACCGGGCCCATCTCCCGTGCTCATCGTGCTCCAATCGTCCGTGAGCTTGCATTCCGGCCCGGTCCATGAGAAGCGCCATGCATCATCAAGCCCCCCATCATGTTATCTTCTTGTAGCGCCACCGTCTTCACGTTCATCGCCGCCGCCGCTCTCCTGCTCGGCCCGGACGCGGAAGCCGCCTCCACGATCCCCATTCTCCAAACCTACGCGCTCCATTCGACCGAAGCGGTCACCGGGGCGCAGCTCGATGGCTATGTCACCTTCGATCCCGCGTTGATGAGCTTCACTGGCAGAAGCTACTTCATCCGCTCCGACAAGATCGCGGACTTCAGCTTCGAGATCACCGGCCACCCCAACCAAACGCTCAATGGCTTCTACGACGTGCTGCTCGGCGGTGCCGTCTATTTCCGCTCCGCCACTCCGGGTGAAGGCGTGCCGGTGGCCGGCAACAGCCTGGTGATCTATCATGAGGGGAACACCGGCGTCTATTTTCAAGGGACCGATACCCCTGCAGGCCACTTCATCCGCTACGACCCGGAGGGAGCCACCAACTTCAACGGCACCTGGACCTATCAGGCCGCGCCGGAACCCGGTGCCGCGGCGATGGTGATGCTGCTGGCCCCGGCAGCGCTCTGGAAGCGCCGGCGCAGGGTCTTGGGCTAGCCCTTCTTCGCCTTGTCCCTGCCTGCCATCCCTGACATATCCGGGGCAAGCATGAGCACTGCCGCGCCACGACTGGAATCCTCGATCCGCCAGCATCTCCAGCCGCTCTTGAAGGCGGATGGCTTCACTGGCTCCGGTAGGAACTTCCGGAAGCTCGGCGGCGGTTTCATCCAAGCCCTCAATGTCCAGGGCTCTCGATATGGCGGACAGTTCGCGATCAACTTGGGCCTGCACCCGGTGGGGCTGCCGATGGTCTTCGGGGAGACGCCGGAGCTCAAGAACTTCAAAGAGGTGAACTGCGAATTCCGCCGACGCCTGAACGAAACCGGGAGCGATCAGTGGTGGTCCCACGATAACACGGAGGCGAGTATGGATGCTGCGGTCCAGGCCGCCGCCGAGGTCTATCAGCGGATAGGCCGGCCACACTTGGCGCTCCTGAGCGGAGCAGACTCACCCTTCCACTCGCTGACGCCGGAAGGGATCCCGGGCTTCTTCAAGTCCCACCCGAACTACATCACGACGAATTTCCGCCTGGCACTTGCTCTCGCCCGCTCCAGGAAGCTTCAAGGCCGGGCTTCCGAGGCCAAGGCCTTCGCCGACTACGCCTTGGCGAATATGGGCGCTGCCAAGGGCTTCCACGCGGAACTCGAGGCCTTGTCACGGCTGGAGTGAGGGGCGAGGCGGCTGGTCATTGGTCAATGATCATTTCCCCGGCAAGCCCATCGAGGTTTGAGTGGAGAGCGCCGTAGTTGTGCTGCGGACCTCAAGGGCAGCGGGCAGTCAGGGACCATTCTGCGGGGCGGAGCACCCGGGGGGGGCACTTGGTTGGGCAAGCTGTTAGAACGGCTTCGTCCGCACACGGCGTGTGCGGACTACCTCTTTGCGGACCACCTTTAGACCAGCTCCTCCGCGAGGCCGCTGTCGAGGCGGCGGCGGTAGCTTTCGACGGCCTGGGTCCAGGTGGCGTGGATGCCTTCCGAGGGGCGCAGCCAGACGGCGCGGTGCAGGGAGAGCATGCCGGGTGCGAGATACATGAGCTCGATCATCTCCTCCTTGCTCATGGCGCTGGGGCCCATGGTCAGGCAGCGCTCGATGAGGGCTTCCTCATGCTCGGTGAGTTCAGCAGGCTCCAGCAGGGAGACGTGGACGCCGTTGACGTAGGGATCGACCACTGCGGCGACGAGGCCGTGGCGGCCAGGCACGGTAGCATCGAGAGCGGGATCGATGGAGGCTTGGGCGGTGTCCGCGATCTGGAGGACCTGCGGTGGATTGAGCTCTTCCGGAGTGGAGAGGATCTTGTGGCGCGCGAGGGCCTTGCCGTAGCGGACCCGGCTGGTGAGCACGGAGACCGGGATGCTGAGCACCAGGCCCAGGGTGATCGGCGCCATCCAGGCGGCGAAGGTCGGGCTGATGTGCCAGGCGAGCAGGCCCCAGGCGATGCCGAGGAAGGTCTGCGGCGCGTGGACAGTGAAGGCCTCGCCCCAGCCGGTGCCATCCGCCTCGCGGTTCTGGCTACCCCAGCCGACGGCGGTGCCGAGCACGATGCTGGCGACCATCAGGGTGTGAGCGAGCATCACCGCGGGTGCCAGCAGCATGGAGAGCACGGTCTCGATGCAGACGCCGATGACCAAGGGGAAGAAGCCTCCGAAGGAGCGGCGCACCCGTGGCACCACGATGGCACCGAGCAGGGCGAGGATCTTGGGCAGGAAGAGCAGAAGGAAGATCGCCGCGGTGAGGATCAGGCTCTGCGTGTTCACGTCGATGTGCAGCCAGCGGTAGACCGGCGTGCCGTCGTAGGGCAGGTTGCTGAGCTTGCTGGCACCGCGGTCCCAGGCGAGCCAAGTGCCGAAGATCAGGAAGAGGAACCACAGCGGGCTGCCGAGGTAGGCCATGATGCCCATAAAGAGGTGGGCACGGACGGTGAGCGGCAGCTTGCGGGCAAAGATGAGCCAGAGGTGCTGGAGGTTGCCCTGGCACCAGCGGCGGTCGCGTTTGAGGTGATCGATCAGGGTTGGCGGGGCTTCCTCGTAGGTGCCCTCGATGTCCCAGGCGAGCCAGACTTCCCAGCCCTGGGAGACCATCAGCGCGGCCTCCACGAAGTCGTGCGAAAGGATCTTGCCGCCGAAGGGCTCGCGGCCAGGAAGGTCCGGCAGCTCGCAGAAGTCCGAGAAGGGCTTCACGCGGATCAGCGCATTGTGGCCCCAGTAGCTGCCGCCGCCGAGCTGCCACCAATTCAGCCCGCGGATGAAGAGCGGCCCGTAGAGCCGCATGGCGAACTGCTGCAAGCGGGTGAAGATCGAGGAGCCACGGATCAGCTTGGGCGGAGTCTGGAGGATGCCGAGATTCGGATAGGCCTCCATCACGCGGGTCATCTTCACGATGTCGCCGCCGTCCATCAGGCTGTCCGCATCCAGCACGACCATGGCCTCATAGCCGCCGCCCCAGGTGCGGACGAAGTCGCCGATGTTACCGGCCTTGCGGTTCGAGTTGATCTTACGACGCCTGTAGTAGATGCGGCCGAAGGCATTCAGCTTGCGGCAGAGATTCGTCCACGCGGTTTCCTCCAGCACCCAGAGATCGAGGTCGCGGGTGTCGCTGAGGATGAAGAAATCGTAGGAGTCGATGTTGCCGGTGGCCTCGATCGAGCGGTAGATCGCCTCGATGCGGGCGCAGAAGCGGTTGCAGTCCTCATTGTAGACCGGCATGACCACCGCGTAGCGATGGCCGAGGGGGCCACTGCCGGCTTCCTCCGCCAGCTTGGTGATGCGGACGGCCTGTTTCTTCCCGAGGAGGATATCCCAAGCGCCGAAGAGCGCATGGAAGGAGCCCAGCACCAGCAGGCCATTCAGGATGAAGAAGACGCCGAGCAGCAGCACGTGCGCGCGGTGCGGGCTGAGGCGCTGGAAGAGATCGTAGAGCCAGTAGCAGGCGGCCAGATTGACCAGAATGACGCTCCCGAAGAACACGAAGCGCCGCAGCCATGCACGGACCGGGCTGAAAAAAGGGCGGACCTGCTTGGGGCCGTCTGAAGCACCTGAACTCATGGGGCGAAGTAAATGAACCAGAGGATCGCCCCGATCAGCGCGAGCAGAAAGATGGCGAACATCTTCCGCACGATCGGGCGGCGGTCCATGGTTTCCCACCATTGGGCGGCACCGGTGCCGATGACATTGAACTCAAGCGGCTTCGGCACCATGGTCAGGGTGGCGAAGCGCGGACCGGCGGCGAGGTAGGACTTCCGCATTGATTCCGTGAAGGCCGGGGGCCAGGGCTGCGGGGTGAGGAAGACGCCCTGCCACTTGCCCGGCATGTCCGCCAGCAAGAGCGCGAGGCGGCCACGGGCGGCGAGGCGGTTGTGCTCGAGTTCCTCGTGGAGGACCTCCTGGGTCCAGCGGGCGATCTCGGAGAGGGTCTCCTCCATGGCCAGCACACGGGCAGGCACGCCGGGCTCCTTCGCCCCGCGGGCAGAGGCACGCCAGAGGATGGCGCGGACCAGCTCGGCGACGAGCAGGCGGTTGCGCAGGCGCAGGGCCTGCAGGTAGGCCTCCACCGCGGCGTAGGCTTCCTCCCACTCGGAAAGCTCGGCTTCGCTGAGCGGCCGAAGTGTCTCTAGGGGGTGATGCGGTAGGCCCATGTCTCGGTAAGGAAATCCTCGCCTTTCTTCAGGCAGCAACGCAACTCCTGCGGGCCGGCATCGGCCAATTTGCCGCCCTTTTCCGCCGGGGCGATCTGGAAGGCGACGCGGAAGCGGTTGTCCGGCAGTTTTTGTACGGCCACGCCCTGGATATTGATCTTGGAGCCGGCATCGCCCATCGCGGTGACGACTGCCTGCGGCATGTCGCCTTCCCACTTCTCCAGCGGGCCACCGGCGAACTCGACCACCACGGTGCGCTGCTCCGGCTGCCAATCGTGCAGGCCGGTGCGGGTGGCGACCACGCGGCCGCCGGCGCCGGATGGATCGTCCTTGAGGGTCCAGTGCTGCTTGTAGGTGAACTCGATGCGCTCGCCGGCCTGCGGAGTGTGGGAGGGCTCCCACATCGCCACGATGTTGTCCTTGGTCTCGTTCGTGGTCGGGATCTCCATCAGCATCACCTTGCCGGAGCCCCAGTCGCTGGTCGGCTCGATCCAGAGGGAGGGGCGCTTGTCGTAGGCGGCCTCGCCATCCTCGTAGGCGGCGAAGCGGCGGTCGCGCTGCAGCAGGCCGAAGCCCTCGCACTTGTCCATCGGGAAGAAGCTGAACTCGAGCTTGCCGCTGTCGTTCGAGATCGGGCGCCAGATCCGCTCGCCGCTGTTCATGCGGATCGCCAAGCCGTCGGAATCGTGGACCTCCGGGCGGATGTCGTCGAAGCGCTTGCGGGAGTTCTCGCCGAACCAATACATGCTCGACATGGGGGCCAGGCCGATGCGCTTGACCTCCTTGCGGGCGTAGAGCGCGGCGCGGACGGTCATCACGGTATCCTCGCCCGGCTGGACGATGAAGCCGTAGACGCCGGTGTAGGAGGGCCCATCGAGCAGGGCGAAGAGCATGGCCGCCTTGTCCTCCGGGACCGGCTTGCGCAGCCACATCTCGCGGAAGACGGGGAACTCCTCGGAGACGCCCTCCGCGCCGGTATCCACCGCGATGCCGCGGGCGGAGATACCGTAGTGCTGGCCCTTGCCGAGGGCGCGCCAGTAGCTGGCCCCCTGGAAGGCGACCAGCTCGTCGAAATAGTCGGGGCGATTGAGCGGGGCATGCAGGCGCACGCCGCCGAAGCCGGCCTCCGGCGGCACATCGCCGCGCTGGCCGATCAGGCCGCCGTAGCTGAAAAAGGCATCCGAGAGGCGGATCCGCTGCTGGTGGGTCTCGGTGAATTCATTCACCAGCACCTGCTCGCGCTCGCGCGGGTGGAAGAGCATGGCGCGGAAGGGCAGCTTCTCCGCGGCCCACAGCGCACGCTCCGGCACGAAACGGATGTCCCGGTACTGGTCGTAGTTCAGGTTCTTCATCCAGTCCGGCAGCGGCTCCACATCGGAGGGTGCGTAGGGCTGGGCAGCGAGCTCCTTGGCGCGCTGGTCGATCTTCTCGAAGGTCACGTCTTCCCGCTTCCAGATCTGAGCCTGGGAGGGGAGCGACAGTGCCAGAGCGGCCGCGGTTAGAGGCGCGAAACGGTGAACCACAAGCGAGCGCATATCCGGTCAAGCGATACTGTCAATCCGCGGTAACAAAGAAAGCTGTAAGATTTTGCCATCGCGGTCGTTGGGTAACCCGGTGGGGTGGGCGCCGTGGCCGGTTTTGGCGGTGGCAGGGTGGTAGGTTTCCGTGCTTGGCGTCGCCGGGTGGGTGGGTCGTCTGGAGACGGGGAGATAGGGTGTGGAGGGGCGGGATTTTTGGGGTCATCCGGGATGGGCTGAAGCGTGGTGGCCAAGGGATGAGAGAGGGTGGAGAGGAGGTAATTCCGGGGATTTCCAAGGGCGGGTGGGTTTTTCCCAAGACAGCTGGAGCCATGCCTGCCCACTGGGAGCGCGGAGGCTGTAAAGGCCGGAGACATCGTTTACACCTGTTCGGGGACATCGTTTACGCTTTCCGGACCGCAGGCATGAGCCGCCCGCGGGCGGCCCATGCCTGCGGCGGCCGGCCTACCCGGCGATTCTCCAGCGGCGCGTAACCCTTTTCCCCGCTGGCCCGGTACCGGGCGAAATCCGCCACTCCGATCCGCTTCCAACAGTAGTAGCCCTCGAAGCGTTCTTCTCCGACCCGCCGCAACGCCACATCCTGGCCCTTGAACGCTTCCCCGATGCTCCATAGCACGCTGTGGAAGCAAATGATCCCCTTGTTGAGCACCTTCCGCACCACGTCGTTACCGCCATACCATTCCCCGGCTTCCTGGAGCTTGGCCGGCAACTGACGCGCCGAGATCTCGTGGCGGCTCGCCGGCACCGCGTCGTCCAGTGAGTCGTGCGGACGCTCGTGGTTGTAGATCTCGCGCCATTTCACAAACTCGCGGCGGCAATGGCCGTGGTCCTGCCACACCATCGTGCGCGACAGCACCTCGGCACCGAAGGTGCGGTGGAAGCGCTCCTCCTTGCCTTGTGTCTGGGGATGCCGCGGCCGCCCGTGATAGACCGCCACACCGAGCCGCAGCAGCCATGCCTCGCATTGCGTGAAATGCCCCGAGCTGTCGCCCCACGGCTTGCCGTTGTCGCAGAGGATCGCCTGCGGCAGGCCGTAGGTCCGGAAGGTGCTCTCCAGCAGCGGCTGCAGCTCGGCGAAGGTCTCACCGGCACAAGGCTCAAGCAGCAGGTTGAAGCGCCTGTGGTCGTCGAGCCTCGCCTCAGCCCAGATAGCGCGCACGCTTGATCGCGGCCAGCGCCACTTTCGCCGGACGGGCCACCTGCCCATAGCTCTCAGCCGCCAAATGCTCCGCAAGCGCGAGGTCGTCCTGTGAGGGATTCCTCACCAAGAAATCCGCGAATGACTCCCGGATCAGGAAATCCTCGTGATGCGCAAGTCGTGACTTCAGCTCTGGAGACAAGCCGACGGCAGCTTTCAGATACAGAATGATCAGGAAGTCTGCATCCGCGCTGCCCTCCTCCAGCAGCTCCTCCAAGACGGGCCCAAGCGGCATCGCGATCTCTTCCCCTTCAAGTTCCGACAGGTCACCACCGCACTGCCCGAGCTGGTTCAACGCCTTCACGAAAGCATTCAGCGAAGCGAACTTGATACACTGCTCATCGTCGTGGGCAAAGTGGACGATCATCCCCTTGCAGAGGCCCTTGCTGATGTAGGCAAAGGGATTCGAATCATTGGCATCGTCCAGCACCCACAGCCCAAGCCTCGCGGCAACTTCGATCCCGCTGAATGCGCGATTGTATTCCAGCGCCGCATCAAATTCCAAGCAGTAGACCCGTGAGCCCGGAAACACCGGCAACTCTCCTGCTTGGTAGAAGCTCACCAAATCCTCCGGAGCCTCACCGAGGATGGGCCGTGTCCCGGACAGAATCTCGTGCATGGACCGCCGACAACTAGGCCAAGCCTGCAAGCTCTGTCAATTCAGGCACCTCCCTCTTGATGCCGATTCCGTAGCGAAAACCCGCTTGCCTCCCCGCCCAAATCCGATCCCCTTTTCCCAGCCATGGCACCCACCACTCTCGCCACCATCCTTGCCCTCGCCTCCGCCCTCCTCCCCCTCACCGCAACTGCGGAGGAAGCGGAAACCCAAACCGACTTCCCCCTCACCATCGATGCCGGCGCCTGGCCCGCCGGCCACGTCCAAGGCATCGCCGTCGACCGCCAGCGCTCCTGCGTCTACTTCTCCTTCACCCGCCTGCTGGTGAAGACCGACCTCGAAGGCAAGGTCCTCGGCACCATCGAGGGCTTCACAGGCCACCTCGGCGACCTCGATATCGATGAGACCGACGGCCGCGTCTACGGCTCGCTCGAATACAAGGCCAAGAACGCCTTCTACATCGCCATCATCAATGGCCCGGAGATCGACCACAGCGGCATGCAGGCGCAGGGCAGCGACATCTTCCAGACCGTCTACCTCCCCGAGGTGGTCAGCGACTACAGCGCCGACCTCAACAACGACGGCAAGTTCGACGGCGATACCGCGGACACGCCCGACCACCGCTACGGTTGCAGCGGCATCGATGGCGTCAGCTTCGGCCCGCGCCCCGGCCAGCCCGGCAGCAAGGACTACCTCACCGTCGCCTACGGCATTTATAGTAACTTGGACCGCAGTGACAACGACCACCAGGTCCTGCTCCAATACGACAGCAGCGACTGGCTCACCAAATACGCCCGCCCCCTCCATGAAGCCGAGCCCCACCACAGCGGCCCCGACAAGGTGGACGGCAAGTTCTTCATCCGCACCGGCAATACAACCTACGGCGTGCAAAACCTCGCCTACGACGAAGCCGGCCAGCGCTGGCTGCTGGGCGTTTACCCCGGCAAGAAGCCAGCCTTCCCCAACTACACCCTCTTCGCCGTCGAGGAATCCGCCCAACCCGTCTCCGGCAAAATCACCGGCACCGAGGACACCGGCCTCCTGCTCCCCCTCGCCCCACTGGGCCAGCAGGACAAGAACACCGGCATCCGCGGCTGGAAGGAGAAGGCCGACGTCGGCATCCAATCCCTCGGTGACGGCCTCTTCTACCTCGCCGAGAACGGCAAGACCGATGACGGCAAACAGACAGCCACCCTCACCCTCTACCACTGGACCGGGGACGAGACGACGCCCTTCACGAAGGAGAAGTAGTCCGCCCAAAGGTAGTCCGCACAGTCCTCTGTGCGGGCGAAGCAGTTATCGTGGCCCACCTCACCGAGTGCCCCCGTAGCGTCCCTACCACACTCCCTTCAGCTACAATGACGCTCAATTCAGCACCAAAGTCCCCACGATCGTCCGATAGGTAGGAAAATAGGCCTTCTGTGCGGCATCGAAATCCATCCCCTTCTTCAAAGACGGCTCCAAGATCGAAAACGAGATCGTGATCAGGTGCTTCTTGTGAAAGACATAGAACGCGGTCATCCGCTGCCTCACCTTAATGTCCAGAGTCTCTTCTTCACTATCATAGACCATCATCCAGCCGGGCTGATTGGCGATCTTCATGGCGCGGGATTCGATCTCTTTCGCACCCGGAGGCAGCAGTTCTTTGAAAAATGCCGGCACAAATACCTCCTTCAATTCTTCCGGAGTAGGGCCCGCTTCTCCATCTCCGAGTGCCTTTTTGCAGGAGATGATGGACATCAGCGGCCCGTGCCCCGCGCCACTTCGGAATACCTGCACGAAGTTTGGCCTGCTGCTCTCACGCTTGGTCCAGCACAAGGGGAAGCCGATGGTGATATCGGCACCGTCAGCTTTGGGATGCTTCACCGTCTTGAAGTCTTGGCGCCAACCGGCAGCCAGTTCCGCACCGGGTGAATCGACGAATGCCGGATTGCTTGCCAGGAGCGTGTTGCGGATTCCCTCCGCCATTTGCCCCTTCGCCTGATCCTTCACCCCCTGAAGCCACTCCCGGGCCGTTTCGCGATTGAAGTCTCCCGGATCGCCGACCGTCTCCTCGGCTTTCTTGCGCAGCCCGATACTGACCTTTTCCCAGTCCGCGGCGCTCAGCATCCCTTTCAGCTCACCTTCGAGGGTGGCCGCTCCTTTCCCCAGATCCGAAGATTGGAACGCAAAGCGCGCGCTTCGGATCTCATTGAGCATGTCTGGAAATTTGGTCTCGATGAGCGACGCCGTTCGCTCCTGCACCAGCATATAGCCATAGGCTTGGGCCGCCTGCTCCCAGCGGGGTTGGCGGGTGCGGCCGGCAGCAGGCAGGCGAGCATAAGCAAAAGCGCGGCAGAGGACTTGAGGAGGAATTTCATGGAGAAGGTCACCTCCACTACATCAGACCCGCGAATCTCACAATTCAGATCGTCCTCTCTTCCTGCTTCCTCGCCCTCGAAGCTATCGCCTAACCGCCCGAACCTCTCACCCCACCGCCTTCGCCGTAAACACAACCTTCACCTTCCCCTCCGCCTTCTCCGGCAGCGGCACCAGCATGAAGTCATCCGTGATCACCGGATTCAGCTCCGCTCCCTCCGTGATCTTCACACTCGCCGGGTCGATCCGCGACTCGAAGAACTGCACGATCGGCCGGCCACCGCGCTGCGAGCCGTTCTTGTTCACCGGCTTGAAGCTATCCGCGCCAGCCTGGGGATCGATCGCCAGACTGCCGCCCTCCGCCGTCTGCGCCCATGTCATATTCCACTGCAGCGCACCCGGGGCCATCTTCGCCTCCCAAGCCGGATCGCCATAGAAGGCCACCACATCGCGATCGAAGAGTAGGCCCTGCGCATCCTGCGCGTCGAGCTTCTCGGCCTTCGCCTTCTCACCCACCGGGATCGGCTGGGAGATCTGGCCCATCGGGCTGTCGCTATCCTCATTCGCCACCTCAGGGAAGAGCGTCTGCAAGCGATACACCAACGCCGCCTGGTTCGCGTGGAAGGCCTCTGTTAGAGTGTAGCGCCCCGGCTGCTCGAAGAAGTAATCCAGCATCCCCCAGCCCTGATAGCCATACCATGTCGGCAAGCAGTAGCCCGCCATCTGCCGCACGCCCGCGCTCTTGAAGTAGGCCAGCGCCATCGCATCCTGGCCATCGATGTGGCCCATCAGGCAATTCCCCACCGGCAGATAAACCTTCGGCGTCGGGCTCTTGATCGCATGTTCCTCGCCCTTCAGGTTCACGGCCAGCAGGCTGCCATTCTTGCTCTTCCAGTAGCCGTTCTTGTAAGCGAAGCCGGGCTGCCAATTGCGCTCCGTGGCATGGCCGGAGGTCACGAAGAGCGTGGTCTCCGGATTCTCCAGTTCCTTCGCGATCTCCCATGAGGAATCCGCCTCGCCCTTCTCCTGCACCACCTTGCCACCTGCCTCGCGGTGATTGCGCTCACCCGCCACCAGCTCGCTGAAGGTGTTCGCGCTCTCGCAGCGATCCAAGGCCAGCTCGGTGCCCGACACCGCATGGCGGATCACCAGCGGCTTGCTCTCCTTCGCGATCTCCAGCGCATTTGCCGCATCGTAGCCGGTCAGGATGCCCCAGCGGCAGTCCGTGTAGGGATCGCTATCCAGCTTGCGCGTCAGGCGATGCACCGCGCGCACAAACTCTAGCCCAGCCTCCGCCGGCGGCGCGACGAAGCAAGCGTAGCGCGGGTGCTGCTTGGCCAGCTCCGGCAGGCACTCCTTCACGTCCTTGTCCCACACGACCTTCTTCGCCTCCGGATACTTCGCCGCCAGCGCCGCCGCCACTTCCTTCCAACCCGCATCCGCCTCCGCAGCCTTGGAGATGACGATCGTGTAAGACGGCGCAGCCGCATTGGCGGAAGCAATGGCGAGAATGGGAACGAGGGCCTTGATCATGCCCCACGATGGGATCTCGGCGGCAGGGGTCAAGCGGGCATCCGCTTCAGGCTTGGGTGATCCCCCAGACCCAGGCCCCCCTCGGGATCTCCACTCCTGCAAATTCCTCGCTGATCAAAAGCGCCAGAGCGCGCGGCCGGTGCGGAGACCAACAATTCCGCATCCGCTCCCAATCGACCAGGGTAGTCCTGAGGAGCTCCACCTCACCGTGGCGGATGCTCACGAGCCCAGCCAAAGGCGGTTCGCGGTCCTTCTACTTCTGCAAGGGAACCCCCGTCAGAACGACTCCTTTGCCCAGCAGCACGAAATGATCAAGAACCTCGACGATCCGAACCATGCCGCACTCTTCTCCATCGGGAATCATGCCCGGCTTGGTGGGATCCACCACCACTCCGGTGATGAGGTCCTCGCGCACCAACACCCGCAGGAAGGAGTCTTTCCCACAGCGCTCGCACTCCATGTAGCCCTCGCCATCCGTGGATCCCTGCTCGGGTCTCCCACCGTTCTGCGGCTGCCTCTCGGGAACCCATGGATAGCTGTCGCCGATCCGCAAGCGGCTCATTTCCGAGCGGTCCCCGAAATAGCAATTCACTTCCACCTGACCGCACTCGCCGCAGCGAGGGCAGCTCAGCTCAGTGTGGATGATGTTGTAGGTTCCCATAGATGGTGGACTCTCTGAAGCGGGATAGCCCACAGGCCGGATCTTGGGAAGTCCTGCCAACTTCCCGCTTCCTCCTCGCGGTGCCAGGCTTTAGCCATGGCACGCGATGCCCGCGCCCGTGATCACCCGCTTCGCCCCCAGCCCCACCGGGCTGCTCCACCTCGGCCACGCCTATGCGGCCAAGGTCGCGCGGGATCTCGCGAAGGCTCAGGGCGGACAGTTCCTCCTGCGCTTCGAGGACATCGACCACACCCGCGTCCGCCCCGAATACTACGCCGGCATCGAGGAAGACCTCCACTGGCTCGGCCTCGATTGGGATGGCCCGGCGCTCCGCCAGTCCGCCCGCGCGGATGCCTATGCCGCCGCCCTGACACGCCTCCAGGAAATCGGCGCGGTCTATCCCTGCTTCTGCACCCGCCGCGAGATCGAGGAAGAGATCGCCCGCATGGTCAGCGCCCCGCACGGCCCGGAAGGCGCGCTCTACCCCGGCATCTGCCGCCGCATCTCCCTGGAGGAAGGCGCCCAACGCCTCACCGCCGGCGACCAACCGGCATGGCGACTCGACGCCAGCAAGGCCATCGAAATGGCCGGGGAACTGACCTTCACCGACCTCCGCCACGGCCGCATCCGCGTCGATCCCGGGCTATTGGGCGACGTCGTCCTCGCCCGCAAGGACATCGGCACCTCCTACCACCTCGCCGTGGTCGTGGACGATGCCTTCCAAGGCGTGACCCACATCACCCGCGGCGAGGACCTGCTGCCCTCCACCCACGTCCACCGCGTGCTCCAGACCCTTCTCGGCCTGCCTGAGCCGCAATACCTCCACCACCATCTGATCACTGATAACCAAGGAGTCCGTCTCGCCAAGCGCGCGGACGCGATGGCGATTCGGCGCTTCCGGGAATGCGGCAGGGACGCGAAGGACGTGCTGGAAGACTTGAATCCGGTGGATCCATAGCTTGCCCGGCTTCTCCCAATCCCGCTTGCAAACGCCCGTTTCCGTGGGACAATTCAACTACCTTAAATGCTCGCTGCCTACTTCACCGCATCCAATATCATTGGCGGTTTGTTCTTCAGCATCGTGGGAATCGGGGCATGGCGCTATGGCAGCCAGCTTGATCTCTGGAAGCCCAAGGCCCTCGGGGCACTTCTGATGATCTACCCCCTCTTCACTTTCACCGCGTGGGCAACGTGGGCTGTCGGCACCGCCCTCTGCACCGTGTTGTGGTTCCATCACGACGAGTGAGGCGCGGCCAAATGACGAATGTCGAATTCCCTCCGGCTTCATTCGTCATTCGAAAATTCTGAATTCGTCATTTCGGCGGCACACACCGATTGGTGATTGGAAGATTGGTGATTGGTGATTTCCTCTCCCCACCATGTCCTCCGACATCCGCATCACCATCCACACCGACAAGGGCGATATCGACGGCACCATCTTCGCCTCGAAGGTGCCCATCACCTCGGCCAACTTCCTCAATCTCGCCAAGACCGGCTACTACGACGGCGTCAGCTTCCACCGCGTGATCGCCAACTTCATGATCCAGGGCGGCGATCCTACCGGCACCGGCCGCGGTGGCCCGGGCTACAAGTTCGCCGATGAGATCGACCGCTCGCTCAAGCACACCAAGGCGGGCATCTTCTCGATGGCAAATGCCGGCCCGAACACAAACGGCAGCCAGTTCTTCATCACCCACGGGGCCACCCCGCACCTTGATGGCAAGCACGCCGTCTTCGGCGAAGTCACCCAAGGCCAGGACGTGGTGAACAAGATCGCACAGGGCGACAAGATCAAGTCGATCACCCTCCACGACGACGTGGGCCCGCTCCTCGAGGAGCAGAAGGACCACGTCGAGCACTGGAACTCGATCCTCGCCAAGTGACCAAAATCGGACGCGATTCGCAGAATCGTTAAGTTCCCTTAACTATTAGCGGCCCTCGCTTATCGCCTCATAAGGCAGACGAGCGAGGGCATTTTATTGCACTTTTTTAGCCTATTAGGTGACTTTCCCGATCTAACAGCTCATCCAGGGGCCCCCGACTTCGCCTTCCGTGATCACGTAGATCGTCCGGAGCTTCTTGAATTTCGGATGGGTTGACCGCTTCATGAGCCCGTTCGCAGCCCCTTCCTGCGAACACTGTCATCCCCCAGACATTCCCCCCACATGAAGACCCCCCTGCTGACCGGCAGTGGGCGACTGATGGCCGGCATCTTCGCATGCCTGCTCACCATCGGTAGCTCGCCCGCCGCTGATACCAACGTGCCCACCGGCACCCTCACCGTGGATCGCGATCTCCTGCGGATCGGAACCAAGTCCCAGGTCACCTGGAACATCACCTACCCCACTCCCAACGTGACCAGCGTGATCGACATCGTGACCCCGAACACCGTCAAGCCGAAGCAAGACCTCACCATGAAGGTCCGTGTGCTTGGGGCCTCCTTCCAAGAGTCCGTCACCTCCTTCCTCCCGGTGGAAGTGATGATGAGCAAGAACAACAGCGCTTGGAGCCGCGTCTTCTACGGCCTGCAGAGCTCCGTGCTGCCAAACTTGGTCCTGACCTCCCAGACCGTGAAGAAGGGCGACCTGCTCAACTTCGGCGGCCGCGGCTACCGCGATAACAAGTGGCTGCCCCTCTACAACACCTCCCAGAACACCGACAACCTGGTGATGCTCAAGAACGGCGACCGCGTACCCTCCACAGTCCCGGCGCTGAATGGCAACACCATCGAGAGCTTCCTCAAGCCCTACATGGATACCTCCACCAAGGAGGTGAAGATCGGCGACCGCGACCTGATCCTGCTCATGGAACTTGGCCAGACCGACCCGAACAACTCGGGATTCGACCTTCAGGACCTCGTGGTTCTGGTGACCTTCGAGTGAACACCTCTTCCCCCAGCCGATGAAAAGTACTCTCTCCCTTCTCGCCGTCCTGACCGGGGCCGCACTCGCCGCACCGCCGATGACGGACCGCATCTCCCCGGAGCAAATGGCCCAGCGCCAGTCCTCTAACAACGCCTTCGCCGAGCTCCAGAAGCAGGCGCAGGCCGCGGAAAAGGAAGCCACGGTGGTCCGCCCCGGCGAACAATCCATCATCAATCAATCCGAAATCCTCCACGACGGCCAGCACTGGACCCTCGTTCCGAGGGGCGCGGTCCTCAATGTGCCGGCCCAGATGAAGCCGCGCGTCGGCACCAAGCCGCTCGGCACCTTGCTGTCCTGGACTGACTTCCTCACCGCCAACCGCGCGTGGATCTCCACCGAAGAAGTCAGCTACGACCAAGCCTGCGGCAAGAAGCCCCTGCCCGAAGCCCGCGTCGAATATTGGAAGAATCAAACCAGCGTGATCGTGGCCGTCTATCAGGGCGGGCCGATCTCCGTGAAACAAGTCGAACCCGCCCCCGCAACCACCCCAGCTGTCACCGCCAAATGAAAACATACCTTCTCCTCGGCGCAGTCCTTTGCACCCGTCTCCTTGCCGCGGGAGAAGGATACATGAACTTCGTGCGCCAAACCCAACAAGGCACCGGCGTAGTCTACTCGGTAAACGTGAGCCCCACCGGCAATGCGGCCTCCCAAGGTCTGCTGGAAACCGGCGGGGCCCTGTTCCAGCTCTGGACGATCGAGTCCGCTACCGCCAAGGAGTACCTGCTCGATCAGAAGCTGGTGGGTGCCTACATGCCCTCCGCCGCGATCACGATCAAGACTCAGGACCCCTACACCCTGCGTCCCCGGACCCGCGCCGACAAGCCCTTCACGGTGAGCATCAATGTCGCGGGCCTGGTCACCACCGGCAGCAATCTGCCGGATGCCGCCAAGCGCGTGCTGCTGGAGCAGCATGTGAAGAACTACACGGCAGCCAAGACATCCTACACCCTCGCCGAGGCCACCTCCGGCACCCCGAAGGCGAGTTCATCGATCTATACCAACGGCACCACCACCCTCAACTTCGCCTCCACCAACCTGACTGGTGCCGACCCGACCAAGGTCAGCGGTGAAGAATGGTTCGTGGTCCATGCATTGGCTGACGGCACCGTCGCCCAATCGCAGATCGCCAATGCCAACGTCCAGGTCTGGCCTGTGGCATCCGGCAGCATCGCCGGCATCACGAATGGCGCCAGCCTGCGTGCCAAGCCGCCGCAGCTCACGGTGACCATGAACGACCTCTATCCGCGGAGCTTCACCTATCTCCAGGTCTATCCCGGTGCACCGGTGCTCGGCACCACCGGCACCCGCATCCTCACCTCGCAGAAGGTGATGGACCAAGCCCGCAGCGAAAGCATGGTGCTCACGATCCCCGACTACGAGGAAGTCTTCACCAAAGACGGTGCCTACACCATGGAACTCGTGACCGAGACACCCTTTGGCACGGATCGCCTTGCCTACGTCACCTTCACGGTGAGCCGCCAAATCGAAGTCCGTGCCATGCTCGGCGATCTCGAAGGCACCTGACCCATCTGGAAGCACTGCTGCTTCATCCCTACAATTCCCCCCAATAACAACCGGACCGGCCGATGGTCCCCGGAGGATGTGGTGCTCCCCCCAACGCGTCCTTCCGACTGTCGGCCGGTTCCGATTGTACCAAGGCTCCCACGGCTGAACCGCCGGGAGTTTTTGATTTTGTCACCAGGCTCTGCTTGCTTTGAGGCGCTCCAAGTCGCCCTCAGATCCAAGTGACAAACGATTCACCGCAAGCTCCAGAAAGTCCCTCCAGCCAAGCCCCTTCGTTCTCGGAGGCGCTGCGATTCTGGATCAAGCTCGGCTGGATCAGCTTCGGCGGTCCGGCCGGGCAGATCGCGATCATGCACAAGGAGATCGTCGAGCGCCGCCGCTGGCTGAGCGAAGACCACTTCCTGCACGCGCTGAATTTCTGCATGCTCTTGCCCGGCCCGGAGGCCCAGCAGCTCGCCACCTACCTCGGCTGGCGCTTGCACGGGGCACGCGGTGGGATCGCCGCGGGCGCGCTCTTCGTACTGCCCTCCATCTTCATCCTCTGGTCCCTGAGCTGGCTCTACATGGCGGGTGGCGACGTGAAAGCCATCCAAGGGCTCTTCTATGGACTGATGCCCGCGGTGATCGCGATCGTCATCTCCGCCGTGAAGCGCATCGGATCGAAGGCCCTGCGGACCCCTGCCCTTTGGGCACTGGCAGTCTGCTCCTTCGTGGCGATCTTCCACTTCAAGATCTCCTTCGTCATCATCATCATCAGTGCGGGATTGATCGGCCTGGTCGGCGGCAAGCTCTTCCCCAAACACTTCCCCGCAGCCAAGGGACATGCAAAAGCCGACAGCGGCGAGGGCCCGGTAATCGAGCTCCCGCCAGCGCACCCGGCCAGCTTCCGGCGCAGCGCCAAGATCCTCGTGCTCTGCCTGAGCTTGTGGTGGCTGCCGCTACTGCTTTGCGGCTGGCGGCTTGGCTGGCACAGCGTCCATTTCCAGGAGGGCCTCTTCTTCAGCAAGGCCGCACTCGTCACCGTCGGTGGTGCCTACGCAGTGCTGCCTTACGTTTCCCAGATGGCGGTCGATCACTTCGGCTGGCTGTCGCAGGAGCAAATGATCTCCGGACTCGGCCTTGCCGAGACCACCCCGGGCCCGCTGATCATGGTCCTGCAATTCGTCGGCTTCGTCGCCGGCTGGCAGCATCCGGGCGGCCTCTCTCCACTGCTATCCGCCACCCTCGGTGCACTTATCACCACCTGGGTGACCTTCCTGCCCTGCTTCCTTTTCGTCTTCCTCGGCGCGCCCCACGTCGAAGGCCTCCGCGAGCGCCCCACCATCGCCTCCATTCTAACAGCCATCACCGCCGCCGTGGTAGGCGTCATCCTGAATCTCGCCATCTGGTTCGCCTGGCACGCCCTTCGCCCCACGCCTCACAGCTTCGATTGGTTCGTCCTAGTCGTCGCCATCGCCGCCCTCATCGCCATGGAGCGCTTCAAGGCCGGCGTCGTCCCCACCCTGACAGCCTGCGCCGCCCTCGGTATGGTCTGGCACCTCATCGTCCGCTGACCTACCACCCATCAAGCGTTTCCTTCAAAATCGCATCCACCCTCTTCCGCTCCGACTCCTTCAAATAACTGAAGCTCGAGTCCTCCCCCGAGATCACCGCCTTCATCCCTGCAAATACCGCCTGCTTCACCCGCGGCGGCAGATCGCGGAAGGCCTGCGAGTAGACCATGTAGGAGCACCGGTTCTTGAAGATCCGATCGTAGAGATGGAACTCCACCAGCGAATCACCCGCCTTCGTCTTCGGGTAGCGCGCGGTGAATGCTTTCTGGAACTCCTCGCCGCCCACCAAGTCATCGCCGGGCTTCGCCTCGTCCTTGTAGAAGAGGCACTCCACGATCTTCGCGGCCATCCCATCCGCCACCCGACCCGCCGAACCTTGATCAGGATCAGCCTCGGGATCGATCGTCTTGCCGATGAAGCAGGCCCGCCGGTACTGCAGCGTCGCGGCATTCAGCAGGTTGTGCATCCGGCATTGGTGCTCCAGCACCATCAGCGCCACGATGTCGCTCGTCGGCCGCGGATACTTGCTCACATCGATGACCCCGCGCAGGTCGAGCAGGTCGCTCGGCTTAGGCTGGGCGTCGGCCCCTTCGGTGAAAGTACGGTTGCCTAGATGCCCCTGCGAACTCCGGCCGGTCACATAGTAGCCGCCCCAGCGCTCGGCCAGCGGCGTGTCGTGATTCACGTGCGAAGTCCCCATCGCGAGCAGCGGATGCCCCTCGGAATTCGGAAAGACAGAGCGCACCTGCACGCCCGGGATCCCCTCCGTCCGCGCGGTCCCGTGGCAGGACATGCACAGCGAGGTATCGCGCTCGACCTTCAGCTTCCCGTTCTCCTCGGTCTCAATGACGTAGAAGATGTCACCCAGCACCGGATCCTGCACGATCACCTCGATCGAGCCGCCCGGCACGTAGCCAACATAGGCATCATTCGAGAAAAACAGCGCCCGTGGGTTCTTCGGCTGGATCAGCGCGACCTGCAGGCTGGTCTTGGAGAATACCAGAATTTGGGATTCCTCAGGCACATCCAGCTCCTTGAGCACGAAGCGCAAACGCTCCAAGCCGGTCTTCCCCTCCACCTTCTTCTCCCCGGAGGCCAGCGCCGCCGCCAGCTTGGTCACGGAGTCGTTCGGCTTGGTGTCGGAGTAGCGGATCGGCGGCAAATCCCAGAAATCCGCGTCCCCTGACGCCACTTGCGCCAGCAGCACGGGAACCAAAAGCAGCCACTTCACGGAGAAATCAAACGGCATCGAAAGGCGGTTTCCTACGCGTATTTTTGCGAAGTTTGACCTAAGTCAATTCTCCCCCTCGGCGATTGAATTTCAGCAAGATACGCCACCCAACCCTGGGAAAGTCGTTCGGCCTCAGACGGGTGCGCTTGGATTTCGATGACCCGAGTGGGAAGTTTCATGTTCGGGCTCCGACTTATGCCTCCCACCCTTGACCCGGAGCCTTCTCCCCGCAAGTCTCCGCCCGCCTCATGCTTTCCGTCCACAATCTCCGCGTCGAATACGGCGCCCGCGTCCTGTTCTCGGACCTGACTTTCTCGATCCTGCCTCGGGAGCGCATCGCCTTTGCCGGCCACAACGGCGCGGGCAAGTCCACGCTCATGAAGGCCATCGCCGGGATCGTGGAGACCTCGGGCGGCAAGGTCGTGGTTCCCCGCAATGTCCGCGTCGGCTACCTGCCGCAGGAAGGCATCCACGTAAAAGGCATCAGCCTCTGGGATGAGACCATGCGCGCCTTCGGCGAGGCCCTCGCCCTGCAAGAGAAGATTGACCGCCTCTCCGCCGAGTTGGAGAAGCTCGATCCGCGCTCCTCCCCTTACGGCGACCTCCTGGAAGAAATCGGCACCCTTGAGTTGCAACTTGAGGATAGCGACCCCTCGCGCATGAAGCCGAAGGTCGAGTCCGTGCTCCAGGGCCTCGGCTTCAGCAAGGCCGACTTCGAGCGCGATTGCGCGGAGTTCTCCGGTGGCTGGCAGATGCGTATCGCCATGGCGAAGCTCTTCCTGCAGGAGCCCGAAGTCCTGCTGCTCGACGAACCGACGAACCACCTCGACATCGGCACCCAGCGCTGGGTGGAGCAGTACTTGGTGAACTACCCCGGTGCCATCCTCCTGATCTCGCACGATCGTGCACTGCTGGACATGCTCTGCACCCGCACCCTCGCCTTCCACCACGGCCGCTGCGAGGAATACGCGGGCAACTACACTTACTACGAGACGGAGTCCGTGATCCGCCGCGACATCCACGAAAAGCGCTACATCGCCCAGCAGCGCGAGATCGCGGATGTCCAGCGCTTCATCGATCGCTTCCGTGCCTCGGCCAATAAGGCCACGCTGGTGCAGTCGCGCGTCAAGATGCTGGAGAAGATCGAGCGCATTCCGCCGCCAGAGGCCGCGGATTCCGTGATGAACTTCAAGTTCCCGCCGCCGCCCGCCAGCGGCAATCTGGTCGCGAAGCTGGAGAATGTCTCGAAGGCTTACGGCAAGCTGCAGGTCTTCAAGAAATTCGGCTTCGAGATCAACCGCGGCGAACGCATGGCCATCGTCGGCCCGAACGGCGCGGGCAAGTCCACCTTCTGCCGGGTCATCACCGGCCAGGAAGAGCCGGACGATGGCACCCATGAGTTCGGCCTGCGTGTCGCCACCTCCTTCTTCTCGCAGAACCACGCCGATGAACTCGACCCGAACAAGAGCGTGCTCGAAACGGTGGAGGAAGTCGCCAGCCGCGAGTCCGGCCCCTATTGCCGGAATCTGTTAGGCTGCTTTCTCTTCCGCGGTGACGACGTCTTCAAGAAGGTCGGCGTGCTCTCCGGTGGTGAGCGCTCACGCGTCGCACTGGTGCGCATGCTCGTGGCACCCGCGAACTTCCTGATTCTCGACGAACCGACGAACCACCTCGACATGCAATCGCAGGAGGTGCTGCAACGTGCCTTGGCCGACTACGCGGGCACCGTGATGATCGTCTCGCACAACCGCGCCTTCCTCGATCCCGTCGTGCACAAGACCCTCGAGTTCCGTCCCGGCGAGGACCCGCGCTTGTTCCAAGGCAACATCACCTACTATCTGGAAAAGACCGCCGACGAGAAGTCCGGCCCGGTGCTCTCGACCCGCAGCCACGTTGCCACCGACGTCAAGGCTGGAGCCGCCACTTCAAGCGCTGCACCGAGCCGCAAGGACCAGAAGCGCATTGAGGCCGAGCAGCGCAAGATCCGCACCCAAGTGCTCAAGCCCTTGGAAGACGAACTCGCCACCGTCGAGAAGCGCATCGCCGACCTCGAAGCTGCCCAAGCCACCGCCACCGCCGACCTCTCCAAGCCCGAAGTCGTGGCATCGCCCGCCAAGTTCCGCCTCGTCAGCAATACCGTCGAGCAAGTCACGCAACGCCTCGAAGCCTCGATCTCGCGCTGGGAGCAGCTGAGTGAGGAGATCGAAGGCGTGAAGGCGAAGCTGGGGTAGCAGCGAATCGCCCCCAGATGCCCTGTGGAGAGCGGACACTCTTGTCCGCTCTTCTTTTGGGCCCCATCAGCTTCACGGATGGGGAACCCAAGAAAACCCGGTTGGGCTCGTTATCACCATCATGAAGCGACTGCCGCGAAAGGTCTGGGGTTATCTGCTCCTTTGCTTGGCAGTAGTTGCAGTCCTCGGCTGGGCAAGCCTACCGCCCAAGCCGCCTTACTCTGATGAGGCTGTCGACTTCAAAGCAGAACTGCTGCGGGCCATCTCCGAGTCCGAGCAGATCGAGGTAGTTGAGCACTCGTGGCCCTTCGACTTTGAGCATGCGGAAGGTGAGTTCATGGAAAACCCACCCAATACCGAATACCGCCGGGTTTCACTCGACGCAAATCAAAGGCAAGAGTTGCTCCATGTCTTCGATACCATGGCAGACGCCCCCAAGAATTCGTTCTCTGTCTGCCCTTTCGATCCCCATCATCGACTGGACCTTCAGACAAGGAGTGGCAAGAGGATTGCCATTCTCGTTTGCTTCAGTTGTGGGGACACGGAGTGGTATTCAGCACCAGCAGACGCGCCCGGGGAATTCCATGAGGTGAAAAAATTCCGGATTCCTCCCGAAGCATTCCAAGGGGTCTTGAAGCGCTACATCAAAGAGCTTGGATTCGAGGCTACCCGTGACTGGCACCAGCTTGCGAAAAGCGGAGCAGGGCAGATCGTAACTCCCGTCCCCTCGTATCGTCCGATCCTCGTCAGGAGTCTCCCAGAGGCGCCCCCATGAGGGCCGCTTCCTTCGTTGTCAGGTGGTCTTTCCCAAGGTTGACAGCCTCGCCCGTCATCGTCTTGGGGCTACGAAGAACAAGGCGGTCACCCCTAGGCTTCAAGAGGTGACCTCTTCCAGGTCTTGGGAGTTTGGAAGTGCACCGGGATTCACCTTCTCCCGAATCCTCCGGCACAGCTCGGTCAATTCCGCCCAACTCTCCGGCGGCATGGAGTCAGCCTCGGCCGTAAACTCATTCCCCATTTGCCCCGGACGATACACGCGAATCCGGATCATGTGGTCTTGGATGATCACCGAGTCCACATCCGCCAATCGCCATGCACCTCCGCTATTCCCGCTGAAGTCCAGTCGCTCGCCATCAAACGCGACGTATCCCGAACGGAAGGGGAACTTGAGCCGCTTGGATATCACCAAGCATCCCAAGACAAAGACGACTTGGAATCCGCCGACGCCCCACAATTCGGGCCGCCGCGCGATATGCGCGATGTATAAGGGCAAGGCCAAGGCCCAGAAACCGTACATCCACCGCGGAGTCGGCGGGCCTGTGATCTTCCACTCAACCCTCACTCCCCCACGCTGCCACAATCGCCGCGCCCTCGCGAGCGGATTTCAAGAGCTCCGCCCATCTAGGACAATGCCTAGGTAGGCAGGAGCCAATCGATCATCTAGTGTGCATGAGACCCGTTCCTCTCGGCCTAACCCAAGATGATCCAAGCCCCCTCACCGTCCCCGGCGAAGCCGTCGCTGCCTGCCAAGCCCAAGCGCTCGGTCTGGAAACGCATGGGCGGCGGTGCCCTGTCTATCTCCATCATCTTCCACATCATCCTTCTGGTCATCGGAATCTTTTGGGTGCTGAGAGTGATTAAGCCTCCGGACAAGGTCGTGGACTTCATGCCGCCGTCAGGCGGTGGCGGCGCACCCGATGCCCAGAAGGAAGCCAAGCAACGGCGGGTGCAGATAATGAAGCCGGACTTGGCCCGCATCGCAGCAGTCGGTACCAACTCCCAGCTGACCCTACCCGAGCCGGATCCCAGCGTGGAAATGAGCTCACTCCAAAGCCTGAGCTCAAGCCTCTCCTCCGGTATGGGTGGACACGGTAGCGGCGGTGGCCGGGGCGATGGCAATGGTAAAGGAGTAGGTAACGGCAGCGGCCTCGGGAATGGCATGGGCAGTGGCATGCAGAATCCCTTCGGCATGATCGGAGCCGCGGGCAATGCCCTCGTCGGAAACTTCTACGACCTGAAGCAGACCAAGGACGGCAAGCCCACCGGCGTCGACGAAGCGGGAGCCCTGAAGATCCTCTCCGAGTTCGTCAACTCCAGCCGCTGGAACGCCAAAGTCCTGGAGGAATACTACAAGGCTCCGAATACCCTCTATCAGACCAAGATCTACATCCCCATCATCAGCGCCGCGCTGGCACCGGAAGCTTTCGGCTGCGGCAAGGAAGTCCAGCCGGTCAACTGGGTGGCCCACTATCGCGGCATGGTCTCACCGCCGAAGTCGGGAAGGTTCCGCCTGGTCGGCCGTGCCGACAACGTGATGGTCGTGCGCTTCAACGGCAAGGTGGTGCTCGATGGCGGCGACTACTCGGCCGCGCTCGGCAGGATCATCTGGGACCCCACTTCCATCGCAACGCTAGCCGGCGGCTCTAACAACCGCGACATGGAAAAGGAGATGCGCCGCGGCGGATACGACATCCCGGTGAAGAGCTACCAATATCCGGACACCGGCCAATACAACGAGCGCGGCGGCGTGATGGTCGGCAAGGAGTTCACGGTGCGGGCAGGCCAGAGGTATCCCGTGGAGATCATCCTCAGCGAGCTGGGCGGCCTCTTCGGCGCATCACTCTTGATCGAAGAATCCGGCGCGAAGTACGAGAAGGCACCAAGCGGCGATCCCATCCTGCCGCTGTTTCAGTTCGACTCGAACCTTCCCAACGTTCCCAAGGAGGTCCGCGGGTCCCCGCCCTTCGATCCGAATGGACCGGTATGGAAAGTGGTGCTGGGAGAGGCACCTAACAGCATTTGATGAACTGTTAGACTGCAGGTCGGCATCAATGGCTCACCTTCCGTGCAAGGCAGCGCATTCGCGCCAACCCACTGACTGATCATTTTTCACCACCAGATTCCGACCAGCCGCTGATTCGGTGCAGATGAATTTGAGATCGCTCCCGGCTGCCTCAGCCTTGATCCAACGGGATTGAATTCTCAAACCCTGCTGCGCTTCGATCTCAGCGCATAGAGTGTCCAACTCAGGGCTGACTTTTTCTCCCCCGCTATATCGGGCCAGCCAGGTGCCTTCCATTTCGATCCGGCCTTCGAGCGCCTTCCGCTCGATGTGCCTGCCGGCCACGTAACCCATCGCGAGGAAAGCAAGCGCTCCCAAAAGCAATAACAGGAAACGGAGAAGGCCCCGCTTCACTTCCGCGGCCGCATCCCCATCACCAATCGCATCAAGCAAATCGGTACCAAGGAAATCCCCACCGCAGCCAAGGCGATCTTCAAGCCGGGATAAACCCGCGGCTTGTCGCACAGCAATCCTTCAAGAGCTTCCGCCACCACCTGCTCCTGCGGCACGAAGAACCATTCCCGCGCGCCGAAATTTTCGTCCTTGTTAGGATCGCGCCGCGCCACTTCACCGAACTCGGTATGCACCGGTCCGGGGCAAAGCGCCGTCACGGTGATCCCGTGCTCCTTGGCCTCAATCCGCAGCGCCTCGGAGAAGCTGGTCACATAAGCCTTGGTCGCCGCATAGACCGCGAAGTCCGGCATCGGCAACAAGCTCGCCAGCGAACTCACGTTGAGGATCGCGCCGCGCTTCTGCTCGATCATTGTCGGCAGGATCGCGTGGCTCAGGTGCGTCAACGCCTCGATGTTCAGGCGCAGCATCGCTTCCACCTTCATCCAGTCGGAGGTCGCGAATTCACCGTAATCCCCGAGACCGGCATTGTTCACCAGCAGATCTGGAACGAGCCCCTTTGAAAGCAAATGTCCCACCGCCTGCAAGCGTGCGGAGGGATCGGTGAGATCCGCCTCAAGCGGCATCACCCGCAGGCCGGGATGAGCCTTCTCCAGCTCACCGGCCAATTCGACCATGCGTGCCGAACGCCGCGCCACCAGTACCAGCACCGCACAATGCGGCGCCAGTTGGCGGGCAAACTCGGCTCCGATGCCGGCGGAAGCGCCGGTCACCAGAGCACAGGAATAGCGGACGTCAGGCACGCGTCAGTCAGTCAGTCAAACAGACACTAAGTCTCAGGCGACAGGCTCGGCCTGGGGCTGCTGGACCTGCACGATGCGCAGCGGCAAGCGCATCAGCAGCTCGCCATCGCAGCCGAGGTCGATCGAGTAGATGCCGCCCTTCGGGAAGCGCAGGCCCTGCAGGTTCATGATCACGTTGCGGGTCAGGAAGGGCGTGCCCGGCGGCAGTTGCACTTCGAACTCCGGCTCGATCGGCATGTTCTGCGGGTCGAGGGACTCGCCGTCTTCGTTGATGATGTTGATGGAAAGCTTGTGACGGCCGGCGTCTTCCTGCGTGAAGCAGAAGCGCAGGGCGAGGCTGCACATGGGGTGCACCACCGGGAGAGCGCGGGCGGCCAGCGTGTCGAAGGTTCCGGAAACCACGAGCTTGCCGTTGTAGTCAGCGGCGAAGTCGCAAAGGGTGGCGATTTGAATGTCCATGATCGGAAGGCTTGGGTCGTTTTGAATTTGCCCCCGTCATCGAGGGCAGGGGCTATGTGCCGCCAAAGTGACCTCGCGTCCAGTCCTGAAAAGGCGGGGACCGCTGAATTAGATGAGTTAGTCGTCCACCGGGACGGACTCGGTGGAATCCTCCATCTCCTCCTCATCCACCGGCAGGGCCTTCGGGGCGACCTTTCCTTCGCCTTCGTCAACGGGCTCCACCTTCTTGGGCTTCTTCTCCTCCTTCTTGTCGGCCTTTTGGGTACCCTCGGATTTCTCGTCGGAGTGCAGCGGTTTGACTTCCTGAGCCTTCAGGACACCGTCCTCGTTGACCTCCAGCGCCTTGCCTTCGCCTTCAGCGGGCGCGCCATCTTCCTCAACCACTTCCACCGCCTTGGGTGCCGGGGCCAGGATGTCCTTGAACTCATCCTTGAGAGGCTCAAAGAAGGATTTCACGATCGGCGCGGCGTTCTTGCCGCCGCTCGGCTTCTCGCCCTTGCTGCCTTCATACACGGCGGCGAAGGCGAAGCGCGGTTCATCGTAGGGCAGGAAGCCCGCGAACCACGCGAGGTTGCGATCGTTGTTCCACTGCGCCGTGCCAGTTTTGCCACAGAGCTCGGCGAAGCTCAGTTCCGCTGCCTTGCCCGTGCCGCCATCGACCACCGCGCGCATCCCCTTGCGAACGACAAGGATATCTTCGAGCTTGATGCCAAGCCAGTTGCGCTTGTCAGGAACCGCCTGATTGATCACCCGGCCATAGGGATCCTGAACCTGCATCACGAGGTGCAGTTTCGGCAGCACGCCGCCGTTCGCGATCCCCGCCATCGCTTGCGCGACTTGCAGCGGTGAGACTTCCAGTGAGCCTTGGCCGATCGAAAGGTTGAAGTCGTCGCCGTCCTTGAAGGGGCGCTTGTGGACCTTCATCATCCACTCGTTGGTCGGCACCGTGCCCTCGGTCTCGCCGATCAGGTCCAGGCCGGTCTTCGTGCCGAAGCCGAAGCGCCGCGCCGTGCCGAGGAAGGCATTGGCCCCTAGGTTCATCCCCACCTTGCCGAACCAAATGTTGTTCGATGAGGCCAGCGCCTGGATCACATTGATCGACCCCGCCGCCCTCTTGTTGTGGTTGTGGAAGGTGTGGTTCCCGAGCGTGATCGCCGCCGGACAGTCGATGGTCGTATCCTCGTCGATCTTCCCACTGTTGAGCGCGGTAAGCGCCACCATCGGCTTGAAGCAGGAGCCCGGCGGATACTTCGACTGGAAGGCACGGCCGAAGCGCGGTGCCGAGGGATCCTCGTCGAGAGCCTTCAACTCCTTGTCGGAAATGCTCGGGATGAACTGATTCAGGTCGAAGGACGGCCTCGACGCCATCACCAGCACCTCGCCGGTGTTCACGTCGATCAGCACGAAGGCACCGCGCTTGGACTTCTCCTTCAGCACCTGCTCCGCGTGCTTCTGCCACGCCATGTTCAGGGTGGAGACCACGGTGCCACCCGGCCGGGGGCGTCTCGGTTGTTCCTCCGGGAATTTCCGCCCGAACTCGTCGTAGAGCAGCTTCTTGATCCCGGGCTGGCCGGTCAGGTTCTTGTTGTAGAGTTCCTCCAGGCCACCGCGGCCCTCGGTCTCCTCCCACATCGGCTCCTCGAAATTGATCGGGCCGGTGGGCAGCTTGCCCATGCTCCCGGCGTAGCCGATGATGTGCGCAGCGGAATCACCGCCCGGATAGTAGCGTTGATAAACCGGATGCAGGATCAGGCCCTTCGGCAGCCCCGGCTCGATCTTTTTCTTCTCCGCTTCGTGAAGATGGGTGCTGATCAGCAGCGGCAGCCAGCGGCGGTCGTTGTAGTGATTCCAGAGCTCGTCATCGGTGGGCTCCTTGATGTCTTTCACCAGCAGTTTCGCCTTTGCCAGACGCTGGCGCGCCCAATCGATCACAAAGGGCCGGTCGGCCTTTTCAAACTGCTCGAACTGTAGGCCCAGCTGCCACGCGATCCGGTTGCTCGCGATCACACTGCCGTTGCGGTCAAGGATCGCTCCCCGCGGTGCGGGAATCGACAGCGTGATGGTCCGCGCGTTCTTGCGGTTGGTGATCGCGGAATCACTCGCCAAGCCTCCGTGCGTCAATGGATTGTCCGGCAAGGCGGCAATCTGTTGGGCGGAAGCGGCGGAGGCCAGGATGGCCCCACAGAAAAGGTGGGCGACGGATCTTCTCACTGGGCCGGAATGGCTGAATCTAGGCCGCTTCCTGCCCAAGGGCAACGCCCAAAACGCGGTTGGCCGCATTTTATGCTAGTTTTCCAGCACCCGAACCTCGTCGGCCTGCACCAGCTTGCGTATCCCCTCCGGCGTTTCGAGCAGGAGTTCCCCGCCATCGCCGATCCCAGCGACCCGGCCGCTCAGCGCACCATCTGCCGCCAGCAGCCGCACCTCCTTGCCACTCAGGGCACAACGCACGCGGAAATGCCGCAGCAGTTCACCGAACCCCGCCCCAATCTTGCCCTGCCAGACTTGCAACCGCTCCAGCACTGTCGCCAGCACCGCCGGCAGCGGCGGAGCCTCGCCACATTCCAAGAGCAGGGAGGTCGCGCTATCGCCCAAGGCTGGGGGAAAGCCCCGCACCCCGACATTGATCCCGATTCCCACGGCCACGTGATCGTCTCCGGCCTCGACCAGAATCCCCGCGACCTTTTTGCCGCTGATCCAGACGTCGTTCGGCCACTTCACCTCCGCCAGCATCCCGAAGCGCTCCAGCCCCTCGGCCACCGCGAGGCCCGCGGCCAGGGAGAGCCGCGGCCACAGCGCCTTGGCCTCACCCGGTCGCGACAGGACCGTGAAGGCCAAGCCTTCGCCCGGGGGACAGACCCAAGCGGCCCCTCTACGCCCTCTGCCAGCCTCCTGTTTGCCCGCCACGATCACCAGGCCCGCCGCGGCACCGGCCCGCGCCGCCTCACGGGCGTCGTCATTGGTCGATCCCGTGCTATCGCGGTAATCCAGCCGGAAGCCATCCGGCAGCTCCACCCCCTGCCAAAGCTGACTCATTCGCGTTTGATGAAATCGAGTGCCAGATCCAGCGCCTTCACCGAGTGGGTGATGGCACCGACCGAAATGAAATCCACGCCGCTTTCCGCAATCCCGGCAACCGTCGCCAGGGTCACGCCGCCACTGGCCTCCAGCGTCGGTGTCCTGCGCTCGCCTCGCATTTCCACCGCCTTGGCCATGTCTATCGTGCTCATGTTGTCCAAAAGGATGTAGTCCACCCCTTCCATCGCCAGGAAGCTCTCCACCTGCTCCAGACGGTCGGCCTCAAGCTCCACCTCCACCTCCGGGTGTTCCGCCTTCAGGCTATGAATTGCAGCCTGCAACTCCGCCGGATCACCACTGCTCATCAGGTGATTATCCTTCACCATCACGCGGTCGTAGAGCCCCATGCGGTGATTGGTGCCGCCGCCATCGAGCACCGCCTGTTTGTCCAGCAGGCGCCAGCCCGGGATCGTCTTGCGGGTGTCCAGAATCTCTGCCGCAGTGCCCTTCACCGCATCGACATATTGGCGGGTGGCACTGGCCACGCCGCTCATCCGTTGCATGAAATTCAGCACCGTGCGTTCCGCCGTCAGGATCGAGCGCGCCGGACCCTCCACCTTGATCAGGTAGGCCCCTTCAGCGATCCGGTCACCGTCGGAAACCAGCAGGGCGGCATGGACTGCGGGATCAACCTTGCGGAAGACCTCCACTCCAATTTCTCCTCCTGACAACACCCCTGCTTCCCGTGCCACGATGAAGCCGGTGGCCTGCCGGTCCTCCGGCACGAAGTAGCGGGAGGTGAGGTCCCCTGCCCCGATGTCTTCTTTCAGCGCGGCTTCAATCAGGCGTTCGACGGTCTCGTCCACGGCCGGAGGCTAGGACGCGATCGGCAGAGCAAGCAAGCCCTCCGGAAATCAGCGTGACAGAAGCAGGCACGCCGGGGAGTTATGGCGCGATGAGACTGCTGCTGGCCGGCCTAGCCATCTTTTCCGCTTTTGCTACGCTTTCGCAGGCAGCCGAGAAGCCCAATATTCTCTTCATCTTCGCCGACGATTGGGGGCGCTACGCCAGCATCTATCACCGGAACAGCCAGCCGGGTTCGCCTCTGTCCGCCTTGAACGAATTCGCGAAAACGCCGGTTTTCGACGAGGTGGCGAGCAAGGGCGTGCTGTTCCGGAATGCCCACGTGAACGCCCCCTCCTGCACGCCTTGCCGGAGCTCGCTCCTTTCCGGCCAGTATTTCTGGCGGACAGGCCGGGGCGCGATCCTCTCCGGCGCGCAGTGGGATCCCAGCATTCCCTCCTATCCCTTGCTTCTACGCGACTCCGGCTACAGCATCGGGCAAACTTACAAGGTCTGGAGCCCGGGCACGCCGGTCGATGCACCCTTTGGCGGAAAACGCTACGCCTATGAGAGTGCTGGAGGCCGCTTCAACAACTTCTCCGTCCACGTCACGAAACTCGCGGCGCAAGGACGACCGGTGGAGGAGTCCAAGCAGGAAATCTACGCCGAAGTGAGGGCAAACTTCCACAGCTTCCTAACAGAGCGCGATCCTTCGAAGCCCTTCCACTATTGGTTCGGTCCGACCAACACTCACCGCAAATGGCAGCGGGGCAGCGGCAAGGCGCTCTGGGGGATCGATCCGGAGGCGATGAAGGGGAAGCTTCCACCCTTCCTCCCCGACGAGCCCGAGGTCCGGGAAGATCTCGCGGATTATCTCGGCGAGGTCGCCGCATTGGATGTTTCGATAGGGGTGATCCTGGACGAGCTCAAGAAGAGCGGCCAATACGACAACACCCTGATCGTCATCAGCGGCGATCACGGCGCGCCGGGCTTCCCGAATGGAAAATGCAATCTCTACACCTTCGGCACCGGGGTCAGTCTCGCGATTGCCGGTCCGGGTGTGAAAGGCGGACGTGTGGTCGATGATTTCGTGAACCTTGTCGATCTGGCTCCCACCTTCCTGGAAGCTGCAGAGGTCGCGATTCCCGCGGTGGTCACGGGCAAAAGCCTGTGGGGAATCTTGAAGTCGGAGAAGTCCGGCCAGGTCGATCCCACGCGTACATGGACGGTGACCGGGCGCGAGCGTCATGTGGACCGGGCGAGGAAGGACTTCCTACCCTACCCCCAGCGGGCAATCCACTCCGGAAACTACCTCTACATCATCAACTTCAAGCCGGATCGCGATCCACTTGGAGACTACTCGATCCTCAATGACAAGGAGCACCTACCAAGCAGCGATCAGGTCCGGGAGGAGACCTATGCCGTGCTCCCGGACGTGGATGCGAGCCCGACCAAGGCATGGATGGTCGCGAACCACGACACGGAATTCGGGAAGCCCTTTTTCGACGCGGCCTTCGGCAAGCGCCCGCGCGAAGAACTCTACGATCTGTCCAAGGACCCCTACGAAACGAAGAACGTCGCGCAGGATCCTGCCTACGCAGAACTCCGCTCGGAACTGGAAGCCAAGCTTCTCGCCGAACTGAAACGCACCGGTGATCCCCGCCTCGAAAATGACGGGGCCTACTTCGAGAATCCGCCACTCTCTGGTCCCGCCCGCTGAAGGATATCCTCCTTCACTCCCCCACCACGCTCACCACGATCTCCCGCTGGTGCGGGTCGCGGCGGTGCTCGAAGAGGAAAATTCCCTGCCAGGTTCCGAGGGTCATGCGCCCTCCCATCACCGGGATGACCTCGCTGGTGCGGGTGAGAGCCATGCGGATGTGGCTCGGCATATCGTCCGGCCCTTCGGCGGTATGGATGAAGTAGGGCGTATTCTCCGGCACAAGGTGATCGAAGAAAACCTCAAGGTCGCGGCGGGCGTCCGGATCGGCATTTTCCATGATCACCAGACTGGCCGAGGTGTGACGGACGAAGACGGTCACGGTGCCGGTCTTGATCCCACTGCGCTGGACGATGGCGGCCACTTCCGCGGTGATCTCGAAGGTGCCTTTTCCGCGGGTGCGGACCCGAAAGCTTTCAGCGTGAGCGGCCATGGCGGAGCTAAGCTTAGCGATCACCGGCCGGGCAAGCCCGTCACTCCGCCGGCACATATCTTCTAACCTGAGGAGGAAATGTTACAGTTCGTGGATTTGCGTAGTCTGGACTTGGCTAATATCAGGCTCCCTGCTAGGAAGCCCGCCTTCTCCCACACCCCATGTTCCCCAAGACCTCGTTCTTGGGCAGGCGCGTGACTAGCCCTGTCCAAGCCCTCACCCAAGTCATCCTCCTGCTCTGCCTTTTCGTGGCGGGCAGTCTTCAGGCCCAGAATATCGCCGGCAGCGTTTCCCCGAACTCGGGCGGCAGCGACTATTCCGTGGACATCCAGAACAACAGCGGCGGCAACTGGTATTTCTATTCGAATCCCTCCCCGGCAGCCGCACGCATGTCCAAGGTCGACAGCTCGGGCATCTCCGAGAGTCCGTGGGGCACCGCAGGACAATTCGCAGCGGATCCCGGCAGCCAAGTACAGAGCCGGCTTTACCCAGGCCAGTTCCTGCGCATTTACCCGAAGACTGTGCCGGTCAATTCGACCATCACGGTGGAGTTCGCCTACGGCCCTGCCGGCACGCACTATCAGTTCCAGATCCTCGTGACCAACGGGGTGCCGGTGACCTCGCTGAATATCCTCGATCCGAATCCCACCGGCTCGTCGTCGGTGCGCTGGCGCGCGACCTTCGGCAGCCCGGTGAGCGGTGTGACCGCTGCCAACTTCGCCTTCAACAATCCGGCCAACATCAGCGGCCTTTCGATCGCCAGTGTGACGGCAGATTCCGCACAGCCATCGAGCAACTGGACGATCACCGCAAATACCGGTACCGGCAACGGGATCCTCGGCCTGAAATGGGTGGGCCACGTTTCGGAAGTGCCCACGGTTCCCAACAGCTTCACCGGCCAAAGCTACGACTTCACCTTCGGCCCGGTGGTGAATACCCAGCCGGTGGGTGGCGGCATCAACCGCAATAGCACCAAGACCCTGACCGTAGGAGCGAGCATCCGCGGCGGAGGCACGCCGAGCTACCAATGGTATGCCGGTGCTACCTTCGCCACCGCGACCGCAATCAACGGCGCAACCTCCGCCAGCTACACGCCGCCTAACTTCGCGCAGCTCGGCAGCTTCTCTTATTTCTGCAAGGTCTACAACAGCACGACCTTCACCTGGAGTGATACCGCTACCATCGTGGTCGTGGATCCACCGGCGATCACGGTCCAGCCTGCGAATCTCTTCATCGCTTCCAATAATGTGGCCTCGCCCTCAGTCACCGCGACTGGCACTTCGCTCAACTACCAGTGGTATCGCGGCACTGCTCCGGATACTACCAATCCGGTGGGCATCGGCGGCGCCAGCTATACCAGCAACGCGCTGACGGCGAATACCGCCTACTGGGTGCGGATCAGCAACGCCGGTCCGACGGTGGTGAACAGCAATACCGCCACCGTGACGGTGGTCTCCAGTCTCACCGCCGGAGCCGCCAGCTACAGCAGCACGGTGGGCACCACGCTTGGAACTGCCTTCTCGGTCACCGCCCGCGATTCCGCCAATCAGGTGGTGCCCAACATTTCGATCGTCTTCACCGCCCCCGCTTCGGGAGCCAAGGGCTCCTTCCCAAGCAACGCCGCCACTGCGACGGTGACGACGAATGCCAGCGGTGTGGCCACTGCGCCGACCTTCACCGTCGGTACCGTGGCAGGAAACTATAACGTGGTGGCCAGCTTCGGCACTCTCACGAAGAACCTTCCGATGACCAACGTGCCGGGGGCTCCTACCTCGCTGGCAATGGCCCTGCAGCCGCCAGCCTCGGTCCCAGCCGGCCAAGCCTTCTCGCCTGCGCCGGCGCTGAGCGTGAAGGACACCTACGGCAACATCTGCACCAACAACTCCTCGCTCCAGGTGACGGCCAGTCGCTCCGGTGGCGCGGGCACGCTCAAAGGCACGCTCACCGCAACCGCCTCGGCGGGAGCCGTTGTGTTCAGCGACCTGAAGCATGAGACGGCGGGCACAATGACTGTTGGCTTCGTGGCAGGGGGTATGAACATGACTTCCTCCAATGTGGCGATCACTCCCGGCGCGGCCTCTACCGTGACGGCCAGTGCGGGCTCCAGTCAGACCGTGGCCCCGGGAGCCAGCTTCCCCGTCACGCTGGAAGCCACCGTGCGCGATGTCTTCGACAATCTGGTGCCTTCCACCAACGTGACCTTCACACCGCCCGCAAGCGGAGCCTCCGCCAAGCTGGGAGGCTCGGTGGTAGCGACGGACAGCTCGGGCAAGGCCACCGTGACCGCCCAGGCAAACGGAATCCCCGGTGCTTATAGCGTTACTGCCTCGGTCGCTGGCACGCCGGGCACCTCCTATGCGCTGAAGAACGAGGGTGCGTGGGATGCCTGGCGACTCGCGGGTCTCGGCAGCTATGCCAATAGCGGCAACTCCGGCGACTTCGCCAGCCCTCAGGGTGATGGTGTGAGCAACTTCCAGAAGTATGCTTTCAACCTCAATACTGGAGCGGCAGATGGTGGCCTGATTTCCTTCGGCGGGACCAAGGGCCTGCCTGCGATCATCCGGAATGGCAGCGGCCAATTGTTCTACCAGTTCGTCCGCCGCAAGGCCTCGACCAATCCTGGCTTCGCCTACTGGGTCGAAAGCAGCAGCGAGCTGCCGGTCTTCAGCAGTCAGGATCTCGCAACCGCAACCCTGGAGTCGATCGATGCCACCTGGGAGCGGGTCAGCCTGCCCCTGAACCCAAGCGTGACGGATAAAAACCGCTACCTGCGCACGGACTTGGCCTACTCTGCCGACTTCAACAACGGCCAAGGCGCGAGCACGCTCTTGGGCAACGCGGTGGCGATTGGTCAGGCGATCCGCCTGACGGATTCGGTCAATTCTCAGAGCGGAGCAGTCATCCTGGAGAATGTGACCAACCCCGCCACACCGAAGGGCTTCACCGCCCGCTTCAAGGTCAAGATGGGGCCGACGACCAACAATGCGGCGGACGGGATGTCCTTCGCGGTGGGCGATCTCGGCACCACCTCTTGGGGTGAGGCTGGCCCGCAGACGGCACAGAACCTTGCCGTGGGCTTCGACACCTACGAGAACAACGCGGGGCAGACCAGCGCCACCGGTATCCATCTCTTCGTGAATGGCACCCACCTCCAGTTCAACGCGACGAATCCCTACACCAACGGCAACTTCGTGGATGCCGAAGTGAGCTACGACCTCGCCTCAGGAGTGACCGTCAAGTTCAACGGGGCCACGATCTTCGACAAGGTGGCGGTGCCCACATTCACGCTGACGCAAGGCGCGAAGTATGGCTTCGGCGGCCGCACCGGCGGAGCGAACGAGGTGAACGTGGTGGACGAGGTATTCATCGCGCCACGCTGATCCGCAGCTTCGAGTGCGAATCCTTCCAGCCGCCGTTCCCTCGCGGGACGGCGGCTTTTTCGCGGCTATGGGGAACCACCACTGCGCTTCAAATTCGCCATCCGCAGCGGGATGGTGATAAGCCAGACCAGACAGGCAAAGGCGAGCAATAGCGTGAGCGGTGGAAGCCACTCGAAGAGGACTCGCTCCCAAAGGGCCTTGGGAGGCGGAGGCCATGAGCCCAGCGGTTTCGGGTTATAGATCAGGGAGAAGCAACCGAAGATGCAGGTGCCTGCCGAACTGATGACAAGCTCGGTCAAGAATCCACGAAGGCGCTGGTGATCCTCCGGCGCGATAGGAAGGGTCTCCGCCCGCTGAGGCATGTCCCACTCTTCCGGTTCCTGATCGTTCATCGGCTACCGCCTATCACAAGCGGACCGGTGCCAACAACTTCGATTCACTAAGTTTGCCGGCCACACGAAACCATCCGATCATTTTCTCATTCGATTCATGACCGTTCACGCAGGATTCCTTGCCTCCTGACGGCTTTCATGCTGAGTCAGGCGGAATCATGAAACGCCGTCACTTCCTCGCCACCGGTAGTCTCGCCGCTCTCCCCGTCCCGCTTGCGGCCCAGGATGAAGTGGATCTCGTCGTCCCCCCGGGGACCGGGCGGCCGAACCGAATCGGAGTCTCGTCCTACTCCTTCTGGGGCTTCCAGCGCGAGAACCTGCGCGACATCCCGACTTGCCTCGATCACGCCGCAAGGATGGGCTTCGATGGTTTCGAGGTGCTGCAGCGCCAGTTGGTGGACAAAGACCAGATCCCCGACAACGCCACGCTGCAGAAGATCAAGCGCCATGCGTTTCTGTTAGGCTTGGACCTGATGGGCTACTCGACCCACCAAGGCTTCCTCTCGCCGGACCAAGCGAAGCGTGACGCGCAGATCAAGCATACCATTGACTGCATCGAGCAGGCCTACGCGATGGGCATTCCCACCATGCGGGTAAATTCCGGGACTTGGGGCACATCGAAGGACTTCGACGACCTAATGGCCAAACGCGGGGTCGAGAAGCCGATCGAAGGCTACACCGAGGAGGACGCCTACGGCTGGGTGATCGAGTCCTACCGCAAGATCCTGCCGGTGGCGGAGAAGTGCGGGGTAGTGCTGGGACTGGAGAACCACTGGGGACTCGGTGTGACGCCGGAAGGCGTGAAGCGCGTGGTCGACACGATCAACTCGCCGTGGCTGAAGGTGACGCTGGATACCGGCAACTTCCTGGAAGATCCCTACGACCGACTCGCGAAGCTGGCCAAGGACACAGTGCTCTTGCAGACCAAGACTTACTTTGGCGGCGGTGTGTGGTATACGCTCGAACTCGACTACCCGCGGATCGCGAAGATCATGAAGAACGCCGGCTACACCGGCTACGTCTCGCTGGAATTCGAGGGCAAGGAGGATCCACTCACCGCAATCCCGAAGAGTCTCGACTTGCTGCGGAAGGCATTTGCGTGATCCTTTCCCCATCGCCATGGAGAATGCGGGCAAGCTCCTCGTCTTCGCCGGGATCGGCATCGCGATCCTCGGTGCCGTGCTGTGGTTTGCCGGTGGCAAGGGCTGGCTGTCATGGATCGGGCGGCTGCCGGGAGATATCCGGGTGGAGGGAGACAAGGGCGGGTTCTACTTTCCGGTGGTGACTTGCATCATCGCGAGCGTGGTGCTCAGTGGATTGCTGGCGCTAGTGAGAAAGTTTTTCGGATAAGGGTCCGACCCTCCCACGAGGCATCAAACCATTTTGATCTATTTTCGTGCAATTTCCTGCGGTTTACTCAGGTATTCTGACGACCCGCATGAAACAGTTCCTCCTCCTCGCGCTTCTTCCCTTTGCTCCCGCATCCGCCGCCGAGGAAGGATTCAAGGACCTGTTCAACGGCAAGGACCTCAGTGGTTGGGTGCCCAAGAATGTGGCGGCTGACACTTTCTCGGTGAAGGACGGGATGATCGTCACGACCGGCCTGCCGATCGGCTTCCTCAGCACGGAGCGGATGTATGAGAACTTCATCATGGAGCTGGATTGGCGGCATATGAAGGAGGCGGGCAATAGCGGCGTCTTCATCTGGGGTGAGGGTTTGCCAGCGCCAGGGGTGCCGTATGCGCGCGGGATCGAAGTGCAGATCCTCGACCTCGGCTATGCGAAGAACAAAGGAGCCAACGAGTGGTTCACGACCCATGGCGATATCTTCGCGATCTGGGGTGCGAAGATGACTCCCACCGGCAAGGTCTCGGCTAACGGCGCGCGCTCGTTCCCTATGAAGGAGACAACCCTGCCCTCACCGCAGTGGAACCACTACCGAATTGAGTGCAACAATGGTGAGATCAAGCTCTCGGTGAACGGCGAGCTGACGACCACTGGCAAGGACTGCAATCCGAAGAAGGGCTTCCTCTGCCTGGAGAGCGAGGGCAGCGAGGCGCACTTCAAGAACATCCGCATCAAGGAGCTGCCTTCCACCGGCGCGAGCGAGGCACAGACGGCACGTGGCTACGAAGGCTTCAAGCAGCTCTTCAACGGCAAGGACATGGGCGGCTGGAGCACGGATAAGCCGCAGGCGTGGAGTAGCGATGGAGTGGGCTACACCGCGGCCGCCGGCGAAGAATTCCGCGGCAGCAAGCTTGTCTCCGACGGCGAGTATGGCGATTGCGTGCTCTGCGTGGATTGGCGCAGCCCCGACAAGAAGGCGGGCGGCAAGGCTGCCGTCTCGGTGAGGGGCCTTTCGATTCCCATCGGCGGCGAGGCGGGATCCGGAGCCGCACAGCCAAGTGAAAAAGCCGATCTCAAGCCGGGCGAGTGGAACCGCTTCTTCATTACGGTGCAGGGAAAGTCGGCCACGGTGGAACTGAACGAGAAGATCGTTGCCAAGGACATTCCTCTAACAGACTTGCCTGCGAAGGGGAAGATCGCCTTCGAGCACGCTGGCGATGGCGTTGAATTCACAAATGTCTTCCTGAAGCCCCTGAACTGATTTCTCCCTTTCCAACCCATGCACCGCCGCCATTTCCTCGCCACGCTTGCCGCAGCCTCGGCCCCCCTCTCCCTCCGCGCCCAATCGGCTGAAGCCGTTCTGCCGATCAAGCTCGCGCTGAAATGCGGCATGGCCAGCTTCGGTGCGAACTTGGAAGAGAAATTCCGCGGCCTCAAGGAGATCGGCTACGACGGCGTGGAACTCGACTCTCCCGGGGGCCAGAACAAGGCGGAGGCGCTCGCCGCATCAAAGGCGACCGGCCTGCCGATCCACGGGGTGGTGGACTCGATTCACTGGAAAACCCGCCTTTCCGATCCGGACGTCGCGGTGCGCGAGCAGGCCCTGCTGGGACTGCTCACCGCAATCCGCGAGAGCCATTCGGTGGGAGGTTCGGCGGTGCTGCTGGTGCCGGGCGTAGTCGACGGCAAAACGAATCACGACGAAGCCTGGGCTCGCTCGATTGAGGGCATTCGCAAAGCCCTGCCACTGGCAGCCGAGCTTGGGATCCGCATCCTGATCGAGAACGTCTGGAACCGGATGTTCTACAAGGAGGACGGTGGCAATGCGCAATCCGCGGAGCTGCTCGCGAAGTACATCGACGAGATCAACTCGCCCTGGGTCGGCTCCTACTTCGACATCGGCAATCACCAGCGCTTCGGCAAGCCGGCGGACTGGATCCGCACGCTCGGCAAGCGGATCGTAAAGCTCGATTGCAAAGATTGGAGTGTGAAGGGTGGCTTCGGGAAGATCGGCGAAGGCGAGATCGATTGGCCCGATGTCCGCAAGGCGCTCCGCGAGATCGGCTACACCGGCTGGGCCACCGCCGAGGTGGAAGGCGGGGATCAGGCCAAGTGCGGCGAGATCCTCGGACAGATGCGGAAGTATTTGTTAGGAGCGTGAGTAGCGGAACGGTTGCGCCGTTCCCGCAGGGCGAGTCTTCCCTGAAATCGGCACGGTCTTCTCGAAAGAAGATCCTCCCAGCCGGAATGACGCAGCCATCCCGCTACAGAAATGCTCCCTACTTCCAGACCGACTTCAAGGTGTGGACCTTGAGCGAGTCGAACTTCACCTGTCCACCATTCGCGACCAGGCGCAGCGGCTTGGCGCCCGGGGTCTGGCGCAGATACTTGCTGGTGAAGGTGCCGTTCACGAAAACTTCCATCGAGACGGTGTCCACGAAGATCCGAACCTTGAGCTTGCCATCCACCGCAGCCTGCGGGCCCTCGGTGCCGCTGAAGGTCTTGTCGGAGGGTTTCCAAAGTGCGGCGTGCTCATCGAAGATGCGGAAGCCGAGTTCTGAGGCATTGGAGTTAGCATCGATCACGGCCTCCACTTCGAACTGACCGCCCTTGAAATCATTGAGTGGATCAGTCTGACCGGATTCGAAGACCAAGTCCTTCCACTCCTTGGTGTCGGCGCGCAGGGCCTCCACTTCCTTCACCGGTTCCGCCCAGAGACGGAGTCCGTCGCCTTGGCGGCGCAGGGTGAAGTCCATCGGGATTGTCATCTGCAGATTGAAGGGCGCGCCATTCAGGCCCGGGCCGCCATCACGCATCCAGCCGATGTGGACGCGGCGGTGCTCCGGGGCATTGTCATAGGTCTGCCCGGCATAGGCCGCGCCGAAGTAGTGGTGGTGCGGCCCGCTCTCCGCCTTGAACTGCCGGCCATCGAAGCTGCCCAGCATGTATTTCCCCTGGGCACCCCATGCGATCCAGCGGGTCTCCTTCGGGCTGCCGCCCACTGGCAGCTCGTAGAGATCCGGGCACTCGCCATCGGTCGGGATCTTGTAGTCCCCGGTCTTCTCCCACTTCACCATATCCGGCGAGGAATAGATGCCGTAGTCACTACGGTCATAGTAGAGCGGCATGATCCAGTGCTTGGTCGGAGCGTGCCAGAAGACCTTGGGGTCACGGTTCTCCGCCTCCACGTGAGGCAGCACTGGGTTACCGGCGAACTTGGTCAGAGTCTTGCCACCGTCTTCGCTGTAGGCGACCGACTGCACGACTTTGTGATCCGGCGCGTAGCTGTGGTTGCCGTTCGCGGTGTAAGTGAATACCAGAGCATCTCCCTTCACCGGCAGGCCGGTGCTACCCTTCGGCGCGAAGATCCCGGAACCGGAATACATGTAGCCCTCCGCATCCGGGAAGAGCCCGCTGGGCTGCTCCTTCCAGTGGAACAAATCCGTGCTGGTGGCATGCCCCCAGGTCATGTTGTCCCAATTGTGGTTGTAGGGATTGTGCTGGTAGAAGAGGTGCCAGGTGCCGTCCTTCCACACGAGGCCGTTCGGATCATTGAGCCAGCCACGGCGGCTGGTGAAGTGATACTGCGGGCGTAGTGCCTCCCGGTAGGTCTCCTCTTCGCCGGGGTAGGTGTCACTGATCTTCACCTTGCTCCAGGCATCCGCGAGGCCACCGGGAACGCTACCCGTCACGGTGATTTTTCGGCCCTGGTAGTTCGCCAGGTCGGTGAAGACCCAGAAGTCCGGATTGTTCGTCAGACAGATGTCGGAATAGAGCAGCGGCTGCTCCGCTCCATCCAAGTAAGTGAAGAAGCGGCGCTTCTGGGAGGCATCACGCGTGACCGGCCAGATGAGGTAGCGGCCATTCACCGCGAACTCCTGTTTGATTTCGATCACCTTTGGCGCATCGCTCTGCACGATCTGGTCGAGATTGATGTGCCCCCAAGTTCCCTTGCGTTTGTCGGTCACGCGCAGGGTCGCAGACTTGCCGATCAGCTCGCTGGTGTCCCAGCCCTGCCACTCGAGCCGCTCCGCGCCGCCCGGGCGGTCGTAGAGGCCGCTGGCGGTGCGGACCACCTTGCCATCGACCAGCAGGTCCATGCAGGTCTCGCCGGGGAACTTGCCGCCGCCGATCAAGAAGTTGAGATACTTGCGCTCGATCTTGAAGGCCGGCGACTCCAGTGAGCCAGTGCTGTCATCGCCACCGTGATAGCCATTCAGGAGGCCTTGGCCGACGAAGCCACTCACTGGCATCTGGCCGTCCAAGGTTCCCTTGGCAGGCGCCTTACCGAATGCCTCACCGCTGGCTTTCCAGGCACCGAAGGAATCACCCTCGAAATCCATGACGACCAGATCGGAGGCGGCGGATGCGGCGGCAGGGATCAGCAGGAGTGGAAGCAGACGTGAGAGCATGGGTTGGGATGGGATGGAGTTTCGGTATTGGAACGCGGAACTCCGCTCCGCGCCTATCGCCCACCATTACATCCTGTGAAGTATCTGTCATGACAGGAAAGCCATCCTGCCAAGTTTCCTGCCGGACTTGCGGTAAAGGGCGGCCCGTTTCACCATCGCCGCGTGACCGATCCCTACCTCGACCGCTTTTCGGGCATCGCCCGGCTCTACGGCACGGCTGCGCTGGAGAAATTCCGCGGCGCGCATGTGGCGGTGGTTGGGGTCGGCGGGGTCGGTTGCTGGGCGGCGGAATGCCTCGCCCGCTCCGGGATCGGCAAGGTCACCATGATCGATGCGGACGATCTCTGCGTGACGAATACCAACCGCCAGATCCATGCGCACGACGGCACCTACGGCAAGCCGAAGGTCGGCGTGATGGCCGCGCGACTGCGCTCGATCCAGCCCGAGATCGTGGTAACCGAGCGCCAGGAATTCCTCTCCGACCGCAATGTGGACGACTTTCTCGATGGCGGCTTCGATGCGGTGATCGACGCCATCGATGCAGTGCGCGCGAAGTGCGTGCTGCTCGCCCGCTGCCGTGAACGCAAGGTGCCGGTGATCGCTTGCGGTGGTGCCGGCGGCCGGCGCGATCCCGCCGCGATCCGGGTAACCGATCTGGCGAGAACCCGAGACGACGCCTTACTGATGGCGGTCCGCAAGCGCCTGCGCGACGAGCATGGATTTCCGAAAGCACGCCCTGGCGAAAAGGTGAAGAAGTTCAGAATCGAGGCCGTGTATTCGGAAGAGCCACCGCTCTACCCGACCTGCGAGGGCACGGTGAGTCACGAGCGACCGGAAGACATGCCCGGCGGTCTGAGATGCGATGCGGGATACGGCACCGCCACCCACGTGACCGCAGTCTTCGGGATGATCGCGGCGGGACGCGCCCTCGCTATCCTGAGCGGAACAGGCGAAACCTCCTGAGACTGCCGTGAGCAAAAGCGCGATCATCATCGGAGCCTCCTCGGGGATCGGCTTGGAACTCGCGAAGCTGCTTTCAGAGCGAGGCTACCTCCTCGGCATCGCAGCGCGGCGTGTGGATCTGTTAGAGACGCATGCAAGCGGAGATCCGCGAGTGAAGCTCGTGCGGCAGATGGATCTGACTGAGCCCAAGTCAGCCGGGGTCCTCGAGGAAATGATCGGCAGTCTGGAAAGTGTCGATTTGGTGGTGATCAGTTCCGGAACGGGACATCTCAATCCCGACCTCGCGTGGAAACCCGAAGCGGAGACTATCGAGACAAATGTCACCGGCTTCGCCCGCCTCGCCGTGACCGCGATGCGCGCCTTCGAAAAGCAAGGCCACGGCCACCTGGTTGGAATTTCTTCGGTGGCCGCTTTGCGAGGTGCCGCGGAGGCACCGGCCTATGGCGCATCAAAGGCCTTCATGTCGCGCTACCTGCAGGGATTGCATTTCCGCGCGAAACGCTCGGGCCTGCCAATCCGAGTGACCGACGTACGTCCGGGCTTCGTCGATACCGCGATGATGAAGGCGGACAAACCCTTCTGGGTGGCGACTCCAGCCAAGGCCGCGGCGCAGATCGTGGAAGCCATCGAGAGCGGCCGACGAATCGTTTACGTCAGCCGCCGCTGGGCGCTGATCGACTGGCTGTTGAGGTATTTGCCGGAGTGAGGCTCGCTACCGCACGAGTCTAGCTTGCAGATGGCGGGACCATCCTGATATCTTGTTTGGGATGGTGGTGAGATATGCATCCACCCATCATGCCAATCCCCTCCCATGAACCTTGTCTTGAAAGCAGAAGACGCGCAAATCGCCCAATCTCTGTCTGCCCTCGTGAAGGTCGGCGACGACCTCTGGATCGGCGGCGATGAAGGCGTGAATGTATTCCGCATGGTGAAATCACCGGATGGCGCGGATTTCGTCCATGGCTCCGAGGTGAATCTCGTCGAGACCTTCCAACTCCCCCACCTCAAGGCCAAGGATGCAGCCTCTGAAGTCGACTTGGAAGGAATGGACTGGGACGAGAAGAATAGCTATCTCTGGCTGATCGCCTCCCACAGCCGGAAGCGGAAACAGGCGAAGCCCACCCAGAGCAAGGAGGACAACCTCAGGGACCTCGGCAAGCTGTCCTACGACCCCCATCGTTTTCTGCTCGGGCGACTGGCATTGAAAGTCGACAATGGAGTCTCCTCGGCGCTGGCCCCGGGAAGCTACAGCGGTGGGCATTTTCCCGCCCGGCTCGATTGCAAGGCGGTGGGCAAGGACCAGGAGGAAGAAGACCAAGCCACGAGTGCCGATGGGATCTCCCATAGTGAGCTATCGAAGGCCTTGTGGAATGATCCGCTGCTCGGCCCCTTCATGCAGGCGAAGACTCCAGGCAAGGACAATGGCCTGGACATCGAGGGCTTGGCTTGGGAGGGCCAAGGAGAGCGCTTGCTGGTCGGCCTGCGCGGACCGGTGCTACGCGGCATGGCCGTACTTCTGGAGATGCAATTCGATGAGACCTTCACCGGCAACGCGACGGTGGGGATGCTACGCATGAAGCCAGCGAAGGATGGCTCACTCTACCGCAGGCATTTCCTCGATCTCGGCGGCTTGTCGATTCGTGACCTCTGTTTCCATGGCGACGACCTGCTGATCCTTGCAGGCCCGAACATCCCGGCACCATGGCCCGCGACGATCTACCGATGGAAAGGCGCGAGAGCCGCACTCAACAAAGGCGAGGAAGACTTTCACTGGCGGATGCCGAAGAAGACGGAGGATCAGAAAGAAATGGAAGCTGTGAAGATCTCGCCGGAAATCGAGCCTTACCTGGCGGGAACGCTTCCCCAAGCCATCGACGAAGGAAATCCGGAGGGCCTCACCATCTGGAAGGACCGCTTGCTGCTCCTGCGGGATTCGCCAAGCGGAAGCCACCTTCCCGGTGAATCCACTGTCTTGGTGGATGAGGTGGCGCTCACCCAAGCCATCGTCTGAGCAAGCTGGGCGGCCCTTCATTCTGACCACAAAAAAGCCACCCTTCCGGGTGGCGAGCCACTGGGGTTACCAGTGGCGGAGCGGACGGGACTCGAACCCGCGACCTCCGCCGTGACAGGGCGGCATTCTAACCAACTGAACTACCGCTCCACTGGTAACTTCAGGCGCCTTGCGGCGTGCGCGGAAGCTATGGGGACCTCCCGATCCGCGCAACATCTATTTTCACTTTTTCTTTCGATTATTCGAAGCTCTCCGAGACGGCCTCCAAGGAGGCGAGATCTTCGACGGAATGGACGGTCACGTCCTTGTCGATCTTCGCCACGAGGCCAGCCAGAACCTTGCCTGGGCCAAGCTCGATGAAGGTGCGATGGCCCTTTTCCACCAGCAGCTTGATCGATTCCGTCCAGCGCACGGAGCCAGTGACCTGCTTCTCCAGCATGGTCCGGATCTCCGCAGGCTCTGCCACCACGGAAGCACCGAAATTGCAGACTACGGGAATCCCCGGAGACTGCATCGCCACGCCGGTCAACTCCGCTGCCAGCTTGTCTTGCGCGGATTGCATCAGGCGGCTGTGGTAGGCACCGGCGACGTTCAGCTTGATGGCACGGCGGATGCCGTGGTCGCGGGCCTTTTCCACTGCGGCATCAATGCCTGCGACCGTGCCGGAAAGAACAATCTGACCGGGCGCATTGTAATTCGCCACGTCCACGTCGCATTCCTTCGCCAGCGCACGCACCGCATCCTCTTCGCCGCCGATCAGCGCGGCCATCGCACCTTGGGTGGCTTGGCAGGCTTCTTCCATGAAGAGACCGCGGCGGGCGACAAGCTTGAGGCCATCCTCGAAAGAGAAAGTCCCCGCAGCGGAGTGGGCTGTGAATTCTCCGAGGGAAAGTCCGGCGGCGGCCACCGGGTTCAGTCCCCCTACCCGCTCCTTCAAGAGCGCTAGGGCCACCAATCCATGGAGATACAGGGCGGGCTGGCAGCGTGAGGTGCGGGTCAGTTCATCGTCCGGCCCCTCAAACATCGTTTGGGAAAGGGAAAAACCGAGCACTTCATCGGCCTTGCGGAAGAGGGCCCGCGCCGTCTCCGATGCCTCGTGAAAATCCTTGCCCATGCCCACTTTCTGGGCGCCCTGTCCGGAGAATAGAAGAACGACGTCGCTCATTGCGACGCCTGTCCTAGCGGGCAACAAGCCCGCGGAGCAAGCCCTCATGACCGGACACCAGGCGGGTCAGCAATTCCGGCGCGCGGGCGATCGATTCCGCCAAGGGCAGACCGAGGGATTCCAAGGACAAAGCCGCATCGAAAAGCGCCCCGGCACTCTCTTCCACCCGGCCAGCGACGGCGAGCACAGGCACCCCGGCCGCCTTGGCCATCGCGGCGACTCCGGCAGGGCCCTTGCCGCCCAGAGTCTGGAAATCCAGCGAGCCCTCGCCAGTGATCACCAGATCGGCCGCGGAAATTCGTTCCTTGATGCCAAGAGCATCGGCAACCAAATCGAAGCCCGAAACCAACTTCGCATTCGCGAAGCGCATCAGGCCGAAGCCCAAGCCACCCGCGGCTCCGGCTCCAGGAGTATTTGCCTGAACTTGCCCTGCGGTGATGACGACAAGGCGCTCCAAGGTGGCATCGAGAAAGGCCACGTCTTCCGGCGTAGCGCCCTTCTGAGGACCGAAGACCGCAGAACAGCCGCGCGGCCCCGTCAGCGGGTTATCCACATCGCAGGCCACGATGATTTCCGGCAGGGCAATGCGCTGTGTATCGTCGAGGTAGTGGACGTGGGCCAGGCAGCCCGGAGATCCCTCCATCGGGTAACCGCGTTCATCCAGAAAGCGGACACCCAGCGCAGTCGCCATTCCCGCGCCACCGTCATTCGTCGCACTACCGCCGATGCCAACGAGCAGGCGGATCGCTCCCGAAACCTCAATGGCATGACGCATGAGCTGGCCGGTGCCAAAGGTGCTAGCCCAGCGGGGCTTGCGCTCGTCCGCCGCGATCCGCCACAGACCGCTGGCCGCAGACATCTCGAGAATCGCCACCGGTCCTTCCGGACTACGATAAACACCGTAGCTCGCTTCCACTGGGCGGCCGAGGGCATCGCTCGCCGGAGCAGTGACCAGCTCGCCACCGGTCGCTGCGAGCATGGCATCGATGAAGCCCTCCCCGCCATCGGCAATCGGGCAGAACTCCGCAGTCCAATCCTCGGGCAAGCCCGAGCGAATGGCCTCACAGGCCTCGACCGCACTCAGGGAACCTTTGAACTTATCGCACGCCAGCAGGACCTTCACAGGGCGAGTGTGGAGCAAGGCGGCCTACGGGAAACCTGAAATGCGCGTCACCCTGCACATGCAGATCTCAATTCCGCACACCAAGGCGGCGCACCAGATCCGCGCGACGGGCCGCGTAGCGGTCGCGCACGGAAATGAATGCATTCACCCGCTCCAGCTCCGCCGACCAGAAATGACGGGTGATCCAAATCCCAATGGGAACCGCTATCAGGAAGGACCACGGCGAGGCCATGGCACCCAGCGCCAAACACGCGAGAAGCGTCACGAATCCTCCAAGCACCAGGTAGCCGAAGGCCGTCCCCGCGCTGGGCGAGTGATACGCACCCCTCTGATCCCGCGACGAGACGGAGAGCTTGTACTTCTCCCACGCCGAATCCAGCTCACGCAGATCCTCGCGCAGCTTGAGATTCTCCAACTGACCCGCGAGTCCCGGGTCAGGAGTTTCCGCGATCTGCGCCTGCCGGGCACAGTAGCCGCAGCGCACCAGCCGAGAGCCCTTCCCGATGGAAAGGGGCGCACCACAACCTTGGCAGCAAAGGCTCTGGAGAGTGGTGGTTGCGTTCACGATGGAATTCCTAACATGAGCCGGTCGGGAGTGCGATTGGAAAGGAGGCTTGGGTTTTCCCCGCCAGGAGGTTTAGACTTTGTCCGTGAACCGTCGCCATTGGCTCCTTCTCGCTGGCTCGGCCCTAAGCGGATGCCGGGATGAGCACAAGCCCGCACCCGCCCCTACCCAGACGAGTGAAGCGGATCCGCTGAAAGCCGGCCCCTTCTCCGTGACCCTTCCGCCGGAGTGGAAAGCTACCGCCATCATCGAGAAGGTTCCGCTCCGGCCACTCTACACCGAGGATGAGTGGCAGGCTTTTCAAAAGGACCAGAGCCTTGTCCTGAAGCCGAGTTGGGGATGTCGGCCGGAACACTGGGCCATCCGCCTTCCCGCCGCCCTGCCCAAGGGAATCGACTTCAACACCAAGGATCCGGGCGACGATCCCACCGCACCGCAGATCCTGATCCATCGCTTGGATCAATGGGATGACGCCTTCACCAACGGCAAGCCCCAGGAAGGTAAACTTGCTTTCACGTCAGGGCACCTGCGCGAAAGAATGGATGGCATCCTCAACGGACAAGCCCCCCGCCCCTGCCCCGCTTTCATGGACGCTTCCTTGTCCTACCGCTGCCTGCCACAGCGGATCGATTTCAACGGCGGGCACGGGGTGAGGATGATCGCGGAGTGGGAAATCGAGACGGACCTGATGACCAAGGGCGACCTGCACTACTTGTTCCTCGGCATGTCCGACGACAACAGCTGCCAGATCATCGCCACCTTCCCCATCGATCTGCCCGGCCTGCCGGAGCGGGGTGAGAAAGCAGAGCACCTCGGACGCAGCCTCGCCCGCTACGAAGAATTGGAAAAAGGCTACGATGCCTACGTCACCGATGCCGAAGCTTGGCTCAAGCAGCACCAAGCAGAGATCACTCCAAAGCTTGATACGCTGGACGCCATGCTCCGCAGCCTGGTGGCGAAGAGCTGGGCTTGAGCCAAAAGAAAAACGCGGACCCCGCAAGGGATCCGCGTTCGTGAAAACTCATCAAGCCGTCAGTGGCTCACTCGATCCCGAGGCGCGTCTTGTTCCCCGCCTTCCAAGCCTCGTTGAGTTCGTCCGCGGTCTTGCCGGTCCACTCCTTCCAGAGATCGGCGCTATAGCCGTTGTGGGTAGCGAGGTTGAGCTTCCGCATCAGGTCCTTCTCGTGGTTCTTGATCACGAAGTCGTAGAAGTTCGCGGTCACACGATAGCTGGAATCATAGTTCGCGCTGCCGAAGTTGCGCTTGGTAATCTCCGCGCCCTTGGCCTGCGGCTCGTAGAGGAACCAGCGGATGTAGTCGGCCACGCCCTCGGTCACCCAAGTCGGCGGACGCTCGCCGCGAGTGGAGCCACCGGGGCTGCCGAATTGCACCACGTGGACGATCTCATGAATCGCGCAGCCCACCGCCTCGCCACCCTGCTGGTCGCGCATGAAATTGGCATTCAGCGTCACATTGTTGCCGCTGGCATAGGCGGGCACGCCCTGCGCATAGCCGGGTAGCGTGGTCGCCTGCTTCATGGTGAAGTAGATCGTATCCGGCGGAGTGTAGCCCTCCACCGGCAGCATCGCGATGATCTTGGGATACCACTCCTCCATCACGGGCATCAGGTTAATTTTCGCCCAGTCCGCGAGATCGGGAGACTCGGAGGAATCGAGGATATACTTAAACTTCCCGTCCTTCGAAGTGAGGGTCTCGATCTTGCGCTCGTAGCGCTGCAGCGCGGGGCCCTTGGCATCCACGATATCGATCTCGCTGAGGAAGGTGTTCCCCCAGCCGTTTGGGTCATCGTTCGCCTGGATGTCGAAGAGCAGGCGATTGAAGGTGCCGAGCGAGGCGCCGTTCTCACCCGTGATGGAGACGCCATGCTGGCCCGCGCCCTTTTCGTGCGTGTCCACATTCGCGATCAGCTTCCAGCCAACGCTGGCGGGATCGACGCCAGCCGCCGGTTCGGCATTGAAGCCCGGCGCGCTGCCATCGCTGCCGTAGAGCTTGTAAATCTGCGGGGCGCGCTCGCCGGAATGCCACGAATAAGTCGCTACTTCCTTCAGATCGATCGGCCCCTTGAGATCCGCGCTGATCCGGCCGCCCTTCTCGCCGATGCCGAAGAAGAAGTTGTGCTCCGGATCGTCATCATTGCCTGCGGCCTTGCCGTCCTGCAGCACCGGCAGGACACCGCAGTTCTCGTCAGCCTTGCCGGAGACGATCTTGAAGAAGGCCTTCGCTCCCGCGTCATTCATCGCAGGCGGGGCGACCTCGCCAGGCTTGAAGACATTTGCTTCCGTGCTGTGGCCGACCGTGACCTTGACGGCAGGATCGGCGGCAAAAGAAGTCGAAACGAGCGGAAGCAGCGGGAGAAGGAAACGGGGATTCATGATGGGATGCGTTCGAGGTCCGGGCATAGCGACACGCGAGCCGGATTTTGTCGGGAAGTTACGTCTTTCCCCCCCGCTCCGGTGTAGGGGGCGGCGGAATTTTCCCGGCACTACTTGCCGCCAATCATCAGGGGGCGGCCGATGGTGGCAGGAAGGTCGTAAATCCGCTCGGCGGGGAGGTGGCGCTTGGCCTCATCCGCCTTACCCGCCCGCAGCAAGGCATGGATCTTCGCGACACGCGGAGATTCATCCACGATCCTTAGTATCCATTCCTCCGCAAACTCCCGGATCACATGACGGCTCAGGCCGACCTGAATGCTGAAGTAGCTCTGGGCCGCGCCGCGCAGGCTCCGCTCCGGGTCCCACTGCACGTGCACCGTGGCGGCCTGGAAGCGGCGGTCCCAGTCCTCCCGGCTCTTGAAAACGCCGGGCTCGTAGGAAGTGAGCACCCCTTGCGATAGCGCGGACTCCCAGCCCTTGCGGCGGATCACCACTGCCAAGGTCCGCTCCTGCCCGCTCTTCCCGCCCCAGTTGCTGCGGTGCATGAGCCAGAGGAAGGAGGGCTTGATCCACGTCATGCGGCCGAAGGAGAAGGGCTCGACGAAGCGCTGGGCCTTCACTGCCGCATCTGCGATGGCACTACCATAGGCCTGATAAACCGTGATGCTATCGCGGTCGAAGGTCGCGCGAATCTCGTGGCTCGCGCTCAAGGAAATGCCTCCTCCCTGTCGCCGAGCCTCTTCACGAGTTCCTTGCGTTTGGCGTGGTAGCTCTTGAGCTCGGCATTGAAGGCGCGCTCACGCTTCATGCCCGCCGTGATGAAGAACCATGCGGCAATCGTACCGATGACCGGAATCACGACCAGCACCCACCATATCGAGTACTTGAGCAGCGTGAACGCTCCGAACAGGGCGGCCATGATTCCCACCATGAAACCCTCCACCCGGACCGTCGCGCCCGGCGGCTGGATCTCGCCGGAAGGCAAGGTCACCGAAACGCTGCGCAGGTATTTTTGCCATTCGGCGTCCAGACGGCGCAGCTCTTCGCGCGTTTCAAGCTCACCGCAACGGGCACTGAGCTCGGCGGTTTGGGATTCGGGGATGACGACTTCCTGGCGGGAGCCGCAATAGGTGCAATCGACGAAGCGCTCGCCCTCCCTCACCGGCACGCTCGCTCCGCAGCCTTGGCAGCGCAGCTTGTGGAGAGTGCCTATCACGCCCTTGGCCTATCAAAATCAGAGGGTCACCGCGATTGGAAAGAAGCCGGCGGCGTGTAGCACCTTGCTCCCCGGCGAAGACCAAATCCGCCGATGTCACAAATTGCCGATGGCGACGGCTAAGGATAGAAAGGCCCCTGAGTGAGCTTGATCCCCTTCCGCCAAACCTCGAACCCCGACCGCCAGGATGCGGATCTCCACCGCTACGCCGCCAGTGGCGATGCGGAGGCCTTCCGCCGCTTGGTCGAGCGCCACCTGTCGACCGTGCAGGAAGCAGCGGCGCGCGTCTTGGGCACCGGTTCTCCATGGTTGGACGACGTGGCGCAGGACGTCTTCCTGCTGCTGGCCCGCAAGGCCCGGCAGCTTCCACAAGACACAGTGGTCTGCGCCTGGCTGCACCGGCACGCGGTGCGCCGCGCGATCGATCTAATCCGCTCCGAAGACCGCCGCCGGAAACGTGAAGCCGCCGTGGATCTCATGCCCGAGCCAGAGGACCCGGAGTCCGTCTGGAATACGATCTCGCCGCGCCTCGATCAGGAGTTACTGCGCCTGCCTCGCCAGGATCAAGAGGTGCTCACCCTGCGCTTCATGGAGCGCTGCAGCTCGGACGAAGCCGCGCGCCGACTGGGCCTGAGCAGCGCGGCGGTCCGCAAGCGGCTGGAGCGCGCGCTCGCGAAACTGCGCGAACGTCTCGCCGCTCCCTTGCCCGGCACCGCCACCCTCAGCGTCACCGCGCTGGCCGCCTACCTCAGCGTGCCCACCGCGAAGGCCGCGCCCGCCGCCAAGGTCGCGGCGATCACCGGCCACTGTCTCGCCGCTCCGGCAGCCCCAGCCATTTCCTTCACCACCTTTTCGCTTATGACCAAGTCGCAGATCTACACCACCAGCGCCATCGTCGCCATCGGTGCCGGTGCCTATTTCGCGGGCCGCACCAATGGCATTGCCAGTGCCCAGGCGGACGCCGCCGCCGTGGGCTCATCGACCGCGCTGGTGACGGAGCAACGCCAAGGCTCCGCGCGGCAGTAGCGGCCGCAGAACCAGCAGCAACGACAGCTTCCCCAGCACCAAGGAAGGCCGCATGGCGATGCTGCGCATGATCCTCGGCAACGGCGATGCCGTCTATCGCAGCCAGGCAATCGAGCGCTTCATGGCCAGGCTCGAAGCTGACGAGTTTCCGGAGATGGTTGAGTTCCTTTTCCAGCAGCGACCCAAAACCACTGCCGAGGGACAGGCTCTTGCCTCCGCCCAGCAGATGATGCTTTCGGCATGGACCAAGCGCGATCCTATGGGAGCCGCCCAAGCCGTAATGGATCCCAAGCGCCTCCCTTACAGCGAAGTCATGGACCGGGACTCCCAGCTCCAAACCATCGCAAGCGTCTGGGGCGCGCAGGATCCGGACGCTGCCATCGCTTGGGCCAAGGCCCGCGAGGGTTATCCCGCCACCGAAGATCTGCCGGATCCCTTCATGGTCGGCCTGATCAGAAGCGTCGCTAGCCATGATCTAACAAAGGCCACCGCGCTGCTGGCGGAGATGCCCTTCGGCATGAACCGGCGCACGGCACTGACCAGCATGCTCCCGCAGCTCATCACCAAGGGCAAAGACGCCGCCGCGGAATGGATCGACGGCCTGCAGGACGAGAAGCTGAAGAAGGGCGCGAACAACATGGTCGCGGAGGAACTGGCCGAGACCAGTCCGCAAGCCGCGGCGGAGTGGATTCTCAGCCGCATGGGTGGAGACACCGAGTTTAGCAGCATCGATGCGGTGATGGAACGATGGATGAGGCAGCAGAAAGAAGAGGCCCTCGTCTTCTTCGAAAAGATGCCCGCCGGCAAGGTCCGCAACGATGCCCTCCAAACCATCACGCGCCGCTTGTCAGGAGACCCGAGCGAAGAGCATGCCGACTGGATCGTCGGGCATCTGGGACAGGAGCCCATGTCCACCAATGCCGCCACATGGATTTTCAAGTACTGGATCCAAAAGGACCAGAGTGCCGCCATCACCCACTTTGAAGCGATGCGCGAAGACAACGCGCGTATAGCCTCCTCCAGCATCTTGGGGCACCTTGCGCAGCAAGATGTCCGCACAGCGGCGAACTTCTACAAGTCGCACCTCGACCGGATGTCCCACATGAGCGGCGTCGCCGTGTTCTCGCGTCTGGAGTCGGCGGATGCAACCGCCTTCCTGGAGGACATCGAGCGCGCCGTCGGTGGCCCGCAGGGTCACAGCTACGACACTGCGCTCGAGGCTTGGGCCAAGGCCAAGCCGGAAGACGCCAAGGCTTACTGCGCGGAACGCGGCCTGACCGTGCCGAATTACACGAGGCCGATCTATATGAAGGCCTCGGCCGCCGCCGAGCGGGAGTGAGCGCAGCCCTGCCTCAGGCGATGATCTCGCGAATCGGATCCGCCCCTTCCACGCCGACGAGCTTCTGATCCAGCCCGCCGTAGAAGTAGCTCAGGTGATTCGGGTCGAGGCCCATCTGCTGGAGCACGGTGGCGTGGAGGTTCTTCACCTGCACGCGGTCCTTCACCGCCTCGCCGCCGAGTTCATCGGTCTCGCCGAAAGTGGTGCCGCCCTTGATGCCGCCGCCGGCCATCCAAGTCGTGAAGCCGTAGGCATTGTGGTCGCGGCCGGTGCCTTCCGCGTATTCGGCGGTCGGCTGGCGGCCGAACTCACCGCCCCAGATCACCAGGGTTTCGTCTAACAAGCCACGCTGCTTCAGGTCCTTGAGCAGGCCCGCGATCGGCTTGTCGGTATTGCCGGCGTGGAAGGTATGGTTCTTCACTAGGTCGCCGTGGGCATCCCAGTTGTCGTCGTTGTGGGCGCCGCCGGAATAGATCTGGATGAAGCGGGTGCCGCGTTCGACGAGGCGGCGAGCGAGGATGCACTTGCGCGCGAAGTCATCGGTGCGCGTGCCATCCATGCCGTAGAGCTTCTTCACGTGCTCCGGCTCATTGTCCACGTCGATGGCCTCCGGAGCGGTGGCCTGCATGCGGTAGGCCAGCTCGTAGGAAGCGATGCGCGCGGCGAGGTCGGAGTTATGCTCACGGCCCTTGAGGTGCTGCTGGTTGATGTCGCCCATGAAATCGAGCAGCGAGCGCTGCTGCACGCGATCCATGCCGGGGCGGTTCTGGAGATTGAGGATCGGGTTGCCCTGCGAGCGGAAGACCACGCCCTGATAGCTGGCGGGCATGTAGCCGCTGCTCCAGTTCTTGGCGCCGGAGATGGGGCCGCCGGTCTTGTCGAGCATCACCACGTAGCCGGGCAGGTTCTCGTTCAGAGAGCCGAGGCCGTAGTTGACCCAGGAACCCATCGAGGGCTTGCCGGAGAGCAGCGAGCCGCTGTTCATCATCAACATCGCCGAGCCGTGAATCGGCGACTCTGCGGTCATGGAGTGGATGAAGGCGATGTCATCCACGCACTCGCCGATGTTCGGGAAGAGCTCGGAGACGAACTTGCCGCTCTGGCCGTATTGCTTGAACTGCCACTTCGGGCCGACCACGCGACCCTCGTTCTTCTTGCCGCCGCGGCCGAAGGTCTTGATCGGGATCGTCTTGCCATCCAGCGGGTACATCTTCGGCTTGTAGTCGAAGGTGTCGATGTGGCTCGGCCCGCCATACATGAAGAGGAAGATCACCGACTTCGCCTTGGCCGGCAGCAGCGGCTGCTTCGGCGCCAGCGGATTGTCGTAGCCCAGCTCCGAGGCAAAGGCCCCGTCGCGGGACATCATCCCGGCAAGCGCGAGCGAGGTGAAGCCACCACCAAGCTGGTGGAGGAACTCGCGGCGGTGGATACGGCCGCAGAAGTTGCCCGTGGGCGGACGAAGAATCATGGCAAGCTAGTCGAGATAGAAAAATTCGTTGAAGCTGAAGACAGCGATACAGAAGCGCTGGAGCGCGACGTCGGGCGCGAGCTGGCTCTCACTCTTCAGCTTGTTGATGAAGCCGAGCGACAATGCCACTTCGGATTCATCGGGATCGCGGGACAGTACCAGTTCGAAGGCGCGCTGAATCTGTCCCTGGAGGTCTCCGGGGCGCTCCTGCTCGAGGCGAGCTGCGAGGTTCTTGGCCTTCTCGTGCACGAACTCGCTGTTCATCATCGCCAGTGCCTGGGTGGGCACGGTGGTGGAGAAGCGCACCGGGCAGGAATTGTCCGTGTCCGCGAGGTCGAAGTCCGTGAACATCGGCGGCTGCAGCGAGCGCTTGATCTTCACATACACGCTGCGGCGGTTCGCTTGATCCGGCGGGCTCGTGCCCCACTTGCCACCCTTGGTGGAAGAAGTTGCGAGCACTTCCTCGGGCATCGGGATGTAGACGCTGGGGCCCGCCATCTCGAGATTGAGCTCACCGGTGCTGGCAAGCATCGAGTCGCGCAGTTCCTCCGCGCTCAGGCGGCGCGGGTTGAAGCGCCAGAAGAGATCATTCGCGGGATCCGCAGCGGCGGCCTTAGGCTCGGAGGCGATCGACATGCGATAGGCCTTCGAGTTGAGGATCAGGCGATGCATTTCCTTCACACTCCAGCCCTTCGCGACGAACTCGGAAGCAAGCCAGTCGAGCAACTCCGGATGAGTCGCCGGAGTGCCTAGGTAGCCGAAGTCATTCGGCGTCGGGCACAGGCCGCGGCCGAAGTGGTGTTGCCAGATGCGATTGACCATCACGCGCGCGGTGCGCGGGTTGTCGTCGCGGGTAATCCAGTTCGCCAGGGCCAAGCGGCGATTGCTGGTCTTCGCGTCCTTTGCCGGCGGCGTGATCACGGCGGGCTCGCCGCCCCAGATCGCCGGGAAGCCGGGTGTCACTTCATCGCCTTCAGCATGCGCGCTGCCGCGCAGCAGCACATGGGTCACCGGCGGATTCGGCCCGCCTTCCGTGACGACCATCGCTTCAACGCCGGGCGACCTCTTGAGAGAAGCAATCTCCTCCAAGCGCTTCTGGTCGCGAAGGTAGGTCCCCCGGTCCTTGCGGCTGGCCGCGCGGTAATCCTGATTCAGGACGATGTCCGATGGCGTGATCGCATCCACCTCCAGACCGAGGTCGAAGTACTGGCCGCCCGCCCGCTGGTGGACGTGCACCGCCAGGACATTGCGGCCCGTCTGGAGTGCTTCCATGAAGGCCTTCGGGGCTTCGATCCGCTCGTATTCCGTGGTGTAATCTTCCTGCTGAAGCACCGGCCGACCATTCAGATAAATCTCGATGTCCTCATCGTGATAGAGGTGCATCAGGACCGCCTTCGGGATGGTTTCCAGACCGAAGCTGGTTTGCAGCCAGATGTCTTGGCCGGTCCACACCGTGCGGGCCTGTACCCCGGGTGCCGCGGTGCCGAAGCCGGCTACCCCTTGCTGCCAGTTCGCGCGCTCGGCCCGGAAGCCGACCGCGGACCAATCTTCGGTCGGCTCCTTCAGCGTGTAGTACCAGTTGGTCGGACGCATCCGGGCGTCGGTGATCAGCCAGCGATCCATTCCAGACAGCCTGCTGACCTTCTCGGCAATCTCTGGACGCGTCCGGCTGACATTGGCCAAGGCGTCGCTTTCCGCACCCGCCATCCATTCGCGGATGCTTTTTTCCTCCACGGCCAGATCCGCGAGCACCTTGTCGCGATCATGAACCATGTCCGGAGCCTCGATGAACTCGGTCTGTTTGCCGCCACGGCCCATCGGCTCCATGTTGCGGAAGAAGGAGACGAACTTGTAGTAATCCTTCTGCGGGATCGGATCGCCCTTGTGGTCGTGACAGCGGGCGCAACCCGCAGTCATCCCCAGGAAGCCTTCCGTCACCACACGGACATTGTCATCCAGCACATCGAAGAAGTGCTGCTTGCGGTCGGCCGGCTCGTCGTCCCACGGCATCAGCCGCAGCATGCCGGTGGCAATCTGCGAGTCCGCGGTCTTGTCCGGAAGTTCGTCGCCGGCGATCTGCTCTGCGACGAAGCGGTTGTAGGGCTTGTCGTTGTTAAAACTACGGATCACGTAGTCGCGGTAGCGCCAGACGTAGGGCTTGTCGTTGTCTCGCTCGAAGCCGTTCGACTCCGCGTAGCGAACCACATCCAGCCAGTGGCGCGCCCATTTCTCGCCATAGGTCGGCGAGGCCAACAGGCGCTCCACCTGCTTGCTCCAGGCATCGGGCGATTGGTCGGCTTCAAAGGCCTTGATCTCGTCCAAGGTCGGAGCAAGTCCGGTGAGGTCGTACGACAGCCGCCGTAGCAGAGCCGCCCGCGAGGCTTCACCCACGGGTTGCAGCCCCTTCTCATCGATCTTGGCGCGCAGGAAGGCATCGATGGGATTGGCATTCCATTCGGCCTCCGCCACCTGCGGCACCGGCGGGCGCTCCATCGGTTTGTAGGACCAGTGGGACTTGGTCTTCTCGTTGACCTCGGTAACGCCAGCCAGCGGATCGTGGATCTCCACCAGCTTGTCCGCATCCTCCGGCGTCCACGGCGCGCCCATGCCGATCCACTTGGTGATCTTGGCGATCTCATCTTCCCCCAGCTTGCCCTTTGGCGGCATCTGGAGGTCCTCGTTCGAGTAGGAGACGACTTCTAACAACAGGCTCTTGGCCGGATCGGACTCATTGAAGGCGGCACCGTGCGCGCCGCCCTTCATCAGCCCCTTGCGGCTGATGAGCTGCAGGTTGCTCTTGATCTTGGGGTGGCCCTTCTCATCGAGGCCGCCGTGACACTTGAAGCAATTCTGCTCCAAGATCGGCTTCACCTCGTTGCGGAAGAACTCCACGCCCTCGCTTTCAGCGGCAGCAGAAATTGCCGCCGTTCCCGCGAGACCAAGTCCAATGAGTCCGAGAAACCTCATGCAATCTGGGATAGAACGGCACCAAAGCGGCTGGAAATTTCATCCGCATGGGCTTTGACCACCGCGCCGAAGGCGTCGAGTTGGCCGTCCTGAATCCGCGAGGAGGGGGCGGTGATCCACAGGGCTGCGATCACGGCACCAGTGGCACCGCGGATAGCCGCTCCAATGCAGGTCTGTCCTTCCATTTCCTCCGCGAGATCGAAACCGTAGCCGCGGGCTCCGACTTCCTTCAGGTGCTCCAGGAATGCGTCGTGGGAGGTAATGGTATTCGCAGTGAAGCGAGGCATCTTCAGGCGCTTCACGCGCTCGATGCGCTCCTTCTCCGGCAGACCGGCCAGCATCGCCTTGCCGGGCGCGGCGGTGTGCAGGCAGAAGCGGGTGCCGGGATCGACGGCGAATTTGAAATGGTGCGTGCCAAGCGCTTGGTCGAGCACCACGCCTTCGTCGTCGGCCAAAGTGCCGAGCAGGGCCGTCTCGCCTGTCGCGTCGCGCAGGCGGCGCATCACATCGATCGACTTCTCGAAGAGGTTCGCGTCGGTCACGGACATCGCGCCGAGGATGAGAAGGCGCGGAGTGAGGCGGTAGCGCTTGGTATTCTCCACCTTCTCGAGGAAGCCGCGGTTCTCCAAAGTCACCGCGATGCGGAATGCACTATTCTTGGGGATTTTCAGCTCCACCCCCAGGTCGCTCACGTTGATGCCCTCCGGCCGAGAGCTCAGGAGCTCCAGCATCACCAAGGCACGGTCGAGGTTCGGCACGATGTAGCGTGCCCTAGGATTGTCGGAGGTGTTTTCCCAGTCGGATTCGTTTGTCATATGAAACGGCGTGCGCCTCCCGATACAAGGGAATCTGCGGCCGCCTTTCAAGTTTCTAACTCCGTTTCCTCCGGCATAGTCGCGGTCCAAAAACTGAGAAATCGCCCGGAAAATGAGGATTCCGGAATTCGCTAATGCCGAATGAATTGTTTCTTGGCCCCGCGAAAGGGAGCCCGGGCTGAAATAGAATTTTTTGTATCCTATTTTGCCAGCTCGCCGGGTGTTCCGCGACGACTTACAGCCCCAACCACTGCCGCCCCCAGACGATCACGAAGGGTAGCGTGAAGAGGCTGACCACGGTGGTGGCGATCACGATTTGGACCGCCACGCCCGGCCGCCCGCCGTAGACCTTGGCCAGCATGATCGGGGTCATGGCGGAGGGCATGGCCGCTTGGACGATCAGCACCTGCTTGAGAGACTCGGGCGCGGGAAGGAACTTGGCCGCCGCCAGCAGCATCATCGGTAGCACGGCGAGGCGCACCACGCAGCCACCAGCGACTACGCGGAAGGAGGGGCGCTCCGCTCCCACCATGTCCCACATCACCGCCCCGGTGATCAGGATGGCGACCGGGAAGGTCCCGGCACCCAGCCAGCTCATGGACTTCCGGACCATCGCGCCGAACCACATCAGCCCCTCCGGGCCGGGACCGCTTTCCGGGAGCGGGGTCAGGAACTTGTCCACACCGGTTGCGACGAGCAATAGGCCCAGGATGACCGAGACGACCGGCCCGTTCACCAGCCGTTTCCACTGCACCGTTTTCTCCCCGGACAAGATCATCACTCCGACCGACCAGATCGCGAGTTCCACCCCGAGATTGTGGACGAAGAGCATTGCCACCGCTCCCGCAGGCCAGATCTGGGAGACCACGGGGATCGCGGTGTAGCCGAAATTCTGGACCCCCGCGGTCAGGGTGAAGGTCCGCTGGCCCGTGCCCTTGTGGAAGCGCAAGAGTCCCGCCGCCAGCCAAGCCCCGGCGAAACCGAGAACCGTCAGGCCGAAGCCCATCCCGATCCCCCAGCCCACCGAGCTGACGTGCCGGACGCTCTCGCTGCCCAGAATCTTGTCGAGGATCAGGCAGGGGTAGAGAACGCTGAAGACGAGATGGAAGACCGGCTGGTCCTGGTCCTGTTTGAGAATCCCGATCCTGCGCAGGGCGGCACCGGCCAGAATCAACAAATACACCGGCAGAACCGCCGCTAAAACCGCCTTCGATGCTTCGTCCACGCGCGCGCAGCATTTCCCCCCAACCCGCTCCCAACAAGCCGGATCAGTGGATGCTTTCACCTATATCGGAAAAGGTCACAATGACCCGCGGCTTCCCAAACCCGGAATGTTCCATGACGAAATCCGCGCCACTCCTCATTTGCCTGTCCCTGATCGCCGGAGCAGAGGCACAGGAAGACTGGCAATTCTCCATCAAGGGACAGGCCCGGACGATGTATGAGAGCTACCACGGGCTGGACTTCGGCTTCGACCCGATCAAGGACGATGACTGGATCCATCAGCGGGTGCAGATCATGACCACGGCGGACTATGGCGAGTCCCTGCGCTTCGCCGCCGAGTTCACCTGGGGAAAAATGGCGGGCAAGGAATCCCCGCTCGCGCCGCCGGACGAGGACGATCCCGACCTGCTCCAGTGCTTCATCCAGGGTCGGCTGCCCCTCGATGAGAGCACCCTGGAGGCCCGGGTCGGCAGACAGACGCTCTACTACGGCTCCGGGCGCTTGTTGGCCGCCCGTGAGGGCGCTAACCAACGGCTCTCCCACGATGCCGTGTTGCTGTCGTGGCAGCGTGGCGAGAACTCGCGAGTAGATGCCTTTATTGCCTCGCCGGTGCGGGTCGAGCCCGATGCCTTCGACAATAGCTCGGATCCGGGCGAGCTGCTCTTGTGGAGTGTCTACGCTGTCACGCCGCTGCCGTGGGGTCGGGACAATTTCGCCGACATTTACTACATCGGTCTGCGGGATGAGGACTCGATCTTCGCTCCCGGCGGCCACGAAACGCGGCACACGCTCGGTGCACGCTTTTGGCGGACAGAGGGTCCTTGGCTGCACAATACCGAGTTGATCGCCCAGTTCGGTGACGCCGGTGGCCGGGATATTCTCGCGGGCGCGGCAAGCCTTGGCGTCGGCAGGGAACTCTCCACCTTGCCATGGAAGCCCGTGCCGCAGCTCCGCGCCGATGTCATCTCAGGCGGCGACAAGGGCGGGACGATTCACTCCTTCCACCCCCTCTTCCAGGCGAACAACTACTTCAACGAAGGCGGCTTCCTCTCGCCCTCCAACCTCTACAATCTGAATCCCCTGCTGGGCCTGCATCCCTGCGAGCAGGTGGAGATCAGCCTGGGCGTGAACTTCCAGTGGCTTTTCAGCACCCACGACTCGATCTACGGTCCGCCGCTGCAACGCCTCGCAACTCCCCGGCCGGACGGCAACCGCTACCTCGGCACGGCCTTCAATGCCTCCGTAGCTTGGAACCCACGCAAGGACCTCGAATACTTCCTCGGCTACACCCATCACGAAGCCGGCGCCGCGATCGAGGATATTTGCGGCAGTAGCGTGGACTACGTGCAGGCCAGCTTCCGCTTGAGCTTTTGAAGGAGAGAGCCTGAGCGGAGCCCCAGGAAGCCATGACGCAGCGAATGACACCCGCCCCCGCCATTCCAATTAAGTTAACACACATTAACTTTCACGCTTGATAAATTAAAATTTTCCGGCATTTAGTCGACCGGATGTACTATTCCATCAGCAGGGCAACGTGGGCGGATCTTTCGCTCTTCGGTGCCCTGTCACTCGTGGTGGTAGGACTGGTGGTGGCGGGCTTGATCCGGACCGCAATCGTGCAGTGGCGCTCAAGGCGGGCTCTGCGGCGTCACTTTAAAAAAGAAGGCAAGAAGGTTGCCCGGATCGAAAAGTTCCGCGGGCTTCTCGACCTCGGTCCTGACCACCGTCGGGGACGGAGTGTGGGCTACGACGTTTACCTCAGACCCGGCGGCAGGCGGGTGCCCAAGGAACAACAGCCGCGGGTCTTCTGCGTGGTGAAGCGGAGCCTTTTGCTGGGGATGGTTTCGGGAGTCGAGCCATGGAGTGATCTCTGACGGGATTGAAGGCTGCCGTTCAAGAGGAGTCCCCTTGCAGCGTGGTCCGACTCCGATAGGCTCCCGGCATGTTCAAAACGCGGCATGCGGTGCCGGGCTCAGCTCCCGGCACCCTGACTCTCCCGGCGCCCGCTTCCCCCGCGCCGAAGCCCAAGATCTGCTTGGTGGAATACGACGCGGGGAACCTCGTGGAGCGGGAGATCGTCAACCCCGCCGAACTCATCGAACAACTGAACAGCTCCAAGGTGAGCTGGATCAACATCGATGGGATCACCGACTTGGAGTGCCTGGAGGCTCTGGGCAAGCATTTCAATCTCCACCCGCTCGCGCTGGAGGATGTCCTTCACACCGGGCAGCGCCCGAAGGTAGAGCCCTATTCCGACTACCTGTTCATTGTCGCGCACATGGTCTATCAGGACAAGAAGGGCCGGATCTGTGGGGAGCAGGTCAGCTTCTTCCTCGGCGAGAACTACTTGATCACCGTTCAGGAGGAAGCGGACTACGACGTCTTCAACCCCGTGCGGGAGCGGCTGCGAGCCGGGCGCGGGATCATCCGCACGGCCCAGGCCGACTATCTGGCCTATGCGCTTCTGGACTCGATTATCGACCACTACTTCCCGGTTCTGGATGAAATCAGCAACGCCATCGAGGACCTCGAGGACGAACTCCTCGAACGTCCGGACCGCTCGATGGTGATGAAGCTGCACGAGCATCGCCGCAGCCTGACGCAACTACGGCGCTACGTCTGGCCACTGCGCGATGTGGTGAACGGTTTGCTCCACGACCACACGGGCCTGATCAAGGAGCCGACCAAGATCTTCCTGCGGGATTGCTACGACCACACGGTACAGCTCATGGATTTCGTGGAGAGCTACAAGGAAATCACCACCGGCCTGATGGAACTGTATCATTCCAGCGTCGGCCTGCGGACCAACGAAGTGATGCGCGTGCTCACCGTGATCACCGCGATTTTCATTCCCCTGACCTTCATCGCCGGGGTCTACGGGATGAACTTCGCGCCGGATCCACCGGAGCACCGCGGCCTGCCCCTGAACATGCCGGAGCTCTACGAGCCGCACGGATATATCATCGTCATGGTCGCCATGCTGCTGATTGCGGTGGCACAATTGTTTTTCTTCCGATGGAAGAAGTGGCTCTAGGGCCGAAAAAAGAGCTATTCCCCGGGCATCTTTGAAAGAAATACCAATATCCCAACAGTTAGACCATTCAACTTGCCTGATCTGAAAGAAAGAGGAAATATTGGCCTGTGTTTCGATTGATCCCCCTTGTCGCCCGAGGGACCAAGCACCGGACCGCAAGCGTCCCCGCCGCCTTTCTCGCGTTGGCGGTGGCGTACGCCCCTCTCCCCCTTTCCGCTGCCACTGGTGCCCTGACAAATCCGCATCCGGTCCCGCTGCCCTCCGGCGTGAGCGTGGAAGTGAAGTCGTGGCTGACGATTCCGGCCAGCAGCACTTCGACCCCGAAGGCCCGCATCAACCACCTGAAGCCCTGCCCGGGTGAGTCGCGCCTGTTCTGCAATGACCTGCGAGGCAAGCTCTGGGCGATTTCCAGCACCAGCGCGACCTCCGCCAGCGAGTTCCTCGACCTCTCGGTCCACTTCCCCGGATTCATCAATACGCCCGGGCTCGGGACCGGTTTCGCATCCTTCACCTTTCATCCGGAGTTCCGCCAAGTCGGCGCACCGGGCTACGGCAAGTTCTACACCGCGCACAGTGAGAACGCGGGTAGCACGGCCCCCGATTTCGTGGGGCCGGGAGCCACCGATTTGTCGCAGATCGGCATCGTCACCGAGTGGACGATGAGCAACCCGGCGGCGACTGCGATCACGACCTCGCCTGCCAATTTCACCAAGCGTGAGATCCTGCGCTTCGGCTTCCCCTACGATTTCCATGACCTGCAGGAAATCGAGTTCGACCCGACGGCAACGCCGGGCAGTGAGAATTACGGCTGCCTCTTCGTCTGCATGGGCGATGGCGGTTCGATCGTGCTCGATCAACCGGGGAACATCGGCCGGATTGATTCACCGCTGGGTTGCATCCATCGCATCACCCCGGTGATCCCCAGTGGCCAAAGTGCCGCGAACTTCACGCTCTCGAAGAACGGAAAATACTACATTCCCTCCGGTCCTGCGAATGCGAACCCCTACGTGACTGCCACCGACCCGACGCCCGGCGATGGCTTCCCGGTGGTGCGCGAGATCTACGCCTACGGCTTTCGGAATCCACACCGCATCTCTTGGGATCGCGGTGGCAGTCACAAGATGTTCTGCGGAAACATCGGCGAGAGCACGATCGAGGAGATCGAGGTGGTGACCAAGGGAACCAACCACGGCTGGCCCCAGCGTGAGGGAGCTTACCTCTTCGACTACACGGACAAGACCCACGTCTATCCCCTGCCCGCTTCGTCCTCCAGTGCCTACGTCTATCCCGTCAGCCAGTATGATCACAATGACGGACGGGCTGCCGTCGCCGGAGGCTTTGTTTACCGCGGCACCGGGATTCCAGAGCTTCAGGGGAACTACATCTGCGGGGACATCGTCAGCGGCGGTCTTTTCATGATGCCGGAGTCCGCGATGAATCTCGCGCCCACCACCAACACTGCGGATACCCCGGCACCGCCCAAGCTGTTAGGCGTGGAGACCAATGGGGTGGCGACCAGCTTCCGTTCGATGCTGGGAGCCAGCCGCGCGGACCTGCGGCTTGGCCAGGATCAGAATGGCGAGCTCTACCTGCTCTCGAAGCAGAACGGAACGATCTACCGCGTGAAGGCGGACACCAGCATCGGCAATCCACCGCCCTACGGTGATGGCGACGACTGGACAATCCTCGGCAACTTCGAAAACGGGATACTTCCCGCGATGAACCAATCGGTGGCGGGAAGCTCGGTGCAGGTGGTGAACGATCCCACGGAAGGCGCGGTGAACCGCGTGATGCGCCTCCGCTCGGCTGGCAGCACCACGCTGAATACCAGCATCGCCATCCCGCCGATCCCGGACGGCAGCCGCGGCACGGTCTTCTTCCGCTTCTGCCTGATCGACCAGAACCACGAGCATCGCTGGGGCCTGAGCGAAGCCACCAACCCGAGCAGCGCCACGAACCTGAAGGTGCAGCTGCGCTCGATTAACACCAATCCGGGGAGGATCGAGGTAAGCGATGCCAACACCTTTGGCTCGGCCTTCGATGCGCAGGCCAAGACTTGGTACTCGGTATGGCTACAGGTGAACAATGCCAGCGGCACGGCCAACGACAGCTTCGACGTGTATGTGAAGGGCGGTAGCTACGGCGTGCCCACGCTGGTGAAAACCGGCGTGAAGTTTACCGCTGGAATCTCCGCTGCGCTCAAGACCTTCTACTGGCGCTTGGCCGCAGGCACCGAGATTTACTTCGACGATCTGTATGTGGACTCCGGCCACATCAATCTCTCCGATCCCGTGGCGCAGGACTGGCGTCTGATCGACCACTTCGAAGGAGTCGCACCGCTCGATTCCTGGGAGATCCCGGGAGCCGCGGCGCAGTCAGTGGGCATCGTCACCGAGCCCTCCGGCAATCGGTATCTGCGCCGGACCGCATCATCATCCGCCGCGGCGAATGCGAATGCGATTATCGCCAAGCCGCTGCCATTCACCACGCAGGTGAGCCAGACACTCACCTTGTTCTTCCGGATGAGGCTGGAAGGAACGAACCTGAAACATAGCTTCGGTGCCAGCGCCACGGACCCGGCCGATCCCGCGCTCTACACGGAGAACGACTTCGCCCCGCAGTGGCGGATCTCGCCCGGCGGCATGATCTCCATGTATGATGGTCCGGCGGGCACTGAATCCTTCCTGCCGGCTACGACCAACGGCACGCCCTGCCCCGCCTTGCAAAGCGACGTCTGGTACAATGTCTGGCTGGTGGCTTCGAACCGGGGCGTGGCCTCGGGCGGACAGACCTGGCAGGCCTACATTCAGGGCGGCGTCCACAGCACCCAAGTTCAGCTCGGCGGCACCATGCACTTCCGGCGCCAGGCGGAGTCCCCGATCACGCATTTCCTCAACATCGCCGCGACTGGCAGCGGCACCGGCAACCAAGCCATCGATATCGACGACCTCCATGCGTATCAGGGAATGAATCTCGGCGATCCCTTGGCACCGGACTGGGCCCCCACCTCGCTGGAGCGGAATGGCTCGCAGGTCACTCTTTCCTACGCCACCCGGGACAACCGCGCCTTCCAGCTCTTCGAGTCGTCCGACCTGAAGGGATGGCAGCCCTTGGGAGCGGCCGTCGAGGGCGACAGCTCGTGGCAGCAGATGACCCTGCCGATCGACCGGGTGCAGCGCTTTTTCCAGGCGGCGGAGCTGTCACGCCGGGGTTTTCATGCCGCCTCCTGGAGCAGCGACTTCAGCGGCGAGGCGCTTCCCGCCGGACTGGTTCTATCCGCGTCCAGCACTTGGGCGCATAGCGATGGCCTGCTCACCTTGAGTGCGGCTGGCAGCCAGGTTTCCGGGATGGTCGCGCGACCCTGCGGCTACGCCTTGATCCCGGGGGACTGGCGCAATGTGACCTTCAATCTGGAAGGCCACACCCTGCGCTCCCCCAGCACCACCCAGCGGGATATCGTGATGATTTTCGGCTATGTCGATGAGACCCACTTCTACTACGCCCACATCGCCGGGACCTCGAATAGCACTACGCAGAACGTCATCGTGAAGGTGGATGGCACGACCGCCACGCCAATCCAATCCCCCGCCAGTCCACCGGTGAAGCTGACCTCAAATTGGCAGACCTACCGGGTGACCCACTCCGCCACCGGAGCGATCGCGGTCTATGCCGACAACATGAGCACACCCTTCATGACCGCCAACGACACGACTTTCCCGGTTGGGAGGCTTGGATTCGGTAGCTATGACGACACGGCGGAGTTCCGGATGGCAGCAGTCAGCGGGGAACAGCCCTGAGGCCCCCGGGCTCCCACGAACACTACCCGTTCAAACAGCGGTTAGACATCTTGCTTGGCATCGACCGTGAAGATAGCTTTAGTGTCACTCTCTCCCCTCTTCCGAGATGAATCCAAGAGCGACTTATGTGGTAGCACGCGTGCTGATCGCCAGTGCCTTCGTGAGCTTTGGCCTCGAACGCGTGCTCAGCGCCACGCACATCTTTCCCAACGGTCTCAACCTGACTCCCTTGTGGACTCTCTTCTCCGCCTTCCAGATGCTGCTCGGCCTGGCTCTGATGTTCGGCTGGCAAACGGGGCGCGTCGCCATGCTGATGGCGATCATGACCGGCGTGGACGCCTTCGCCCTCCACCCCTTTTGGAACTATGTCGGACCCGAACAGCACGGGGAACTGATCAGTTTCTTCAAAAGCCTCTCGGCCATCGGCGGCCTGCTGCTGGTTTCTTGGATCGACGCCCATGAGTCGCAGGGCGTGAATGTGGATCCATGAGCGACTCGCCCGCCCTACTCCGCGCCCGGCAGGGCCACGATTCCGCGAAAGTGGCCTTCGTGGAGCTGTTCTTTGACTTGGTCTTCGTCTTCGCGGTCACCCAGCTCTCGCACGCCCTGATCGGGCACTTCTCGCCGCTAGGAGCGCTCCAGACCGCAATGCTGCTGCTCGCGGTCTGGTGGGTCTGGATCTTCACCACCTGGGTCACCAACTGGCTGGATCCGGAGAAGCTGCCGGTCCGGCTGGCTCTACTGGTGCTGATGACCCTGGGTCTGGTGCTGTCCGCCGCGATTCCTGCTGCTTTCACCAGCCGTGGCATCGCCTTCGCCAGGGCCTATGTGACCATGCAAGTCGGACGCAGCCTCTTCTTCCTGTGGGCCGTGCGGGGCGATCCCAATCTGACCCGCAACTTCCAGCGGATCCTATGCTGGTTCAGCTCTTCTGCCATCCTGTGGCTGGCCGGGGCCTTTGCGGAACCGACGACGCGCATGATTTGCTGGGGAGGCGCGCTCGTGATCGAATACATTTCACCCTCGCTCGGCTTCCCGGTGCCGGGACTGGGAAGGTCCGCCTCGACCGAGTGGAAGGTCTCCGGCCACCACATCGCGGAGCGCTGCGGTCTCTTCATCATCATCGCTCTGGGCGAGTCGATCCTGGTCGCGGGCGCTACCTTCAGCGAGCTGGTCTGGAACGCCGCGGTGATCAGTGCATTCGTCGCCTCCCTGGCCGGCAGTATCGCCATGTGGTGGCTTTATTTCGATTCCGCCTCGGACTTCGGCACCCATCGCATCGCCAAGTCGGAGAACCCTGGCCAGCTCGCCCGGCTGGCCTATACCTACCTGCATCTCATTCCGGTCGCCGGGATCATCCTCAGCGCGGTGGCGGATGAATTCGTGCTCGCCCACCCCTCCGGCCACAGTGAGCTGCCTACGATCATCGCCGTGCTTGGCGGCAATATGCTCTATCTTTTCGGGAGCGTGCTCTTCAAGCGAGCCATTGCCGGCCACACTTCGCGGGCACACCTGTTGGCCATTGTCCTGTTAGCTGCGCTGTTCCCCCTCGCCCACGCGCTGGAACCGTGGCTCCTGATGGCAATCGGCAGCCTGGTGCTCTGCGTCCTGGCGTGGTGGGAGCGGCGCTCGAATTGCCTGCAGATCGAAGAAGCTCCGGCCCTACACTAACAGCACTCAAAGCTCCTTCAGAAAGCGCGCCTCCCGGATCGGGAAGCCCAGGCGCTGGTTCTCCTGGATCGTGCCATCGGGATCGAAGCCCGCCTTGGTATAGAAGCCCAAAGCGCGCTCGTTGCTAGTCAGCACCCACAAGGTCACCGCTACAAACCCGTGCTTCGCGGCATGATCCAAGGCGGCACTAACCAAGCTCGAGCCCACGCCCTTCCGCCACTCCCGCGGCTCCACATACAGCGAAGAAATCTCCGCGATCTCCCGCGGTGCGGCCGGATCGCGCGAAGGCAGCAGCGAGCAAAAGCCGACAATTCGCGAGCCGCGCATGGCAACCAGCACCAATTCCTCCGGCGCGCCGAGAATCCCCTTCCACGACAGCGCCCGCTTCACCGGGTCCATGCTGTCCAGATAGTCATCGGGAATCAGCCCACGGTAGGCCGCCTGCCAAGTGCGGACATGGATCTGCGCGATCCGGCTGGCATCGCGCTCAGACGCCTTGCGGATCAGGTGGCATACGACTTGAGCCATGACCTCACTTTCGCCTGCCCGCAGGGGCTTTGCAACATTTCTGCTTCAACGGTGCTGTTTGAATAGCCACTCGTGCATTTCCAGGTCGGCATAGACCCGGCCGGCAATGCCGTGGTCACCGTCGGCATATTCGGTGTATTTTACCTCGGCGCGGGCCTTCTTGAGGGCCTCCACCATCTTGCGGCTTTGGTCCGGATTCACGGTTGGATCCTTGGCCCCGTGGAACACCCAGACCGGCACGTTCTTGTAGGATTCCGCCTTGTTGGGGTCGCCACCGCCGGAGACCGGCACCCCGGCCGCGAAGAGCCGCGGCTCCTGCGCCAGGAGATGGAAGGTGCCGTAGCCACCCATCGAATAGCCGGTCAGATAAATCCGCTTCTTGTCGATCGACAGGTTCTTGGTCAGGTCGCCGATGATTTCGACCACCGCCTCACTGTTCTTGCCGTCCCACGAAGCGCCCTTGGGGCATTGGGGCGCGATGATCACGCACTCGCGCTTGCGGTAGTTATCCTCCTGCGAGAAGGTCCGCGCTTCGCCCGGCTGCTCTGGCGTCATGACATCCCCATCGCGGCCATGCAGGTAGATCACCAGCGGGTAGCCGGCCTCATCCGCCCCGCGCAGCTTCCGCGCGCCGAAAATCCGATACGACAGTCCGTGGCCCTCGGTCCGCTGCCACTCGCCGGTGAGCAACTTCGCGAAAGGACTGCTCTTGTCGGACTTGGTGGCCGCCTCGGTCTCGGTCTCCAATTGTTTAGCCACCCAGTCGCGATCGGCCTGGGAGAGTGTGTCCAAGGCGATGGTGAAATTCTTGCGATCGTCCGTCCGGCAAATCGTGACCTTGCCATCCTTGGAACTCACGTATTCCGCTTGGATCGTTTTGCTGCCATCGGCGGTCTTCCACTCTCGGGCCTCGCCAGCGAGCCCGATGCCGGTGGAAAGGAGCAACACGCAGCCCAGATAGATCCGGAGGAGGGTTTTCATTGCCCGCCAGCGTCACACCGCGGCAAGGCCCAAGGCAACCCCGCATCGCGGCACGCCTGTCACCGGGCGGGCGGATCAGTCGCGTCGCTCCCTCTCGATCTGCCGGATCAAGGAATTCCGCCGCTGCTCGAAGTCGCGGCCTTCAGACTCGTAGGAACTAGCTTTCGAGGCACCATTCACCATCGAAAAGATGGCGAAGCCGATGAAGAGTAGCCCGAACAAGGGAAAGGGCATGGGAGCTCCGATCCTGGCGGCGAAGCTCATCCAGACGATGCCACCCACAATGGCGAAAATGCCGCCGGCAACACTTCCCCCGGTGCTTGGCATGTGGCGGTGACCGTGCTGACCGCGCACCATGAAGCTATCCTTGCGGCTGGCCCACTCGCGGTCGAGTCGTTCCAAGTCGTTTTGCAATTCGATCACCCGCAGGTTCCCCGCCATCCGCTCGGTGTTCTTCTCCAGCTTCTCCAGGATGCGGGTATGGGTCACGCTGGTGTCGTGCACCACCTCCAGCCGGGCGTGGCAATAGTTGCAGGTCACGTAGCGGACGCTTTCGTCCACTTCGAGGTCGGCCCCGCAGCCTTGGCAACACACTTTGGTGATCTTCATGGGAGGCCCTCATAATGATGATTCCGCCGCCTCGCTGCACGTGGAAAATCGGAGACGGAGTGGAACGCCGCCGCGGGTTGGCACGAATTGGGAACCGCTTGCCATCGCCCGCGGTTGCTGGGGAGCTAGCTTTCGGGCGTGAAGGCATCCTGGCTCCTGTTCATCCCCCTGCTTCTCGCTCAGGCGCTCGTGGCGCGCGGCGATCTCAAAGTAGAGAAGCCCCGGTGCGAATACCTGATTAATCCGCTCGGCATCGACGAGGTTCATCCCCGGCTGTCGTGGATCGTCAGTTCGCCGGAGCGCGGCGAGAAGCAGACAGCCTGGCAGGTGCTGGTCGCCTCCAGTCCCGAGGCACTCGCCTCCGGTCAGGGCGACCTCTGGGACAGCGGCAAGGTGGCCGGCGATGCCACCAGCCAGATCGAATATGCGGGAACTGCGCTGACCTCGCGCAAGGAGTGCTACTGGAAGGTCCGCTCATGGAACAAGGACGACCAGCCCACTGCATGGAGCCCGCCGGCCATGTGGAGCATGGGCCTGCTACAAGCCTCCGACTGGAGCGCCAAGTGGATCGACGGAGCAGCCTTCGCCACGCCTGATAGCGGCCCCGCTCCGGTCATCACAGGTGCATTCTATGAAGCGACGGACAACACCGGGACGCCGGTGAATGCGACCAGCATGCTTTCCGGTATGGCTTCGCAAGGAAGCTTCACACTCGGCGTGACCAACGAGACCTTCGGCGGCGACCCTTCCTACAATCACGTGAAGCGCCTGCGCGTGCAGTACCAGCGCGGCTCGCTCACCGGCACCAGGAACTTCGCGGAAGACACCATGGTGAACTTCCCAGCCGACTTGCCCGCCTTTCCCACGATCACCGCGGGGCGCTATGAGTCGGTCAGCAATCCTTCGCTCTTCCGCGATGTCACCGCCTCCCTGCAAAGCAGCGCCCTAGGTGGCAGCTTCTCGAAGACAGTGGACAACACCAGCTTCGGCCCGGATCCCGCAGTGAACCAAGTGAAGCGGCTGAAGGTCAGCTACGACTTCGGCGGCAGCAGCGGCACGCGCCTGGTCGCGGAGAACAACACCTTCAACTATCCCGCCGACCTGCCGAAGCCGCTAGCGGTGACGCTGACATCCGCGAGCTATGCCGCCCTCGACGGCAGCGGCTCGGCAAACGTTTTGAGCAATTTGACCGCCAAGGCCGCGAGCGGGCCCTTCAGCCTGGTGGTGAACAACACCAACCTCGGCGGTGATCCGGCACCTAACAAGGTGAAGCGGCTGCGGATCGGCTACACCCTGGATGGCCGCTCGCTGGTGAAGTACTTCGACGAGAAGGTCACCCTGCAGTACCCCGCCGACTTCGCCACCCCGAGCACGGTGCCCTACTTGCGGAAATCCTTCACGGTCGCGAAGCCAGTAAAAAAGGCCGTGGCCTACGCCACCGCGCTGGGGATCTACGAACTTTCGCTGAACGGCCAGCGCGTCGGTGATCACATCCTCGCACCCGACTGGACCGACTACTCGCAACGCCTGCGCTATCAGGCCTATGATGTGACTTCCCAGCTGACCACCGGCGAGAATGTGCTCGGTGCTCAGCTTTCGCCGGGCTGGTATTCCGGCCACATCGGCAATGGCAACTTCAAGTTCTGGGGTGTCAGCCCGGCCTTGCTGACCCAATTGGAAGTCACCTTCACCGATGGCAGCACCCAGACCATCACCACCGATGGCTCTTGGAAGATGGCTCCAAGTCCGACTCTCCTGACCGACTTCATGATGGGTGAAGACTATGACGCCCGCTTGGAGACCGCGAGCTGGAGCAGCCCCGGTCTCGACGACAGCGCATGGGGCAAGGTGCTGATGCGGATCGAGCCCCAGCGTATCATGAGCGGCCAGACGATGGAGCCGGTGCGCAAGTTCACTGAGATCACCCCCAAGGCCCAGACCCAGCCGCAGGCCGGCAAGTGGACCTATGACCTCGGACAAAACATGGTGGGAGTGATCCGCCTGAAAGTCACCCAGCCCGCTGGAACCAAGATCACCATCCGCCATGCGGAGATGCTGAATCCGGACGGCAGCATCTACACCACCAACCTGCGCGGTGCGCCCTCGATCGACAGCTACACCTGCAAGGGCGGGGGCGAGGAAACCTGGACGCCGCGCTTCACCTTCCACGGGTTCCGTTATGTCGAGCTCAGCGGCCTGAGCAGCCAGCCGCCACTCGATGCGGTGACAGGTATCGTCTTCGCCTCCGCCACTGAGCAGACCGGCGATTTCACCTGCTCCGACCCACAGATCAACCAGCTCCAATCAAACATCCAGTGGGGCCAACGCGGCAACCACCTCAGCGTTCCCACCGATTGCCCGCAGCGTGACGAGCGCTTGGGCTGGATGGGCGATGCCCAAGTCTTCGTGAAGACCGCCACCTGCAATGCCGACATCGCCGCCTTCTACACCAAGTGGCTGGGCGATGTGGTCGACAGCCAGCTCGTGGACGGACGCTTTCCGGATGTAGCGCCGAATGCCGCCCCCAGCTCCGGCACGCCGGCATGGAGCGATGCCGGCGTGATCTGCCCCTGGACCATCTATCAGGCCTATGGCGACGAGCGCCTGCTGGCGAAGTGCTATCCTTCCATGAAGGCCTGGGTGGAGTATTGCCGAGCAAACAGCACCAACTCGATCCGCGACCGTGGCCGCGGCGCCGACTATGGCGATTGGCTCTCGATCAACGCGGACACCAGCAAGGAACTGATCGGCACCGCCTACTACGCCTACTCGACCCGCTTGCTCTCGAAGGCGGCCGCGGTACTCGGCAATACCGCGGATGCCAGCGCCTATGAAGCTCTCTTCCAGACCATCAAGACCGCCTTCAACGCCAAGTACGTGAATCAAAGCACCGGCGTCTTCAATGGCACTGGGACTAATACCCAGTGTGCCTACCTGATGGCCCTGAAGTTCGACCTCCTGCCGGAGGGCCTACGCGACGAGGTACTGCAGCTTCTGGAGAACGATGTCATCGCCAAGGGCAACCATCTCTCCACAGGCTTCGTGGGTGTAAGCTACCTGCTCCCGGTGCTCAGCGCTGGCGGCAAGAGCAGCACTGCGTATAACCTGCTTCACCAAGACAGCTTTCCATCCTGGCTGTTCTCGGTGAAGAACGGCGCCACCACGATCTGGGAGCGCTGGGACGGCTGGACGCCGGAGAAGGGCTTCCAGGATCCCGGTATGAACTCCTTCAACCACTACTCGCTCGGCTCCTGCGGCGAGTGGCTCTACGGCAGCGTAGCAGGGATCGACCAGGACCCCACTGCGGCGGGCTATAAGAAGATCGTCATCCATCCGCGGCCCGGCGGCACTCTCAACCACGCCAGCGGCAAGCTGGAGTCGATCCACGGTGAGATCCGCAGCAGTTGGAGCCGCCATGCCGGTGGCTTTGTCCTGCGCGCCACGATTCCCACCAACACGACCGCGGACGTCCACATCCCCGCCACGGATGCCGGAAGTGTGATGGAATCCGGGAGCCCTGCGGCCAGCGCCCAAGGCGTGAGCTTCCTGCGCATGGAGGATGGCGCGGCGGTCTTTGCCCTGCAGTCCGGGCGCTATCTCTTCAGCACGGGAAGCGAAGCTCCGGGCACGGATCACGCGGCGCATGATGCCGGTGCGCCGCTCAAGCTGAGCATTGCCACCCTGCTGGCGAATGACGGCGCCGGGGTCGAGTTCCTCGCAGCGGACGCATCCAGCGTGAAGGGCGCTAGCATCACGGTGGCCGATGGCTGGATCCACTACACTCCGCAAGCAGGCAATGCCGGAGAGGATTACTTCACCTACACTGTCCGCGATGCGACGGGCGGCATCCTGAGCTTCACCGTGAAGATCGGCGTGATACCCGTAGATGCACCGGTGCAGGAAGCGGAGTCGATCACGACCCAGCCGGATGGCTCACAGCGCGTGGTCTTCTCCGGAGTGGCTGGACGAATCTACCGCATCGAATCGACCGAGAGCATGAGCAATGCCTGGATCGAACGCGCAAGCATACAGGCTGAGTCCAATGGCGGCTTCGAGTTCATCGACACCCTGCCACTCCCCGACAAGCGATTCTACCGCGCTGTGTTTCCATAAAGGAATACCCTTTCCCGGGAGAGCGGAGCCACCCATCCCGCAGAAGCAGGCTTCACGACCCGACTCCTCTCGCGTTCGAAATAGCCAGCACCAGCACCCTCCTGCCAGACGGGACGGATATCTACTGCCCACTCTGCGGAGCCGGTGCCTCGGTGTTCCCGGGAGCCGGCGTGGGCGCAGGGGCCGGCGCTGGATTCGGGGCCGGTGTTGGCACCGGCGCTGGCGTCTGCTCCGGTGCCGCAGGCGGTGTCGGCTCTGGCAGCAAGTTCTGCCAACGGTGAAGCTCCACGCCCTCGCCCAGGCCACCGCACTCCTTCAGCAATTCATCACAGCGGTTGCGCCACTTCTCGTAGTCCGGTGGCCCCTTGGTCTCGTCCCGGGAGCCGGGAAAAACGAAATAGGTCACCACTAGATTCGACTCCGGCCGGCTGTTGGAATTGGCCCGCGGGTTGACCTCCTTAGCGATCCGCAGCGAGGCCTCGCCCACCTTGAAGGTTGGCCCGCCATCACCGACGATCGCGGGCAGGAGCTTCTCGCCGTGGATCACCACCGCATAGTCCCCCACCTTCGGCGCGAAGGCATCCGAGGAACTGAACAGATTGGTGGGAATCACGATGAAAGGATCATATTCCGCGATCAGGAAGCTGCGGGACTTCATGTCCTCGATGCCCTTCTTGAGGAACTTGATCCGGTCCCGCAGCCACACCTTCCGGTCCGCCGTGGTCTTACTGTCAGCCAGCTCCTTGTTGGCGCCCTCGATGCGCTTCTCCCAACCGGCGACCAGCGGATTCGGGGTCTGCGTTTTCTTCGACCAGCCGTAGCTGGTGAAAGGCTGGTAGAAAGTGGAGTTCACGATCTCGTCCGGCATCGTCGCAAGGCGGTCACCATCCGAACCGTCCGAGACTACATCCATCTCCGCCTGCAGCAGGAAGACCTTCCGACCGCTCTGCGGATAGGTGAGGTTCAGGATGGTCTCGCAGTCGTAGTAGTTGTGCTTGGTCAGCAGCTCGTTGAGATTGGTGGCGTCATCCTTGAGCCGCTCGGTCTTGTTATCGTAGAGGGCGAAGAACCAGCGCGAGACTTCCGGTTTCTCCAGCATCGACGGCAAGCCGGGCAAGAGCGTGGCCAGCTTCGGATTGACGGTTTGCAATTGCTCCAGGGACTTGGACGGCTCCGGCAGACGGATCTTGAGTGTGTATTCCGCGACATAGGACTCCTTGTCCTTGCGCTCCTTGGAAGCCAGCGCGCCCTTCTCCACCTGCACCTCTGACTTGAAGGTGATCCCCGAGCGCAGAGCCCGCACATCGCCGCCGCTCTGCGCGGTGTGGTCGGAAAGCGGCAGCTCCTTGTCCTCCGTGGTCTGCCGCTTCGCGAGATCGTCGAGCTGCTTCTTCAACGCATCCCGCTCCTTCTGGAAACCGCCTTCCATCTGCTCGATCTTCTCCCGCTGCTGCGCTTCAAGCTGCCGCATGATATCCTCCGCATCACTCTTCGCGGCCGGCGTCTGCTTGACCTCGGCGATCTCCTTGCGGAACAAGCGCTGGCCCGCGGGGGTGAATAGGAAAGACACCCCGCCCACCGCCAGCACCAGCGAACTCACCCCCATCCACGGGAAGCCTCCTTTCGATCGCCGGCGCAGGCCTTCGATGTGATGCGGATCCTGGGAACTCATGGCCGGAAACTAGCAGCAGCTTGCCGGGACTTCCAAGGGAGAAGGCGCAACTTACAACCGAAGTCGCACGGGCCACGGCTCCTCAGCGAGTTGCAGCAAAATCCGCGAAGATTGCTTCCAATTCCTCGCGATCCACCGCGTCAAAAGCGTCCTTCTCGGTCGAATCGACATCGAAGACCGCGATTATGGTCCCACGGGCATCCCGGACCGGCACCACGACCTCGCTCTCCGAGCGGCTGTCGCAGGCAATGTGCCCGGGAAACTCGTGCACATCGGGTACCACCTGGGTTTCCCCCGTGGCCCACGCCGCACCGCAAACGCCCCTGCCCCACGTGATCCGCGCGCAGCCGAGAGACCCCTGATAGGGCCCGATCACCAGCCCGCCACCGACCACCCGGTAGAAACCGGTCCAGAAGTAGTGCGGCATCGCCTCATGGAGGATGCAGGCCGCCGCGGCCATCCGGGCAATGCCATCCGGCTCGTCGGCCCACAGGGCATGCAGCTTTGCGGCGGCATCGTGATAGAGGGCGCGCTTCTGGTCAGGGCTCGGAATCACGCGGGAAGCCCTAAGGGCGGTCCCGCGCTCCCGCAATGCGATTCGCCTCAGAGGCCGTCGATCCTCAGGCGGGCGAACAGGTTGGGCTTGCCCGTCCGGGAAATGGTGGCGGTCACCCGGTCAATCCCCGGCCCGTAGAAGTTGGAATCCACGGTGATACCGGACACCACGTTCGTCCATGCCCCGGCATCAAGGGTGGTGGAAGTCTGGACCACCGGATTGAACGAGGCCGCCGCGCCTGTACGACGGAAGGAGAACACGTAGTTCGCCCCGGAGACCGTTCCGAGTGGCAGGTCCGCGCCGCCGCTCGGAACGGTGGGATCCAAGCCGAGCACGAACTCGATCCCGTTCGAGATTCCGTCCTTGTCCGGATCGGCGTCGGGCAGACCGGTGCTGGCGGGGTTCAAGTCGTAGCCCGCCAGCCAAGCCTGCCAGGCATTGTTCACGGTGATGGCGATGTTGCTCGTGGAAATGCCGTCGTTGTAGGCGTAGTTGATGGTGCAGCCCGGCGGCACGGAAGCGAAGGTGCCGGTCAAGACCCCTCCATAACTGGCGATGACGTGCGGCGTGGCGGCCACCGGACCGAGCGGAATGGGCAGCACGGAGGCACCGGTGATATTCAGATTACCGGAGACGATCAACTGGTCACTCTTCAATGCCGAGGCATCATTCATGCGCACCAGCAACTTGCCGTTGCTGAGATTGGTACTGCCATTGACGTGCATGATCCCGGGGCTAGTGCCACTTCCACCGCCGGGGGAAACCCTGGCTCCGGCCACGTTCGCATTCAGGGTGGGCCCGACGGTCCCGATGCCGCCCAAGGTACCAGTGGCGCCAACGCTGAAGTTACCGGTCTGCGTGCCATTGATGTAGAGCTTCCCGGAAGTAATCGACGTATTCCCCGCATAGGTGTGGTTCTGGGTGAAGGTCTGGGCAGCAGTGCCGCTCTTGGTCACACTGCCAGAACCGGAGATCAACCCGTCATAGGTGGCATTGGCACCGCTGAGCAGAGTCAGCGTGCCAGAACCCAGCGTGACCGGCCCCGTGCCGGACAGACTTCCGGCGCGATCGGAAAAACTGTTGAGGTCATACTTGCCGGAAGCCTTGATCATCACATCCACGAGGCTCCCGACGTTGAATGCCGTCAAGTCTCTGACGATGGCCGAGCCCGCCGCATCCACATCATTACCGATCACCAAGGGCCCGATGACGGCGACGGTAAGCGTGTTCGCCAGTTCCAGCACGCCGCGATCCACGGTGGTGGTGCCGCTGTAGGTATTTGTGGTGCTGGCAACCCGCATCGTGCCGTTTCCGTTCTTCGTGAAGCCGGCATTAACGGCCGGAATGCTGTTGCTGATCACGCCACTGATCACCAGCTCCGGTTGGCTGCTTCCGGCATTCACCGTGACGGCCGGTGTGCCGACCAGCGCCAAGGGACTGGAAATCGCGGCGGCTCCGATCGCATTGGAGGTGGCCGTCATGTTTCCGGCCAAGGTCAGCGTGCCAGCGCCGGCAACCGAACCGCCGGTCATGTTAAGCTGGGTGGCAACGCTCAGGGCCCCGCTTGTCGCCACGCTGCCACTGGTTACAGCAAGCGTCCCGGCGGCCGCGGCGTTGCCGTTGAGGTTCAGCAGGCCGTCGGACCTGACATCCACCGTGCCTGCTGCAGAGAGTTGATTCGCGCCGTCCAAGCGGGCGGACGCTGTTCCCGCGGCACCGACGTTGTCGCCCACATACAGAACTACGGGATACGCCGTACCTGCGGCCAGGTTCAGGCCCAGAATCCCGTTCTCCACGACCATTGTATTAAGGGTGGAAGTCAGCTTGCCGGTCAGCAGGAGGGTGCCGGTGCCACTTTTCCGGAAGTTGCCGGTCCCGCTGAGGTTGCCCGCGAATGTGCTGCTGCTGTTAGAATTTCCCGCGGTAAAATTGGAGGGATTCCCGAGCGGGGTAGGCAGCAGGATCGTGCCCTCCCCGCTCAGCGAGTCCACGGTGTCGCTGAAGCCATTCATGTCGATGACCCCCGACTTGTTGACGGTCATCGAAATCGAGTTCAGCAGGTCGTTCTGGATCAGCTCGCGCAGGACCGCGGTGCCGGCGGGGTCCACGTTGTTGCCGATGACCACCGGTCCCTGGATCGTCCGCCCGGAGGATTGCTTGAGCTGCAGGACGCCCTTCTCCACTGTGGTCGTGCCGGTGTAGGTGTTGCTGTTGAGACCAGTCAGGTTCATCACCCCGTTGCCCAGTTTGGTGATCCCGAAGCCCGACGCCGCGGGACTTTCGCTCACCACCCCGTTCATCACGAAATGTGGCGCGTTGCCACCCGGGTTCACCGTGATGTTGCGCGTCCCGGTGAGCACGACATTCCCTTCAATCGTGGCCGTGCTGTCCGCCGTGGACATGGCGGTCACATCCCCGGCGAGATTCAGGACGCCCGAACCGGTGCTGCTGATGCTGCCGCCCGTCATGTTGATCCCCTGCGGCGCGTAAAGGGATCCAGTGCCAATCCCCACGCCACCCCGGTCAATGGTTAGGGACCCGACCGTTTCGCCGAAGTTGTTCACGTCAAGGATCCCGTCGGCCTTCACGGTCACCGCGGCAGTGCTTAGAATCTCATTACCCTGGCCCAAGCGCACGATGGTACTCCCCGGCGCGCCGCTACCGCTGCCGATCACCAGGGTTCCCGGAATCACCGCGGCGGCGTTGCCATTCAAGGTCACCACGCCTTGGTTCACCGTGGTCCCTCCGGTGTAGGTGTTGGAAGTGGCCGTGGACATCAGCAGATTGCCGGGACCGCTCTTGGTCAGGCTGCCGCCACCGCCGATCACATTGCTCAGGGTCAGGTCCGTCGCCTGCAGCCCGTCGTTCACCGTGAAAATCCGCGCGCCGATCAGCGTGATCCTGGAAGCAATCGTCGCCGTCCCAGTCGAAGAGGAATTCGCCGTCACGTCGCCCTGCAATTGCATGATCCCGGTGGTACCCGTGATCGTCCCCCCGTTCATCACCAGCGGGCCGCCGATGATCAGGTTCGCGCCGCCATGACTCACGTTGCCACCATTCACCGTCAGCCCGCCGATCGTCTCGACCAGGCTGTTCGTGTTGAAGGTCCCGTCGTTGTAGACCGTCACTGTGCACGTATCCTTGATCTGCGCTGACTGAGCCAGCGAGAGGGTCGCCCCCGTGCCGGTGCCTATCCCCACGGTGATATTGCCCAACACCGCCGTCTCGTTGCCGCCGGAATTCAGGGACAGGACGCCCTCCGAGACGGCGGTCGGGCCGGTGTTGGTATTGGCGACCGCCGAGATCGTCATGGTGCCCGCTCCCCGCTTGCGCACGCCTGTGGTGCCACCGGTGGTGGCGGCCATGTTCAGCGTTCCCGCATCCACCCGCACCCAGCATTCCGAGAAGTTCACGTAGTTCAGCAGCAGGGAACTGCTGAAGGTGTTGCTGCCGGTCACGCTCCAGATGTTCTCGGTCTGGACCGAACTCGAAACCGACAAGGTCATCCCTGCGGTGCCGCTGATAGTGTTGCCCCCGCCGCTGAAGTGAATCTGGTCTACCACCAACCCCGCGATGTTGAACACCGAACTGCTGCTGGATGCGAAGGCCACGATCGTACCACCGGCTTCACCGCTGGTGGGCACCCCGCCGGTCCAATTGGAGGCAACACTCCACAACCCGCCCGCGGGCCCGACCCATGTATGGGTCGCGGCCTTGGCGGAGGACTGAAGGAATGCGGCGAGACCAAGACTCACCGGCAGAAGCGTGCTGAGGCACGCAAAGGAGGAGTTTTTCATAGGAGGAGGAAGGACTTCCGGAAACTGCAAGAGAGACAGAAGCAACAAAACCAACCTCTAACGAATTCCTCTAACATTGAACATGCACCAAAAGGTGAACATGTCCCTTCCCGGCCCGGTCTTTCCACCCGCCGCCCGCTAAGGCCTAATGTCACGCCAGCCACAGGCTGTCAGAGCGGCTTCCGGGCAAGGGCTGAACAATCGCGCATCCCCGCAATGCGATTGGATATGCGCCCCGCATCTTGGATCGTCACCAAAAGGCGGACAAGCCGCTTCCGAGCCCTCACTTCTAACGCCATCCTCCCACGCCTCATGCGGAACCAGCGGCGAGCCGCGCCGCCAACTGATCTAACATGCTAAGCCAACTCGGATAGGCGCCGGTGCGCTTGGCCAGTTCTTCGGAGACGGTCTGATGAAGCGTGAGCAGGGTTCCGCCATCCCTCTCCTCCAGGGTCAGGGTCACCACCGTTTCCTCCGGCCACTCGGCTACATGTCCCGCGGACTCCGAGGAGACCCGATTCCCGTCTGGATCGGCCATGGCCATCTTGTAAACGATCCGCTCCGGCTCCACGATTTCCAGATAGGTGCCGATGCACCAGCACTCGCCGAAAGCGGGCACGCGGATGCAGGACAGGAACTCTCCACCCTCTCGGAAGTCGAAGCGCTTGAACTCGATCTCGCAGCCTTCCGGCGCGTGCCAATGCTTGAGGTACTCCACATCGCTCCACGCCTGCCACACCAGCCGGCGCGGTGCCTTGAAGCTGCGGGTGATCAGGACTTCGCGGGCTTCTTCAGCCCGGTTCGCTTCGGTCATGCTGTTCATGTTCGGATTGTAGTTGGTTCAAATAGTCATCCAGTCGGTCAAAGCTCTCCTCCCAGTGGCGGCGGTAGCTCTCGATCCAAGCCTGCGCCTGCTTCATCGGTTCTGCATTCAGGTGGAGCGAGTGGACCCGCCCGAAGCGCTCGCGGCCGATCAGACCGGCCTTCTCCAGCACCCCCAGATGCTTGGAGACCGCAGGCAGGGACATTTCATGCGGTTTCGCCAAGTCCGTGACGCAGAGGTCCCCCCGCGTGAGCTGCTCCAGCATCCGCCGCCGTGTCGGATCCGCCAGCGCCGCGAAAGTGCGGTCCAAGTGCTCGGACTCATATTTAACCATTTGGTTAAATGGAGCCGCCAATGGCACCCTGCGCAAGGAAAAACGTCCCCGGCTTCCGGAAACCCGGCATTCGTCATTCCCCCAAAACCCGGTGCTGACAAACGCCCAATCCCCCCTACCCTCCCGCGCGTGAGCTATCAGGTCTTCGCCCGGAAATACCGCCCGAAAACCTTCGACGACGTGCTCGGCCAGGATCACGTCGTACGGACTTTGCAGAACGCCATCGCCCAGAAGCGCTTGGCGCACGCCTACTTGTTCGTCGGGCCGCGCGGCACCGGGAAGACCACCACGGCACGTATTCTCGCGAAAGCGCTGAACTGCACGAACGGGCCCAAGGCCGACTTCGATCCGGACGAGGATGTCTGCGTGGAGATCGCCGAAGGCCGCTCGCTCGACGTGCTGGAGATCGACGGTGCCTCCAACAACTCGGTGGACGACGTTCGCAACATCCGCGAGTCCGTCCGCTTCGCCCCGGCCCGCGGGCAATTCAAGATCTACTACATCGACGAAGTTCACATGCTCTCCACGGCAGCCTTCAATGCGCTGCTGAAGACGCTCGAAGAGCCGCCGGAGCACGTGAAGTTCATCTTCGCCACCACCGAGGCGCACAAGGTCCTGCCGACCATCCTGTCGCGCTGCCAACGCTTCGACCTGCGGCCGATTCCGACCGAGATCATCGCGAAGCACCTGCTGCACATCGCGCAGAATGAAGGCGTGAATCTCCATGAGAGCGCTGCTTGGGCGATCGGCAAGGGCGCGGACGGCGGGATGCGTGACGCCCAGTCGATGCTCGATCAACTCGTGGCCTTCTGCGGCGAAACGATCACCGAGGCGAACGTGCTCGATGTCTTCGGCTTCACCTCGCGCGAGACCGTGGCTGCCGTTCTCGGCGGCCTGCTGACCCGCGATACTCCGACCACGCTGGCAACCGTGCAGCGGGAGGCTGAGGCCGGTCGCGAGCTGTCCCAACTGCTGGGTGAATTGATCAGCGGCCTGCGCGCCCTGCTGGTCGCCAAATTGGATTCCAGCGCTGGCGGCGACGGCATCCCGGCTGAAACCTGGGCCGCCCTGCGCGCCGCGGCCGAGAATTATCCGCCGGAGCGCCTGCTTTCGGTCATCGACGTCTTTGCCGAGACCGAAGCCCGCATGAAGTGGGCCTCCAACAAGCGCCTCCATCTTGAGATTGGCTTGATCAAGGCGATCCAATCGCTGGGCGAAGTCCGCCTCTCCGATGTGATCAAGGTCCTCGCCGGGGCTTCGGAGCATCTTACCGCGCCGGTGACCTATGCGCCCGTAGCGGCCATTCCAGCACCGGATCCTGCACCCGCGCCAGTCGCGGCGGCACCGGCTGCCGTGCCGGTACCTGTGGCGGAAGCCGTTCCCACGCCGGCAGCTGAACCCGAGCCTCCCGTCGCGGAATTCAAGCCCGAGCCGGAATCCTCTCCAGAACCAGTGGCCGCCGTCACTCCGCCGCCGTCAAACCCGGCCCCGTCGGCTGGAGGTGGTCTCTTCTCTTCGATCGATGCGATGATCGAAAGCGCGCCGGATGCACCCGATGAGCCGGTCGTAGAAGCAGCTGTCGAGCCGCCTTGGAAGCCCGAGTCCGCAACCCCGGCAGAGCCCCCTGCGCCCAAGGCCGATCCGATGGAAGAATTTTACAAGGACCCTCTCATCCAAACTGCTTTGGAAATGTTCGAGGCCACGCTGAAGCGCTGAAGCACCAATCTGGCTCAAGTCTTGTGTCTTGAGTCTTCAAGTCTTGAATCTCTCTTATGGATATCCAAAAACTGATGAAACAGGCGCAGAAGATGCAGGCCGGGATGGCCGCTGCGCAGGAAGAGCTTGCGAAGAAAACCGTCGAAGCCAGCGTCGGCGGCGGCAAGGTGACCGTGGTCGCCACCTGCGCCGGTGATGTGCAGTCGATCAAGATCGACAAGTCGGTGGTGGACCCGGAAGACGTCGAATTCCTCCAGGACCTGGTGCTGAAGGGCGTCCAGGAAGCAATCAACAAGGGCAAGGAGGTCTCCGCCGCGGAGATGCAGAAACTCACCGGCGGGATGGGCTTGCCCTTTTAACCAATCCACCACCACCGTCCCCCCCAGGGCACGATGAAGTCCTCCCGCTTCCGCCGACGCGCCGGATGGAGTCTCGTCGGCTTGTCGCTCCTGCTGCACATCCTCACGGTTTACGCGTTTTCGCGCCAACCGGAGTTTCTCGCAGCTTACACGGTCATGCCGATCTGGGTCTGGGGCGGCATCGGGCTGCTGCTTTCAATCGTCGCCTTCTGGTTCCTGCGGGCGCCGCTCTCGCTGATCCTGACGGGGATCTGGGCGATCACCGTGCTGCTTGGCGCGGATGAGGCGCGGGTCATCGCCAATCTCGGCAAATCTGCTCCTGAGCCAGGGCAAGCCGGCGTGGCCGATGGCAAGTTCCTGGTCCGCGTCCTGACCCTCAACTGCAAGCATTTCAACTACGCGCCCAACAGCGATCCCTCGCTCGACATCCAGCGCTGGGACCCGGACATCGTCTTGCTGCAGGAAGTCGAGCCGATCCAAGTGAAGCGCGTTGCCGACCGTCTCTACCAAGGCCACGGCGACTACCGGACTTTCATGTCCAATGGGATCGTGACCCGCTGGCGGATCAGCCGGGAGGTGCGCAACCAGCTCTACCGCGACCAGCAGGTCACGGTGATGAAGCAGCCGGAGGGTGCCGCGATCGAGGTGGTGAACGTTCACCTTGAGAAGGCCTCCACCGACCTTCGACTGTGGAATCCCGATTGCTGGTACAATCACCGCGTCAACCGCAAGGTCCGCGCGGTCGAACTCTGGCACACGCTGCAAGTCCTCGCAGACACCGCATCCGGCCGCCCCGCGATCGTGGGCGGGGATTTCAATGCGCCGCCTTCGGACCCGATCCAAAGCCTGATGAAGGGCAACTTCGATGACGCCTTCGTTCAAGCCGGGACCGGCTGGGGAGATACCTACCAGCGGCGCATCCCGATCCTCCGCATCGACCAGATCCACTCCACCCGGCAACTGCGCCCGATCCGCTGCTCCGCAGTGACCACCCGGCACAGCGATCACCGAATGGTAGTGGCGGACTTCCTGATGGTGCCCTAAGCAGAGTAGTCCGCACACGCCGTGTGCCGACTACTTTGGTTGCGTCCCCGTCGGGCCCTTCTTAGGCTGCGGCATGCCCGTCACCCGCGAACGCATGGCCGAGGTTTTGGAGGAGATCGCTCTTCTTCTGGAAATCCAGGGAGAGAACCCCTTCAAGGTCCGCGCCTATCGTCAGGGAGCCGAAGTCGTCGAATCCTACGATGGCGATATCGTGGCCCTCGCGACGGAAAACAAGCTGGATGGCATCAAGGGCCTCGGCGAGGCGCTGCGCGACAAGCTGCACGAACTCGCCAGCACGGGTGAATTGGGCTTCCACAAGAAGCTGCGCGAGAACTATCCGGATACCTTCTTCGAGCTCTTCGAACTCGAAGGCTTGGGCCCGAAAAAGATCGCCGCCCTGCACAAGCAACTCGGGGTCGATTCCATTGCCGCGCTCAAGGCCGCCTGCGAGGCGGGCGCGGTGGCTGCACTCAGTGGCTTCGGCGCGAAGACGCAGACGAAGATCCTCGAAGCCGTGACCCGCTCGGAGCAGGCCGCGGAGGCCTTCCGCCTGGATGTGGCCACGATCGCGGCGGAGGAAATCCTCGCCGCTCTGCGCGAGCATCCGGCCGTGCTTCAGGCATCTGTCGCCGGCTCGATGCGCCGTTCGAAGGAAGTGGTGCGGGATCTGGATTTCATCGTGGCGACCACCGAACCGGCTGCTCTAACAAAATTCTTCGGGACCTTGCCACAGGCCGCGGAGGTGATCGTGCAGGGCGACACCAAATGCTCGATCCGCACTTCGGAGGGCTTGCAGTGCGACCTGCGCGCGGTGAGCAATGCGCAGTACCCCTTCGCGCTGATGTATTTCACCGGCAGCAAGGAACACAACGTCGCGATCCGCTCGCGGGCGCTCAAGCACGGCTGGTCGCTCAACGAATACGCCTTCACCGGCGAGAATACGCCGCAGGTCCACAGTGAGGCGGACATCTACAAGGCGCTGGGACTCGACTTCGTGCCACCCGCGCTGCGCGAGAACCGCGGCGAGATCGAGGCCGCCGATGCGGGCACTCTACCCCGACTGGTGGAATGGGAGAACCTGCGCGGCACCTTCCACAGCCACACCACCGAGTCCGACGGCAAGTCGACCCTGGAGGCAATGGCCGCCGCCGCCCAGGAACTAGGCTTGCAGTACTTGGGCATCTCCGACCACTCGAAGTCCTCGCCCCAGGCGAACGGCCTGAATGAAAAGCGCCTTGCCGCCCAGATCGAGACCATCGCCGCGTGGAACCGGCAGCATGCCACGGAGCATTTCCGGCTCTTCGCGGGCTCAGAGGTGGATATCCTCAAGGACGGCTCACTCGACTTCGATGACGAGCTGCTCGCCTCCTTGGATTTCGCGGTGGCTTCCGTCCACAATGCCACGACCCTCACCGAAGAAGAGATGACCAAGCGCATCATCCGCGCGATGGAGAATCCCTACATCACCTTTATGGGGCACCTCACCGGCCGCCTGCTGCTGCGCCGCGATCCCTACAAGGTGAACCACGAAAAGATCATCGATGCCGCCGCGGCCACCCGCACGGTGATCGAGTTCAACTGCAATCCCAAGCGCTTCGACATGGACTGGCGCTGGTGGCACCGCGCGCGGGACAAGGGCGTTCTGACATCGATCAACCCGGATGCGCATTCCACCCAGCAACTCCAATTCCTGAAGCTCGGCGCCGACGTCGCGCGCAAGGGCTGGCTGCGGCGCGAGGATGTGCTGAATACGAAGCCACTGGCGGAGATGGAAGCGTGGTTGAAGTTGCCGAAGGGTAAGAGGTGATGGTGTTCCTCGCATCAGGGCCGGGTTGTTGTTCCTCACGCCGTGTCCTCAGCCCCGGAGGGGCGACCCGAAATAGCCGGTGGCGCAAGCCACCGGAACGGGTTGCCAAACCATTAAGCCCCAGCGGGGCGGCGCACGAAGCCTCCCCTTAGACTCCCTATCCGGGCAAAGATTCGGCATTTCCCGGGTGACGTGAACCCTTGGCTTTCGTTAGATGGTCGAGCCCTCCCTCCCATGCCATCGACCCACCTTTCTCTGAATTTCCACGTTGTCTTCAGCACGAAAGACCGAGAGCCCTCCATCGCTCCCGAGTGGCGATCCCGCCTTCACGCTTACATGGGCGGCGTGGTGACGAATCTCGGCGGAACACCCGTGGCAATTGGCGGCATTGCCGATCATGTGCATCTTCTTCTCGGCCTCCCCGCGACCTGTGCTCTTTCCGACGTGGTCCGCTCACTCAAAGCAAACTCTTCCCGCTGGGTTCACGATGAGATCCGCTTGGCGAGATTCATGTGGCAGGAGGGCTATGGTGCCTTCACCGTTAGCCCGTCGCAATGTCGGACGATCATCGAATACATCGCGAACCAGGAAGAGCATCACCGGACGCGAAGCTTCCAAGAGGAGTATCTCGCTTTCCTCAAGAAATGCGGCATCTCCTTTGATGAACGCTTTCTCTGGTAGGCTCCGTGTCGCCCCTCCCGGGGCTCCTTGAATCGATGCTATCCCCACCGGTGGCTTACGCCACCGGCTAATTTCGGGTCGCACCTCCGGCG
>NZ_BATP01000003.1 GCF_000739615.1 Haloferula sp. BvORR071
CCGTCCGGTTGATGCCGTGAAGGACACCAAGTGCAAGATGCTCTTCATCCACGGCGACCGCGACGGCACCATCCCGCCCTGGCAATCCCAGCTCCTGCTCGACCAATGCGCGCCGGGGCAGGGGCAGCGTATCCTGCTTCCCGGCGTCGGCCATGGCGGTGTCATGTGGAACCTGCCGGAGGAGACCGGTGACCAGGCAATCCGCTTCTTGTTAGAGCAGTCGCGGTAGATCGAAACCGCGCGCGCCTACCTCAGTTCGCAGGCCCATAGACCTCCAACTCGCTGAGGAAGGAGTGGTTCTCGCTGTAATTGTCCTGGCGCTCGTGATGGTCCGGGAAGGTCGCACGGACGAAGCGGGCATTCCGCTTGTCGAAGCGCAGCTCTTTGCGCGTCTCGGTCTTGCCAGCGAACTCCTGCTTGCCTGCTTCCTGGAACTCCTTGCCGTCCTCGCTCAAGGAGATCACCACCGTTTTGGTAGAGCCAAATCCCGGCACGCCGAAACGCACCGCCTGCACCGGCCGGGAGCGACCCAGATCGATGGTCACGTATTTCGGGAATTGATCCGAGGCTCCGGTGGCGAAGCAAGTGCCAGCACCACTCCACCAGTTGCCGTCGGTGAGACCGGAATCCCAGCCACTGCGATTTGGATCGCTGGAGGTGAAGGGCCGCTGGCGGGCGACATTGCGCCCCATTCCGGGCTCATCCGGCCAATGGGTGTGGAAGGCCGCTGCGGGGAGTCCCTCTTTGTTCATCAGGTTCGGTTCGGCCGTTTGTGACCATGCGAACCGCGCCATCGTCGGCTGTTGCACCTCCGCGCTCTTCAGGATGATCACCGGCTCGTTTCCGGCGATCTCCGCGGTAGCCGGCTTGAAGTTCCAGTCCGGCCCGGCGACTTCGAAGAGATCCGGAGCTTTCTGGTCACGGGTGGCGAGACCGGTCGGGGCGCTCTTGAAGTGAATCCGGATCGTGTCGCCCGTCGCTTCGTAGCTCTCGAACATCGGCCCGGATTTCACAATGCCCTGCTTGCCGTAAGTGTCCGCCAGCGCCCACAGCGAGAGCCGCCGGCCCACCTCGGATTTATTCTTCGGGTGAATGTCTCCCGGGTTGCCGATGTCCATGGTCACGGCCATCCCCGTATGGGGTATTTTCAGGGCCTCTTGCTGGGCGATCCAGAGGCCTTGGAGGGCCCCCTGGCGGTTGTCCCCGTAGTTATACGGGGCCAGTTGCACGTAGTAGAACGGCGCATCGGGCACGTTGAATTGCTTTCGCCAGCCCTTGATTAGAGCCTCCATCTTGAGGGTGTAGAGCAGATCCTCGCCAACATTCGATTCCCCCTGATACCATAGGAACCCGCGCAGGGCGTAAGGCACCAGTGGATGGATCATCGCTTGGTAGGTCCCCAGCGCTTGGTTCGAGCCCACTTGGAGCATCGGTGGTGCGGCTGGCTGGGCAGGCAGGGACTTCTTCTCGGCGAGGGCGCGCTCGGCGTTGTCCACCCACGAGCGGGTCGCGGCTAAATGGCGGCGCATCGCGTCGTCATACTTCTGCGTGCCTGGCGTGCGAGCATTGCGGAATTCGCGCATCTCCTGGAGGTCCTCAATGCCGTCGAAGCCTTCATCGGCGAACCATGGCTCGATGCGTGAGCCGCCCCAGGAACTGTGGATGATTCCCACTGGGACGCCCAGCTCCTCGGTCAGACGGCGGCCGAAGAAATAGGCGACGGCGGAGAATTTGGCGGTGTTTTCCGGCGTGGATTGCTGCCAGGAGCCTTCGAAATCGTTCAGGCGATAAGGTGAAACCTTCTTGGGCACGGTGAGCAGGCGGAGGAGGGGAGTCTGTCCCGACTTGGCGAGATCCTGATCCTCTTGGCGGGCTCCGTTCACGGCCAGTTCCATGTTTGATTGGCCGCTCGCCAACCACACTTCCCCGACCAAGACATCCTTGAATTCCAGTTGGTTTCCGCCGTCCTCCGCGACTTCGATCGAGCGCGATTCAGCGCTCGCGGGCAGGGGATCGAGCTCGAGCTGCCAGGTCGAATCGGGCTTGGCCTCGGTGGACTTTTCCTGGCCCGCGAATTTGACTGTTACCTTCTTGCCGGGCGTTGCCCAACCCCAGACCGGGACCGGGCGGTCGCGTTGGAGCACGGCGCCGGTGGTGAAAACTTTCGGCAGACGGACCTCGGCGGCGGCCGGAAGCACCACGGCGGCGAGAGCGAGAATCAGGGGTCGAATCATCTGAAGCCCATTACGGAGGCGTGGCGGGGCTTATACCAGCGTGGAATCACCTGCTGTGGTGTGCTGGCCAATTTGGACGAGATTCCGGCCCGAATCCGCATATTCCCGGGAGGCCCTGCCTTCCAAAGTCAGATGTTGAGATCTTAGGATTTCTTGGTACAAACAGGTTCCGGAGGCTGAGTCGGTTGTCAGTTTTCCTTTCTGTAACTGCTCTGCCGTGCCGGAATTCTCTTAGCTGTCCCCGAAAAACCCATGCTGTCCCCGAAACGCACCCTTGCGATCGCATGTGTGATGCTGATCGCTGTCGCCGCCATATTGCTGCGGCCCAATGCGCCCCGCCTCCAAACCCCTGAGAGCTTAGGCGAGGACTCGGTTGCAAGACGAGTTTCTGTTGGTGAAGAAACTGTCGCAGAAAAGGAGCCTGCCGGTTTCGGCGAGTGGGCCGCGGAGAAGGTGGTGGAGCCGGATTTTGCCAAGATCGCAGCGTTTGATGGCTGGCTGGAGCGCTGGCAGGCGGCGGCCCCGGAAGAGCGACGGGGGATGAGGGCGGAGGGCCGCAAGCTGGCAATCGAGCGGCGGCCGGAGTTCAAGGCGCTGATCGCCACCGACCCGCGTGAGGCACTGGAGCGGGCGGTGCCACGGGTGGTCCGCCAGGATCTGCCAGCGGCGATTGCCGATGCACTGGAGTCGCCGGTCTCCGCCACCGGTGACTATAATGTCTATCTCGGCAAGCCCTCGGAGGAGAAGGTTGTGCCGAAAGATGGCCTGACGCTGCGCTACTTCGAGGCTCAAGGCGTGAGCTACAAGGCGCGCGTCTTCGGCGAGATGGCACCGGTGATGTCGCGCAAGCAGATCCCGCTGCGCGGTGTGGCCGTGGACCGCGAACTTGCGGTGGCAGAGAGCCCGCTGCGCCGCTTGGAGACCGGCGAGCGGATCCCGGCAGGAACCAAGGTCGAAGACGTTTGTCCGGTCTCGGGAGAGACCACCGAAGAGGTGGCCTCCGGTGAAGCGGTCAGCGATGCGACGCCTACGGTTGAGGTCGGAGAGCGGATTATCACGCTCTGCAATGGGTCGCACGTGACCGTGCTCGACGAGAAGTACCGGACCTTGGTGCAGGCCAGCGGTGCTGGTGGTCCGGCCTTCTTCATGGACAATTTCCCGGGCACTTCGTCGCGCGCGATTGGCAACTTCCGCTGCCTCTACATCCGTGCGACCTACCCGGACCAAATGGCCCAGCCGAACACGGAGGATGAGGCCATCGAGGACATGCGCAACAACGCTCGCTATTACCTCGAAAGCTCCTATGGCAAGATGACTTCGACTTCTACGGTCACGCCGCTGATCGTGCTGCCGCAGACCTTGGCATGGTACATCGCCAAGGACTCCGAAGTGGATGGCTTGGGCGTGATGCAAACCCAAGCTCGCAACGAGGCCCGCAAGCTTGGATACGATTCCACCCAGTATAACTGCGTGATTGTCCGCGTGAATGGCGGCCTGCGTTCCGGCGCCTCATGGGGCGGTGGTGACAGCGTGTGGCTTGGTTGGGGCGGGATGGACGTGATCAACCACGAGTGCGGTCACTCGCTGGGCCGCAGCCATGCGAACTTCTGGGAAACCAATGACGGCACTCCCTACGGCAACGGCGCAAACCAGGAGTATGGCAATTCCTTCGACGTGATGGGCGGCGGGGGTGGCTTTGGCGCCCACTACAATACCTTCAGCAAGCGCGCTCTCGGCTGGTTGCCGGACAACTACGTCCACTTGCCCAAGACCAATGGCGTCTTTCGCCTCTACGCCTACGACCAGCCACGGTTGGAAGAGGGCAAGCGCTATGCCCTGAGCGTCGCGAAGGACAGCATCCGCACCTACAATCTCGAATATCATCCGGCCAAGGTGGCTGACCAAGCCCTGGTGATCTACGGCGGCATGGGCAGCAATGCCGGTCACCTGATCGACGTCACTCCCGGCAGTGCCGGCGGCAAGGCTGATGGCGGTATTAAGATCGGCCGCACCTTCTCCGATCCCGAGTCCGACCAGAACTTCACGGTGATCGCGAAGAACGACACCTCGCCTCCCTCGCTGGATCTCGCCTATTTTCGCGGGCCCTTCCCTGGTAACCAAGCGCCGGTAGCCAGTCTCGGCGCGAGCGCCACCAGCATCACGACCGGCGGCAGCGTGACCTTTACCGTCACTGCCAGCGATCCGGATGGCGACGCACTGGCCTACGACTGGGAATTTGATGACGGCCAGACTGCCGCGAATGCCGCAGTGGTGACGCGGACCTTCAGCACCACCTCGCAAGTGACCGCGATGGTGACGGTCTCCGACATGAAGGGGGCGACCACGCGTCGGCACGTGGTGATCAACGTGGGTAACCACGGCAAGCAAACCATCACGGGGAACATATCGTGGAATGGCCAGCCGCTGCAAAACGTGAAGGTGAGCAATGGCACCAAATACGCCTTCAGCGATGCCGACGGAAACTATGCGCTCTCCGGAATCGCAACCGGCTCGGCGACCCTTACCGCGACGCGGAACGGATACGTCTTCACTCCTTCCTTCACAAATCCGCTGACCGTCGTTGCCGGTGCCAACACCGCCAACTGGACTGCCGGCAACTCGACCTTCGTTACCATCACCAAGGACGTGGATCCAGTGGAAGGCGGCGTGAATGGCAGCTTCACGCTGAGCCGCACGGGCGACACCACCAATGCTCTCACGGTGCGCGTCTCGCCGGTGAGTGGCACTGCAACCCGGAATACCGACTACACGTTTACGCCGGACTACGCGACCGACGGTTCCTACCGCAGCTTCACCATCCCGGCCGGGTCGGCCTCGCTGGCAGTGACGGTCACGCCGACCAACGACACCACGGCTGAGGGGCCGGAGACGATCCTTCTCCAGATCGCCTCGAATGGGACCTACCTTTCGAATTCCACCAACCAGATGGTGATGACCTTGGTGGACAACGATACCAGCCTGCCGCAGGTCTCGGTTCTGCCGACCGATCCTTATGGCATGGAGTTCCCGGCGGACAATGCCAGCTTCACCTTCAAGCGAACCGGCTCCACTGCGGCTGCCCTCAATCTCAACGTAAGCTGGAGCGGCACCGCCAGCAACGGCACCGACTATACTACACTAGGCACCACGGTGACTATTCCGGCCAACCAGAGCTCGGTGGTCGTCAATGTGGTCCCGATCAATGACAGCACGATCGAGGTGCCTGAGACCGTAATCGTGACGATCAACACAAATGCCGCCTATGTTCGCGACAGTTCCGCGAACTCGGCCACGGTGACCTTGAGCGACGATGATACTCCGGTGGTCACCGTGGAGGCGATCGATCCTACGGCTTCGGAAGCGGGCGACACCGGAATGTTCCTGATTACCCGCAGCGGTAGCACCGCGGCCCCGCTGAAGGTTTACTATGGCCTTTCGGGCAGTGCTTTCCATGGCACCGACTATGCGCGGCTGAGCGGTGAAGTGACGATCCCTGCCGGCTCCGCAAGCGCTCCAGTGGTGATCACTCCCTGCAACGATGATCTCGCTGAACCGGTCGAGGAGGTGACCTTGGCGGTGACCACCTTCGACAATGCCTACAGCCTGGGCAAAGCTTTCCAGTCGACGGTCGATATCGCGGACAATGCCGACACCCCGCTGGTGTCGGTCCGTGCCGGGAATGTCGGCACCGAGGGCGGCTCGAATGCCACGGTGATCTTCCGGGCGATCAGCTCCACGACCGGCAGCGTGACCGTGAACTACACGGTCAGTGGCTTGGCCACATCCGGCAGCGACTACACGGCTCTCTCCGGCTCGATCTCGGTGTCGCTCAATGGCACGACCGACACCACGCTGACCATTCCGGTGATCAACGACGCGGTGGCCGAGCCCAGCGAGACGGTCAAGGTCAGCATCACACCTAGCGCGAACTACCGCGTCTATAACGACGGCTCCGCCGAGGCGATTATCCGCGACAACGACAGTGGGGACCGGGTGTCGGTTTCCGCTTACAACTCTGGCGCCGCCGAAGGAGGGAGCGCTGGCAAGTTCTACATCGCGCGGGCTGGCAGTACCGGTGACCTGACAGTCAATTACAGCCTCTCCGGGACCGCGACCGATGGCTTGGACTACACGGGCCTTACAGGCTCCGTGGTGATCCCCGATACTGCAACGGGCTCGGTGGTGACCTTCACACCGGTGGACGACGTCCTGGCCGAAGGCACCGAGAAGCTGACTCTAAGCATCGTTGCGGGTGCCGGTTACGGCGTGGACCGGCCGGCCTCGGCGACGCTTGAGATAGCGGACAATGATGCCCTGACTGTGAGCGTGGGCTTCCAGGCGGCGAGCTCCGCGACCAGCGAGCAGCCGGGCGCGAACGGCGAGTATCGCGACATCCCGGTAACGCTCTCGGCGGCCTCGGTGAATACTGTGACCGTGGACTATGTTTCCGGTGGCGGCAGTGCAACCGGCGATGATGTCGACTGGGCCTTCGCGGATGCGGCCAATGGTAACGCCATCATCCCCGGCGGCACCCTGGTGTTTTCGCCGGGCGTGACCACCCAGAACATCCGGATCCGGGTGAAGAATGACGGTGTCTCCGAGGCTGCGGAAACCGCGCTGCTTGAATTGCGAGCGCCCAATCAAGCAGGTCTCAACAGTAGCCTGAACAAGCATAGCCTGCTGATCTTCGACGGCGTGGTGCCCGCACTGGTCACCGAGGAACGCTGGTCTGGTAACACGGTTTATAATAACCAGACTTGGAGCAGCGTGACGCCGATCTACAGCGGGCTGCTCACGACTTTCACCACGCCGATCGACGTTGCCGACAATTACTCACGGCGATTGACCGGCCAGATCGTGGCACCTGTCACCGGCCAGTATCGTTTCTGGATCGCCTCCGATGACGCCTCGCGGCTCTACCTGAGCACGACCTCCAGCTCGGCGAACAAGGTGCAGATCGCGACGATGTCGGGGGCGGTGGGCTATCAGGACTACGATGCTGGCGCGCAATCCGGGCTGATCAGCCTGACCGCGGGGCAGTCCTACTACATGGAGGTCCAGCACCAGGAAGGCGGCGGGGGAGATCATGTTTCGGTGGCATGGCAGGTGCCGGGCTTCTCACGGACCCCGATCCTGAGCCCGGCCGTGGATATCGCTCCGCGGACCGTGCGCTTCGTCACCGGCGCGAGCACGCGGCGTGAGAGCGACGGTAGCGAGCCGCTGCTGATGGCCGTGCTTGACCGGCCGGCAGGAAGTACGGCGATCACGGTCAATTACAGCGTGAGCGGCACTGCAGCCGCTGGCAGCGACTTCACCTTGGCAGCGGGGACCCTGAGCTTCGCTACGGGTGAGCAGATGAAGCTGCTGCCGTTGTCGCTGCTCGCGGATGCGGGCAACGAGGCACCGGAAGCCATTACGGTGACGATGACGGGTGCGAACGGTGCGACCATTGCTTCGCCCTCGGCGCACACGATCACTCTGATCGATGCGGCGGCACCGACGGTCGAGCCCTTGTTCGCAACCGTGACCTCGTCCACCGCGACAGGCACCGTACTGGGGACGATGGCGACCACACCGGCAGCCGGCCGGACCATTGCCTCCTGGTCGATCGTGGCGGGCAATTCACCAGCCAACTTCGCGATCAATGCCAGTGGTCAGGTGACACTTCTGACCACGGCCTCGCTGCCGAATCCCGGAGCGCGGCAGCTGGTGGTGCGGGCTACGGACAACCTCGGAGCCACCGGCGATGGCGCGGTGAATGTCGTCTGCAATGCACCAGCCAACAAAGTGGTGGAGCGCCGCTGGGCAGGGAACACCGCCTTCTGGAACGAGGATTGGACTGGAAGCTCGAGCTTCAGCGGGACCCTCAGCACCTTCACGACCTCGCAGGGCGTGGCCGATGACTATTCGCGGCGCCTGACCGGCCTGCTGGTGCCGCCGACCACGGGTGACTACACCTTCTGGATCGCGGGTGACGACGATTGCCGCCTTTATCTTGGAACCGGCAGCGGCTCCGCGAGCAAAGTGTTGATTGCCTCGGTCGACGGTTATTCCAACTTCCAGGCTTGGGATTCGCAGGGCACGCAGAAGTCCGAGCCGGTCACCCTGCAGGCAGGCAAGGTCTATTGGCTGGAGGCCCAGCAGCGCGAGGGCGGCGGCGGCGATCACGTCTCAGTCGCATGGTCCGGACCGGCTTTCTCGCGGGTGAGTCTTCCGGCGAGCGCATTGTATCCCTTCAACGCAGCCGCAGATTTCGGCCCACCGCCGGCCGTGCCGACCGTGGTGCTCAGCGAGCCGCTCGCGGGCGCAAGCTACGAGACGGGCAGCAGCATCCCGATCAGCGCCAATGTGGCGGGCGGAAGCCAAACCGTGACCGCGGTGGAATTCTACCGTGGTGCCACGCTGATCGGTTCGGACAGCAGTGCTCCCTACTCGGTCACTTGGAACAACGCCACCGCGCAGGGCACGCACGCGATCACAGCGAAGGTGATCTTCAGCGGGGGCGGTGTCAGTTCTTCGCCGGTCTCGATCACGGTGGCCAATCCCGATCCTGCGCTCGATCCCGATGGCGACGGCTTCAACACGGGAATCGAGCTCGCCTTCGGCACCAACCACAACTCGGCGGCATCCCAGCCACCGGCGATCTATCAGAACCTGCGCGCGTGGTGGAAGCTGGATGAAACCAGCGGGGTCATCGCCGATGACTTCACTGGCCGTCCGCAGGATGGCAATGTGAGCGGTGCCACCTGGACCACCGGAACGAGCGGCAATGCGCTGAACTTCGACGGTGTAGATGACGGCATCTTCGTGGGGAATTCCGCCGCGCTCGTTGGAAGCGGGAATCTCTCGGTTTCGGCTTGGGTAAAGGTCGATCCCGGCTCCCCCCTCGGCACCGTGATCCAGCAGCGTGAGGGCGGGGTGGATGGCAACCAGGGGCAGTATCAGCTCAACGTGAATGCCAACGGCACGGTCAATTTCTTCATCTACAACAACAGCACCTATCAGTTCGACCTGACGACCAGCGGCACGGTGAACGACGGCCAGTGGCACCATCTGGCTGCGACTCGTGCCGGCAGCGTCGGAACCGTCTATGTCGATGGCGTGCAGGCCGCGCTTGGCAGCGGCGCGGTTCAGCCCTTGGTTTCGCGGGCGGTGTCGATCGGCTACGACAACCGCGACTCTAACAAATACTTCCACGGACGGATCGACGATCTGCGGATCTACGAGCGTGCCTTGAGCGCCGCGGAAGTGGATAGCTTGGTTCCGAACCGCACGCCCTTTTTCACCAGCAGTCCGGTGGTGAAGGCCGCAGCCACGGAGGATTCGGCTTACTCCGGATCTCTGGCCGCAGATGCGATCGACCCCGATTATGGCGACACCCTCAGCTTCACCAAGATGGGCGGGCCGCTGTGGCTCTCTGTCGCCGGTAATGGGACCCTTTCCGGAACTCCAGGGAATGGCGATGTTGGCAACAATACCTTCTCCGTGAAGGTCTCTGACGCGGGCGGGGCGGAGAGCTTGGTGAATCTCACGATCGCTGTGACCAATACCAACGATGCACCCGCATTCAATGCCGACCCGATGGCGGGTATTGCTGCGACGGAGGATGTCATCTATTCGGCGTCCCTCGCGGCTTCTGCGAGCGACCCCGATCTCGGGGACAGTCTCACTTATGAAAAGGTCTCCGGTCCGGCGTGGTTGAACGTGGCGGCGAGTGGTGCGGTCAGCGGCACACCCGACAATGGCGACGTCGGTTCCAACAGCTTTGTGGTCCGGGTGAAGGATGTCTCCGGCACGAGCGATGATGCGACGCTTACGATCCATGTGGTGAACGTGAATGATCCGCCGACCTTCGCCAGCGGCACACTCACCGGAACGGCTGCCACCGAGGATGTTGCTTACAGCGGAAGCGTGGCCGGCAGCGCCAGTGATGTGGATGCGGGCGAGACGCTGGTTTACTCGAAAGCCGCGGGCCCGGATTGGCTGGTGGTCGCTGCGGGTGGAGCGCTATCCGGCACACCGGCGAATGGCGACGTGGGCACGGGGCTCTTCACGATCCGCGTGACCGACAGCGGCGGTGCTCATGCCGAGGCCGCCCTCTCGATCAGTGTTGCCAATGTGAATGACGCTCCGGTCTTCGCGGTGAATCCGATGACGCGGCCCGCGGTGTATGAGGAGACTGCCTATGGCCCGGCGAGTCTCGCCGGAAGTGCGACGGATGCGGATGCGGGAGACTCGATCATTTATTTGAAGACCGGCGGTCCGGAGTGGCTGCAAGTGGCGGCGGACGGTGCGCTCAGCGGCACGCCACCCGCGGGAAGCTCGGGTATCAATAGCTTCACGGTGCAGGCGAAGGACTTGGCGGGAGATTTTGCCGAGGCGACCCTGCTGATCGAAGTGCTGAACGACGAGCTACCACTGCCGTGGGAGGCCGATGGCGTGGGGAGTGGCAGCTTGGAAGGTAGCGCCACGTATATGGGTGGCGTCTATACGGTCGCCGGGTCCGGTGCTCTGACGGGTCGCAATGACCAGTTCAACTTCGCCTGGCAGACGATCAGCGGTGATGGCTCGGTGACCGCGCGGATCCAGAGCTTGGACAATACTGGCGCCAATGCGCGTGTGGGAGTGATGATCCGCGATACGATGGCTACGAACTCGCGGCAGGTCTTCATCGGTTTGGATGGCAGCGGCGGCTACCGTTGGGTTCGCCGCACCGGTCTGAGTGGCAACACTTCCACCTCTGGCAGCGGCGCTGCTATCGTGCCTGGTGCGTGGGTGCGGCTGGTGCGCAGTGGAAGCGTCATCACCGCCTTCAAGAGTGCCGATGGCGTGAATTGGACGACAGTCGGCAGCCTCACTGCGGATCTGCCGGAGACCTGTTACGCGGGGCTGGCGGTCGCCAGCGGCGGCAATGACACCCTCAATACTTCTCAGTTTTCCAGCGTGACAGTGACTCCTTGAGTCGGAAAACTGGTTAGCTTTTCAGCGCTTGCACTTGCAGATGCAATCTGCAAGATAGAGGTGATCGGTCAACTTACGTTGATTTTCACCCCCGATGAGGCGGATTTCCGCGACCTTGGCCGCTCTGCTGGCCGCTGCAACCTTCGCATTCGTTGCTTTGTATGCAACGAAGCCAGGGACGGTCGCGCATGCGATCACGCAAGGATCGCCAAGCCCGGAAACCGAAGGAATTTCAAGCAAAGCGCGCGATAGCGGACAGGCCGGGAAGACTACGAATCCAGCGGAGTCCGGGATGCCCTTGGGCCAAGACTTTCTGGATACCGCCGTTGCGGACGGCGGCTTCCACCTCAAGCTCCCGGATGGCGAGGAGCTCCGCGGCGACACGCGGATGCTAAACTCCGATGAACGCGGCGTGTTAATGTTGGATGGTTGTCTGACAACTCCGCGACCGGGGCGTTTCTTCTTCTCACGCCAGACCGCGGACGGGGTGGCAGGCCGTCTGGTAGGACATATCCTTTTCGACGGCGAAGAGATGGGATGGAAGGTCGAGCCTTCCGGTCCGGGCCGGAGTCCTCGCTTGGAGCGAACCCATCGCGACTCGATCATCTGCGTAAATTACCGGATGCCTGAGGCGGCTTCTGCTGCTGCGGCCGCCGAGTATGCGCCGGAGGCCCATCCGCTGGATATTCCTCTGCCTGCCTATCAAACTATCGTTCCTCTGCAGAGCCTGCCAAGGGCGAGCGCCGTGGTCTACCTCGACTTCGACGGCGAGAAGGGCCCTTTCCCGAGCTGGGGGGATTTCGATGCAGCGGCACCGGGCGTGACGAACGAACAGGTGAAGCAGGTCTGGCAGATGGTCTGCGAGGACTTTCAAGGCTTCGAGCTGAACGTCACCACGGATCGCAAGGTCTTCGAGAACGCCGAACCGGGCAGTCGCCAGCACGTGATCATCACTCCGACGAATACCGCCGCACCCGGTTTCGGCGGGGTTGCACAAGTGAGTTCATTCAACTTCACCGCGGACATTCCCTGCTGGGCCTTTTACAGCACCGGCAAGTACTGCGCCGAGGTGATCTCGCACGAAGTGGGGCACACCTTGGGCCTCAGTCACGACGGTCGCAACACGGTGCCCGCCGAAGACTACTATCTCGGCCACGGCTCGGGAGAGACCGGCTGGGCCCCCATCATGGGTGCTGCCTACTACGAGAACGTCACCCAGTGGTCGAAGGGCGAGTATGCCTTGGCCAATCGCACCCAGGACGATCTCGCGATCATCGTCTCGAACAACAACGTCTACTATCGTGACGATGATATCGGCGACGATCTCGATGATGCACGGTATCTTGAGATCGCCGATGACGACAGCGTCTCGAACGAGGGCATCATCGAGACCCGTGCCGATGTCGATGCCTTCCGCTTCCGCACGACGGGCGGCCACGCCATGCTGCAACTCGATCCCGTAGCGCTGAATCCCAATCTGGATATTCTGGCGGAGCTGGAGGACTCAAATGGAGATTTGATTGCCAGCGCCAACCCCCAGGAAACACTGAGCGCCACGATTGAGGTGGAGCTCCCCGCGGGCGAATACGCGCTGAAGGTTAGCGGCACCGGTTGCGGCAATCCCTTTCTGGATGGCTATTCGGACTATGCCTCCTTGGGGACCTACTTCGTGCACGGCAGTGTCGAAGGCGGAGAGAAGCCGGCCCGCTTTGCGATCAGTGAACACAGTAGTGAAGGAAGCGCGGTCGGGAGCGTCGCTCCGCGGAATGACCACGGGACCGCTGCCCTGACTTGGAGCATCGTGTCGGGCAATTCGTCGGGAGCCTTCGTAATCGATTCGGAGACCGGCCTGCTGACGGTAGCAGAGAGTGCGGAACTCGATTTCGCCACGCTGTCCACGCGCTGGGATGTCCCGGCGACTTTCGAACTGCGAGTATCCATCAAGGATGCGGATACTCCCGGCTTGAACGAGGTGGTCCGGGTTGTGATCACGCTTGCAGATGTGAACGATCCACCCGTGGTGCCTCCGGTTTCGTCCATCGTGCTGGAGCGGACTCGTCCCGGGACAGCTCTGCTTACGGTCGAGTCAACGGATCCGGATCGCTTTGATCAGCCGGTCTTCGCTATCACCGGTGGCAATGAAGCCGGGTGGTTCAGCATCGATCCCCAGAGCGGAGTCATTTCAGCGTCGGAGACGGGAGTCGGCGAAGTCGAAGACACCACCGAGGTGGTTCTCGAGGTCCAAGTCAGCGATCAAGGCTCGCCGCCTCTAACAACGATCTCCCAGGCCACCTTGACCGTGATTGGCATCCCTGCGGGCCAGGTTCCGGGCGGTATCGTGCGGACCTACTACGAAGGGATTTCGGGCAACTCGGTGAGCAGTTTGCTTGCGGACAGCTCGAAATGGCCGGACCTACCCGATAGCGAGGAATTCCTCACCAGCTTCGATGCAGGACAGCACGGGGACAATTTCGGCAGTTCGCTCCACGGCTTCTTCATTCCCCCGTTCAGCGGGAATTACCGCTTCTGGATCGCTTCGGACGGCTCAAGCCAGCTCTTCCTCAATGCTCCGCCTCATGGCTCCGGAGCCAGTCCGATCGCCTCGGTGAGTGGGGCCACCGCGCCGCGCGATTGGGTGGACAATGCGCCCTACCGGTCCTCGCCGGTTTCTCTGATTGCGGGACAGCCCTGCCGGATCGAGGTCCTGCATAAGGAATCGACCGGAACCGATCATGTGTCAGTGGCTTTTTCCGGTCCGGGGATCCCGAAGCAAATGCTTACCGGGAAGTATCTGGCACCGGAGTATCTAAATTACCCACCAAAGGTCGCCCCGGTCCAATTCACGATCAGTGAGGACGCCTTCGCGGGACAAGAAGTCGGCAGCGTAACGGTCGTGGATGCGAACAGCGACGATAGCTACGAAGGCTACACGATTCTCTCCGGCAACGAGGACGGTCTATTCAATATCGATGCGGAGAGCGGCAAGATCAGCATCGCAGTGCGGGGCCTGCTGGACGCCCAAGCTCAGCCGCATCGCACGCTGGTGGTTGGAGTGACCGATAACGGTTCTCCTCCTCGCAGTGGCAGTGGGGAGATCGCCGTGACAGTAACTCCGGCCGGCGTGGTCTCCGGCAGCGGGATCCGGCAGCAGATTTGGGACGGGATCGAGGGCAGCCACCTCGATGACCTGACCGAGAGTAGCAAGTATCCCTTCCTCCCGGACCGGATTCGTACGCTGACTTCCTTCGATAGCGGAGCGAACATCGCCGACTACTACGGGTCTCGTATCCGGGCGCTGGTGACACCGCCGGTCAGCGGCTACTATACCTTCTATCTGGCGTCGAACGACCAAGCGGAGTTGAAACTGGGCGCGGACGAGGAGGCATCCAGTGCGGCCACGGTCGCCAGCGTGAGCGGTTGGACTTACTACAACCAGTGGACCAAGTATTCCACCCAGCAATCCATCCCGGTCTATCTGGAGACCGGCTCCTCCTATTACATCGAGGCCCTGCACAAGGAGGACATGGGTTCCGACCACCTCCAAGTGGCGTGGACGGGGCCGGGTATCTACACGCCTACGGTGATCCCGGGCACTTCCCTGCAGGCCTTCGATATCAATCTTACCCCGGTGTTTACACCACCCGCCACGGAATGGGCCGTGACCAAGGGCCTGAGTCAGGCGGGCGCCGTGGTCGGAACCCTCGCAGCGGTTGACCCCGAAGGTGAACCCGTGATCCACGCGATCCTCAGTGGCAATGACGATGGCGCCTTTGCCATCGATGCGGCCAGCGGAATGGTCACCTTGGCCAATCCGGCGGTCCTCGTGCTCGGCACCCGAACGCTGGGCATCGGAGCTCAGGATCGTGGGTTGGCGGGCAGCTACCCCTTCAAGACTTCGCTGATCGAGGTGCCAGTCACGGTCTTGAGCAACAATCATCCGCCGGCCTTCGACGCTGACCACCTGGTGGGTGATGCCGCCGAGGACTTGCCTTACGCTCTCCATCTCACCGCCAGCGACCCTGACGTGGACGATGTGCTCGTTTACTCCAAGGTATCGGGGCCGGAGTGGCTGTCGGTCGGTGAAGACGGGACAGTGCAGGGCGTTCCCTCTGCCAATGACATCGGCCTGAATGTCTTCACGGTCCGGGTGACCGACGCAGAAGGTGCCCATGACGAAGCCGAACTTTCGATCACGGTCACGAACACCAATGATGCGCCGGTATTCAGCGTAGACCCGGTCTATTCCGGACTCCTGCGCGAGGGCGAGGCTCTGAGCGCGTCGCCGCTGGTGGCGATTGACGAGGATGCCGGGGATACCCTGGTCTATTCGAAGACGGCGGGGCCCGCATGGTTGGTCGTCGCGGAAGATGGAAGTCTTTCCGGCACGCCGCCGCCGGGGAGTTCCGGCACGAATGTCTTCACCGTCCGCGTGACGGACTTGGCCGGGGATTTTACGGAGGCCTCGCTGGTGATTGAGGTATTGGCAGCTGTGCCCTTGCCCTGGGAGCTGGGGATTGTCGGCCCGCTGGAAGAGGGCTGGAGCAATTCCATTGGGCACGGTGCCTTCCTCGTTTCCGGAGGCGGGCAACTCGCAGGGCGCAACGATGCCTTCCAATTTGTGTGGCAACCGTTGAGTGGCGATGGGGTGATCACCGCGAGGGTCGATTCAATGGAGGACACTGGGCAGCAGGCCCGGGCGGGGATCATGATCCGCGACAGTTTGGCTGCGAATTCCCGGCACGTTTTCATCGGTCTTGCGGGCGACGGTGGTTTCCGCTGGGCGCGGCGCACCGGCCTGAATGGTAACACCTCTACTAGTTCGAGCGGTCAGGCGGTCTTCCCGGATGCTTGGGTGCGGCTAACCCGTCAAGGTGACCAGATCACCGCTTCCAAGAGTTTCGACGGGACAACATGGATCGTGATTGGCAGCCTGACAGCTGCGCTTCCTGAAACATGCTACTTCGGATTGGCGGTCGCCAGCGGCAGCCCCGGGGTGCAGAATCAGGCGCGCTTCAGCAACGTTTCCATCACGCCTTGATCCGGACCCGTCACCTGATTCTCAGCCTCATCGCACTGGCTGCTACCGCTTGCGGAAAGAAGGAACCTGCGGCCACCGTTCCCCGAAATGCCGCCGATCCCAAGGCCGCGCGCACGGCGGACCGCAGCTTGCATGGCGAGGGCGAGGATGAAGAGCCGGCCAAGGTTCTGGCTCGGACCTTTGAGGATGCGCTGGTGAGTCCGGATGCGGCCGCGCGCGAGAAAGCCCTGGAGCAGGTGGCATGGGACGGCATCGACGTGGATCCCGAACTAGCCCGCCGGGCCTACAAGGAGCTGGCTCCGGATAGTCCGGTGAAACGCAAGCTCTCGGCTCACTTCGCGATGCGTCTCGCTGAAAGCGATCCTGATGCAGCGATCGAGTGGGCCAGCGGTCTGGAAGCAGGCGAACGTACGGAATCGCTGGGACGCATCGCGGTGGTCATCTCCGCCAAGGACCCGGAGCGGGGCGCGAAGCTGGCGGCGGAACAGGTGACGGCTGGCCCGGTGCAGGACCGGGCGGTGGTGCAGGTCCTCCAGCGCTGGTCTCAGGAAGATCCGGTGGCTGCAACGGAGTGGGCAGGGGACTTTCCGGCGGGGGCGGCGCGGAGTGCGGGTCTGAAGTTCTCGCTCGGCGGGTGGCTGGAGCACGACCCGGTTGCTGCCGCGGCTTGGGTCACGGCGCGAGGCAGTGAGGAATTGCGGCTCGAATGCCTTACCGCCGCTGCAGAATCTTTAAGGGATGTGGTTCCCGAGCAGCGCACAGCGCGCGTGGCTGCCTTTGTGGATGATGAAATCCGCGGCAAGCTGGAAAAGCTGCTGGCCCAGCCGCGTCCTTGAGTGCATCATTGCCGCTGTGAGTGTGGATACCTACCTCTGTCCCGGCTGCGACAAGGAAGTGCGTGTCGGCTCGCGCTACTGTCCCTACTGCAATCCGCCGGCGAAGCGCCGCAAGAAGCACAAGAGTGCGACCAGCGGCGGCAAGCGGAGCTGGGAGCAGGATTCCGCCTATGATGGTGCGGATTTGCCGGGCGAGGACTTCGACTACGATGACTTCGTGTCCCGCGAGTTCGGCGGCAAGCCGCACCACAAGACAGGAGTGAAGTGGTATTGGTGGCTCACGGCTGCAGTGCTTCTCGGCCTGATGATATTCGCGGGCTTCCGCCTGTTTTGAGCAGGGATGATAATCCTCCGCCGGATTCCCACTTGGCAAAATCCGGGCCGGCCGCTGAACTGCTAGGCCTATGGCGGAGGCTGCGGTGGAAATCGAATACCTGCGAAAGCGCTACAAGGGCGGCTTCGAGGCGCTCAAGGGTGTCTCCCTGACCGTGCCGAAGGGCAGCGTGTTCGGGCTGTTAGGGCCTAACGGCGCTGGCAAGAGCACCATGGTGAAGTCGCTGCTGACAATCATCCGCCCCACCGAATGCCGCGGCAGCTTGCTCGGCAAGAAGATCGGGGACCGCAAGACCTTGGGCCGGGTTGGCTATTTGCCGGAGCATGCCAAGTTCCCGGAATACCTGACGGGGCGGCAGGTGGTCCTCTATTCGGCGGGCTTGGCCGGTGTCCCGGGCAAGGCCGCCCGGGAGCGGACCTCGCAGCTCTTGGATCTGGTGGGTTTGAAGGCTTGGCAGGACAAGCCGGTGGGAACCTACTCGAAGGGCATGAAGCAGCGCGCCGGTTTGGCCCAAGCACTGGTGAATGAACCCGAGATCGTCTTCCTTGATGAGCCGACCGACGGAGTGGACCCAGAGGGCCGGATCGAGATCCGCAAGATCATCGAGCGGATGCGCGCCGAAGGGCGAACAGTTTTCGTCAACAGCCACTTGCTCGCCGAGGTCGAGCAGGTCGCGGACTTCGTCGTGATTCTGGTGGGCGGGAAGATCATCCGGTCCGGCTCAATGAAAGAGCTGACCCAAGCGGAGAAGACCTTCGAGATCCGTAGCTTGGGACCCATTCCTCTTGATCTGCGCGAGAGCCTTGAAAAATCGGGCATCAAGGTGGCGGGGGACCAAGTGCTGGTTCCCGCGGCAAATGCCGGCGACGTGCAGCCGGTGATTGACGCGCTGCGAACGGCGGGCGTGGTGATCCGTGAGATGAAAGAGGCACGCTTGAGCTTGGAAGAACTTTATCTCTCCTCGATGGACAGTGCTCGTGGCGAAATGAACGGAGGTGCGGCATGAGTGCTTGGATTGCAATTTTCATGGATTCCTTCCGCCACCTGAAGGCTCGGAAGTTGTTTTGGATCACTTTTTCGGTCTCGCTCTTGGTGGCCCTGGTCTATGCCTCGATCGGCTTTGATGAAAAGGGGATGTCCGTCTTCTTCGGCTGGAAGCATTTCGAGAATCCGATTGTCCGCGAAGGTCGTCCCGAGGCGGCTGATTTCTACGTGAAGATCTTTACCGATCTCATCGTTCGTTTCTGGCTGGCTTGGGTGGCGCTTGGCTTGGCCTTGGTTTCGACGGCGGGAATCTTTCCGGATTTCATCGCAGAGGGGTCGATCGGCATACCGCTTTCGAAGCCGGTCGGACGGCTGCGCCTGTTCCTGATGAAGTTCACCGGAGCACTGCTTTTCGTGGCGCTTCAAGTCGGCGTATTCACGGCGGCGGTGTTCCTGGCGATCGGCTTCCGGGTCGGGGAATGGAATTTCACGGTCTTCTGGGCCGTGCCGCTGGTGACCTTCATCTTTGCCCTGCTTTTTTCGGTCGCAGTGTTCCTCGGTGTTTGGACGCGTTCCACGCTGTTCTCTCTTCTGGGTGCCATCGCGGTTTGGGTGATCTCCTGGTTCGTCCATCTGATGGAGGACGGTCTCTATGCCGTTGCCTACACCGCACCGCGCTCGGGGATCTCCGTCGACATGAAAACCGGCGAGACCCGCAAGACCGACGAGGAGCAGGAGACGGCCAGCGGAATGGCGAAGGCTCACGCCGCTCTCGAAGCCGCAGGCAGCCCGCTGCCCAAGACCCGGGACTGCACGATGTACCTCAGCCGCCTGATCAAGATGAAGGAGCGCGACTCGCTGCTCTCCGGCATCTCGCTTGATGAGGCGATGGCCGGCCGCCTGCGCGACCCGCGGGAACGAGAGGCGCAGAACGAGGCGGCCAAGCGTCACTCTGCCTGGTATGTCTTCGGCACTTCCTCGATTTTCGCCGCGGTCATGCTCTCACTCGCGGCGTGGATCTTCTGCCGTAGGGACTACTAGGGTTCGTTCGGCAACTTTGGCAGCTTGGGGGCTTCGATAAATTCCAGGATTCCGATCGAAGAGGGTGGTGTGCCCTTCTTGGGTGTCGCGCAGGCTGCCCGCCATGCTGCGTCGATGGACTTGGCCGGCGCTTCTGGAGCGAAGAGGGATGCAAACTCCTCTCTGCTGATCATCTCATCGTCATCGGCATCGAGATCGGCGGCAAGCCCGGCGCGCTCGCCGCGGGTGTCCTTGGCTGCCACGTAGGTTGAGAAATTCGGCAGGGTCTTCGCGCCCATCCACGCTTTGAGGTCCATGCCCGAGCCGCCTTTGGCGCGGGCCCAGAAGGCATCAACGGCTTTGGCGGGGGTGCCGGGTCTCCACATCGCGGCCACCTCATCCCGGGTGACCACGCCGTCTGGAATTTCATCCAGGTCAAGAAATGCCGCGGCACGGATGGTCCAGCCTTCGAGGGTGCGGGCCAAGGCGGGGTCACTCTTGGCCGCGATGAACTCATCAAGCGACACCTCGTCGGAAGCATCCGCATCAGCTTTCACAAAGAGCTTTTCCTTCTTGGCTGCCGGGGGATTGGCATAGATGGCTAGCCATTCCGTGGCGGACAGGCCGTGGCTGCCGTCCACATCGAAAGCGAGGAACAACGATGCGTCCGGGCCGGAAAGCAGTGAACCACTGAGGCGAAAGATGCCGACCTTGCCGACAAGGTCGGTCATCGTCTTGTCGACAGGGTTGATGCCATACATCTCGGGGGAACCGACGATGACGGTATCGCCGCTCAAGGCCAAGGATGCTGCGAAGGAGTAGTTTTCGCCTTCACCGATCCGATCCTGGCGGGTCCAGTTAGTGCCCTCGCGGGCAAAGACTTGGACCCCGCCCTTATAGCCTTCCCCATTGTAAGCTCCGACCAGTGCGACCTTGCCTTCGATGGCGACGGTCTGTCCGAAGCGGTAGCCAGTTTGGGGATCCTCCGGGGTAAAGCGAGCGACGCGCTGCCAGGAATCTCCACTGCGGGCGAAGAGATGGGCGGCGCTCGGTTGGGATAGCAAGGGATTGTCCTCGGACCCCGGGGCACCGATCAGCGCGAGCTTTCCACTCAGGGCCACGGCGGTACCAAAGCGCCGGTCGTCGTTTCCGTTCAAGGTCGCTTGATGGGTCCACCCCGCGGCACTGCGTTTGAAGACATGGGCAGCTCCCGGATCCTCGTTCAATCCCGGCGCGCCGACCGCAATGGTCGGACCCTCGATGGCAACGGAGAAACCGAATTGATCCGCATGGCCGGGAGGGCTTCCTTCAAGCTCTGCCTGCTGGGTCCACAATTGGTCGCTGCGCCCGAAGACGTAGGCGCTACCGCTGAAGTCTCCCGGCTTCGGGGCACCGATCACAGCGGTATCGGCTTTATCGTTGATCGCGACGCTGGCACCGAAGTTAACTGCCCCACCGTCCTCTGCTTCGATTTTCCTGTGCAGGTCCCATTGGCCGTTGAATCGGCCATAAATATAGGCGGCACCGGTTCCATCCAATTCACCGGGTGCGCCGGCGATCAAGATACCGTTGCGCAATGCCACCGCTGCGCCGAGGTGAATCTTGTTCTGGGTCCCGGCCGGGCTCAGCTTGGCCTCTTGTGCCCAGGTCGTGCCATTCCGGACGAAGATATAGGCACTTCCGCTCTCCATGCCTGCAGCGGTGTTGTCGGTAGCGGCTCCAATCGCACAGGTATCGCCATCGATGTCGACGGCATAGCCAAAGCGGTTGTTGAGCGCGTTGTCGCCGGCACTCAAGACACTGCGGCGGGTCCAACGGCTGCTGGTAATGTCGAAAGCCTCGGCGGCACCAGAAGGCCTTCCTGCCTCGGTCCCGCCTGCGGTCCAAGCCGCCACTCCAAAAGTTCCGCTGATGGCGACGGGAATCGTATCCCCACTGGCATCGGTCCCTTGGGGACTCACGCTTGAGCCACGAGTGAAGAAGTTGTCCTGCCGCAGGAAGCTGTAGATCGCTCCCTTTCGCATGCCTGAGTTCGTGTTCACCTGGATCTTGGCCGCACCCACGATTGCCTCGCTGCCGGAAAGCGCGACGGTGCGGCCGAAACCGTCTGCTCCTTTCGCTTGAAACGCCTCGACTCTGGCCCGTTGAGTCCAGGTATTCCCGGTGAAGGTGAAGAAATAAGCTGCTCCCGGGGCCGCCTCCGAGCCCATGTCGGCACCGACCAGCAGCCCGGTTCCGGATAGGGCGACCGACACGCCGAAGTTTTCATTGGCGGCAATCGTAAGCGGCGGCAGATCCGTCCATGTGGTTCCGGAGCGGGTGTAGAGATATACGCCACCCCTGTTGGTGAAGGCACCCGGAGTTCCCAAGGCACCCACCGCGAGAATGTTGCCATCGATCGAAATCGCCCTGCCGAAACGGGGTGGATTTCCAGCTGCTTCCGGTGGGTTGAACGTTCGCTGCAATTGCCAACCGCTGCTGCCGCGGACAAAGACATACACCGCGCCCCGGCCACCGGTCTTTTCGGTGGTGCCCACCGCAGCGCTGGTGCCGCTGAGCGAAACGACCTCACCGAAGTGATCGCCTTTGGCTCGGTTCTCGATGGTTAAGGTCGCTACCTCGACCCACACGTTCCCCTCGCGGTTAAAGACGATCGCACTGCCCGCATCGACAGCAGTGGTGCTGAGATCATCTAGCGGAGCGCCGACCAGCGCGGTGCTTCCGGAAGCGGAAAGCGCCACCGCTCTACCGAAGGCATCTCCGGCCGCTCCATTCTTCGCCCGCAGCAACGACTTGAATACCCACTTGCTGCCTTCGCGGGCGAAGACATAGGCGCTGCCGGCATCCTTCCCTTTCGGCGTGTCGTCGGAATCGGCTCCGACCAGTGCGAACAAACCGTCGACAGCCACCGATACGCCAAAGCCATCACCGGCCTCGCCCGGGCCGGTGACCGGAGGCGTCAGCGCCTGCTCGAGATTGGTGATGAGGGGATCGACGGTAAGGGGGTAGCGCGCGCCGCTGTCGTTGACTGCGAGCTGGATGCCCTCCGAAGTAGGCTTCATGGAGGAAGAGAGTTCCTTGCCATCCGCATCCCAGGCTTTGAGGCCGGAGTAATTGAGCTTGGGCGTTCCATCGGTTGAATGGAGCTCCAATGTCGCCGGATCTCCAGTGGCCACCGCATGCAGACCGGAGAGTTTCACCTTCAACTCAACCAGCTCCCCTGAACTGGCAGGGCGATCCTTCAAGGTGAAACCGTGCTCGATTCCCTCGGGGCGGTTCTCGAACCATTCGGTGACGCCATCGCCATGCCGTAGCTCGGCACGGATGCCGGTGGTGCTAAGTTCGGAGACGACTCCGCCATCGTCATACTCGAAAGCGACCTGCCGCTCATCTCGGCTCCCGATCGTGAGGCGCACACCCTCTGACGTGTAGCGTGCCGCGATGTCTTGGACGGAATGGTAGGAGAAGGCAGACACGCCTTCGTTGCCGGGCAGGGATGCTTCCTCTTCGGTCAAGGTGCTGATGCTGCGGCGGGCGATGTCGAGAGCGGACCAGAGACTCTCTTGCTCGGCCGGGGCCAAGCTTTCGAGCGCGGATGTATTGGCGGCAGCCGGGCGTGGGGAAGAAGATACTGCCGCATCGGGCTCCGATCGCCCGCGCTTGTCCGGGTTATGGCCCGGCTTGAGGATCCAAAGAGCACCGCCGAGAATGATCAGGGCGGAAATGCCGGTGCGACGGATTCGGCGCACCGGGAGTGGAGGAGTGGGGTTCATAAATGGGTGGGTTTTCTCTACAATGAATATACAATGTAGATCTTTGAGCCCACCCCGATGGAAAGAACTTTAGTGTGAAAACGGCGTGAATCCCACCCCGCATCCAAGATGCCTAGGCTCCTCTCGATTCCGGCTAGGCCGGAGCGAATACCATCGCCGTCCGCGCCGGCGTGTAGATCGCCAGCGTGCCATCCTTCGCCACCGGGTAGGTGATATTGGCATCCACCCGGTCCTGCCCGCCGAAGAAGGAGGCATCCGTATCGAGCACCAGCCGATACTCGCCCTTGCCAGGCACGGGGAACTTGTAGCCTGGGATCGAGCGGTCGATCGAAAGATTGAAGACGAAGATCAGATCGCCGCGACGAGCGCAGAGGACCTTGTTGCCCGCATCCAGGTTGAGCAGCTCTGCGCGCTCTTCACCGGGTAAGCCATGCTTCTTGCCTGTCTCGAGCATTGCGCGGTCGAAGGCACCGAGGAAGCAGTACTTCAGCGCCGGGTTGTCGGCCAGCGACCACTGGCGGCGGCAGTAGTGGTAGGACCAGCCATTGCCCTCGCGCGGGAAGTCGAGCCATTCGGGATGGCCGAATTCGTTGCCCATGAAGTTCAGCCAGCCTTCGCCACCGAGCGCGAAAGTTAGCAGGCGGATAATTTTGTGTAGGGCGATGCCGCGCTCGACGATGGGGTTCGGATCCTCCTTGCCCATGTGCCAGTACATATTCTGGTCCATTAGCCAGAAGGCTAGGGTCTTGTCGCCCACCAAGGCTTGGTCGTGGCTTTCGGCATAGGCGATGTTCGCCTCGCCATGGCGGCGGTTGCTCAGCGTGCTCCAGATCTCGCCGATGTCCCAGTCCTCGTCCGGCGTATGCTTGAGCAGCTTGATCCAGAAGTCGGGAATCCCCATCGCCAGGCGGTGGCTGAAACCTACGCCGCCATCTTGCACCGGCCGGCATAGACCGGGCATGCCGGACATATCCTCTGCTACTAGGATCGCTCCGGGCTTGAGCTGACGCGCGAGAGTGGTCGCGAGCTGGAGGTAGAGCACCGCATCGTGATCCGCCTCGTCGCCGAAGTACTTCCAGTAGTCGTCGAAGGTGGTAGCACCGCGGTTCCAGTAGAGCATCGAGGTCACGCCATCGAAGCGGAAGCCGTCGAAGCGGAAGTCCTCCAGCCAGTGACGCACATTTGAGAGCAGGAACTGGCGTACCTCCGCCCGGCCGTAGTCGAAGACCTTCGAGTCCCACTGCGGGTGGTCCCCGCGCCAGTCGGAGTGGAAGTAGAGATTGCCGGAGCCGTCGAGGTCATTGAGCCCCTCGGCATAGTTCTTCACCGCATGAGAGTGGACGATGTCTAACAGAACGGCGACCCCCAGCCCGTGCGCCGTGTCCACCAGATACTTCAGGTCCTCCGGCGTGCCGAAGCGCGAGGACGGCGCAAAGAAGGACGAGACGTGATAGCCGAAGGAGCCGTAGTAGGGATGCTCCTGCACTGCCATGAGTTGCACCACGTTGTAGCCCGCCGCGGCGATGCGGGGCAGGGTGGCATTCGCGAACTCGCGGTAGCTGTGCACGCGGCCTTCCTCGCCGGACATCCCAACGTGTGCCTCATAGATGAAGGGCACCTTCACCGAAGCGGGATCGAACTCGTGCTTCCACACATAGGGCTCCGCGGGCTCCCAGATCTGTCCGGAGAAGTCGTGGCTCTGCGGGTCTTGCACCACCCGCAGGATGCAGGCCGGAATTCGGTCGCGGCGCGAACCATCGGCCCCCACGATGTGCAGCTTCACACGCTGGCCATGGGCCAAGGCCCCGGGAGGCAGGCGCAGTTGCCAGACCCCGCCGCGGGCTGGTGCCAGTGGATGGGCCTCGCGGTCCCAGAAGTTGAAATCCCCGACCAGCGACACCGCCTTGGCCTTGGGCAGCCACTCGCGGACCATCCAGCCGCCGTCCGGCTGGCGATGGATGCCGGTCAGCTTGTGACCATTGGCATGCGCCGATAGGCTGCCGCTGCGGCCATCGATGTCCGCCACCGTCTGGTGGAAGCGATCCAAGCGCCGGGCAATGACCTCCTTTTGGGGTTCAAGCCAAGGATCATCAAGGACAAGCCGGGGTGTTTCGCTCACCCCGGCATCATGGCCGAACTTGCCGCTCCTGCAAAGTGGTGAGTGTGACGTCAGGCTTGAATGCGCCTCATCTCTCCGCTCACGGGGTCTTGTCCCCCTTGGTGGACAGCGGCACCTCCCGGATGATCAGCTCCTTCATATAGTCCGGGGTCAGGATCTCCGGCGTCACGATCGGATCCTTGCCCGGCACATAGAGCACATTCACCGGAATGGCCGCGCGGCCGAATTCAGCCACCTTGGCGTCGATCTCAGGATCCGGCTTGGTCTTGTCCGCACGCAGGGGGATGATTCCGCGCTCCTTGAAGAGCGCCACCACCTCAGGGGTGTAGGCCACCTTCTTGTTCACCTGGCAGGTCGCACACCACTTGGCGGTGAAGTCCACATAGACGGGCACATCCTTGTCCAGATAGTCGTCCACCTTGCCCTGGCTCCAGCGTTCCCAGTGGAGACCCTTGTAAGGGCCCGTGGCCAGATAGAAGCCGAGAGCGGCAAACAGCACCGTCGCGAAGCGCCCGATGTTGCGCGCCTTGGCCGAGCGGTAAGGCGTGGCCCAGCGGCCGTAGATCCAGCCCGCCATCGCGATGAACACCATCCCGAAGATCACCAGCAACAGCACATCCGGCTCCACATGGTCCATGTAGACCCAGAAGAAGAAACCGGCCGCCCCGATCAGCAGGAAGGACATTGCCTGCTTGAAGGACTCCATCCACGCGCCGGGACGCGGCAGCATGTCGATCAGCTTGGGAAACAGCGAAAGCAGCAGATAGGGCAGGGCAAGACCAAGCGCCATCACAGTAAACGCGGTGAAGAACTGCACCGTCGGCAACACGATCGCCGCACCGATGGCGGGGCCGAGAATCGGCGCCGAGCAGGGAGTGGCGGCGATGGTCGCCAACACGCCGGAGAAGAAGGAGCCGGTCAGCCCGTCCTTCGATTGGAGCTTGCCGCCCACACCGGTCGCCGAGGCCCCGATCTCGAAGAGACCGAACATGCTCAGTCCGAAAACGTAGAACAGCATCACCAGCCCATACACGAACCACTTGTTCTGCAGCTGATAACCCCAGCCGATCTCCGCGGTCGAATTCTCCCGCAGCACGAAGAGGATGCCACTGATTACCCAGAATGAGATCAGCACACCGATGGCGAAGGCAAAGCCGTGCATCGCCACCTTGCGCCGGTCCTGGCCGGACTGTTGGACGAAGCCCATGATCTTCAGGCCGAGCACCGGGAAGACGCATGGCATCAAGTTCAGGATCAGACCGCCGATCAACATCCCGCCAAGCACCGGCAGGAAATCGGCGAGAGAGAGCGGCTTCGCGGGCGGCTTGCTGAAGGCGTGGCTCGGCACCAGCACCGCGTGGGCACCGGACTTCGTATCCAGCGCGCTCTTCGAGACCAGCATGCCGGAGACTTCCTTGCCTTGCTCGATCTTGCCCAGAACGTTCTCGGTGACGCGGTTCAGCGTGAAGACCCAATCACCGCCTTGTTGTGACACCGTGCTGCCTTGGCTGACCGAAGCAAGGTAACGAACCTCGGGGATGAAATCGATGTCCGTCGGCATCGTGGTGCCGGCGGGCGGAGTCACTAACAGACGAACCTGCTTGCCGGCGTTTTCGGAACGGAAGTTCCAACCTGCAGGGCTCGCGGGCCCCTCCGCGCGGGCTTGGGCAAAGAGCGCACTTTGGGCGGCATCGATTTCCGCGGCGGCCTTGACCGGGAGCGACAGCGCGATCTTGAGATCTTCGTCGACGCAGTTGAGCGGGTTGCAGATTTGCCAGGCTGCCTTGCCCTTGAGCTCGAATTTGCTGTCCGGCTTGAGTGAGGCGGGTGGCGTGATCTCGATCAAGAAGACGGGCGACCCTTCAAAAATGAAGCCCTTGTTGAGTGGGCCCTCATGGACATGCGGCACCGGGTATTGCAGCGGTCCCGCGCTGGCACCTTCGGGCAACGTCCACTGGATCGTTACCGGCTGCTCAATGCCCCCGGAGTTGGCAAAATAGCTGTGCCAGCCCTCAGGATGGCTGAGCAGCAGCGCTACGGTGAAGGGCTTCCCGGGCTGAACCGCGCTGACTTCGGGGATCAGTTTCGCGACCGTCTTGGACTTCTCGGTGGCGGCCCCGGGGATTCCCGCGCCACCGAAGCCGAAGTCGGGTTTCTCCTCTTGGGCATGAGCCGCTGACAGCGCCAGGAAGACGAGGAAAGCGGAGAAAAAATGAAGGATTTTACGCATCGGATGCCAGTTGGCGCTTGTGAAGCTAGAGGGCATGCCGCCCGGGGGTCATCCAAAAAAATGCCGGACAGGCCTTGGACCTGTCCGGCTGGAAAGAAAAACGCGTTTGTCGGCGGGACTATCAGCGATAGTAGCCTTGGCTTTCTTCGTAGCGGCGTTGGTTCTCTTGGTCCTTCTGGTTGCCGATCGCACCACCGATGGCGGCTCCGGTGGCCGCGCCGATCAGCGCGCCCTCGCCGTTGTGGCCGTGGTTCTGGTTACCGATGATGGCACCGGCACCCGCGCCCACAGCTCCGCCGATGAGGGCCCCGTTGGTGGCATTCGGACCGCAGCTCGTGGCCAGCCCGGCGATCAGAAGAGAGGAGAGAATGGCGAGGGAATGTTTCATGGTCTGTGAATTAGTGTGCTTGCACCGGCATTTTCCGCCCGTTTGCGCTTCCCGCAAGTGGGTGGGATTTGGAGTGCTTACCGTCTTAGACTAGCACCGCTCCGGATTTATTCACATACGTAAAGTATCGAGTGCCGCCGCACAATCGCGGATCAGGCGCGGGCCTTGGAAAATGAAGGCGGAGTAGATCTGCACCAGGCTCGCACCGGCTTGAATCTTATCCACCGCGTCCTGCGCGCAGGAAATCCCGCCGACGCCGATGATCGGAAGCCTGCCGCCGAATTCTCCTGCAAAAGCACGGATGATCTCCGTGCTCCGTTGTGTGAGCGGGCGTCCGGAGAGGCCGCCGGCTTCACCCGCGCGTGGGTGACCCGCCACCGGCTCGCGCGCCAAGGTGGTATTGGTGGCGATCAAGCCGTCCAGCCCGCCATTGAGAAACACCCGCGCCAGCGCGGTGACGTGGGGTGGATCAAGATCCGGCGCGACCTTGAAGAGGAGGGGCACCTTCTTGCCGTGCTCCTTGGCCAGAGATTCCTGTTCCTTCTTCAGCCGCTCCAGCAGCCGTTCCGATGCTTCCTCTCCCTGCAGATCCCGCAGGCCGGGAGTATTCGGCGAGGAAAGATTCACCGCGATGTAATCTGCCACCGGGTAGGCGGCACGCAGGCAGGTGAGGTAGTCATCCGCCGCGTTCTCGTTCGGCGTGTCCTTGTTCTTGCCGATGTTGAAGCCGATCACGCCCTCGAAGGCCTTCGACTTCTTCACGTTGGCGACCCCAGCGTCGATGCCCGGGTTGTTGAAGCCCATCCGGTTGATGATCGCCTCGTGCTCGACCAGGCGGAACAAGCGCGGCTTGGGATTTCCTACTTGGGGGCGGGGAGTGATCGTGCCGATCTCGACAAAGCCGAAGCCGAGTCGTCCGAGGGCGTCGATGGTGTTGCCCTCCTTGTCGAGGCCAGCTGCCAGACCGACGCGGTTCGGGAAGCGCAGGCCCATCACTTCCACAGGCGCGATGCACTCGGACGCGGGGAACAGGGCACTCAGCAACCGGGATTCTTCGGCAAGTCGCAGGCCTTTCAGGCTCAGGTGGTGGGCGGTCTCCGCGTCGAGCCGGAATAGCAGGCTGCGGGCAAGGTCATAGGCATCGGGCACGGCGGGAGCGTGTACGGCAGCTGGATTACCTCCAATAGCGAAGATCGTCTTTTGGAGAGCGGCCGGTGGTCGCTCTCTGCGATGATGCGACGCCCGTGATCGATTGGAGCGCTGGGGAAAAATTTTTCATTCCTGCCGCAATGTTCTCCAAACTTTTCCTCGCAACGATCGTTCTTACCCTTGGCGTTTGTGGCGATTGACTACTCGCCGCTGTTGATGCTTTCCGTGCCCATGACAAGGGGACCGTCGGGTGTCGCGCAGGAAACCCCTGTGCGCGCCCGACGGTCCAGTTCCCGGCGAGGCCTTACCCCGGATCGCGGGGGCGAAAGCTTGGTTCCTCCTGATTGGAGCGAATTCGCCGGCACTTGCTTTGGAAGCAATCTTTTAAGGATAGCGGAGATTTATTTTAAATATTTGAGTAATATTAAAATTTTATACAGTGGTTTGTTTTTCGGGTTCCGAACAAAGTAAAGGATAAGCTCTATTTGTTTGGCGTGTTCCGAACAAAATAAGGATAAATCAGAATCGGTTAGACTAAAATATAAGGCGGGTTTTTCTCGACAGTTGGTCGGTAGTTGTTATTTTCGCCGCCGAAGTTCGATCCAAAGCGCGATGCGCCCGGGTTGGATTGATTTCTCAGTTGGTTTCTTCCCCCCGTTTTTAACAACCCCCAGCCCCCATGAACTCATTATTCAGTTCTATCAAGCCAAGTGGCTTCGGTTCCGTATGGCAGCGCAGTGTGAGAAGGCTCTCAGGCGCTTTGATGATTGGCTCGCTGGCAACGGCAGCCAATGCCGCTGTGACCTTTAGTGGAACGAACGGCTCAAATTTGTCGGCGTCCGCTCAATTTTCGATCGTGGGAGGCAATCTGCAGATTCTTCTCACGAATACCTCGGCCTCCGATACACTGGTTCCGGCGAACCTGTTGACAGGCCTCTTCTTCACCGTGTCCGATCCGCAGGTTGCCCTGTCGCGGACCGGTGGCAGCGCGCTTCTCAACGGCAGCACGGTCTCGGTGGGCGGCGCAACTTTGGCTGCTGGCAACCCTCTGGTGGGAGGTGGTGATGTTGGCGGCGAGTTTGCTTTCCGCAGCGGTTTGACCGGCGGAATCTTCGGCGCGGGCACCTATTACGGAGTCAGTTCGAGTGGACTTGGCATATTCGGACCCGGTGACAGATTTACGACGACCAATCTGCATGGGCCGGATTCGCCGAATGGGATGAACTATGGTATTGTCAGCGCAGGAGATAGTCTGGCCACCTACAATGGCGGAATGGCGGATGAGCCGCTCATCAGCAACTCCGTGTTGATCACGCTGACTGGAACCCAGTTCCTTGACCTCAACGAGATCGGCAACGTCATGTTCCAGTATGGGACCGGCACGGATGAACCTCGGTTGACCGGTGGAACACCGACTACGACGTCGACCATCCCCGAAACATCGAGCACCTTGGCACTTGGCGGCTTGATGCTTTCTGGTGCTTTCATGCGAGTCCGCCGCAAGAGGTCCTAGTGGCTTCCGCTAGCTGGGAAGTTTTAAGCAAACAACCCGTGCTGGGCAGCCTAATTGCCGCTAACAGTTCTTAACTCTACCGAGCGCCGCCATGAATGAATGGCGGCGCTTTTGCTTTCCAGCCTGTAGCCAAAGGCAGGGCAAGGGGCAGGCAGGGTAGCCGCTGGCTCATCATCCCGCCAGCCACAGGCCAGCCCGGACTTGTTGCGCGCCGCACAGGGGCTCCATGGCTTGTCACACCAGCTCCGCCGCAATCGGATCGACCAGCGGCGAGCCCGCCAAGGTCAGCACCAGGTGCTCGCCTTTAATCTCCGCAAGCCCGTGTTCTAACAGTCGAGGTATGCCCGCCTTATCTAACAGAGATACCGGCACTCCCTCATCTGTCCGCAACATAAGCGCAATACGCTCCAGCCGCCGCTGTTCCGGATCGAGCGATTCGCTCTCGACCACCGCGTGGCCGAGCGAGCCCACCATGCGCACATAAGCGGCGGTGTCGGATATGTTCTTTACCCGTTCGCCTTGGATCGTGGAAACTGCGGAAGGTCCAAGCCCCAGATAGTCCTCGCCGCGCCAATAGCCGCGATTGTGGGTGGAGCGGTGACCTGGCTTGGCGTAATTCGAGGTCTCATAGTGCTCGAAGCCCGCGCCGCGCAGCAGCTCGTCGGCTAACAGGAAGTAGCGTGCGTTGATATCCTCGCTCTCGGCGACTTCGCCACGCCGCAGGGATTCGAAGAAGGCGGTGTCTTCCTCGTAGGTGAGGTTGTAGGCGGAGATGTGATCGGGCTGCAGGGCAATGGCCGTCTCGATGGTCTCGCGCCAATCCGCTTCCGTCTGCCCGGGAATCGCGAACATCAGGTCGATGTTCACTCCCGGCATCCCTGCTTCGCGCAGGATCCCGACCGATGCGGCGGCTTCCTCCGCGCTGTGTTCCCGGCCCAAGGCTTGGAGCACATGGGGCGCAAAGGACTGGATACCGAGCGAGACGCGGGACAGTCCCAGCTCCCGGAACAGTCGCGCCTTGCCAAGATCGAAGGTCGCCGGGTTGGCCTCCAGGGTCACTTCATCGAGCTCGTCCAAGGGCAACAGCTCCCGCAGCCCGCCGAAGAGCTTCCGCAGATGCGAGGGCGAGAGCATGGATGGCGTGCCACCGCCGAGGTAGAGCGTGCGGGGCTGCTCTCCACATCCGCCGAGCCGCTCGCGCGCCTCTGCCAGCAATGCCTCCACGAAACTGCCCACGGGAGTGTCTCCCGGGGTATGCTTGTAGAAGGAGCAATACGGGCAGACGCGGTGGCAGAAGGGGATGTGCAGATACAGCAGCAAGCACCCCGCTGTGCCCCCGGGATCGGCCGGAGTCAACCCGGCAGTGCGGTGACGAAAAAAAGCCTGCACCGCCATGGCAGCGGTGCAGGCCTGAATTACTGAATCTTGCTCAAATGGCCTTTAGCCCGCGGGATCGATCAGGACGCGGATGTATTCCTGGGGATCACCGGCCACAGGTCCCGGGCTGCGGAAGCTGCGGTAGGACCAGCCTGGTGACAGTGCAGGCAATCCGGCTTGGATCGCCGTAGCGTCCGCTCCGGTCACTTCCGCGACCGCGAGGGTCCAAGAGCCCAGCTCGTCGCTGGCTTGGACGCGGTAGAGGATGCCGTCAGCAGCGCCACTTTGTTCGGTGGCTCCGGAGAAGATCACTCCGTTGCGTACGGGCAGGGTCAGGGTGAGAGCATTCTGTCCGCCCACGCTGGCAAGTTTGGAGACCACCTTGCCGTCGGCCTTGCCGGACAGTGGATCGCCGTTCAGGGCGAATTCCTCGCGGTTGAGATTGCCGTCGTTCTCAGGATCCTGGGCTTGGCCATTGTTCGCAGGAGTGAGTCCGGCACCGCTGGCCCAAGTGTCATAGGCATTGCCTGCTGCCGCAGTATAGACCAGCTCCACGTTATTACCGTTGAGTTGCACTGCAAAGGTGCCAGTACCCGCGAAGCCTTCCTTCACAACGCTCACCGCAGCCGCATCGAAGCCAGTGGGAGCTGCCGTCGAGGTGCCGATCACCATGGTCTTGCTGACCTCGGTGAAACCGGTGGGAGTGCCCGAGACGTGGATGACCAAGGGATTGGATGGCGTAGCGGTGAAGGCCAGCGAAGCCGCGCTCACTTGATCCCAATCCGTGCCAGCCGTCGTGCCGGTCCAACTGCCGATGCCAATCAGCAGATCGGAGTCCGGCCCGAAGGTTGCTGCTCCCATGCCCAGGGTACCGATGGTCACTCCGGGTGCCACCGAGCCGGGAGTAACAGTCCCATTCACGACCGTCGCGCCGGACAGGCCCCCGAGGCCGCCCAAGGTGCCAGCCGATCCCACTGTCACGGCTCCAGCCAAGGTCCCGTCCACAACCAGGGTCCCGGCACTAACCGTCGTGCCGTTGGTGATATTGGCCGCACAGGAATTGTTCAGCACCAAGGTGCCTCCTCCTGACTTTGTCAGATTGCCCGCAGCGCTGGAAAGGTCCGGCGCAAAGGTGGTGGTGGTGCTCGCGCCGATGTTGAAGATCCGGTCGCCGGTCAGGTTGACCACGTTCTGGTTGCCGCCGGCATAGCCGCCGTTGGTGAAACTGAGGTTGCCAGTGGTTGTGAGATCCCCGGCGAGGTTCAAAAAGCCGTCTTGGTCAGTGGTGTTGAACTTCACCTGCACCTCCCCGCCGCTCGCGGTGATGCCACCGGAACCGACATTGTAGGTGGAGGCCCCGGTATTCGCCGCGATGCGGAAGATCGCTGCCGGCGAAGTCATCACCAAGGTATTCACTGTGGCAGTGTGCGCGCTGGCAACACCGAGGATGCCGGTGGTTACGGTTCCGGTCCCCGTCACCACCGCATTGTAGCGCAGGATCAACTGGGTGGCGGCGGTTCCGTTAACCACAACATTTGCATAGGTTTCGGTGCCAACCACGCCGGACAGCGAATCCGCAGAGGTTCCCAGCGCACGGACAGTGGCCGTATTCGGGAATTGGTTCGCATTGATGGTTGCGACAATGCCGGTGCCAGTGATGTCCACATTCCCCGCAAATGCATCGACATCCACCGCCTTGTTCAGGCGCAGGGTGCCGCCGCTGACCGTGATCAGGCCGGTATTCGTGTTGGGGATGGTGCTGGCGTCGGGGGTGGAGGCCGTACCTCCGAGTTCGAGGATGCCACCGCCACATTCCAACTCTCCCGGGCCGCTTACGACCCCGCTGAGGTTTCCCCCTGCGCTGAATTTCAACTTGCCCGCGGTCAGGGTGACTGGACCCGTGATGTTGGCTGCCTGCGCGAAGCTTGTCGTGCCCGGGCCTGCCTTTTCGAGGGTCCCGCCGCCAGCAATGCTATTGGTGAAATCGACGTTGTCAGGCCGGTTCAGGACCAGCGTGCCCTCGTTCTGGATCGCTCCCGCGATTTGTCCGGCACCGGGGGTCACGCCATCGCCGATGCGCAGCGAGCCTGCGCTGATCGTCGCGCCACCAGTGAAGTCGTTGGCGATCGTGTTTGCGATCGTCACCACGCCACTGCCTTTCTTTTCCAAGGTGGCCGGGCCGCTGATTTTGTTCGCGCCGGTGATCGTGTAGTTCTTGGCGGAATTGTCGAAAACGAGACCGCTGGGGCTTACCGTGGTGGTAAGGTTCACGGTCTTCTCATTACCGCCCGCGGCGCTATCGGTGAAGTTGACCGCGTCGGCACCAATGCTGCCTTGGATATAGCGGGTGGCCGTATTGCTGACCGTGGTCAGCCAGTTCGGGGTGCCCACTGCGCCGCTGCCATCCGGATCAATGTCCCAGTCGTCGCTCACGTTGCCGGCCCACTTGACCTGCTGGGTCGCGGAGATGTTCACGCTAACCGTATTGCCATTGTCGGAGAGGGTGGCGCTGGTGCGTGTCGGCAGGACCAGGCCGAGTCCGCCGACTGCGGTGCTACCGGGATCTTTGGCAGTGTATTGCAGCAGCGGGAAGGTTCCCGTGGTCAGGTTCTTGCCGACGACCTTGATCGTGGATGGCCCGTGGAAGAACAGGTTGCTGGCCGCGAGGGAAGCAATTGCCGGATTGCCGAAGCTCCCAAAGTCGAATTGCAGTGTGCCACCGGTGGTTGCACCTACGCCCAGATTATTAACGCTAAGGGTTGTATCCGACGCCTTGACCAAGGTTCCGAAGGTAGCGCCATCGGCGACTGTAACTGAGGTAGGAGGAATGTTCTGCGGATCAGGGCTGACATGATTCGAGGTATCCACCAAGGTGCCTTGGTTGACGGTCGTGGCTCCGGTATAGGTGTTGAAGCCGGTGAGCACGAGTGTGCCGGGCCCCGTTTTAGTCACCGCGGTTGCTACCGTTGGTGTTGTCAGATTGTTGGCGATGATCCCTGAGAAATTGCCCGCTCCGATGCTGTAGGTCGCGACATTGCTGGCGTGGGTGTTGGTCACGGTGCCGGCCCCGTTGAGCGTTCCGAGGCTCACCGCAAGTCCTTCGGACTGGAGGATGTTGCCCGTGCCGACTTCCCAGGTGGCGCTGGTGCTACCCGCGTTTGTGCTGCCAAAGCGGAGCGCACGGTTACCAGTCGCCCCATTCAAAGTGATGGTTCCAGCATAAGCGCTGTTGTTTCCGGTAAGGCGGAGGACGCCGCCAGCCGCCGTCGCCGTGTTCTGGTAGCTGATCGCAGCGGAGCCTGTCAGAGCCCCGGAGAAGACGGGAAGGGTTCCCGGGTTGCCGCCACCGGTCATACGCAGGCTGGTGCTGCCGACAGCATTGATTCCGCCGCTCACGGTGATGGGGGCGGTGTTGTCCACCAGATACGCCATGATGGATCCCGGATTCAGCGTGATCGCACCGGTCTGGTTGAGTGCGGGGCTGTTGTTGCTGCGGAACTCAAGTGTTCCGGTATTGTTCACGAAGATCGGCGCGGCGCAGTTGATCGAGGGCTGCCCGGTTGGTGCGCTCTGGGAGCCGATGCGCAGACGACCCGAATTGACGTTCAGGGTCACGGTGTTCTGGACGTTCATCGTCTGGCTACCACCGCCTTGCAGGACGAGTAGGTTATTGCCGCAGTTGATCGTCCCGCTGCTAATCGTCCATCCGGCTCCAATCGTGATTTGGCCATTGCCCGTGGTGCTCAAAACCTTGTTGTTCAGGTTGAAGGGCACCCCGGCGGCAGTGGCTTGGAACGCGAGATCTTCATTGTTATTGAAGGTCATCGGGTTCACGGCGGTATTCGCGTCGCTAACGTTCCAACTCTGGTTGGCACCGAGGATGATCTTCGATTGGCCGAGCCAAGACTGTTGGGCGGCGGACATGTCAATGCCGCCCGCACCGATCGTCAGCGTGTTGGCTGACGAAGTGTTCTGGAAGCCGATGAACCGCAGGGTCTGATTGCGGGCACCGGTATTGGTGGTGATCTTGATGCCCGAGACCGACATATCACCGCCGATTTGGGGAAGTGAGGCGGCGGCGGAGTAGGTGTCTCCGGTGTCCCAGAGCATGACGTCGTTCACGCCGGGAACGAGACCGCCGGTCCAGGAGCCACCGGTATTGAGGGCCACGGTGTTGGCAATCTTTTGGATTTCAGCACCGTTCGCGATGGCTTGGAGACTAAGAAGCAGGCAATAGCTGTAGCGGGAGTACAATGGGGTTTTCATGGACAATTCGGGTTGGTCGGGGAGAGGGAGCTTGGGTTTCTCAATCCCTGACTCTTGCATGCAAATCTTTTGGGCTCGGATTGTAAAGCCGGTATTTGTATGACAAGGCCTTATGCCGCTATAGCCTTGAAATATAAGGCTTTTGAAAGACCTTCAATCGCGCTCAAGGCAGCCGTGATCGGGGTGCCGAGCTCCACAAAAGTACATTAAATTGAAACGGGAAACTCCCAGTGCAAACCGGATTTCCACGCCGGGGTGAACTGGTCGGCTCGCCGGTAACCGGTATCAAGCTGAGGCGGCACGCAGCCCTACCGCCTGGAAGCAGCGGTATCGGTCCCCGCGCCCTGCGAGATAGCTATCGGGGGAGCGAGACTATCGGACCTTGAAGCAGCGCCGCGGCTTCAGTCCTTCGGAGAGCCTCTCGCCTTTCACTTCTTCTTCCCGCCGCGCGCACCACCTGGCGGACCGTCCTTTTTCTTGCCGCCCTTGGGGCCACCCCGCGGACTATCCGTCTTCTTTCCACCCCGCGCTCCACCAGGAGGGCCATCCCGCTTCTCCCACTCGCGGCGATCCCGTGATCTCACGGAAAACACGATCGGCACTCCCGCCACTGGATTGAATTCCCGCAAGCGGTTCGAGAGATAGCTCTCATAGCTCTGCGGCATCAGGCTCTTGTCGTTCACGAAGAGCACGAAGGTCGGCACCGGGATGGTGCTATACTTCTCATCCACCGCGGCGGTGGCGTAGTAGAGCTTCACCCGCTTGGCCGAGCGCTTGTCCGTGGGCGGTGGATTGATCTGGAAGGCTTCCTGCAGCATGCGGTTAAGCTTGCCGGTGCTCGGCACCTGCTTGGCTCCCTTGCGGATCTTCAGCACCTCCTTGAGCACCTGATCGACGGCTTGACCGCTCTTGGCCGAAACCGCGACGAAGGGTGCATAAGAAAGGAAGAAGAGTTCGCGCTTCACGTGCTCCGTGGCCTCTTCCATCCGCGCCTTCTTCGGCGCGTCCGGGTGATAGAGGTCGAATTTGTTCAGCACGATCAGGCAGGGCTTATTCTCCTCCAACACCATCTGCGCGATCTTGCGGTCCTGCGAACTGATCCCCGCGGCGAGGTCCACCACCAGGATGCACAGGTCGGCGCGGCGGACCGCCCGTTCGGAGCGCATCGCGGAGAACACCTCAACTGAGGTATCCCGCTTCGAGCGCGGGCGCAGGCCGGCGGTATCGATCAGTGTGAACTTCTCGCCTGCGAATTCGCAGGGCAGGTCGATGGCGTCGCGGGTGGTCCCGGCGATATCCGAAACGATGGTCCGCTGGTCATTGAGGATCGCATTTGCCAGCGAGGACTTGCCCGCATTCGGCTTGCCGACGATGGCGAGCTTGATCCCGGCGATCTCCGCTTCAGCCACGATCTGCTCGATTTCGCCGACGATTGGCTTCATGAATTCGTCGATCTTTTCGGTCAGGAATTGCATGCCCTTGCCGTGCTCTGCGGAAACCCGAACCGCCTCGCCGAAGCCCAAGCGCGCGAATTCATCGGCGTTCTTGGTGTGCTTCTCCTCGTCCACCTTGTTCACCACCAGCATCACCGGCGGCTTGGCCTTGCGTAGCTTCGCCCCAAGATCCAGATCGACGGGGGTCAGGCCGCTCTGGGCATCCACCACGAACAGGATCAGGTCGGCCGTTTGCATCGCGATATCGGCCTCGATGGTCACGGCTTCGGCAAAGCCGTCTTCCAGCGTCCCGCCGATGCCGCCGGTATCGATCAACGTGCAGGGGATGGTCGTCGCCAAGCAGGGCGCGGAAATCCGGTCGCGGGTCACGCCCGGCTGGTCGTGGACGATCGCGATCTTCCGCTTGGCGAGGCGGTTGAAGAGCGCGGACTTCCCGACATTGGGGCGACCGACGATGGCAACGGTAGGCATGCGAGGGGCTTAGGCCAGCAAGCGGCCGGGGGCAAGGGCATTACGGGCCGGTTTCGGCAGGGCCGCCCGGGTCAGGGCCCGTGATCAAGTTCCCCACTCCCGGAAGGAGAATATCAAATAGCGTGGTGTCCGGCGAAGCGATACCCCCGGTGGTGACGGTCGCAGGATCGAATCCCGGCAGGAGCTGGCGAGCGCGCCAAGGAAAACGCCTATTTCGGGGTTTCCCCAGCCGGTTTGCTCTTCTTCTCCAGCTTCTTGCGGGCGAGATGATCGTCCAATTCTCCGATGCGCCGCGCGCGGATCTTCATGAAGAGCTCGCGCGCCCCCTCGCAGGACGCTTGCTGACCGGCAATGAAGCCCAAAGCGTAGTGAATAGCGACGCCGCGGCCGAAAGGCCGTACCAAGCCAGGATCTTTGGCTACTTGGGCTTTTTCCGGATCCAGAAGCTCCACCACGGCGGAATCGAAACCCAACCTCCACAGACGGCGTTCGAGGGAACCCGGCGTCCCGGCGCCCTCATCGGCCTTGGGGTCGAGCGCCCCGTTTTTGATCATATTGTTGTATGTCTCTACATACTCCTTCCTTGTCTCCGCCTCGATGACCTTGATTTCCTCGTCGGTCTGCGCCGACGTCTTGAAGGAAGCCAAGAAGAGGCAAGCGGCAAGGATACGCGGAAGCTTCATGGCGAAGGGGTGGGTTTGCCATCGACGGCTTGGGTAGCGGGGCTTCGCCGCAATTGCCGTGAGGCTTCAAGATAGTAGTTGAAGGCCGACCACAGGGTGAAAACCGCCGCCACCAGGCAGGGATAGACCGGCGGCAGGTGGCTCACCTTGAGCATCACCCAGCCGATCGCGAACATTTGGGTCACCGTGCACACCTTGCCGGTCCAGTGCGGGGAATAGTGGACGTTCTTTGCGGAGCGCTTCACCAGGATGATCCCGATCACGATCAGGGTATCCCGGATGATCACCAGCCATGCGAACCACGGCGGGATCCGCCAATCGTTGTCGCCCCACGGGAAGGCGCTCAGGAACACGATCGCTGTGATCAGCAGGAATTTGTCCGCCAGCGGATCGATGAAGGCCCCGAACTTCGACTTCTGGTTGAAGTGCCGGGCGATGAATCCGTCCACCCCGTCCGTGGCCGCCGCGAAGACGAAGAGGCCCAACGCCGTCCAGCGCAGGCTCTCCTCTGGGTGCCTCGCCGTGACGCTCATCCCATAGCGCGCCACATAAACGGCGAAGACCGGCACCAGGAAGATGCGGCCCAGCGTGATCTTGCTGGCGAGGGTCAGCGGCACTCGCGTGATTAAAGCACAGTTCTCCAACTCGGGCGACACGCAATTCGGGCTCACGAATTCACCTCGAACGAGAGAATTTCCGCCACGATGCGTATCAAGACCCTCACATGTTGCGTCCACTCTTCGCCATCCTCCTTGCCACCGCTGCTTCTGTCCAAGCTGGCGAACTCCGGGTTCTCTCTTGGAATCTTCACCACGGGGTGGGGGAGGACGACAAGCTGGATCTTGAGCGCATCGCCAAGGTCATTTCCGAGCAAAAGCCGGATCTGGTCGCACTTCAGGAGATCGACAACAAGTGCCGCCGCTCGAAGAGCATCGACGAAGCCGCCGAGCTCGCCCGCCTTACCGGTCTTCACGTGGCCTTTGGTAAGGCGATGGACTTCGACGGCGGAGCCTATGGACAGGCCATCCTCTCACGCTTCCCGATTGGCGATACCCAAGTCCACCAACTGCCCGGCGACGGTGAGCCGCGCATCGCCTTCGAGGCGGAGGTGAAGATCGATGGCAAGCCCCTGCGGATGGTCACCGTTCACCTCGACCATCAGCAGGATGCCCGCCGCCTGAAACAGGCCGAGACCTTGGCGAAGGCTTTGGAGAATCACCACGAGCCGATGATCCTCGCCGGTGACTTCAACGATGGTCCCGAGTCCGCACCTCTGAAGGCCTTCGCCGCCCAATGGCAGGCGGTCCCCAAGAAGGAACCGAAGCTGACCTGTCCGGCTGGGAAGCCCTCCAGCGAGATCGATCATATATTCCTCGGTGGTCTGGAAAGGAAAGAAGACGCCACGGTCCTTCAGGAGAACGTGGCCTCGGATCACCGTCCCGTCGTTGCGGTGATCAAGCTGCCCGACTAATCTAGCCGCGGGACGCGTGAACGCCTTTTTTCAAGAACGGCAACGCCGTTCCGTAACAAAGCCCGGGGTTGCCGACGAAGAAGGCCACCCCGGTATAGACCCCAAACGGATCCGAACCCCACAGGGGTTCCGTAAAAGCGGGATTCACCTGCAAACTTGAGCAGACCCCAACGCTTGCTATACTCCTCGGCAATGCCCTTCTCGGGCCGCCTCTATGTCGAACTACATCCCGGGCGTCGGAGCTTTCAAGAAGCGCAAGATCCGCGACAAGCGGGTCGAGGAACTGATGGGCGCGATCAAAAGGCAGGAGTCTCCCGAACGGATCGAACGTGCTGCCGAGAAAGTCCGCGACGCGCAATTGTCGGTGCTACGCTGCTTGGAGTAGGAAGGATACCGCCAGGGAGGCATTGGTGCCGAGCAGCGCGAGGCTCAAATGGCCACGATCATCAGCCGCATGGACGGGTGGAGCGAGGTGAGCCTCGCGGATATCGTGCTCCACTACTCGACCGACAAGGTTCACCACGGGAACAACTTGTCCGATCCGCCGCCGGGTGGACCCGGGCTATCTTGAATGGCATTCGTTTAAGGCCGGTAGGGCGCGCTGGCCTCAGCGCGCCGCGAGCGATGTGGGAATCATCCGAGAGCGTAGAAGATTGTTAAGGTCCACGCGGATCGCCCGCGGCTGCCTGAGGCCAGACAGCCCTACCGAAAGTCGCCTTAAACGAGTGCCCTTCGAGCTACCTTAGGAACAGGATCGAACCCCGAATCGGGTTTTATGGTCCCTTAAGTCATCCTTGTGCTAGACGGTTCGCGTCACGCCTTTTCGATCACTCGCTTGACCGCCAGCAAAATCTCGCGTCTGGCATCGCTTTCGCAAATGCGGGGATTCAACTGCCGCGCAATAGCGACCTGGACATAAGGCTTCGCGGTGACGTCGATCATGCCTTCATCAAGGAGTTGGCCGAGCGCGGTGCCGATGATAGTTGTGTCCAAGGTGAAGATATCGAAGGCTTCAGAAAGGAATGCATCGTCAGGCGACTCCAGATCAGCGGCGATCCTCTCATCGGAGCTTAGCGAGTCGTTGTATTCGTCCAATCTGTCGTTGAGAATCCAAGAGAAGCAGTCCACCAAGGAGCTTCCCGGATTGTCTTCCCGCCACTGGCGCCACTCGTAATAAGCGGTCCATCCCTCGTCGCTGCCAAATGGAGCATCTTCGTCGGCGCAGTCCCAGAATAGCTCTTCCGCCATCAAATCACGGGATCGCGGGTGCGCTATCTCGGGTTGGTTAAACGGATCGTGATCACTCATAGCATCGGTTCTCGACGGACCGCTGCCGAACTCAAGAATTTTGCGCTCGGCCCAATAGCAATCCAGCCAAGTCCCGCACCACTTCTGCCGAATGCGCTGCCGAAAGCGAAACCCGCAGCCGTGCCTTGCCCCGCGGCACGGTTGGATAGCGGATCGCCGGCACCATGAAGCCGGCTTCTTCCAGTTTGGCGGAGGCGTTCAGCGCCGCCTCATTCTCACCTAACAGCACCGGCACGATCGCCGACTCGTGGCTCGGATCGATCACCCTGAGGTTCTCCCGGAGTCGCTGCCGCAACTGCTGACCTTCCTCAGATCGGATGATCTCCAGGGCCTTCAACGAAGCACACGCCAGCGCTGGCGGCGGTGCCGTCGTATAAACAAACGACCGCGCGCGATTCACCAATAGATCCCGCCATGCCCCGCTGGTGGCCAGATATCCTCCCGCCAAGCCCGCCGCCTTGCTCAGCGTGCCCATTTGGAAATCCACGCGATCCTGGAGACCCTCTCGCTCTGCCAGGCCCATCCCATGCGGCCCCAGCACTCCGAAGGCATGCGCCTCATCCAGGAACAGCAAGGCCCCATGTCGGTCCTTTGCGTCCACGATCTCACGCAGGGGGCACAGGTCGCCGTCCATCGAGAAGACGGACTCCGTCACCACGATCACCCGCGCCTTTGCTTGCTTGCCGCGGATACCCGCTAACAGCTTCTCCAGCTTCGCGACATCGTTGTGTGGGAAGACCCGGATCGTGGCACCGGAAAGCCGCGCCCCATCGATCAACGAGGCATGGCACAGCTTGTCCAGCACCAGCACGTCATCCTTGCCGGCCAAGGCCGGCAGCGACCCGGTAGCGGTGGCAAATCCACTCGGAAAGGTCAGCGCTGCCTCACAGCCCTTGGCCGCTGCCATCGCCTCCTCCAGCTCCCGGTGCGGTGGCAAGGTGCCACATACTAAGCGCGAGGCCGCGGCCCCCACTCCATACTTGCTAACCCCTTCGATGAAAGCCTCCGCCAGCGCCGGATGGCCGGCCAAGCCGAGGTAATCGTTGGAAGCGAAGTTCCATAGTTCCCGGCCCTCGCGGATCACGCGTGGGCCTGTGCCGGAGTCCAGCGCCCGCAGGCTGCGCAGCAAGCCGGCCGATGCCAGCCCCGCGAGTTCATCCTGCGGTCCGCTCATTCCGCTCCACTCAAGACGCCGCCGGCCGCTCCAGAGCCCAGCGCAGGAGCTTTTCAGAATCGTCCCACACATTCGGTGTGGTGCTCTTCAGCACCACGACGATCGCGGAGCGGCCGTTGAGAGTTCCAGAGCTCACCAAGCAGCGCCCGGCGAGGTCGGTGGTGCCGGTCTTGAGGCCGTCGCAGTAGGGCACCCGCTTCAGGAGCTTGTTGGTGTTCTCCAGCGTCTTCACCCGTCCGTCGTTGTATTGGAAGGAGGTGGCCTTCAGGGAGGTCATCGAGCGGATCGTCTGGATGCGCCACGCGGAGCGGGCAGCGATCGAGATGTCCCGCGCGGTGGAATATTGCGCCGCGTTTGGCAAACCGTTCGGGTTCACGAAATGCGAGTTGCGCATGCCGAGCGAGGCAGCCTTCTGGTTCATGAGCTGGGCGAAGCCCTCTTGGCTGCCACCCACGTCGCGGGCAAGTGCCCGTGCCACATCGTTCGCGCTCTTGACGATCAGCACCCGGAGCAGGTCGCCGCGGGTATAGGTTTCACCGGCCTTCAGATTGAGCTTGGTCGGCTCGCACTGGGTGTCTTCCGGGGTGATCGTCACCGGATCGCTCAGGCTGCCGGAATCCATCACCACCAGCGCGGTGACCAGCTTCTGTGTGGAAGCGATCTGTCGCTGGGTATCGGCGTTCTTGGCGAAGAGGACCCGTCCGGAGAGGGGATCGATCACGATCGCGCTCTGCGCGGCCACCGCTGGCGGTGGGGTCCGCGGCACGGTCGTGGTCTGCAGCGGCGCATTGTCAGGCGTGGAAGCTGCGGTGGGGGTGCTGGTGCTGCGCTTCGGCGGTGGCGTATCCACACCACAGGCCGGAAGCAGAACGGAAAAGGCGAGAAGTGCGACGACACGCAGGCTGGCTCGGCGAAACATCGCTGGGGATTATCGGGTTTCACGCCCGCTTCCTCAAGACGGGAAATCCACGAATTTTCGCTTGCCGTAATTTCACGACCATGGTTTGTTCCTAAGAACACTGTTCACTAAGCCATGCACGAAGGGTTGACCCAGCGCCAGAAGGAGATCGTGGAATACCTGAAGTCCGCACAACGGACCACCGGTGTGATGCCCTCCACCCGTGAGTTGCAGCACTATTTCGGCTTCGCCAGCCAGACGGCGGCGATGAGCCACCTCCGCGCCTTGGAGCGCAAGGGAGTCATCCAGCGTCTCCCCGGTAAGGCCCGTGCTGTGGTCTTCCCGGAAGAACTCGACCGCGAGGAAATCGTGGACATCCCGGTTTACGGCCAGATCGCCGCCGGTATGGCCGGTGAGGTGGAGCAGGAGCGCCTTGGTTGCGTCTCGGTGGATATCGCCTCCATCGGCATCCCGCGTAGCGCCCGCACCTTCGCCCTGAAGGTCCGCGGTGACTCGATGGTCGATGCCCACATCTGCCACGGCGACACTGTCATTCTCGAGTTCCGCGAGCCGCGTGACCGCGACATCGTCGCTGCTCTCATTGATGGCGAGACCACTCTCAAGCGTTACATCGTGAACAAGGGCAAGCCCTTCCTTCACGCTGAAAACGAGCAATTCCCCGATCTCATTCCCGCTCGCGAACTCATCATTCAGGGCGTATTGGTGGCTCTTCTCCGGAAGGCCGCCTGATCGAATCTTCCCCCCGATTCAGGCGCACTGATCCGGCGAGAACCTCCCCCTCGCCGGGTCAGTCGCTTGCTTAAGAAGGAGTGCGTGGTGATCTCCGGCGTCGTTTCCCCGGGAATACTTTTTTAGGAGCGCCGCGAGTCCCTCATCGCCCTCAGCCCACCGGATGCACTGGTTTTCAACCGGCTTGGAGGCTTGAGTGAGCTACCCCAGTAGGCGGATCCATTGCAGGTCCGTGCTTCCCTCCATACATCAGCACGCGCTCCCGTTCCTCCTCCCAGAACTCCCGCTGCTGATCAGACTCGGGCATCGGAATCTCATCCAAGCTCCGGATCAATGCCTCCACCCGCCCACACGCAGCCTCGGCCAACAAAAGCCGGCTCTCTTCCCCCAATCCCAGTCTCAAACTGAGAGGCACCGTTGCCCGCATCAACCCACAGGGAAAGGCATACCAAGGCATCTCCGGATAAGCCACGCGATACACACAGCGCGCCAAGCTGCCGAACACATGCCGGAAGGCCGGGGGCAGGGGACCTATCCCATTCTGCTCCCGTCCCAAGGCGAGGTTCAATTTTCCAGCCTCCACCTCCGCGCTCAACCACCACGGAGGCCCGATCCAAACTCCGGCACGGTTGAATGGCGGCCGGTGCTCGAGCAGCAACTCCCGCTCGCGCTCGATCGCCGCCAATGCTGACTCGCAATCCTCCCAGCGGATCGCATGGATCCGCGCTACCAAGCGCAGCGTCCGCCGCGGATGCCTCTCCGGGGTCACATGCCGGTAACTCCCGATCCGCGCCCGCAGGTTCGCCGACTGCCCGATGTACAGCAGCCGCGCGTGCTGATCCGAGAAAAAGTAAACTCCCGGGCCCCGGGGCAGTTTTGCGAAATACTCCGCGCCAAAGCGCATCGTCAGCGGATTCTCGAGACGGAACAGTCCCGGCTGACGACCGCGGCTGGCAGTGGAATTGCCGGACATGCGCTGGGACACAGTCTGCACATCCAGCGGGCTGCATTCAAGGACCCAGCATCACGCTCTTTCCCGGTATGCCGGATCTCACTTCTCCCAAGGTCGCGTCAAAATTGCTTCAAGCTGCCGAGCGGCTCTGGGTGATTGAACCAAAGTCCAATTGCGTCACAGTCCATGATTCCGAATGGTCCTCATTTCCACCAGTCATGCGCTTGCTTCTCCCCGCCATCGGGCCGGCCCTTCTGCTAGCCGCCTGCTCGCAATACGGCGAGGTCTCCATGAGGCGTCCCTCGCTGGACGGACCTGCCGGGGCTGGCGAACTCGTCGCCGCGGAACGAGCGATCAGCCGCGCGACCGGACAGCATCGCGGCACTCCGCTCAAGGCTCTCGGCGATTGCATTGAAGCACTCGATATGGCCTCGCGCGAGCTGGGCAAGCATCCGGACAATCAACTCGCCCGGCGTGACTACAACTTCGCGCTCGGACGTGCCATCGATATCTTGCGCCAGGGGAGGGCGGACGCGTGGTCCCAATCGCTGATCGTGCCCGGCTCCCATGGCGATTACGAGATTACCCGCAAGCCCGACCCGCGCCCGGAGTGGAATCCGGCCCGCTACGACTTCACGCCGGCGGACGAGTTCGATGTCGGCGGCAGCTATGTCACGGAGCGCACGGTCCGCGCGGGTATTGGCGCACCAATCGTCGCCGTCGAGCGCGAGCCTGCCAAGAATGCGCGCCAGACTTTCGCTCCCTCCCGCGTGTTCTACAGTGTCACCGCCTTGGCCCGCTTTGAGGGCCGACGCTGCATCATCTCCGCCGAGGATCCCTTGGCGGTGGAGAAGGTCAGCATCGCCGGCCACACCATGCCGCTCGCGGCGGACTTCACCGTCCCGTTGGCCGTCATGCTCCAGCAGACCGATCCGGCCAAGCACGAGTACCTCCGCGTCCTCAATCCGGAGAAGTATGCGCATACCGCGGCGATCGAGCGGCTCCAACCTTACGATCCTAACAAGACCGTCGTCCTGGTCATCCACGGCCTGATGGATTCGCAGGCCACCTGGACGCCGATGATCAATACCCTGCGTGGTGATCCGGAGATCCGGAAGCACTACCAGTTCTGGTTCTACAGCTACCCCAGCGGCTACCCTTATCCCTACTCCGCGGCGATCCTGCGCAAGGAGCTCGATGAAGTGGAGCAGCGGATGCCCTTGCGCAAGCCCATGGTGGTGATCGGCCACAGCATGGGCGGCTGCATCAGCCGCCTGCTCATCACGGATAGCGGCGATACGCTCTGCCAGAAGATCTTCGGCAAGCCGCTTGATGAAGTCCCGCTGTCCCCCCACACCCGCGATTATTTCCGGGATGAACTCTACTTCCAGCACCGCCCGGAGGTGGGCCGGGTCATCTTCATCGCCGCACCATTGAAGGGCAGCAATATGGCCAAGGGCTGGCTTGGTCGCGCCCTCGCCGGCCTCATCCGCCCCGCACAACTGGCCAACCAGGCGAGCGACGAGATGCTTCACCACACCTCCGCGCTCGCGAGCGAATTGAAGCCGAAGCGCCGTGCGAACAGCGTGGACACCCTCACGCCCGAAAGCCGCTTCGTGCAGGCGATCAACACACTGCCAACCACGCCCGGTGTGCCCTACCACACTATCATCGGCGACCGCGGTCGTGGCGATTCGCCGGATTCCAGCGACGGCGTTGTTCCCTATTGGAGTTCCCACATGGCGGGGGCGCAGAGCGAACAGATCGTCCCCTCCGATCACAGTGCCCACCAGGATCCGCAGGCCATTGCGAAGGTCATGAAGATCCTCAAGGAACACGCGAAGGATTGAGCACGCCGAGATGGAAGCGGCCCCGGCTTAATCCCGGATCTCCCGATAACGCCATGGCGAGTAGCCCCGCTTCGTCAGGACCTCCACCTCGATCTCCGCCGCATTCACCCGCCATACCGGGAGTGGACCCGCCTCATAAGCATACACCGTCTTCCCCGGCTTCGCCCACCTCGCGAAGAGCAGCACATGCTGGTTGTTGAGCAGGATGTCTCCCGCCTTCAACTCATCCCAGGATCCGAGCTTGTCGCAGATCCCCGGCAACTCCTTCGTCGATACCGGTTTTGAAAGCCGCCAGCAGCGCGACACGAAACCCGAGCAATCGATGCCACAAGCCTCCTTGCTGGTCCCATCGTCATTGAGCCGCCGCTTCTCTGCAGTCGAGATGTCTCCCGCTACTTCACCCTTCGCCAGCGAATCCACGAACTGCTGCGGCGTATCAAATCCACCCCACTGATAGACCACCCCGCGAGCCTTCTTCCCTGGCTGCCACCAGCCATTCGAGAAGCCATGCAACGCCAACGAAGTATCCGGCGTATGCACCGTGATTCCTGCGCGATCCTTGCCATGCCTCACATGCCGCTCCTCCGGCATCCACTCCACCCGGCTGTAGGTGTATGCGATGGCAATCGCCTCCTCCCGTCTAACAGATGAGGCCGGCCCGGCAATCGAGAGATCTGAACTTGCAACCGGGGAACATTGGCAAAGCAGGGCAGCGGCGGGAATGGTTAGCAACAGTCGGGCGAGCACGCCGCGGAGCTTGGGAGCGCTCTTCGCACTGGCAAATCAAAACCCGATGGTCGGTGCAGCTTGGCAAGCGGTCCGCAACGAAGAATCCTTCGCCCGTGGAAATCCAGCCCATCGGCATCATCCGTTCCTGCTTCGGCGGCAAGTTTGCGGTGCCGCGCCAGCCCGGCCTCTGTCCGAGCGCTTGGGGCGAACTGGTCTTCGAGCCGGAGTATCGCCAGGCTGAGGCCCTCCGGGGCATTGAAGGCTTCTCCCATCTCTGGCTGATCTTCGGCTTCCACCTCACCGCCGCGGCTGGCTGGAAGCCCACCGTGCGCCCGCCGCGGCTTGGCGGGAACGAAAGGGTGGGGGTCTTTGCCACCCGTTCGACCTTCCGGCCTAACGGCTTGGGACTCTCTCTGGTCCGCTTGGAGGGAATTGAGTCCCGTCCCGGTGGCTCGGTGTTGCGCTTGGGCGGTCTCGATCTGGTCGATGGCACTCCGGTCTTCGACATCAAGCCCTACCTGCCTTACGCCGAGGCCTTGCCAGAAGCCCGTGGCGGCTTCGCTCCCTCCGAGCCGGAGCGCCTACAAGTGATCGCGGAGGAAGTCGCGAATTTCGACCGCCTGCCCGAGCGCTCCCGCCAAGTCATCGTTGAGGCGCTCTCGCTCGACCCCCGGCCGCCCGCTGGCCGTGATGAACCCGGCCGCACCCACGGTGCCGGTCTCTGTGGTGTGGAGGTGAAGTTCCAGGTGACGGACGGGATCTGCCGGATCTTTTCCGTGGAAAGCGCCGAGGGTTCCGGATTGAAAGCTTAACAAATCCGAAGTATTCCCTCTCGTGTGAGCGGGAAACCCATGCTTGTCCTCGGCCTCGGCGCAGCCCTTGTCATTTCCACCGGCTGTCGCGATCGCCATGAAACGGCTCGCCAGGAGCTGAAGGAAAAGGGCTACGACGTCAGCCCTGAAGCCTTCTTTCGTGCTGCGGAAAGCGATGACGTGAAGGCCCTTGAGGAGATCACCAAGAACGGGATCGCCATCGATACCCGCAATCAAGCGGGCGACACCGCCCTCCACGCCGCTGCTGCCGCGGGCATGAAGGAGTCGGCGAAATTTCTGATCAATCATGGACTGCCGGTTGATGTCTTGAATGCTGAGCAACAAACCCCGCTGATGTCAGCCATCACCAAGGGGACTCCGGCGATGGTCCGCTTCCTTCTCGCCCACAGGGCGGATTCCCAGAAGAAGAACGCCAAGGGCTATAAGTGCCTGACCATCGCGGTGCTGGAAGGCCAGCCGGGAACCGCTGCCGCCTTGGCGGCCCAAGATCGCGACGGGCTCGATGACGCCCTGTTGGTGGCTGCCCTTGAGGGCCGGCCCACTGCCATCGACGAGCTGACCCAATACGGTGCCTCGATTTACGCCCGCATGGACGACGGCCGCACTGCCCTAATGGTGGCGGCGCAGAACGGCAATGTCGAAGCCGCCGAAATGCTTCTGAATCTCGGCGCGAACCGCTTCTCGATGGACGACCAAGGCCGGACCGCCGCCGACCTTGCCCGCGAGGCGGGGCACGAGGTCTTGGCTGATCATTTGGCCAAGCAGCCGAAGCTGGATGAGTTCGGCCTCGAGGAGCCGTCCGATCTAGGCAAGGAGATGATGGATCTGATCGCCGCCGCCGATGCCAAGGCAGGCCTGGCAGCGGGAGTCGATCCCGCGGGACAGCCCAAGACTGCCTCGGCCGCTCCGCCGGCTCCCTTGGAAGCCGCCGTGCTGTCCGCTGGGGCACATCCCGGGCCTTCTCCTTCCGAAACCACTACCCAAGCCAGTGCCGCTCCTGCCTCCCCGTTGGTCATGCGCGCTTACCGCCAGCGCGAATTGCCGCTGCGGGTGGAAGCGTCCGAGGGCCAAGTGGCCCGTTTCAGGATGGTGGGCGGCGGCGTGGAAGCGGTCCCCGAGGGCGGAACTATCCCGAAGTCGCGCCTCAAAGTGGTGAAGGTCAGCAGCCGTGTGCAGTCGATCAAGGATAGCGCCCAGCCCGCCTCTCCGGTCTCGGTCGTTGAGCTGGAGGACCCCTCGACCGGCCGCCGCCGCGAGATCATCTCCGGCATCGACCCCACGGGTAGCGATCCGGTCGCCTTGGTCGAGGATTCCTCGGGCAAACGCTATGTGGCCCGCGCCGGGCAGCATTTCCGCTCGGCCGGGGGAGAGGAATTCACCGTCATCGATGTCCGCCCCAATCAAATGGTGATTGAGAATCGTAGTAAAGGTGAGGTAATAACGGTCCCGCTCCGCGGCCCGCGGGGCTGATTCCTCCTTTTTGACATGCCCGCCAAGACGATCGCACCGGGGAATCCGGTGAAGCAATTCTCCGTGCTACTGCCCAATCGTGCCGGAGCCCTCGCCTCGCTGGTCAAACTCTTGCGCTCGGCCGCGATCGAAGTGGTGGGACTCAGCGTCCAGGATTCGCGGGATGCGACGATCGCCCGTCTGGTGGTTACCGATCCGGATACCACTGAGCAGATCTTCGTGGAAAAGGGGATTCCGCATACCCTTTGCGAACTGGTGGTCATCTCGCTGCGTGAGTCCGGTCCGGAACTCCTTCCGGTGCTCGATACCTTGATGGTCGCTGAGACCAATATCGATTTCGCCTACGCCCTCATGCCATCGCCCAAGGGCCACACCCTTCTGGCGCTGCATGTGGAGGACTACGACTTCGCCGTTGGGGTGCTGAACAACGCCGGCTTCAAGCTGATTTACCAAGAAGAGCTCAGCCGCTGACGCTGTTTACTTTTTTCCCGGTAAAATCTCGCCATCCTTCGGATTGTCAGCGGGATCTTCCGGCGGGAATTCGATGTCTTCCGGTGGCGGTGGCAATGCCTCCGCCGGTTTGAGTTGCTCGGGCGGAGTGATTGCTACTTTCGCGTAGCGGTTGAAGATCTGCTGCTTCGTCTCGCCGGCATTTTCCATCGCCTTGCGGTGGGCCGCGAGGTGTCGCTCCAGAAGGCCGTTCCAGACTTGGAAGACATCGGGGTGATCGTCACCGCCGAAGCCCAGCGGCTTGAGTCGATCGGGCAGGGTCGCGATCTTGTCTGGATCACGGGTCGCGGCCAGCAGGATCAGCGCCTCGCCCTCGCCGCGCACCGTGATCTCCTTCTCGCCCGGGGTGACCTCCGATTCCATCGGGTAGACCCAAGCGCGTGCGGCGAAGGGCTTGCCGCCGGATTTGCCGTTGAGCGTCAGGATCCGGCGGTCCTCGACCTTGAGGGTGGCGGGCAACTCGGTCGGCAGAGTCACCCGGAAATGCAGCGAGCCCGGCTTGTCCGTGCGCAAGTGAGTGACAATCAGCCCGTCCTCACCGGTGGCGAAAACCGTCCAGGTGAAGCCCGCACCGCCGCGGTTGAAGGTCGTCACTACGGTACCATCCTCCAGATTGAGGGTCCGCTTGTAGTTGGTGACCGGTCCCTCGTTCTCCGCCAGCCAGTCGAGCGAGAAATGGAACCATGCCGGTCCGCAGATCGCATTGCCCGGTACCTGCGGGGTCGCGGGGTGGCGGCCACCCCTAGGAAAGATGGCCATCGGCTCGAGGCTGGTGCGGCCCTTGACCCGGGCGCGCAGCTCGCCATTGCCGATCGGGAAGGCTTTTTCCGGGCCTTCGGCGGGCTTTGAGAGGGTGATTTCGGCCCGATTTTCGGCCTTGGGTTCGTCGCCGTTCGCCACACCGAGGAGGGCAATCAAGAGGGACGGGATCGGCCAACGCATGGGTTCCTAGCTATCAGCTTCGCCCGCCGGCTTCAAGCGGTCTGAGCGGATGCGGTTCCTCCGGGCGGCGGCAGAAGGAGGCGCGGGTAAAGCTCAGGTTCCGTGCCCCAAGCAAGGCGCAGACCACGCCGATCATCAGGACGGTGGCTACGATCCACTTGATGGATTCTTGCGGATGGTGGTCGGCTGCCAGCCAGTAAATGCAGGCGGGCACGGAGAAGATCCCGAAGCTGAGGACCAGGGACCAAGCGGCGAAGTGCCACTTCGGCCGTGCGGGCTTGGTCAGCAGCAGCCCGAGAGCAGCCCAGGCCAAGACCCCGGTGGTGCTGGTGAGCGCGGCGGTGAAGACGAGGCCGAGTTCCTCGCCATTGAGGTTGAAAATGGCGCCTTCCTCCATGGCCATGGCCATCAGTGCGAAGACCGCTGCAGCGGGCAGCATCAGGAAGCAGCCGATGGTGAAGAGAACGAGATGACTGCCCCTCGTCTTCTGGGCCAGGCTCGGATCCGGGGGGGCGGATGCGTAGAAGTTCATGGCGCTCAAGTTCGCCCCGGCGGATGAGAGCCCTGCGAAGGGTCTGTGAAATTGCCGTCCGTTTTCGGTGGAGCGCGGCTGGCGCAAAAAGCGTGGCGGCTGGCGGTGCCAAATGGCGCATGGAGAGGCGGAGGGAATTTGAGACTGTCTTCCGCGGCGCGGCTTTGTGTGAATGTCCGACGCATTCATCCGAAGAGCGCCGCGGTCATTTTCAACGATCCAAACTGCAATTTCGCACGCTTCATTCCGTATTCCCAAGCCCACTCCTGCCATGCGACTTCGACCCATCCTTTTTCTCCTGCTAGCCTGCGGGGCTGCCACGGCCGCTCCCAAGCGGATCCTCTTCCTAGCCGGGCACGATACCCACGCCTGGGGCCAGCATCGCCACGGTCCGGGCAGCACCTTGCTATGCGACTCCATCAAGGAGGGTGGCGACGTCGAGGCGCAGGTCATCCGCGAGTGGCCGGATGCGGAGACCCTGGCGAAGGCGGATGCGCTGGTGATCTATGCGGACGGCTGGGACCAGCATCCGGCGAATGACAAGCTGGACGAGCTGGAAGCCTTCATGAATTCCGGCAAGGGGCTGGTGGCGCTGCACTGGGCTACCGGGATCCAGGCGCAGGACCCTAACAGCAAGGAGCAAGCCAAAGACCCGCGGCGCGAGAAGTGGCGGAACCTGATGGGCGCGGACTTCGAGGCCTACTACTCGATTAGCAATTTCTGGAATGCCAAGTCGAGCGAGCATGCTGATCACCCGGTCATGCGCGGGGTGAAGCCCTTCTCGATCTTTGACGAGTGCTACTTCCTGCTGCGCGAGACCGATCATGATCACGGCCAGATCCAGCCGCTGTTCCGGATTTTTCCTAACAAGGAGTTGGTGGAACCGGGGCTGAGCCCGTATCGCGGCAATGATCCCGCGCGGGCGGTGATGGAGGATGAGAAACACCAGCACTGGGATGCCTGGGCCTACCCGCGGCCGAAGGGTGGGCGCGCTTTCGGGTTCACTGGCGGCCACTTCCTATGGAGCTGGGCGAATGACGACGCACGCAAGATGGTGCTGAACGGCATCCTGTGGAGCGCGGGTGTGGAAATCCCCGAAGGCGGTCGGGTCTCGAAAACCCCGGACGCCAAGCGTTTCCTGCAAGGCCAGGAGAAGCAGAACCCCGGGTGGACCGAGGAAGCACTGCAATACTACCTGGACCGCGCCAAGGAGGGGGAGGTCATCCAGTGGGGCGATTACTCGAACAAGCCGCTGCCGACGCCGCCGGTGTCGCTTTTCGATGGCAAGTCGCTGGACGGTTGGGAAATCCGGCCGGGCGAGGAGAAGTGGTGGAAGGTGCAGGACGGCATGATCACCGGCGGCTCGCTGGAGGAGAAGGTGCCCTTCAATACCTTCCTGGCGACCAAGAAGCGCTACGAGAACTTTGAGCTGAAGCTGAAGGTGCGCCTGACGCAAGGCGAAGGCTTCATGAACTCCGGCGTGCAGCTCCGCAGCCGCCGAGAGGCGGACAACTCAGAGATGGTCGGCTACCAAGTGGATGCCGGAACCGGCTGGTGGGGAAAGTTGTACGATGAGTCCCGTAGGAACAAGGTGGTCGGCGAACCGCTGGATGCGGAGGCAATCAAGGGTGCAGCCAAGGACTGGGACTGGAACGAATACCGGATCCGCTGCGAGGGCCCGCGCATCCGCTCCTGGATCAATGGTGTGGCCGCGCTGGACTACAAGGAAGAGGACGGCATGATTCCACTCGAAGGCTTGATCGGCCTGCAAACCCATGGCGGTGGCAAGGTGCTGGCGCAGTTCAAGGACATCACGATCCAAGAGCTGCCGCCGACCCCCAACTCGCCGAAGTGGGAGGATGCTTTTAATCGCTCGGCGGAGCGGGAGATCGCCACATTCAAAGTTCCGGAGGGTTTTGAGGTCGAGCTGGTCGCCTCCGAGAAGGAAGGCGTCGGCAAGCCGATCACCATGGCCTGGGACCACTCCGGCAAGATGTGGACGATGACCGCGCTGGAGTATCCGGTGGACGCGAACGAGAACCAGGCAGAGGCCGAGGCCCTCTACGCGCGCGGCGGCAAGGACAAGGTGCTGGTCTTCGACGAGCCCTGGAAGCCGGGGCCGCAGACGCCGCGGGTCTTCGCGGACAAGCTGGCGATCCCGCTGGGCATCCTGCCTTACAAGAACTCGGTCTTGGTCCAACACGGCACCGAGATCCGGCGCTACACCGACCTCGACAAGGACGGCAAGGCGGACAACTACGATGTGGTCCTCAAGGGCTTCGGGATCCAGGATTCGCACCTTTTCCCGCACCAGTTCGAACGCTCGCCCGGTGGCTGGTTCTATCTGGCGCAGGGCTTGTTCAATGCCTCCAAGGTCCAGCGGCCGGATGGTGCGGCATTCTCCAGCGGGCCGACGGAGATCGCGCTCAACGCCTGCAAGCTGGCCCGGGCAAGGCTCGACGGTTCCGACTTCGGTCTTCTAACAGCCGGGCCCAACAACATCTGGGGCTTCACCACTTCGGCGAGGGACGGCCGTGAATTCCTGCAGGAAGCAAACGATCTCGGGCACCCTGTCTCGGAATTCATCGATGGCAGCCACTACCCCACCGGCTCGAAGGAGAAGCTGAAACCCTACGCGCCACAGGTGCCGGAGTCCACGCCCGGCCAGCCGATGGGCGGCACGGGTCTCAGTGGCTTGGCCCTGGCGGAGGATGAGGGCAGCGCCTTTGCCGCGATGTGGCCGGGCAAGCGGGTCTTCTACGTGGCCAATCCGATCACCAACCGGATTCAGATCGTGACCTTGGAATCGGATGCGAACGGGCAGCCGGTTTACAGGAAGCAGCAGGACTTCATGGAGTCTTCCGACGAATGGTTCCGCCCGGTCTCGATTCATTTCGGACCGGATGGCTGCCTCTACATCGCGGATTGGTATAACAAGATCATCTCGCACAATGAGGTGCCACGGAACCACCCCGAGCGTGACAAGACCCGCGGCCGGATCTGGCGTGTGAAGCCGAAGGGCTTCCAGCCTTCAGCCCCTGTGGACCTCACGAAGCTGGCGACGGCTGATCTAACAGGACAGCTCGGTTCCCCGAATGCACGGATCGCGCAGATGGCATGGGAGGAGATCGGCGATCGCGCCGATGCGGACGTCGTTCCGCTCTTAGGCGAGTTGGCTGGCGATGACTCGCAGCCGCTGCCCAAGCGCCTCGGTGCCCTGTGGGCGGTCCGCGAGATGCGGGCACTCAACCGGGAGCTGCTGCTGCGTCTGGCGGCCGACAAGAACCCGAATATCCGCCGCGAGGTGATTGAAGCGTCAGGTGACGCCCGCGGCATCGGCGGCAACCTCTTCCTGCGGACGGTGGTGCAGGCGAAGGAAGCGGGCGAGGACTTCGGCGTGTCATGCGCCTTGGCGAATGCCTTGCTTTATCAAAAGGAGCCGACCACCGCGATGATGGCGGTGATTGCCAACATGACGCCGGCACCGGGGGCCGGAGGTGGTCGCGCCGCCTACGAGGCGGAGTTTCTGCGCTACCTGATCCGCCGGGCGCTGGAGGATCATCCCTTGCCTGCTTGGACGCTCTTCTCCGGCCAAGAGACCTTGACGATGGAGGCCCGTCGTCTTTGTGCGCTCGCGCTGCCGCCGCAGGACGGCGCGCTGGCGATGGTGAGCTTGCTGCCCAGCCTCGTCGAACGGCCGATCGACGGCGACGAACTTGCGCTGTTAGGTTCCCAGCTTTCGCGCGAGCCGGTGGCGGTTGCCTTCGGCAAACAACTCGAGAGTGCCGCCAATCGCGAAGGCCTCTTGCGCTCGCTGCTCAAGCTCGATCCAGTGGCGGCCTCCAACGAAAGCCTGCGCGAGGCCGTGGGCAAGGCGACGCAGGCGATGATCCAGCAGTCGCCGGAGAAATTGCCGCTGGCGCTGGAGCTGGCGCGGCGCTTCCGCTTGGAGCAACTGGGACCGATGATCCGTGAGCTCGCACTCAAGGAGACCCAGCCGGCGGAGCTTGCCGCCCTGCTGAAGGCACTGAACGAATGCGGCGGGGCGGATCGGGATGTGTTCCTCAAAAATCTCGATAGCGGCGATCCAGCGGTAGCCCGCGAGGCTCTGATCGGTTTCGCTTCCTCGGGGGATCCGCGCTGTGTGATGGAGATCCAGGATCGCTGGGCGAAGCTGCCGGGGGCGATGCGCCAATTTGCGGTCAACGGCCTAATCTCCAAGAAAAAATCCGCCGTCGCGTTTGCGCGGAAGGTCGCGGAAGGCGGCTTCGCTGGCTTCGACCCGGCGGTGGTTGAGAAGCTGGCTGCGGTGCTGGGGCCGGATCATCCCGACTTCCAAGCAGTGCTTCAAAAGGTCGATGGCCTGCTGGTGCGCGCGATCCGTTTTCCCGGCAAGCAGGACGCGGTGATCCCGACAAAGGTTGTCCTCGATGGACCTTTCACGGTTGAGACTTGGGTGAAGCTGGATCCGCGGATTGATAACCGCGACGGGCTCTTGGGCACGCGCGGTGGTGGTGCCGACATCAATTTCTACGATGCGCGGCTGCGGCTGTACAGCGGTGCTGGTGACGTTGTGATTGCCGACCGCCCGATCGAAGCGGGCAAGTGGACGCACTGTGCGGTGACCCGCGACGATGCCGGCAAGGTGGCACTCTATCTCGATGGCGAGCCAGCGGGTGTCTCGGGTGGCCGCTTCAAGGCGGTGATGCGGGATCTGGATATCGGGCGCGCAAATCAGCCCGGCGGGACGGCGGGCAGCTTCCTGGAATATCGGATCTGGAGTGTGGCGCGCAGTGCTGCGGAGATCCGCGGCGAGTACCGCACGCGGATTCCCGCTGGGACGGCGATGCCTGGGCTGGTGCAGCAAATTAGCGGCGAGGCTCCAGGGATGACTCCGGAAGGTGGCGCCTCGCTGGAGTGGACTTCCGATTTTCCCGATCTGCTGACTCCGGCGGCGGCGAAGACGCTGGGGGAGAAGTTCGAACGCGTGCGAGCCTTGGCGAACAAGCCTGGCACCCCGGCGGCGGGGCGCCAGATCTTCCAGGCCACCTGCATGATTTGCCATCAGGTCGCCGGTGAGGGCACAGCCGTGGGCCCGAATCTGAGCGGGGCCGGCGCGATGGGCACGGAGAGCTTGCTGCGAAATGTGCTCACACCGAATGCGCAATTGGAGAGCGGCTACTACCGTCACGACATCGCCTTGGAAGATGGCAGCTTTGCCAGCGGCTTCCTCGCCTCCGAGGACAAGGATATGATCGTGATCCGGCAGATCGGCGCGGACGAGCGGGCGATCCCGAAGCGGATGGTGCGCGAGCACACTGTGTCCAAGCGCAGCCTCATGCCGGAAGGGCTGATGGATGGCTTGAGCGAGCAGCAGGTGAGCGATTTGTTCAGCTATTTGAATAGCCTGAAGTGAAGCGCAAATGCCATTGCGGTGAGATGTGTCCCTGATAAGAGATGGAGGTGAAATTGCGGTGGTGGCATCTGGTGATCGGAATTCTGCTCGGGATAGTCGCCGGGCGTTGGTCGATGCCATCGGGGCGAGGTGCCGGAGATGGTCCTGCGGCAGGAGGGCAGGCAGGAGCATTGGACTCGAAGGCGGGTGCCCGGATGGGGCCTGCAGAGTTCGATGAGATCGCCCGCCTCCGGAAAGAGGTGCGGACCGCTTCGAGAGGGGCGGTCCCGGGGCTCGCTTATCGCGCGATGGAGATCCCGGATGCGAACGAGCGTCGGACACTTCTCGGGGAAATCTACAACCGCATCGACGAGTCGAACTGGCAGGAGGTCCTGGATCAGTTCGGGCGGAGCTACAATCAAACCGGGCGAACCCTTGACCGCGAATACCTCTTCGCCCTCTCCGTGGCCGGCCAGCGTCTCGGTCCCGACATTATGGAAGGATGGAAGGAACGAGGACTGTCCAAGCACGAGGACGAGTCATGGTATACCTTCTACGGCTGGGCTGGGAAGGATCCCAATGCTGCGAAGAAATGGCTGGATGAACTTGGCGTGAATGATCCAGCCCAAAGCAAGCGCTTGCTGCCCGGCCTTCTCGGTGGCCTGGCCCTCCATGATTCGGATCGTGCGATCGAGATGCTGGCGTCGCTTCCGAAGGAAGACCGGAACGCGTGCATCGGGCACTTCACTTGGAACCTCATCCAGAACGAGGGACTCGACCGGGCCGTCGATTGGATGATCGGAGTGCAACAGTCAGCGGAGGGAAAGGATGATCCCTATGCCAAGAAGGTGAGGGACGAGATTTTGGGCAGGGTCTTCGGCTCCGCGCAGACAAGTTCGGATTCGGCGGCAATGCTCGCCAGCCGTCTTGAGAAGATCAACGAAGTCCTGCCACTGGAAGATGGCCAGTTGGCTGGGAAACTCGCCCAAGTGAAAGGGGGCGCCGCCCTGGATTTAATGAGCCGCTTGGCTGCCGGGAAAGTGCTGGGTGAGCGCTCGGAGGAGTCGACGACCTTTCAGAGCACGGTGCGGCTTACCGCGAAGACGTCTCCCGAAGAAACCATCCAATGGCTTGCCGCGAATACGTCCTCGCCGATTCAAGCGGATGCGGCCCTCGTTGCTTGCCGGTTCTTTCTCTCCGCTGGTGACGAGGCGTCCTTGGCAGCCGCCTTGGATGTTGTGAAGGATCCCGTCGTGCGTCGGCGCATCGAAAAAGAGCTCGGGCAATAATCTCGGTCAGGGGGGAGAGGTCGAGTTGGGGTTGGGGGCGGAAAAGCTTGCCCAGTCATCCTAACTGTTCATCCTGGCAGATAGGTGCTTTCCTGAATCGAGCATCCATTCCCCTCCAAAAACAAACAGGCTCATGAATACTCCTCTCATTCATGTCTTCTCGCTCGCGCTCCTTACGGCGACCGCGTCCGCGGCGACCATTTGGACTGAAACCAGCAACGGCGACCTGTCGTCGAATGAAGCTGCTCCGACCTCCCTCGTGGTTGTACTGGGAAGCAATATCATCAGCGGCAACGTCAACGGCACGACCGATGCACGAGACTACGTCACCTTCACGATCCTGCCCGGGCAGTCGCTCGGTGCCATCCAACTGCTGGACTACGACGATCTCAATACGGGTGCGGCCGGAGACGGGAACACTGGCTTCAGTGCCATCAACCTCGGTGCCACGAGCTTTATCCCGAGCGCAGGGACGGTAGGCAGCTTCCTTGGTGCGAATCACCTGACTTCGGGCCAGATCGGGGAGAATATCCTGGCTGGTCTCGGTAGCGCCGGTCTGGGAGCGGCTGGCTTCGCAGGTGGTACGCTCGGGCCGGGAACTTATAGCTTTTTGGTCCAGCAGACCGGCCCGCAGTTGACTGGCTATTCCGTGAATCTAGTGGTCGTGCCGGAGCCTTCCGCTCTGCTCCTGTCCTGTATGGGGCTGGGGATGGGGATGGGCTTGAGGAGACGGCGGAGGTGACGAACCAGGGTAACTTCGCAATCCCGAACTCCCTTCCGCAGGCAGGTCCTGCCTCAGGCTGCGGGAGCACCATCCATGCGGAAGGTGAAGCGGGTGCCGTCCACGTCCGACTTCACCTCGATCTTCCCGCCGTGGGCCTTGGCGATCTCGGAGGCGATGTAGAGGCCGAGGCCCAGGCCTTGCTTTTGTCCGCTGGTGTCCCCGCGGGCGAAGGGTTGGAAGAGTCGGTCCATGGTCTCGGCGGGGATCGGTTCGGCGGCATTCTCCACCGCGAGTTCGAAGCGACCTCCCTGGCTGCGGGCGTGGACCCTCACGGGTTCGCCATCCTTGCCGTGGGTCAGGGCATTGCCTAACAGATTGGTGAAGAGCTGGGCCAGACGGCGTTTGTCGTGGACCACGGGATCGATGAGATCGAAAGCCATCTCAATCGTTTTATCGGGCCGCATTGCGCGGGCTTCCTCGACCGCTTGGCGCAAGACTGGTTCCGGCGACTCCTCGGCGCAGCCTTCAAGTGCGATCCCGCCTCCCAGGCGGCCGCGGGCGAAATCCATGACATCCTCGATGAGCTCGGACATGCGGGTGACGCTGCGGTCCATCATCGCGGCGACTCTCGCGGCCTTGGGGTCGCCGCTCAGTTCCTGGAGCAGGACGACGCCGGTGCGGAGGGCTCCCAAGGGATTCCGAAGATCATGACCGAGCACCGCAATGAATTCCTCGCGAAGTTCCGCGGCCTCGCGTTCCACCTTCAAGCGGGCCTCCGACTCTAACAATCGCTCGGTGGTCTCGATGTGCAGGGCGATGAGTTCCGCGAACATCTTGAACATCCCGATTACAGCAGGCGTTTTTAGTTTCGCCGGTTTGGGATCGATCGCGCAGAGGGTGCCGAAGAAGCTGCCGTCCTTGAGGATAATCGGCATCGAGATGTAGCTCTGGAAGCCATACTGCCGCGGTGTGGCGTGGCAGGCGTAGGTATCGTCCTCGGCGACGTGATCGATCACCACCGCATTGCGATGCTGGCGGATCTCATTGCAGATGGTGGTCTCCAGTTGCAACTCGCCGCCCGGCTTGAGCCCGAAGCTGATTTCATCCTTCACGCTGCAGGCGATCCAACGCTCCCCGGTGACCCGCGCGACCGCGGCAAAACCCATGCCCGTGGTCCGGCAGATCACGTCGAGGATGGTGGGCACCGCACCGATGGAAGCGATGAGGGCAAGGTCTTTCTGAAAATCGTCCACAGGGCAGCAGGCGGGTTGGAGCGGGGGAAGTTGGGCGTCCGAACTGACGCGTTGCGCTCCTTTGTGATTCTCCGTGAGCCGGGGGTGGATTGGCGAGCGGATTTCTGTCCGCGATTTTGCGGATAAGCCGAGACCAAGTGGTTCGCCTACAGGATCGTAGGGCGTGGGCCTACTTCTTTGCGGGATCGTAGAAGATCCGGATGTCCGCCTTCTCGCCGCCTAGCAGTTGCTGTGCGCGTTTCAGGGCGTCGCGGGTCGAGAGGTTTGGGTTGCTCGGCCGGTTGAGGAAGATGTTGCTTTCGCCGCCCTTGCGGTTGGCTCCCTGCTGGATGGTTTCGAGCACGCCGGAGTGCTTGAGCACGCGGTAGACGTCGCGGGTGGCGCCGGAGATCAGGACGTGGCGGTCATTCGCGCGCATGAACTTGATCAGGTCCTCCAGCGCGAGCACGGAAGTCGCATCGAGGTGGCGGGCGTTCTTGAGGCGCAGGATGATGATCTTGAGCGATTCATCCGCCGCGGTGCGCTGGATCTGGGTGCGGAAGAGTTCGGCGGCGCCGAAGAAGAGGTCGCCCTCCACGTGAACGATCGAGATCGCCGGGTTCGGGCGCTGGCGCTTCTCGCCCATCTGGCGGAGTTCCCCGGCGTCGTTGAACTCGTATTCCACCAAGTGGGGCCGACTGGCCTTGCGCAGGAAGAGGGTCACGGAGATCGCAACGCCGATGAAGATCGCGAGGTGCAGCGGGGCGATCAGGGTGGCGATGAAGGTGATGACCAGCACGGCCGCGTCGTCCGGCGTCGAGCGCGCGCAGATGCGGATGTTGTGGCGGTTGATCAGGGCGAGGGCGATGCCGACTACCAGAGCGGCGAGCACCGCCTTCGGCACGTAATCGATCAGGGAGACACCGCCGAACTTGGGCAGCCATGCGATCAGCAAGGCGGTGGAAAGCACCAGCATGCCCGAGTAGACGGAGGACATCCGGGTCCGCGCACCGGAGTTGAAATTGAGCGAGGATCGCAGCAGGGATCCGGAGGCGGGCATGCCGCCGGCGATGGCCGAGGCAATATTCGCGAGGCCCACCGCGAACATGTCCTGGTTCACGTCCGAGCGGTCGCCAGAGCGCGAGGCGATGGTCTTTGCCATCAGGGTATTCTCGAGGCAGGCGAGGAAGGCGATAGCCAGCGAGACCCCGAGTAGGGAAGAGATGTCCTCAAAGATCCCGCTGCGGGTGAGATCGGGGAAATTGGGCATCAGGTCCGCAGGCTGGAAATTCCGGAAACGGGCCACGCCGCTGAAAAAGCCGCTCTTTTGGTGGGCCAAGGTGCCGAAGACCGCGGAGCAGAAGACCAGCACGATGGCGAGATTCGGCCAGCGCGGCTTCCACTTCCTCATCAGGAAGAAGGCCAGGAAGGTGCAGGCACCGATTACCAGAGGCGGCCAATCGGCGTGGGGCAGGGAACGGACCAAGGCCTCGACCAAGCCGACGAAGGAGCGCGGGCGCAGTTCATCCACCTCGTAGGCCACGCCTAACAGGTGCTTGAACTGATTGGTCATGATCAGCACCGCCGCACCGGAGACGTAACCGACGAGCACTGAGCGCGAGATATACTGCAGTAAGTCCGCCACCCGCAGGATCGAGCCGATCAGGCAGAAAATGCCGACCATCAGGACCAGCAGCGGCACGAGCTGGGTCTCGCGGGCGCCAAGCATCGGCTCTACGGCGAAGAAACCGAAGAGCATGAAGGCGGTCGCATTCGTCGGCCCCAGGATCGTGTGACGGCTACCCGCGAAGAACGGCGCGATGATCGAGGCTGCCGCAGAACAGGCGATGCCGAAGACGATCGGCAGCTCAGCGATCGCCGCGTAGGCGATGCCCTGCGGGATATCGAGCAGGGAGACATTCAGCGCGGCCTTGCCATCGGCGCGGAATTTTTCCCGGTCGTATTGCCGCCAGGTATGGAGGATGGGCAGCGGGTCGAGCTTGCCACCCCGGAAGAACTCCACGAGGCGGCGGAGAATCCGGCGGGGCTGGAAATGGTGGCTCATGGCGGCGCCGGTCGCTCGCTTGCTGGCTTCAGCGGAAGCGCGCGCGGCGCAGCAGGTAGAGGCCGATCAAGACGCAAGCGATATTCGGCCCCCACAGCCCCGCGAGCACGGCGGCCTTGGTGGTGCCACCCGACATGCTGCAGACGAAGTAGGCCGCACCGATCAGCAGGCTGAGCACCAGACCGGTGGAGGTATCCTTGCGCCGGGCCTTGATCCCGAGCGGAATGCCGACGAATGCGAAGGCCAAACAGGCGAAGGACGAGGCGTAGCGGCGTTGCTCCTCCGACCAGAAGCGCGAGATTTGAAGGCGCCGCGAGAGGGCCTCGTTCTTGGCCAGCTTGGGATCCGTGGCCAGGTATTCCCGGATCTGCCGATTGGTCATGGTGTTCGCCTTCGGCTTCGGCGGCTTCATCTCGAAGGGAATGACCGCGGGAACGGCCTCGCTGGCGACGATCATCTTGACCGCACCCTTTGTCCCGTCCTCCTTGTCCTTCTCCGTAGTCTCAAGATAGGCGTCGAAAAGGCGGAAGTTGAACTGGCGTTTGACGAGGTCGGCTTCTGTCTGCGCGCTCTGCGCATGTACGTAAACCGGCGGCGTATAGATGAACGGCGAATTCGGGTCCTTGGGGTCCTTCCTCTTCTTCTCGGCGACCTTGAAGAGGTGGAGATTCTTGATGTAGCTGCCCTTCTCGTTGGACTCCCCCAAGTAGACGCGCACGCCCTTGGCAGTTTCGTCCAAGCGGGCCAAGCCATCGGTCTCCGCGGCCGCGCGCAGCATGCTCAGCGGATCTGTAAAGAAGGCCCGGACGAAGATGTAGTCGACCTCGTTGTTGGACTTTGGCGCGATGGTGACATTCAGCCACAAGCAAAGAGCCGAGAGGGCGCCTGCGATGGCGAAAACCGGGGCCGAGAGACGGGCCAAGCTAATGCCAGCCACCCGGAAGCCAGTCAATTCCTGGTCCGAGGACATCCTGCCGAAGACCAGCAGGATGGCCGAGAGGAAGGCCCACGGGATGGTGTAGATGAGCGAGGCGGGGATGCTGGCGACGACGAGCTCGGCGATGACCGACAAGCGGGCTCCGGCGTCCACCAGCAGCGGGCGGATCTTTTGGAAGATGCTGCCCATCACCAGGATGGTGCTCAGGACAAGGATGGCAAATACGGTGCTAGCGAGCACCTGGCGGCCGATGTAGCGGTCGGAAAGACGCATGCGTGTGGGGGGAGTCTGGGCGCCGGGGGGGGGCCTGTCGAGTGGCGAAAAAGGGCCCCGGAGAGTCGACCGAGGCCGGGACCGCTGCCTAACGGTTAGCAAATCTGGCCGAAAATCCTTGCCGCGGGCATTCCGGTTGCTTTCCTACCGGTCGAATTTGTCCCGGAGGAGACTTCGGGCTGATTCGACCTCCCGTCACGGTGGTAGGAGTTTCCTCGCTCCTACCTTCATCCCAGCCAGCCCGAACCCTCACGCATGTCCCCAAACCCAGACGCCGCTGAATTCCGGTTCCCCCAGATTTCAACCCGCCGCGGTGCCCTAGGCACCCTCGGTCTTGGGGCTATTGCCTTCCTCGGCTCAAACGCCCGGGTGGCAGCGGTGACGGGCAATGCCCCGCCGAAGGTGACGGTAAATCCTTCGCTCACCCGGACCACGAGCCCGGTCAACACTAACACGGCTACCGCCAAGACCCTGCAGGTCTTGCCCTTCGATTCGTCGAACCTGCCGCAGGAGTGGGTGCAGCGCCAAGGGAACGAGCTGAAGATCTACTACTCTTATTTGGTCGCCTGCCGCCTCCAGCACCTGACGCCGGAGCAGATCATCGATGCCCACGCCAAGCAGCACGGTCTGCTGTGGAATAGCCTGCCGCCGCGCAGCCTGTGGCGCCAGATGGTACCGACCTTGCGGGTGATCGACCGCGTGGCGATGGAACTCGGCCAACCGGTCGGGGAGATCGTCTCCGCCTACCGTTGTCCGGCTTACAATGCCACCTGCCCGGGAGCCCGCAGTGGGTCTTGGCATCAGGCGAATGTGGCGGTGGATGTGAAATTTGCCGCTGGGCCATCTTCCGTGGCAGGTGCCGCCCGCAAGCTGCGCGGCGCGGGGCTATTCCGCGGTGGTGTCGGTCTTTACGACACCTTCACCCACGTCGACACCCGCGGCGAGAACGTCGACTGGTAAGCCGGTCGCTTGGCCGGATCCTGACTCCTGTACGCCCCCCGGGCGCCGAAGGAGTCCAACCCTCCGACGCCCGGAAATTTCGACAAACGAGGAACCCTGACTTGTTCCTAACTGACATCCTCAAGTCGCCCGAAAACGGCTGCTTGGTGACGTCGCGACACTAACCGATTCCGGCGGGTGCGGAACACCGTCATCGCGTAGTTCCGGGGAAAACGCGGAGTCGGAGTCGAAGAACGGATGCTGGCTCAGACTAAGACCTTGCCGGACATGGTCTGGAGCAGGGCGTCTCGATTCCAGAAGTCCCAGCCCTCGACGAGTTGGCCATTCTTGACCCGCAGCCAGGTGACGCCTTGGAAGTCCACCTGGGCGTCGCTGGGTGAGAAGCCCAGGCCGGCACCGGTGTGGTTGCCGCTGGCACGCCAGTGGACGCAGACGTCATCCCCATCGCTGAGGCAATTGATCATGGTCAGCTTCAGGTCCGGCACGGCGCGCAGGAATTCCTGCATGAAGGCTTCGAATCCAGCCGGACCGATGACGTCCTCGCCACCTTCGAGGTGGCCGACGGCATCCTCCGTCATGAGTTCCCGCATCAAGGCCGTGTCCCGGTTATTCCACATCGGGCCGAACCACGCTTCACCAACTTCCCTGGGGGTACGTGTCGAGTTCATCGCGCTGACTTGTCTAGCGATGCTCGATGATCTCTTCCAGCGGAAAGCGTGCCTTGGGAGTTGAAGCGTATTTATCTTCCGCCGACCGGTAGCCGACGGCACAAGCGACGGAAGTGGCGTAACCGGTGCCAACAAGTCCGAGGACCTGGTCGTAACCGGCGGGTTCCAAGCCCTCCAAGGGACAAGTGTCGATTCCGAGGGCTGCGGCGGAAGCCATGAACTGGCCCAGCGCGATGTAAGTCTGGCGCATGTTCCAGCCGTGGCGGGCTTCCGGAGTCATGGCGGCAGCGAAACCGGTGATGACATTTCGATAGCCACTCAGGCTCTCCGGGCTGCGGCTCTGGATGGACGACAGCGAATCCATGAGGCGGTCCACATCGGCTTCCGTCATGTCCGTGCGGGTAGTGAAGACGACCAGGTGGGAAGCATCCGTGACCTGCGATTGGCCCCATGACTTTTTGGAGAGGTCCGCCCGCACTTCGGGGGAGTCGATCACCAGGAACTTCCACGGCTGCAAGCCGAAGGAGGAAGGCGTGAGTACCAGCGAGTGCTCAAGCACCGCCCAGATCTCAGCGGGGATCTTGCGCTCGGCGTCGAATTTCTTGGTCGCGTAGCGGAACTGGAGGGATTCGATGAGCTTTTCGGGAGTCATGGGTAGCAGGTTGGCGCAGGAAGAAGAGCGATCTGAAATTTCAAATTTCAAATTTGAGATATTATTGGGCGTCCAGCCTGAAGGGCACCGAGCCGGAGGGGAACTCCTTCAGGGTGACGCTGAAGATCACGCCGAACTCGTCCTTGAATTGGTTGTCGCGCTGGGTGATGCCCATCGAGGCGACCCAGGAATTGAAGTCGCGGTGGATGGTGTATTGCTGGACTTCGAGGGTGCCGCTATCGAGTTCCCAGAGTTGGAAGAAGCCGACGCCCCACTTGTCATTGAGGCGGGCGAAGGCGCGGAAGTCGACCCGCTGTGAGTCCGGCAATACGGGGTGGTTGTCGAGCAGGCGATGGCCGATTGAAAACTCGAGGTTTTCGGTCGGCATGAAGCGGGCGCGGGCGGCGACTTCAGAGAAGCCGGCGTCGTCGTCGATCACCGGGAACTGGGTCTCCAAGGTCATGCCGAACCACGGCAGCGGATTCCAACGCAGGTCGTTGTAGAGGTTGGACAAGTTCCGGTCGTAGTCGGGGTCGGTGATGAAGGCATCGATGTAGGTATCCATCGATAGCCAGTCGAAGCTCTGGCCGTCGCGCTTCGTGATGAGCTTGTTGCGAACACCGAAACGGAAGATGTTCCAGTCCCGCAGGCTATCGATCGCGGTGAAGCTGGGGACTGAGAGCGGTTGCGGGCGGGTGCTGAAGGTTTCGCGGTCGACCGCCGGGAAGAGCGGATCGAGATCGTCCGTCGAGACGTAGGAGAAGCGGGCGTAAGGTTGGATGACGTGCAAGAGGCCATCCAGACCGATGCTGCGGTTCTGCACCACGCCGAGGTCCTTGGAGAACTTCATGGACGCCTCCGCACCGGCGGTGAGGTGGATGCGGTCCATCGAATCGGACGGGCCGTCGGCATCCCAGTAGCGGCTGTAGCCGATGCCGAGTTCCGGAGTCAGGCTGAGCCAACCGCCGATGTTAGCCGGCATCGAGAACTCGTGATAGGTATGGAAGCGGTTGTAGCCGGGGCTATCGAGTTGATTGATCAGGCCGGGCAGCAGGGGGCTGCCGGGTGGCAGCGAGCGGATCTGCTGGATCAACTGGCGCTCGTAGGTCGGCAATTGACTGAGCAGGACCGGGACCAGTGGATCGTTGGTGGGTAGCCTCAGGAGCGAGTGGATCGTGGAGGCTGTGGCACTGCCGATTTCTTCCTCGATGAAGGAGAGGGAGATGCTGCCCTCGTGCAGGATCGGCAGGTCGAAGAGCGGACGGCGGGCAAAGTCCAAGGCAACTTCCGGGGCTCGGGTATCGGAACGGTAGAATTCGTTCGGGCGGATGCGGGCGAGGGCGCTGAAGAGGGTGCCGTCATCGCGGCGATAGAGGCCGATGGTATTGTCCGGACTTGGGTCGGTGCGGAAGATCTCAGGCTCGAAGTCTTCCAGATAATAGTTGTCGCTGAGAATGTTCAGGTTGGCGTCCAGGCGCCATTCTCCATCTTTATCGACCTTTTTGAGCTCCTTGAAATCGAGCGGGAAGCTCTGTTGGAAGGCGAAGCGGTAGCGGTCGTCGCCGACGTCCGTGCGCGGCAGACCGGTCCGGCTGATGTCCGGATTCATGTCGTTCGCGTAATAGATCGAGAGTCCGGTCAGGTTCGGGTTGTGCTCCTTGGAATCCAGCAGATCGACGCCTGCGCCCACGCCGCGGCGGCTGCGCATGTCGAAGTGCCAGCGGGAAAGCAGCCATTCGTTGTCGGTCTCGCCGGTTTTGGGATCGGGGTTGCCGCCCAGCATGATGCCATAGCTGTTGAGCAGGAACACGCCCCAGTTCGATCGCGCGCCCGGCACGAAGTGGTAGCCCAGATCGCCGTCGAGCGGTTGGGAGAGGTAGGGTAGCCAGAAGATGGGGGTTTCACCCGCGTAGAGGCGCAGGTTCTTGAAGACCACCTTGTCGTCCGGATAGATGGTGGTTTCCTTGGCACGCAGCCAGAAGCCGGGCTCCTCCACGTCGTGGGTCGTGACCCCGGCGTCGTGGCCCACGTAGACCTGCTTGCCATCGCGGTCCTCCACGCTGAAGCGCCCCGCCTCAAGGAGGAAGGGATCCACGCCAGCACGCAGGCCGGAGGCATCCATCTTTTCCTCCTTCCAGAAGAAGACCAGTTCGTCACCGCGCTGCAGCAGGTTGCCGCGATAGACGCTGACATTTCCGGTCAAGGTGACCGACTCGGTCTGGGTATCCGCCACGGCATGGTCGGCGAAGACTTCCGTCCCCTGTTTGGTGGTCATCTTGACGTCACCATCAATGTAGAACTTGTTTTCCTTGCCCTTCCAGACGGCCTTCGAGGACCGCAGCTTCATGCCGTTGTCCGTCTCGACCTCGAAGGGGCCGGAGAAGTTGTAGACCTGCTCGACGAGATCGAAGGTGTTGGTATTGCCGGTGCGAACGATCTTCAGGTTCTTCGGCGTCCCGGGCAGTTGATTGGTGGCACCCGGAAAAAGGTCCATCTTTGGCGGCGGCGGGACCGGGGCGATGGGAAGGGGCGCCTCTGCTGGGGGAGGTGGCTCCGGGAGGACTTCCTCGGGGTTCTGTGCGGCGAGCCGGATCGTGGTAGTGAATAGAAAAGCAGGGAGAACGGCGACCCTCATCGTGGCGGGATGAGACGGGGTCCCGGATTTGAAGTAAAGGGGGAAAGCCCGAAAGCGGTTGCGGGTTGAGGCGAAGCAGGGAATTTGTTGGAAAATGACATCTCGACCGGAAACCCTCGCCATTATTGGAGCCTCCGGCTTTATCGGCCGCGAGCTGGCACGGGAGGCCGCCGCCGCGGGCTGGTCGGTCTGTGGCTTCAGCCGGAAGGTCAAGCGGCGGGACGGGGTGGTGGCGGAGTGGCGGGACTGGCGGGAGGTCCCGGATTTCAGCGGCATTTCTGCGGTCGTGAACATGGCCGGCGAGCCGATCAACCAGCGCTGGACGGCGGATGCCAAGCGGCGCTTCTATGACAGCCGGATCGGAGCGACCTCCCGGATCGTGCGCGGGCTATCGATGCTCGGCCGGACGGAGCGCCCCCATGTCCTGGTGAATGCCTCTGCGGTGGGGATTTACGGCGAACGGGGTGACGAAATACTCGAGGAAGGGGCCCCCACCGGAACCGGCTATCTGGCGGAACTCTGCCAAGCGTGGGAAGACGCTGCCGATGGCGTCGGACGGCTCGGCCCAAGGGTAGTCAAGCTGCGCAGCGGCATCGTGCTGGGCAAGGAGGGAGAGTCCTTCAAGAAGATGCTCCTGCCTTTTCGGCTCGGGCTGGGCGGGCGCTTGGGCACGGGCAAGCAGTGGATGCCGTGGATCCACGTCGCGGACCTGATCGCGGCGATCCTCTTCTGCATCCGTGGCGGAGGGATCGCAGGGCCGGTCAATGGCTCGGCCCCTGAGCCTGAGCGGAATGAGGACTTTACCCGCAAGCTGGCCGCGGCGCTGCAGAGGCCGGCAGCCCTTGCAGTGCCGGAATTTGCGCTGCGCTGGATGATGGGGGATTTTGCCAGCGCCTTGGTGGGCAGCCAGCGGGCGGTGCCACGGGTGCTGCTGGAGAGCGGGTTCGGGTTCCGCTTTCCGACGCTAGAGATGGCAATGGCGGATTTGGTCGGGACCGGCGCGGCCTCGGCGTGAGATCTTGGAGTGCTGCGACTTCCGGCTATGCCCCTAGTGCTGGACTTCGACGGCGAACTCTTGGAATGCGGTGTTTTCGCCGGTGGGGTTCAGGGGCAGGGGGGCCCAAAGGATCCAGCGGAACTTGCCCAAGGATTCACCGTTAGGGGCGCGCAATGAGGTCGTGAGGAAGGGCGGGCTCGGAGCGCTGCGGGTATCGATGCTGCCGATGGCGGTAAACGATTCCGGATTCCAGCCCGGATCGCTTTCGGCGGCGCTGCCGTAGAGAGTGAAGCACTGTGGGGCACGGTTGCCGCCTTGGTTGAAGCTCCAGGTGTTGACGGCGCTCAGGTTGGCAAGGCTGCCGAGATCGAGCTTGTAGAGGCCGGTGACGCCGTTGCGGAACACCGGTCCGTAGTTGGCCGCCAGTTTGCCATCGGTTAGATTGGAGACGGGTTCGTTGGCGGTGGCTGGGAGGGTGAGGACTTTCGCGTTGCTGGCCGCGGGTGGCCTGAGAGTCTTGAACCCGCCCGGATTGCTGGCGCCCTCTGTGAGAAGGTAGGGAACCCTTCCTAGATGAAGGGTTTGCAAAGTCTGATTGCGGACGACGGCGATCTCCAAGGGCGTGTCGCGCAGCTCCATGAGAATGGAGAAGAGATCCTTGGTTCCGCGGACTTTGCGGCCCTGGATGCTTTGCAGAAGGTCATTCTCCCGGATGCCTGCCTTTGTTGCGGCGGAGTCCGCTGGAACTTTGACAAACTGGACGCCGCCATCTTCCCGCGCGACGCCGAAGGCGGAGAACTCCTCGCCTTCGATCCCATGCAGCTTGGCACCCAGCCAGAAGGCCGCGGGTTCGTTGCCGCTGATCGACCCGGCAGAATGCTCCAGGGCGGGGAAGTCAGGGGATTTGGCGAGCCTCTTGAGGGCTGGCTTCTTCACCCCGAATTGATCCATCGGGAAATTCTCGAAACCGGCCTTGAGTGCCGGTGAGCCCTCTTTGAGACGATAGTCGCCATGGGGGGGATCGACGAAGTCCGGGGCGATGGCGATGGACTGGTTGTCGCTGCCAAGACTCTGGCATTTCGCGAGGGCGGCGGGATCGGTGAAGTAGTTGCCAGCCATTGCGGATTGCCAACCATCGGGCATGCCGATGACGGCGTGCGGCCTCATCAAGATGTTGCCGTTGAGCGAGTCGCCGCTCTGGTCGAACCAGACATGGGGGTGGAGGCCATTGTTGACGATGATGTTGTTGTGGGCCTTGCGGCCGTAACCTTCGCGGAACTTGAGGCCGCCGGCGAGGAGCAGGTTACGATAGATGTCGTAGTTGCTGGAGCCGTCGTCGAGGTCGATGTCCCAGCCGTGGTCGCAGCGCCAGCGGGAATCTCGGATCACATTGGTGGCCACCGCGTCCAGATAGGGGAGCTTCGGGTTCTTTTTTACCGCCGGCTCGGAAACACCGCGGTGATTGCGGAACCAGTAGCGGTCGCGGCCCCAAGAGTTGAAGGACCCGTGATCGTGCGTTTCGAGCACCGTATCGAAGACATCGCACCGCTCGATAAGATGGCCGCCCCAGCAACCGTCGCCGATATTGATGCCCGCGCGAGCGCAGTCGTAGATCGATAGATCGCGCAGGGCGATGCGGGCCGACATGGAGATCTCGACTCCAGCCGGTTGACGCTCGACGCGGCCGATGCCGGTGATCAGGCAGTCTTCCACACTGCAATCGGCGGGGTAGTTATTGCCCTTCGGGCCCTCCGTCAGGTCGATCTTCGAGAGGTCCTGGCCTTGGGCATATTCGGAGAGCGGATTGCGCACCGCGGCGGGATCGCCGACGAAGCAGACACCGCTTGCGCCAGTGTCGTGGATGTAGCAGCCCTTGATCCGCACGCGGCGGTTGAAGTTGTTCACAAAGACCGCGTTGCCGCCCGGCTGATCGAACTCGCAATCCAGAATCGCAACATCGCTGGCACCGGTGAGCGTCACCGCACCACCGCGATAGATGGTCCAGTCCGAGCGCAGCAGCGGCTCGCGGTTCTCCATGAAGGTGCGGGCCGCATGGCGGATGACGAAGCCTTGGAAAGTGAGATGGTGGACCGGCGTGGATTCCGTGCCCGCGATGTCGATCAAGCGGTTGTGGCGCACGACTTCCACACTGGCGGAGCTGAGATCGATCTCCGGCCCCGGTTTGAAGTAGAGCGTATTGGTCTTCGCGTTGTGGAACCATTCCCCGGGCGCATCCAGCTCCTCGAAGATGTTTTCCACCATGCGCTGTTCGGCGTGCATGCCCATCTGGCGGTTGTTCTGCCAGCCGCCCTCGTAGGCCAAGGTGCCATCGGGATTCTTGCCGGTAATGCGGTAGTGGTAACCACCCCAGCGGGCGACGTGCATGGCATGGATGTAGCCGCCAGCGGGATCGGCCCAACGGGCGGCGCGCTCCTTGGAAATGGCATCCGTAGCATAGCCCTGATAGGCAGCGGTCGGCTTCGCGGGATCGTAGTTCGGGTAGCGGGCCATCCGCTGGCGGGCACCACCGATGAATAGTTGGTCGATGCTGAGGCCTGCCGGGGTGGCGGCTTGGAAAATGCCGTCGCGGAAGGGCTTCCACTCCAGGGGCAGCCTGAGGCCGCCGCTGAGGATCGCCTTGCCCTCATGCTCGGCCTTCCAGACGACCGGGAAGGACTCGCTGCCGGAATCCTCCGCCTTGAGGGTCAAGGGCTCGGGAAGATAATAGGTGCCATCGGCCAAGTGAATCGTGACGCTCTCCTTGCCTGCGAGGGGCCGTGCGGCAGCGCGGGCCTTGGCGAGGGTAGCGAAGGGGACTGCGGCGCTTCCCGTTTGGGAGTCATCGCCTTGAGGGGAGACATGGAAATCGGCAGCGCTCGCGAGGAGCGGGGCAAGGAGAAGAGGGACCAGGCAGCGCATGGCGAAGAAGGCAGAGTGGATGGAGAAACGTGGCTAAGAAACCCCATTTTTCTGCTCATTTCCTGCGTGCAGTGGCGCCGGCTTGCGGGCTCAATGAACCACGAGGCCGCCTTGGGAGAGCTCGACGAAAGACGAATCGGCCAAGGCGGAGCTAATTGAGGGCCAATGCTTCTCAACCATCTCCAAGAGCTGACGGTTGGAAATGTTGCCCGTCGAAATGAGCAAGAGCTTCGGTGGGCTGGTCGTGAGGAGGTGGGAGTCCACGAAGTCCGAATCCTTGGTTACAACCACGAAGCCCTCCTTGTCCGCCAAGGCCCGGATGGCGCCGTCGCTGGTTCGGTTTCCCTCAGGGAGGTCGAGGGTGTGCCGACATTCATGACCAGCCTTGCCAAGTAGCGTGGCCAAAGTCTTCGGCAACTGCGCATCGACCAGAAACTTCACGCCGCGGGCAGTGGCTCGAAGCGTTTCACCCGGCTCAAGCGGGCGGCATAGGCGTGAGCGGCCCGAAGGTCATCCGACTCCAAATCCGGGTAATCCGTCAGAATCTCGGCTTCGGTGGTTTCCCCGCTGAGCAGATCCAGAAGAAACTCCACCGGATAGCGCAGCCCCCGGATGCAGGGTTTGCCGTGGCAAACCTCTGGCGAGGTGGTGATTCGCTTGAGCAGATCCTCGGCTGGCATGCCCGGAAACTAAGGGATTTCAGGTTTCCCCGCAAGGCAGCATCGGGGGACCGCGACCGGCGGGATTCAGCTTGCGGGGCGGGGTGGGGGCTGGTTCGCTTCGGGCCGCCCATGGCTGCACCCCAGAACACGATCGCCTTGGTCTTCGACTACGACCAGACGCTGAGTCCCCGCTATATGCAGGACGACGTGCTGTTCCCGGAGTTTGGGATCGATCCGGCGCAGTTCTGGAAGCGGTGCAACACCTTGGTGGTGGAGCAGCAATGGGATGGCGAACTGGCCTACTTGAAGTGCCTGCTGGACTACCTGCAGATGGATCAGGTGAGCAATGCCCGGCTCTCCCAACTGGGTGCCGGCTTGCGTTTCTTCCCGGGGATTCCGGAAATCTTTGATACCCTGCCGGGTGCCTCTCTGGGCGCGGTCCACGAGGCGGCGGGGATCAAGATCGAGTTCTACATCATTTCCTCCGGTCTCAAGGCGCTGCTCGATGGCAGTCGGCTCAAGAACAAGGTGAAGGCGATCTTCGGCTGCGAGTTCGGCGAGGATTCACAGGGCCACATCAGCTTCCCGAAGCGGGCGATTTCCCACACGACCAAGACGCAGTTCCTGTTCCGCATCAACAAGGGCATGCTGGAGTACTCGCAGGATGTGAATGACCACATGCCCGCCGACCAGCGGCCGATCCCTTTTGAGAACATGGTCTATGTCGGCGACGGTCCGACTGACGTCCCCTGTTTCACGGTGATGAACAAGAATGGCGGCCACGGCATCGCCGTCTACAATCCCGACGATTCGACCGGGAAGAGCTTCCGGAAGTGCTTCCAGCTATCGACCCATGCGAACCGGGTGAAACACATCGCGCCCGCGGACTACCAGCAGGGCAGCCACCTGTGGCTGCTCTTGAGCGAGATGGTAAGCGAGATCGCCGACCGGATCCTGCGCCGCCGAACGGAAGAGCGGGACAATGCCACGGTGGCAGCGCCGACGTTCTGAAGACAATGGAACCGCCAAGACGCCAAGCTCGCCAAGGGTCCGGATACCCGCAGGCAGGATGTGGCGCGGCTCCAGTTGTTAGAGGCAGGGCGGCCTGAGGAAAGGGCCCCTGATTGAGAAACCCATTTGATTCATGTCTGAGAAGAAGCATTTCCATTTCACCGGCGTCTGCGGGACGGCCATGGGCGCCGTGGCTGTGGCGATGAAGCGCAAGGGCTTCACCGTCACCGGGTCCGACAACAACGTCTATCCGCCGATGTCGGATTTCCTGCGCAATGAGGGAATCGTGATCACCGAGGGCTATCGTTCTGAGAATCTACCGGCAGGTGCGGACGTTATTGTAATCGGCAACGCGATCAGCCGCGGCAATGAAGAGGCCGAGGCGGCGCTGTCCCGCAAGTTGCTCTACCAGTCCTTGCCGGAGGTGATGAAGGAGCACTTCCTGCGCGGCAAGCGGAACTACGTGGTGAGCGGAACCCATGGCAAGACCACCACCAGCTCGATGCTGGCGTGGATCTTCCTTTCCGCGAGCCGTGACCCCGGTTGGATGATCGGCGGCCTGCCAAAGAATCTCGGCCGCGGTGCGCAATTCAGCGACTCCGAGTTTAACGTGCTGGAGGGTGACGAATACGACACCGCCTTCTTCGACAAGCGTTCCAAGTTCCTCCATTACCTGCCGGAGGTGGCGGTGGTGAACAACATCGAGTTCGACCACGCCGACATCTATTCCTGCCTGGATGAGATCAAGCTCACCTTCAAACGCCTGCTGAACGTGGTGCCGCGCACCGGCTGCGCGATCATCAATGGAGATGATCCGAATTGCCGCGAGGTGGCGGAGTCGGCTCCTTGCCCGGTGAAGACCGTGGGAATCGGCGAGGGCAATGATCTGCGGATCACGGAGATCGGGTACGAGGCGGATCGTAGTTCCTTCACGCTGGGCGGCGAGCGCTACTCGCTGCACATGACCGGTGAGTTCAACGTGCGCAACGCGGCGATGGCTACGGCAGCGGCCCTGTTTGCCGGGCTGACAGCGGACGAGATTCGCACCGGGCTCGAGTCCTTCGGTGGTGTGGCCCGACGACAGGAGCTCCGCGGTGAAGCCGGCGGGGTGAAGGTGATCGACGACTTCGCGCACCATCCTACGGCGATTAAGTATGCGGTGGGCAGCCTGCGCCAGCGCTACGATGGCGCCAAGCTGTGGATCCTTTTCGAGCCGCGCTCCAACACGACGCGGCGCGCGGTCTTCCAGACGGAACTGGCCGAGGCCCTGGCCCTCGCCGACGAGGCGATCGTCGCGGAAATTCCGGATCTTCACAAGTTCCCCGAGAATGACCGCCTCAACCCGGATCAGCTGGTGATCGACATCCTCGCGAACGGCGGGAATGGACGCTATATCCACACGGTGGACGAGATCGTGGAGACGGTCGTCAACGAAGCCCAGCCCGGCGATGTCGTCGCGGTCTTGAGCAATGGTGGATTCGGTGGGATCCACAAGAAGCTCTTGGAGCGGCTGGGGGCTTGATCGGTGCTGCCGCACATCCCGTAGCGGAATGGCTGCGGTATTCCGCTACAACCAAGAAAAACGCCCCGCCCGGAGTGACCGGACGGGGCGGGGAATCTGTCTAAGATCGGGATCGATCAGGCGTGGGGCTGCTGCTCGTCGTCGTTCTGCGCAACCGGGGCAGGGGCCGCGGGAGCTTCTTCGACGATCAGCGGAGCGGCTTCCACTTCCGCCACAGGAGCGGGTTCTGGAGCCGGAGCTGCAGCGGCCGGGGCCGCGGCTGGAGCTTGAGCCGGAGCGGAACGCGGTTCACGCGCTTCGCGGGCTTCCACGGTTTCTTCGCGGAGAGCCTCTTCGTGCTCCTTGGACTTGGCACCGCTCACCACGAGCTTGCGGCCCATGAAGAACTGATCGTGCAGGACCTCCACCGAGCGCTTGGCTTCTTCGGTGTTGAGCATGTCCACGAAGCCGTAGCCCTTGGACTTGTGGGTGCGGCGGTTGTAAACGATCTCGACGTTGCGGACCGTGCCGACGCCCTTGAAGAGGTCCTTGAGGTCCTCTTCGGAGCATTCGTAGGACAGGTTGCCGAGGTAGATGCGTGAGCCGGCGACCTCGCCTCTCTCTCCACCACGGCGCTCGCGCGGTTCACGGGGCTCGCGAGGCTCACGTGGGCCACGCTCTTGTTGACCCTCAGCACCCGGCTGGCGGGCGTTGCGGGTGTTGGACTTTACTTCGCGTGGAGCGACGACGGCTCCGCTCGGTGGTCCTTCTTCGAAGCGCACGCTTTCGCGGCGCTCGGGGCGTGGTGGGCGGACCGGCTCCTTGTAGAGGCCGAAGATCTTCAGGATCTTCTGCCACAGGGTCAGCGGAGCAGGCTTGAACTCCTTGCGGGGAGGGCGGTTGCCACGGTCACCGCGATCGCCGCCGCGGTTGCCTTGATTGCGTTCGCCGCGCTCACCGCGATCTCCGCGGTTGTGCTCGCCACGATCACCGCGATCGCCGCGGTTCTGGTTGCCTTCGTTGTTGTTCCGGTTGCGATTCCGGCCTTTGCCTCCGCGGGAGCGATTTCTACGACGCTCGCCTCCGGCGCCTCTGTTCGTGTCAGATGGGGCGTTGGACATGTTTTCTGTTCTCGGTTGGCGGGCCTGTCTCGCGACGGCGGGCAGCCGCCCGCTTATCGGGCGGGGCTGCAGGCTCGACCTGCCGGTCCGGGTCGCCGGCTTTCTGGTGCCGGGGATGATCCACCTCTCATTGCGGGACGGGCGGAATTTCCATGGACCCGGGACCTGGCGGCTATCGCGCGCTGGCCCGGTAGTGGGGCAGGCTTCACCGCGTTATTACCGCGTCCGCCGGAGTCCGATTGCATTCCGCCCAAGCGGAAGCTGCTGCCAAAATCTGCGTTTGGCCGGCGGCGGGCAGCCGGAATGGGTCCCGGATCTGCCTGACGCGGGGAGCTTAAAAGGCCTTGGCGCGCAATGCAAGGCGGGACTTCGCGGGCGGCCGGCTCCTCTGAAGCCCTCGAATTCGGGCCCGCTGGAGGCCGTGACAGCGGGTAATATTTTTTCCCGCCGCTCGCTGCGGGTCTTTCCGGTCTTCTCCGCTTGCCCCCCCTGCCGGGAAAGCTAGAGTCCGCGCCGGTTCACGATGCGCGCGCTCATATTCATTCTTGTCGCTCTTGTTTCCTCCGTGGCCCGCGGTCAGCAGGGGGAGGCTTACATGGTGGTGGAAGCTCATTCGGGGAAAGTCCTGATGGCGAACAATTCGACCGTACAGCGGCCGATCGCCAGCCTCACCAAGATCGCCACTGCGGTGATCGCGGTTGATTGGGCAGATGCGACTGGGACTGATCTTTCCCAGGTTTCAGCGGCGGTTCCGGCCTCGGCTCTCGCGATCGGGGGGGCAAATCCCCTGGCGCTGCAAGTCGGCGACCGGCTGACCCTGCGCGACGCCCTCTACTCCGCGATGCTTGGGTCCGACAATATCGCGGCGGCGACCGTGGCCGACCATGTGGGCCGGGAGATCCTGCGTGCGCGGGGCAAGGAAGGCGACGGCGTGGCTGCCTTCGTGGTCGAAATGAACGAGCTCGCCAAGGCGATCGGCCTGAGCAAGACCCGCTTTGCCAATCCCCACGGCCTTGAGCTGCCGAAGCAAAAAGCATTCTCGACCGCGGCGGACGTCGCAAAACTTTCGGTCTATGCGATGCGCAAGCCGGGCGTGACTTTCATCACCCGGCAGAAGGAGCGCCAGATTTCGGTAACCGGCGCGGATGGCAACAAGCGCAGCTACAAGATCCAGAACACCAACGAGCTGATCGGCGAGCCGAACATCCTGGGTGTCAAGACTGGCACGACTACCGCTGCCGGTGCCTGCGTGAGCGTCTCGGTCGAACGCGATCCCTTGGTCCGTGAAGTGAACGGTGAAAAGAAGGCAACCCCGCGGCGCTTGATCATCGTGGTGCTGAACAATCCCGACCGTTTCAACCGTGCCCGAGGCTTCATCGCTCCGGGCTGGGCGAAGTATGACGGCTGGGTTGCCGCCGGAGCTCCGGTGGAAGATCGCGACAGTGAAATCCTCGACGTTCCAAATCCCCGGTAAGGATGGCGCGTTTTTGACTTATCGAACCTGATTCTACACTCCAAATCCTCCTTCGATGCGCATCGGTATTCTCAACAGCGGCGGCGATTGCCCCGGACTCAATGCAGTGATCCACGGCGTCGTGGGAGCAGCCAGCCAGCTCGGCTGGGAAGTGATTGGATTCAAGGACGGCTTTGAAGGGCTCCTGCCTCCCGGCGACTACAAGGTGCTGCGTCCTCAGGATACCTTGGGCATCCTGAAGCTCGGCGGGACGATCCTGGGCACCACCAACAAGGGCCACTTCGCCGCCAAGGTGGGCAAGGGCGATATCGCCGAGGTGCCGGCCGACATCGTGGCCAAGGCCAAGCGCACGATGGAGCAACTGGAGATCCGCGCGCTGATTATCGTCGGTGGCGACGGCTCGCTGACCACCGGCCTGCAACTTTACCGCGAAGGTTGGCCGATCATCGGCGTGCCGAAGACGATCGACAACGACCTGCGTGCGACCGCGATGACCTTCGGCTTCGACAGCGCCGTGAGCACGGTGGTCGATGGTCTTGACCGCTTGCACACCACGGCCGAGAGCCACAAGCGGATCATGGTGCTGGAAGTGATGGGCCGCCACGCCGGCTGGATCGCCCTCTGGGGTGGCATCGCTGGTGGTGCCGACGTCATCCTCCTGCCCGAGATCCCTTACGACACCGAGAAGGTCGCCGAATTCATCAAGGCACGTGATGCCCAAGGCCACCACAGCACCCTTGTGGTGGTGGCGGAAGGTGCCCACCTGCCCTCCGGTGAACTTGCCACGATTGCCGAAAACGCCGGCGGTGAAGTCCGTCTCGGCGGCATCGGTGACATCGTCGCCCATCGCCTCGAATCGCTCACCGGCAAGGAAACCCGCTCCTGCACCCTTGGTCACCTCCAGCGCGGCGGTGCACCGACGGCGCTCGACAGGATCCTCGGCACGCGCTTCGGCGTGATGGCGGTGAAGCTCGCCGAGGAAGGCCGCTTCGGCCGCATGGTCAGCTACCAAGCCTACCACGTGGATTCCGTGCCGATCGAGGAAGCGGTGAACCAGCTTCGCTTGGTCGAGCCCGACGGCGAGATGGTGAAGGCCGCGAAGGCCGTCGGCATCTGCCTCGGCGACTGAGCTGCACAAACGCTTCAGAGAGTTTACGAAGAAGGGCGACAGAGATGTCGCCCTTCTTCATTCCGATTGGCTGCGCTCCGCTCGCTTCAATTCAGTAGGCGAGCAGAAAGACCTCTGTGTCCTTCTTCAGCCAGCCTGCCAACTCGTCCCAGTCTCCCTTGGCGAAGAATCTCCGCTCAAACAGCACGGCCCGCTCGATACCGTCGTTCTTGAAGTGAAGGAAGATCCCTTGGCCTTCTTCCCGGTGTCCAAGCACCGAACTCCAAGGGATGCTATCCACCACCCAGTATCCTGCGGGGAAGAGACGGATGCCCTCTTCATCCATCTCCACATGCCGATCCGGTGTCCGACGCAAGCGCTGATCCCTGACGATCGCCATCACGGCGAGCATCGAGACGAATAGGTAGCTCGAAAACTTGGAGTGATCGCGGGCGAACCAGAGATAGCCGATGAACAGCAGCCAGCACGCAATTCCCGCGCGATACCACGGGCTGTTCTCAGGCCGTTGTAGCGGGAAGACTTTCACCGGGGCGTGCTGGGTGCGCGGGTAAGCGGTATGAAGCTTACTTCTTGAGCAGCCCCTTCACGTGCTCGACGTATTTGTCGGGTCCGCCTTCCTGATAGCCGGTGCGGGCAACTTCGCGACCCTTGGAGTTGAGCAGGATGATGGTCGGGAAGCCTTCAATCTGGTATTCCTTTTGGGCCTTCTCATTCTGTTCCTTCTCCTTCGCGGGCAGCTCCTTCTTACGCGGGTAGTCCAGCTCGACCATGATCAGGTTCTTCTTCGCGTATTCCTGGAAGGAGGCCTGATCGAAGACTTCCTTCTTCAGTTTGATGCACCAGCCGCACCAGTCAGAGCCGGTGAAGTCCAGAAGGATGTCCTTCTTCTCCTCCTTGGCGCGCTTCTTGGCCAATTCAAGATCGGTCTCCCACTTGAAGACGTCCTTGTCAGCGGCGGCGTCTTCCTTCGGCGCGGCTTGGCCGGCCACGAATTTCTGGTCCTCATCGCTGAGCTTGGAGAGGGCGATCTTCACCGTGGTGCCGCCGGCCTTGCGGATGATGACCTGCCCTCCCTCCACCTTCAGGAAGTCACCTTCGAGGGTGCGTTCGGAGCCGGCTTCCTTCCACGCCCGGGCTTGCAGGGTGGTGGGTAGGACGATGGAAATCAGGGATATGAGGCAAAGTGCGGGAGTTTTCATAAGCGACTTGTTCAGATTCTATAAGCGGCACCGAAGCATGTTTTTTCTAATATTTCAAACGTGAGTATTTGACGCCGCTTACTGGTAATCCGGCAATTCCGGTGAGATGTCTTGAGGGCTGACGCCGCCCTTGCCCCGCCGCCCGCCGCCGCCTAGAACCCCTGCCGCCATGTCCATCGATCCGCTGCTCCAATTGCTCCGCCGCAAGGCCCGCCACTCGCACCAGGAACTCGCCGAGCTGCTGTCCCTGACCGAGGACGAGGTCCGATCCCGGATCGCCGCTTGGGAAAAAAACGGCACAATCCTAGGTTATCAGGCCGTCGTGGATGCCGAGCAGGCGGGCGACGACGACGTGTCCGCCTTCATCGAAGTGAAGGTCACGCCGGAACGCGGCGGTGGCTTCGATCGTCTGGCAATGCGCATCGCGCGTTTCGAGCAAGTGGTGAGTTGCTACCTGGCCAGCGGCGGCTACGACCTGATGGTCGTGGTGGAAGGCACTGACCTGCGCGAGGTGGCCCGTTTTGTCTCCGAAAAGCTCAGCAGTATGGAGGGCGTGATTTCGACCGCTACCCATTTCCGCCTGAAAACTTATAAGGAGAACGGCTTCCTCTTCGAGGAGCAAGGCGGCCCCGAGCGCTTGGCGGTGTCTCCTTGATGGAGATTGAGCCAAGACTTGAGATCCCAAGGTGTGGCAGGAGCGAGTTTGAGGCCCTCTACAATGAGAGGGCTTTGGAAGAGTCGTGGCGTCCCTGCAAGGTAGAGGCGAACGCGCCTTGATCCCTGCCTGTCCTGCAGGTTTGGAGTCCGCTACCGCGAATCCCGGGCTTCCGTCATGTTGCCATTTTTCTCGGAAATTTCTCTAAGAGGAAATCGGGATGGGCGTTGCCAGTCAGAATCAATCTATCCCCAGCACGCCCCTTTCAATGATCCACTATCCCGCTCTGCGCCCCCTCCGCGACGTCCTGCTCGTCGCAGCGCTTTTCACTGCCCCCCTTGCTGCCCAGAACAGCCCTGAAACCAAGAAGGAAGAGGCCAAGCCCGAGAAGAAGCAAGAAGCTGAGCACTTGGAAGATGTGGTCGTGGCCGAAACCGCCTCCCGGGTGGTGGAGAAGATCAAAGACGTCCCTCAGACGGTCCGGGTCATTGACTCCGAGGATATCGAGCGCCGCCAGCCCACCCTGCCGATCGAGATGCTCAAGGAGCAGCCCGGGATCTGGGCACCGAATGTGGCGGCCCAGGGCTCGCCGATCTTGCGCGGCCAGATGGGCAACCGCGTGATCTACCTGTGGGATGGCGTGCGCATTAACAACGGCGCGCTCTTCAGCGGACCGAACGGCTTCTTCAACCAGTTCCCCGTGGGGGCCGTCGACCGCATGGAGGTCGTGCTCGGCTCTGGCTCGGTGCAGTATGGCAGCGATGCCATCGGCGGGGTGATCAACGTCTTCTCGAAGCCTGCGACCTTCTCCGGGAACCCCCTGATCGGAGGTGCAGTGTACGGGCGCTACAATAGCAACAACGACGAGAACACCGAGACCTTCGATTTCCACGCCGGCAATTCAACGGTGGCATTCTCCGGCGGCATCACCCGTCAGGAGGTTTCCGACTATCACGGCCCCGACTTCGGTGCGGCTGATCCCTCCGGCTTCAATGCGCTGGGTGGCTATGCCAACTTTGCGTGGCGGCCCACTCAGGACCAATTGCTCCACATCGGCTGGATCTACAATGACCGTGAGGACGTGGATAGCTACGTCCAGTCCAAGCTCAATTCCAGCGGCGTGCCGCGGATCTTCGGCCCCAGCGAGCGCCGCGGCATCGGCAAGATCGACTACACCCTGAGCAATCTGGGCGAGTGGAGTGATGAGCTGAAGGCTTACGGTTACTACCACTTCTACGATGCGCTCCGCGACCGACGCGTGGAGAATACCAAGACCTTCTCGAACACCCGCCGCGACCAAGACCAGGATGTGTGGGGGATTGGCTTGCAGAATGCCAAGGAGTGGGGGCCAGTGCGCCTCATCGCTGGCGTGGACTATCGCGATGAAGACCTCGCATCGCGCCAGGCGCTCTACACGGTCACGAAGGCCACGGGTGCGCTGAAGCTCACCGAGCCGGCGGGGAATACGCCGGATGGCGGCTACGACGTCTTCGACACCTTTGCCACGCTGAATTGGCGGCCGGTCCAGAGATGGCTGATCACCGGCGGCCTGCGCTATGAGAACAGCCACATCCAATCCGAGCCGGAGCTCTTGGACGTGATCCCGAATGCTGGCTACACCATCAATGACCTCCGGATGGACAAGAGCTGGGATTCCGTCACCTGGAACCTCGGCACGATTTACGACATCAACAGCGAATTCAGTTGGGCCGCGAATGTGGGCAGCGGCTTCCGCGCGCCGACCTATTCGGATGTGCTGAGTGCTGGCACGCCGGTCTTCTCCAGCCGCATCGCCTCCGTGCCGGCACCGGGCGTGGATCCGGAGCGCAGCATCACGATCGAGACAGGGCCGCGCTACAATTCCGAATGCTTCGCCGCTTCACTCACCGGTTACTACACGCACCTGACCGATGTGGTAGGCAGCGTGGAGTCCGGCACCGTGACGATTCCGGGGCAGGGGACCTTCGTGGCCTCGCGCAATGCGAACATCGGCAGCGGCTACGTGGCCGGCGTGGAGACGGCTGTGGCCTGGCGCTTTGCGGAAGGCTGGACCGCCTTCGGCAATGGCACCTACCTGCGTGGCGAGGATACCACCGCGAACGACCCCTATCGTTTCATCCCACCGCTCAATGGCACGGTCGGCCTGCGCTACGAATCGCCCTCCGGCAAGTGGTGGGCGGAAATCGTGGAAGTCATGGCCGCCAAGCTCGACCGCCATTCGATCCGCGATGAGCAGGACTCCGGTTTCTCGACCGATCCCGGCCTGGGCTCGCCGAATACCACGACCAATTTGCCGCTGCGTGCCGACTTCAGCATCCCGGGCTTCGCCGTGACGAACATTCGCGGCGGGATGAAGGTGTGGGAGCGGCCTGAGAGCACGCTGGACCTCACACTGGATCTGAACAATGTGCTCGACGCCCATTACCGCGAGGCCTATTCGCAGCAACAGCGTGAGGCCCCCGGCTTTGGTGCAGCCATCGGTGCCCGGCTTGGTTTCTGATCGATGAGACGCTTCCTATTCGCCGCGCTCTGGCTTTGCCTGCTGTCCATGATCACCCGGGCGGATCCCGCCCGGGTGGCTTTCCTGGACGTGTGGGACCGGTCCATGCCGCAACTGCATGACGCCTGCCAGGATGCTGGGCTGAACGCGTCCTTTTACCGTACGCCGCAGTTTACCAAGCTGACGGAGGCGGAGATCGGGGCCTTCTCGGTGGTGCTGGTGTTGAATATCGACGACACGGAGTCGCCGAAGCTCACCGGGCTGCTCAAGAATGCCGCAGCGGCGAATCCCAAGCAGCTGGTGATTCCCCTGGATACCCGCAGCAGCCACGTGGATCTGGAGAAGGCGGGCCTGCTGAAGAAGGATGATGCCGTGGTCTCCTATTGGAAGCCGAATGGCACGACGAATATCCGGCGGATGATCGCCTACGTGGAGAACACCTACCTGGGTGTGCCGCGCAAGGTCGAGCCACCGGTGATGATCCCGGAGTCCGGCTTCTACGATCCTTCCCAAGAGGAGGCCTTCGAGACCATCGATGCTTACCGCGCCTTCAAGAAATCGAAGGGCCGCTGGCAAGATGGCCAGCCCTCCGCGGTGATGGTGATCCAGCAATCCTTCTGGATTACCCGTGACCTCAAGGTGGTGGATGCGCAGATCACGGCGCTGGAAAAAGCCGGGCTGAATGCCGTGGTCATCTTCGGCGATCATGGTGACAAGGTTGGCCAGCTCGTCGCTTCTTCGAAGCCGGACGTGCTGATCGAAGATCGCCACGGCTCGACCTGGGAGAGCAATGCGATCCTCAAGCAACTGGATGTGCCTTACTTGCGGCCAATCTCGATGCTCGGCTCGACGGTCGCGGAGTGGCAGGCGAACCCGATGGGTCTCACGCCGAAGGACATCGGCATGTTCATGTCGCTGCAGGAATCCTGGGGCACCATCGAGCCGGTGGTGGTTGGAGGGCTGAAGGCGAACATCCAGGGCTTCCGCCTGCATGAGCCGATCCCCGAGCGAGTGGAGACCTTCGCGGCGCGCGCCGCACGCTGGGCAGCCCTGCATGCCAAGAAGAATGCAGAGAAGAAGCTCGCGCTGATCTACTACAACAAGAGCTTGGGCCAGGACGACTTCATGCGTGGTAGCCCGACAGGGGCTTTCCTCGATGGACCGGAGAGCATGGTCCGCTTCCTGCCGGAGATGCAGAAGGCCGGCTATGCGGTGAAGGATTTGCCCGCGACCTCTGCGGAGCTGATCGACCGCATCCGCCATGGCGGCCGCAATCTGGGTCCTTGGGCGCAGGGTGATCTGGAAAAACAGGCGGACGAGGCGGATCCGGTGCTGGTGCCGCTGTCCACTTACAAACGCTGGTTCGAGGAGCGGCTTTCACCGGAAAGCCAGAAGGCGGTGATCGAAAAGCACGGCCCGCCACCGGGAAAACTGATGGTGGTGCAGCGCAATGGTGAGCCGCAGATCGTGCTGCCGCGCTTGAAGCTCGGCAACGTGATCTTGATGCCGCAGCCGGAACGCGCAGAGAAGCAGGACGACAAGCTGCTGCACTCGCGCGACCTGCCTCCGCCGCACAATTACCTGGCCTTCTACTGGTGGCTGGACCGCGAGTATAAGGCGGATGCGATCGTCCACTGGGGCACGCACGGTTCGCTGGAGCTGCTGCCAGGCAAGGAGACCGGCCTTTCGGCGGACAGTTGGAGCGACATCTGCGTGGGCAAACTGCCGGTGATCGACCTGTGGATCACCGATAACCTCGGCGAGTCGACCTTGGCGCGCCGCCGCTCCTATGCGCTGCTCTCCGATCATTTGCCACCGGCGACGGTGGGTGCAGGCTTGGGCGACAAGTTCAAGAATCTCCACGAGGAGATCCACAAGTTCAACACGCTCGACAAAAACCTCCTGCGCGAGGAATTCCGCAAGAACATCACCAAGCTGGCCGAGGCCGAGCATCTCGACGAAACCGCAAGCCCTGGCCGGAAGCTCGGCCAAGAGCCACTGGATGATGCGGCGATCCGCAAGTTGGACGATCACCTGCACGAACTCTACGAGGCACAGACGCCGGTGCGCCTGCATGTGCTGGGTGAGCCGCCGCTGGAGCAGGACCGCATGCCCTATCTGGTCTCGATTCTGGGCAAGGACTTCCTCGATCATTATGCGAAGTCGATTGGAGAGACTGAGTCCGTGCGCGACGGTCACCAACAAGAACTGCGCGACAAGGCGGCCGCTTTTCTAACAGAGTCGCTGAAGGAGGTATCGTCAGGGAAGCCCGTGCCGCCGGGACTGGAGAAGGATGTGGAGCTGGCGCGCACGACGCTCGCGAAGCTGATGAACGGCCGGGTGGAAGTGGATGGCCTCTTGCACGCACTCGCCGGTGGTTATCTGGAAGCCGGCCCGGGACCCGAGCCGATCCGCAACCCGGCGACGCTGCCCACCGGTCGGAATCTCTACTCGCTCAATCCCGAGGAAATCCCCACGCGCCCGGCATGGGAAGTGGCGCGCCAACTCGTCGGCCAGCTGCTGGCGACCCGCAAGCCGGAGAAGATTGGCATCGACCTGAACGGCATGGACACCATGCGCGACTTCGGCGTGATGGAGGGGCAAATCCTCTTTCTGTTGGGCGTGAAGCCGGTCTGGAACAGTGCCAATCAGGTGATCGATGTAGAGCTGATCCCGGCGGAAGAACTGGGCCGTCCGCGCGTCGATGTCTTCATCGCCATGGGCGGGATGTACAAGGAGAACTTCCCCTCGCGCGTGAAGCTGCTCGACAAGGCGGTGAAGCTCGCCGCCGAGGCGAAGGAGACCGACAATCCCGTGCGCGCGCACTCGGATGCAATGCGCTCACGCCTTGCGGGGAAGGGCTTTACCGCGGAGGACGCAGGGAAGTTCTCGGTGGCGCGCATCTTTGGCACCAAGCCGGGCAATGTCAGTGGCACGAATATCCTCTACCTCGTGCCGCGCTCCGGCGTGTGGGACAACGATGATCAGATCACCAGCGTCTACATGGACAACATGAGCTACGTCTACAGCGGCGATGCCTGGGGTCGCAAGGTGGACGGACTCTATGAGGAAGCGATGCAAGGCACCGATACGCTGCTGCGGGTCTGGGCCTCGAACATGACCAGCCAGCTCTCCAACCACCACGCCTACGAGTACCTCGGTGGCCTGAGCATGGCGGTGAAGAAGGTGACCGGAAAGGAGCCCGCCGCCTTCATCTCCGACGTGCGGGATCCGAACGGCGCGCGCATCCGCGATTTCAACGAAGTGCTGGCGGCGAACTTTCAGGCCGAGTTGCTCAATCGCAAGTGGATCGAAGGCATGAAGGGCAACGGCTATGCCGGTGCCGGGCACATTTCGGAGCTGGTGAAGAACACCTTCGGCTGGTCGGTCACACGGCCGGGGAGTGTGGGGCAGGGTACTTGGAACGACATCTACGAGACCTACATCCGCGATCGCGAGAAGCTGGATATGGACAAGTTTTTCGAGGAGGTTTCACCGCACGCCCTGCAGGAGATAGCGGCCACGCTGCTGGAGTCCGCGCGCAAAGGCGTGTGGGAAGCGACTCCCGAGCAGATTGCCGAGCTGGCGCGGGTCTACGGCGAATCCGTGGCGAAGCACGGCGAGTCCGGCGGCCTGGTCGGCGGCGGGAATGAGCACCTGCGCGACTACGCCAGCCAATCGCTGGTCTCGACCGGCGGCGCGCGCGGTGCGGAGTTGGCACAAGCGCTGAAGGAGAAGGCAGCCGAATCCGCCGCTGCGCCCGGCCCGGACAAAGTGGCGGGCCAGAAGCTGGAGCAGGTGAAGCAAACTCCTGAATCGCAAGTAAAGCCGCAGCCGCAGCCGCCTGCGCCACGTCCGATTTGGGAATATGCGGCCTTGGCGGCTTGCGTGCTCCTGCTTATCGGTGGCTTCGCTTTCAAGTCCGGCATGCCATGATGGAATCCCTTCAGAACGCCCTCTATCAGATCTCGAATGCCCTGCTCGTGCCGACACTGGTCGCGTTGCTCGGCTTGGGGGCTTGGACCCTGTGGCTGAGCGGCGGGGCGATCCGCGAAGTCTTCTCGCGGGGCAGCGTGCGCCGGACCTTTGCCAGGGCACGGAAGGATCTGCCCGGGGCATTGGGTCATCTCAAGACCTGCCCTCACGGCCTGCCAGCGCGTTTCGCGATGCTGGATGCCGCCTATCCCGGCCAGCGTGACAAGGTGGTGGAGGATCTGGAAATGACGGTGGCCGCCAGCTTGTCGAAGCTCACTTGGATCACCCGCATTGCGCCGATGCTTGGCCTGATGTGCACCTTGATTCCCCTGGGGCCCGCCTTGACCGGGCTTGCTTCCGGCGACATGCGCTTGCTCTCTGGCAATCTGGTGGTCGCTTTCACCGCTACCGTGATCGGCGTGTTAATCGGCTGTATGGCCTACACCGTGAACACGGTGCGCCGGAACTGGTATGACCGGGATATGAGCGACCTGGAGCACGTGCTCGCACCCCAAGCCTCCGAAACGCAGCCATGAGGAAGAAGCGCAGCCAACGCCGCTGGCACCATGGCGCCGACGAGGACCCCGGCGGGGGGTTGCTCAATCTCTTCGACGTCTGGATCGCCTTCGCGGTGGCCCTGCTGCTGGCGATCGTGAGCTACGGCAATCTCGCGAAGAAGCAGGATGCCTCGCTCGCAAAATCCCAAGGTGATCCCGGAATGGAAACCGTGCCCGAGCAGGGGGCGACCCTCGAACGCTACCGCAGCAGCGAGGAGAGTTCCGGCGGCGAAGGGCAGCGGCTCGGCACAGCGTATCGCCTTAGATCCGGCGAAGTCATCTACGTGCCCGACAAGACGGAAGCCTCGCGCTGAGCGCCTGGGACAGAAGTCTGGAAAGCAGCGTGCTGAACGCTTGGCAGTCTCAGCTTGAAAAGTTACGGAACGGTTATGTCCAAGCTCTCGATCCGGAAATGCGGTGAGGAAGAGTTCCTGGCCCTCTACAACGAAAGGGACTTCAATCCCTTGGATTCCGCCAAACAGTCGGCGGAGGACTTCAGCGCTGAGTTCTGGGGGCTTATCGAGAATCTCGAACTGGTTTTGTCGGATGGCTTCTCCTCCTATGACTCGGGTGCGGATGAGGGTGACTACACCCTTTACGATGGGCACAATTCGACCCGCTTCATCGACCTTGCCTTTGAGAACGATAGGTATCTGGACCGCGATCTTTGTGTCCGGTTGCAGAAGCTGTTAGGCGCGCAAAAGGAGCCTTGGATGATCTGCCTGTGGTTCACCAACTTCTTGTTCGTCACCGCGGACGCGGTGATCGTTTACGAGGAAGATGCTCATGCCCTTGAAGAGTGGTGGCGCGCCTGCGAGGCCGATGAGATCCAAGCTTGAGTGAGGGTGGACCCCAGGTGCTCATTGCTTCAAAGCTGGCGAAAAAGGAAAACCCGCCCGGGACGAATCCCGGGCGGGTGCCATGTCCTAAAAAGGCCGTCACCAAGGAAGCGGAACTGCTTTCTCAAGGCTGGGCGGGAACATACAGCTCCGATCCCTTTGCAAGGACTGTACTGGAGTTTAGGTTCAGGCCATTCAGGGCATTAAGTTTCGCGATGCTTGTGCCGTGTGCTGCGGCAAAGTCCGCGAGATCGGTATTCTCCTCGATGGCGATCGTGTGGATACGCGGGCCATTGGAAGCCGGCGCTGGGGCCGGGGAAGGAGCGGGAGTTTCGGAAGCGACCGGCGTCTTCGCGGCGGTCTCAGCAGCAGCGTGCTTCGGAGCTTCGCTGGTCTTCGCAGCTGTTTCGCTGCTCTTCTCAGCCGCCGGCTTCGGAGCTGGTGCTGGAGCCTTAGGGCTTTCCGCAGCGGGCTTGCTGGCAGCCGTCTTCGGCGTGCTGGCTGCCGGCTTGGATGAAGAAGACTTCGCGACCGGAGCAGGCGTATCCGCCGGCTTCTCGATGTTGATGACCTGACCGGTGTGCAGGGCAGTAGCCTTGACGCCAGGATTGGCAGATTGGAGAGCCTCGGCGCCGATCCGGTAATGGCGGGCGATGCTGTAGAAGGTTTCTCCGTCCTTCACCGTGTGCTTGCTGCGACTCGGTGCGGCCGGCTTGGTGGATGCTTCGGCGACAGCGGCAACCTCCGACTTCTCGGACTTGGTGGAAGCGACAGCCTCGGTCTTCTCCGGCAGGCGCAAGCGTTGACCGGCACGGATCGGATAGGGCTTCTTGAGATCGTTGAGCTTCGCGATAGCCTCAGGAGTGGTGCCGTGGCGCTTGGCCAGCTTCACCAGAGTGTCACCGTCGCGGACGATACCGTAGGCGTCGGTGCTCTCCTTTTCCGGGGCCTTGGTCTGCGCGGCAGGGGTGACCACTGCCTTGGCGTCTTCCTTCTTGGCGACCGGAGCCTCTTGAGTGGCCGGGGTCTTGGAGGCGGTGTTGACCAGCGACTTCAGGCGAGAGTTCTCCTCCTCGAGCTGGCGAATCTGGCGCTCATACTCCTGGCAACGGCTCTGGAGAAGATCCATCTGCGAAGCGGCGCCCTTGGCGAGCGGCGCGGTGCAGAGAATGGCGGCGAGAATCGGTAGTGCTCTCATGACGTGCTCGAAGATTTTCAAAAAATCTGAAGCCTCTCAAGTAAAATTTAAGAATACTTAATATTTAGGTTCTAAGTGCTTCTCGGTGAGGAGGGGATTTTCGAAGAGCGGCAGGGAGAGGGTAGAGCTCTAAATTCCGGCTGTTCATCCTCAGGCTGGCTTCAGAGGCTCGGGCATGGCCGAGCCCGTCATCCAAGCCCGCAATCTCCACCGCAGCTACCGCATCGGGGCGAAGAGCATCGAAGTCCTGCACGGGGTCGATCTCACGATCGAGCGCGGCGAGCGGGTCTTCCTATGCGGGCCCAGCGGGGCGGGCAAGACGACGCTGCTCTACACCCTGGCCGGTCTGGAGCGACCGCAGCAGGGAAGCGTGCACATCGACGGCATGGATCTCTATTCGTTGGGGCCGAAGAAGCAGGCGGCCTTCCGGAATGCGAAGATCGGCTACATCTTCCAGAACTACCTGCTGCTGCCGGAACTGACCGCGCTGGAAAACGTGCTGGTGCCCGGAGCGATCGGCGGGGTGGATGCGGATGATGCAGCGCGTGCGGCGCTCGCACGGGTGGGCTTGGCGGATCGCGCCGAGCACTTGCCAGCGGAGCTCTCCGGTGGCGAGCAGCAGCGCGTGGCAATCGCGCGGGCGCTGGTGAATCATCCGCCGGTGCTGTTTGCGGATGAGCCGACGGGGAATCTCGACTCGCGGAACAGCAAGGAGGTGATGGACCTGCTGTTAGGCCTCGCGGCGGAGAGCGACACGACCTTGGTGGTGGTGACGCATGATGAGCACCTGGCGACCTTGGGGGACCGCAGGCTGCTGATCAAGGACGGGAGCATGACCGACTATCTCTTCGAGGAGGGAGAGGCGGAGGATGGGGCATGCCTAAGGTGCGGGGGGACGGGTCGAGAGCCGGTGGCGTGAGGCTTTGCTAGAGCGACAAAAGGCGGGCATGAGTGTCCGCTGTCCACAGGGCTGGGGGTGAGGTGGGCAGCAATTATTGCTTCGTCCGCACACGGCGTGTGCGGGCTACCTCATCCCGCGATCTTCAGCCACAGCCACATCGCGGTGTAGGCCACGGCGAAGGAAGCGGGGAGGGTGAGAACCCAGGCGCCCAGGATCTTCTTCACAATGCCCATGTCGATCGCGCTGAAGCGCTTGGTCGCGCCGACGCCCATGATGGCAGTGGTGATGGCGTGGGTAGTGGAGACGGTCATCCCCAGCTTGCCAGTAACGGCGAGCAGGGTAGCGGCGGTCGTCTCCGCGGCGAAGCCGTGGACCGGCTGTAGCTTCACCATCTTGTGACCCATGGTCTTGATGATGCGCCAGCCACCGGCGGAGGTGCCGGCAGCCATGGTCAAGGCGCAGACCACCTTGATCCAGACCGGAACGTCGGGGGCGAGTTCGCGGACCTTGGTGGCCATCGCCTTGAGCGGCGGCTTGCCGTCCTTGGCAGCCTTGTCGCCCTCGGACTTCAGGGTCTTGGGCCAGTCGGTGACCTTGACCGCGACCATCTCACCGATGATCGGCAGCTTCGGCAAAATGCGTGCGTTCTCATGGGCGACGTTGGCCTCGTAGTCCTTCTTCACATCGCCACGGCTGCGGGCGGCACCGGCTTCATCGCCGAGCGATTGATGGACCTCCGCGGCGAGGGAGAGGAAAGCCTCGCGGAATTCACCAGAGCGCATCTTGAAGCCCTCCGTCTCCAGGGCGGCGGCGGTTTCCTGGGTGTGCTGGCCGGCGATCACGGTGCCGAGGAGCTGCTCCGCCACCGGGGTCTTCTCCATCTTCAGGAAGTGGAGGAAGTCCGGCAGATGGTTGAATGAACCGGCGGTGGTGGCGGTGACCAGCGCGAGGGTGATGATGCCCATGGTCTTCTGCGCATCCGCCAAGCCGTGTGCGAAGCCCATGTAGCTGGCGCTGAAGATCTGGGCGCGGCCGAAGAAGCGGTTCACCCACATCGGGCGGGCATTGCGCAGCAGGGCGTAGAGCAGCGTCATGACGAGGAAGCCGCCGACGAGCCCGATCACTGGCGAGCCCATCATGGGTACCAGCACCTTGTTCCACACGCCGTCCCTGTTGATCGCGCCGAAGTTGTTCTGGGCATTCGCCACGGTGGCACCGCAGAGGCCGCCGACCAAGGCGTGGGTGGAGCTGGAAGGCAGGCCCAGCCACCAGGTGAGGAGATTCCAGACGATCCCACCGAAAAGCGCGCAGATGATGGTCTGCGAGTTCACGAACTGCGAATCCACCAAGCCGGACGAGACCGTCTTGGCCACCGCATGGCCAATCAGCGCACCGACCAGATTGGTGCAGGCCGCCAGCATGATCGCCTGGCGTGGCGTGAGCACCTTGGTGGAGACCACCGTGGCGATCGAGTTCGCGGTATCGTGGAAGCCGTTGACGAACTCGAAGGCCAGCGCGATGAGAATGACGACAAGGATAAGCGTCATGGATGGCGCTTCAGGAGTTCTTGTAGGCGATCTGTTTGGCCACGTTGCCGACGTCGCGGCAGCGGTCGAAGACCTTCTCTAGCAGGTCATTGAGATTTGAGATGATAAGCACTAGCAGCACATCATACTTGCCGCTGTAGAGATCCCGCAGCGAGTCCACGATCAAGCGGTCGGCCTCGCCCTCGATCTGCTGCATCCGGTCGTTGAGTTCCTTCATCTTCACGATGTCCATGCCCTTGCGGAGCGCGTGGATCATCTGCACCACCAGCGAGGTCGCCTCATCAAGCATGACTGCCTGGCGGGTGAAGTCTGTCTGCTTCACGCGGTCCTGGGAGATCTGGTAGCGTTCGGCGAATTTCTCGACCGTCTTCGGGATCTTGTAGAGGGCGGTGGTCAGGGCCTCGATGTCCTCGCGCTCCAGCGCGGTCACGAAGGTCTTTACGAGCAGGTCATTGATCTCCTGGGTGATTGCTTTGTCCTTCTTGCGGAGTTCCGCGAACTTCTCGAGCGAGGGCTCCTGCTCGTGGCGCAGGACCTGGGTCAGGTCCACGATGCTGTTGCGCGCCTCCTCGGCGCTCGCGGTGAGCAGGTCGAAAAAGCGGTCCTCTTTGCCGAACAGGCGTTGGATGGAGATCATGAAGAAAGGTTTCCGTGGGGATATGTGGCGAAAACGTCACACGTGGCAAGCCGCGCTGATCGATTTCCCTGACACATTGCGGCCGTCGCCCCGAGAGACTTGACTGGGCGCGGGACCTTTACAAGCCGCCATGCCACTGCTAACCGAAGCCCCGCCGCGGAAACGGCCCGAGACCCCGCCGATGACGCAAGACGCCCCCAAGACGCCAGCCGCCGACTCGACCGCACCCGCGGGGATCCCGGCGATTCAGGTGAAGGGCGTGGATTTCTCCTACGGGGACAAGCAGGTGCTCAAGAATGTCACGCTGGACGTCCCTCAAAATCAGGTAGTTGCCTTCATTGGTCCCTCCGGCTGCGGCAAGACCACCTTGCTGCGCTGCTTCAACCGGATGAACGATCTCGTTCCCGGCGCACGGGTGACCAAGGGCTCTATCATCATCGAGGGCGCGAATATCGCCGACAAGTCGATCGACCCGGTGCAGCTCCGCCGCCACGTCGGCATGGTTTTCCAGAAGTACAATCCCTTTCCCCGCAGCATCTACGAGAACGTGGCCTATGGCCCGCGGACCCTCGGCGAGAGAAAAAAGGCCGCGCTGGATGAGATCGTGGAGAAGTCCCTGCGCCGCGCCGCCCTCTGGGACGAGGTGAAGGACCGCCTGGACGACATTGCCACCGGACTCTCCGGCGGCCAGCAGCAGCGCCTCTGCATCGCCCGGACCATCGCGGTGGATCCGGAGATCATCCTGATGGATGAGCCTTGCTCGGCTCTCGATCCAATCGCCACGGCGCACGTCGAGGACCTGATTTTCAGCCTGAAGGATCACTACACGATCGTGATCGTGACCCACAACATGCAGCAGGCGACGCGGGTTTCCGACCGCACTGCTTTCTTCTACCTGGGGGAGGTGGTAGAATACGACACCACCCGCAAGATCTTCGAAAACCCCGTCCAGAAGCGCACCCTCGACTACATCAGCGGCCGTTTCGGCTGAATCCCTCTCCATGCACTCGGATACCCCACATATTTTGCGCGAGTTCGATCAAGCCTTCGCCTCCTTGAGAAACGAGGTCATCGCCATGGCCGGACAGGCCCGGCTGAATCTGGAGCGCGCCATGCAGGGTCTGCTGCAGCGCGATCTGGAGCGCTGCAAGGCGGCGATCGCCGATGACGATGAAGTCGACGAAGCCGAGCTGCGGATCGACCGCATCGGCATGGAGACCCTGGTGCGCTTCCACCCGGTGGCCAGCGACCTGCGCCTGGTGATCACCACCATGAAGTGCGCCGCGAACCTCGAGCGGGTCTCCGACCATGCTACGAACATCGCCAAGCGCGCCCGCAAGATGCTCTCCCGCTCCGAGTGTGCGGAAGTTGCCTTCCTGGAGCCGCTCTATGCGCTGGCCGACCAGCAGCTCCGCGACGCGATGTCCGCCTACACGGACCGCAATGCCGAGCTCGGCGCGTCCCTGCAGCTCCGCGACAAGGACCTGGACAAGATGCACAAGCGCCTGATCGCGACCTTTACCGCCCGTCTGGAAGAGGGTGGGGAGCGCGCGGAGGACTACCTCCACCTGGTCTTCGTGGCCCGCTCGCTGGAGCGCATCGGCGACCTCGCGAAGAACATTGGCGAGGACGCGGTGTATCTGGACCAGGCGCGCGACATCCGGCACGACAAGCAGAACCGGCCACCGGTATCGGACGAGGTGCGGGCGGAGTGAGCGATGCGTGCGATTTTAGCCCGCTTCATTGAGACCTTCCGTGGCAGTTCCTTTCCGACCTTGTCGGAGACCCGGGACGGCGAGCAGGTCGTAATCAAGATGCGTGGCGCGGGGAACGGGGCAGGGGCCTTGCTTTCCGAGTTCCTGGTCAACCGCTTTGCCCATCTCAGCGGCCTGCCAGTCCCGGATGTGAGGATTGTCGAGATCGCCGCGGATCATCCTTGGGAATTCGGGACCGATGAGTTCGACGACCTGCTCCAGAAGAGCCCGGGGGCGAATCTAGGGATCTGTTGGATCCCGGAAGCGGCACAGCTCAGCGCGGAGCAGGCGAAGGCCTTGCCTGAAGAGTTCATCTCGCAGGTGGTGACCCTTGATCTTGTCTTCGCGAATCTCGATCGCAGCGCGGCGAGCTGCAATTTGCTGCGGGATTCAGATGGTCGCCGATGGATCATCGATCATGGCGGCTGCCGCTTTCTTTTCAGGCGGGCCACTGCTCCTGCGGCGAGCTTGCCTGAAGATCATATCTTCCAAGGCAGGGAGGATCTATTCGACATGGCGTGGCTGAAGCCACTGACACGTGAATTGGTCGAAGCGACCTTGGCCGAGGTCCCGGACTCGTGGCTGGCCGAGGAGGGCTTCACGCGGGAGGAGATCGGGGGATCATTGGCTTTGCTGCTGGCTTCGCGTTAAGCGGCCCAGCTCTAGCCACAGCACCCGCGACCACTGACCCGTGCCGGCGTGGCGCCAACCCGGCAGGCGGCAGGGGTGCTCGGGGCGGCCGATCAAGCCGGCGTCGATGCCCAGTTCGGTGGCGGTGAGCGCGAGCGACTCAAGGACCTCCGGCGGCGGCGTGTGGAACCAAGCATGGAGGCTTTTGCCGCCGGTCCAGAGGATGGCGGCGAGCTTCCAGCCAAGGTCTTCCCGGATCCAGCGGATCATGGCGAGGGAGTCGCGGAGGTGGGCCTGCTTCTGCTCTGCGGTAATCGGCTTCACGCCGCCGAAGCCATCGAAGTCGAGCACGGTGTAGGGCGCGGCGATCACGGCGCTGGCGCAGCGGGAATCGGTGGCGGGCTGCCAGTGTGCGGGCGTGACCAGCGGGCCGACTTCGTTCTTCGGCACCTGCTGCCAGGTCGCGCAGCTTTGCCAGCGCGCGGCGTGGGTGCCGCCGGACTGATAGACCGCGCCGGTCCACAGCAGGGCCTCGGGCGGAAAGAGGGTGGCGAGGAAATGGCGGGGGTCGCTTTCCACCAGCTCGCCATCCGGGATCTGCGGTGAGTCGTGCCAGACATCGGCGAAGTCCCAAGAGTGGCGCGCGAGGATGGCGCGTAGTTCTTCGCGGGCATCTTCCTGGAGCTGTTGGCGATCGCGGAACTTGGCTTGCTCGCGGGAGTATTCCTCACGGCGGGCGCGGAGGCTGGCGAGGTCCTGAGGGAGACTCAGCTTCCGACGGATGCCAACGAGCTCGAAGATCCGGCGGCGATGGTCGCGGTCTCCGGGATGGGCGGCACAGGCGAACTTGCCGCTGGGGAAGATCACCAGATGCGCGCCGCTGCGGTCGTGTTCTTGTTCGGAGCAGGCAGGGCAGCGGGCGATCATGCGAGTGCCGGAGTGGCGCAGGCGCTCGAGTCGGGAAGGATCGAGGGAGAGATCGGAGGTCATGGTAGCCGTGATGGTGGGAATCCGTCCATCCATCCATTGCCCTAGGGGAATGGATGGATGGACGCGTGGATGTAGAGATGAAGTGGGAAGGAAGAAGGGACGCGTCTTCTTCCTTCTCAGCCGTCCCCATCTTCCCGCCACCAGAACTTGCCCTTGTCGTCCTGCACGATGTGCTCGGGATAGCTCTTGATGATCTGATAGGCCTTGCTGCGCTCGCAGACCCCAGCAGCTGTTAGGCGGGCCGCCGCGCTCTTCTGCGTCTCCCCGCACATCCCGCGCAGGGCCTTGGCAATCTCCTCGAAGGTCCCGCGGCGGTTCACGCCATCGCCATCGAGGAAGGCCTCCATGTCGAAGTCCAGTGCAGGATCGAAGAGCCCATTCCGCCGGAACCATGCACTGGGCGCGCCTTCCTTGCCGTCATTGTTCTTGCAGCAAGTGAGCACCACTGTGTCGTCGGTCACGTCGGTATTCACCGGCTCCAGGGCGAAGACACAGCGTGCCGCGGCACCGATCTGATAGCTGCCCGCCAACTCGTGCAGCAGGTCGCGACCGTGCTTGCGGATGGTCTCGCTGCCCTTCTTGCGCATATGGTGGATCACCATGATCGCCGGCTTGTGCTCCGGCGCTTCCGGCAAGCACTCGAAGATGCCATCCAGCGCGCTGCGGTAGTCGGCTTGCTTGTCGCCATCCGCCGCGCGGTTCCAGGGATCGATGATGACGAGGCCCGGCTGGAAGGCGGCGATCAGCTCGGTGAGCTCCATGCGAAAGGCCGCTTCCTGGAAGGCCAGCCCGTAGGCCGGGGGTGGGGTGATCTTGATCCACTCGTCCAGGCCGCGCTCGGGCATCGCATCCCGCAACTCTTGCTTCAGGCGGAAGGGGCCGTTCTCGCACTGGATCACCAGGCTGCGGAAGCGGCTGTGCACGCGGTGGCCCAGCCATTCCACGCCACGCGCCCCGGCAATCGCGAGACCAAGTGCAGCGCGGCTCTTGCCGACGCCCGGCCAACCTCCAAGCACGGTGAGGCTACCACGGGTGAGATGGCAATCGCCCATCAGCACGAAGTCCTCCGGCGGCTGGTAGTCCATGAACTCGGAGGGCGTCCAAGTGGTGAGGTAGGAGCGCTTCGGCGGCGGCGGTGGCTCGGGCGGCTTGCCAGCGCCAGCGCGCAGGGTCTCGCGGGTGATGGCCTTGGGCGTGGCTTCTTCGGAGGATGGAGGCAGGGTGATCATGCGACACCTCCTTCCTGGCTCTCGTTCTTCTCGTTGCTATCGCCACGGCTCTTCTCCCACAGCGTTTCCAGGTGCGCGATCAAGCTGGCCCGGCAGATCAAGCGCGTGCCGTGCGGCTGCTCCTTGCTGCGTAGGGAGACGGACTTGATCTGTCCTTCCGCGATCATCGCATAGAGCCGCGTGCGGCCGATGCCGTAGCGGGCCGCGACTTCTTTCGGGCGGATCCAATCGGCGGGTGCCTGGGGATCGAGCAGGGTTGCCGGAATGCCAGTGCCCTTGAGGTAGCCCTCAGGCGGCGGGGTGGGGGTGGCTTTGCTGTCGCCGTTTGCCTCGGTCTTGGCCGTGGCGTTCATGTTGTTCGCTGTCATGAACGCCATCGGAACATCACGGACGCCGGTCGCGTAACGGGCGCAACTCGGGATCGGCGCTGTCCGCCGTCCATCCATCCATTTGCCTAAGGGAATGGATGGATGGACGGCGGAGAGATCGCTTCGAATTGCATCGCGGCTCGCGGCGTCTCAGAATGCGATATGCAAGCGGAAACCAGACAGACGTTGAAGCTCTGTGCGATTATGGTCATCGCCTGCCTGCTGCTAACCGCGCTGTGTCCGGCTCAAACTCCGAACGCACCTCAGCCCCAAACCGAAACCGGCCCGGAACCCGCCGCCGCCGAGCGGTCGCCCTTCTACCGGGCGCCGGCTGGCTTCATCAATTCACCGTGGTTGGTTTGGGATAAGTATCTCGGCTACTTCGCGGGAACCTGGACGACGGCCACGGGTGGCTTCCGGGGCGTGCTCGCCAACCGCGGCGTCAAATGGGAAACCGGCGGCGAATGGCCAGATCTGGATGCGCTTGGGGAAATCGAGCTTTCGGAGCAGATGGACTTCCTGAGCGCGAGCCACCGCTATGAGCTTTTCCTAGGGGACCTCCCCGAGAAGAACCTGTTGCTCATCCGCCACTCCGCGGATCCCAAGGCGGTTCCGGAATATCGTGTTCTCCTTCGCAATGGCTGGTCGCGGACTCCGCGCAAGGAGGATGACTTTCTCAGTAGCGAGCAGACCGGGTGGAGACTCGCCTTTCTCAAAATGTCCGGCGAGTGGAAGTCGGAGAAGGGAGGCATGAGCTTTCGGCTGAACTACCGCACGCTGACCTTCACGGAGGGTGGCCCTTGGCCGGAGGCCACGGGAAGACAAATGCTGCTTGGGGAACAGCCCGGATTTATCATCGGGGGCAAACGCTGCCTCTTCAAATACCTCAATGATAACTTGAAGGAGGTAAGCTTATTTCGCGAAGGCGAGGGCCCCGACGAATGGGAAATGGTGAAGTGCACCCTCGTGAAGTAGGCATGAATGGCGGGTTAAGGCAGCTCGAACCGTCCAAAGGCAGCTCGACCCGTCCATCCGTCCATTCCCCTAGGCAAATGGATGGATGGACGGCGGACGAAGCCTTCACCCCAAAAAAGAAACGGCCCGGGACTCGCGTCCCGGGCCGTTTGGCACCCGTTGGAAGGTGATCTTTGTCGGAGAGCTTGGAGCTGAATTGATTGATTAATTAATCAGCCCGAGAACTCCGCCGCGGATCACAGAAGTTCATTGAGGATATTCTCCATCAGCTCTTGGCGTCCGGAGGCCACCACGGGCTCGCCGTTGCGGAGCGCCCAGTCGCTGAGTTGGTCGAAGTCCATCTTGCCGGCTTCGATCTCCGCGCCGATGCCGTTGTCCCAGGAGGAGTAGCGGGTCTTGACGAAGTTCGAGATACGGCCGTCCTCGCGGATTGCTGCGGCGACGCGGAGGCCACGGGCGAAGGCATCCATGCCGCCGATGTGGGCGTGGAAGAGATCGACCGGCTCGTGCGATTCACGGCGGCGCTTGGCGTCGAAGTTCAGGCCACCGGTGGTGAAGCCGCCCATCTCCAGCAACTTCAGCATCACCTTGGTGGTGCCGTAGAGGTCGCTCGGGAATTGGTCGGTGTCCCAGCCCAGCAGTTCGTCGCCTTGGTTGGCGTCGATCGAGCCGAGCGCACCTGCGTCCATGGCCACGGTCAGTTCGTGCTCCATGGTGTGGCCGGCCAGCGTGGCGTGGTTGGTCTCGATGTTCAGCTTGAAGTGATCGAGCAGGTTATACTGCCGCAGGAAGTTGAGGCAGGCTGCGGAGTCCGAGTCGTACTGGTGGGTGGAAGGTTCGCGCGGCTTGGGCTCGATGTAGAACTGGCCGGTGAAGCCGATCTTCTTCTTATAGTCCACGGCCATGTGCAGCAGCGCGGCCAAGTGGTCGAGCTCACGCTTCATGTCGGTGTTCAGCAGCGTGGCGTAGCCTTCGCGGCCACCCCAGAAGGTGTAGCCTTCACCGCCCAGCGCGTGGGTGGCGTCCATTGCTGCCTTCACCTGGGCCGCGCCGTAGGCGAAGACCCGGGCATCCGGCGAGGTGCCGGCACCCTGCGAGTAGCGCGGGTGGGAGAAGAGGCAGGCAGTGCCCCAGAGGAGCTTCTTGCCGGTCGCCTTCTGCAGGCCACCGAGGTGCGCCACCACGTCGTTGAGCGCCTGGGTCGACTTCGCCAAGTCGTTCAGCTCCGGCGCGATGTCGCGGTCGTGGAAGCAGTAGTAGTCGATGTCGATCTTATCGAGGAACTCGAAGAAGACGTCCGCACGCTTCTTGGCGTTGTCCACCGAGTTGCTGTGGTCGTCCCACGGCGTGACTGCGGTGCCGGGGCCGAATGGGTCGGCCAGCTCGTTGCGCATCACGTGCCAGTAGGCAGCGCCGAAGCGGAAGTGCTCGCGCATTGTCTTCCCTTCGATCACCTCGTCGGGATTGTATTGTTTGAACGCGAAAGGGTTCTTGGATTTGGAACCTTCGTAAGCGATCTTGGGTATGTCCGGGAAGTAGGCCATGGGTGCGTTTCCAATAGGCCGAGAGGGGCCCGGAGTCCACAATAGATTTGTGTATGATTCCGTAAACATGGCTCTGATTGCAGAGCGTATGCGGGAGAGGAGTGCAAAATTGTGCATCGACACTCCTTAAACCGGCGGCTGTTTTGTGACGTAATCGACACTGGGCCGCCCAAACCCATCACCCCTGCTGCACCCGGTAACTCTCTCAATGCGCTACATTAAAGCCCTCGCGCTGCTGCTTCTGGCCGCGGTGAATGTTTCAAACGCGACCCCGGTCATCAACGAATTCTGTGCCAGCAACCAAAGCGGGCTTCAGGATGGCGATGGAGACCGCTCGGATTGGATCGAAATTTACAATCCAGACGCCGTTTCAGCGGACTTGTCAGACTGGTATCTCACCGACAGTGCCGCCGCCAAGACCAAGTGGCGATTTCCAGCCGTGAGCATCCCGGCGAAGGGCTATCTGGTGGTCTTCGCTTCGGGCAAAGATCGCCGGGTGGCCGGGCAGCCGTTGCACACGAATTTCTCCCTCGGTGCGGGCGGGGAATACCTCGGCCTGATCCAGCCGGACGGCCAGACGGCGGTCTCCGAGTTCAACCCCTCCTTCCCGGCGCAATTCGCGGATCTCTCCTACGGCACCCCCACGAATGAGGCGTCGGTCACCTTGGTGACGCAGACCAGCACCGGCAACTGGATGGTGCCGACCTCCGCGACCAATCCGGCATCGACTTGGAAGAACCCATCCTTCGTCCCCTCGGGCTGGAACTCGGCGACCTTGGGCATTGGCTACGACACCAATCTCTCCGGCACCAACTATCTGCCGGAGATCGGCAGCGGCGGGAATACCCAGGCCGCCATGTCCGGGCTGAATGCCTCCTGTTACCTGCGTGTGCCCTTCACTGTCGCCGCTGGCGCCCAGGTCTCCAGCCTCAAGCTGCGGATGAAATATGACGATGGCTTCATCGCCTGGCTCAATGGCCAGCCGCTGATGTCGGGCGGCACCCAACTCCGTCGGCTTAGCCCCACCCCGGTGGTTTGGAACAGCGCCGCGACGGGTAGCCGCGGCGATAGCCCATCGCTCGTCTTTGAGGACTTCGACGTTTCGGAAAGCAGCGGCCTGCTGGTGGAAGGCCAGAACGTCCTCTGCATCCAGGGGATGAACCAAACCACGGGCTCGAGCGACTTCCTGCTGCGTCCGGAGCTCACCGGCACCGTCGCCACAGCGGGCGGGCCCCTGCCGCCGGGCTACTTCGCCACGCCCACACCCGGCGCCAAGAACTCCGGCTCCTCCGGCACGGTGGTGCCCCAGGAGGTCGGCTTTTCACGCGCGGATGGCACCTTCACCACGAACTTCAATCTGACTCTCAGCGGTGCCTTGGGTGACCAGCAGATCCGCTACACCATGGATGGCAGCACTCCCACCGCGGCTTCCACGCTCTACAGCGCGCCCTTCACCATCAGCGCCTCCACCATTGTGCGGGCGCGCATCTACGCCCCGTCCACCGGCGCGCTCGGCTTCATCGGCGCACGCCACTTCGAGTCGGTGGCCACCACCATCTCGAACTACAATAGCAGCGGCCAGTTCTTCAAATCCAGCCTCCCGATCATGGTGCTGAACAACCGCGGCGGCGGGGAGATCGGCGATCCGAAGGAGAATGTCCGCGTCCAGATCTACGATCGCGATGCCAGCGGCTACGCCACGCTGAACACCACCGCGGTGCCGCAGACCTTCAATGCCTCGATCAACATCCGCGGCCGCAGCTCGTCGGGTTTCCCCAAGAAGTCCTACGGCGTCGAAGTCCACGATGAAAACGAGAATGGCAAGGACCTTTCGATCCTCGGCATGCCCGCCGGAGAGGACTGGGCGCTGGTCGGTTGCTACGACTTCGACCGCGCCTTCTCGCGGAATGCCTGGATCTATGAGATGAGCCGCCAGGCCGGCCGCTGGTCCCCGCGCACACGCCTGGTGGAGGTGTTCTTCAATCAGGACGGCAATCAGCTCAGCTACCAGAGCTCCGACTACCGCGGCGTTTACATTCTCTGCGAGACCATCCGCCGCGGCTCGGACCGTGTGGATATCGATGACCTGCAAAAGGGCGAGACCACCTACCCGGGAGTCAGCGGCGGCTTCATCTTCAAGGTCGATTCTCCGGAGAGCGATGAGTTCTCGTGGAAGACCAACCGCGGCCTGCCGCTTGCCGGCACCGGTGGCGACAACCTGGTGATCCACCGCCCCAAGCTGGCGGATCTGGCGACCCAGCAGTCGACCTACCTGAAGAACTATTTCCAGAGCTTCGAGGACGCCCTCTACAACGAGGCCGCCACGAACTTCAGCACGCGGAACTACCGCAACTACATCGACTCCGCCTCATGGGCGGACCACAACATCTTCAATGGCTTGGCCAAGAACGTCGATGCCCTGCGCCTCAGCGCTTATTTCTACAAGGACCGGGCTGGCAAGATGGTGGCGGGGCCGCTCTGGGACTTCGACCGCTCGGTGAATTCGACCGATGGCCGCGACAACGACACCAACACTTGGATCGGCACCGGTGACGCCACGAACTACTTCACCTTCGCCTGGTGGCAGAATCTCTTTGCGGACGTGGAGTTCCGCCAAGTTTACGTGGACCGCTGGCAGAAGCTGCGCAAGGGCCCCTTGGCCACAGCCAATGTGAACAGCGTCTTCGATGGCTATCTGGCCGAGTTCAAGCCAGCCGACACTGATAACCCGGCGGCCCGCGACTATACCCGCTGGTATTCGGCAGGCTCTAACAACATCAGCACGGAGGTCGGCAATATGAAGAGCTGGCTCTCCGCGCGCTCTGCGTGGATTGACTCCCAGTTCGCCCAGCAGCCGACTATCGCCCGGGCTTCCGGGGAAGTGCTGGTAGGCTCGACCACGACCATCGCTGTCCCCGCGGGCACCACTGTCTACTACACCACGGATGGGAGCGATCCGCGTGCAGAAGGCGGGAATCCCTCGGGCTCCGCACAAATTTACAACGGCACCCCGGTGGGCATCTCGGAGAGCATGAGGCTGACGGCCCGTGCCTTCCGCTCGGGCAGCTACTCGGTGCCGGCCACGAATTGGAGCGGCCCGGTGGATGCGCTCTATTTGGTCAATGAAACCTACGCTACGGCCAGTACCCTGGTGGTCAGCGGTATCAACTACAACCCGCTGGGTCCGGATGCCGCTGAGGCTGCCGCAATGCCTGAAGCACAGGCCTCCGACTTCGAGTGGATCGAGCTGAAGAACATCAGCGCCGCGCCGATCAATCTGGATGGCGTCTCCTTCGCCCAGGATGCGCCGGTGAGCGCGATTACCTTGGCGCCCTTCACCCTGGCACCGGGTGCCCGCGCCGTGGTCGCCCGGAATGCCGCGGCCTTCACCCTGCGTTACGGTTCCGCCGCGGCAGCCCGCATCGCTGGCACCTGGTCGGGCGATGGCAGCTTGGACAATGGCGGTGATGCCATTCTCCTGGAGGATCACTTGGGCAATGTGATCGCCGAGTTCGCCTACGACGACGGTGGCAGTTGGCCGGAACGGGCGGACGGGAAGGGGAGCGCGCTTGAGTTCACCGCGGAAGGTCCCAGCGACTCGCCCTTCGCTTGGCGTGCCAGCTTGGCAGTGCACGGCAGTCCCGGTCTGGCGCAAGCCGCGGCGGCGGCCAGCGTCGCGGTCAATGAGATCCGCGCGAATACGGTGCTTCCCGCCCACGATGCGATCGAACTCTACAACGGTAGCGCCGGCCCCATCGATCTCGGCGGCTGGTTCCTCAGCAATACCAGCGCGGTCGAGACGGCGGCCGACTATCGCACCTTCCGCATTCCGAATGGCACGGTGATCCCCGCCGGTGGCCATGTGGTCTTTGAGGACACAGCCTTCAGCCCCGCGAATGAAATGCCACTCGATGGCAATCGCGGTGGCTTCCTGCATCTCATCTCGGCAAACCCCGGCACCGGCCAGCTCCTGAACTTCGAGAGCGAAGTGGAGTTCATGCCCACGCTCGCCGGCGTTTCCTACGGTGCTTCCCCGGATGGCAGCGGCAACTACGTCCCGCTCGCGGCCTACACGCCTGGCGCGGCCAATGCCGCCCCGCGCGTGGGTCCCGTGCAGGTCACCGAGATCCACTACCATCCCGCGGGCAGCTCCCCGGAATTCGTCGAGCTCACCAATACCGGCAGCGGCACGGAGAATCTCGGCAAGTGGACCCTGCGTGGCGACGTGGACTACGATTTCCCGGCCAGCTATCCGATCGCATCGGGCGAATCGATCGTCTTGGTCTCCTTCGATCCAGTGCTTCTGCCGGGCCAGGCAACGGCCTTCCGCAATCAATACGCCGTGCCAGCCGCGGTGCGTCTCGCGGGGCCGTGGTCGGCGAACGATACGCTTGGCAATAGCGGTGGCACCGTCCGCCTGCGCCGCCTGGTGCCACCACCGGCGGAAGAGCCCGGCTACATCGGCCTGATGGTCGAGGATGAGGTGAACTACCTCGCCAGCGCGCCATGGCCCACCACGGCCTCGGGCACCGGCTCGGCGATCCGTCGCCTGGGCATCTACTTCCAGGGCAGCGACCCGGCAGCATGGGCGGCGGACGCGCCTTCTCCCGGCACCGGAGCCAGCGGCTATGCTGCATGGAAGTTCGCGAACTTCCCGGTCTCCGGAGGGGACAAGGGCGATGACCCGGATGGCGACGGCCTGTCGAACCTCGCGGAATACCTGTTAGGCACACCGCCGGCCTCGTTCACTGCCTTGGCGGGCAGCATCGATCCGAATGACGGCGAGCCGCGCTTCGTGCTGGATTACACCCTCCGCAAGGACCGTGACGATGGCAGCCTTTCGGCCCTTCAGTCCATCGGCTTGCAGGCATGGGTGCCCGCCGAGCACGATGAGCTGGTCTCTACTACCGGCGTGATCGAAAACCGCCGCGCCTGGCTGCCCGTGACTGACCATGGCTTCCTGCGGCTTGACGCTCAGGATATAACGCCAGCCCCGTGACCGATCCCGACTTCACCGCCTTGCTCGAAGACTACCGTTCCTTCGAGCGGGGCGTGATGCGGGTCATGGAGAAAGAGTGCACCCCGCACTGCAGCGTCTGCCCCACGCCTTGCTGCCGCACTGCGATCTGCCGGGAAGCGGCAGAGAGCCCCTTTCTGCTCGCGGTCCACGGTTCCCGCCAAGCCTTCGACGAAAAAACCGGCTACCTCGGTGCCCGCGGCTGCAAGCTGGGCGTCGGCCGGCCGCCGATCTGCCATGCCTTCCTCTGCCACAGGATCATGGACGCACAGCCCGACGACCAGCGCCGCTACGCCCTCGATGTCCTCGGCGAGTTGGTGGGCTACGTCGGCAAGAAAGTCTGGCTCAAGCGCCACTTGGTCGAGGCTCTCGACGATGCGGACTTGCGCAAAACCGACCGCGATCTGTTTCGGCGGCGGATCTCCGCCGCAGCCGCGGCCTTTGAGATCCTCGAGGCCTACTTCGCGGGCGAGCGTGATCTGGCCCAAGCGGATCTCCAGGTGCTCCAGGTGATCCGGAAATAGCGGCTTCCATTAGGTTTCGGCGGGACGAGGGAGGTTTTTCCAAAACCTTTCCGCGGCGAATAAACCCTTCCTCGAGGGCTGACGTGATTACGCAGCAGAGATTTCTAACGACCTGATTTTCCTGAATCCGGAGGGCGAAGCCGATGGCTGTTCGCTGGCTCGCGGTATTGGATGAGTAATTGAATCTAAGTTGTAATGTTTAAGATAGTCTTCCAATGGTGGACTATCTGTCTATTTCTGCGCCTGAATTTGGCCTCGGGTGCGATTGCAATTCTGTGATACAAATGAACTTCCGTGCCTACGGGTTCATGGGAAATTGAGTGACAATCCCGATCATGCTGCTGGCCGTTGCACCATGCATGCCTGAATGCATTTCATTGATGCACCCGCAATTATGCGAATCGGCAAGTGAGCTGATTAAGATTTCCCATTGCGGGCTGGCGCGCTCGCTGCTAGTCGTCGCGTTTGTGTAAAGTGATGCAAACGCGCCCTCTGTGACCCAGAGGGAAAATCCGGCGATCACACTCCTCCTAACTCATTCCCTTGTAGGCTCCGCGCGTGCGAAGCCAACTCCATGGGCTGTTAGGGTGGCCTCGTGAGAGCTGGCGAGTTAAGCCAATACTAATATAAACCATGATTAGCGAAAAAACCTTCCATCGCCCATCCGTCGCTCCCCGATTAGGATCGGTCGATATCCCGCCGAAATTCCGGCGACCGCTCTTGGCCGGCCTTCTCACTGTCCTTTGCGGCCTTACACCGGCCCTCGGCCAAGTCATCACCCAGACCGAACAAGACGACTCGTTTTCGACCGCAAATCCCACCGGCCTCACGGCGGGGAGCAGCGGGCTCAAGGTCGCCTACGGCCACAGTTCGGATGGACTCTATGGCGTGGTGGATGGAGATGGCAGCGGCGACTTCGATTTCTTCAAGCTGACCGCCAATGCCGGGCAGGTCATCACGGTCGATCTCAAGAATGCCGGCACCAGCGATGATTTCGATTCCTTGGTCGCCATCTATGGGCCGGATGGAACGATGAAGGCGTTCGACGATGATACCTACGGCCGCGCCAGCAAGCTCACCTACACCGCGACCGTCGCGGGCACCTACTACGTGGTGGTCAGCAATTGGGTCAACGTGGACAGTTACCCGGCCGGTAGCTTGCCCGCGGATCCCACGATTCCCGGCACCGGCTTTGGCTCTCCGGGAGGGACCGGAGGCCCTTACCAGGTCTTCATCGGGCTGGATGCAGTAGCCCCGATCGTGCAATACGACAGCTTGGTCTCCACCAATCCGGTTCCGGTTCCGGTCTTCAGGCGGGTGGTCGGACGGACCGACTACCTGCAATCCACGGCGCTGGGAGTGGCCAATACCGGCAATGCTCCTCTAACCATTACCGGATGGAATTTCACCGGTCCGGATGCGGCCAAGTTCTCTGTGCAGGGTCCTGCGCTTCCAATCACGCTGAACCCCAACCAAGTGGTCGGCGTGACCGTGCTCTTCGCGGGTGATGGCGTTCAGGCGACTTCTCATGCCTCGCTGGATCCCGTCAGCAACGATCCGCTCGGCATCAAGTTGGCCCTGACGACGAAGAATCCGATCGTGTCGGGCGGCGGCAGCTTCACCGTCAGGCAGGTCCACGCCACCGCCGGCACCGTCGTCAACAACTTCGACGTGGCGGACGCCCTTCTTGCAGGGACCAATGCTGCGACCTCAGCAACCCAGCAGAACCAGGTGGTCAACTATGCCAACGGAGGAGTGGCCCAAGGCTACTTCGGCGGCGACCGCGCTTTCCCGGACACCGCGGGCAGCGGCAATCAGTTCGCGACCCAGGCGACTGGGACCTTCTACGTGCGCCAAGCGGGATTCTACAGTTTCCGTGGTATCGCCGATGACGGCCAGCGGCTGCGGATCGATGGCGAGCAGGTCTTCATCAGTGGCACGGCGAATAGCCCCTCATTCGGTGTTGCCGAGCTTACCGTCGGCACGCACACGCTGGAGTATACGATGTATGAGATCGGGGGCGGCGATCAGATGGAACTCTCGATCGCCCAAGACATCGGCGAGTTCTTCGCGAACACCGAAACTACCTGGGAACTCCTCGAAGCCTACAGCCCCGATAGCGACGGTGACGGCCTGCCGAACCAGTGGGAGATCGACAACCAATTGGACCCGAACTCCGCCGTGGGTGACAATGGTGCCGACGGCGATCCCGACCAAGACGGACTCTTGAACAAGTTTGAATTCAGCCGCCACACCAAGGCGAACGATTCGGACACCGACGACGACGGACTCAAGGACGGTTGGGAAACCGGCACCGGCGTGTGGCTCGACGCCACCCACACCGGAACCGATCCGCTGGTTCAAGACAGCGACAACGACGGCTTCCGGGACGATGTGGAAGATCCCACCGAGGCCTTCACCGGGGTCTCTCAACCTGGCACGGATCCGAACAAGGTGGATACCGATGGCGACGGCTACCCCGATCGAGTCGAGGTGACACTCGGCAGTAATCCGAAGGTGGTGGGAAGCGTTCCGGCGATTACCTACACGCCACTACTGACGGAGAACTTCGATGGTACGAAGCTCAACTCGACCTATACCTTGACGAATTCGGGCGGTGCTTGGGTTCCCGCGGTCACGGCGACCGGTGTCGCGGCAAACAACAATGCGCTGCAGATCACCGATGCCTCCAACAGCAACAACAATTCGATTGCTTGGAACAAGGTGCCTTCCGGGGCTCCCTTGGCTTTGCGCCTGAGCTTCGACTTCCGCCAGGGTTCCAGCAATCCTGCGGATGGTGTCGGGATCGGGCTCTTCCGGACCAGTGCCTTCGGTGAGACCGGCGGTGCGAATCCGGCGGCTCCGAACAAGAACTGGGAGAACCCCTCCGGCGAGGGCGGGTTGGGGAATTCGCTGGCCTTGGGCTTCGGAATCTACGGCCAGAACGTCATCCGGATGGCGGGTCCGCTTTCTCCGGGGACCGCTTTGGCGCAAGTTGTCTCGCCATTTACCCTGAGCAGTAATCTATTCCACCGGGCGATCATCACCATGATGAGCAATGGGCCCGGCGGAACCATGGTCAGCCTGCAATTGGTTCAGGATGTCAATGGAGCGGCAACGGTGCAGCAGGTCTTCACCAACGTGCTGGTCCCGGGCTTCGACATTGCGAGCGAATCCTTCCGCTTGATCGCGGGCGGCCGTACCGGCGGGCTATTCGTTCGCCAGGACATCGACAACGTGAACCTCTCGGTCTTCGCGAATTCGGCCCCAAGCTCGATCTCCATCGACAAGGTGTCGGGGCAACTAAAGGTCACCTACACCGGTGTGTTGCAGTCCTCGACTGACATCATGAGCGGTTTCACGGATGTCCCCGGTGCGACTTCGCCATATACCGTGCCGGCAGGGTCGCCGGCCAGGATGTTCTACCGCGCCCGATAAGCCGCGGCTGAAGCTTGTTAGCCCCGGTTGCGTCCTCGCGATGCAGCCGGGGCTTTTTGCGCTCCGGCGGGGAAGGGTGACGCGGCTCCTAGCTGCGGCGCATGGCGAACACTCCATACTTGGGGCTGAACAGCCACGCCAAGAGGAAGAAGATTCCCAGCAAGATCACGATCACCGGTCCCGGCGCGAGCCGGAGCCAGGCTGCTAACAACACCCCGCCGACCGCTCCCACAGCCCCCAAGGTCCCTCCACCCCAAAACAACGCGGAGGTCCGGTCCGTGAGCAAGGAAATCGTCGCCGCGGGAGCAATCAGCATCCCCACGGAGAGCACACAACCCACCGCCTGGAGCGAACTCACCAGCGACAGCACCAGCAGCGTGAACTGCAGATAGTGCATGAAGCGCACTGGCACTCCTTGCGCCGCCGCCACGTTCGGCTCGAACAAAGTCAGCAGCAGCGGCCGCATCAGCAGGTTCGCCGATACCAAGGTGAAGGCCCCGATCCAGAACGCGATCTTCAGGTCGGAGTCTCCCACCGCCATAATGTCGCCGAAGAGCCAGTGCTCCAGCTCCTGCCGCGTGTCCAGCCGCGGCAAGATCGCCACGCCCGCCGCAAACGCGGAAGTATAGATCACCGCCAGTGCAGTGCCCTGCGCCACCCGGTTGCCGCGCGCGATCGCCACCGAGCCGAGCCCGACCATCAGTGCCGCGAACAAAGCGCCCACGAAAGCACTGCCCTGCGTCAATGCGCCCGTGAGCAGGATCCCGAAGGCGATCCCCGGCAGCATCGTGTGCGACAGCGCACTCACCGACAGCGCATTCCGCCGCAGCACCACGAAGCCGCTGAAGAAGCCATTGGCAAAGCCGATCATCAGCGCCGCCGCCAGCGCCCGCTGGTAGAAGGGATTGGAGAACAACTCGCTCATGCCAAAACCACCGTTAGGGCTTCGCTCCCACCACTCTCCGTCCCAACGGGACGACTCATACCAGCCCGGAACAAAGTGCCGGGTAGAACCCGCAACAAACCCTGTGTCCCGTAAGGACGCCTCATGCGTGGTAGGGCCATTGCCATCTGAAAGTTCACCTTCATTCCATCAGCGCCCTCACAAATCCGAGGTCACGGGCTGCGGCGCCGCGCGATCCTCCACATCCGAAATATGCCCGAAGGCCCGGTCTAAATTCCCCGCGCTCAAAACCTCCGCCGCCACACCGAAGCCAATCGGCCGCGTCTTCAATAGCAGTGCCTCGTCAAACAATCGCGGCGCACTCGCCAGGTCATGATGCGATGCCACCACCAGTCGGCCTTCATGTGCCAGTCGCTCCAACAAATCACTGAGTTGGCGTGAGGCATTCCGGTCCAGCCCGGTGAAGGGCTCGTCTAACAAAAGCACGTGTGCCTCCTGCGCCAGCGCTCGCGCCAAGAAGGCCCGCTGCTGCTGCCCGCCGGAAAGCTCGCGGATCTGCCGCCGCTGGAGATCGAGCAAATCCAAGGCGGCGAGGGCACTTTCCACCGCCGCATCATCCTTGTCGCTGAAGCGCCCGAACATCCCGGTCTGCGGATAGCGCCCCATCTCCACCAGGCCGCGTACGGTGATGGGGAAGGACCAGTCCACTTCCTCCCGCTGCGGCAGGTAGGCGAACTCCCGCGACCAGCGCTTTACCGCCGTGCCACGCCACAGGATCTTGCCGGCACTGCGTGGCACCAGCCCTGCGATCGCCTTGAGCAGCGTGCTCTTGCCCGCGCCATTCGGCCCCACTAGCGCCACCCGGTTGCCGCAGGAGGTCGCAAAGGACACGCCATCCAGCGCCAGATTGTTCCGGTAGCGCACCTGCAGCGCGTCGATCACCATCTCGTGGTGATGCGCGTGGTGGGCGCAGCAGTCGTGGTGCTCGTGGCTCATGGTTCCCAGATGTCGTCGATGTCGCCGCTGGAATCGAAAACGTGCTCAAGCGTCGGCTTGCCCGGGATCTCCAGCCGCAGCTTGGCGAAGCGGTGCCCCGCAGCTTGATCTGCCCAAGTCACCCGCAAGGCGACCACCGGTTGCTCTCCGGTGATCTCCAGCCGTCCCGCCAACGGGCCAGCTTCGCTCACCACCACCGGCTGGTCATTGATCGCGACCTCCTTGGCGACCCCGGAAAGCACCAACTCGTAGGTTGCCTTCTTCGTCGCCTTGGCCGCGGGGGGCTCCTCGGTCTTCACTGGCAGTGGTGCGACCGGGGCATGGGACTTCGTCAGCTTGCCAAGCGCCAGCCCCGTCGCCAGCAACGCGGCCAGGACGATCAAAGTTCTCAAAAGGGGCGATCCGCGCATGGCTCCGACAAGCGATGCTTCGCGCAGGAAGGTGGTATTTGCAAGCGATTTGCGTTTGGGTGACTCCACCTATTTCACGCCGAATCGATCTTCATCGGCCGGAGAAGAGGGAAGCCCGCGGCGTCACCTCATAGATGAGAAGCACCTCATCGCCCGATGGCTCAGCCAGCACCCGGACCTTGTCGACATAGCCACTTTCGTAAAGCGCCTTGATGTCAGAGTCGACCTGCTTGTCTGAATAGGTTCCGCCGCTATGGGTGCCGATGTAGGAGCGGAGCCGCCGGGGTGGATCGATGTCGATTGGCAGGGTGTAGCGGATCGCCACCTCGGAAACCCGTTTTCCTTCGATTGGTGCAGCCGGAAGCCCTTGGGCCTTGGACTCGGCCACCGTCGGCTCGGACGGCGTGGGCGGGATTCCCGCACACGAGGCGAGGACTAGGGCGAGCGCAAGAAGAGCCGGATCGCGGGTCATGGGAAGCGGGGGTAGGGGACTACTCGGGAGGACACACTTGCGATGAGCGTCGCAAGATCGTGTGCATCTTTGTCCCCCACGATCGTCTGGTTCGCTTTGAACAAGAAGGTGATGAAGGGATTCAGCACCCGGATCCCATTCACCATCACATGATGATGGTCGCGCTTCCAGCGGATCCGTGGGTCGCGGCGGTAAATCACCTCATCGCCCTCCTCATCGAAGACCATGATCTGGAAGGACCAATGCTCGCGCAGCCGATCCGTGACCCAGATGTCATGGACCTCTCTGGGAACCTCTCCGCCATCCCACGCCACATGCTGCCCGGCGAGGCAAAGAAAGACCCGCCGGCGATCCAAACAACGCAGGCACTCTCCCAGCCGCGAGCGCAGGACACCAATGTCCGTATCGCCGTGCTCGCGGCTGTCTTTGCCAGCGACCAAGTCAACCGAGTGGCCGCCGCCGAGCACCCAGTCCTCGAAGCCCGCCAATTCCGGGCCGAGATCCTGAATTGGAATGGGTTGCCAGATCATCGCTAGCATTTTGCAGGAGCATCTGGCAGCAGGAAGCCGCCATAAACTCTACTTAATACCATACTGAATGGTGTGAAAATGCTTGCCCGTTTCAGGGAGAGCGGCGACACAAGCGGCGGCCACCTCTTTCCGTTCCGGCATGTCGAGCAAACCGCCCATCCTCTTGCTCTCCTTCAACCGCCCGGAGTTGTCGCGGCAGGTCTTCGAAAAGATCCGCGAGTATCGACCGGAGCGCCTCTATCTCGCGGTGGACGGCCCCCGTGATCCCTCCACCCATCCGCGTGATGCGGAAGCCACGCGACAGTGCCGCGAACTCGCGGACCAGGTCGATTGGCCCTGCGAAGTCCTCACTCGCTTCTCGGAAGTGAACCAAGGCTGCGGTCGCGGCGTGAGCAACGCGATCACTTGGATGTTCGGGTGGGAGGAGAGGGGAATCATCCTGGAGGATGACTGCCTGCCGGAGCCGACCTTCTTCGCGTACGTTGCCGAGCTGTTAGAGCGCTACCGGGATCATCCCGGAGTAATGCACATCTGCGGCAATAGCTATGCGGATCAGCGGACCACGGCTGCCTGTGCTCCTTACAGCTACGCCTTCACCCGCTACCCCGATCTCTGGGGCTGGGGAACCTGGGCCCGCGCTTGGAAGCATTTCCGCTACGAGGTCCCGCCACCCGAGCAGATTCTCAAGTCCTACTTCGTTATGGAAGGCGTGGACCGCTATCGCCAATACGCGCAGCGGGATCGCGTGATCTCGGTCAGGCAGAAGGACAGCATGTGGGGCTACCGCTGGCACTTCGCGGTGATGAAGAACCGCGGCCTCTGCTTGGCTCCAGCCGTCAATCAGATCTCGAACACCGGCTTCGGTGGCGAGGCTACCCACACCACCGGGGAGGGTAGCCTGCATGCGGCGAATGCACCGACCACGCCACTTGCGTTTCCATTGCAGCATCCGCCGGAAATCACGGTCTCCGCTGCCTACAACCGCATCTATGCGGACAACGTGCTGGGCAGCACCGGCCGCTACCGGAAGCGCTACCTCAAGCGCTGGATCCGCCAACTCCTGATCCCGGGCTACGTGCCGAAGAAGTAAGCAAGCCGCCCGTCTCATGCGCTTTTTTCGCCGTTTGCTCCGCCGGATTGATCCCTTGCTTGCGAAAGCCGCGGCTCGCAGTGCCATGGGCTCTGGCTTCTACTATGGCTTCGTCCGCTCAGACTTCGGGCGGGAGCAGCGCTCCTTTGCCGCGGGGCGGCAGGCCTATGAGGATTCCCTTCGGCGCCCCGGTGGCAGCATGGCCATCTTGCGGCGCAACGTGCATCGCTTGGAGAAGGGCCTCTTGATGCGGCCGCAGCGCCTGCCCTTCGCCCTTGATTACATCGGCGAGACAGTGGCTGCCTTCGTCACCGCCAGCACCGCCGGGATCGATGCCACAGAGCTCGCTTGGGCTCGCGATGTTCTGACGGAATATTTCAGGCGTCACGCCGGGCAATCGGTGGTCGATCCGCATGCCATCAGCTTTGATGCCGCAGCCGGGCATGATCCGGCGGAGCCTTCGCGGATTCCGTATCGCCGCGATCTGGGTCCCTTGCCGCTTGATCTCGCGGGCCTGCAGGCATTGGCAAAACGCCGGCGTTCGGTGCGCTGGTTCTTGCCGAAGCCGGTCCCGCGCGAGGCGATCGACCAAGCCATTGAAGTGGGCACCCAGGCCCCGAGCGCCTGCAATCGCCAGCCCTTCGAATTCCGGATCTTCGATGACCCGGAACTTGTGCAGAAGGTGATCGGGATTCCCTTCGGCCTCGCGGGCTATGGCCACAATGTGCCGGTGGTGATCGTGGTGCTGGGGCAGCAGCGGCACTTCTTCAGCGAGCGCGACCGCCATCTCATCTATATCGATTCCTCGCTCGCGGTCATGGGCCTGCTCTTCGGTCTGGAGGTGCAGGGCCTGAGCTCCTGCTGCGTGAATTGGCCCGACATCGAGGCAAACGAGACTCAGATGGCGAAGCTTCTCAACTTGGCCCCGGACGAGCGTCCGGTGATGCTGGTCGCCCTTGGCTATCCCGATCCGGAAGGCATGGTGGCACACTCTACCAAGAAGAGCCTGCCGCTCATCCGCCGCTACAATTTCGAATGAAGAAGCCTCTCACCGTCGAGATCCATGGCACCGGCACCCACAACCGTGGCGCGGAGTTGATGGCTATCGCCATTGCCGAACGCCTGCGCGCCAGCTTCCCGGGAGTCCGTCTGGTCGTGCCGCCGGGCTTCGGTGATTTCGAGGCGCGCGCCCGCTATGGCTTCTGGACCACTTGGGAGTTTTCCAAGCGCTGGCAATCGCGGCTCTCCGCTGCGAGTATCCGGCGCTACTCACCGGGCATTGAAGAGGCCGCCGGCATTGTCGATCCCGCCACGATCGATGTGGTGCTGGATGCTTCCGGTTTTTCCTTCTCCGATAAGTGGGGACCGAAGGGTGCCCGTCATCTCCACCGCAAGATGACCCGCACCGCCCGCGCGGGGAAGCCACTGCTACTGCTTCCGCAGGCCTTCGGTCCCTTCACCGATCCGGAGACAGCAAAGGCCACGCGCCAGCTCTGCGGACGAGCGAGTCTTGTCTGTGCCCGCGATTCTCGCTCACGCGAGGAGCTGCTTGCCTTGGGCACCTTGCCCACTCTCCGCGTCTATCCGGACTTCACCATCGGCATCCGCCCGCTGCACCCGGCTTCACTCCGCATCCCGAAGAGCTTCTCCGCCATCGTTCCCAATCAGCGCATGGTCGACAAGGGAGAGGCAGGTGATACCTATCTCGCATTCTTGCTGCGTTCAGCCCGCTCCCTCGAGCGCCGCGGGCTGAACCCCGTCTTCTTGCTGCACGATGCCAACGACGACCGCAAGGTGGTGGCAGCCTTGAAAGAACGCGGCCTGACGCTGCCGGTGATCGAGCACGAGGACGCCCGCGTGCTCAAGGCCATCCTGGCAAAAGCGAGCCTTGTCATTGGCTCCCGCTTCCATGCTCTTGTCAGCACGCTCTCGCAGGGGCTGCCCGCGATTGCCGTCGGCTGGTCGCACAAGTATCCACAGCTCTACCAAGACTTCGGCTGCCCGGATCTGCTCATCGACGAGCTGGATAACGAAGTATTGCTTGAGGCCACCATCGACAAGCTCTGCTCCCCCGAGGAGCGCGGCGGCTATCAAGAGCGACTCACGCAGGCTGCAAACCGCATCAAGCAACGCAACGATGCGATGTGGGGTGAAGTGGAGAAGCTGATACGCTCAAGCTGCCGGGCCGGAGCACCGGCAGCTTGAGACCACCATCCAAGGAAAGAAACGGACTCAGTAGCGCTCGGGGTCGCGATACAGGCGGATGATGTCATCCCGCACGGTCATGCTGTAGGGCGAGTGGGTCCGCACGAACTTCCACAAGCGGCCAATCGTCGGATACGAGTTTTTCCCGACGAATAGCCGGGCGTCATCGATAAGGATCAGGTGCTCCTTGGACTCGCTCTCGAAGATCGTCGCCAGTTCATCTTCGATCGGTGTTTCGCGGGATCCTGCCTTGCCAGTGCGCGGGCCGGAGTAGTGGGCATCGAGCCAGAAGACGGCGGGCCCATCGAGCTGCGCGACGATCTCCGGCAGGACCTTGGCACTGTCGCCGTGGAAGCAGCGGATGTAGTCCTGCCCGGCAAAGCGCGCGGCAGCCTTGCGGTAAAGTTCCTCGTGAATCTCCACCGTGTAAACCTTGCGGTAAACGCCGGACATGGCGGCCGTGGTTTCACCGAGATAAGTGCCCGTCTCCACGAAGTTGTCGTACTTCGCAGCGTGCGCGGCGAGTCGGTCTCGCTTCTCATTGGGAAGCAGGTGGGTGAACAAGGAGTGCTCCCGGGAATTGAGAGCGTATTGGAAGTCCCTGACGAATTGCTTGATCATATTGGCTTGGAGAAGATGAAAGGTGAAAGCTTGTTGCCCTTGCACGGGATGCGCGGGCACACCTTGCCCGCACGGGATCACTGGGCTCCGGCGTGGTTCGCGCGGGCGCGGCAAGTCCTTGCTTTGCGACATGCCATCGTCAGCGGGTCACCGCGAGGAAGGCGTCAACACGAAGCCGTCGCGGCTGCGGAGTTTCTGGTCGAATGAGTTCTCATCTTGAGGAGCGCTGTTTCATTCGCCGGGATCGGAACGGAAGTCCGCAACCTGACCCGGCACCATGCCAACATGCTCCCCTCCGCGGGGTGGCGATTCGCATCCGCCCATCTCAGGTGAGCTGGCCGGTGCGGCTGACGGGGCGAATTTGCATACTCAACGGTGGGAATTCAAGTCCAACTTTCAACCCTTTGGATTTTTTACCCGCTAGCCTCCAGCGAAGCCCCGATAGCCCGGGCTAGCGTCGGTGAACCATTTTCTGGCAAAAGATGCCATGCTGCGGGAATCAGCAGTGGACGAACGAATTTCCACTGCGAACCATTGGCCCTGAAAGGATCATCAGCCCTCCCGCACCGCTTGGAAGAGCTTCCAAATCGCGGCCTTGATGGTAATGGTGACGAGAATTCATACCCATTTCGCTTCCCCCGCGGGGGACTTTGAGCGACACCGCCGCCCTGCCATGACGAACCCTTTTCGCGAAGACCTCGTCTCCCGTTCGCGCCCGGAGCCCTGCACAGTCGTGATCTTCGGTGCCACCGGAGACCTTACCCACCGCAAGCTGGTCCCGGCGATCTACAATCTGGCCGTGGACGGCGAGCTGCCACCCGGTGTGAAGATCCTCGGCTTTGCGCGCCGTGAGAAATCCGACGAGGAGTTCCGCAAGGGCCTCGAAGAACTCAACCGCAAGGTCTCCCGCTCCGGCCATGACGACACCATCTGGGGCAAGTTCGTGGACAACATCCACTACCACCAGAGCGAGTTCGACGAAACCGACGGTTACAAGCGCCTCGCCGAGCGCCTCGACACGATCGATCGCGACCGCGGCGGGAAGGGCAACCGCCTCTTTTACATCGCCAGCGCTCCCGAGTTCTTCGACGTGATCCTGGAGAAGCTCAAGGAAGCCGGTCTAAACGAGGCCAAGGACGGCTGCTGGGCCCGCGTGATCGTGGAAAAGCCTTTCGGCACCGATCTCAAGACCGCCCAGCACCTCAACGAGGTGGTGAACCGGACCTTCCACGAAAAGGACACTTACCGCATCGACCACTACCTCGGGAAGGAGACCGCGCAGAACATCATGGTCCTGCGCTTCGCCAACGCGATCTTCGAACCGCTCTGGAACAACCGCTACATCTCCCACGTGCAGGTCACCTGCGCCGAGAACCTCGGCATGGAAGGTGGCCGCGGCGGCTATTACGACACTGCTGGTGCCCTGCGTGACATGGTGCAGAACCACCTGCTCCAGCTCCTCAGCCTGATCACCATGGAGCCTCCCACCGACCTCAGCGCGGATGGCGTCCGCGATGAGAAGGTCAAGGTGATCCGCTCGCTCCGCCAGTGGGACACCCCGGAAAAGGTCGCCGAGAACGTCGTCCGCGCCCAATACACCAAGGGCTTCGTCGATGGCAAGGAGGTCCCCGGCTACCGCGAGGAAGACCGCGTGGATCCGGAGAGCATGACCGAGGCCTACGTGGCCGTGCGCCTGATGATCGATACCTGGCGCTGGAGCGGCGTGCCCTTCTACATCCGCATGGGCAAGCAGTTGCCGAAGAAGGCCACCGAGATTTCCGTGCACTTCAAGGCCCCGCCCTGTGTGCTCTTCAATGCGCTGCCCGGCGGCGTTCCCGGTGCCAACGTGCTGGTCATCCGCATCCAGCCGGATGAAGGCATCTCGTTGCGCATGGTCTCGAAGATCCCCGGCACCAGCCTGCGCCTGGAGCCGGTGAAGATGGACTTCCACTACGCCACCAGCTTCGGCAAGGGCAGCCCGGAAGCCTACGAGCGCCTCTTGCTCGATGCCATGGCCGGTGACGCCACCCTCTTCGCCCGCCGCGACGAAGTGGAGGAAGCCTGGAAGTTCATCGACCACATCGAGCACGCTTGGCACCAGAGCGACACCCCGCCGCCGATGGCCGAATACGTCGCCGGCACCTGGGGACCGAAGGAAGCGGACGAACTTTTGCAGCGCGACGGGAATTCCTGGCGCAGACTCTGAAGATCCCATGGCCACTCTAGAGATGCATCCCGAACTCGGCCGCGAGGTCTTTGTCGGCTCGATCGACAAGGAGCTGCGCAAGCTCTGGGAGGAAGACGAGGCGCGCACCAATGCCTCGCTGATGAACCTCGCGGTTTACTCCGAGGCCCCGGGCGCGTTGGAGCAAAACTCCGCCGCTGTCCGCGAGCTCACCACGGAGCACGCCTGCCGCGCGATCCTCATCGGCATTGACCGCAGTGAGCAGGACGCGTCGATCCGCGCTTGGATCACCGCACACTGCCACCTCCTGCACGGCCGCAAGTCGGTCTGCTGCGAGCAGATCTCCTTCGCCCTCACCGGCCGGGCCACCGGCCGCCTGCGGAATACTGTCTTCGCCCACCTTGCCTCGGACTTGCCGCTGATCTTCTGGTGGCAGGGCGAACTTTCGCCGATCTTCGAGGATCGCCTCTACAGCCTGGTAGATCGCTTCGTCTTCGATAGCAGCGAATGGGCCGAGCCGAAAGCGGCCTTCGCCACCATCTCCGCGGCGGTCGATAGCGCCACCCGCGAACTGGTGGTGCAGGACCTCGCATGGACGCGCAGCTTCCAGTTCCGCGTCTCGGTCGCCGCTGTGTATGATGACCCGCTCGTTCTCGGCGCCCTGCCGAAGGTGGATAGCGTGGAGATTGTCTACCATCCCGCTCACCGCAGCACCGCCCTGCAAATGCTCGCCTGGCTCGCCGTGCAGGCCAGCTGGCGCGATGGCATGGAGCTCGATCTCGCCGTGACCCGCCGCAGCGGCAACAAGGAAGGCTTCTCCTTCGAGGGGGCCGCCGGCAAGTCCATCACCGCCACTCTAACAGCCGACGCAAGCGCAGCCCCGCTCAGCCTCGTCTCCTTGCAGGGTGGGGGCGTGGAAGTCGCCATCTCCCGCGAGGCAGGTGCCAGCTTCCTGACCCGCCGCATCAAGGCATCGGGTCACGAAATCGAATCACCGGGCCCGGTCGATCCCGATAGCTCGGTCGGCCTTCTCGGCGAGCAACTCGCCCGCGGCGGCAAGAACTCGCTCTTCCAGAAGATCATGCCGCGCTTCCGGGAACTGCTGGAGCGCTGAGCAAGACCTCAAGCCACACACCGGCGGCGCCGCAACAGTAGCGTCGCCGGAAGCAGGCCCGCCATCAGCAAGGCCGAGGGCTCGGGGACCGATACGGTCTTCAGGCTTCCCTTCAGCAGCATCGACGAATCACCGAAGTCGCCGCCGGAGAAGTTGCTCAAATCCCGCAGCGTGATCGTGATGTTGCTGAGATCCGTGCCCCACGGCAGGTCCAGCGTATGCATCACGGCGGACGGCCCTGGCACCCCGATGCCAAAGACTCCGCTAGCCCCGCTCTCAGGGGCGCCCTGAGCGTTCAAGGTCCAGGTGTCAGTGTAAGTCAGGATATGGCCGCCCACCGAGATCTCCACCGTGGCAGTCCATGTTAGACTCAGATCTCCGGCGGGGTAGAACATGCTCCCCGACCACGCGACCGGATTGTCCGGGATGAATTGGAGCTGGATCGATTGTCCGGGAGCGAGGCCGCTCAAGTCACTCAGGTCGCTCGACTGGGTGGCCGTCGTGTTGATCGACGGGGTCAGCGGTCCCGAGTAATCGGTCTCAAGGTGGAACAGAGTGCTGGCAGCTTGGGAAAGTCCCGTCAGAGCCAGAAGCAAAAGGAAGGGGGAACGGAGGAATCTCATGATGGAGGAGTGATGCGGCTATACATGCTCCGACCAGTCCCGTCATCCGGTTTCACCTATCTCGAACTAGATAGGGAAATTATTCCGCCATGTAATTCGCCAGCTTCTCCCGCAGCGTCGTCCGCGCCCGGAAAAGCAGGCTCTTCACCGACGATACCGAGGTATTCAGCACCGTCGCGATCTCCTCATACGGCAGCGACTCGTAGCTGTAGAGGATCACCGCCGTCCGCTGGGCCTCAGGCAGGGTCGCAATCGCCCGGTCGATCTGCTGGTGCATCTCCACCTTCATCGCCTCCTCCTGCGGCTCATGCCGCGACTCGGAGGCCACCTGGAATCCACTCTCCTCCTCGCGCTCCTCGGAGGAGACCTCCTTGCGCCGGGTCCGGCGCCGGGACTCGTTGAAGACCAGGTTCCGGGTGATCGTGAACAAATAGGTCGTGAACTTCGCGTCCGGCCGCCAGCGCTTGGCGTGCTTCCAGATCCGCAGGAAGGCCAGCTGCGCGATGTCCTCCGCCTCGGTGGAGTCATTCAGCATCCGCGCCACGGTGCCGACCACCGCATTCTGGTGCCGCTCCACCAGCTCGCGGAAAGCCCGCTCGTCGCCCTCGGCGATCTTGCGCATCAGAGCCACGTCAATGTCATCCCCGTCCGCGCTGTCGGTCGCTGAGGTCGGGCGTGACGATGGCATGCAGTAGGTCGGGAAGGTCAGTGCTGCTTCCATTCTTACCGTGACGAACCGTCCGGCCAGCCGGAAGTTGCGGAATGCCCGGAATCGGTGAAACAGCGCAGGGTAGAGACGCCGCAAGGGCGTCTCTTATTCAGATTAAGTGCGCCGGCTTAGCCCAACTGAAGTAGTTCATTTGAACGCCTCTCAATCTCCTGATAGCGCCCCTCCATCCCCGGCTTCTTGAGATCCTCATCCCAGCTCGGGATCATCTCCTTCATCCGGGCCTTGCCCTCGGCCGTCTCCAGCAGGTGGCCGAAGCACTTCTTGATCACCTCCATCACGATGTTCACCGAGACCGAGGCCCCTGGCGAAGCACCCAGCAGTGCGGAAATGCTCTTGTCCTCGTTGGTGATGACCTCGGTGCCGTAGTGCACGATACCCGCCTCGCCGTCGGTCTTTTTGATCGCCTGCACCCGGATGCCGGCGTCGATGAGCTTCCAGTCCTCGGTCTTGGCCCCGGGGTAGAAGACATGCAGGACCTCCATCCGGTCATCCATGCTCTGGGTGCCCTGCTGGACCAGATACTTCACCAGCGGCATGTTGCTCAGGCCGATCTTGATCAGGGTCGCCAGGTTGTCCGGCTTTACCGAGAGCGGCAGATCCAGATAGCTGCCCTTCTTGTGCAGGAACTTCGTGGTCCACGCCGCAAAGGGCCCGAACAGCAGCGTCTTCTTGCCGTCAAGATAGCGGGTATCCAGGTGCGGCACCGCCATCGTCGGCGCGGAGTCGAGCGGCTGCCCATACACCTTCGCCTCGTGCTGCGCCACGATCTCCGGATTGTCGCACACCAGCCACTGCCCGCCGATCGGGAAGCCACCCAGGCCCTTGGCTTCCGGGATATCGGCCTTCTGCAGCAGCCCGAGACTGCCGCCGCCTGCACCCACGAAGACAAACTTCGCATTGTTGTGGTGCGTCGCGCCACTCACCAGATCCTTCACCTCGACCTCCCAGCCCTGATCGTTCTTCGTCAGATTGGTCACGCGATGGTTGGTCGCCACACCGCAACCCGCTTGCTTCTCCAGCCAGCCGAGCAGCTTGCGGGAAATGTTCCCGAAGTTCACATCGGTCCCGGCATCCATCTTGGTCGCCGCGATCGGCACATCACCACGCTTGTCGAGCAGCAGCGGTGCCCAGGAGCGGATCTTGTCCCGGTCGGTGCTGAACTCCATCTCCTTGAAGAAATGGTGCGCCGCCATGCCTTCGTAGCGCGCCTTCAAATACGCGACCATCTTCTCGCCGTGGACGAAGCTGATATGGGGCAGGGGAGTAATGAACTCCCGCGGCTTCTCCACCATCCCGCTGGCCACCGCGTAGGCCCAGAACTGCTTGGAGTGGTCGAATTGTTCGAAAATCTCAATCGCCTTGCCCACTTTCACCGTGCCATCGGCCTCGTGGGTCGGGGTATAGCTCAGCTCGCAGATCCCCGCGTGCCCGGTGCCAGCATTGTTCCAGCCGTGCGAGCTCTCCTGCGCAAGCTCCTCGGTGACCTCGTAAACTTGGATCGAAAGGGACGGCTCCAGGCGCTTTAGCAGCGCAGCGAGATTGGCTGACATCACGCCGCTGCCAATGAGGATGACGTCGGGATTCTGGATGTGGGTCGAGTGCGGCATGGAAGTGTGAACGAACGGAGGGGATGGATTTAGTCGCTCCCGGCCCGCCTGCCAACCCCGGCGGCACGATTTGTGTGGCTTACTCGCATTTGCAAGGCCCCGAGAATCAATGATCCACGCAAATCCCTCTTTGGATTCGATAGCTAAAAGTGGAATCCAAAACGAGGCACGCCGGCCCTGCTCCGGACCCGTCCGCCGTTGTGCCGGTCAACTTTATTGTTAGGGTGGTCCGTGAAATCAATGTTAGGAAGGTATTTGGCTTGTCTTTGTGATATCCAGATATCAACTTCGCTCGCCCCCACGGTTCCCTTTTCTTGTTTCTCCTCACATGAAAATGACCAGCCATACCAACTCCCGTAACGCCTTGATCGCTTGTGCGATCGCGCTCTCCGGCGCCGCCTCCGCCGGTGTCCTCACTCCCGGTGCCGCGGCCTTCGCCGCCGCCGATGTCGATGTCTCTTCCGCCCTCAACAAGGCCGAGTTCACCACCACCCTCGAAGTCGGGGCTTCGGCAAAGACGGTGAACCGCCAGCTTGCCAAGGCGGACCTCAGCAAGAACGGTTCGATCTCACTGGTGGAGTATCTCGTCTTCGTCGGTGAACAGGAATCGCCCGGCAAGGAAGCTCTGTCCTTCGCTGATGCGGATGGGAATCATAACCTCTCCCTAGACATCAACGAGTTCTACTGGGCGACGCTCAGCAAGGCCCCGATCATCGCGATGATCAAAAACTTCCGCATCGCGGATACGGATGACAATCACCTGCTCTCCTTGGAAGAGTGGACTCTCTTCAAGCAGGGCAAGGCCAAGCCGGAGCCGGGCACCAGGTTTCTCAAGTTCGACCTCGCCGACTACAGCGAGGACAACAAGCTCAGCCTCGAGGAGTTCTCCTACGTTTACCCGCGTGGTGCCGCAGGTGCCAAGGTCACGGCCAAGTTTGCCAAGCTCGATGCGAACGAGGACGCAGTGCTGACTCGCGATGAATGGAACCCCGGCGGCCCCAAGGCTCCGCTGTAGCGATAGAGAGTTGCTAGTAGAAGTTGGATTGACTGGAGGGCGGCAGGGACAACCTTGCCGCCTTCCATTCATGCCGGATCCACCCACAAACTCTTCAGATATGCCTCGCCGGTGAAATCCGTCGGCATCGGCGCCAGCCGCGTCTTCACAGCCCGCTTTGCTATCCCGCGCACCTGCGCCTCAAAGGCCCTCGGCGGCAAGGTCCGGCAATTGGTCGAGGCCAGCAAGAAACCTCCCGGCGCGAGACAGGCAAAGGCCAGCTCAGCCAGTCGCCCATAGTCCTTCTCGACGCGGAAGACCTTGCCCTCCTTGTCCCGCGAGAAGGTCGGCGGATCGAGCACGATGCCATCGAACTTCCGGCCCTGTTTCGCGAAGCGCGCCAGCCACTGGAAGGTGTCGCCCTTGCAGAAGTAGTGCGCGGCAGGGTCGAAGCCGTTCAGCTCGAAGTTCCGCTTCGCCCAGTCGAGGTAAGGCTGGGCTAGGTCCAGTGTGGTTGCTGTCGCCCCGGCCGCCGCCGCATAGACCGAGAAGGCCCCGGTGTAGGCGAAGGTATTGAGCAGGGTCATGCCCGGCTTCAGGCGGGAGCGCAACTCGGCTCGGTTGTCCCGCTGGTCGAGGAAGATCCCCTGCGAGTAGCCGGATTGAAACGAAATCTCAAAGGCCAGCCCTCCTTCGTGGGCGGTGAAGGGCTCCTCCTGGGGCGGGCCGGAGAGGCGGGCAGGGGACTCCTTCTGCTGCTGGTCCAGCCGTTTCCAATAGACGCTCCGGCCCTGGTCCCGCAGCCAGGTACCCATTTCCCGCGGCACCTCGCGGTCGCGGGTGGAGAGCAGCCAATTTCCCGCAAAGTCTTCCAGCTCAATATCCGGAAGCCCGTCGCCGTCCCCGTCGATCAGCCGCAGGGCGTCCGTCCCCGGCACCCGCAGCGGGGCACGTTTGGCGAGGGCGGCATCGAGCAATTGGCGCATGGGAGGCATTGCCATGGAGCATCGGCCCGCTAGCATCCAGCGCGAAATGAGCGACCTCGCCTCCCGATTAGACGAAGCCCTGGCCAACGGACTCCTGCTGCAGAGCTCCCGCGTGAATATCGACCTGCTGCTCGCAGGCTCCGCCACCAAGGTGGCCAGCGAGGCTGTCACCGAGCTGGCTGAGGCCGGGGAATGGCAGGAGTTGAACGACCGCTTCTTCAAGACTCTCGCCTTCGGCACTGGCGGTCTGCGCGGCCGCACCATCGGCAGGATCGTGACCAAGGCAGAGCAGGGGAAGGGTGGCCCTAACGACCGCCCGGAGCATCCCTGCGCCGGCACGGCCACGATGAACTTCTTCAATGTCTCCCGCGCGGTTCGCGGCCTGATCGCCTACGCCAAGAAGCACGTCGGCAGCTCCCGCAAGGCCAAGCTGGTCTTCGCCCACGACAGCCGCCACTTCTCGCGCGATTTCGCCGAGTTCTGCGCCAAGGCCTCCGCCGAGCTCGGCTGCGATGCCTATCTCTTCGAGTCCGGCCGCTCGACCCCGGAGCTCTCCTTCGCCATCCGCCAGTTGCGTGCCGATGCCGGCGTGGTCCTCACCGCCAGCCACAATCCGTCCCACGACAACGGCTTCAAGGCCTACTTCACCGATGGCGCGCAGATCGTCGAGCCGAATGCCTCCGGTATCATCGCCGAGGTGAACTCGCTCCAGAATGAGATCTACGAGGCGCTGCCCGCCGATCAGCAGGGCACCGTCACCATCATCGGCAAGGATATCGACCGTCCTTACATGGACCGGCTGAAGTCCCTGCTGATGCGCCCCGAGCTTCTCAAGGGCAGCAGCACCAAGGTGGTCTATACCAATCTCCACGGCGTCGGTGGCGTGATCATCGCGCCGATGCTCCGCGAGCTCGGCTTCGAGGTCCTCACCGTGCCGGAGCAGGACATCCAGGACGGCCGCTTCCCGACCGTGGAGTCGCCGAACCCGGAGAACCCGCCGGCCCTCAAGATGGCCATCGATCTGGCCGACAAGGAGGGCGCGGAGCTGGTCATCGGCACGGATCCTGACAACGACCGCATGGGCATCGCCGTCCGCGAGGATGGCGGCAAGATGCGCGTCATCACCGGCAATCAGATCGGCTCGCTGATGGCTTGGTATCGCGCCAAGACCGCCTTCGAAATCGGCTGGCTGAACGATGCCACCCGCGCCCGCGCGCTCTTCGTGAAGACCTTCGTCACCACCGAGCTGCAGCGCGAAATCGCCGAGAAATTCGGCATCGGCGTGGTCGATACCCTCACTGGCTTCAAGTACATCGCCGAGAAGCTCCGCAAATACGAGGAAGCCATCCCGGCCGACAAGAAGGGTGGCGACTACCGCTCGCTCGACGAAGCGACCACCCGCGCCCTGCGCTTGGAATACTCGCGCTTCTTCCTCTTCGGCGGTGAGGAAAGCTACGGCTACCTCGGCTGCGACTTTGTGCGCGACAAGGACGGCAACGGTGCCGCGGTGATGTTCGCGGAAGTCGCTGCCTACGCGAAGTCCGTCGGCAAGTCGCTGGCCACCTTGCTCGACGATATCTTCATCGAGTTCGGCTACCACGAGGAGCGCGGCAAGTCCCTCACCATGGAAGGCGCGGATGGCGCGGCCAAGATCCAGGCGCTCGCCGGCTCTTACTCGCTCAATGCGCCCATCGAAGTCGATGGCTCGAAGGTTTCGCGGATCCGCGACTTCGCCACCCACGATCTCTTCGATGCCGAAGGCGATCCGCTGCCCAAGGAGAAGATGCTCTTTGTTGATCTTGAAGACGGACGCTCCTTCGCCGTGCGCCCCTCCGGCACCGAACCGAAGATCAAGTTCTACCTCTTCGGCAAGGCCAAGCCTTCGGCCGATCTCGCCGCTGCCCGCACCAAGGTCGGCGCCTCGCTCGACAGCCTCTGGGCCTGGATCGAAAGCGATGCCAAGGCTCGCCTTGCATGATCACAAGGGTGGACGCAGAGCGGCGCCTATTTCCAAAGCCCCAAAGGGGCGGCCGGGAGATAGCCCAGGGTAAGCGCAGCGCAACCCTGGGCAGGGCATGGAGAACGAATTGCCCCCTGAAGGGGGGCGAGGAGCTCACGCATGCGGAAGTGGCATCTCCACATTCTCGGTGGCCCCAGAAAGATGCCGGTGGCGCACCTCACATTCCGCTTTCTAATTGAGTCGCACCATGCCCCGCTTCCTCGCCATCATCCTCCGTCCCCTCGCTGCCATCGCCAGCGGCCTGGGCATGGCCTTGCTCTTCCCGCCTCACTCCTTCGGCAAGCTCGTCTGGATCGCTCTCGTGCCGCTACTGGCATCCCTCTGGTCCCTCCCCGAGAAACGTCGCAAGCGCAAAGCCTTCGGCCTCGGCTATCTAACCGGCCTCGCCTTCTTCCTCCTCAACATCGTCTGGCTCCGCACCGTCAGCGATGCCGGCTGGATCGCACTCTCCCTCTACCTCTCGCTCTTCCCGGCTTTCTTCGCCCTCTTCGCCTCCACCTGGGGCAACCCATGGCGCAAGAACGAGGATGAGGGCCTCTTCCATGCCCCCCTGCACGCCATGGCCTGTGCCTTGGTCTGGGCCGGCCTCGAATGGCTGCGCAGCTGGCTCTTCACCGGCTTCGGTTGGAACCCACTCGGCGTTGCCTTCCACGAGACCCCGGTCTTCGCCCAAGCCGCCGATCTCCTCGGCGCCACTGCACTCTCGATCCTGCCGATCTTCGTGCAGGGCACGCTACTCCAGCTCTGCGTCCGCCGCAGCTCCCAATATCACTCCGCGGAGCAACGCCGCCGCGTTGCCCTTGGTTCCGCGACCCTCTTCATGGCCGCCTGCTACGGCTACGGCATGTGGCGCATCAATACCGTGCAGAAGGGCGAAACGATCCCGCTCAAGGCCCTGCTCGTGCAGCTCAATATCCCGCAACAGGCCGGCGCGCAGGAATGGGAGGCCACCGAAATCCACATGGGCTATGAGGACGACACCCTCAAAGCCCTGCAGCAGCCCGGCGCTCCGAAGCCCGATTGGGTGCTATGGCCTGAGACCGCCCTAACCGGGCGCATCCTCCGTCTCGACGACGGCACCGCCTTGATGCCGATCGATAACAAGATCTCGATCGACCGTGTCCGCGAGGGCGGGGACTTCACCCTGATCATGGGGCTCAATGAGCTCGAGGGCGAACAGAAGGGCGATGAGTATTGGATGAAGGAAAACGCCCGTGGCTGGAACACCATGACGATCCTGCCTCCCGACGGCTCGATCGCGACCTTCCGCAAGCATCACCTCGTCATCTTCGGCGAATACATTCCCTTCGTGGAGAAGCTGCCCTTCCTCGCGAAGATCTACGAGCAGCAGACCGGCACCAAGTTCGGCCACGGCTTCTCCGTCGGCGAAAGCCTCGATCCAATGCCGGCCGAGGTGAAGGGCGAGTCCGTCAGCATCATCCCCACCGTCTGCTTCGAAGACACCGTCCCGCGCCTCGTCCGCAAGTTCACCCGCGACGAACCGCAGATCATCGTCAACATCACCAACGACGGCTGGTTCAAGGAAAGCGAAGGCGCCGACCAGCAATTCGCCAACGCCCGCTTCCGCGCTATCGAACTCCGCCGCCCGATGATCCGCGCCGCCAACACCGGCGTCAGCGCCGCCATCACCTCCACCGGCATCACCCTCAACCCGCACTCCCGCGAGTGGAAGTCCCAGGAACTGCGCGACGAAAACGGCAGCACCTTCACCCGCGGCACCCTCTTCGTGGACGTGGATATCCCCAAGCATCCCATCCGCACCCTCTATTCCATCATCGGCGACTGGGGCCTCATCGGCCTGGCCCTCGCCGCCATCCTCGGCATGGGCCTGAGAAGCCGCTCGCCTCAGAAGGGCGCCCCCGAAGAACCGTAGGCGCGTTCGTCAGAACGCGGAAGCCACCAGTGCAGCCCGCGCCGAAGGATCGTCCCGCTCGGCCAACAGCGCGTCCACAGTCTCGCCACAACGTCCCTCAAATGTAGGCGCGTTCGTGAGAACGCGGAAGCCACGAGACCAGCCCGCTTCCCCCCAAGCCCAAAAACAAGATTGTCCCTCTCCCTCCACATCCTCTAACATACCGGACATGTCCCATCCCGGACACCTCCCGCGTCTTCCTCCGGAAACCTATCGCGGTCGAGCGTGGGTCCATTGGACCATGGGCATACACAAACGAACCTCCGGTTGGCTCGACGCCACGATGCACCACGCATTCCGAGAGCTCCTGCTCCACGCAGGATCGCGCCACCTCGTTCACTGTCCGGCCTACTGCTTGATGCCTGATCACGCCCACATCCTCTGGATGGGGATCTCTCCCGACTCCGACCAACTTCTGGCGGCCCGCTTCCTGCGAAAACAATGGAATGCACTCCTCCTTCCACTTGGCCACCAGCTTCAAACCCAAGCCCACGACCGCGTCCTCCGCCACCACGAATGCCGGCCAGATTCCTTCGAGGACACTGTGCTCTACATCCGCCACAACCCTCAACGTGCGGGCTTGGTGAACGAATGGCAGCACTGGCTCTATGGCGGTGCCATCGTCCCGGGCTATCCTGAACTTCCAATACACCCGGCCTGCGAGTTTTGGGGAAAGTTCTGGAAGATCCACAACCGGGAGGTGACCCGCTACTACTCGATAAGCGAACCCCGAGGTCCAATCGAGGCCGAAGGCTCACCTGATACGTAGGCGCGTTCGTCAGAACGCGGAAGCTACCAGTGCTGCCCGCGTCCAAGGAATGTCCCGACCACCCCTCAAAACGGCCAAACACTGCTCCACACGCTCGCCTTCGCACAACGGATCACCTCTGTCTCATCATTGATCCGCTTGAGCGCCCGGCTGGCCTTGAGCGCCTCCGTGCCCCGCGCCACCGCGCGCCATTCGACCGCCAAACCGCTGAGCCGGAGCACGGTCCAAATCGCCACCACGCCGATCGCCCCGGCGATCGCCCAACTGGCTGACATCCGCTTCGAGAAGATCGCAAAGATCGCAACCACCATCACCAGGACCGGCAAGGCCCGGGTCAGATAGGCTCCCTTCAGCCGTGCCTTGGCGAGCGTGTCGCCATCCTTCTCTAACAACTCGAGCCCGCACTCGCGCACGGCGTTCCCCAGCGCCGCGGCGTGCGTCTCTTTGCCGCGGCGACCTGCCGGCAGGCCGAGCCGCACCCGCAGGTCCTTCACGCTGGTCTCACAATCACGCCGCGTGCCTTCCAGCTTCACCCGGCTCCAGAACCAACGCCGGGCAGCCCATGCACCGAGCACAGGAATTAGAGCCAATAGAATGAGGAGCTTTGCCACGCTTGAGACAAATAGGTCAGCGTTTCCCGCCGCCCGCGGCAAGCCATGCCTTCGGATCATCCGGCCAAGGATGCTTTGGATAGCGCCCGGCGAGGTCCTTCTTCATCTGGGTATAGCCCCCAGCCCAGAAGCTCGTGAGGTCCTTGGTCATCTGCCAGGGCCGCTGGTTTGGCGCCAGAATATGTACCAGCAGCGGCACGCGGCCATTCGCAATCATGGGCGTCTGCCACACGCCGAAGAGATCCCGCACCCTCAAGGCAATCCATGGATCCTTGCCCGCTTCATAAGTCACCTTCGGCGTCTGGCCATTTGCCAACGTCATACGCTCCGGCGCGTAGGAATCCAATGCCGCCCGCTGCGGTCCATTCAACCAATCCTTCAGCACCCGCCAGACCTGCCGCTCCTTGATGTCCTTGTAGCCGAGCGCCCCGTGGCAAATCTGCGCCACCGCCGCCGCGCGGTCTTCTTCCGACCAACCCGGCAATTCCAACTCCGGCATCCACTTGCCCAAGCCGTCGAGTCGCGCACACCACTGGTCCACCGCAGCATCCCAGTTCTTCAAGATGAGTTCTCCCGATAGCACCTTCGCGGCTAGGATCTCCGCCGCGGCATCCTCGTTCACTCCGTGGTCGCTCTCCTTGGATTCGAGCACCAGGTCGCGGAATTTCGTCTCCTTCAGCGCGACCACCCGTCTACGAGGCTCATCGTAGCTGGCACCATTCGTGAAGCTGAAATCCTCGGGAAAAAGCTCCTTCAGCCACTCAGGATCAATCGCCGTCGCGCGCCTGAGTTGCACGATCACCTCGCGCCCTTCCACCTCGGTGATCTCCGCCGCCACGAAAGCATCCGCCCGCTTCGCCGCGCTCTCCTCATCCAGCTTGCCCCGGCGCTTGCCGACCACCCGGCAGGCCAGGGTCGCCTCGCTGAAACGCACCGCCAGCCGGTCGCTGAAGGATGCCAGCATCGCCCGGCCCACCGCCTCGCGGCGCTTGGCAAAATCGACACCTTCCCATGGCCATCCCCGTTGCAGCGCCAGCCGCTGCAAGCGATCAAAACCCTGCGCCACTTCCTTCGCACCGCGCCCGTGGATCCCCAGTGGCCCGCAGCGCCGACCATCGAAGTCCATGCCCGCGGCCGAATCGAAGGCCCGCCACTCCGCCTCGAAGTCGCTACCATCCCCGGGGAAAACAAAATCCTTCCGCCCGATCCCACCGCGCTTCGAGGCAAAGATCCCTTCGCCCTGCACCGCTGCTGCAATGAACGCCATTTCCGCCACGCAGCCTTGCTCTACTCCGGCCAGCATCAGCCGCGAATAGCGCGGCTCCAGTGGCAGCGCCGCCATCGCCCGTCCCTCATCCGTCAGCGCACCATGCGCATCCAGAGCCCCCAGATCGTGCAGTAGCGACTCGGCTCGCACCAGGCTCTCCTCGAGCGGAGCATCCAGCCAACGGAACTTCCGCACCTCTGCGACCCCCGCTGCTTTGAGCAACAAAACCATCTCCGCCAAGTCCACCCGCCGCACCTCCGGCGCATCGAAGGCCTCGCGCCGGGCATGCTCACTCTCGCTCCACAGGCGGAACGCCCGCCCCGGGCCAGTGCGTCCGGCACGTCCGGCCCGCTGCTCGGTCGATGCTCGTGAAATCTTCCTAATCAACAGAGTATCAATGCCTCGTCTGGGATCAAAGCTCGCCTCCCGAGCCAGTCCCGCATCAATCACCGTCCGCACCCCCTCAATCGTCAGCGAGGTCTCGGCAACATTCGTCGAAACTATGATTTTCGGCCGCTTCCCCGGCGAAACCGCCGCCTCCTGAGCCGCCGGCGGCAGCCCACCGTGCAGCGGGAAAATGTCGTAATTCCGGAAGGCCGACGAATTCTCCAGCGCCTCCACCGTCTTGCGGATCTCGTGCATCCCCGGCAGGAAGCACAGCACATCGCCCGGCTCTGGCATTCCCAAGGCTTCTTTGCAGACCGTCGCGATCCGCTCCCAGACCGGCGTCTCCATCGGCGGCCCGCCGCGGCGATCATTGGTTTTCGGCCGCTCCGGACGGTAGGCGACCTCGATCGGGTAAGTCCGTCCGCCCGCTTCCAGCATTTTGGCCGGGGCCAAGTAATCCGCCAGCCCATGGGTTTCGAGGGTGGCTGACATCACCAGCACCCGCAGGTCAGGGCGGCCAGTCTCCTGAAGATTAAGGCAGCGCCCCAGCGCCACGTCCACCGCCAGACGGCGCTCGTGGAACTCATCGAAAACCACCGCGCCAACTCCGCTGAGCTGTGGATCGTCCTGCAGCCAGCGCTGGAAAACCCCGTCGGTCATGTAGATCAGGCGGGTGTCCCGGCCGTATTTTGTGTCAAAGCGGACCGCATAGCCGACCTCGCCGCCGAGGGTGGCACCGCGGAGCTTCGCGACCCAGCCCGCCAACAGGCGTGCAGCCATTCGTCGCGGCTCGATCACGAGGATTTTCCCAGCGATTCCGGCGTCCATGAGCATCCCTGGCACGGCGGTGGATTTACCCGATCCTGTGGGGGCTTTGAGCAGCACACGGTCGCGTTCGCCGGGGGCTACTGCGGCTTTCAGATCGGCTTCGATTTCATGGACGGGCAAGCGCACGCCCCGCGATAGCGGCGAAACCGGGGTAAGGAAAAGGCCAAAGCAGGGCGAAAGAGGGTCGGGAATGGCCCGGTATTGGGCATTGCAAGGCCCGGTGCAGGGCCTAAACTCCAGACACTATGTTTAACTTCGGTGGCCAAGAAATGATCGTCATTTTCCTGATCGTCTTGCTCCTGTTCGGGGCCAAGAAGCTTCCGGAACTGGCCCGCGGGGTGGGCAAGAGCATGGGCGAGTTCAAGAAGGCGCGCAACGATTTCGAGAACGAGATCAAGGGCTGAAAAAAGCGATCGCTCTTTAATTTTTCCAGACGGTTTCCCACATGGCGGACGCTCGCCTCATGAGGGCGGCGATCCGAGCAGCCAGGCAGTGATTCCCATTGCATGGCCAGCCAAGGGGGCCTACTCTTTTTACCAACAACTCCACGCTCGCTATGAACTTCGGTGGCCAAGAAATGATTGTCATTTTCCTGATCGTCTTGCTCCTGTTCGGAGCCAAGAAGCTTCCGGAACTGGCCCGCGGGGTGGGCAAGAGCATGGGCGAATTCAAGAAGGCCCGTGATGATTTCGAACGCGAGATCACCCGCTCCGAGCAGGATGTGAAGACTCGCGAAACGGCCAAAAAGGAGGAAGAAGAAATCCGCATCAAGCAAGCCGCCAGCAGCGAGCCGGTCGAGAAGGCCTGATGTCAGAGTTCCCTCAGATCGATTTTAAACGCAGCGCCCCGGGATTACTCGGGGCGTTTTGCTTGGCACTTGGCCTGGGTGCCTGCCGCGAAAAGGAGCAGGGCGGCGATTGGGCAGGCCAGAAGGTCCCCGCACAGGGAGAGGCGTCGTCGGCGCCCGCTCCTCAGTCAGCACCCTCAGTGGGTCCGGTCGCACCGGCAGCTGACACCAGCGATCCTTCAAGGCTCCGCTTTGTGGCCTACAATGTGGAGAACTGGCTGACGATCGAACGCACCGAGAACGGCAAGCTCACGAGTGGTGCCAAGCCGGAGAAACAACGCAATGCGGTCACGCAGGCGATCGTTTCGGTGAAGCCGGATATCCTTGGCGTTGCGGAGATCGGCAAAGAGGAGGACGTGAGGGATTTACAGAAGCATCTGGCTGATGCCGGATGGCCAATGACCTATTCATACCAGAACCACGGGGCTGATCCCACGCGAAGCCTGGTGCTGCTGTCGCGCTATCCGATCGGTAAGACGGTCAAGCATGAGAATCTCACCTATCGCTTGCAGGGTGAGGAGTTCGCCATGCAGCGCGGGATTCTAGATGCCAGTGTGGATACGCCGGTGGGTACATTCCGCTTCATCGGCCTGCACCTGAAGTCGAAGCGCGATGTCCAGGAGGGCGATGAAGAAGAGATGCGGCGCAACGAGGCCCATCTGCTGCGGCGCGAACTCGATGCGATCCTTAGCCAAGACCCGCAAGCGCGGTTGGTGGTGTATGGGGATTTCAACGATACCCGCAATAGCCCTTCAATCCGCACGGTTCAGGGTTCAGGGCGCGATCCCAGCACCCTGAACATGCTGCCGCTGCGGGACTCCCGCGGTGAGTATTGGACCCATCATTGGGATTTTCAGGATGTCTATTCGCGGATCGATTACGTGATGGTCTCGCAGGCTTTGAAGGAATCGGTGGATCGCGAGAAGTCGCGGGTCGTCGATGGCAAAGAGGTGAGCGGTGGCAGCGATCATCGGCCCTTGCTGGTGATCTTGAAGAAGTAAGCCGCGCTTGGGTGCCTAGGCGTGGAGTTCGATCATCATCACGCTTAGCGCCGGCATGGAGGGCAAGGGGATGCCGCCGTAGGGCAGTTCCTCGGATGCCATCTCCGCTGCCCAGCCTTCAGCCAGGCGCTCACGGAAGCTTAGCTTCCCGGCGGTATCCATGCCCAGCCAGCCCAGCGCATGCTGGGGGATTCTCACGCGAATTCCGTGCATGGCTTGGCTGCCGTTGAAGTTCGCTACGACCATGAAGGCTTGGCCTGACTCGGGATCTTGCCGCAGGAAGGCGTAGAGCCAGTGTCCGCTGGCAGTCTCACCATCCAGCCTGCCGAAGTTGGGGTTCTCCTTGTTCGCATGGTTCAGGCCGTAGAACTCGCCGCGGGTGAAGGCGGGCTCGTGCATGAGCCGGATTAGGCGGCCATACCACCCGCGCAGCTCGCGCTGTTCAGGACTCAGGCGGCCGCCATCGAAGTTGCCGCCATTAACCCACTTCGTGAACTCGGGCATCGACCAGTAGTCGAAGATGGTCGTGCGTGCATTGTCGCCACCGAAGCCCGCCGCGCCTTCCGCGGGCTCACCGACTTCCTGACCGCTGTAGAGCATGATCGGACCGCGGCCCATGGCATAAACGACCGCCGACACCGGGCGGCCGACTGCCATGCCGAGGCCACCCCATTCCTTCGGGCTGGCGAGGCGCACTTCGTCATGGTTCTCGGCATAGCGCAGCGAGCGGTGGAAGCGCGTGCCGGTGAAGGTGAGGGCGTCGAGGTCGTTGGCCCACTTGCCCGAGGAGTCGTAAAGGCCTTCAAGGACATCGTAGACCGGGTCGTCGTAAATCGCGTCGAAGCCAGCCTCTAACAGCGCGTCGAGTACATGCCCGTCGCAGAGCTTGGCGGGATCGTTGTCATAGGCCTCCGCGCAGAAGAAGGCTGCGGAATTCCGGGCGCGGGCTCGGCGAACGGCCCAGCGCCAGAACTCCATCGGGATCATGTGGGCCATGTCCGCGCGGAAGCCATCCACTCCCAACTTTTGCCAGTAGGAAAGTACGGCATCCATCGTACGCCAGGTGCGGGGCACTGTTTCCGGCGAGGCATTCGAGGCGGGCAGGTGGGAGGTGTCACGGCCCTTGGTGAAGTCGTGGCCGTAATTGAGCTTCACCGTCTCATACCAATCGTAGATCGAGGGTGCCCAGGAGATCACGTTGTTGCCGCTGACCCGGCCATAGTCCGTCTCCGGTGCGAAGAGCCCACTGCAGCCGGCCTGCCCGGCAGTGGGCAGCTTTAGCGGCGGACCCTCGCCGGGATGTTCCGGGCGCAGGTAGAAGAAATGGTTGTCGCGAGCGAAGAAGACCTCGTGGTCATCACCCTCGCCGAAGGACAGGTCGGGCTTGATGTCAGAGTGGTAGGATCGGGCGACGTGGTTCGGCACGAAGTCGATGATGACCTTCAGTCCGTGGGCGTGGCAGCGCTCCGCCAAGGACTCGAACTCCGCCAGGCGTTCGGCGGGATTCACCGCATAGTCCGGGCAGACATCGAAGTAGTCCTTGATCGCATAGGGGCTGCCCGCGATGCCTTTGAGAATGTCCGGGGGATCGGCCGGGCGCTCCGGGTGGGCAGTGCCACTGGCCTGCTCGTGGATTCCGGTAAGCCAGATGTGCGTGAAGCCCATCTGCTTCAGCGAGTCCAAGGCTGCATTCGTGATATCGTTGAACTTCCCGCAGCCATTCACCGCCAGCGGCGCGTTGAACTGGCGGGTCTCAACGGTATTCGCGAACAAGCGCGGCAGCATCTGGTAGATGGCCGGGCGCGAGGTCGCGAGGCTGGAAGAATTTTCCGGCAAGGGTGCCAAGATGGATCCGGGCCTCCCTTTTGTCCAACGACTACTATGTCCTGACAGCCAACGGGATTTGCTTTCCCGGGCCGGGAACAGATGCTGTTCGTAAAACGTCATGACCACGATAGGCCCCGTCAAACGACTACCGTCCGTGTTCTGGATAGGGCTCTTGCTGGTGGTGATTCTTCTATGGGCTTGGGCGGATTCCCCAAATCACGCGACAGGCTGGTATTATTCGCGGACTCCAGAGCGCGCCATGGGGGGCAAGGCTCTGGGCCTCAGCCATTGACGCCGAGTTCCACCGCAAGGAGAAGCTTCTGGAATTCGAGGAGGGTCCGAACTTCGGTTTCCCCGTGACCGGACCTTGGGGCTCATGGCATCGCCATCCTGATGTCAGCGATGAATCTTGGTTTCCGACCTTCCTACACCGGGAAGATGCGGAAACCGGGTGACGATGGTCCTTCATCACACATCGACCGTAACCATACCCTTGTGGCAGCTCTTGGCGAGCTACTTGCCGCTGTGGGTTCTATTGAGCTGGTGGCAGTTGTATAGGCGGAAGAGGAGGATTGAAAAGTCCGTGCCTCGCTAGGGCTCAGCTGTAGCCGCCAGGATCCGGCGGTCTTCGGGGATCACCTTGATGGCCAGAGGGCCTAGGCGGGGCTCGGTACCGGGGACGATGAAGACGAGGCGGCGGACCTCACGCTCGGCCTTCCAGATGCCGGTATAGAGAGGCTCTTGAGGTGCCTCCGTGGTGGAGATGGCGATGGGCAAGGCCTTCTCGCCTTCCGGTTGGAGATCGACCGGTTGCCAGCCGACGGGAAGCTGCTTGCGGATGCTGCCGAGGGCGAGGTTGAGCGGCTTGCCAGTGGAGTTCAGGACGCGGAAGGTACCCCAAGGGAAGGAGCTGGTGTCATCCTCAATGGCGAAGCCGCGGAGGCCTGAGGCAGCCTTGGTATCCGGCAGGAGCAAGACCAAGGGCTTGGTCATACCGGTGCCGAGCTTCACCGTGAAGGTCAGCGGCTTGTCGGAACTATCCTTGCGATCGAGCGCGCGCAGGGCGAGTTCGCCGCTTGGCAGCAGCGATGCGGTCACGGCTTCGGTGCGCTTCAAGGGATGAAGTTCCTTCACGGCGATCTCGCTCTCGCCCACCGCGATCTGGCGGGTCGCGACCTGCTCGTCCCAAGCGAGGAAACTGACATCAAGGGCGCGGGCAGCGGGGAGGACGGCGATGGACGAGGCGACAAGACAGCGGAGCAAAGACTTCATGAAACAAAACAAGACGGGAAATCAGGCGCCCAATTCATCCTCCTGCAAGTCGCGGAAGGAGACGATTTCGAAACGGCGGCCGAAGCGCGCATTGATGGGTGTAAGGTCGAGCGGTTGCTCGGTGGCGTTGTCGTTCGGATCGGGATCGAGGAGATCCGGCACGCGCTGCACCACAGCCTCACACCAGGCGCGGGCGAGGAGCTTGCCATTCGCGTCCTTCGCCTCGCCATAGGCGCGGATGGTGAAGGTATCCGAGCGGACCGTGATGAAGGGGCCGAGCGCAGTCAGTAGGTCCGCTTGGGTCAGCCAGCCCGGGGTGCCGATGCCGGTGTAGGGCTCGGGAATGTTGGCCTGGAAGGGATAGCCGTCGCGGCTGAATCTCTCGACCGTGGCCTGGGAGTTCAGCTTGGCGCGGTCGATGGCGGCTTGAAGCGCACCTTTGAGGCCGACCTTGCCAGACGAGAGGCGGCGGTTGACGAACTCACCAAGGGATTGGAAGGGCCCGCGGTCACGGACTTCCTTTACGATCTCGGTGGCCAAGACGCGGATCTCGGCATCGGAGAGTTCGCGGAAGCCGTTCCACAGGTCACCGGGGCTACCTGCAGGATGACGCAGGCGCGGCACCGGAGTGGAATCGTCCGAATAATAAGGTCCCTTGCCGGTGACATCCAGGGTGCTGCCACGCAGGCTGGACAGCATGGCCCGCCAAGCGGCCTCGTTCACCGAGTTTACATTGAAAGCACCGTCCACCAGCAGGTGTGCCGCAGCCCAGCGGCAGCCGGCGGGCGAGTTCAAGCGGTTGAGGATCTGCTCATTGGTCAGGCCACCGCGGTAGAGGAGGTGGCGCGGATTGCGCAGCGGATGGTCCTCCGGGTCTGTCACCCACTCCTTGAGGACATCGCCGAGACTCTGCTTCACCGGGGCGAGCGGCCGGTCATAAGCCTGCGCCGAACCACGGGTGCCGGGCGGTGATGATGTGGGTTCGGTGCGGGGACCAAGCGAGGAGAAGAAGAAGCCGTCCCACAGTGCAGCATTCACCAGATAGGAGCTGTCATAGAGCCCGACGCCGTTGGGCTCGATCTTCTCGCCGTTGATCGGCGCGGTCCTGAGATGGTTGACTACCTTGGAATTGGCGACGAAGCCGGAGGCCCAAGCATTCCCGAACTGCGAACCCGGGGTGAAAGCGGAGTCCGCAAGATCAGCACCCTGGAAGGCTCCGAGCGAGAGCATGGGCTCGCGTGGGATCTCGAAGAAGGAGAGGTGGTCCCGACCGCTGCCGGAGGTATTGCTCATCCCATAGTAGGAGCGCTGGCCATCGCCGGTGACCTGAAAGGCGGTGCTGATGAAGTCGGAGACCGCATGCATGGTCGACTCGTAGTGCGGGCCGGCCGCGAAGTTCTGCGAGCCGGAGAGCATGCCATTCACGTAGCGTTGGCGCGGATTGACGGTATAGACGAGATCGGCCACCTGACCGGCCTCACCGGCGGTGCGATGATAGGTTTCGAGCAATGCCACCGGCTGCGGCTTGGCCTTTAGAGCGGCGCCGGGATAGGACGGTGATTCAAGCGTCTGCTGGGCGATCTTACCGCTATGGATCTGGACTTCAGAGAGCGTCTTGCCGCGGACCAAGTTCTTCATGCGGCCAGCGTCTTCGGCACGGACGAAGTAATGGAAGCCATCGAAGCGGAGATCGATTTTGACCTTCACCTGATCGGTCCTGGAGATCTGGCGGGTGATGGGTTCGCCCATGCTAATGTTCATCGGCACGCCGATGCCGCCGCCCAATGCCAGGTCTTCCGCCGTGACTGCCGGCTTCATGTAGATCGAGGTGCGGTTCTTCTCGTCCGGGAAGCGGTCATAGCGGACCACCGACTTAGAGGAGGGGACGAAGACCCTAACTTCACCCGGGCCGATCCGGATCGGGGTCTTGAGGCTCTTGGTGCCGTCGCCCGTGAGATTGCAATAGAAGTAAGGTTCCTTTTGCCGGCCTTCACGGGCACCTGTGGAATCCTTGCCCATGTGATAGGAAAGCGGCACCTGCGGGAGCGCTTGGCCATTCACGCTGAAGGTCTCAAAAATCGGGATGTCCATCCATGGGAAGACCACGAAGCCTTCTGATTCCACCGCGACATTGTAGGGATTCCACAGCGTGATCACCGGGGTGAACACGGTATTGAGATAGCCGGAGGAATCCACCGACAGACAGACGAAGAAGAGGATCCGGTCGAGCACCGGCGCGACCGAAGTCTCACTGCCACGGGTGGCGAGGGGATCACCCCAGTAGCTGCTAGCCTGCGGGCGGTAAGAGGCGGTGGGGCCGCCGGAGTCGTAGAGATACTTGTAGAGATTGTGGTAGGAACGCAGCGACTGGAAGGTGGGTGCCGAGCCACTTTCGAAGATGTGATCGTAGGTCACCGAGCGGTAGTTCATGGTGACCTTCACGGGGGTGCCGCCGTTGAGCGGCTGGAAGAGCGGCACTTCGCCCTGAGGGGCATTGCCACCGCCGAAGGGATTCACCACCTTGTCCCAGCGCGGCTGCCTGAAACTGTTGTCATCGAGCTCGAAGCCGAGCGAGAGGTCGGTTTTGAGACCACCCTTCACCACGTCTGCGAGCACGCCCCGGGCAACTGCCGTGTGCTCGCGGCCGAGTTGGACGACTTTGTTTTTGGCGAGATTGAAGTCCTGATCGAGTACGGCCTGCTGGATGCCGAGCACGCGGGCAGAGCGCTGGGACCAGCCCTTGCTGGGCTGCAGGGCGAGATCGGAGAGTGCCAGATTCGGGCCGTCCGGTGCTTGAATTGCGTCGTTGCTGGCGGTTCGCTGCGAATCGTTGCCAAGATTGATCCGGGCCTTGGTGCCTTCCTGGGTCACGGCCCAGGCCATCGAGCTGCTGCCGCCGGTCTGATCCGCTACCGGAATGCAGGCCGCGCGCATCTCGAAGCCATCGCGCTCCTTTGAAAACAGCCGCGGGTCCCCAGGGGAAAGAGGTCTGCTTGCAAAGTCGCGGGTCTTCAGGGCATCCGGATCCGGGCTGGAGGCCAGCCAAGTGCGGAAGCGATCACGCTTCCAAGCATCATAGGCAGGTGCCGCCGAAGTCACATTGCTGGTTTGGCTGCCGGCGGCGGAGTTCCAGACGCCGACCAATTGTGGCTGGGCGGAGGTGACGGAAAGCAGAGATGCATCCGCAGTCACCCGGCGGTCGTCACCGAGTTCGCTTTGCATCTGGCCCAAGGCTAGGGACAGGGCCAAGCGGGCATTTGCCTGAGCGGTGCGGCGGGCTTCGCTCATGCTGGAGCCGCGGAGCGAAACATTCGCCAAGGAGAGGAGACCTATGGCGAGAACGGACAGGAGCGTCAGCAGCATCAGGACAACCACCAGCGCAAACCCCTTCTTGCCGGCGGCACGAGCCATCCGGGAGTGTGGGGTTTTGAAGCGGGCCGATCCGGAAGGCGTCATGGGTTTTGTACCTGCTCCGTAATCACGCAGATTGTGGGCCGATCGCTAAGTGGTAGGCCCTTTTCCTGTGGTCTTCAATCTCATTTTCGCAGAGGAATAGATGAATATGCTCAATGATCCCTAGGGGTTGAGCTTTGATACGGAATTACCCGTGGCGCGATTGCGCAGGAATTCGCCAAAATTAGCGATTCGACGAGTTTCCCCCGTCTTGCTGATACGTAAGCATCCGTACCTTGAGGTCATCCAAGGAAACGTCGCCGCCGCCATCGTTCGAAACCACGAGAGAGTCGAGCGAATGACCGGATCCCACCTGGAAGGGAGTGTCGATGAGTTCGCCCTTGGTGTCGGTCCCTTTGTAAAGGCTTACCAAGCCAGTCCCGCTGTCGTAGCTGAGGGTGATGTCAGCCTCCGACAGGGCGGAGACCCGGGTGCCGATCGAGTACTTCGTGGGATCGTTCTCAGGTTTGATCTCGTCCTTGATCTGCCAGTGGTGGTCGCGGGATTTGCGGGCCACCAAGCTGAAGGCGGGGCCTGCATTGCCGCTGCGAATAAAGGTGATGCGCTCTGCAGCATCGGGGAAGGCTGCCTTGTCCCAGATATTCGCGGGGCCGCGGGTGGAGAAGGTGACGATGTAAACCTTGCGGTCGGTAGTCTGCCCGCCCTTGAAGCGGGCGAGCAGAGAGCGCGGGCCCTTCGAAGTATCGAGCCTGCCGCCGGTGATGGTAGAGGGGTTGATCTCCATCTGGGTGACCCAAGGCAGACCGATGTCCGGCATCTTGCCGTCGATCTTGGTGCCGTCCGCTTCGTTGAAGTCGTCGTCGAAGATGGTGACATCGCGCGGCAGGCTCTCGGCGAAGCGACCGCGGGTGCCCAAGCCACCTTGGATCGCGCCCTTGCCGGTCCAGCGGGCCATCTCGCCGGCGCGGATCTCGTGTTCCACCTTGCCGTCTGCCTCCCGGACAATCCCCACGGTGCCGTCGATCACGTGGACTTCCACCTGCTTGGTGCTGCTCACATTGACGCCGAACTGGGTGCCGATGTCGCGGAGAGTGCCGCCACCTGGGGTCAAGACCTCGAAGCCTTTGCCGCCGGGCTGGATAGCGAGGAAAGCGCTGCCTTCCTGGAGATCCAGTTTGCCCTTTTTAGCCGGTAGGCGGAAGCGTGCGGGAGCCTCGACGACAACCTTCACGTGAGTGCCGATGTCCATAGACAGCAGGCCGTTCGTGACCACGACTTCCTGATCCTTCTCGAGGGTGGTATCGGTATCGATGGGCTGTCTGACGCCGGCGATGGTGTAGATGCACTCCTTGGAGGCGCTCAGGGTCGCGGCGGAGGGTTGGCCGCGGAAGAGGTAGGTGCCGCCCAAGGTCAGCAGTACGCAGGCGGCTGCGGCCCAGAAGGCGATTCTGATCACCTTGTGCTTCGAGCGCCGGACCACCCAATGATCCTCCATGGTCTTGGCCTGGACCGAAATGTGAGTGGGCACTTCGTAGCGCTCCGAGAGCATCAGATCGACGCCGATAAGATCGTAGTATTCAGCGCGGATCTCTGGATTGACCCGCATCGCGCCTTGTAGCCGCGCAAAATCCTCACGGCTGATCGAGCCATCGATCAGGCGATTGAGGAGGCGGTTGACATCGTGTTCTTCCATTAGCTCAGGATTCGCGAGGGGAGAGTTGGCCGCGGATGCAGCGGCGGAGATTGCCGCGAAGCTGGAATAATCGGGCCTTGAGGGTGCCGACGCTGCGCTCGGTGGCGCGGGCGAGGGCTTCGAGGGATCCGCCGGACCAGTAGTGGTGGCGGATCAATTCGTCGTCTTTGGGGGTGAGTTTCTTGAGACACTCGGTCAAAGCGAGGCGCCTTTCGGGTAGTTCGTCGATGACCGAGGGCATCTCGGAGGCGAAGCACTCGATCAGATCCGCATCGAAGCAGACCGAGCGGTCCTTCTTCTTGCGGCGGAGGTAAGTCATCACCTCAAGCTGGGCGATGCGGAAGGCCCAGTTCTTGAAGCTGCTGCCGGGCCGGAATTTCTCGCGCTTGCGCCAGAGGATCATATTCACGGCCTGGCGGATATCGGCGGCCGCGTGCGGGTCCCCGCAGAGCGCTCGAATAAAATAGAACAGGTCGCCCTGACACTGGGTCAGCTCCTGAACGAAGTCTTCGAGGTTGTCCTTCTTTTTGCGGTCCATGGGCAGCGAGAACGCTAATTCACGTGAGGGAGGCCATGCCCGGTTTAGCGGAATGACCATAAATTCAAGGATTCACGGGAATTCGGCATAACCGTGAAATTACGAAGGGAAGCGGGGGAAATGCGCGAACGCGTGTCGATTTAACCCGAGTGGATCCGCCCCCGGCCAGCCCCGATTTTGCATAGGGATGTTGTAGGGGAAGGGGGATGCCGCGCTTTTTCGAATTGACGCTGCGTCCGCGAGGAAAGATCCACACGGGCGTCTTGAACCGCTTCGTGCGCATTGCCGTCGCCGTCCTTGGCTGCCTGCATCTCTGCGGCGGCCAGTGGGGGGCGTTGCAGGTGGTGGCGTGGACGAAGATGATCGTCGACTACTCGGCGCAGGATGGCTTGGCCGAAGGCGCTGCAAAGACCTTCGACGGGGCGCACCCCTGCTGCATGTGCAAGGCGATCGCCGAGGGCAAGAAACAGGAGAGCAAGGAGCAGAATAGCAAAGCACCCCTCGCGGCGCAGAATCTGGCGCTGAAGGAGTGTGTGCTCGGCAAGCCGATCGTGGTGCCTCCGCCTGTGACTTGCGAAGCGACGGTGGTGGTCCTGCCTGACTTCGCGAGTAACGGAGCATGGGTTGGCTATCGTCCGCCAGTGCCACCGCCACGACTGGCCGCCTGATCCATCCCGAACTTCCGGTGGATTGATTGCCGCGGGAGGACTGTCGTCGGGTTGACTCATGCCTAGCTGTGGGCGGCACACCTGTGCCGGGCCGGAGCGAGGCGAGGATGCCGAGGTGGTGCCGAGCCGTTCATCGATAGCTATCTACTGGAATCATCGTGGCCCGATTCAAGCCGCCTGCATGAAGGGCGAGTTTGTTTGTCTGCACGGCTGATCATGGCTGAGGCGGAAGGCTGACGAGGGGATGGCGTGCCTTGCTTCGTTCGCTCCGCGGATGCGTGTGCCTCCGTGGGTCCTGTTAGGCCCCTGACTGCGAATTCCTTCGCCGATGCTTTTTCGTATTCCTGTCTTCGCCGCGATCCTTCTCGCGGCTGTCGCGCCGCTGCGTGCTCAATTCGAGGCCCGCCAAGTGCATCCCGTGGCGCTAACCCCGGATGGGACGCGCTTGCTGGCGATTAATTCGCCGGAGGCCGCGCTTTCAGTCTTCGATATCTCGAACCCTGCGCGGAGTGCGCCCTTGTTGATCGATGAGATCGGCACCGGGCTGGAGCCGGTCTCGGTGCGTGCCCGCGGCAATGACGAGGCGTGGGTGGTCAACGAGCTTTCGGATTCGGTCTCGGTGATCTCGCTGAGCGAGCGGCGGGTGCTTGCAACGCTGGCCGTCCCGGATGAGCCGGCGGATGTGGTGTTTGCAGCAGGGAAGGCTTTCGTGTCCTGTGCACGGAATTCGCAGCTGCGGGTCTTCGATGCGGTGACTCGTGCGAGCCTGGGGTCGATTCCTCTGAACGGGGTGTATCCGCGGGCGCTCGTGGCAAGTGCGGATGGTAGCAAGGTCTATGTTGCGTTCCTGCTCTCGGGGAATGGGACGACGATCCTGCCGAGGAGCGAGGCACCGGCGCAGCCCGCGCCGTCTAACAGCAGCTTGCCCGCTGCGCCGCAGACGGCTTTGATCGTGGCGGCGAGCGATCCGCGGATTCATCATCAGGTGCTGGATCGCGACGTGGCGGAGATCGATTGCGCAACGCTGAGCGTGAGCCGCTATCTGGGTGGGACTGGCACTCATCCCTTCGATCTCGCGTTGCATCCGGGGACCGGGGATCTGTGGATTGCGAATTCGGAGTCGCTGAACTTGGTGCGCTTCGAACCGCAACTGCGAGGGAACTTCGTAAGGCATCGCTTGACCAAGCTGCCGCTGCTGGGAACCCCGGTTGCTTATGATCTCAATCCGACGGTCAACTACAGCATGCTGCCGAATGAGGCGGCGAAGGCCGTAGCGCTAGCGCAGCCAACTGGACTGATCTTCACTGGCGATGGCTCGCGTGCATGGGTGGCGGCGTTCAATTCGGACCGGGTTGCCGAGGTGAATGCGGCGGATGGGGGTGTGCTGAACCGGGTGGATCTGAGGACGGGCGGGGGAGGCTCCGCTGCGATGCGGGGACCAAGAGGGCTAGTGCTATCCGCTGACGGGGCGCGGCTGTTTGTGCTGAACAAGCTATCTAACAGCCTGACCGTGGTCGATGCCGCGACGCGGGCGATCTTGTCCGAGATTCCGGTGGGGAGTTTCGATCCGACATCCGCTGCGGTGCGGGCCGGGCGCGGCTTCCTTTTCGATGCGCGGCTTTCTGGCAATGGCACGAACTCTTGTGCGAGCTGCCATCTTGATGCCGACCGCGATGGACTGGCGTGGGATCTCGGGGATCCGGGTGGTGCCATGGTGATGGTGCAGGGCGCGAATCTCTCTGCCCACAATACGCAGCTCCGCAACCGCAGCCTGCACCCGATGAAGGGGCCGATGGTCACGCAAACGCTGCGCGGGATGGTGGGGAATATTAGCGGGGTGACGATTCCCGCTGCGGCGGTGACGCCGAAGTTCCACTGGCGCGGCGACAAGCCATCGATCCAGAGTTTCAATCCGACCTTCAGCAATCTGATGGGTGGCAGCCAGCTTCCGGCGGCGGACATGGATGCCTTGGCAGCGTATTTGATGACGATCCCGCATCATCCGAATCCGAACCGGAATCCGGATCGCAGCTTGCCGACTTCCTTTCACGGCGGGAATGCGGTGTTTGGCCGCGATCTCTTCAACGACCACTTGGTAAGCCATTGTGTGGTCTGCCATCCGTTGCCGGCGGGAACGGACAACAATATCGACCTGCGCCGCGAGGTGGATGGCACGCAGGAGATGAAGAACCCACCGCTGCGCACGGTCTATCAGCGCGCGGAGCTCTACGATCCGGCTGCGGGCGCGACATCGCTTTCGGGCTTCGGGCTGGGCTCGGACGGCACGGGGCACGAACTGCCGCGGATCCACTTCTATCAGCTCGACACGATCGATTCCGAGTCGGACCTCGCGAACCTGACCGCCTTTGTGTTGTGTTTCGACACGGGGACCGCACCGGCGGTGGGCCGCAGTGTGACGGTGGATCTGGTGAGCCGGAATTCGGCGACGGCGCTGGCGGAGATCGCGCTGCTAGAATCCCAGGCGGGAACGAATTGTGATCTGGTGGTGCAGGGAAGGTCGGCGGTGGACGGCCATCGTTTCCGCTTCAACCCGGGGAGCCAGAAGTATGAGGCGGATCGCAGTTCGATTCCTCCGCTTACCCGGGCCCAGACGCTCGACCTCTTGGTTGCTGGCGAGTCCTTCACCTTCCTCGGCGTGTCTCTGGGAGATGGCTCGCGGATGGGTGGAGACCGCGATGGCGATGGTATCCGCGACGCAGACGAGCTGGAGCCGGTGCCTTTGATCCAAGTGAGTGCGAGCGACAGCGCCTTCCTTTGGCCAGCAGCGGCAAGGGACTGGACGCCTGAGTCTTCCTCCGTGTTGCCGGGGTCATGGCTGCCGCTGAACGCGGTGCCGGTTACCGAGGGTCCCTTCCTGCGCATCAATCCGAGTCCGGTGAGTGGCGGCAGCCAGTTCTTCCGCCTGCGCCGCACCTGGTGAGCTCTTTTTCCTAACTGAATCGATACATACCATGAAAGCCAAACTCCTCGCGGTCTTCCTCGCCGCTCCGCTTGCCCACGCCGCCACCGTTACTTTCCACGATGCCGAGAATCCTGATGCCGCCGGAGGCATCGGATATGAATGGTCGGTCACGCTCGGTAGCGAGGAGGTCATCTCGACGCCTAACGTCGCGGGTTCGCATGTCGGTGCGTGGTCTTGGGAAGATCAGGGTCTTTTCGATCCCGGCGATCCGACGGTGGGCTGGACCCATACTTCCCAGTGGGCAGCCATCACCCTTACGGAGGCTGCCTATTTTACGGTCCGGCTCGAAGCGAATGGTGCGGTGCCTTATACCGGGGCAGGTAACGTCGGTGGATTCCGGCCAAGCGACAACTTCTTCCCGTCGTTCACGCTCTATTCGGGAATCGACCAAGATGCGATCCCGGATGCGATTGCGGAAGCCTTGGGGCTGAACCCCGCGGACGGTGAGAACCACATGTACAATAACCGCGGCAACATCGACTGGGCCGAGGATCTCACCTTTGTTGGCTTAAAGGAGAACAGCACTCAGTCTTTCGCTGAGGCCACTTGGTTCCTACCTGCGGGCACCTACACCCTGGTGATGGGGAGCAATGCGCCCTCCGAATCGAACCCGCCGCGGCAGGGATTCAAGGCAACCTTCACCACGGCGCCCGAGCCTTCATCCGCACTGCTGGGGGCCTTTGCCGCCGGGCTCCTGGTGATTCGTCGCCGCCGTTAATCCAAGCTTCCCAATCATATTTTACCCATGCGCTCTAACAAAACGATGATTTGCTGCCGTGCCGCCTTGCTGGTGACGGCTTTGCTCCAAGGGATTGCCAATGCCCACCACGGTGAGGACTTCCTCGTGGTCATGGACTCGACCGTGCCGGAACCGATGCATGCCACGGTCTTCAGTGCGATCGAGTGGTCGCGCCGGGGCACCGAGGACGAGGTCGGTTTCGAGCCCGGCTTCATGGCCGGGGTGCTGCCGGGGCTGGCTGTGGGCAGTAGCTTCCAGTTCGGCGACGAGGACGGCGCGGGCTGGGAATACAGCGCTGTGGATCCCTCGATCCAATGGACCCTGCCGATCGGGGACTTCCCAGTGAAGTTCGCAGTCCACGCGGGTTACGTTTTTGCCGACGAATCCGACGACGATCATGACCATGGTGCTGACGACCACGACCATGATGAAGATGATGGCGGGGTGGACCCCGGTCCCGACGGCCCCTTGGGCGGCGGTATGGAACACGACCATGATCACGGTGAGGAGCATGAGCACTCGCACAGTCACAACGGCATTCATCGCCACGGCCAAGATCACTTCCACATGCGGCTGATCGCGGATACCAAGCTGGGTGATCACACACGGCTGGTGGCGAACCTGATCGGCGTGGCCCCTGGCGGAGGGGAGTATGACTTCGGCTATGCGATTGGGCTTCGCTACCAGTTCAGTCACGCTTGGGCCGCGGGTATCGAGAACATCGGGGACTTTAATACCCACGGTGAGAACGAGCTTATCGCGGGACTTTACTGGACCCCGATCCACTCCTGCACCATCCGGCTCGGTGCGGGTGTGGGCATCGGCCAGGCCTCCAGCGACTTTTCGCTGCGGAGCGGGCTCACTTGGCGGTTCTAAGTTCTCATCCTGGTTGCCGGAAATCGTGCTGCCACAGCGATTTACTGTGGCAGCAGCCTTTCCGTCCAAGTGCGTCTGGAATCTCAAGGACGGGAAACGAGCACGCGGGCGAAGAGCTTGTGGCCTGCCGACTCCTCGGTCCGCGGGATCGAAACCTCCACGGTGTCGAGCGCCGCTGAGGGAGAGTCCTCCGCGATACTAGCCATGCCCGCACTGGTAGCACCGATAGCGACTTCATGAGCCGCGCTCCAGAGAGAGAGGTCGTTGGTCCATTGAACCTTGATGGTCACATCACCTTCGCTGAGGTCGGTGCGCTTGAAGCTGAGCACCAGGTGGGTGGGTGTGAGGGAGCAGGCGGGCAAGCCCGACTGGCTTGAGGCGCCGGTGCCGGCGGGAACTCCGCCGAAGACGAATTCCAGCAAGTTGGCCACGCCATCGTGGTCGGGATCGTCATTCACGCCGTCGTTGACTCCGGCGGTGAGACCATTGGCCGGCAGGGTCTTCCAAGCGTCGTAACCGCTGCCGGTCTGATTGATGATGATCTGGGTGGCGGTGTAGGCGACCGAATAGCCGGCAGGCAGGTTCTTGATGGCGAAGGTGCCAGTGAGGCTGGTGGCTTCAGCGATCACGTAGCTCGGTTGCGTGGCGGGGCTAAGCTCGGTGACATTGAGGGTGGCACCGCTGATGTTGAGATTGCCGCTGACGACCAGCTTGTCGGCGGCGACACCGCTGACCTCGATATCCAAGGAACCGGTGAGGGTGGTGGGGCCTGTGGTCAGCGTGCCGACACTCGTTCCCGGGGCGATGCTGCCCGCCGCCGTGACAGTGCCGGGGAAGATACCCGTGCCTGCAAGCTTGGCTCCGGCTGAGACATTTACCGGGCTGGAAGCGGAGATGCTGCGAGGAGCAAGGATGGCCAGAGTTCCCTCCTGGACGGTGGTGTTGCCGGTATAGGTGCTGCTGCCTGTCAGGGTCAGCTTGCCCGTGCCGACCTTGGTAAGCGCGGTAATCTGGTTGGTGCCGCTGCCGTTGGCAATCACACCGCCGAAGCTGCTGTCAGTGCCGAGCGCGCCGACCGAAAAGGTAGCCGTGGTGTTGTTGACGTTGTTGCGAAGCCGGGAGTTGGATGTGGCTCCGGTGGTCGAGAGCTCGCCCATGTGGACCGTGCCTCCGGCGGCCATGTTGGCGACGTAGGCGGAAGTGGAAGAGAGAGTTCCTTCGGTGCTAAAGGTGAATTTGGCGGCCTGACTTGAGGAGCTGGAACTGTTGAAGAGGATGGTGGTGCCGGCTTGCCAGAGGTTGAAGGTGCCGGTGAAGGCCGAGTTGTCCGCGGTCAGTGTGTCGCTGCCGTCCATGATGTTGAGCACGCCGCTGCCACTAAGGCGGCCCGTGAGGGTCCGGCCGCTGGCGTTCTGGGCAATGAAACCATTGCTGAGAACTTCGATGTCATTTGGCAGATTTCCGGTGCCTGCGTTGAGGTAAAGCCGGTTGTTGGTTCCGAGCGTGCCATTGGTCCCAATCGCACCGGCCGCGGCTACATCGAGCACGATGAGGGCGTTTGAAAAATCGGCGCTGAAGTTGTTGCTGCGGATGTTGCCGCTGCGCTGGCTCAGCGAGCCGCTGAAGTTCTTCAGGCTGGTGTTGAGCTGGTATTGGTTGCCGGAGCCGATGTCCGAAATGAGGTTGATGTCTCCGCCGATGATGTTGATGCCGTTTTGGATGCCATTGTTTTTCACCGTGAGTGAACTGGGCTGACCGCTGCTATTGCGGATCGCGCCCTCGGCGGTGCCAAGAGTGCCGATGGTCTGATTGAAGCCGTTGAGATCGAGGACGGCCCCCGAGGCGATGGTTACGGAAGGGGCCGCAGCGTTGCCGATACCGAGGGGGCTTGAGGTAGTGCCCACCTGGCTGACACCGAGCTTGGTGATGCCCTGGTTGATGGAAACGGCACCGGTGAAGGTGTTGTTTCCGCTCAAGGTAGTCGTGCCGGGGCCGGAAAGCGTGAGGCCGCTGTTGCTGCCGTTGTCGGCAATGTTCGAGGCGACCTCAAGAGAGGCGTGATTGATGAGGATCAGCTCGCGGCTGGCACCGTTGGCATTGCCACGGATGGTGCCACCGCTGATCATCGAGCCAGTGGCCACGGGTGTCACCAATACGCCGCCGGTGGCAACGGTATTCACACCGTCCAAGCCGAGCAGTTTATTGGGAGCACCGCTGAATCGCAGCGAATTGACCGTGACTCCGGAGACCGAATCACCGCCTGCGACATCGACGTTGGTCGCGGCTGTGTAGGTAGTCCCGTAGGAGCCCGCTGGCAGGCCGGAAAGCGTGTAGGGTCCCGTTCCGGACTTCGTGAGCCAGGTGGTGCCACCAACGGTTTGGTAGGCTGAATTCGAGCTGTTGGTGGCGATGCCGTTGGCTGTGTTGGCGCTGGTGGTCGTGACCGAGCCTGAGGCGGGGAGCACGAAATCCATCGTGCTCTGAGCATTGCGGGTCATGCCGCCGAGGGTGACGTCGACAGTCGTCGCCCCATTCGGAACGACGGTAAGAGAAGCGGCCCGGTTGGCGCTGGTGGTGATGCCATTGAAAGTCTGCGAGACGGCAGCGGCGTTCTTCCCTTTCAAGGTGGCGGCCCCACCGAGAGTCAGATTGGTCAGGCCGAGCAGATTCGACGGCACGGCCATACTGGAAAAATCCAGCACCAGGGAGCCGCTGGAGAGGGTGGTGGAGCCGGTGTAGGTGCTCCCGGTGCTGCCACTGATTGTGAGGGTTCCGGTGCCGGCGTAGGTGAGCTTGTTCGCGGCAGCCACGGCACTGCTACCATTGGCAACCGGACCGTTGATGGTGACGTCGGCAGCGCCATTCAAGGTGAGGGTGCGGACCGAGGTATCAGGATCGATCGATAGATCGATCGCGCCCAAGGTGAGCTTGGCAGCTCCACTGAGGTTATTGGTGAGGGTTCGGTTCGCACCGGCGATTCCGCCAAGAATCCCGGAGGTGAGCTTGCCGGAGAAGCTGACATCGCTGTTACCTGAAACGACCACGGTGGCTGCCTGCAGCCCCATCGGCAAGGCGATGGCTTGAGTGACTGAGCTGTTGTTAGACAGATTGCCGTTCAAGTTCATGGCGTTCCCTCCCAGCGTGAAAACACTGGCTCCGGCGTTGAAGGTGATGCCGTTGAGGGCGAGGTTCGCGGCGAGGTCGTTGTTGAGAGTTGCGATTCCCGAATTGCCAAAGATCAATGCATCATTGGCCACCGGAGCGGTGCCGCCCCAGTTGGCCGGGAGCGACCAGTTGGAACTGCTCGGAACTGCGGTCCAAGTGCAGTCCCCGGCGAACAGCGGTGAGGCGGCGGCCATGCCTAGTGCCAGCCTGCAGAGACTGCTGCGGCAGAATGAAGGGGTGGAAGTCGGGTTTTGGGCTTTCATGGGTTTGGGAGTCGAAGTGCCTCGCGGTATTAGCCAAACAGCGCGGTCGTCCTGGCTGGCTCCGAAGGCAGCGGGCGGAAACATCCCTGCGGCAGGAGGAAAAGCCGCAGCAAATGGAGGTTTGGGGTTTGAAGTCCCGGTTGGGCTCCGGGATCGGGAGTGACAGACACCGCCAAGGCTCATTTCGCCCCAAGGTGCCGATACAAGACTGCGCGCTTGGCGAACGGGAATTCAATAACCCGGTTAGGGAATGGGGGCACTCGGTTGATCGCGCCCTGCACTGCCGGGAACAGCAAGCGGTCCATTGGCTGCCGGTCTCGCCCTTCATAACTCCGATGGGGTAATGGACGGATTTTAGCCCTGCGTGGATAACGATTCTTGTAATGCGGGAACCTGCCCAGTTCCGGCCTTCGGCAGAACCCAACGCCACAAACCCATGAAAAACTCCCCGTCTATTGGTAATTTCAAGCGAGCCTCTTTGCTATCTTGCGCCACTGTCTGCGCGATTTCAGCTGCCCATGCCCAGAGTGGCACGTGGACCGGAGTCGCAAGCCCGGCACTCTGGAGTAACACCGCCAACTGGACTGGTGGGATCGTCGCCAGCGGATCCGGAAATACGGCACACTTCGAAACCATCGATCTCCCGGATGGCCCGTTCCAGTTGTCGCTGGATACGCCGCGCACGCTGAGCAATCTGAGCTTTGGCGATATCAATACCACCACCGCTGGCTCGTGGTTGGTGGACAATAATCTCGATCCACTCAACGTCCTCACGCTCGATGGCACGCCGGTGCTCACCGTGAATGCGATGGCAACCGGTGCCGCGGCGGAGATCAGCGCGGTGGTCGCGGGCAGCGCCGGAGTGAGCAAGGCGGGAACTGGTGCCCTGACCTTGAGCGGAGCGAACACTTACAGCGGCACCACTGCGGTGAACGCAGGCACGCTCAACATCAATAGCGCCACTGCGATCGGCACGAGCACCCTGACTCTGGCCGGGGGCAATATCGGCAGCACCGGTGCCGCAGTAACACTCAACAACAACAACGCGCAGAACTGGAACTCGAACTTCACCTTCGCGGGGCCGAGCAATCTGGCGATGGGTACGGGTGCAATCAACGTTCCGGGTGCCATCACGCTTACGGCGACTGCAGGCCAACTGAACCTCGGCGGCGTCATCACCAGCACTGGCACCTTCACGAAAGATGGCGCAGGTGAAGTGCTGCTCTCCGGCGCGAATGTTGCGAGCTTCACCGGCCCGATGACCCTGAAGGGCGGCTTGGTCCGCATCCGTGGCAATATGGCCACCGGTGCCACTGGCGTCGCACTCAATCAAGAGCCCATCGGTTCGCTCACGAAGACGATTACTTTTGAAGGTGGAGCGCTCATGCTCAATGGAGCAACAGGAAGCAATGGCCCGACCACCGTTGCCTTCACCAATCCCGTGGTGGTCGCAGCAGGACAGACCGGTACCGTCTGGGGGCCCCAGCGTGGTGCTTTCAACTCCACGCTGACTGGCAGCGGCACCTTCAATTTCATCGGCAACTATGTGCGCGGTGACCTGAACGGCAACTGGACCGGATTCACTGGCACCGTCAATGCATCCGGTGCCAACACGGCCGGCAATTCCGATGTCCGCATCGCCGGTGCAAACATCCTGCATGCGGGGCTCGCGCTGAATATTACGAATGCCAGCGTCTATCAGACCTACAACCCGCCTAACAATGCGGTCGGCACCACCCAGATTATCGGCAGGCTGAGTGGAAGCGCAGCGGCCTTTTTGGGCGGCAGCCCGGTGGGCGGGCGCTTCGTCAACTGGCAGGTGGGGGCTCTGAATCAGGATACCGAATACGCCGGCGTCATCGGAAATTCGGCCGGTGCGGCCCGCCTCTACAAAGTGGGCACCGGGACTTTGACATTGAGTGGTGCGAACACCTACACCGGGGACACCCAGCTCAATGCCGGCAAGATTTCGGTCGGAAACGGTGGTGCTTCCGGTAGTCTGGCAGCGACCAACGTGATCACCGTTGCGGGAACCCAACTCATCTTCAACCGCGGCAGCAGCGCATCGAGCGTCTATCCCGGCATCCTTTCCGGACCGGGCACGATCACGAAGCGTGGTGCTGGCCAGGTGAACTTCACCGGTGCCAATACCTACACCGCGGGCACCACAATCGAAGGCGGCATCATCGGCATCAATAGCCCGGCATCGCTCGGCAGCGCCGGTGCGGTCAGCTTCACCACCGCCAATGGCGGGGTGATCTCAATCTTGCCCGGTGTGGTGGAGAGCCGCAGCTTCAACGTGGCCAGTGGCCTCACCGCCAGCTTCGGGGGCGCGACCGCTGGGGATTCGCTGGAAGTCACCAGTTCCATCACCGGCGCTGGCTCCTTGGCTGTGAGCGGTGATGGCTTCCTCACGCTCTCCGGCGCCAATGCCTACGCCGGTCCTACCACTGTCAGCAGTGGCGCGCTGGTCGCGGCGAATCTTTCCGGAAGCGCAACCTCGTCCGGCGCGGTGTCATTCTCGGCTGGCACGCTGGCGGGCGAGGGCACCATTGCCGGTGCCGTGACCACGGCTTCAGGCGTATCTCTGAAGCCCGGTGCACTGACGCCGACTTCTTCGGGCGTCGGCAATCTGACCGTCGGCTCGCTCGCTCTCGCAGGTGGCACCACGCTCTACACCGAGTTCACCAATTCCGCGACTTACGACAAGATCACGGTTTCCAACCCGAACGGATTGACCGTGTCCGCATCGCTTGCCAATCCAGTGATGGTGGATCTGCGGGTGGCCAACTCCACCGCCAAGTGGACCACTCCGGGAACCTATACCATCCTGCAGTTTGCAGGCTCCTTCGTCGGAAACGCCAATGATCTGTTCGAGGTGACTCCAGCCAGCCAGCAGGCCGGCCAGACCTATACCTTCTCGGTCGTAGGGAATAGCATCCAGCTCGTGGTGGCCGGCAACTTGCCCTCGATCTGGAATGTCGATGCGTCCGGCAACTGGAGCGCTGCCGGTAACTGGGCGAATGGATCACCCAATGCGATCGGTGCCACGGCTCAGTTTGACAGCAAGATCACCGGAACCCAGACCGTGACCTTGGACAGCAGCCGCACGGTGGGCTTGATTCAATTCAACAACGCCAACTCCTATGCGATCGACGGCACGGCTACACTGACGCTCAACCAAGCGGTGGGGAATGCCCAAGTCGACGTGCTCTTGGGTGCTCACTCCATTTCGACGCCGATCCAGCTAGCAGATCCAATCGGCATTGATTTATTCAACGGTGCCAATTCGCTCACCCTGTCTGGAAACATCGGTGGTGCGGGCGGGATCACCAAATCCGGGCCGGGTAACCTGGCGTTGGCAGGCAGCAACAACTTCTTGGGGAATCTCTCTTTTGCGAACGGCACGCTGACCTTTGGCAACAAGAGCCTAGGCTCGGGAGCCCTGACCCTGAACAACGCTTCCCTGGTCTGGGGCCCGGGCAATAACCAGGACATCACGATCGGTCGTGCCATCACCTTCGGGAATGACCCGATCACCTTCTCCATGGATTCGGATGTCATTCTTTCGAATGACTTCGGCCTCTCAGGAACGGCCAACCTCACCAAGGACGGCACTGGCAAGCTGACCTTGGTCGCAGACACCAGCTTCTTGGGGAATCTGACGGTTCTGAACGGCAATCTCACGCTCGGTGACGGTGGCGCGACGGGGTCGGTGCTCGGAGCGATCGCCCTGAACAATGCCTCCAGCATCCTGACCGTGAGCCACTCGGGTGATCCGGTGATCAACAATCTCATCTCTGGCACAGGCAGCCTGGTGCTGGATGGCAACGGATTGCAGTCGCTGATGCAGCCGAACACCTTTAGCGGGACGACCACGATCAATGGCGGCACCGCGGTTCTGGGCAGTGGCTTGGCCTTGCAGAATAGCTCGCTCCTCTACAATGCCGCAGGCGGCGCTCTCGATTTCGGAGCAAACTCCGCGGCAACGCTCGGGTCGCTTGGCGGTGACAAGGATCTCGTGCTTGAGAATGGCTCGGCGAGTGCGGTGATCCTCACGGCCGGTGGCAACGGAGCAGCCACCGCCTACACCGGTGTCCTCTCGGGGGCAGGATCCTTCACCAAGGCCGGTGCCGGAATCATGACCTTCACGGGAGCACATACCTACAGCGGCGCTACTCAGGTGAATGGCGGTGCCTTGGAGTTGGACTCAACGGTGACACTCAATAACACTACGGTGAGCGTAGGCGCGACCGGCCGTTTGACCAGCAACGGAGCCACGATCAATGCCTCGGTGGCGTCCAATGTGGCGGCTGGGGCCACAGGCGCGGCCATCTTTGAAGTCTTCGGCGGGACGGCGAATTTCCCCGGAGGACTCAATGGCGTGGGTAACGCGACCAACGTCTATCGCATCCAGGTGAGCGGTGGCAGCTTGAGCGCCGGCGGCATGAGCATCGGCCGCTCCGGCTTGGTCTACACCACGGAACCTGCCGCGGGCTCGGTCAACGATGGTCTGTATGTGAATGGTGGTGATGTGGACATCGTCGGGAGCCTGCTGCTGGGCAATACTTCCGGAGCCAACTCTTCGGTGAGCACCCGCATCGACTCCGGTAGCCTCGATATTACCGGTCCCATCTCCATCGGCCTCAACAATGGCGGTCGCTGGTCCGTCGTGGATGTGGGTGGTGGCGTCTTCAGTAGTGCCGACACCGGGACCGGCGTCCGTCTCGGCGGACCGCTCCAAGGCAATGCGGCCTTCCTTACCCGCGGCGGTGTTGCCACGGTCGAGCGTTTCCAGTTCGGGAACCTGGCCCTTGGTGGCACCGGCACAGTCGCCGTTAGCGGTGGTGAGCTCTATGTTGGCTCCGGCGGAATGGTCATGGGCACGACTGAGCCAGGCTACGTGGCTACGCTCCGTCTCTCCGGTGGCGTGATCGGTGCGAAGGCTGCCTGGTCAACGGCACTGCCGGTCGCCACCTCGAACGTCTTCGAGGTGAAAGCTGCGGACGCCAGCAGTGTCGCGCACGACATTACCCTATCCGGAGCCGTTAGCGGGACCGGCTCATTGGTGAAGAGCGGGGCTGGCACGCTGACCCTCTCTGGAACTTACAACTATACGGGCAATACGAACGTCACCGCGGGGACGCTAGTGCTGGGCACCGCTACGCTCAGCGATGCGGCCACCGTGGACGTGGCCACCGGTGCTGTCATCAATCTGCCCCACGGTCAGGTCGATACGGTTCAGGACTTCCTGATCAACGGCGTGTCCCAAGGTCCCGGCACCTACACTTCTGCGAATAGCGGCGGGCGGATCACCGGCACCGGTTCGCTCCGTGTGGCGGCCGCCGATCCTTACATCGCTTGGATTGGCAGCTTCTCGGTCGGCGCTCTCACCGGCAAGGCCGATGATGCCGACGGTGACGGCCTCACCAACCTGGAGGAGTTTGCGCTTGATGGTAATCCCGCCAGCGGTGCCAGCACCGGCAAGGTCCGCTCGCGGATTGAAACGGTGGGTGCTGATCAAGCTCTGGTGATCACGCTGCCGGTTCGCAGTGGGGCTACCTTCAGCGGCACCCCGTCGAAGTCGGCGACCATTGATGACCTGATCTACACCGTCAGGGGCGGGAACAATTTCGCGGCCTTTGACCAAGGCATCACCGAGATTGCAGTCAGCTCAACCGGAATGCCGGTGCTGAGCACCGGGTGGACCTACCGCACCTTCCGCTTGGACGGCGCGATTGGTGGTGCCACTCCGCGGGGGCCGAAGGGCTTCATCGACATCGACACCGTGGATGCGCCGTAACTAAAACAGGCTTCTTGGGTCCATCCGGGTATCCGGGCCGGGAGGGGTTTTCTCTCCCGGCCTTTCCTTTCCCATGGGGTGGAATCAGTGACGCTGGAGTTTGGGCCAAGTAGCCGGTCAAGCGAGGATCGGTCGAATGATCGAAGCCGGCTCGACGCCCGTCAGCCTTTGGTCGAGGCCTTGGTAGCGATAGGTGAATCGCTCGAAGTCGAGGCCCAGCAGATGCAACAGGGTGGCGTGGAGATCATGGACGGACACAGGATCGCGCGCGATGTCGTAGCCGAGTTCATCGGTCTCGCCGTGGACCACGCCGCCCTTGATCCCACCGCCGGCAAGGAAGATCGAGAAGGCCTTGATGTGATGATCGCGGCCATCTCCCTGGGCCATCGGAGTGCGGCCGAATTCGCCGCCCCAGACCACTAGGGTGTCGTCCAGTAGACCCCGCTGCTTGAGATCGGTGAGCAGAGCGGAAGTGCCTTGGTCCACCAGCTTTGCGATGTCGACCAGGCCTTGCTTGATCCCGCCATGATGATCCCAGCCGCGGTGATAGAGCTGGATGAAGCGCACGCCGCGCTCGGCGAGGCGGCGGGCCAGCAGGCAGTTCGAAGCGAAGGAACCATCGCCCGGCTTGCAGCCATACAATTCAAGGGTTTCCTTGGATTCGCCGCGGTTGTCCATCAACTCGGGGACGGAAGCCTGCATCCGGAAGGCTAGCTCATACTGCTGGATCCGGGTGGCGACTTCCGGATCGCGGCTTTGCTGCGCGCCGATCTGGTTGAGACGATTGACCGTCTGGATCAGCTTCTTCTGGGACTCGTCGGTATTGCCCGGTGGTGTCCGCACGTAGTGCACCGGATCCCCGGCGGATTGGAACTCCACACCCTGCAGATGGCCGGGAAGGAAACCGCTGCTCCACTGCCGCGAGGAAATCGGCTGCGCTTGGCCGCCGCCGACGCTTGTTAGAACGACGAAGCCCGGGAGGTTCTGGCATTCGCTGCCGAGTCCATACAGCACCCAGGAGCCCATCGAGGGCCGACCCGGAATGATCGAGCCGGTGTTCAAGAAACCTTGCGCGGGATCGTGGTTGATCTGCTTGGTGTTCATCGAACGGATCACCGCGATCTCGTCGGCGTGCTTGGCGATGTGGGGGAAGAGATTGCAGATTTCGATGCCGGACTTGCCGTGGCGGGAGAAATCGTGTTGAGCCCCCATGCAGTTGAGGGCCTTGCCTTGAAGTTGGGCGAGCTGCTGGCCCTTGGTGAAGGACTCGGGCATCGGCTTGCCGTGCATCTCGCGCAGCTTGGGCTTGAAGTCAAAGGTCTCCAGATGGGACGGCCCGCCCGACATGCTGAGGAAGATCACCCGCTTGACCTTGGCCGCGCGCGTGGGAGCGGCAGCCAGGACACTGGGCAGGTCGCCCGCCAGCAGACGCGACAGAGCGATCGAACCAAGACCGGTCAAGCCTTGGCCAAGGAAGGTCCGGCGAGTGGCAGAGTGGAACAACATGGCCGTGGCTCAGTAGCGGGTGATGGTTTCGTGCAAGTTGAGGATCGTCCGGGCCAGCGAGGTGGCGGCGGCCAACTTGGCTGGCGGGATGTCCTGCGGCGCGGGCAAATCGCCGACGCCTAGCAGATCGCTTGCGGCCTTGGGATCAGCGGTGAAGCGGGCGAGCTCTCCGGCATTAAACTCTCCAAGAACCTTGAGTTCCTCCTCTGTCGGTGGCCGGCTGAGGCAACGGACCCATGCTCGTGTGGTCAGGTTCTTCTCGCCCTCAGGTTCCTTAAGTAAGCTTGTCGCAAGCGCACGAGCGGCCTCCGTGAAGCTAGGGTCATTGAGCAGGTCGAGAGCCTGGAGCGGGGTGTTGGAAAGCGTCCGCTCGGCGGTGCATTCCTCGCGTGCCGGGGCGTCGAAGGCTTTGAGCATTGGGTGCAAGAATGTCCGCTGCCAATGGGTGTAGAGGCCGCGACGATAGAGCATCGCGCCCTTGTCCGCCTGATACTCGCGGGGCGGGAAGTTGAGGTGCCGGTAGTAGCCGGCCGGTTGATAGGGCTTGGCGCTTGGTCCGCCGATCGCCGGGTTGAGCAGCCCGGCCACCGCGAGCGCATTGTCGCGGATCAGCTCCGCTGGCAGGCGCAGCTGGGACTGGCGAGCCAGCTGGCGGTTCTGGGGATCGATCTCTAACAGCGCGGGAGTGGGTGTGCTCGCTTGGCGGTAGGTCTTTGAAAGCAGGATGGTCCGCAGCAGGTGCTTGGTGCTCCAGCCGTTCTCCACGAACTCGATTGCCAACCAGTCGAGCAGCTCCCGGTTGCTGGGGTATTCTCCCTGCAAGCCGAAATCGCCGGTGTCCTTCGACAATCCGACCCCGAAGAGGCGGGCCCACTGCCGGTTGACGAAGACCCGGGCAGTGAGGGGATTGTCCTTGTTGGCAATCCAATGTGCGAGATCGAGGCGCGTTGCACGACCCGCGGCAGGAGCGGCGTTTGATGCCGTGGCCAAGAAGGCTGGCGGGGCTGGGGTGACGACTGCACCCGACTTGTCCTGCCAATCCCCGCGGTTGAGGACCCGGAGCTCGCGCGGCTTCGCGGAAATCGTCATCGGCACGCTGGGGGCCGCTTTCAGGATCTCCGTCCGTTCGCGTTCCAGCTTGGCTACTTCAGATGAAAGCTTCTGCCAGGCGGGCGTCGTCTGCCGGTAGTAGAGCGCCAGCTTGGCAGGGTCCGGAGATGCGGACTGGAGAAGGGCGATGGCCTCCTTTGGCAAGTGGCCGAGGCGCTGCGCAGGATTCGTGGTATGGAGACCGACATTATCCCAGTAGATGAGGCCTCCAACTTGGGTGCACGCGACTTGACCGATGACTGAGCCGGGCGGAAGGCCCATGTCGGCAGGGGACACGGTGAGGCGAGTCCAAGCACCGGCCTTGGGTAGATCTCCAGCGCGATGATAGGCGGGGCCATCCTTGCCCTTGCCGTAGGGAATCTCCGCGTCTCCCCAATAGGCACGGTGGCTCCAATCTCCGGCCATGTTGGCCTGCAGCATTAGAGTCCGGGTTGGCTTGGCGGAATCGAGATAGACCCACAGGTAGAACTCATCCTTGTCCTGGATTGTGACCGGCCGCTTCAAGACCGCGATGTGCTGGACAAGCCCACCGGATTCCTGGCGGCGTGAATGGGTGCCGGACTGAACTGGAGCACCGCTGCTCGCTTCGACGAAGCCCGGTTGATCGATCGAGGCGGGCTCGGGCAATGTCTCATCGAGAATCGGCGCGTCGTAGGCATCCTTCGATGCGAGCAAAGCTTGCTGGCGGGCGATCCAGTCCGCGACTTCCTTCGGCTCGACCGCGCCATTGGACTCCAACTGTGGTCGCAACTGGCCGAGTTCGACATCCACTTGTGCGAGGCGGCCGGCTTGCTCGGGCGAGGGGACCTGCAGCAGGGGGCCCCATTTGTCGAAGACCACACCCTGCGAAGTCCATTTCGAGATGTCCTCCTGGTAGCGGCCGTCGTCGTTACACGCGCCTCGTTCCAAGATGTCGCTGAAGTAAGCGGCGAAGGAATAGAAATCCTTCGTGGTGAAGGGATCGAATTTGTGGTCGTGGCACTCGCAGCAGGCCATGGTCGAGCCCAGCCATGCGGCGGAGGTGGTGCGCACCCGTTCACCTTGATATTTGGCGAGGTATTCGGCGTCTTGGATGCCGCCTTCCTCGGACAACTGATTGAGGCGGTTGTAGGACGCGGCGACCTTCTGGCTCAGCGTTGCATTCGGCAGCAAGTCGCCGGCAAGCTGTTCGATCGTGAATTGATCGAAGGGCTTGTCGCTATTGAATGCCTCAATCACGTAGTCGCGGTAAGGCGACGCAGAGCGATCCTGGTCACCGTGATAACCGACGGTGTCCGCATAGCGGACATTGTCCAGCCATCCAACCGCCATACGTTCGCCGAAATGGGGCGAGACAAGCAATTGCTCCACCACTTCCCGGACCGCGACCTCGGGATCGCGGGCGTAGGCCTGCTGGAATGCGGTCACCTGTTCTGGACTCGGAGGAAGCCCGGTCACATCGAAGTGCAAGCGCCGCAGCAAGGTAGTCGGGTCCGCTGGTGAAGAGAACGCCAGTTGGCGGGATTCCAATTGATGGGCCACCAGGGAGTCGATGCTTTGGCCGGCATCCCGCTTGGGCAGCGTGTAAGCCCAGTGGGGTTCATAAGCAGCACCCTTCTTGATCCAATCGCGGAGCAGTTGCTTCTCCGCCGGATTGAGGGTCTTGTGGCTTTCCGGCGGCGGCATCCGGTCGTCCTCGTCCTCGGCATTGATCAGCTTGATCAACCTGCTCTTCTCCGGATTGCCCGGGACGAAGGCCTTGGAGGCGAGAGCCTCCTCGCGGATGTCGAGCCGGAGATCTTCCTCACGCGTCTTCGGGTCGGGGCCGTGGCAATAGAAGCACTTGTCGGAAAGAATCGGCCGGATGTCGCGGCCATAGTGGATGTCCGCTTGGGCTGGTAGTGACCAGCTGATCACGCCCGCCAAGGACAGGAGTCGCACCGCGCGCGGCGAAATCGCAAAGGCTGGGAAGTCGAGGCTAGACTTCATGGCCGGCATTCTCACGAGGCGTCCCAAGGTTCGGCGGCATTGGATTCATGCGTATAAGCGGATACATGGCGTTCTCGCCGGGAATTTCGGTGAAACGACCTCCGCCCGACGAATAGAACGGCACATCCGGCCTCGGCTCACTCACTACCCACATCGTGCCCAGCATACGGCACCCAGCGCGGCATCAGCCAATGCTGGCGAGATAAGAAACGCGTATTATTTTGCCCTCCGGCGATGCCGGAGGGCAAAAGGGATGTAACCAAGGTGCACGTCGCTACACTTCAGCGCCGGCGGCGCAACAGCGCGAGCAGCCCCAGGCCTCCGAGCAGCGCCATGCTTGGCTCAGGCACCGCGGTCCAAGTCGCAGTGACCTTTCCTCCGCCGGATGAAGTGCTCCAGCTTCCTTGGCCGGCGGTGTTGTCCAACCCGCTCAGATTGATGCTGGAGAAGGCCCCATTGAGTGCGCCCGTGTAGGTGAAAAGATCGAAGGAATGGTTGCTGTCCCAAAAGGCGGTCGTGTAGTCGGCCGCGCCAAACAAGGTCACCGCCAGCGCCACATTGTTGCCGATGCCCAAGTCGCCCGTGATGGAGATCTGATCCGCAGCGCTTCCGTCGGCGGCAATTTCCGTGGTCACATTGGCGTTATTCCCGTAACTCAACCCGTTGGCGAAGCTCTGGCTGCCAGGCGAGTTGCCGGGATTGTGCTGGCCATTCACCGTGACCAAGCCGCCGCCAAAGGCGCCTTGACCGGTCAGTGTGCCGACCGTGAGTCCACCGGTGGTATTAATTGCCCGCGCCGGATCGGTCCCGGTATTCACCATCCCGGAGAAGATGCCGGAGATCGATGAACTTCCGGTCACGGTCACGGTCGAGGTAGCAGCAGTTCCGGTTAGAGTGCCGCCCGCCAGGGTGATTGTATTTCCCACCGCATAGGCGCCGGTGTTGAGGACGCCGCCGTTGATGGTAATCGTACCCGTGCCGAAGGCCGACGCGTGACCGGCAGTCAGCGTGCCGGAAGTGACCGTGGTCTGGCGGGAATAGGTGTTATTCCCGCTGATGATGAGGTTGCCCGTGCCTGCTTTTGTGAATTTCCGGGTGGTATCACCGCCGTCGGAAATTACTCCGGCAAATTCGGTGACGGTATTGTTCACCGTGGCGATCTTATCGGCGGCATTGCCGAGACTGACGGTATCAACGAATTTCAGATTGCCGGTGCTCGCGGTGCCGAAGGTACTGCTGTTGGCGAAGTCGAGTTGCCTGTTTGTGGTGATGACCCGGGCAGTGGAATCCGCGGAGGCAATGGTGCCGCCGCCCATGCGAAGCTGCGAAGTGCCAAGGGCACCGTCATTTCCCAATGCCAAGGTGCCGGCATTGACTGCCGTGACGCCGCTGTGGGTATTCGCATTGGAGAGTGTCAGGGTGGCCGCACCGTCCTTGGCGATGCCACCACCGGTGCCGGTTACGACCCCGGAAAAGATGGTGTCGACATTGGTGGTGATGGCTCGCTGGGCGGTATTCAGATTCACCCCACCGGTGAAGGTGAGCGCTCCAGTGCCGCCGCTGGTTTGGCCGAAGGTCGCGCCGATGGAGAAGTTGAGGCCATTGCCAAAGTTGCGGGCGGTGCCGTCGGCGGATGACAAGGTAGTGGTCCCGCCACCCGTGCCGAGGTAGATGGTGCCGCTGCCAAAGGCCCCATCATTTCCGGCACGCAGGGTGCCGTTGTTGATGAAGACCCAACCCAGCGAATTGTTGCCGTTGAGGGTCCAGGTTCCGGCATCACCTTTGCCGAGCTGACCATCGACGGTCAGCGTGCCATTGATGATGGAGGATCCGGCAGTGCCGCGCAGGAAGAGATTGGCATCGTTGGCCAAGGCGCCGCCGTTGCTGGTGACATTGCCCAAGGTCAGGCCGCCGGTGCCCGCATTGATTTGCAGGCGTGACGTGAGGTTTCCTACAGCGACAGCAGTAGTGCTGTTGACCCCGCTAAGCAGCAGGTCATTGCCAATACTACGGGTGCCGGTCGCACCGGTGTCGTTGATGACGTTAAATGAACCGTTGGAAGTCGCCCCCGAAAGGGTGATGGCCGAGCCAGTGAGCGAAAGCGCCGTCGTATTCGCGAAACCAATCTGATTCCACGTCACCGGGCCGCTGACCGTCTGGCCTCCGGTCAGCGAAGTCGATGTCCAGTTCGCGGGGTTGGCGGTCGCTGGAGCGACTCCGCCTGCCCAACTCGTCCCGTCGGTGAGCTCAGTGCCGGTGGCGGCTTTGTCGATGGCGGACGAGAGTGAGACTGTGGCAGATGTCGCAAGAGCGACCACCAGGAAGGGGTTGCGGGAGGGTTTCATTCGTAAAAGCGGTCGGCGAGGACCCTTGGGTTGCGAAGATGTAATACAACTTTGGGGCCCATTGCAAGCATCTTCCTTAACGGAAAATGCGTCGAATGCTCCCTTCCAGCGCGACCGAGGGGCGGAGACCTTTCCCGGGCGCCGCTTGGGGGCCGGTAATAGGGGCATGCGGAATCATGACGACCGCTCTCTTGATGTCAGGGAGGCAGCATCGGCAAGCGCCTTGGGCCTCTTGTGAGCGCGTCGCCAAACTTCTGATTTTGAAGCCACTCCCCGCGCGTCTGCTAGGTCCATAGTAGTTTGGTCTACGCAAAATCGGACGTGGCATTTTGCAACAAACCCAAGCCCTTATGGGGGTATTGAAGATTAGGTAATCAAACTAGTTTCCAAAGGTTGACGATCCGAGCATTCGAGGTATGAAGGTTCCGTGGTTCGTCGCTTCGCTTCAAGCGGGGCGATACTCGCTCCCGGACCACATTGTTGCTGTTCATCACCCACCAATTCGCATCCGGGAGAATCTACCGACGGCGTGTTTACGCTGGTCGAAGAGCGTATCCGTTTCCATCGGAAGGCTCTCCCAGAGGCGGATGTCCCATGCATCCCACCCCATGACCTACCGGACTGCTCTCCCAAGAGTTCGAACGCTGTTGCTGAATTCCTTCCTCGCGCTTGCGGGGATGATCGCGGCGCATGCCCAGTCAATCGTTCAAGAATACTATGTGCCCATGCCGGAAGCGCAGATCCGGCAGACCTTCTTGGCCTTGGCGCCGGGCACTGGGACCACCATGGACAGTACCGTCTCGCTGGTCGCAGCGGTGAGCGGGACCAAAATTGTCTATGACCAGTGGGAAGACGGCTACGAACTGAGCCTCGACAATCCGACGCAGTCGACGACCCAAGTTTGGGGGGATGGCAATGACGTGAACGGCAAGCCTCCGGGTTTTGCAACCGATCCAAACGGCTTGAGCTCCGGCGCTGTGATCGCCCTGCGCAACCAGATCGCGCTGCCTCGCAATCCGACGACGCTTCTCTACGATGGCCGTGACCGGGTGGGTGCGACGCGAGGCATCGTGATGACCCGTTCGGCTTGGGCGACTTCTCCCGGGGCGGTGCTGGCGGATGCCACCGAGGTCTACTCGACCATCGACTGGGGCAGCAATTTCATCATCCCTGTCGGCGAGAATGAGATTTTCCCGACTCCGTTGACTTCCTCGATGTTCGAGCTCTGCTCGCTCTTCGTGCAGGCATCCCAGCCGGGCACCACGGTGCAGATCGACAAGGATGCGAACGGCACTGCTGAAACCACGGTCACCCTGAATCAGGGCGAGACCTACTACATCGAGCGTGGCGTCTTGCGCGGCGCCACCGTGACCTCGTCGAAGCCGGTGCAGGTGGACATCATTACCGGCGATATCGGCGGCAACTATGAGAACCGCTGGTATACCGTGGCTCCCACCACCCAATGGGGCACCCGCTACTACAGCCCGGTGGGCACGGCCTCGAATGGCGATGACACCTACGTCTTCCTCTACAACCCGGACAGCGCGGCGATCTCGGTGAACGTCACCACTCGCGTCGGAGCCAGCACCATCAGCATCCCGGCGAAGAGCAACTACATCTACCTGATGCCCCAAGACTCGGGGGCGAGCTTCATCAATACCTCGAACAAGCCCTTCTACGCCATCGCCACCGTGGGTGCAGAACCTACGGCGAACAACGTACATGACTGGGGCTTCAGCTTGATTCAGGAAGCCGATCTCACCACCACTCTTTCCCTTGGCTGGGGACCGGGCAGCTCCGAGTCCGGCACGATTACCGTGAATGGCAACCCTGTGTGGGTGACTCCGGTGAAGGCCACCACCATCTACGTGGACTACAATGGCGACCGCCTCGGGTCGCTGACTGACCCCCTCGGCGGCAAATACGATGCCGCCTATACGCTTTCCGCGCTGCAGGTGCAGCGCCTCTTCGATCCTGACAAGGACCAGACGGGTATGCGTGTCTACACGCTGGATGGCACTTTGATCGCGGGCGCTTGGGGTCAGGATCCAGCCACGGCGGGTCCTGGCAATCCCTATCTGGATGCCGGCACCACCATCCCGGCCTTCCCTGTGCCGGTGGTTCGCAAGAACTCCGCTGTGGTCATCGACCCGACCAGCAACGGCCTCAGTATCGGTGATACCTTGGAATATTCGATCACCATGGACAATGCCGGACTCGTGGCTCTCGGCAACCTGCTCGTGATCGACGGTTTGCCCGCGCAGATCACCTATGTCGCAGGCAGCACGACGCGCGACGGAGTCGCCATTGCCGACAACACCCTCCCCGCCACGCCCTTCCCGCTGGATGCCAGCGGCTACAACGTGCCGATCCTGCCCCGCGGCCAGACGACGGTCTTCAAGTATCGCGCGGTCGTCAACGCAGCGGGTTCGATCAACAACACGGTGACGACCTCATACGCGGGCGTCACCTCCACCAATAGTGTCTCTGTTCCCGGTGGCGGCACCGCAGCCCAGATCAGCTTCAGCCTCGCAGGCGGCACTGCCACCACGACCTATGGGGCGGGGGATGGGATCTACGTGACTGTCACCGATCCCGATGCCAACACCAGCGCCACCACGGTGCAGACCATCACCGTGATCGTGAAGAACGCGACCACCGGCGACTACGAGACGATCACTCTCACGGAGACCGGCGTGAATACCGGAGTCTTTCGTAACACGGGTGCACCTCTGGCATCTTCCTCCGCGGCGGGGACCAATCCGAATGACAGCACGCTGAACGTCTTCCCTGGCAATAGCCTCACCGTCAGCTACACGGACCCAATCTACGGCGAGACCGCGAACACCACCGCGACCGTGACCGCCGGAACCGCGACGAAGATCCTTTACCTCGGCACGGATGCTTCCGGCACTTCCGGCCAGATCCTTGATCGTGTCGATCCGGCCAACCCGGTCGACACCACGGTCGCCAGCACTGCGGTGCTGAGCCCTTCTTCGACCATCGTCGCGGGAACCCCGAGCCTGGGGGCCTACGCCGGTCCGAACTCGGGCTCCACTGCCAGCGTGACCCTCAGCCACACCGTGGCAGCCGGGAATAACCGCCTGTTGCTCGTCGCGGTCAATTTCGAGGACGACAGCACTGCAGGGATGGCGATCAACTCGGTGAGCTATGGTTCACAGGCGATGACCTTGGTGGCCAGCCGAGCCTCCAGCCAGGAAGCGAATGCGCAGCTCTGGAGTCTGGTCGCTCCCGCCGCAGGCACTGCCAACGTTACGGTGAATATGACGAGCTTCGGCAATGCGGATGCTCTGCACGTCGCTGCCACCACCTTCACCGGTGTCAACCAAACCACTCCGCTCGGCGCGGCCGTCACTGCCACGGCCGCGACCAGTCCCGCGACCATCAGCGTCACGGGCGCGACCAACGAACTCGTCTTCGTTACCGCTGGCATTGATGATGCTCGCACCGCGACCATCGCCTCCAGCGGCCAGACCGCACTTTGGAATGCCCTTAGCGGTGTTTCGGAAAGCGACGGCATCCGCTCCGTCGGCAGCACCCGGGCTGGCACTGGCTCCGCGGGCACTTCGTCGTGGACCCTGGGAACCGCGGATGCCTGGGCTGCAATCGGCGTGCCGATCAAGCCGGCTACCGGCACGGCCACGGCGACCTTCACACAGAGCCCGGCTTATGCTGAGAGCTTCACCTTGCCCGCTGGCGCGGTGCTGGGTGCACAGACTTACTTCACCACCACCTCCGGCACCTTGAGTGGCACGGTGGCCGTGACTGCCACGCTGCGTTACGGTTCGACCACAGTTGCCACCAGCAGTTCGGCCAGCGCTGCCAGCGGGGTGATCACCTTCACCTTCCCGGCCTTGGCCAGCGCGGTGACGATCCCCTCCGGCCAAGCTCTCTCGATCGATATCTCCAGCGCGGTCGCCGGAGTCGGCTTCACCATCGACTACGACGCGAATACTAAGCCCTCGCGCATCACGCTGCCGACGACCACGGTGATTCACGTCGACTCGATCGGCGTTTACGATGCCCCGTATCCGAACGGAACGCTGGTCACGAGCCCCGCCAATGGCCAGACTCTCTACGTCCGCGCGACTGCTGGCGACCCCTTCGGCGCCTATGACATCACCAGCATGCCGCTGAGCATCGATGGTCCCGGCACGGCCGGCGACATCTCGGCGAACATGTCCGTAGTCACCGCGGCCACCACCGCTTCGTCGAAGACCTTTGAATACGAGTGGCGCACCGGCTCTACCACCGGCGCCTATCAGATCGTGGCCAACGCCAAGGAAGGCACGGAGAACACGATTTCCGCCTCGCGCTCGACCTCGGTGAATCTCAACTACCTCGATCTCGGCACCCCTTCCTCCGTCGAGTTCTTCAACACCGGCGGCAATAGCACGCTGACCTACGCTACCAACGAGTCGATCGTCATTCGGGTCACCGACCTTGACCAGAATATGGATCCGGCGGTCGCCGAAACGCTCACCGTCACCCTGACCAGCAGCACCGGCGATACTGAGGTCGTTACCCTCACCGAGACCGGCATCAATACCGGGATCTTCGCCGCCACCGTGCCGACCAGCTCGACGGTGGCCGGCACGAGCAACAACGGGACGCTCTATGCCATTGCCGGAAGTGCTCTCAGCGTGAGCTATGTCGATCCCACAGACTCTTCCGACACTTCCACCGACACCGCGACGATTCCGACTCCGACCGCGGTGGATGGCGTCTCGATCAGCAAGGTCCTCATCACCCCCGCTGGCGGTCAGGCGATCGTCGGCGAGTCCGTGCAGTATCGTTTGCGGGTGACGAACACCGGCGGTACCGCGCTTTCCAGTGCCACGGTCACGGATACCTTTCCAACCTCGAACCTAACCTACGTCTCCGCCAGCACCACGCCGACCAGCGTCTCCGGCGGCACGATCACTTGGTCGAATGTCGGTCCGTTGGCCCAAGGCCAGGCGGCCGAGATCTTCGTGAACTTCACCGCGAACGCCGCGGGTGGCACCGTGACCAACTCCGCGGCGGTCACTGCCGGCACCGCCAGTTCGAATAGCTCCGCAAACCTCACCATCACCCGCCCGCGAGTCACCGTCACCAAGACCGTGACCAGCCCGGCCACTGGCACAGCAGGGAAGGGCGACAACGTTGTCTTCAGCATTGCCGTGCAAAACAGCGGCACCACCGCGATCCCGAATCTTCCGTTGGAGGATCTCTACAGTGGTGACACCTTTGAATACGTCTCCGCCTCCTTGGCTCCGAATGCCACGGGCTCAGGGACTATCCTTTGGAACGATATCACTGGCAGCGGCAGTCTCGCGGTCGGCGCCACGCAGACCATCTCCGTAACCCTCAAGGTCAAAGGTCAGGCGAACCCCGCGACAAATACCGCAGCGGTCAACTACGCCACGGATTCGAACGGCAATTCCGTTCCCGGCTCCAGCGGCGTGGCCACCATTGTCACCACTGCCGCCAGCATCCGCGGCAGTGTTCTGGAAGACAAGGGCACTGCCGGCTTCGGTGGCGGCGATACTCCGCTCGCCGGGATAAACCTCTCGCTCTACACCGATCCGAATGCCGACGGTAATCCTGCCGATGGCACCTTGGTAGCGATCACCAGCACCTTGGCTGATGGCAGCTATGAATTCCTGAGCTTGGCACTGGGGAGCTATGTGGTGGTTGAGACCGATCCTACCGGCTTCAACAGCATTGCCGATACCCAAGGCGCGAACGACAACCGGATAGCGCTCACACTGACGACTTTCGCGGCCTCGACCGGGAACAACTTCCTCGATAAATACATCGATCCAGCGCTCTACGCGAACATCACCGGCCAGGTCCGCAACGATGCGGATGGCGACGGCGATCTGACTGATAGCGACACCGGCATCAGTGGCGTTACCATCGATCTCTACACCGACCCGAATGGCGACGGCAATCCGGTGGATGGCACCCTCTACGCCACCGCCACGACCAACGCTTCCGGCAACTACGCCTTCAACCTCGTGCCTCCCGGCACCTATGTGGTGGTGGAGACCGATCTTAGTGGCTACGCCAGCACTGGCGACAAGACCCTGCCTAACGACAACCGCGTGCCGGTGAATGCCGTTGCCTCCGTCACGAATAGCGGCAACGACTTCCTGGACACCAATACGCTGACCTTGCTTGGCACCATCGGTGACTCGGTCTGGGCAGATACGAACAACAACGGCATCTTTGACACCGCCACGGAGTCCGGCATTCCCGGTGTCAACGTGCAGCTCTATCGCTCCACCCAGACGCCCGGCACGGACACCCCGTATCGCATCACCAGCACAAATCTCAGCGGCATCTATTCCTTCGCGAACGTGCCTGCAGGTAGCTATCGGATCTATTTCCCGGCCTCGAACTTCGTCGCTGGCGGCCCCTTGGCCTCTGCGCCGCTCTCGTCGCAAATCACTGTCAATGGCGACAACCAGGTCAACAACGACGACAACGGCATCCAGACCGCTTCCGGGCAGCCGGTGAGCAGTCCAGTGATCGTGATCTCCGCGAATGAGACCGACAACACCGTCGACTTCGGCTTCGTCCCGAACAGCAGCATCGGTAGCATTGTCGGCACGGTCCTAGACGACACCAACAACGATGATGTCGGCGACACCGGCATCGCGGGTGTGACCCTCACGCTCTACACCGATCCGAATGGAGACGGCAATCCGGCCGATGGTGTCCAGATCGGCACGACCACCACTGCCGCAGATGGCTCTTATTCCTTCACCGGTCTCACCCCGCGCACCTACGTGGTGGTGGAGAGCCAACCTGCTGGCTACCTGAACGTCTCTGATAGTGACGGCAACAGTACCCTGAATGCGGTGGTCGTTGCGCTCGGAGCCGGGGCGAATGCTACCGCTTCCTTCGTGGAAGAACGCCCGGGAACCGTCACCGGCCATGTCTATCTCGATGCCAACGGCAACGGTAGCCAGCAAGGTGGGGAGGGGAATCTTTCCGGCATCCGCGTGGTGGTCACTGCTTCAGACAACTCGGTCCAGACCGTTACCACCGACCCGAGTGGCAACTGGACGGCCACCGTGCCGCCCGGCAGCACCTCGGCCAAGATCACGATTGCTGATCTCCCCTCCGGCTCCGCTCAGACCGAGGGCACCGATCCGACCGTGGTCGTGGTCACCGGTGGTGCCAGCATCAGCGCAGGCAATGACGGCTACTACCGCGCTGCCACCCTCACCGGTATCGTCTATCGCGACGTCAATGGCAACGGCAGCCAAGACGGCACTGATTCGGGACTCTCCGGCGTGACCGTTCGCATCACCGACATCCTCGGCGTGGTGCGCGATGTCACCACCAATAGCACCGGCTTCTGGACCGTCAGCGTGCCGCCGGGAGCCACCATCGTGGATGTGCTGGACCTTGCCGCGAACTTCCCGGTCGGTGGCATCCATCGTGAGGGCACCGATCCTGAGACCGTCACCGCGCTTGCGGCCACGACCGTCGACACCGGCAAGGACGGCTACTACTTCCCCGGCACCGTCACCGGCCACCTCTACCTCGATGTGAATGGCAACGGCACTCAGGACTCCGGCGAGTCGCCGCTTCCCGGTGTGGACGTCATCATCACTCCGAGCTTCGGCGCGGCCTTCCGTGTCACCACCGACTCCGCCGGAAATTGGACCGCCAGCGTGCCGCCCGGTGCCGGCACCGCCGATGTGGACGAACTCGATCCACAGTTCCCGTCCGGTTCGAATCACACCGAGGGCACGGATCCGACTGGCTTCACCGCTATCGCCGCCAGTTCCGTTTCCGGCGGCATCGATGGCTACTACGTTCCTGCCACGGTCGTCGGTCACATCTACCGCGACGTGAATGGCAACGGGGTGGAAGACAGCGGCGAACCCGGCCTGCCGAACGTCTCCCTGGTCATCACCAATAGCCTGGGCAACACCCAGACCGTCAATACGGATGCGAACGGCAACTGGAGCGCCACAGTGCCTCCCGGCAGCACCATCGCCGACATTGTCGATAGCGATCCTGACATCCCGACCGGTGCGATCCGGAAGGAAGGCACCGATCCGACCACGGTCATTGCCGTCGCTGGCACCACCGCGAATGCCGGCAAGGATGGCTACTACATCCCGGCCCAAGTGAGCGGCCACCTCTATTCCGACAATAACGACAATGGCATCGAGGACGCTGGCGACACTCCGGTCGCGAATATCGACATCATCGTCACCGATAGCACCGGCACCGTCCGCACCGTGAGCACGGATGCCAGCGGCAACTGGACCGTGAGCGTGCCGCCCGGCACCACGACTGCCCTGGTGGACGTCAACGATCCGCAGTTCCCCGCCGGTGGCACCTTCGCCCCGGGCACCAATCCTCAACAGACCACTGCCGTCGCGGGAACCGCCACGAACATTCCTGCCACCGGATTCCAAATCCTTGGAGTCGTCACTGGTCACCTCTACATCGACGTCAACAACAACCACACGCAGGGTCCCAACGAGCCGGGTCTTGCTGGGGTGAATGTCATCGTCACCGATTCCCTCGGTGCGATTCACACCATCGAATCGGATGCTTCAGGCAATTGGTCCGTGAGCGTGCCGCCCGGCAGCACCTCCGCGAAGGTCGATACCACCGATCCGCAATTCCCGGTGGGAAGTTCCCGCAGTGAAGGCAACGATCCTTCGGTTGTCACCGCCATTGCCGGTCAGACGGTGAGTGCTGGCAATGTGGGTTACTACATCGCCACCTCTGTCACTGGCACCATCTACGTCGACACCAACCACAACGGCAGCCGCGATCCGGGTGAGCCCGGCCTCGCCGGAGCCAGTGTGCTCGTGACCGACGTGAACAATGCGACCCGCACCGTGATCACGGATAGTGACGGCGTCTGGGTTGCCAGCGTGCCGCCCGGCAGCACCATCGCTACGGTTCAACAGACCGGCCCGGCTTTCCCGGCTGGATTCAGCCGCACGGAAGGAACGAGCACGGCCACCGTTATCGCGGTCAACGGCAGCCCGGCCAGCGTGCCGATCAATGGCTACTATTTCCCTGGCACCATCAGCGGCCATGTCTTCAGCGACACGAACGGCAACGGCATTGAGGACTCCGGCGAGCCGGGCCTTGCAAACATCACCGTCAATATCATCGACAGCCTCGGGAATACCCAGTTCGTCGTGACCAATGCGAGCGGCAACTGGACCGCCACCGTGCCGCCAGGCACCACCATCGTCGACATCGACAACGGCGACACTGACATCCCGTCCGGCTCCGTCCGCACCGGCGGCGTCGACCCGGTTACTATCACCGCGGTCTCCGGCGTGAATACTCCGGCGGGTGGGGGAGTTGGCTTCTATCAGGCCGCCACCGTCACCGGTCACCTCTACGTCGATACCAATGGCAACGGCACGCAGGACGGCAGCGAGCCGAACCTCGCCAATGTGAATGTCTTCGTAGCAGCTTCGAATGGCGGCACCCAGACCGTCTTGACCGACTCGAACGGCAACTGGAGCGCCAGCGTGCCGCCGGGCACTACCATCATCGATATCGACGAAACCGATGGCCAGTATCCCGCGGGCTCGACGCAGACTCAGGGCACGAATCAGACCACAGTCATCGCGGAGGCCGGTGTCATCAAGTCCAGCACGCCCGCCGGCTTCTTCATCCCGGCAGTGATCACCGGCCACCTCTACCTTGATCTGAATGGCAACGGTCAGCAGGACTTCGTGGTCCACGATCTGGCCAACGTGAACATCATCATCACCGATTCGAACGGGAACACCCAGATCGTGGTGACTGACTCGAACGGCAACTGGAGCGCCACCGTTCCACCGGGCCTGACGAGCGCCAAAATCGACAACACCGACCCGCAATACCCCGCCGGTTCGGTGATCACTCAAGGTGCGATCACTACCAATATCAACGCGGTCGCCGGTTCCACCACCGGCAGCACGCCGGTAGGCTTCCACTTCCCGGCCACCATCACCGGTCATCTCTACATCGATACGAACGGTAACGGCACCCAGGATTCCGGAGAGCCGGATCTTGCGAATGTCGATGTGCTGGTCACCAGCTCGATCAATAATACCCAGACGGTCACCACGAATGCGAACGGTAACTGGACGGCCATCGTGCCGCCGGGCAATACCATCGCGAAGGTCAGGGAAACCGATCCGGACTATCCCACCGGCTTCCTTCATCGGGAAGGGGACGACCCAACCATCGTCAACGCGACGGCTAGCACCACCACCTTCGCAGGCAACGACGGTTTCTATCAGCCGGGCACCGTCAGCGGCCACCTCTTTGTCGACACGAATGGCAATGGCGTTGAAGACCCGGGTGAGCCCGATCTCGCGGATGTCGATATCCTGATCACGGACTCGAATGGCAATACCCAGACTGCAACCACCGGTTCGGATGGCAATTGGATCGCCACGGTCCCGCCAGGCAACACCATCGTGGATATCGTCGATAGCGATCCGCAGATCCCCTCGGGAGCCGTGCGCACCACTCCCGGCACGGATCCGGTGACGGTTCCAGCCGTGGCTGGCATCGATACCCCGGCGGGCGATGCTGCCGGCTTCTATCAGGCCGGTTCTGTCACAGGCGTCCTCTACTTGGACACGAATGGCAACACCACCCTCCAGAATGGTGAGCCGGGTATCCCGAACGTGAATGTCCGGGTCACCGATAGTCTCAACAACGTCCATGTGGTGGTCACTGATGCCAATGGCGTCTGGACCGCCAGCGTGCCGCCGGGCACCACCACCGTGGCGATCGATACCACCGATCCCGACTTCCCGGCAGGCGTCAGCCTCACCGATGGCACTGAGCCCACCACCGTCACCGCTCAGGCAGGTCAGTCCGTGGACGCAGGCCGAGATGGCTACTACCTCCCTGCCATCGTCACCGGCCTCGTCTATCGCGATGTCAATGGCGATGGCGCGCAAGGCAGTGGCGAACTCGGCATCCCGAATGCAATCGTCCGCATCACGGATAGCACCGGCGCCACCAAGGACGTCATCACCAATAGCGCAGGCATCTGGACCGCCAGCGTGCCACCTGGCGAAACCATCGCCGACGTGCTGAATCTCGACGCCACCTTCCCGGAGGGCGGCGTCCACATCGAGGGTTCTGATCCGACCTTCTTCACCGCGGTGGCTGGCAGCACGACTAACGCGGGCAAGGACGGTTACTATTTCCCGGCTACTGTCACTGGTCGCGTCTTCTTCGATACGAATGGCAACGGCACCGAGGAAAGCGGCGAGCCGGGTCTGTCCGATATCAACGTCATCATCACCGATAGCAACAGCCGGCAGCAGATCGTTGTGACCGACTCGACCGGCACTTGGACCGCCAGCGTGCCGCCTGGCAGCACCCAGGTGAAGGTGGACGAGAGCGATCCGCAGTATCCTGCTGGTACCAGCCAATCCGCCGGCACGGACCCGAGCTCCGTGAATGCTGTGCCCAATGCGGTGACCTCCGCGGGCCTCGATGGCTACTACACCGCCGCCACTCTCACTGGTATTGTCTACCTTGATACCAATGGCAACGGCAGCCGTCAGGTTGCTGAGAACGGCATCGCCGGTGTCTCGGTGACCATCACGGATGTGCTCGGCATGCCTCGCACCGTGACGACCGATAGTAATGGCCGCTGGACCGTAAGCGTCCCGCCGGGCGCCGCGACCATCGACGTGCTTGAAGGCAGCGGCTCGATCCCCCTCGGCGCGACCCGCACGCAAGGCAGCGATCCGCGATCGGCCACAGCACTGGCTGGCTCGACTGTGGATACGGGCAACGACGGCTTCTACCTCGCCGCCGTGGTTAACGGCCACCTCTACGTGGACAACGATGGCAATGGAACGGAAGGCCCCGGCGACACGCCGCTGGCAGGTGTCGATGTCATCGTCACCGATAGCAACGGCAATCCGCATATCGTCACAACCGATGCCAGCGGCAACTGGACCATCAGTGTTCCGCCGGGAGCTACGACGGTTCTCGTGGATGTGAATGATCCGCAGTTCCCGGTTGGTGGCACTCCGGCCACGGGCACGAATCCGACCACCGTCACTGCCACCACGGCAGGTTCGACGAATATTCCGCCCACCGGCTTCCGCATCCTCGGCACCATCACCGGCCACCTCTACATCGACACGAACGGGAACGGCACCCAAGACCCCGGCGAGCCGAATCTCGCGGGTATCAGTGTGCTGATCACCGATTCGCAGAGCAACACGCAGATCGTCGAGAGCGATGGCACTGGCAATTGGACTGCCAGCGTGCCGCCCGGCAACACCACGGCGGATGTTCAAGAAAGCGACCCACAGTTCCCGGGCAATAGCCCCGAGCATCGCGAGGGCGACGACCCGACCACGGTCACGGTCATTGCCGGCCAGACTGCGAACGGCGGCACCGATGGCTACTACATCGCCACCTCCGTCACCGGCACGGTCTACAACGACCTCAACAACAATGGCACCCGCGACTCCGGCGAACCCGGAGTGGCAGGCGTGACCGTGAAAGTCACCGACTCGGTGAACCACGATCAGTTCGTTCTTACTGATTCGAATGGTGTCTGGGTAGCCAGCGTGCCGCCGGGCAGTGTCCTCACGGATATTCTCGAAACCGATCCGGTCTTCACCTCCGGTTTCGTCCGCAGCGAGGGCAGTGGGAATGACTCGCTGACTACCGCTCCAGGCGCCCCGGTGTCTGCGGATCTCACCGGCTACTACTTCCCGGGTAGCATCAGCGGCCACCTCTACCTCGATGTGAATGGCAACGGGCAGCAGGACGGCACCGAGCCGGATCTCGCCGACATCGACGTGCTCATCCACGATAGCACCGGTGGCATCACCACGGTCGCGACCAATGGAACTGGCGATTGGACGGCTTCCGTTCCATCCGGCCCGGTCGGCGTGGAGGTGGATAAGACCGATCCTCAGTATCCGGCGAATTCGCAGCAGACGCAGGGCAATGCCTTCACCAATACCACCGTCCTGCCCGGCCAGACGGCCGATGGCGGCACCAATGGCTACTTCGTCCCGGCCTTCGTCACCGGCCACCTCTTCAAGGATGTGAACGGCAACGGAGTGCAGGACGACGGTGAGCCGGACCTCGCCGGAGTGAATGTCTTCGTTCTCGGCTCGAATGGCGCGCTCATCACCGTGGAGACCGACTCGAACGGCAACTGGATCGCCAGTGTGCCACCGGGGCCGACCCTGGTGGATGTGGACGAGACCGATCCGCAGTTCCCTGCGGGTGGTGTCCTCACGGCCGGACTGCCACAGACCACCGTCACCGCCATCGCGGGCGGCACCGTAGGCGCTGGCACCTTGGCCTACTTCGTGCCTGCGGCCATCAGCGGTCACCTCTATCTCGACCTGAATGGCAACGGGGTGCAGGACTTCGTGATCCACAACCTTGCCAACGTCGATGTCATCATCACGGACGCGAATAACCGGACCTTCCGTGTCACCACGGATTCCAACGGTAACTGGACGGCCACCGTGCCTCCGGGACCGGCCACTGCCACGGTTGACTCCAGCGATGCGGAATATCCCTCCGGCTCGGTGATCACCCAGGGTTCCCTTACCACTGCCTTCACCGCGGTGGCGAATAGCCCCACCCCAACTAGTAGCACACCGGTCGGCTTCTTCTTCCCGGCGATCGTCACCGGTCACCTCTATGTCGATACAAATGGCAACCACATCCAGGATTCCGGCGAGCCGAGCCTCACGGGCGTGGACGTATTCGTCACCAGTGCGATCAACAACACCCAGACCGTGAGCACCGATGAACACGGCAACTGGCACGCCATCGTTCCTCCGGGCACAACAACGATCGACATCGACAACGCCGATCCGGACTACCCGACAGGCTACACCCAAACTGAGGGCAGCGACCCTTCCCAAGTTACCGCGGTGGCCACCCTCGAGACCTTCTCGGAGAACGATGGCTTCTACCTGGCTGGCACCGTGAGCGGTCACGTCTATGCCGATACCAATGGCAATGGCGACCAGGATTCCGGCGAGCCGGATCTGCAAGGCGTCTCGATCCTGATCACCGATGTGAATGGTGCCTCCCAGACCGTCATCACCAATGCCAGCGGCATCTGGACCGCCACCGTCCCTCCGGGCCTGACCACCGCCAATGTGATTGAAGCCGGCGGACCGATTCCTGCGGGAGCGATCCACAAGGAGGGCACTGATCCGGTCACGGTCACCGCATCTGCGGGCAACGATGTCTTCACCGGTGACAACGGCTACTTCACGCCGGGCAGCATCAGCGGTTTCGTCCGGGTGGATACCAATGGCGACGGCACGCCGGACCTTCCGCTGGCAGGGGTCACCATCGGCCTCTTCGATACCGAAGGCCACGGACTCGCCATGACCACCACGGGTGCTGACGGCAGCTATGTCTTCAACGGCATCGCCCCGGGCAACTACGTGATCGTAGAGCTCCAACCCACCGGCTATCTGAGTGTCTCTGATAGTGATGGTGGTGATCTGGACAACATCGGTGACGTGACCCCGATCGTGGTCACCGCCGGTGCCACCGTGGGCAACCGCAACTTCCTGGAGCGTCCAATCAAGACCCCGAACACCTTCGGCGGGTGGCAAACCGCGAATCCGCTTGGCGGCAACAACGGTCCGGCTGGCAACCCCGACGGCGACCTTTCGAACAACCTGATCGAATACGCCTTCGGGACCGATCCGGCCAATGGCTCGGGCAGCCCCTTCTGCCTGGTTCCATCGCTGACCAGCTCTACCGCGATCGATGCAGTCTACACCCGCACCGCTGGCGGTCCACTCGATCTGACCTATGAACTTCAGTTCGTCTCCAGCCTCGTGCTCTCGCCTGGCGGCTGGTCCACGGTCGCGCTCACGCCTGCCAACTTCACCATCACCGACAATGGCGATGGCTCCGAGACGGTCCGCATCCTCGATCTGCAGGCTCTGACGGGCTCTCCGAATGCGGGCTTCGTTCGCATCCGTGTCAGCCTGGATGCAGACCACAACAGTGTCTTCGAAGCACAAGCCGTCACCGAGACCGGTGGTTGGGTTGGCACGAGCTGGGGTACCGAGTGCGTGACCTACAGCAATCCCTTCATCTCCTGCCCGAGCTTCTCCGGCGTGATCGATGCGGTGAACGGTCAGCAGCTCAGTCTGACGACATCAGCTCCCGGACTGAATCTCGCCACCGTCCTGCCGCCGGGCGCTGCCTATTACATCGAGGTCACGTCTGGCGATTGGGCCGGCCACCGCTTCGACGTTACCGGCACTGGCCCGTCCTCGCTCACACTGGCGAATGATGCTAACCTCTTCGCGGGCAGCGTGCCCTTCAATACGCTCACCGGCGCCCTGCCGGCCAGCCTCGCGGGAGACAGCTTCGTGATCCGCACCCACTGGACGCTCGGGAATATGTTCCCGGTCGAGTCCTTCACCGGCTCCGCCAGCCAGGAAACGGCCGATCAGGTCCAGACCTTTGCCAATGGCGTCTACACCACCTACTGGCTCTACGACAATGGCACGTCCAAGCGTTGGGTCCGCGTGGGTGATGCTGACCTTGCCGATCAGGACACCACCATCGTCCCGGCAGAGCAGGGGACCTTCATCAAGTGCCTCAATGCCCCGGGCTCGATGCTCGCCTACGGCAAGGTTCGCGCGAATGACTTCGTGCTGCCCATGGCCGCTGGCAATAACCTCGTCCGTGGCGGTTACCCACTCGATGAGTCCCCGGTCTCCCGCGGCATGACCATACCGAATGGCTACGATGGCGACCGCGACTTCAAGAAGGCGGATGAGATCTTCATCTGGCGCGGTGATATTGTCTCCGGCAGCAGCGGCTATGATACTTACTTCCTGCTAGATACCGCACCGCGCACGCCGCTGATCCAGCGTTGGGCGAAGGTGGGCGATGCCACGCTGCAGTCGCAGGATTCCACCCTCCTGTTCAAACGAGACCACAGTGCATTCATCAAGCTGAATGCCCCGCTGCCATCCCACCGGATCACACGTCCGTGGCAGCCCTGAACAAACACCCCTTAATGCTGATCCCATGAAACTCCGCATTCACCCCTCACACCTTGTAGTTGCCCTGCTTGCCTTGGGCTCGCTGCAAGCGGGTGCCACCACCATCAACTGGGGCGGCCGGGTCCTCGACAATCTGGTCGACAGCCAGGGCCAGGCACTCGATTCGAGCTTCAAGTTCGAACTCGGCACCTTCGCGAATTCCTTCGTGCCTACCAGCGAGAACACCTCTGAGTGGGCTGCAAACTGGCAAACCTTTGACCTCGCGAACTTCGATCCGGACATGGGTTACTTCACCGGTACCGCCGACCTGAAGGCCGATGGCAGCAGCAGCAGCGCCTTTGCCGACCTCGGTCTGAATTTCGCGGAGGGCGAGGCTTACCTGTGGGTTTACAACGACCAGGAGATGCAGAGTGGCACGGAGTGGTTCCTCGGTCGCAACGACAATTGGGTGATGCCCTCACTGGCGGAGGATTGCGGCTGCAGTGGCACCTTGCCACTCCAGTGGTCCACCAGCGATCTCGGCGTCTTCGATGTCCCGATCTACGGCGGCCAGGGGGCGACCACGGGTGCGGGCTCGGCCAGCCAACCGGGGAACTACAACATCCAGACCTACACCATGGTTCCGGAGCCTTCCGCATTCATGCTTGCCATTCTCTCGGCCGGCCTGTGTTTCCTGCGCCGTCGCCCGCAGAAAGCCTGATGGTCCAGTTTATGTCGTTCGCCAGCCGCAGCATCCCATTCATTCGCCTTTTCGGCTCCGTCTGTTGCCTGCTGGCTCTAACAACGACAGCGCTCCGAGCCAAAACCATCCGCTGGTTCAGCGATCCGCTGAAGGACAACCGCACCAGCAGCGGAGCCGCGATGGATGGCGGCTTCCGTTTCGAGCTTGGCGTCTTCACCGGCGGCTTCACTCCTACCAGCGCCAATACCGCGGATTGGGCCTCGCATTGGGCTTCCGCCCAGCGTGCGGTTTACAACGAGAGCAATCGGCTCTTCACAGCGCAGTTCACCGTCACCAGCAATGCCTCGCCCTTCACTGCCGGCGCGCAGGCCTGGGTCTGGGGCTTTGGCGGCACCTCGGGCAGGGAGTGGATCCTTTTCCGTGCGCTCTCATGGACTTGGCCGGAACCCGATCCGATTGATCCCATTGGCTTCGATTGGAATGCGGATGACGCCACCCAGGTCGTGCTCGGCGCCATCAAGCCTCCCGGCAGCCCCGCGATTCTGATGCGCTCCGCCGCGGTGTCCAATAGCGCGCCACCCGCCAGCACCTTCAATCTTTGGCGGGTTGAGGAACTCAGTGACGTCGCCTTGAACGGGCCCGACGATGACCCGGACGGCGACGGCATCCCGAACATCCTAGAATACCTCTTCGGCACCCGCCCCCGCAGCCGTGATGCCTTGCCTGTCACGCCAATCTCTATCGTAGAAATCTCCGGCCAAAGGTACCTGCAAATCTCGATTCCACGCCGCCTCGATCGGCCCGCCACCCTGATCACGGAAGTCTCCACCGATCTTGCGCTGTGGTCTTCCGGCCCCACTTACACACAGGTTACGGCGAGCGCGCCCGATGCCCTGCTCGTCCGTGCGCTCGCGCCCTTGGGATCGGCGACGCCGCGTCTCTTCATGCGCATGCGGGCGACTCCGTGAGGCGGGGATGGACTTGTTCCTCTGATTGACGCCCCGTCTCTCGCTCGTCCAAGCTCGCGGAACTTTCCTCCGCCGTGCTGGCCAAGACGAGATCATGAGCCCTACAAAATCCTTCCTTTGCTTCGCCTTCCTCGCGAGCCCCGGCTTTGCGCTGGATCTCCCGCTGGCCGCCCAAGCGTATGGTGAGCTTCGCGAAAACCTAGCGGTAGAGGGCGGCCCGCTGACCATTGGCGGCAAGGTCTACCCGCAGGGCCTCGGCAGCCACGCGGTTTCCGAAATCCCTATCGACGTGCCGGATGGCGCGACACGTTTCACCGGTGCCGCGGGGGTGGACGATGCTCAAGGCCCCGGAAAAGGCTCGGTGAAGTTCCGGATTCTTTCGGGCAATGCAGTGCTGTGGGAGTCTGCCGAACTCAAGAGCGGCGACCCTGCCGCTGCCTTCGATCTCCCGGTTTCTTCCATCCTTTACCGCAAGCTCTACCTGCAAGCCGACGATCTCGGTGAGAATTCCTACGACCACGCGGACTGGGTGGATCTCCAGTGGAAAAAGGAGGGCGGCACCGCGGCGACCGGCCAGGCGCGGACCTTCGCTGGCGCGGACTTCGGCATTCGTCCGGAGGTAGAGGAAGATCAGAGCTCGGCCTTCCGCAAGGCCATCCAAGCCCTGCGCGAGGCACCGGGATCCACCCTTAAACTTGCCAAGGGCACCTATCACTTCCGCCGCGAGGGTGCTCTCAAGCACCACTTCCATGTCTCGAATCACGATCAACCGAAGTGGCATCCGGTCTCCATCCCCCTCGTCGATCTCCGCGGCGTCACCATCGATGGGCAGGGCTCGCTCTTCCTTTTCCATGGTGAAGTCCAGCCCGTCCTGGTGATGGATTCGGAGAAGGTCACCCTGCAGGGCATCGGCATCGACTACGCCATTCCCCATCATTCGCAGGGCACTCTAACGAAAGTGGAACAAGACGCCTACGAGGTCGAAGTCGATCCCGTGCGCTATCCTCACGAAGTGAGGAATGGCTGGCCGGCCTTTAAGGGGGATGGCTGGGAAACCGGCGGCGGCAAGGGCGGCATTGTGTTCGATGGCAAGACCCGTGAGATCGTTGCCGGGACTTCCGACTACAACTTCGGCGGCAGACTCACGGAACTTACGCCCGGGCACTACCGCGTGGAGAAGAACCTCGCCAAGTCCGGCATCAAGACGGGGGATATCCTCACCTTCCGCCAGGGCGGACGACCCCATCCGGCGATCACCCTCTACCGGGCGAAGGACACCGCGCTGGTGGATTGTCCCATCCACTCATCCCACGGCATGGGCCTGCTCGCCCAGCGCTCGGAGAATATCCGCCTCAGCGGAGGCGGCGTGTATCCACGCAAGGAAACCGGGCGCTACTTCAGCACCGTGGCGGATGCCACCCATTTCTCGAACTGCAAGGGCCTCATCCTTTCCGAGAACGGCCTCTACGAGGGCATGATGGACGACGCCATCAACGTCCATGCCACTTGTCTGCGGATCGAGGACAAGCCGGACTCACGGACCTTGCGCTGCAGCTACATCCACGAACAGTCGATCGGCTTCGAGACCTTCCTACCCGGCGAGACGCTGCGCTTCATCGAGGCGAAGCACCTCACCCCGCGGGACCCGCGCAAGGTGGTAGCCGTGCGCCGGCTCTCCGATACCGAGCTGATCATCACCCTGGATTCCGACACACCTGCCGATCTCGGCAAGGGCGATGCCGTCGAGAATGCCGATTTGTTCCCTCAAGTGACCTTCCGTGGCAACACCGTGCGCCACAATCGCGCCCGCGGCTCGCTCTTCACCACGCCGGAGAAGGTGATCGTGGAAGGCAATACCTTCGAGTCCATCGCCGGCTCTGCCATCCTCCTCGCGGGCGATGCCAACGGCTGGTATGAGAGCGGGGGATGCCACGATGTGCTCATCCGCAACAATACCTTCCGCGACAACCTGACCTCCCGCTTCCAGTTCACAGAGGCCCTCATCTCAATCTACCCGGAGGTCCCGGATCTGGAAGGTCAGAAGGAGTTCTATCACCGCAATGTCCGCATTGAGGGCAACCGCTTCGAGACCTTCGACGTCCCGCTGCTCTTTGCCATGTCCACCAGCGGTCTGTCCTTCACGGGAAACGAGGTTACTTACAATGACCACTATCCTGCTTGGAACAAGCCGCCCTTCATTCTCCGTCATTGTAAGAATTTCGTTCAGAAGGACAACCGGGTGACTCGCGATGGCAAGCCGGTGGAATGGACGGAGAAGGACATCAAGTCCGATCCCTGAGCGGAGCTGGCCGGGCTATCGGCTTGGCGCTGGGTCCAAGACTGGTATACCCGCACCCTATGCGCCGTTCTCCGTTCATTCTCCTGCTGGCCAGCTTCGGTTGCGTCCACGCCAAGGAACCCTCCGTCACCGGTGATCGCACGCCACCGGCCGAACCCGCCAGCCTGTGGTTCACGGCCCCCGCCGAGCAACGCGACAAGCCGCGAGTGGAGATCGGCGAGGATGGCACACAGGCGGATCTCGCGAAGGAAGCCCGGAAGTATGACTTCCAGCAGTCCCTGCCACTGGGCAATGGCCGCCTTGGCGCGATGGACTGCGGCGGCGTGGATCTGGAAAGGGTGATCCTGAATGAATCCAGCGTCTGGTCCGGCGGTGACTACGATGGCAACAAGTACGATGCCTATAAGAGTTTGCCGGAGATCCGGAAAAAGCTCTTCGCGGGTGAGATCACCGCTGCGCGCGAGGTGCTGGAGGCAAACTTCGGCTGGATCGGCAAGCGCTTCGATCCCTCCCAGTTCGGCAGCTATCAGACCTTGGGGGATCTCTTGTTGAAGTTCCCCGACAGCGCGGAGCCAGCCAGCGGCTACCGGCGCGACTTGAACCTGCTCACCGGCGTCGCCACCACCACCTACACCCGCGGTAGTGTAAAATTCACCCGCGAGCTTGTGGTGCCGAAGAAAGAGGAGGTCATCGCGCTGCATCTCACGGCGGACAAGCCGGGAACTCTCAGCTTCCTCGCCACGCTCGCACGCCCCGCGCAGGTAAAGACCCGCAAGGAGGGTGGACGCTTCGTGATGGAAGGCCAACTCACCTTCGACTGGCCGGGCAAGCAGGGCCTGCGCTACCATGCCCTGCTCGGTGCCAGCAGCAAGGGCGGCAAGATCGCGATCACGGATGAAGGCATTCAAGTCAGCGGTGCCGATGAGGTGACGCTTTACGTCTCCGCCGGCACTGACATGCGCGAGAAGGACTTCACCGGCCTGATCGCGAAACGCCTGGATGCCGCCTTGGCCGCCGACTACATCGCCATTCGTGATGCCGCGGCGAAGGACCACCAGTCCTACATCGAGCGCTGCCAACTCACGCTTCCCACCACCGCTGCTGCATCACTTCCTACACCGGAGCGGGTGAAGCAGGCGGAGAAGACTCCCGATCCAGCGCTGGATGCGATCTACTTCCAGTTCGGCCGGCACCTGCTGGTCTCCGGCTCGCGCCCGGATTCGCCGCTACCGAATAATCTGCAAGGCATTTGGTGTGAGGAGATCAAGGCCCCGTGGAATGCCGACTTCCACAGCAACATCAACATCCAGATGAACTACTGGCCGGCGGAGGCGACCAATCTCTCCGACTGCCATCTGCCACTCTTCGATCTGATCCGGCGGACCGCAAAGGAGGGCGAGAAGACCGCCAAGGCCTACTACGACGCACCGGGCTGGCTCTGCTTCCATACCCAGAATCCATGGGGCTACTCCGCGCCCACCAATCTCTCGGCGGGCTCCGGTTCTACCTGTGGCGCTTGGCTCGCCCAGCACATCTGGCTCCACTACGATTACACCCGCGACGAGGCCTTCCTGCGCGAGAACTACCCGGTCATGCGCGAGGCCTGCCGCTTCTTTCTCGCCACCCTGGTCGAAGAACCGAAGAACCACTGGCTTGTCACCAGCCCCTCGAACTCTCCGGAAAACGACTACGTCATCCCCGGTACGCAGAAGGAAGCGAAGGACGCCCACACCTCGCTTACCTATGGCGCGACCTATGACATGCAGATCGTGCGCGACCTCTTCACGAACACCATCGCCGCCGCCAAGGTGCTCAAGACCGATGCCGATCTGATGGCGACGATCGATGCCGCGCGCACCAAGCTTGCTCCCACCCGCGTCAACGCCGAGGGCCGCATCATGGAGTGGATCGAGGGCTACGAGGAAACCGATCCGCATCACCGCCATTGTTCACCGCTCTGGGGCTTACATCCCGGCAACCAAATCACCGCCGGCACGCCGGAACTCTTCAAGGGCGCGCGCCTGCTTCTCGAGCGCCGTGGCGATGCCTCCACCGGATGGTCGATGGCTTGGAAGGCAAACTTCTGGGCCCGCCTCCGCGATGGCGACCGCAGCCGCAAGCTGTTGTCGATGTTGATCGGCCGCGGCGCGGGCAATCTCTTCTGCCTCCATCCGCCTTTCCAGATCGATGGCAACTTCGGCGGCACCGCGGCGATTGCCGAAATGCTTCTTCAAAGCCAGCAGTCCGATACACAGGGAAACCCCGTGATCGACCTCCTGCCCGCGCTGCCCACAGCATGGAGCGAGGGCATAGTCAGCGGCCTGAAAGCCCGCGGCGGCTTCACCATCGACCTCGAATGGAAGGCCGGGAAGCTATCCAACGTCACGATCATCTCGACCCTGGGAGGCACGGCCACCTTGCGAAGCGGCGACCTCTCGATTCCGCTGAGCACTACGAAGGGCCAAACCCTTAAGCTCAGTGGAGATCTCAAATGAGAACGGCCCAAACTCAGGCCTGATTTGAATCAGCAAAGTGCTAATCCGACCCCCCCCGATTCCTGAACCAAACGGATTCAAGATGGTGCGCGCTGCAGGGTTCGAACCTGCGACCCCATCCGTGTGAAGGATGTGCTCTACCACTGAGCTAAGCGCGCTTTTTGGGGTGCCTTGCGGCGGGGCCGAGGTTTTGGGGAATCAGCGAGGAGATGGCAAGCATTTTGGTTCAGGATTGCGGAATTGAATCGGACCGCGCATAGGCTCCCGCCATGGACGACCAGCCGCCACGGCCCCCGCGGAGAAAGCGCTACGCCGGGAAGAATCCCCGGCGCTTTGAGGACAAATACAAGGAGCATGACCCAAGCCGCCACGCGGAGACGGTCTCGAAGGTGCTGGCTTCCGGAAAAACCCCGGCCGGGATGCATGTGCCGATCATGATGGAGGAATGCCTCGGGGCTCTCCAACTGGCTCCGGGTCAACAAGGCGTGGACGCCACCCTGGGCTACGGCGGCCACGCACGGGAGATCCTGGCAGGGATCTCGCCCGGTGGCTTTCTGATCGGCCTGGATGTCGATCCAATCGAGCAACCCAAGACCGGTAAACGGCTCAAGGCGGCCGGATTCGGTGCGGAATGCTTCTTGGCGCGGCATTCGAATTACGCGGGCATCCGCAAGGTGCTGGATGCCCAAGAGATTGAGGCCGTGGACTTCGTGTTTGCCGATCTCGGCTGCTCGTCGATGCAATTTGACGATCCTTCCCGCGGCTTCAGCTTCAAGACCGAGGGCCCGCTGGACATGCGCATGAATCCCGAGCGCGGAGTGTCCGCCGCCGATTGGCTTGCGAAGGTGAGCCCATTGAAACTGGCCACTGCGCTCGGCGAAAATTCGGATGAGCCACGGGCTGAGGAAATCGCCGAGGCCCTCGCGGGTGCATCCCTACGGCGGACTTCCGATCTGGTGCGGCTAGTAGAGCGAATTCCCGCGGTTGCGAGACTGGATGAGGAGCTCCGGGAGTTGACCCTGCGCCGGGTTTTCCAAGCGATCCGGATTGCCGTGAACGAGGAATTCTCAGCCCTCGATGCCTTCCTGCGAGTTCTGCCCGCCTGCCTCAAGCCGGGTGGCCGGGCGGTGATCCTGACCTTCCACTCCGGCGAGGACCGGAGGGTAAAAAAATCCTTCCAGTTCGGCGAGAAGGATGGGGTCTACGCCAGCGTCAGTGACGGCGTGATCGTGGCTTCCGCCGAAGAGCGCCGGAATAATCCACGGAGCTCTCCGGCCAAATTGCGCTGGGCGGTGAAGGCCTGAGCGCGGGATTTCCGGATATCTGCTCGCCGCTGGCGCGCCGTCCGCTATCCCTGCGCTCATGTTGCGCATCTTTGCGATTATCCCGGTTCTCGCCACGCTTGCCCTTTCCCCTTTGAGCGCACAGGAGAATGCCATGACCAAGGAGCAGGCGGCGGGCTTTGTGAAACTGGCCTTGGCGGGTCTCGACCGCGAGTATCCGAACAAGACCAGCCACGTCACGATCGGAGCGGAGGATCTCAAGACCCCGCGGCAGATGCATCCGGTGTTTTATGGTCACTTCGACTGGCATTCCTCGGTCCACGGCCACTGGACCTTGGTGCGCCTGCTGAAGCTGTTTCCGGACGCCCCTTTTGCCCCTGAGGTCCGGGAAGTCCTGAACGGGCGCTTCACCAAGCAGGCTCTGGAGGGGGAGGCCGCCTACTTCCGGAGCAAGGAGAACAAGAGCTTCGAGCGGATGTATGGCTGGGCCTGGGCGCTGCGTTTGGCGGTCGAGCTGCGGACATGGGATGATCCCGATGCAAAGCGCTGGGCGGCAGACTATGCGGTGCTGGAGCAGGAGATCAGCGGCCTCGCCAAGGATTATTTGCCCAAGCTCGACTGGCCGATTCGCTGCGGGTTTCACCCCGAGTCGGCATTTGCTCTGGCGCAGATGCTCGACTATGCCGAGGCGACCGGAGACGGGGCTTTCAAGAGGCTTTTGGAGGCCAAGGCGAGGGCCTTTTATGGCCGCGACCGGGCCTATCCGGCCGCCTACGAGCCCTCCGGAAACGACTTTTTCTCGCCGGGCCTGAATGTGGCCGACCTGATGCGGCGGGTCCTGTCTCCGGAAGAATTTGCCCAGTGGCTGGCCGATTACCTCCCCGGACTGGCCAAGGGCGAGGCGGGGAATTTGCTGACTCCGGTCACCGTCAGCGATCCCACGGACGGGCACCTGATTCATCTCGCCGGACTGAACCTCAGCCGGGGATGGACCATGCGAGGGATTGCTTCCGCGCTACCGGAGGCAGATCCGCGCAAGAAAGTGCTTCTGGATGCTGCAGCCAAGCATTCGGAGGCCGGGCTGTCCATGGTGACGACCGGGCACTACGAGGGCGAGCACTGGCTCGGTTCCTTTGCGACCTATTTGGTCAGCGGGGTAGGGATCAAGTAGTTAGAGTTTCGCGGTTGAATGCCTGTGGTTCAAAGGCTACGGGACGCGCGCCACCTGATCCGAGATTCTCTTCCTGTGCCTGCCATTACCAATATTGCCGCCTATCGCTTCGCCCGCATGGAGGGGCTGAAGGAGCTGCGCGGGGACCTCATTGATTTCTGCAAGGCTCGCGCCTTGAAGGGGACGATCCTGCTGGCACCTGAGGGGATTAATCTCTTTGTGGCGGGTGACGGCGCGGCAGTGGAGGAGCTGTTAGAGAAACTGCGGTCCTTGCCGGGGCTGGCGGACCTCATGCCGAAGTATAGCGAGAGCGATGCGCAGCCCTTCTCGCGGATGCTGGTGCGCCTGAAGAAAGAGATCATCGCCTTCGGCGTGGAGGGAATCGATCCCGCGACTTACACGTCGCCACGGTTGGAAGCGCGCACGCTCAAGCAGTGGCTGGACGAGGGCAAGCCGGTGATCCTTTACGACACGCGGAATGACTACGAGGTGAAGCTCGGCACCTTCCGCAACGCAATCACTGCCGGGATCGATCACTTCCGGCATTTCCCGGAGGCGGTTGCCAAGCTGCCGGCGGAGATCCGGGATGCGCCGGTGGTGACCTTCTGCACCGGCGGCATCCGCTGCGAGAAGGCCGCGCCCTTCATGGAACGGGCAGGTTTCCGCGAGGTCTATCAGCTTGAGGGCGGGATCCTGAAGTATTTCGAGGAAGTGGGCGGCGACCACTACGATGGCGAGTGCTTCGTCTTCGATCAACGTGTGGGCGTGGACCCAGCACTGCAGGAGACGGGCTCGGCGGTGTGTTTCACTTGCCAGGCTCCGCTGACGCAGGAGGAGCAGGAGGACACTCGCTACGTGGCGCATGTCTCCTGTCCGCATTGTTACCGCAGTGCCCCTGATCAGATGGTGGAGCGAATCGCGGCGCGGCATGCAGCCCTGCAGGCGATCACGCATCCGCTCCCTGGCAGCCAGCCCTACGAGAACCGCCGTCCTCTGCGGATTCCGGGTGAGCATGATGGCAAGACTATCCTTGATGCGCTCGAGGCCATCTTCGCCTATGCGCCGCAAGGAGAATGGCGGGGTCGTATCGATGCGGGTCATGTGATTGATCCGCGCGGTGTGCCCGCGAGTCCCGAGCGGATCGTGAGGGCAGGGGAAGAGTGGATGCGCCTGATCCCGGGCAATGTCGAGCCGGAGGTGAATGCCGGGATCCGGGTAATGCATGAAGACGAAGCGATCGTGGTGATCGACAAGCCGGCACCGCTACCGATGCACCCCTGTGGAAGATTCAACCGCAACACGCTGGTGCGCTTTGTTCACGAGGCATGGCATCCGGAAAAACCGCGACCCGCACATCGCCTGGACGCGAACACCACCGGTGTATTGGTCTTCGCCCGCACACGACACTTCGCCAAGCTGCTGAACCCGCAGTTCGCGCGTGGCGAGGTGGAGAAGCTTTACCTGGCGCGGGTGCACGGGCATCCGGCGGAAGATCAGTTCATCGTGGATGCATCGATCTCGGAAGAGTCCGTCTATCTCGGGGCGCGTGAAATTGAGGAAGAGGGAGGCTTGGAGTCGAAGACGGAATTCCGGGTGCTGCGGCGAGACGCGGATGGGACGGCGTTGTTAGAAGTGCGTCCTCTCACAGGACGGACCAATCAGATCCGGATTCACCTGTGGCACGCGGGTTTCCCGATCGTGGGAGATCCGGTGTATCTGCGCGAGGGTAAGCGTGGAGAGATGCAGACCTCGGCGGTCGGGGATCCGGCCGTGTGTCTGCATGCTTGGAGGATTTGGTTCCAGCATCCTTCAACGGGAGAAAGGGCTAGCTTTGAGGCTCAGGCTCCGGAGTGGGCGGCGCTTGGTATAGAGAATAGTTGACCCGATGGAATTTAAATGCTGGATTTCCAGCACTATGAAGCTTGGTATTGTTTTTGGATCAAGGTCTTTGCTGTCGCTGCCTCTAGTCGGAGCTTGTGCGGGTTTGAGCGCCTGCGACTACCTGATCGGCCGTCAGTTCAGCCAGCCCGTGATCGCAACCCATGACGGTGGCGTTGTGCTCGGAGATGTGCCTGCGGGGCTTGCTGCGATCCCGCCCAAAGATCTGCGCTTCGATGTTACGGAGCATGGAAGCGAGGTTCGCATTACCGTTTCGTCGGAACGCTGGGAGATCATCGGATGCGGTGTTGGGTCGCTTGGAGACGGGAGCTTTGTGATCAATTCAGTCGGTGGCGTGAGGAATCCCTCTGGAGGCCACAAGGTGATCAAGGAAGAGAAGGCTGCTGGAACCAAGACCAAGGTCTTCTATGACGATAAGCTGGGGGTTAGGCACCGGGTGTATTGAGTGGCGGACCCTGAACCACACGCTCCCTCCGCTACTTTCAAAGTTGCGCTACTCCTGCAATGATCTCGCGGAGATCGTTCAGGAGCCAGTTGGCTCCGGAGTCGGCTAGATTGCGGCCGTGCAACCGCAGCATCTGTGGATCGCCAGCGAGGAGGGCAGTGCGGAAACCCACGCTTCGTGCAGGGTCGATATCCTTTAGCACGTCATTGCCCACGTAGAGAGTTTCGGCGGCGGAGATGCCGCGGCGGGCCAAAGTATCCCGCGCGGTTTCAAAGACAAAAAGGTCCGGTTTCGCGCGCCTCAGTAGATAGGAGAACTGGCAAAGATCGGGATCGATTCCCAAACCCATGATGCTTGCTCCCAAGCATTCCTCCAAGATCGGGACGGTATAGAACTGCGCGTTGGATACCAACCCAAGCTGCATGCCTGCGGAAGACAGCGCCTGCAGCGTTTCCGTGGCGCCGGGCATCGCGGACACAGGATTGAAGGCGTGCTCTTGCTCCAGGGCGAGAGCTTCGATCTCCACGGGTTCCAACTTAGGATGTAGCTCCGAATAGACCTCACGAATATCCACTTCCGGAAAGGAATAGGGCGAGGCGGCGTGGGCCCGGGCGATGGCTTGCCTGAGCTGCGGATCGGGGTGGCTGCCGCCCGCATGCGAGACCAGAAGAGTCCCGTAGATATCGAAAAGCACGGCGCGAATGGCCACGTCAGATCAGGTGCAAAGGAAGTGGAAGGAGCCGGGCTTGAGAAAGCGGTTCAGCACCTTGTGCTTGGGCACGTATTCCGGCGCTGCGGGTGAAGCTTCGAAGACAGCCTGGTAGAGCTGCTGGAGGCGGGCACCATAGGCCTCCGTGGTATAGGCCGCCAAGTCCTGGGGCTTTGCAGTGGGAGTGGTCTGCTTGAGCGTGCGCCGCAGCCATGCCTTGAGCGGCTGTGTCTCCGCTCGGATCTCGACCAACACGTTGTCTTCATCTTCACCGGCAAGGATGCGGTGGATGACCTGCCGCTGGAGATCTTCGGGAAGATTGCCGAAGTCGAGGTGGCCCCTGTGAAGCATGGCCGCGAAGGAACGCTCCAAGTGTTCGTTCGACATGGCTTGGCCATAGGCTTCCAGCGTCATCCGCAGGCTGCGCACGAGGCGCTGGCGGAGCGTTTCCATACCCACCCATGAAGCCGGAACCAGCAATCGATCGTAAAGCCTGCCGGGGACGATGCCGGCTTCCGAGAAGTCATTGGTCACGGCGGGCAGATTGCGGCCGAGCAGTGGCTTGCCGACGATGATGGGTTCCAGGAAGCCCAGACCAAATCCCTCTGACACCGAGGTGGTGATGGCATGCGTCGAGTGCCGCAACCAACTGGCGTAGGATCGCGGTGCCTTTGGTGAAGGCGAAAGGCGTCCCACCACGTCCAGCATGACCGGCAGTTGGGTATCCTCCGCGAAGGCCATCCACTCTTCATGTACCGCCTGCCAGCGCACATTGTCCGGCCCGAGTGTCACCGCGTAACGGGTGCCCTTCGGCGAAAGAGCCGCGAGCAGGAAGAGCTCACCGAGGTTTTTGCGACGGATGCCGCGCACCGGGTAGATTACCAGCGGTGATTCGGGCACCTTCTCCAGAGGCTTCACGGAAGCCGGTGCGGTAATCGCATTCGGAAGCAAAGCTGCCCGGGCGGCGGGCAGGCCTGCCGCTATCAGGTAACCGCGGTCACGCGAATTGAGGAAGGCCTGGCGAATGCGGGGCGAGTGTGGGTAGAGCGTTTCCGCACCGGCGATCACTTCGTAGTTCTGGGAGCGACCGTCTTCAGCAAAGTCGTGGATCTGCAGGATCATCGGGTCGCCTGCCTCTGCCAGGATTGCCACGGCATCAGCCATCGCCCGGTTGCGGCCGAGCGAATGATTGTGGACGTGCCAGACCACCGGACCGGGCCCGAGCGTGGCGGAGACGGCAGCGCGCATGGCCTGCACCAATTGGAGCGCACTGGGGCCGCCGGGCTCGGTGCCATAGCCGAGTCCTCCCACGACCTGCACCGGCAGCTTCGCGCCGCTCTCATCCGCATCGCCGCTGAGGATCACATGCGGGATGCCGGCCTCGGTCAGGCAGCGGGAAGCTGTATGAATCACCCGCGTGACGCCACCGCGGTGGAGGTGGTAGTGGACAATGGCGACAGAATAGGGCGCGGTCATGGGGACGAAGGAGTCAATGATCGTGGGGGCCGAAGGGCTTCACGAAATGGAAGCCCCAGATTTCAAAACCTAGCCGATGATAGAGCCGGTGCGAGGGATGATTCGAAGTGTAGCTATCGAGCACCATTAGCAAGCAGCCTTGTTGCCGGGCGAACTCTTCCACGTGGCGGATTAGCAAGGAACCAAAGCCGAGGGAGCGGATCTCGGGATCGACCACGAGATTGTCGACTTCGAGGTATTTGCCGCACCAGATCTTGGTGGCGATCCAGGCACCGGCGATGGCGGAGAGCTTACCGTAGATGAAGGCTCCAAAGATGTGGTAATGGGGATGCTCCGTGAGAATGGTCTCGAAGCGTTGCAGCAGAACCTCTTGGGGAATCCCGGGATTCAGGTGTCCGAGCAGTAGGACAGCAGCGGGGTAATCTTCAGGGACAAGCTGGCGGATCTCCGGCGGGCTCATGCTCACGCCGGTTTCTTAGCGCGAGTTGCGGCGGCAGGGAAGCGCTGGAGATAGTCTGGTAGAGAAATCATCGGCGGCCGCTCGGCAGGCACGGCGACGGGCTCAGGAATCCGGGCGAAGAAGGCCTCCAGAATCTCGCCTGACATGCGTCCGAGCTGGGCCAGCGAGCGGTTGCGGTGGATGCGTTCGTCGAGATCGGTCTGGGCGATTGCGCCAATGCCGAAGAGGCGGTGGACATCCAAGAGGTGGGCGGTCTCCACCCCGTAGCCGGTAGGAAAGGGCAGTTGCTCCAGGATCTCGCGGCGGGCGGCATACTCGCCGGCGAGGGGCTGGTGCAGGCCGGTCAGCTCCGGGCAAAAGCGCTGGAAGAGCGGCCGCACGAGGATCTCCGTGACTCGGCCGCCGCCACGGGGATCGACACCCTCTGCCGCGAGCAAGGGGCGCTCGTAGAAGCCCTTCACATAGCCGATTTCAGGATGCCGGAGGAGTGGGCCGACGGTGCCATAGACGAAGCGGGGATGGATGTTCCCGATGTCGCCATCGACGAAGCAGAGGATATCGCCTCTCAAATGGTGCACGGCCTTCCACAGGTTTTCGCCCTTGCCGGTGCGCTGACCTTGAAAGGGCAGGATATCGGAGGCCTGGATAACCTCAGCCCCGGCCTCGGCGGCTAGCGAACGGGTGCGGTCGGTGGAGCCGGAGTCGATCACGACCAGCTCATCCAGCAGGCGATGGCGGTCTAACAGTTCTGCCCGCAGTACCGACACGACGCGGGCAATGGTGCCCTCCTCATTCAACGTGGGGATGCAGAGGGAAACCCGCAGACCCGCGGCTTCCTTCTCCGCCGCCAAGGCAGCGAGATCTCCAAAGTCACGGTGGTGGAAAGTCGCGGGCACGGCTTCAGTTCAGGGCAGGGAGGAGAGATAGAGCCTTAATTCAAGATTAAGCCAGTATCCCGAAGGCATCCTGACCCAGTCACTGTAATGGTAGTAGCCGGTCCCCTTCGCTTGCCGGGCTTGGTAGAGCACGACCCATCCTGAAATCGTGGACCGATAAGTGGCGACTGAGATAAGCCCGGGATACTTTTCGAACACCGGAGCGATCTCCTGAGATTGAGGATGGGTGGCACCGATCGGGTAGTTCCCCTCGACATCCTGGAAGCGTTTCTCAATCAGAAACGCCTTCGCGGCTGCCAATTCGGCAGAGTAAGCGCTACGAACTTTCGCCGCACGATTTGATTCAATTTTCCATGGAATACCAATTCCCAGACCGACGATCACGAGGAAGGCGATCACAGGTTTGGTGGCGAACTTGATGCGAGAACTCACCAAGCAAGCCACCGCCATCACCAGGCACGCCGTGAGATAGATCAAAGGGACGAGCCCGAAGGGTAAGAATCCGATCTGATCCACGGAAATCCATTGCTGCAGGATTATCACGGGATGGCGTCCCAAAAGAGCCGGGAGTAACCACAGGAACCACAAGAGTGAAGTGATGGCGAGCGTCGCGGTCGCAAATCTCAATCCTCCTGCTGATCCCCGGAGGATCAGGATCCCGGGGATCGGAAAGAGGAAAAAGACGAACAGGCGCAGGTCGGGCATGGCGCGCGGGTCGGACACGCAGATGCCCTGGATCGCCAAAAGCACGATAGTGACGAGCATCCAGCCGAGGAACTTCGCCAGCCGATTCTGCCGCAGCGAGAGCCGCTCCGCCTGCAGGCGGTCCGACCTATTCTTCTGAACGAACTCCCGGGTCTCGGCGATGACTGGAGGTCGCTTCATCGTCTCAGATCATGTCCCGCGTGACCTTGTAGCGCGCCGCACATCTCGGGCATTGCACGGTGATCACATCGGCATCTTCGAAAAGATCATCGGGCCGCTCGCGCCATGAGCCGAGCACGGGCAGGATTTTTGAGAGGTCGCAGCCGCAGTGGAAGCGGAAACGGCGGGTCTCCAGCAGGGTGGTTTCCTCGGTCGCCTGGATGCGCTCCGCAGACTCGGCATCGAGCCCCGCCAGCCATGCCTCATCGCAATCCGGCTGCGCGACAATGAGCGAAAACCACTCGTCCTCGTGGCGGAACATGCGTGCCGGACGCTGCTCGGACTGGGCGTAGTATTGCTCAACCCAGGCAAGCGGATCGCGGCCCTCGACCTCCACGGTGGAGAGCCGAGGTTCGGGCAGATTTTTGGCAGTGGTCTGCGAGTAGAAGAAATTGCGGTCGGGCTCGCGGACATCCTCGGTAAAGAGGCGGCCCGTGATCGACTCCTGCAGGGAGCCGCCGGTAACGAAGACATTGACCCGTGGGGCGCGAAGATTGGCGGTCCACGCGATGGTTTCCGCCCAAGGACGCGCCACCAAGTGCAGGGTCAAACCGGCGAAGCTATCTTTGAGCATCTGGTCGAGATCCGCGCTATGGCGGATGCCGTGCTGCATGAGATGCAAATAATAGTCAGTGTAGATCGGGGTGAAATTCGCCCGCAGCAACAGCGCATTGCGATGACGGACGAAAATCGATTCGACCTTGGTGTATTCTTCGACTTGGACCTCCTCAGGCTCTGGCACGCGGTAGGGTAGAAGCGGGAATGCGGGAAATCCAAACGCGAAATTACGATTCTCGCTGACTCGCTAGAGGAGGTCCTGCTGGACCGGCAGCTCGGCATCGGCCGCCAGCCGCTCCTTGGCCACGGAGAGGTAGTAGTCATCCAGCTCGATACCAGTGAACTCCTTGAGACCCTGACGCTGAGCGGCTAGCGCGGAAGTACCGATACCCAGGAAGGGGTCCAGCAGGTGGGTCTCCGGTCCCTTGCCATGGAGCAGGATGCATTGCTCCACCAGGCCCACCGGGAAGCTCGCGGGGTGGGGGCGGTCTTTGTCCCGGGAGTTGATTGTGTCGTAGGGGATGAACCAGGTATTCCCGCGGCAGCGACGATCGACACCGCCGGTGTGACCCCAGCGGGCGATGTTCGACTTGTCCTGATAAGGCACGCCCGCGCCCCGTCGGTCCACCGGGACCTCGCCGCTTTTGGTGAGGTGGAAGATATACTCGTGGCAGTCGTTGACGTAGCGCTTCGAGTTGATCGGCTTGAAATGGCCGGCGCTGATCTGGTCGCCGCTGCGGGTCTCCACGGTGATCGACTTGATCCAGTGGAAGGTATTCTGGAGCACGAAGAGCGGTTCCGGTCCCTCGGTGAAGGCGAGGATGATCTGGTGCGGCATCAGCGGATTCGCTGGAGCAGCACCGACATTGAGGAAGAAAGAGCCGTCATCAGCGAGCACGCGTCTCAACTCCGCGGCCCAAGACTTGCACCACTCGAGGAACTCCGCGCGCCCGGCGGTATCGTCGAAGCTGCGGTAATTGATGCCCAGATTGTAGGGCGGCGATGTGACAATGAGGTCGACCGACTTCTCGGGAAGTGTCGGAAGAACTTTGAGACAATCGCCGTGGTGGAGCACTGGCGGGAGCTTGGAGGGCGGGTTGCCGAAGCTCAATCCTTGATCGGAAGAATCAGCTCACCAAAATTCGGCCATCTTGCCCGACTTGTTCGGTCATCAATATTGGTTCGCAGCATGGCTAGCGCTTCCACTGCTCACCTTCAAGTCGCGACAAACGACCTCCAAAAAGGACCCGATCTCATTGAAGCCGATGACGAGGTGCCGATAGTCGTTTGAGAAAATCGCACCATGCTTCACCAAGCTGGCTATCAGCGGCGAATTGATCACCTCCATCGAGCTATCATAGGCAAATTTACTGCCATCCATTTCGCCCTCGCCGAGTAGCGCGAAATGAGGCACGTCCACGAATTGGACATGGTGCTCCTCGGTCTTGTAGTCTCGGAACTCCACGATCAGGTCTCCCGATTCCCACCTGATCACCGGCCCGGCCTCCGTGTCGGCCACGGGCGGAAATGGCAGCCGTTGAATGTTCATTGACCGAGGATTAGGAAGACAACTTCCCCTTCAGCAAATCCGTCACCTGCTTGGGATTCGGCTTACTGGACGAAGCCTTCATCACCTGCCCGGTCAGCCAGTTGAGGAGCTTCTCATTACCGCCCTTGATCTCGGCAACCTTGTCGGGATTCGCGGCGATGACCTGGTCGCAGAGGGTATCGAGTTCTCCGGCATCGGTGGGCTCAAAGCCAAGTTCTTTGGCCACAGTGGCGGGGTCCTTGTCCGAGGACTCAAGCAGCACGACCAACACTTCCTTAGCTTGGCTGAGAGCCAGAGTTCCGCCCTCGACCAGACCTAACAGCGCGCCGATCTTCTCCGGGGAAAGCGGTGAATCCGCGATGGCCACCGAGCGTTCGTTCAGCAAGCCGAGCAGGGTATTGAGCAGGAAGTTCGCGGCCTTCTTCCCGGGCAACCCCGGCGTAGCGGCGAGCTTCTCGAAGTAGTGGGCAAGCGGCAGATCCGCGGCGAGGACCGAGGCATCGTAGGCGCTCACGCCATAGTCCTTCTCGTAACGCGCGGCGCGTTCGTGGGGACGCTCGACGAGGAGGGGGCGGACCTTTTCGAGGAGGGGGGCGGTGACTACCGGGAGGAGGTCGGGGCAGGTGAAATAGCGGTAGTCGTGAGCATCCTCCTTGGTGCGCAGGAGTTGCGACTCGCCGCGATCGTCATCCCAACGGCGGGTGGATTGGATCTGCGGGATCCCGGCGTTGAGCTCCTCTGTCTGGCGCTCGACCTCGAACTGGATGGCGCGGCGGATGGCTGAGATCGAATTGAGGTTTTTCAGCTCGATTTTAGCGCCCAAGGGGTCTCCCTGTTGGCGACGGAGGGAGATATTCACATCGGCGCGCATCTGGCCCTTTTCCATGTCGGCATCGGAGATACCGCCTTGCTGGAGAATCATTTGCAGCGAGCGGATGTAGGACATCGCTTCCTCCGCAGACTCGATGTCCGGCTCGCTGACGATTTCCATCAGCGGAGTGCCGGCGCGGTTAAAATCGACCAGCGAGGAGCTGCCGAGGTGAGTGGATTTCGCCACATCTTCCTCAAGGTGAATGCGGTTCAGGCGGACCTTGTGGCCGGGACGGGGGATGTTTTTCCGCACGTCCGTGGGGTAACAGAAGTCGTAGAGGGGGACCTCGCCGCCGATGCAGAGGGGAAAATCCATCTGCGTGGTCTGGAAATTCTTCGGCATGTCCGGGTAGAAGTAGCTCTTCCGGTCCCAGCGGGAGATTTCGGGCGATCCGCAATCCAGCAGTAGGCCCGCGAGCAGGGTTTTCTCGATCGCGTGGCGGTTCAGCACTGGCAGGGCGCCGGGCAGGCCTAGGCAGACCGGGCAGGTGCGGGTATTGGGCTCCTCGCCGAAGGAAGTTTCGCAGGCGCAGAACATTTTCGTGCGCGTTTTGACCTGGCAATGGACTTCGAGGCCGATGGTGACGAGGTAAGGCATGGTGGCGGAAACAGCGGGAGCTTGGCGGGCGAGGGCCACTTGGCCAACCCTGAATCTCGCCCGTGATGGCTCGACCGGCACTTGCAAAGAGGCAATCCCCGGTGCAAGGCGGGGCCGTTGACCCCGCACGGGGAGACGAAACCCATGTTCACTCTACAAATCGGCCTTACCCTGGCGGTGATCGCCATCACGCTGATCGCCTTCATCCGCGAATGGGCCGCGCCCGACGTGATCGCTCTCACGGTGCTCTGCGGGGTGGTGGCGCTGGGACTCATCGATGTCAGCGCCATGTCCTCGGTTTTCAAGAACGAGGCACCGCTGGCGATTGCCGCTCTGTTCATCATCGGCGGGGCGCTGGAGGCCTCCGGGGCGGTGGACCACATCGGGCGGGTGCTGCGGGACAAGCTGCCGGGGAATATCCGCCTCGCGATTCTCGGGTTCTCGGTGCTGACCTGCTTCTTCAGCGCCTGGATGAACAACACGGCGATCGTGGCGATCCTGCTGCCGGTGGCACTTGGCTTCGCGCGCTCGAAGGATGTGGCGCCGTCCCGCCTGCTGATGCCGCTTTCCTACTGCTCGATTCTCGGCGGGGTCTGCACTCTGATCGGCACCTCCACGAACCTGCTGGTGAATGGCACGCTGAAGGACATGAAGATGGAGCCGATGACGATGTTCCAGTTGGCGCCGATCGGGATTCCGCTGTCGATCGCGGGCATCGCTTACCTCTCGATCTTCGGGCCGAAGCTGATTCCCTCGCGCTCCACGATTTCCGGCAGCCTGGACATCAAAGACCGGACCACGCCACTGTATCATATTCTGATTGGCGAGAACTCGCCGCTGATCGGGAGGTCGCTGAAGGACACGCCGTTCTTTGATCGCAACAAGCACGTGCACGTGATGGAGGTGCGGCGCAAGGGCGCGCGCGAAATGCATTCGCTGAATACGATCACGATTGAGAAGAACGACCGCTTCCTGATCGCACTTCATGGCCGCAGCGGAAAGGCGGCGAAGGCCGAGGAACTCTGTGCGGAGATCGGTGCAAGCGTGCTTTCCACCATCGATGGAGTGGTCACGGAGCTGGTGATCCGCGATGAGTCCTCGCTTGCCGGCCGCACCCTGGCCAAGTCCGACTTCCGCCAGCGCTACAACAGCGTGGTGATCGCGGTGCACCGCAATGGGGTGAATATCACCCATCAACTGGCGGAGATCCCTCTGGAGACTGGCGACACACTGCTGGTGATCACCGCGGTGAACAACCTGGCGGCGCTGGATGAAACCCGGGATTTCGTGCTTACGGACATCGCGGAAGAAGCTGTCGCCACGGACCAACCGCCCAAGCCGCGGCATCATGCGTGGGTTTCCTGGGCAGTGCTGATCGGGGTAGTTTTGGTGGCCACGATTACCGATCTTTTCGGCGGCGAGGATGGCAAGGGCGTGATTTCATGGCTGCCGGTCATTCCGATTCACTACGCCGCGATGGTGGGTGCGCTGATGCTGCTGTGGTCCAAGATCGTGACTCCGCGCGAGGCCTATGCGAGCATCGACTGGCAGGTGCTGCTGATGCTCTACGGGCTGTTAGGCTTGGGCCTCGCGATGCAGAACACGGGCACGGCCAAGTGGTTGGCGGAGGGGATGGTCGGGATGACCCAGGGTTTCGTGAGCCCGCAATTGATGCCTTGGGTGATGCTGTGGGGGATCTACCTGCTGACCCTCTTGCTCACGGAGGTGCTATCCAACAACGCCACCGCGGTGATGATGGTGCCGATCGTGGTGACGCTGGCGCACAAGCTCGGGGTCAACCATTGGCCCTTCACGATGGCGGTGACGGTGGCCGCATCGACCGCCTTTGCGCTGCCGATGGGCTACCAGACGCACATGATGGTGTATGGCCCGGGCGGCTTCAAGTTCTCGGACTTCCTGAAGGTGGGGATACCGCTCAATATCATCTGCTGGGTGGTGTCCTGTTCGCTGATCCCGCTGATCTGGCCTTTCCATCCGGTCTAGCGGACTGCAGCCGGACGGTATTCAGAGCTTCAGGTCCGCGAGGATCTTGCGAAGGTCGGGATCGGCCATGATGGTGTCGAGGCGCGGGTCCTTGAGGATTTCGCCGTAGCGCTTTTCCTGGGCGAGCTTGCGGAGCTTCGGGTCGTTCTCAACCAGATCGCGGATCTCGGGTTCTTCCATCACCGGGATGGCCTTGGGCGGTGGGCTGGAGTCGCCCATCGCGATCAGCTTGGCCAGGGTCACGCGCGCATCGTCGGTGAGCGGATCGAGGTTCTTGAACCAATCCGCGGGCAGGGCGCGGTCGATGGTCTTTTTCAGTTCGGCGACGAAGATCGAGGGGCCTTCCGCATTGGAGCCATCGATGAAGCGCTGGATTTCCGCTACCGAGCCAAGATGGCGGACCGCGCTCGCGCCGGTGAAGCCGAGCATGGAGGCGGGAAAGAGACTGAAGAGCAGGGTGAGGACGCGCCGCAGCGGGGAGCGGCGCGATGAGCCGCCATCCTCACTGGAGCTGCTGAAGGGTCTAGTGGCGAAGCGCAGGACAGAGCGAAGAGTCAGAAATACCACCAAGGCGACAATCGCGGGAATCGCTAAGGATATGCCAGTGCCACCCAAGGCCGGTAGGTGGCGCCAAACCAGGTAGCCGGCGATGCCGCTGGCGCAGAGGATGAGCGAGCCTGTTAGAAGACGCAGGAAGCCGCGCAGCATGGCCAGGATTGCACAGGCCGCGGAGATCAGGAGGGCGGCCGTTCCCAGGCTAATCTGGGGAATGGTCTCGAGGTCGAGCGCTGCCAAGAGTTCCTTCATCATCGGGCTGATGGCTCGGGTAGAAGATTAAACCGCGAAAAACGCGAAAGGGCGCGAAATCTAACAGCCAACAAATCAGGGGCGCCTAGCTCAAACACCCTCTTCAAATTTCGCGCCATTTCGCGGTTAAGAATCAATATCGCTCTTTGCCATATCAGCCCGAACCACCTGCGGCTCCGGCGCGGGAAAGCCGCCGACTTGGGCGCGCTGGCGCAGGAGGTGATCGCAGAGGACCAGCACGGCCATGGCCTCGACCATCGGGACGGCGCGAGGGAGGACGCAGGCATCGTGCCGGCCGCGGCCGGCGAGCTCGGTGTTCTCGCCGCCGCTGGTGACGGTTTCCTGCGAGGTCATGATGGTGGCGGTCGGCTTGAAGGCGACGCGGAAGACGATGTTCTCACCGTTGCTGATACCACCTTGGATGCCGCCGGAGCGGTTGCTGGTGGTTCGGACCTTGCCCTCGACCATGCGGAAGGGATCATTGTGCTCGCGACCGGTGAGCAAGGTGCCGGCAAAGCCCGACCCAATCTCGAAGCCCTTGGTTGCCGGCAGCGAGAGCATTGCCTTGGCCAGTTCCGCCTCCAGCTTGTCGAAGACCGGCTCGCCGAGTCCTGGCGGGCAATTGCGGATCACGCACTCCACCACGCCGCCGACCGAGTTGCCCTCGGCGCGCACTGCCTTGATCCGTTCGATCATCGGCTCTACCATCGCGGGATCGCCGGTACGAACGATGTTGCTTTCGATGTCCTGGGAAGTGACCGCGGAGGAATCGACCGTGGCATTGAGATCATGGATCGACTTCACCCAAGCCAGCACCTCAATGCCGGGCGCAAGCTTATCGAGCACCTTCTTGGCCACGGCGGCACCGGCCACGCGGCCAATGGTCTCGCGAGCCGAGGCGCGGCCACCGCCGGAGAGGGCGCGGATGCCGTACTTGGCATCGTAAGTGTAGTCGGCGTGGGAGGGCCGATACTTGGTCGCCATCTCGTCATAGGCACCGGGGCGTTGGTCCTCGTTGCGGACGACCACCGCGATCGGGGTGCCGAGGGTCAGGCCATCGACCACGCCGGAAAGGATCTCCGCGCGGTCGGCTTCCTTGCGCGGGGTGACGATCTCGCTCTGGCCCGGGCGGCGGCGGTCGAGTTCGTGCTGGATGTCCTCCACCGTCAGCGGGACCCGCGGCGGCACGCCATCGATGACCACGCCGACGCCGCCCCCGTGCGATTCACCGAAGGTGTGGATGCGGAATGCGTGGCCGTAGCTGGATGACATGCGCAGCAGTGTAGGCCGAGGATAACGCTCGCCAAGTGTCGAGACTGAAATGCCTTTCAGACTCGTGCTGGGAGGTCAGATCCGCTGGTCGAGGGCGAGGAAGAATGGACCGCGAAAACGCGAAAGGGCGCGGAATCCGAACAGCCGGGAGAAACGGCGGGACAGCCGGTTCAAGCGCAGGGGCTCCGGACCAAGGCGGGCGAGCTCCCGGTCTGGTTTCTAAAAGGCGGATTCTTTAACAGGAGAAGGCAGGAGGAAGACAAGGAGGTGGAGAACTTGAAAGGAAGAGACAGGAGGGCGGGAGCGAACTCTACGACTTTAGTGGGAAACCAAGTGCGGGTGTCGCAGGACCTTGAAGGCGCGGGCGTTTTCGGATCTCAGATAGCGCAGGGATTTTGCGACGGCGACCCCGCCACCGATGCAGATAATGCAGCTCAGGATCCAGCCGATAATCAGCAGGGGGCCTGGCGCCACCATCCGGCTTGTCTTGGCTCCGACAACATAGGCAATCTCGGGAGCGAGGAACACCGAGGCGGCACCGATACAGCCGATTCCGATAAAGAACACCTGCATGGCGCTGGCTTTTGGGACTTTCGGTGTCCATATCGCATGGCAGGTTTTGCACACTTTTGGGGAAAACAGGTGCATGCTGGTGGAATAATTCAATTCCTTGGATACAGATTTTATCTTCCTGGTTCCGCAGAAGGGGCATTTCTTTATTCCGCTTGGCCCGTGATGATGTTCGTCGTGGTGTTCCTTCTCGGGGGGGAGGTCCCCGCCGGACACAGGATAAGACGCCTTCTCGATGCGGATATCGACCAGTTTGTCCAAGGCCATCCAGTTTTGGTGGCCTTCTTCCACCGCCAATGTGAACGGCAGGATGGTGCCGTCTTGGAGCATGCTTGCGATCTTATCCATTTCGTGAGGCCCAGACACCTCTTCATTGATCATCACGTAGTACATATCGCTTGGGTTTGCTATATGGTTACATAGGAGGAATTTATGACCGGAACCCCAAGGCGCCGGAATGGGTTTATTGCGTTTCGCTTATGGGACGGAACGATGGCGATTGTCAATACTTCAAGCTAGCCGGGATTGGAGCGCCGGGCGGCCTTTTCGATTCGCCCGGGCGGCGTGGCTGGCTAAGGTCCCAGGCAGCGCATGGAGATCACGGAAGATTGGGTGAGGGGACTCACCGGCTGGAAGCCCTTTAAGGAGGGCAAGGCGATGGCCGCAGAGGGGCGGATTTCCGGATTCAAGCGGCAGGGCGAGATCCTGCAAGGGACTCTACGTGAAGGGAAAATGAACCTGCGGCCGACCGTGAAGATCGCGGGACCGAGCGATGTGCGGGTGACTTGCGGGTGCACGGAACACCGCGCCACTGGAGGAATCTGCGCCCATGCGGTGGCGGTGATGCTGTCTGCGCTGGCGGCTCCGGCGGCGTCCAAAGTTGCTGTGGCTGAGCCGGTTTCGGTGAGATCATCCCAGCTGGCGCGTGCGCCGCGCGCTTGGGAAATCCGGCTCTCGCCCCGCTTCGAGTCGGAATGGACTGGCGGGCGCTTGTCGCTGCGGCTGACGGTCGCAAAGGAGCCGTTGCTGGAGCAGGATCGTTTGATTTCGAGCTGGTTGGAGACCCGGAAGGTCCCGGCCTCGGAGACCGCGGTGCACCTGCGGCTGAGTGGGCCGGAGATCGGGGAGTTCTTGGATCTCGTGGCGGGGCACCCGCGGGTGGAGATCGATGGGCGTAAGGGCCTCCTGCGGGTCTTCAGTGAAGTGGCTGAGCCCCTGCCCTTGGCGCTCAGTCGCTTGGAGGGTCAACGGGTCATTCTGGAGCTGGGGGCGGAGCTTCCGGCGGGCACTCTGGTGCTCTGGGGTGACGCGGCGGCGCTGGCCAGTCCGGCAGGGATCCGGCGCTTGCCGGCGCAGTCTGCGGATCCGGCTTGGCATGAGCAGGCGGCGGAGCTTTTCGCGAAGCGGCGTTTGGCCCTGCCCTTGGATCGCTTTCTGGCTGGCTTCGATTCGTGGTCGGATTTGTTTGAATCGCCGCCGCCGGGTTGGCTCGGCGAGCTAAGGCTGGCGGGCGCTCAGCCGGACTTCGAGCTGGAGATCGACGGCTCTCTGGAGCTGGTCGAGGTGGTGCTGAAGGTCCGCTATCCGGGGCTCTCAGCTAGGGCGCTGCCACCGGAGGGCGAAGCGATTCCCGGATTGCCACGGCTGGCTCCGGATGGCCACCTGCAGGCCCGGAGCATGACGGCGGAGGCCTCGGCTAGGGCCCGCTTGCTGGGCCTCGGCTTCAGCGCGGGATCGGATCCGGCGAGGTTCCGGATGCGGGGGCGGGAGGAGATCTTCGGTCTGCTGGCGGACGGGCTGCCCCTACTAGAGACGATCTGGACTCTGAGGAAGAACGAACGTTTCACCACGGCGACTTCAAGGGTCCACATTGTGCGACCAGACATTCAGGAACGGGGAGACCCGAGCCAGTCGCTGGTGTTTGAATTGTCCTTCCAGACCACCGGTGGAAAGCGGATTCCGGGGCCGGAAATCCGGCGTATTCTGCGGGGTGGTAAGCGCAGTGTGAGGCTGGCGAGCGGGGCTGAGTTGGTGGTGAGCAAAAGCTGTGAGGAACTGGTCCAGCCACTAGTGGAGGAGCTCGGAATCGGACGTCCGGATGAGCCATTCCAGCTTTCGGGGGCTTCTTCGCTGCTGTTACAGAATCTCCGTGAAATTCTAGCTAATCCACTAGGTAGCAATTTACCGGGATCTGGAAATAACCTTCAATTTAAGACCCTCCCAAATCTTGGGTTAAACGCGAGTTTGAGACCCTACCAGGAGCAGGGATCGGCGTGGTTGGCGGAGCGTTTGCAACGCCTCGGAGGGGCGCTTCTGGCAGACGAAATGGGGCTGGGAAAGACCCTGCAAACCATCGCTTCCATCAACCATTTCAAGCACTCTGAGCCGGAGGCCAAGCAGACTTATCTGGTGGTTGCGCCGACCTCGCTGCTGGGGAACTGGATGGCGGAATTCAAACGTTTCGCACCGGGACTGGAGACGCTGCTTTTCCATGGTCCAAGCCGGGACAAGTTGCGGGAGCGCAGTGACGGGGTGGATGTTGTTGTCACAAGTTATGGAACCTTGGTCCGGGACCTCGCATTCCACTTGGGGAGGGAATACCGGCTGATCGTGGCGGATGAGGCGAGCCTGCTGCGGAATCCGGACGCGGAGCTGAGCAAGGCGCTGGTGAAGCTGAAGGCTAAAGCGCGGCTGGCACTGACCGGGACGCCGGTGGAAAACCGGATGCAGGACCTGTGGTCGATCTTCCGATTCATTGCGCCGGGCTATCTGGGCAATCGCCAGGACTTCAAGGAGCGCTACGAGGCACCAGCATCGGCTGGTGGCGGCGCTGCGGCCGCACCAGGATTACTACAGCGCCTGCGGCTGCGGGTTTCGCCCTTCGTCCTGCGTCGGACCAAGGATCAGGTCGCCACGGATCTGCCGGACAAGGTGGTCATCGATGAATGGCTGGACCTCGCGGACGACCAAGCGGCGCTCTATGGGAGCCTGGCGCGGGCCGGTCTAGAGGAACTCGAGCGGGTCCGCGACAAGCAGGGCGAAGGTGCCGGGCGGATGCATTTGCTGACGCTGCTGTTGCGACTGAGGCAGGTTTGCGTGGATCCGGGGCTGCTGGATCTGGAGAAACAAGAGAAGCAAACAGCGGTTAAAATCGAACGCTTGTTGGCTCTATTGGAAGAACGCGCTGAGAACGGCCTAAAAACACTGGTATTCAGTCAATTTGCTACGAATTTACGTCGAATTGAGGAGCGACTTCCGAAGGCTTATTCGCAGGTTTTTCGCATCGATGGGAGCACCCAAAAGCGCCAGAATCTGGTGAATGCCTTCCAAGCCGCGCCCGGTGCTGCGGTCTTCCTGATCAGCCTGAAGGCTGGCGGCTACGGCCTGAACCTGACCGCGGCCGATGCGGTGATCCACATGGATCCCTGGTGGAATCCGGCGGTCGAGGCCCAAGCGACCGACCGGGCACACCGGATCGGCCAGAGTCGTCCGGTGACGGTTTACCGGCTGCTCACCCGAGGAACTGTGGAGGAACGCGTGCGGCGAATGCAGGATCAGAAGCGCGCGGTGATCAACGCGGCGACTGGTGGCGGTGAGGATGAGGCGGTGCCGCAGAACTGGACCGCCGAGGACATGGAGAGCTTGCTGCGATGAAGGCTAGATCGGGGCTCTGGTTCAAGGAGGCTCAAGTGAGATCCAGATGGCTGGGATCCTTGGATTTCTGGGCTTCCGAGGCCTCGTGGTCATCCAATTGGAATCGCAATTAACTTGTTACAATGCATGTAATGCGGAATCGTGTTTGACGCTTTCCAGCTATCTGTGGATTCCGTTTGCCCCCTCTCGGAGTGGCTGGTAATGAACCGCCATCGCTGCAAGGTCTCACGCCCGTGGGTCTTGTTGTGTTCCTTTCCGCCTCGGGGTGTTGCTACCACCCGGGGCTTTTTTCGGCCCTTATGATCGATATACAAATCTCAAGGTTGGATTTCCTTTCTGGCGATCAAGTGGAGGTTCCGCCCGCTGGTATTGTAGTCTTCGTCGGCCCCAATAATTCGGGCAAAAGTGAGGCCTTGAGGAGCATTTCCGGTAAGTTGAAGAACAGTGCTGTGCCGAGCCGCAACCTTTCTAGCGTGTGGGCTACGACGGCTGGTGCCGAAGAGGATGTTCTGGCGTGGTTTGAGGAGAACACCACTAGGAGAATCGATTCCGCCGGAGGCCTGAACTATGATTCGTTGGGGCATTCTATTCACGTCAGCCACATCGCCGCCACTTGGCAACGGGTGAATCATAAGGATCAGCCATCGATGCTGAGCATGCTGTCTAGCTTCTTTGTCGCTTACCTCTCCACTGAGGAAAAGCTGAACGCAGCCAATCCGCCGCCTTCCATCCTCACTCACGAGGAAGCGCCAAAACATCCGATTCACGTAATGGCTAAGGATGCAAAGATCGCTGAAACGTTATCAAAGGCCTTCAACGAGGCGTTTGGAAGCGGGATCATTGTGAATCAAGCAGCTGGATCACAGGTAACACTTGTAATTGGAGAAAAGGAGGAGCTGCCCAAGGTTGATGCCTACGATTTGGCGGCGGTAGGTGCGGCCCTTTCCAAGCTACCTCGAGTGGACCATCAGGGTGATGGAATGAGGTCCTTCATGGGCACGCTTCTGTACGTCCTAGTCCAGCGAAGGTTTTTAGTGCTTATCGATGAGCCTGAGGCATTCCTTCATCCCCCTCAGGCTCGCATTCTGGGGAAGCTTGTCGGTCAGAAGACACCGCAGGACCGTCAGATTTTCGTTGCTACGCACAGCGCAGATTTCCTTAAAGGGCTTCTCCAAGCTGCTCCTGAACGGGTGAAGGTCGTGAGGCTGGATCGCAGTAGATCAGATTATGTGAATCAGCTCGATTCCGCCGGGATCAGCGAGGTGGGCGGGATTCACTCCTTCGTCATTCTAATATTTTGGAGGGTCTCTTTCATGAGAAGGTCGTTGTTTGCGAATCGGATACCGATTGCCGGATTTTCGCGGCCATCGTGGAGGCTATCACGCCAGCAGACGCACGAAGTCCGGACCTGATGTTCACGCACTGCGGCGGGAAGCAAAGAATGCCCGTCGTAGCCGCCGCCCTCCAGCGAATTGGTGTTACGGCGATCGCAATTGTAGATTTCGACTTCCTCCGTGATCTGGGAGACGTCGAGCGGCTCGTTTCAACGATGGGGGGAAATTTTGGCGAGATCCTTGAGCCCCTGAAACGCATCGGGGCCGCGATGCAATCGTCCAACGCTAAAAGAACAAGGGCTCAAGTGAAAACCGAACTGGAAGAGGTATTCGACAGTGCAGGCGACGGCCCCTTCGATAAGAAAATTAGGTCTGCCTTGGTTGAGGTTTTGAAAACACCCTCCCTATGGAAAGGTGCCAAGTCTCATGGAATAGGGATGCTTCGCGGGGATGATTATCAGCGATGTGTCGACGTAATCCAACTGTTGTCTAAGTGGGGTATTTGGGTTCTTCCAAACGGTGAGGTTGAGGCCTATTGTAAATCGGTCGGGAAGCACGGTGAGAGGTGGGTCGGCGAAGTTCTGTCTCGAAAGGATCTTGCAGCCGATGGTGAGCTCCGTGAATTAAGGGAATTTGTTTCGGCTGCTATTCTCGGAAGATAATCCGCTTGGCCTCGAAGCGGACGATTGTAGTCGCGCATGTGGCCATCGGTCATCCAGTGTAGTAAGCCGGTCGGTGTAGCAAGCCGAATGAAAAGTAAGGGGCCGCAGCACAAGGCAACGGGCGCGGAATCCACTGTAAGAATAATCCGAAGTATGCTCCTGGCCGGGGTCTATCCACTGCGTGGGAATGAGGAGCGAAAAGCCAGAACATGGCAGCGCAGAGGTTAGCCCGCGCCGTGGATCAGACCCGCTTCGGGTCGCTATCTTGTTCGCCCGTCGGCGGACAAACTATAGCGATTGCCCTGGCTGTGATGTCTGGGACATCCGGCGCGATGCCCGGATTTGTGCCGGCCGCTTGCCGGTGGTCTGCCATCCGCCTTGCCGTGCATGGGGCAAGCTCCGCCACAACGCCAAGCCGCGGCCCGATGAAATCGAGCAGGCCCGTTTTGCTGTGGCCGAGGTCCGCCGCTGTGGTGGCGTTCTTGAGCATCCGGCGTACTCCCAGCTGTGGGCCGATCAGGCATTGCCCCTGCCCGGCCTTGGTGACGATTTCGGCGGCTTCATCCTGCCCGTGCATCAATCGTGGTTCGGCCACCGCGGCCACAAAGCGACCTGGCTGTATGTCGTCGGCACCGATCCGTGCCAGCTTCCCTCGATGTCCTTCCGGCTCGTCTCCGATGACGTCGTGCCGGTCGAGAAAGTAGGCAGGGCTGAGCGCGAGGCCACCCCGCCCGCCTTCTCCCCTTGGCTCCTTATGAAGCTGGCCGATCAAGCTCAGGGGCGCGGGGCGAGCTGCTTGATGGTGATATTCCGGTAGGCCACCACGCCGTGGTCGCCTTGCAGGCATAGCGGGCCCGTTCCGGTTGTGGATTCCTCCGCTCCGCCGTGGGTGGGGCCTAGGACCTCGATGTTTTCCTGCACGAGCTTGCCGTTGTGCAGGACCTTTTCAAATCGGGCGTGCGCGGTCTTGTGACCTTGGGCGTCGAATCGAGGGGCGCGGAAGACGATGTCGAAGGTCTGCCACTCGCCGGCATGCAACGCGACATTCACCTGCGGCGAGTGACCGTTCACATTCGCCTCTCCGATCCACTGCGGGTAGATGCCGCCGCATTCGATGCCGGATACTTGTCCTTTGCGACGCCATGGCTGTCGTAAATCTGGACCTCGTAGCTGCTCATCACATAGACGCCGGAGTTCGAGTGCGCGGGGAGGTTGAACTCCACGTGGATCTCGGCGTCGCCATACAGCTGCTTGCTCAGCAGGAAGGGCACTTCCTTGCCCGAGGCCAAGAGCACGCCGACTCCGTGAGTGGCGACAAAGCGCGAGGAGTCGGCGGGATCGAGCTTCACCGCAGCGACTTCACTCCAGCCGTTTGCGGGCTGCCATGCATCGAGCTTCGCCAGGCTCGTCTCATGGCCCTCGGCCGCATGAAGCGGACTGAGGACAAGCGCGGAGCAACAAAGCGAAAGCGCGCCGATTGGCAGCACATGATAGCGGGTCATGGCGAGGTCAGGTCAGATCGGTTAGGCGAGCGTGTGTGGGTGGAGGATCTTGGTGTTAATACCGCAGGCAGATTTCGATTCTTGCTCTTGGAGGCCCCTGCCCCTGGCATCCGTCGAGATCCCGGGGTGTTGAGGCTGTCTGAGATTTGGATGGCATTCGGTTAAGGGTGGTCTGGCTTCAGGCCGCCTTGGGCGATCCACGCGGATTTTCTCTTGGTTGATGGATTGTGGGAGATCCCGACATCGCACGCGGCGCGCTGAGGCCAGCGCGCCCTACCGGGGTCCGTCGAGAAGCGGTGCTGCCCGCGCGCGCTCCGAGAGCGGCGGGGCCGCAAATGGGAGCACTGCGGGTGTTTCGTTTCGTTCGACAGGCGGCGGTGCCGGGCTTAGGGGTGCAGCAGCGATGAAAGAGCTATTCCGCGAGCGCAATCAGGTGGCACTGAGCCGTTACCAGTCCTTGCTGGAGGCGGCGGGGATTCCGACCTTCATCCGCAACGAAAATCTGTCGCAGTTGGAGGCACCGATTCCGGCATTCATGCCGGTGCTATGCGTGGTGAATGATGAGGATCTGGAGAAGGCGGTGGCGCTGATTCGCGAAAACCAGCAGGAGGCGGCAGAGGCTCCGGTCGCGGAGCGGAAATGCGCGGCCTGTGGAGAGATGAATCCGGGGAGTTTCGAGATTTGTTGGAACTGCGGGGCGGATCTGGCAGCCCAGGATCTAACAGGGGTCTGAACGCGGAGCCTTTGGCCTAACCGTTCGAGCTTTCCCTTCGCGGTTCCCCTCTGCTTATTTCAGCCATGCTTTCGGACTCGGCAGTCGGGATCGCGAACCGTCATTGGGCGAGTGAATTCGGCATCGATCCGGAAGGGATGTTCGCGGAGGAATTGATGCTGGTCCGACATGCCGAGGCGCTGGCGGATTACGATGGGATCTTCGCGTTGTTCCGCGAGGGGCGAGTGATGGTTTCGCTGCCGGGAGATCGTTTCGAGGCTCTCCAACGGCGTCTGCCTGAGTGGTCCCCTGCCCTTGATCCGAGGGCTTGGGCCGGGTATTTTCGGGATGCTGGCTTCCGGGTGATCGGGCCGGCCTACATCGGCTATGCGGGAGCGGTGCCGGAGATGGAGGGTGTGCGGAATTTGTCAGAGGCGGATCTGGCGGCGGTGGAACGCTTGCGGCTGGCGTGTGATCCAGAGGAGTGGGATCACGGTGGGAGTGAGGCGGGCGAGGTCCCCTGCTCCGCTGCTTTTGCGGAGGATGGTGAGATCGCGGCGCTGGCGGGATATGAGATTTGGTCGGAGGAGATCGCGCACATTTCGATCGTGGCGCATCCGGGATATCGCGGGCGTGGTTATGGTCGTGCGGCGGTGGCGCATCTGGCGGCGCGGGCTTTGAGAGCGGGGCTGCTGCCACAGTACCGGACGCTGGAGGCGAATGCGCCATCGGTGGCGATCGCGCGGGCCCTGGGCTTCGAGCGCTATGGCTGCTCGGTAGCGGTGCGGCTGGCGGGAGGGGGTTGATGCGAGGGCCCCTGCCCTCACCACTGCATGCGGGCGTGGCTGAGGCGCAGGATTTTGCCGCTGCGGCGGTCGATGATGGCGTGGGCGGTGAAGAGGCCCTCAGACATGGTGATCTCATAGGCAACCGGATCGAGGGGCTGCAATGGAGGCTCGGCGGGGAGCCATGCTTGCTGCTCGGAAAAGCCGCCATGTTCGATGCCACTCCACGGCTTGATCTCGTCGGGGGCGAGTTCCCGGAGCTTGGACCAGAGCCGAAAGCTGCCATTTTCGTAGCGGACGTCGCGGACTGCCTTCCAGTTTTTCCAGGCGATGGCGACGGCCCGGGCTTCGGTGATCGTGGTGGGGTAAGTCTGGATGAGGGTCGCGATGTCGGCGACTTCGGTTGCAGTCGGGCCGCGGTGACAGGAGAGAGTCCATCTGCCGAACCCATCTAGAGAGGCGCCGAGGTTGGCGTAGGTCTTCATGGGGATGCCTTCGGGGAGTGGAGTCCAAGTGAGATCCGAAGCGCCTGTGAGTCCTTCGGGGCCGGCGTTGATGTGGTCGATCTCAAGGTCGCCCACGGGCTTGAAGCCGAAGGCGCGCAGGTAGCAATCGGCGGCGTACTCGGCGAATTTCTCCGGGGTGGTGATGCGGTTGCCTGACAGTGGCAGGCGTGCGTCGGAGAAGTAGATCGATACCGGTTGGTTCTCCGCATCGAAGCCTATCGAGAGAAAGGTTTTGTTCTCCTTGTCTCTCTGGGTGACTGCGAGCTCGGTGCCGCGGTCCTCGAATTCGGGTGGCTGGTCGGTGGGGCTGAGTTGGAAGCGAATGAGGATGGCGCGGAAGGCTGCTTCGGCTTTCTCCCGTCGGGATTGGGGGATCTCCGGTTTGATCTGTGGCCCGAAAAGGGGGGCTTGCACTGGAGCAGGCGGTTGCCCTTGGTCGATCAGCTTCGCGAGTGCGGCGGCCTGATATTCCGATGAAGCCTCGACCACTGCCTGCTGATACTCAGCAGGCTCTTTCTGCTCTGCTGCGGGTGCCAGCGCGACGCATGCGCCGGAGAAGATGGCGGAGAGAAGTAGCTTCATGGATTGCCTGAAGCCTTAGCACGGCGGACGGTTCGAGTTGAGTAAAGTCGGAGTAAATGTGCCGGGGCTGAGGGACGGCATGGCGGATTTGTCACGGCGAGCCACTTGAAGAAGAGAGATTACAGGAGAATGTGCCGGGATGAAGTTGGCGGCTCAGATTCTGGCGGGAGTGGCGATGATTGGTCTGGCGGGGGCTGAGGTAATCCGGATCAAGGGCTCCGATACGCTGGGGGCGAAGCTGATGCCGCGGCTCAACGAGAGCTACCGGGCGAAGCACCCGGGCATCGATTTCGAATTGTCCGCCGAGGGATCCGCGGTGGCCTTCCCTGCCCTAGTCAATGGCACGGCGGATCTCGGGATGTCGTCGCGCAAGGCGACGCCGGCGGAGCTAGCAGCAGCACAGGCAAAGGGCATCAAGCTGGTGGAGACAGTGGCCTGCCACGACATGATCGTGGTGGTCGTGAACAAGGCCAACAAGTTGAAGGCCCTGAAGAAGACCGAGGTGGCCAAGGTTTTCACGGGCGCGGTGAAGGACTGGAGCGAACTCAGCGGTGCGCCAGGTGCCATCTCCATTTACACCCGCAACAGCGCCTCCGGAACCTACAAGGACTGGCAGGCGATGGCGATGAATGGCAAGGACTATGCGCCCAGCGCCCAGAAGATGGCCGGCACCGAGCAGGTGGTGCAAGAGGTGGGCGCGAACAAAAACGGAATCGGCTACGTGGGGCTGGCCTCCGTGATGAAGGATGCAAACGTCCGCGGCGTGGTGATCGACGATATCGAGCCGATAGCCGCCAATGCGAAGAAATACGCCTACAGCCGCGTGTGCTACTACTACTCGCGGGAAGATGCGTCAGCTGCGGTGAAGGAGTTCTTGGCCTTCGCGACCGGTGAGGAAGGCAAGAAGCTCGCAGAGCAGACGGGATTCGTGCCGGATTGAGTGCTCGGCTAGCGGCCGTCGAAGGCGGCTTGGAGCTTGGCGATGTCCAGTTTCTTCATCTCATGCATGACAGTGAGCATGCGCTGGGATGCCACGGTATCGGGGTCCACGAAGAGTTTGGGGAGCATGCTGGGGACGACTTGCCAGGATACTCCGAACTTGTCCTTCAGCCAGCCGCAAGCCTGGCAGGAGGGGTCGCCACCTTCATTCAGCTTCTCCCAGTAGTAGTCCACTTCGGCTTGGTCGGCGCAGTCGATCTGGAGGGAGATGGCCTCGTTGAACTTGAAGAGCGGGCCGCCGTTGAGCGCAGTGAAGGATTGGCCATCGAGCTCGAAGTAAATGGCGCAGACGCTGCCGGGTTCGCGGCCGTGGTGCTCTCGTCCGGCCTCGCCATAGTAGCCGATGTCCCCGATCTTCGAGTTCTTGAAGATCGAGGTGTAGAACTTCACGGCTTCCTCGGCATTGCTATCGAACCAGAGGCAGGGGCTTAACTTGGAGAGTGGCATGGCGCGGTGGTGGTGGTGATGGATGGAACTCAAGCAAGCGACGAAGCAGTCGCGACCGGATGGACACTCGGCGCGAAAATTTCCGCTGTCGAATGGCATCGGGTTTGGCTTCGGCCGATTCCTCCTTGTTTCCCGCGGGGAATGGCGCATCCTAGCAGGTTGAATTCACCTTAACCCAATCCCATCATCCCATGTCTGACAAAACGCAACGGGCAGCGCAGGATTTCCGGGGGGCGGAAGGGCGGCTCCAGGGAGCATTCAATGGCGTGATGAACCTCGGGCGGCTGGATCCGTCTGTCCTCACGGATATGCTCGCGGGGCTGCAGCGCCAAGCGCAGGGGCTGGCGACGCTCGCGGATGCAGTGAGCGAACTGGACGAGAAGGTGAATGCGCTGAAGCGGAAGATGGGAGTGCCGTGAGAATGGGATGGCTTCACTTGTCCTTCTTCCCGGACATCATCTGCTGGGCCATCTTGATTCCCATGAGCTGCATTTCCTTGGCCTGCTTGCGGTATTCCAGGAAGGCAGCTTGCTGCTCGGGGTTGAGGATCTTGGCGGTCTCGGCGGTGAGCTTGGCATCCTGTTTTTGCCAGCCGGATTCGAAGTTCTCCTCGAGGTTGCCTTTGGACAGCTCCTCGAAGGCCTTGGGGCCGGAGTAGTCCGGCGCATCAGACTGGGTGCGGGCGGTATACATCGCGTCGATCAGCTTCTGCTCGGTAGCCGCGTCGAGGCTGGCGCTCTTGCTGTTCATCGTGGCGCGGATGCCCTCGAGTTGCTGGCGCTCCGGCAAGCGGTCACGGTAGGCGGTGTAGTTCTTGAAGTCCTCGTCGTCATTGAGGAAGGCCTTGATCTCGCCTTCGTTGCTAGCCTTGCGCTTGTCCATTTCGGCTTGGAGCTCCTTCATGTCCACACCGCCGCCCATCATCTTCATGCCGAGTTCCTGCTGGTCGGAGATGTCCTTGCCGAGGAGATTCTTGAAGTAGTCGCTCTCCTCCTTGCTCAGGCTGAGGCCACCGAGGTAGTCCTCATACATCATGGCCACGGCGATCTTGACGCCTTGGTTCATCATCGCCTTGCCGGCGGGATTGTCCCACATCTTGCGCACCGTCTTGGAGAAATCCTCGGGGCCATCCTTCTCGTCCGCCGGTTTGGGCGAGTCGGATTTGGCCGCTCGATCGGTCTTCGCGGTACGGGTTGCGGGGGATGGATCTTTTGCTGCTGGGTTTGGGGAGGGTGGAGAGGACGCCGGGGAGGCGACGGACGCGGCGTTGGCCGTCGCTGACGCGAGCGAGCCACGGAGGGAGGCGATGCGGGATTCTTCGATCGCGACGGTGGCGGCGATCGCCACTAGCACCAAGCCGAGGGCATGGGGTGTTTTCATCGTCGGGCAGACTGTCAGATTCCTGAAGGCATGCCATTCCAATCGAAGGGCTTGCGTGTAAGCGCGCGACCCGAGGTCTCCCTACCACGGAAAGCGGATTGACGGGCGTGGTGGATGGCGCGATGGAGGAGGCAGCCAGCCCGGAGGAAGCATCCTGCTCTCCGGGCGCAACTCCCCACCCTGCCATGCAAGTGAAAATCGGTGATACGGTGCGGATGCCCGGCTTCCCGGGGCTGCTGAAGGTGGAGGATATTTCCGGAGCTCTCGGCATGGTGAGCTGGACCTCATCGAAGGGCGAGGTGATCCGAGGCGAGGTCTTCCTCTCGCAGCTCCAGCCTGCTGACTGGTATCAGGGCAAATCGGGCTTCGTGGCTGAGGTCGGCAAGCCGGTGCCGCCTCCCTTCGCGGAAGAGCGCTGGGAAATATCTGCGGATGATGCCTGAACAGAAAGGCTCGCTCAGCGCGGCTCCGCGATCCAGTCCCAAAGCGGCCGCTGACTGCCATCACGCAGGGTGATGCCCTGCGGGTGGAGCGGGTGGATCCCATCGTGCCCGGTGGCTACGCAGGCGATGGCGGTGACACCGATGCCGGAGAGTGACTCGACTTCGCCGGCTTCGCAGGTGGCATTGCCATTGCGGTCTTGCCAGACGGCGATACCCTCCAATTCGGGGCCGCTGATGCTTTGATCGCCGTTGGAATCAAGCATCGAGAGCGCTTGGAAGCCATCACGCCAGAAGATGCCCCACGTGTAGGTTCCAAAGAACTGGCGACCATCATGGATGGGTTGCGTGCCGTCGCCATTCCAGACGAGGAAGGCCGCGTGTGGGCGGAGCCATGGCCAGACCGAGCCCTGCTTCATACCGGAGATGTCGAAGCTGACCTTCGCGTTGGCATCGATGAGCGAGTCTAGAGCCTGGTCCCTGGCGGAGGTCGCGAAGACCAGCGGCGTGATCGGTCCTCGCGGCAATTTCGTGAGACGTTCGAGGTGAGCCTTGACCTTGGCCGCTTGCGGGGCATCTGGAGCCAGCTTGAGGTAAGCCTCTCCTGCTTCATGACTGACCAGGGAGCTGATGCCACGGATCGGCATGTGCGCGGCCCCGGCATCGGCAGTGGCCGACAACTCGAAGGCATGAAGGTAAAGCTCCGCGAGTTCAGCGTCCGACTTGGCAGCGGGAAGGTCCGGCAGTGCCTTCATGGGATCGCGCAGGGCCGGGCTGGAAAACTGTTGCCACAGGGAGGCCTTGCCGAGGGCGAACAAGGCATCGTCCGGCTTCATCGTGATGGCTTTCTCGAAGCCGTCACGAGCGGAGAGGAAGTGCTTCAACGAGTCTGCGGGAGGCATGGCAGGCGCTTGCCAATTGCTCTTCCTGAGAGCCTCGATCTCAGCATCCACCGCGGCCCGGAAATCGGCATCGCCGCCGAACAAGGGCGGCGGCTCGGCGAGATTGCGGCGCTCCGCGACCCGCCGGACGGCCTCCGCGCGAACCGGATCGGCCTTGGATTGCGGCCCATCACCGATTGCTGGCGGGCTGTCCTCATTGATGGGAAAGGCCGCGACTTGAGTAGCGCCGTAGATGAAGGCGGCATAGTGGATCCGTGCCAAGGCGTAGGGGCCCATCGGATCATCCCCGTGGGCCGTGATATAGCGTTCAGCACCTGCCGCCAGTCGCTCCACCGGCAGCGGCTGTGGCATCATGAACTTGCCTTGCGCCCGCGGAGCTGCCAACGAAGCGGAAGCGGCGAGAAGCAGGACCGCTGGGAAGAGCTCTTTTTTCATCCCTGCTAGATCGCTCCGATCGGGAGCGCGCTCAAGCGGAAAGCACCACTGTCGCTTGCCCTGTCCTGCGGGTGGTGTCGTTGCGGACCTCAGCCGCGAGTTCGGCCATGAACTGGGTATAGTGGATCAGCTCCAGACGTCCGTCGTGGTGCTCGACGATGGCCGTGAGACTCTCGACCCAATCACCGGAGTTCAGGTAGCGGATCTCGCCAACCTGCTTGTCCTCGGGGGTGTGGATGTGGCCGCAGATGATGCCGTCGCAATTCTTCTTGCGGGCGAATTCCTGGAGCTGGGTCTCATACTCGCCCACGAAGTTCACGGCAGACTTCACGCGGGCTTTGATGGCCTTGCTGACAGAGTAGTATTCCTTGCCAATCCAAGCCCGGTAGCGGTTGTAGATGCGGTTCGCACTGAGCAGGGCGTCGTAACCGATCGCACCAAGCACGGCGACCCACTTGTGATTGGTGGAGACCGCGTCGAAGCCATCGCCATGGACGACGAGGTAGCGTTTGCCGTCCACACCCTTGTGGATGTGCTCCTTCACGAACTGCAGCTTGCCGAAGCCGAGTGGCAGGAAGCGCTCAAGGATATCGTCGTGATTGCCGCGGAGATAGACTACCTCGGTGTCATCTTTCTCCATCTTCTTGAGCACGGTGCGGATGAAGCGGCTGTGGCGCTTGCGCCACTTCGCGCCCCGTTTGAGAGCCCAGCCGTCGATGATGTCGCCATTCAGCACGAGCTTCTCGCAGCGGGTGTGCTTGAGGAAATCGATCACCTCGTGGACCTTGGAGTCCTCGGTGCCGAGGTGGACATCGGAGATGAAGATGCTGCGGAAGTTCCGCTTCGGGCGCTTCTTGCGTTCCCGTAGCGTGAGTGTCACCGGGCCGCGGGCCTCGCTGGCTTCGAGGAGGTGGTTTTCAAAGGAGTCGACGACTTGATCCCAGCCGAGGTCTTCAGCGGAGGCGCGGGCCTCGGCGCGGAAGGTATCGTTCCGCCAGTGCCGCAGGGAGCGGAAGCATTCAGCAAGGTAAGCATCGGATTCACCCTTGGGTGCCTTCAGGCCGTTGCTCTCCTGGGTAACGTGGCGGGCGGAGGCTGCATAGTCGTAGCTGACCGTGACCAAGCCGCTGGCCATGCCTTCTAACAAGACGTTCCCGAAGGTCTCGGTCTCGCTGGGAAAGAGCAGGATGTCCGCGGAGGCGTAGTGGCGGGCGAGATCTTCGCCAGTCTGCATGCCAGCGAAGTGGACGTAGGGATTCTCAAGCTGGAGCTTCTCGCGGATCGGCCCATCGCCCACTACCACACAGCGCAGGTCCGGAATCTGCTCGCGCATCTTGCGGAAGCACTCCATCGCGAAGGGCAGATTCTTCTCCGCAGCCACGCGACCAACAACGAGGGCCACCGGCGACTCCGCACGGGCTCCCCAAGCGGCGCGCAACGCGGCATCGCGCTTGGCGGGATGGAAGAACACAGTATCCACGCCCCGGCCTAAAAGGCGGACGTTATTGAAACCTTCCCGCCGCAGCATGTCCACGACGTCGGTCGTGGGCGCCATGGTCAGGTTTGCGCGGTTGTGGACGCGCTTGAGATAGGCCATCGCCGCGGGCTGCAAGCCGCCGAGGAGATACTGTTCCATGTATTGATGGAAATTCGTGTGGAAGCCCGCAGCCACCGGAATCTCCAGGGCATTCGCCGCCTTGATCGCGGAACTGCCAAGCGGGCTCTCAGTGGCGACGTAGACAGCGTCCGGGCGCCTCTTGGTCCAGCGCTTGCGCAGCTTGAAGGGCCCGGGCAGGCCGACACGCACCTCCTTATAGCCCGGCAATGGCACCGACGCGGCCACGGTCTCTCCCCTGCCCCCGCCCTCGCCCGTGCGGATCACATGGACCAGATGACCCTTGAGGCGGAGACCGTCGCAGAGGCGACCGAGCGTCATGGCCACGCCATTCACGTCGGGAGCAAAGGTGTCAGTGACGATGTCAATTCTCATGGATATTCAAGAGTTTCAAACTAATCGCAATGTGGATTTAGCATGACGCCGCGTCACACGAACTCATCATTCAGGTGTCGAATTCGACACCTGAAGATCTGCCGGCCAGATCGAGGCCCGGCCTTACTCGAATCTAACAGTAGTCATCAGCCGTGAGAAACGACTGGGATCTTTCGAGTGACTTCCTTGAGTCTCCGCGAGGGCGAAGAAGTAGACCTCGCTGGGAGAGAAATACATCCGACTGCTGATCACGACCCCTGTCATCCCACCACCGAAGCTGGCCAAGTCTCCTGACAACACATGATCCATCGTGCGAAGCCCTGAGTGCCACCCCCTACTCCGGTGGAGCTCCCGGGCATTCTTGAAATTGAGCTGTGAGGACGCGGTCTTCATCGCAAGAGCCCCGGCTTGATCCCATTCCCGCGGAGTCATCTTGTCTAGATCCTGTTGGTGAGCTGCCCGCTGCACCATGAACATGCGGGTCCACTGGAAGTTTGGTCCAATGCCATAAACACCCCCGGGGAGTGGACGCGTGAGTAGGACGGAGGCAACTCGAACACGGCATGGCCAAACCGAGGCGGACTGGTGGCGCAGGAGCAGAAAAGGACGGCCGCCAAAAAACAGACGAGCCGGAAGATCACGGCCGGGATGGAGGGTTTCATTTCGGTTGCTATCGCCGTTACGAAGTCTCCTCAGGCCGCAGTGATCGCCGGAGTCAGCGAGGCTACCGTGGGAATCGTCGCTCCCTGCAATTCGGCTTCGGGCCGCATCTTGAAGCTGACGTTGCGTGGATAGACCTCGATCTTCGACTTGCTGCCCTTGTCGAAGACCTCGACGGCGATCAGCTTGGTGTATTCCTCATCCTTGTCCTTGTCGCCGATGAAGGTGCAGTTCTCGAAGACGCACTCGCGGGTGATCATCGCGAAGCTAAGAGGCACGGTGCACTTGATGAAGCGGCAGTGGATGACCCGCAGCCAGCGCTCGTTGACGAAGTCGGCGGGTTGCTTCTTCTTGAAGCTCATCGGCGGTAGCTCGATGTTCTCAAACACGGAGTCTTGAATCCGGAAACCGGTATCAACGATATTGAGCGGCTTCGCGAAATTCTTCCGGATGATGCAGCCATCCATATAGGTCTTCGCGGCGAGGTCACCGCCATACCAGATGCCGGTTTTGCCGAAGCGGCAGTCGTCGAAAGAGCAATTGGTGAAATAATAGTGGCAGGCGTGGTCCACCTCCAGTGGCAGCTTCTCGAACTGGCATTTCGTGGCCAGCAGATTGCCCCCGGAGATCTCCACCCGGCCCTTGTCGCCGCCGGTCCAAGTGCTGCCGGGAGAAATCACAATGAGAGGCCACTTCTTTTTACCCCGATCCCCGATGACGATGGCAGAACGGACACGTTCCTTGCCTGCGGGGATGGTCATCGGCTCAAGCCAGCGGTCCTTGATCGCAAAAGGCTTCTCGAAGACCGGTGGGCCCGCGGCAAAGCATGGGAAAAGAGCAGTGGAGATCCCCGGGGGGGGTGGGCCTGAATACACAGATCTTTCTTTTTGGATGCCCTGTCCAATGTCAAAACTACCTGCTGATATCGCGGCCCCACCAAAGTAACTCCCTTGCCCCTTTCTCGCGATTCACCTTGCGTTCGTGAGCTTTACGGCTAAGTTCCCGGCGTCGGCCGAGGCCGAAGGAGTTTTTTCCAAGAACTCCAGCCCCTTCCGGTCTTCATCGATGAGAGATTGTTCTGGGACTTCTACCTGATGCTCATCGACACCGCCAGCCGCCGGGAATCCGGCCGGGCAGGCACTTGAAAACATGACCCCTGATACATTCGAGGCGTTGCCACTGGCTGCGCCCCTTCATCGTGCTTTGCGCGATCTTGGCTACACCGTGCCCTCGCCGATCCAGGCGCAGGCGATTCCACTTCTGTTAGAAGGCCGTGACCTGCTGGGTTGCGCCCAGACCGGCACGGGCAAGACCGCCAGCTTCGCGCTGCCGATTCTACACGCCATCCATGAAAAGCCCAAGGCTCTCAAGCCGAAGACGACGCGCACCTTGATTCTAACACCCACTCGCGAGCTCGCAGTGCAGGTGGCCAAGAGCTTCACCACTTATGGCAAGCAAGTCCGCTTTCGTCAGACGCTGATCTACGGTGGCGTCGGCCAGAATCCACAGGTCGCCGCGATGCGAATCGGCGTGGATGTACTGGTCGCGACCCCGGGCCGCTTGCTCGACTTGATCGAACAACGGCACCTCGACCTGAGCGGCGTGGAGTTCTTCGTGCTCGATGAGGTGGACCGCATGCTCGACATGGGCTTCGCTCGCGACGTGAACAAGATCGTCTCGATGCTGCCGCAGCAACGCCAGTCACTGTTCTTCTCCGCCACCCTGGCACCGAATATCGTGCAGCTCGCGGAGATCATTTTGCGCAATCCGGCGCGGGTCAGCATCCAGCCGCAGACCACGACCGCCGAGCGGATCGAGCAACGCGTGGCCTTCATCCACAAAGAGCACAAGCGCCACTTGTTAGAGCAGTTGCTTTCCGAACAAGCGAAGGCTGGCAGCGCGAAGCTGACGATTGTTTTCAGCCGCACCAAGCATGGCGCGAACAAGCTCGCCAAGGGCCTTTGCGCCGTCGGCTTCCAAGCGGATGCCATCCACGGCAACAAGTCCCAAGCCCAGCGCGAGAAGGCGCTCGACCGCTTCCGTAAAGGTCTCACTCCCGTGCTGGTGGCCACCGATGTGGCAGCCCGCGGCGTGGACGTGAAGGATGTGGGCCTGGTGGTGAACTTCGACCTGCCGAACGAGCCGGAAGCCTACGTTCACCGCATCGGCCGGACCGGTCGCGCCGGAGCCGACGGTCTCTCGGTATCGTTCTGCTCGGATGAAGAACTCGAGTTCCTGCGCGACATCGAGAAGGTCATCAAGATGCCCGTGCCACTCTGGAATGACCACCGCTGGCATGACGAAACGGTGGCCGACAAACACGCTCGCGGCATCCGTGGGCCGGTTCCTGCCCGTGGCGGGAAGTCCGGCGGCGGACAGAAGCGTGGCGGGGGTGGCGGCCGCAACCAAGGCGGCGGCCAAAAGCGAGGAGGCCAAGGGCAGAATCGTGGCGGACAAGGCTCAGGCCAAAGTCAGAGCCAAGGCGAATCCCAAGCTGCCCCAGCGGTGGCGGGTGCAACCGGATTCAACCCAGCACGTCGGCGCCGTCGCCGCAGTGGAGGCCGCAGCCACTACAGCGGCGCCAACTCCAGCCGCTGAGCCCCGAGCCCGTCTCTTTAATTGATTTGAAAGCCGCTCCTGTGATGGGAGCGGCTTTTCCTTTGGTGGGTCGAGGCAGATTACTTGGCAGTCCGTCTCCACAATCCCGGACACTTCCCTCAATCGGCCCCTTGCATTGATGCGATCATGCCAAGCAAGGGGCATGGATACCAACGCCGATTCACGAATGCGCAACGCTGGATTTATTCCCATTCTTTCAAGGAAAAGTAGCTCCGTCATGTCTGAAAAATCCAGCTCCTTCACCTTGTCTAAAGGTGACAACTGCCACCTTCCCGCACATGACCTCGCCTGCCCGCCGCCGACTCATCGCGATTCTCGCCATGGGTTCCACCGCCTTTGTCGCGCCCTCGTGTACCCCGACGGCACCGAAGGCCCCGAGCGTCACCCTCCCGGTCTCGTGGCGGAATGCAGCGGGTTTCCCCACAGCCTCGCCGGATCGCGATCTCTCGCGCTGGTGGGGACAATTCGGAGATCCTCAACTCACCCGTCTGATTGGCGAGGCGCTGGCCGGCAATAAGGATCTCGCCTCCGCCGTCTCCCGGGTGCGCGAGGCCCAAGCGCGCCGCGATGCCCAGAAGGCCTCGCTCTACCCCACTCTCGATTACTCCGGTGCGCGTAGTACCAACGCCCGTTTCGATGACTGGACCCGCACCAGCTCCGGCACCGCTTATTCCGCTGGCCTGAGTGCTTCGTGGGAGCCGGACTTCTTCGGCCGCAATCGCCAGAGCATCGCTGCGGCTACCGCGAATGCCGAAGCCGCAAAGGAGGATCTCCACAGCGCACAGGCATCGCTCGCGTCGGAAGTCGCCCTCGCCTATCTGGATCTCCGCGCCGCTGAAGGCCGCCTGCAGGTGGTGAAGGAGAGTGTAAAGACCCGCGAGGAAACCACCCAGATTGCATCATGGCGTGCTCAGGCGGGTCAGATCGACGCCCTCGAACTCCGCCAAGCCGAATCGAGCCTGGAGTCCGCGCGCACTCAATTGGCCACCCTCAATCAAAACATCGAGCAAACCCGCAATCGTCTTTCCCTGCTCTGTGGACGGGTCCCCGGTGATGTCTCCACGGGAGCCGGGTCCGTGCCCGTGCCAGGGCGCCGCTTGGGCGTGGGCATTCCCGCCGATACCATTCGTCAGCGCCCGGACGTGCGCGCCGCCGGCTATGCATGGGTCGCATCGATCGCAAACACCCACGCTGCCGAGCTTGAGCGCCTCCCAAGCCTGCGCCTCAGCGGTAATCTCGGCGTGGATACGCTGCACTCTTCGAAACTGTTCAATCCCGAGTCCGCCGCCGCTGGCCTCATCGCTGGCATCTCTGGTCCGATCTTCGATGGTGGCCGCATCCGCGCGAACATCACCGCCCAGAGCGCGGCGGAAGAGCAGTCCTTGCTCGCTTACGAACGCAGCATTCTCACCGCCCTCTCCGAAGTGGAGGACGCCCTGATCGCCTGCCGCCAGACGGAGCTTCGTCTCTCCACCTTGGAAAAGGCTGCCGACGCCGGCCGCGAGGCGTCCAAGCTCGCCACCCAGCGCTATCGCACCGGTGTGATCGACTTCCTCACCGTGCTGGATGCCCAGCGCAATACCCTCGCTCAGGAGGAAGCCCTCATCAATGCCCGCGCCGACCGCGCCGCTGCCCACGTCCAGCTCTACAAGGCCCTCGGCGGCGGCTGGTCCTCAGCTTCCTGAATTATTCCCCCTTCCCTTCTTTCTTCTTCCTACACCCATGTCCAAGCCTGACTCGTCCGAGGATCTTGCCGCGATTGTCCGCCAAGGTGCTTCCAACCCTTTGAAAAAATGGATCTACATCGTCATCGGCCTCGGCCTGATCGGCGGTGGCTGGGCCTACTATAAGTCCCGTGACAAGGAAGTCGCGGGCGGCCCTGAATTCCTGACCGAACCTCTGGAGCCGGGTGACATTTCGATCGAAGTCACCGCCACCGGCACGCTGGCACCGATCAACCAGGTCACCGTGGGCAGCGAGCTTTCCGGTACTGCATCGGAGGTCTATGCGGATACCAATGACCTCGTGAAGAAGGGCCAACCGCTGGCAAAGCTGGATACCACCAAGCTCGAAAGCCAGACCGATCGCAGCCGCGCCGTGCTGGCCGCTGCCAAGGCCCGGGTCAACCAGGCGCGGGCCACCCTCACGGAAAGTGAGGCCAACCACGCACGCCTCAAGGAACTGCACAAGCTCAGCGGTGGCCAGACTCCGTCGAAGGCAGAGATGGAAACTTCCGATGCAACTGTCGCCCGTGGTCTGGCCGATCTCGAGAGTGCCAATGCCTCGGTGGAGCAGGCCCAAGCCGATCTCAAGTCGATCGAGCGTGACCTTAGCAAGACCATCATCCGCTCGCCCGTCGACGGCACCGTGCTCACCCGCAAGCTGGAAGTCGGCCAGACCGTGGCCGCCTCCTTCACCGCACCGGAGCTTTTCGTCATCGGTGAGGACCTCAGTAAGATGGAGCTCAACGTCGCCGTCGGCGAGGCCGAGATCGGTCGCATCGAGGCCGGACAGGAAGCCGAGTTCAGCGTCTCCGCCTGGCGCCAGCGCACCTACAAGGCCTCGGTCAAGAAAGTGCTCTTCGGTTCCGTGGTCACCAACAACGTGGTGACCTACAGCACCGAACTGGACGTCAACAACGACGACCTGAGCCTGCGCCCAGGCATGACCGCCACCGCCGAGATCTACGTGACGCGCAAGGAGAACGTCCTCACCGTTTCCAATGCGGCGCTGCGCTTCGACCCTGAATCCGCCGCCAGGCTCGGCCAGAAAGCCGACGATAGCGGTGGCAAGACCTTGGTGCAGCAAATGTCCCCCTTTGGCGGTCGCCGCGGGGGACGCATCGGCCGCGGCAACACCGGCGGCCCGCCATCAGGTGGCCCCGACCCCAAGAAGGGCGCGCGGATCTGGGTGCTGGAGGACGGCAAGCCGGTCGAGATCTCTGTGACCACCGGCGTGACCGATGGCAACCGCACGGAAGTCAGCGGCGAACAACTCAAGGAAGGCATGGCTGTGATCATCAGTGCCAAGCCGAAAACCACCACCTGAGCTGTCGTGGAAAAGACCCTCATCGAGCTCCAGGCTCTGACCAAGACCTACGGTCGCGGCGATGCCGCGTTCCAAGCCTTGAAAGGCGTGGACCTCACCATCCACAAGGGCGAATTCGTCGCAGTCATGGGGCCCAGCGGCTCCGGGAAGTCCACGCTCATGAACCTGCTGGGCTGCCTTGATACCCCGACTACTGGCAGCTATATGTTCGAGGGCATCGCCGTCGAGACGCTGAACAAGGACCAGCGTTCGCTGCTGCGGCGGCACGCACTGGGTTTCATCTTCCAGGGCTTCAATCTGCTCGCACGCACCTCCGCGCTGGAGAATGTCGAGCTGCCGCTGCTCTACCGCGGCTACACCCGTAGCCAGCGCCACGAGATGGCCCGCGAGGCGCTCCGCAGTGTCGGCCTGGGCAACAAGGAGCGCAACACGCCCGCCGAGCTTTCCGGAGGTCAGCAGCAGCGCGTCGCCATCGCCCGCGCGATCGTGACCCACCCCGGGACCCTTTTCGCTGACGAACCGACCGGCAACCTCGATTCAAAGACCACTCTGGAAATCATGGAGCTGCTTTGCCGTCTCAACGACGAGCGCAATATCACCGTGCTGATGGTGACCCACGAAGACGAGGTCGCCCACTATGCCAAGCGCATCGTCCATGTCCGCGACGGCCTGATCGGCTCTGACGTGATCAACGAAGACCGCGCGCTGCGCAACACGCCGGCAGCCACCCACTGAACCAAGATGTTCTGGAACGCTCTCATTATCGCCCTGCGGGAGATCCGCCGGAATCTCCTACGCGCCTTCCTCACTGTCATCGGCGTAGTCATCGGCGTGGCGGCAGTGATCACCATGGTCACGCTCGGCAACGGTGCCACCGAAGCCATGAAGGAAGGCATTTCGAAGCTCGGCAACAACCTGCTGACCGTGCGCCCGGGTCAAGGCTGGGGGCCTTCCGCCTCGCCGCTCTTCAGCCGCACGGATGTGGAGATGATCCGCCAGCAGGTTCCCGGCATCAAGCACATCACGCCGCTGTCGAACACCACGGTGCAGGCCATCTATCAGGAGCAGGCGCGCCAGACCGATGTCCAGGGCGTCTATCCCGAGTATTTCCCGATCAGCAATTGGAAGATCTCTAGCGGCCGATTCTTCGACATCAGCGAACTGAACACCGGTGAACCGGTCGCTGTCATCGGCGAGACGATCAAGAAGGAGCTGTTCATGGGTGAGGATCCGATCGGCAAGCGGATCCGCTTGCTCAATACGGCCGTCACGGTGATCGGCGTGACCGAGGTGAAAGGCTTGGCCGGCTGGGGCGACGATTTGGATGACAACATCATCATCCCGATCACCACGCTGCAAAGCCGGCTGAACGGTCAGATGTTCAAGCAGAACGTCAATCAGATCATGATCTCCACCATCGATGGCTACCCAACCGACGGGGTGATGACTGATATCGCCGCGCTGATGCGCGAGCGCCGCAATCTGGCTCGCACGGTGCAGGACAACTTCTCGGTCACCGACTCGCGCCAGGTCGCGGAGGTGATGAGCTCCAGCATCAAGATCATGACCAGCCTGCTCGGGGCGGTAGCCGGAGCCAGCCTTTTGGTCGGCGGGATCGGGATCATGAATATCATGCTGGTCTCGGTGACCGAGCGGACGCGGGAGATCGGCATCCGCATGTCCATCGGCGCGCGGGCGCGTGAGGTCATGGCGCAGTTCCTGGTGGAGGCGGTGACCTTGTCCTGTGTGGGCGGGCTGGCCGGCATTGGCCTTGCCTATGTGGCCTGCTACTTCCTGGCGCCGATGAGCGGTGCTCCCTTCCATTTCGACCCCAAGATCAACATCATCGCGTTCGTCTTCTCCGCGGTGATCGGCATCGTCTTCGGATTCATGCCAGCAAGCAGGGCGGCAAAGCTCGATCCGATCGAAGCACTCAGACACGAATGAGTTTGATGGTTGGACGGTAAAACCAACGATCGCCCGGACCCGCTTCAAACTATCAGTCATCACCTATAGACCATCCACCACTCGTGCGGCTTCTAGTCATCGAAGACGATCCCCTGCTCCGCCACAGCCTGACCGAAGGGCTGCGGGAGGAGCAGTATGCCGTCGATGCGGCAGCCGATGGGCCCGAGGGTCTGGCAAAGGCCAGCGAGTCCGGCTACGACGCAATCATTCTCGATGGCATGCTTCCCGGCTTCGATGGCTGGGAACTCCTGCTGCGCCTGCGTCGAGAAAAGACGACCCCGGTGCTGATGCTCACCGCCCGCGACGCCATCCCCGATCGCATCCGCGGCCTTGATGCCGGCGCCGACGACTACCTAACAAAACCCTTCGACTTTGAGGAACTGCTCGCCCGCCTGCGTGCCCTCATCCGCCGCAGTTCCGGAGGCAGCACCAGCACCATTGAAGTCAGCGACATCACAATCGATATCGCCGCCAAGCTGGTCCGCCAGGATGGCGAGACCGTCCCGCTCACCCCGCGCGAATATCGCCTGGTCGAGTACCTCGCCTTGCACCGCGGCTGCGTCGTCAGCCGCACCGAGCTCTACGAGCATCTCTTCGACGAGAACGAAGACTCACTCTCCAATCTCCTCGACGTCCACGTCTCGAACGTCCGCAAGAAGCTCGGAGCCTCCTTCATCTCCACCCGCCGTGGTCACGGCTATTGCATTGAGTAGATGATGGGCAGGCTCTTCCAGTCGGTCCGCTGGACCATGCTGCTGTGGTATGCGCTGATCCTGCTGGCGCTCATCACCGGCGTTTGCATGTTGGCTTATCGCCTCGCCTCGAACGACCGCACCGCACAGCTCGACAGGGAAATCCGCAGCTTCCAAGGCAGTTTCTTCCGCACGCTCTTCACGGTCCACCCGCTTCCCAACAAGGACGATCGGGCAAGCACCGAGGATCTCCGCGAACGCCTGCGTGATCCCGGAGATCTCGCCTCCGCGTCTCCGGAGCTCCACCAACTTTTCACCAGTGGCTTCTACATCGCCTTCTGGGATACCGACGGCACGCCGCTCTACACATCGCCAAATGCGCCTGCTGATCTCAAGCGGCCGAAGCCGAGCAAGGACACCCAATACGTCGACCGCGGCAAGCTCCGCGAGATCCTCCGCTACGACCCGGAAGGTTTGAGCTCGCTCGCCGGGCATGACGTCGGCGCCGAGCGCGGTGAACTCATCCGCTTCGGTGTTTGGCTTGGCCTCGGCGGCGGTGCTTTGTGGCTGATCGGTCTCGGCGGCGGTTGGTGGCTTGCCGGCCGCTCGCTCAAGCCGATCGACGACATAGGCCGTACTGCCTCGCGCATCGCCGCAGGAAATCTCAACGAGCGCATCGAGATCGCGAATACCGACAACGAACTCGGCCGCCTCGGCCAAGTCCTCAACGACACCTTCGACCGCCTCTCCGATGCGATCGAGCGCCAGAAGCGCTTCACCGCGGACGCTTCACACGAGCTCCGCACCCCGGTTACTATCATCCTGTCGGAGACCCAGCGCGCGCTGAAGCGCGAGCGCGAACCTGAGCAATATCGCGAGATCCTCGGCAGTTGCCGTACCGCAGCCGAGCGCATGCGCTCCCTTGTCGAGTCGCTCCTGGTTCTGGCCAAGCAAGACTTGCCGACTTCGAACGGCACTCGTCTCACCTGCGACCTTGCCGAGGTCACCGCGGGCGTGGCCGATCTCCTTCAACCGCTGGCCGACGAACACGCCACCAAGATCGTGCGCGAGCTTGCTCCAGCGCCCGTGCACGGTGATCCGCACTCGCTCGCGATGGTGGTGCAAAACCTTGTCTCGAATGCGCTGGTGCATCCGCCTGCCGGGGGCACCGTTCGCATCCGCACGATCGCGCAGCCGGACTCGGTCTGCCTTGAAGTGGCCGACTCCGGCCCGGGCATCTCCGCCGAGCATTTGCCCCGACTCTTCGACCGCTTCTATCGCGCGGACTCTGCCCGCGGCCAGGTGAATGGACATGCCGGGCTCGGTCTTGCCATCGTCAAGTCAGTCGTCGAAAGCCATGGCGGAAAAATTGAGGTGGATAGCAGCCCACAAGGCGGCACCTGCTTCCGCGTGACCTTGCCGCTGGAGGGGGCTGTTCCACCGCCTTGGCTCCAGTTTCCCGGACAAAATTCCGTCTGGGGCGGCTGGCGGCAAGGCAACGGGGAGCACTGGCTCCTCAATACTTGGCTACCCTACTGGCGTTCCCTGCAAGGCACTGGGCGCACCGCGTATCTCGATCGTTTCCCTCCGCCCGACGACGATTGGCGGGAATGGATTGACCACTTGAAGACGCGGACCGCGGGGCAAGCCTGACTTGTTGCCCCACCCCACGGGTGTCAGGAGCTCCCGTATTGCCTTCCACCGTGGAACATATCAGTATCGGCGACGACTGATCCCAGTCCGTCCATGCCGATGAAACTGCTCCTGACTATCATCGCCTTTCTGGCCCTCGCTCAGCACCCCGCTCCCGCTGCCGAACTTTCCTTCGGGGTCGAGCAAACCCAGACGATCTTCCGGACATGGTTCCAAGAACGCATAACTGAATTGGAGCTCAAAGACGCACACTTCACCGACGCTTACAACCGCATACTGGCACAGTGGCGAAGCGCCAACAACCTGCCCTTCCCGTTTGCGCTGGCCGAGTTCGAGTCGGTGGAAACCTCCTCTCACATGCAGGACCCGGTGGTTAGCATGTCCTTGAAAAACCTGAGCTACCCCGAGGCGCTCGACCAGGTCTGCAAGGCCTTCGGCCGGCGTCTCATCCCCGGTGCGGGAGTCTTCCACCTGAATCCACCGAGCCAGTCCAATAGTAATTGGAACACCTGCACCTACGCCCTTTCTCCCGGTATCTTCCGGCAACTCGGGCTCGATCCCGCTGCCCCCAACAAGTCAAAGCTCATCGCGGGCTATGCCGAACTCGGCATCAGGCTCGATTTCGAATCCGCGCGCTTGGATGATACGCAACTCGTGCTCTATGCCGATGCCGGGACCCACCAGCGGATGCAGGTCATCAACGAGCTGTTAGGCAGGGGCTACACCATCACCCCGAACGGCAAACCAACCCGCCGCCCATGAAAGCGCTCCGGCTCCCGGTCTCCCTTCTGTTCCTGATTTTGTCTCCCGCATCCTCCGTGGCCACGGATAAAGGAATGGCAAACATCGTCTTCGAGATGTGGAGCAGGGCGAGCATCCCTTCCTTCGATCTCACGAATGCCAGCTTTGAGCAAGGCTACGACCGTCTCGTGCGCGAGTGGGCAATGCAAGACATCAGGACAGGTTTTCCGCTCGCCCTGAGCGATTTCGAGCTCGACGCCGACGTCAAGGAGGAGCCGCCGAGGGTTACCATGTCTCTGCGGCAGGTGCCTTTCAGCGATGCCTTGGAGCTACTTTGCAAGGCGACAGGCAGACGGGTAATCCCGCTCTCCGGCCCCTTCCGCATTCAGGTCCAGGCCCCCGCCGCCCCATCGGGGGAGTGGTATACACGGACATACCAACTCTCACCCGCCCTGACCAAGAAGCTCCTCTCCGACCCCGTGGACAAAATCAGGATGTCCGCTGTCTACGAACGCTTCGGCATCCACTTCGAATCCTGGATGTCCACACACCTTCTCGGTGACCGCCTTCTCGTCTTGGCTGGCGAAGAGCAGCACCGGCAGATCGTTTTCATCAACAGCCTCCTCGAGTCGGGCTACACGATCACCCCGCCAGAAAAGAAATAGATCCTGTTAGACCGATGCGACTTATACTCGTCGATCGCGGCCAGGAGACCAGTGAAGTCTTCCGCTGGCAGTTCCGCAAACATCCCGAAGTGGAAATCGTCTGCGGCCGCTTCGAAGATCTCCCGGCCTACGACTGCATCGTCACTGCCGGCAATTCCTTCGGCCTTATGGATGCCGGCGTGGACCTCGCCGTGGTCAAACACTTCGGCCGCGACCTCATGGAGCGCATCCAGCGCCAGATCCTCGCGGATTTCCTCGGTGAGCAACCGGTGGGCACGAGCATCATCGTGCCCACCGGTCATCCCGCGCATCCCTTCGTCGCCCACACGCCAACCATGCGCATCCCCATGAACATTCGCGGCACCGATCACGTGTATCTCGCGATGTGGGCCGCGCTGACCGCCGTGCACCGCCACAACCGCGACGAATCCCAGCGGGCGATCCGCACCCTTGCCTGCCCCGGACTCGGCACCGGCACGGGTGGCGTGGAGCCGCTCGAAGCCGCGCTGCAGATGCTTCTCGCTTGGGAGCACTTCCTGAAGCCGCCGGAGTTCATCAATCCGAGCTTTGCCCAAGTCCGCCACGAACGGATCCACTACGGTGGCCGCTGGGGCTTCGAGAACCCGCGGCGCTAGCCCGCATCTCCGGAACCTTGACAAGTCGGTCCTCAGTATAGTGATTCAACCAGCTATGAGCAAACTCCCGCTGTTCAGATCGCGGCTCATGGCTGTTGTCGTCGTATTTGCAACTTCCTGTGCACGGCGGGAATTGACCGTGATCGATGGCACGGGAAAGCCGCTACCCGAGGTTCAGATTTCCGTCATCAAGGGGGATGGCTCCGTTGTTTCCGCCCTCACGGACGGCCACGGCAAAGCGGATTTCGGAACCGGCAAGTGGACTGCTATCAACCAGTCGCTTTCCGTCAAATTGACCTACAAGGGCGAGACGATCTACGACCAAGTGAGCAAGGCTCCTGATTCATCCCGCTTGAGTATCGCAACGGCCCGCCAGCCTTGAAAAGCGATTGAATGGCACCCGGTGTGCCCGTTTTGCATGCGCAGCAAGCCGGGCTTTCGGATTGCCGGATCACGGATTTGCCCCACACAGGGAGCAACAAATGCGCATCCTCATCTACGCCATGGGCAGTGCGGGCGATGTCCACCCGTTCACGGGCATCGGCCGTGCCCTGCAAGCCCGCGGCCACGAAGTTACCCTGCTCACCAGCGCCTACTTCGAGGACCTCGTTCGCCGCGCCGGCCTGGAGTTTCGCGGCATGGGCACGGTGGAAGACTTCGAGCGTGTGCAGGCTGATCCGCATCTCTGGCATCCGCTCAAGGCCTTCCCTTCGATCGTCCGCAATGCGGTGAATCCGAGCTACGAGATGATCCTCGCTGCGGCGCAGGAGCTCAACGACCCCGGCAACACCCTCATCGTCGCCAGTTCCTTGGCTTGGGGCTGTTTCGTGCCCCGCGAGCTTCTCGGCATCCCTGTCGTCTCCGTGCACCTCGCCCCCGCGCTCTTTACCAGCAATTACCGCGCACCGGTCATGCATGGCACCCTGCCACATGGCGCGCCCCGCTGGATGAAGGCCCTGCAATGGTGGGGCGCTGGCAAGATCGTGGACCGGCACGTCCTCCCGGAGTGGAACCGCTTCCGCCAGCAGCATGGTCTGCCGCCCGACCGGAACATGATCCGCCAGTGGCACTCGCCCGACCGCGTGATCGCCTTCTTTCCTGACTGGTATGCCCCGCCCCAGCCTGATTGGCCCGCGCAGACCCGACTCACCGGGTTCCCGATGTTCGATGAAGCCGGCCTCCGCGAATTACCCGCGGACCTCGATGACTTCCTCGATGCCGGAGATCCTCCGATAGTCTTCACCCCGGGCAGCGCGATGGACCGCGGCCAAGACTTCTTTATCGAGGCGCGCGAAGCCCTCCGAATCCTCGGCAAGCGCGGCATTTTCCTCAGCAAGTTCACCGATACCATCCCCGCCGACCTGCCGCCTGAGATCCGCCACTATTCCTTCATTCCTCTCAGCCAGGTCCTGCCCCGCGTCGCCGCCCTCGTCTATCACGGCGGCATCGGCACCTGCGCCCAGGCCCTGCAGGCAGGGATACCCCAGCTTGTCATGCCCATGGCCCACGACCAGTTGGACAACCTCAGCCGCGTCCGCGATCTCGGTGTCGGCGATGGCCTCCATCCCTGGCAGTTTAAAGGCCCGCGCGTCGCCGCCACTCTGGACCGGCTCCTCAAGGACCCCGCGATCCAGCGCCGCGCCAAGGAAGTCGCAGCAAAATTCCGCCCCGCCGACTGGATCGAGGAGAGCTGCCGCCTGATCGAGGACACGCTGCCACCGCGATAGGCTTACCCCGCCTTGGGATTTCGCGGGGTTGCGCGCTTTTCGCGGTTCATCTTTCACTCATCCCCACCCGAAGCACCGCATTCTCTCCGGTTTTGTTTGCAAGCCCGCGCCCTGACCGGAAGACTCCGCGCCGCTGCTGTCCGTCCATTTGCTGATGAAAGTCGTCGCCGTTGCAAACCAGAAGGGTGGCGTGGGGAAAACCACCACCGCGCTCAACCTCGCCGCCGCCCTCGCCCTCAAGGGCCACCGCGTGCTGCTCATCGATCTGGACCCGCAGGCGAATACCACCAGCGGCCTCGGCTTGGATGTCGATGGCGAGGCGACCGTCTACCCGGCCCTCCTCGGCCACGCCAATGTCCGCGACAAGGTGATCCCTTCCGGCCGCGAGAATCTCTCGGTCATCCCCTCCCACATGGACCTCGCTGGCGTGGAAATCGAGCTGGCCCGCAGTGATGATCACCTCGTTCGCCTTCGCACTCACCTCCAGGGGTTGAAGCCGAACGATCTCTTCGATTTCTGCGTCCTCGACACCCCCCCCTCCCTCGGCGTGCTGATGACATCCGCCCTCGCCGCCGCGGATGAGATTCTCATCCCGCTCCAGTGCGAGTGGTTCGGCCTCGAAGGCCTTGCCAAGATCGTCCATGTGATCGACCAGATCCGCGACTCCGGTGCGAACCCTGACCTTACTCTTGAGGGTATCGTCATGACCATGTTCGACGGCCGCACCAACCTCGCCAAGCAGGTGGTCGATGAGGTCGGCAACTACTTCCCAAACCAGCTTTACCAAACCGTAATTCCGCGGACTATCCGCCTTGGCGAAGCCCCCAGCCACGCCAAGACCATCTTTGAACACGACCCCGATGGCATCGGCGCGCGGGCCTATTCCGGCCTCGCGGATGAGTTCCTGACCCGCCACGCCGCGAACGGCCCGCTCTTGGCGGGAGCCTGATTTCCACCCCGCTCGGGACTCGCTGGTTCTCTTCACGAAACGGGGATTGCCCTTGACCCGACAGGGCCTGAATCGCCATAGTTCGACGGCTACCGGAATATTCGGTTTGCTTAAGTATTTCAGCTCCCTGGCGAACGGTGGACGGGCCGCGCCGGGGTAGTTAAACCCGTCGAGTCGCCTTTTCCAAATCTTTCACCATCAGAATGTTTGCTCGATTATTCGGCAGCTGGTTTTCCAACGACATCGGCATCGACCTCGGCACCGCCAACACGCTCGTAAACGTCAAAGACCAAGGCATCGTCCTTCGCGAACCCTCCGTGGTCGCGGTGAAGGCTGGTACCAATGAAGTCTTGGCGGTCGGAGACGATGCGAAGCGCATGCTCGGACGGACCCCCGGTAATATCGTCGCCATTCGCCCCCTCAAAGATGGGGTGATCGCTGACTTCGAGGTGACCGAAGCGATGCTCCGGCACTTCATCCGCAAGGCCAATAACAACCGCCGCCGCAACAATCCGCGGGTGGTCATCGCGGTCCCTTCCGGCATCACCGAGGTGGAGCGCCGCGCCGTGAGCGAATCCGCTGAGCAGGCGGGTGCCCGCGAAGTCCACATCGTGGAGGAGCCGATGGCTGCCGCGATTGGCGTCGGCCTGCCGGTCATGGACGCCTCCGGCAACATGATCGTCGATATCGGTGGCGGCACCACGGAGGTGGCACTGATCTCTCTTGGTGGCATCGTCTTCGCCCGCTCCGTCCGCACCGCGGGCGATGAACTGGATGAGGCGATCGTGTCCTACATGAAGCGGGCCTACAATCTGATGATTGGTGAGCGCACCGCGGAGGACATCAAGATCCGCCTTGGCTCGGCCGCACCGCTGTCGAAGGAAATCACCATGGACGTCAAAGGCCGCGACCTCGTCGCCGGCCTGCCCAAAACCATCACCATCACTTCGCAGGAGATCCGCGAGGCCATGTCCGACCCGCTTTCCACGATTGTGGACGCGGTCCGCACCACACTTGAGCGCTGCCCGCCGGAACTTGCAGCGGACCTCGTGGACCGGGGTATCGTGCTGGCCGGTGGCGGAGCCCTGCTCCGCGGCTTGGACCGTCTGCTCCGGGAGGAAACCGGCCTGCCTGTCCACGTCGCCGAGGATCCCCTCAGCGCAGTGGCAGAAGGAACCGGCAAGATGCTTCAGGAGATCGAGGTGCTGAAGCGGGTGACCACCTCATCCCACTACTGACCCGGAGCCCTCGCCATGAGGCCGCTCAATCTCGTAGCCTTCCTGTTGTTTCTCTGGGGTGCCGTCTGGGCACTCACCCGGAGCGAACGCTCCGTGCGTGAGATCCAGCGCACCTACTACTCTTGGCTCTCCCCCTTCTTGACCAACGGGTCCAAGATGGAGACGAAGGCCCGGTCCTTCTTGGAGGAAGTAGATCGCTCGGAGAAGCTGCAGGCGGAGCTTGATGTCCTGCGCACCGAGTTTGAGCGTCTCAAGCAAGTCGAGGCCCATGCTGCGGAAGTGGAGGCCGAAAACGTCGGCATGCGGCGCGCCCTCAATTTCCAGAAGCGCCTCAACTTCAAGGCCACACCGGTCCAGATCATCCGCCGTCAACCTACCACCTGGTGGCAGACCGTGGATATCGACCGCGGTTCACTTTCCCCCGGCGAGCCGATCAAGGATCACCAGCCGGTCGTCGCTGACCGTGGCTTGGTCGGCAAGGTGGATCGGGTGGACAAATTTTCTTCATCGGTGGTCCTGCTCACCGACGAAGCTTGTCAGGTTTCCGTGCAGGTCGAAGGGACGCCCGAAGTGGGCATCCTCAGCGGCCAGCGTGGGCAATACGAGCGAGAGCCCCTGCTCCGTCTCCGTTTCCTTTCCGCGAAGGCCCGCATCAGCGTGGGCACGCGTATCTTTACCACCGGCCTCGGCGGGCTCTTCCCGCCGAATATCCTCGTGGGCACCATCGAGTCGGTCCAACCCGGCCCGATTGATACCGAAGCTTTGGTCCGACCCTCGGTCGACTTCACGGATCTGAGCACGGTGTTTCTCCTTCCTACCGTGAATCAGTAGTGATCCGCTATACGCTCAGCCTTTTGATCATGATCCTGCTTGCCCTCGTGGTGCAGCAGTTCATTCCTGCGCTGACCGGGCTCTACAATTCCCGCCTGCTGCTGCTGACCTTGGTCTTCCTGTGCGCTTCGGTCACAGTCGGCCCTCCGGTCATGCTCATGCTGGCCTTCGTCTGCGGTTTCCTGTGGGATGCCCAGAATGCCCTCGGCCCGCCCGGCGGGGATTTGATGGGCGTCTACAAGTTCCCCGCGGAAACCTTGCGCTTCGGCTATTCGATCGTCCTCTATGGCCTGATCGGCTACCTCATGCAGGGCATTCAGCCGCTGTTTCGCGAGGGCAAGTGGCAGGTTTCCACCTTTCTGGTGGGGGTCTCCATCTTCGTTTATCTGATTTCCGAGTATCTACTCATCAATTTCGTCCGCGGGGACTTCCGTTTCCCGCTGCCGACCCTCTACCAGATCGTCTTCACCTCGGCGTTCACCATGCTCTTCTCGCCGTTGGTGTTCTGGGTGCAGTTCCACATCGCGGAACGCTGCGGTTACGAGATCCGCTTCGAGGGCCTTAAACACAAGAAGAAGCCCCGTCGCACTCTCATATGAACTTGGAACCACGTTATCGTCTCCGGGTTTACCTGCTCACCGCCCTCGTGCTTGCCGGTTTCGGCGTTTTGCTGAGCCGCCTCTATGAGTTCCAGATCACCAAGCGCGAGTACTTCAAGGAGAAGGCCCCCGGCCCCCGCCTGATCCGCATCCGCGAGCCCGGTATCCGCGGCATCATCAAGGACCGCAACGGGGTGGAACTCGCCCGCAACCGCCGCAACTATGAGATCTCCTTCAATCTGCAGGAGATCCTCGATTCCTACCGGCAGCAGCAACGCGCCGAAAAGGCAGCCGCGAAGGCCGCCAACTCGAAGGATCCCATCGAGGAGTTCCCCACCACGGAGACCCCCTATTGGGACCAAGGCATGATGCGGATCCGCAAGGAATCCGACATCCTCGCGATCGTCCGGAAGCAGGTCATCAAGCCTCTTGAGGAGTTCGGACTGGCCAAGGACTTCAACTTCAAGTCGCTGGTCTACCACTACAAGACCCACGGTGGCCTGGTTCCCTTCAGCTACACCACGGACCTCACCTATGAGGAGTTCGCCAGCTATGCCGAGCACTCACTGGATCTTCCCGGTGTCTATCTGAACGTCAAACCGCAGCGGGAATATCCCTACAAGGCCTTGGCCTGCCATACCTTGGGCTTCCTGCGCCAGTGGGGCAAAGGCGACATCCCGGAGGAGGCCTACGAGCGCTTCCAATACCAATATGTCGGCGACGACAAAGGCGTTGCGGGGATTGAGGCGACCCTCGATGACATGCTTCGCGGCGTCACTGCGGAGAACCCGGAAGGGGCTGAAGGCTACAAGGTCATCGTCAAGGACGAGAAGGGCAAGATCGTCGGGGAGAAGCTCTACGATCGCCGCCCGCCAGGGCTTGGCGCGGAGGTCACCCTGACCATCGACGCCGAGATCCAGTATCTACTCTCCAACGCCCTGCGTCGCGCTGGCACCGCCTCCGGCGTGGTCATGGACGTTCGCACCGGGGAGATCCTCGCGATGGCTTCGGTGCCGGACTACGACCCGAATGACTTCGTGCCGAGTATCACCCCGGAGAAGCAAAAGGAATACGAAGAGAACAAGTTGCACCCCTTGGTGGACCGCGCGATCAGCGCATTTTCGCCAGGCTCGACTTTCAAGATTCCCACCGCCTTGACCGGGGCGATGTATGGCTTGTCCACCCGCAACTACAATTGCAGTGGCTACGTGACCTTCGGCAACATGAAGGTGGGCTGCTGGATTGCCCAGAAAGGTGGCGCTCACGGCAACCAGAGCTTGCCGGAAGCGATCCAGCATTCCTGCAACGCCTACTTCATGCAGTTGGCGACGAGCGGCCTCGGGGTGAAAAAGATGACCGATGGTTTCCGCATGCTTGGACTCGGCGAAAAGACCGGCATCCCCCTCCCCGGCGAATATCCCGGCATGGTGATCGGTAGCCGCGAATGGCAGCGCAAGTATCCGAACGAGCGCCCCACCCCGGTCAACATGGGCTTCCTGTCCATCGGCCAAGGGCAGGCCCTGGCCACCCCCTTGCAGCTTTGCGCCGTTACCGCCTGTGTGGCGAATGGCGGCAAATACTACCATCCCCGGCTGGTGAAGACCGCCATTGCCCAAGACGACCTCAAGACGGTCCTCATCAAGGACGAACCTCGCTTGAAGGTCGACTTGATCAAGGAGGGCGTGAAGAAGTCCGACTTCGACCTGATCCGCAAGGGTATGCTGATGGCGACCCAGACAACCGGCACCGCCACCAAGGTGGCCATCCCTGGCTATGAGATCGGCGCCAAGACCGGTACCGCCCAAGCCGAGATCGTCATGGTCAACGGCAAGCCTTACCAGCGCCACAATGCTTGGACCATCGCCTTCGGCCCCTTTGAAAATCCCCGCTACGCGATCTGCATCTTCGTCCATGAAGGCAAGCACGGCGGCACCGTTGCAGGCCCTCTCGTGCACCTCGTGATGCAGGGGCTTCTTTCGCGTGACGAGGGCATGAAGCTGCCCCTCCATCCTCTCTCTCCAGTCCCCGGCAAGCTCGAAGCGATCGAGGAGATCCCGCTGCCGAAGGACGTCCTCGACGCCATCGACGTCACCGTGGACGACGGTGAAACCGGCAACGAAGCCTCCGATGCTGCGGCTGCCACCGGGATTACTCCTGGCAATCCCGACAATGATCACCCTGCGGTGAAGCTCAATCCTACCGTCCGCGTCGAAGCGGATGCGGAAGGAAAGGTCAAAAACCGTTCTCAACCCGGCAAGAGCAAGAACAACCCGCCCTCGCCACGCAACAAGCAACAACGCTGAAGCACACCCATCCCTTTTCCAATCCTCCTGTCTTACAAATCCATGATCCAGAAAATCAAACGCTTCCTTGGTATCGGGCGACCGAACCCCAAGGAAGGCAACACCGTCATCGTCAACGTAGAGCGTCTTGAACGCCGCGTGGCCCTCCTCGATAACGGGATCCTCGAAGAATACACCGTCGAGCGTGAAGGCGAACAGAACATTGTCGGCGGCATCTTCAAAGGCCGTGTGAAGAACATCGAGCCGGGCCTGAAGGCCATGTTCGTCGACATCGGCCTCGACAAAAACGCCTTCCTGCACTTCTGGGATGCCATCCCCGCCGCCCTCGACGCCGGCCTCGAAGAGATCGAGCGCGCGAGCAGCCACAAGAAAAAGCAGCAGCAGAAGATCACTTCGAAGGACATCCCGAGCATCTACCCGATCGGTTCGGAGATCATGATCCAGGTCTCCAAGGGCCCGATTGGCACCAAGGGCCCGCGTGTCACCACCAATATCTCATTGGCCGGCCGCTACCTCGTGCTGATGCCCTTCACCGAGCAGTTCGGTATCTCTCGCAAGATCGAGGACCCGAAGGAGCGCCTGCGCCTGCGCAAGATCATGCAGAAGCTCAGCGTGCCGGAAGGCATGGGCATCATCATGCGGACTGTCGCCCACGGCACCCGCGCCCGTCACTTCGTGCGCGACCTCGCCATGCTCATGGAGCAGTGGAACAGCGTGGAAGACAAGCGCGACTCCGGTCCAGCGCCGCTCTGCGTTTTCCAAGAGCCCGGCCTGATCGAGCGTACTGCCCGCGACTTCCTCACCGATGAAGTGGACCAAGTCCTCTGCGACGACGCTCACACGACCGAACTGATCCGGGAAATCGCCGGCAAGGTCTCCCGCCGTGCCAAGCGCCGCATCCATCACTTGGCCACCTCGCAGCCGATCTTCGAAGCGGTCAGCATCCAGAAGCAGATCGACGAAGCTTTCTCCCGCCAGGTGTGGCTGCCCTGCGGCGGTTACATCGTGATCGATGAAACCGAGGCCCTCATCTCGGTGGACGTCAACACCGGCCGCAATCGCGGCTCGAAGGACGTCGACAAGATGATCTTCGAGACCAACGTCGAGGCCGCCGTGGAGGTCGCCCGCCAACTCCGCCTCCGCAACATCGGCGGCCTGGTGGTGGTCGACTTCATCGACATGCGCCACCGCAAGGACCAGCAGACGGTCTACAAGGCGATGAAGGACCGCCTGAAGAAGGACAAGGCCAAGACCCAAGTACTACAGATCTCGTCGATCGGCCTGATGGAGATGACCCGCCAGCGGCTCAACGAATCGCTGCGGGACACCATGTTCGAGCCCTGCCCCTACTGCCAGGGCCGCGGCCGCGTGAAAACGCCGATGACCATGAGCGTCGAGATCCAGCGCCGCATCGTCACCGTCATCAACAAGCACCGCGACCAAGCGGGCGACCTCGTCATCATCGTCAATCCCGACGTGCTCACCCGCTTCAAGACCGAGGACGGCAAGCACCTTGTCGAGCTTGAGCGCCAGCACTCCGGCCGCCTGATCTTCCGCTCGGACCCATCGCTCCACCGCGAGCGCTTCATGATCGTCGACTCCTCCACGGAGAAGACAATCGACCAAGGCTGAAGCCGGACTTCGATTCAACCAGTTATCACGGATGCCGCCCTTCGGGGCGGCATTTCTGTTTTAAACCATTCACGCGATCTTCACGGAAATATCGAAACTTCGATCTGTCAGGACGCGGATAAGGTAGGTATCTCCCGCGCGGTTACGCGCTCACTCCTCCATCCATGAAGTCCCCCCTTATTCTGCTGATCCTCGCTCTCCCCGCCGCCGCCATTGAAACCCGCTGGACCGCCACCGGCAGTGTGACCAGCGTCACCGGCGCGGGCTTGGCCGCTGAAGTCGGCACACCGGTAAGCGTGAAGTTCTCCTACGATTCGGGTGCCACCAAAAACGTAATCAACAATAACTTCATCCAAGTCCTGACCGCCTACTACGGCCCGGTTCAGCTTAAGATGGAAGTCGCCATCGGCGACAGCAAATGGACCGTCGACTTGCCGACCTCTCCGACCGACGTTTTCCGGACGGATGCCCGGCCGAACGCCACGGATCTCTTCTGGATTGCCGGCAGCACCACCAACGGTGCCACCTTTCCCTCATTCCCCTACGCGGGCACCCCGGCGAGTCGCAGTGTCTACGTCGAGTTGAGCGACAATCACCGGCCGAGCAAACTCCTCGTCGCGGACACCTTCCCGGATGACAGCTGCGACGCGAGTTCCATCAGCTCCGGCTTGGGGAAAATCACTGCGGATGGGGCCGTGATCAACTTCAGCATCGACCCGGTCTCGGTGATCGTAGAGACCGGCACGCCCGTCCGGGTCACCCTTGAGAAAATCGCCAACGGGGTCCGCGTGCGCTGGCCGACCGAGGCGGGAGTGCTCTACCTGCTCAACGAATCCGACGACTGCCAGGACTGGCAGTTCAGCAACAGCTACACCGGTGACGGGCAGGACCAGGTTGTCGAATTCCCCGACGCCTTCACCGATCACCCGGCGCGGCGCTTCTATCAGGTGGTGCGGGATTGATCGCTCCGCTCTTCAGCGCTCGAGCAGCACCTCGCTGCCCAGCACCACCAGATCCACACTGCCCTTCAGGGTCTTGTCCAGGAAGGGCGTGTTCCGGCTCTTCGACTTCATGAACTCCGTCGTGAAAGTGGTGCTGCCCTCGGGATTGAAGAGGATGAAGTCGGCCGGCTTGCCCTCGGCCACCGGCACCGGCTCCAGGCCCATCATCCGCCGCGGTTCCGCGGAGTAGCGCTTCACCAGAATATCCCAGGTAAGCTCACCGCGAGCGATGAAGCGGTCATACATCGAGACCAGTGCCGTATCCATCCCAGTGATCCCGTTCGGCGCGCTGGTGAAATCCTGTGCCTTCTCAAAGGGCGTGTGCGGAGCGTGATCCGTCGCCAGCAGGTCGAAGACCCCGGCCTTGAATGCTTCCAGTAGCGCCGCGTTGTCCTCCGCCGTGCGCAGCGGCGGGTTCATCTTGTAGTGCGTGTCGTAGTCGCCGATGTCCTCGTCGCGGAACATCAGGTGATGCGGCGCGACCTCGCAGGTCACCTTCACATCGCCGCGATCCTTCCACCACTTGATCGTCTCCATCCCCAGCTTGCTCGACACATGCTGGATGTGGATGTGCGCGCCGGTCGCATGTGCCAGGCGGATATCGCGGTCGATCATGATCTCCTCGGCACAAGCCGGGCTGCCCTTGATCCCGAGACGGTAGGACATCGCGCCTTCGTTCAATGCGCGTGGTCCGGCCAACTCGTGAATTTCGCAGTGGCTCGCGAAGAACATTCCGAACTCGCTGGCATATTGCATCGCCCGGTAGAGCACCGCCGCATCGCCCACGCCATCGCCGTCATCGGTCAGCATCTTCACGCCTAGCGCCCGCATGCCGTCGATCGCCGCAAGTTCCTTTCCTTCCCGGCCTTTGGTGATGCAGCCCGAAGTGTAAACCGGAATCCGGGAAACCGCCTTCGCCTTGTCCAAGACCACCTTCACCACCGTCGCCGAATCGATCGCCGGAGAGGTATTCGGCATCATCACCACCCCGGTGATCCCGCCATTGATCGCCGCCTCGGTGCCGCTGGCGATGTCCTCCTTCGCCTCGAAGCCCGGCTCACGGAAGTGCACGTGCGCGTCAAACATCGCCGGCATCAGCAGCCGGCCCTTGCCCTCGATCACCTTCGCGCCTTCCGGCACCGGCAGCCCCGGCGCCACCGCCGTGATGATCCCCTTCTCCACCCGCACATCCGCCTCGCGGAATTGGGGCGAATCTTCGGAAACCACTCGGACTTGGCGGATCAGCAGCGCGTCGGACATGGCCGTTTCATGACATCCCGCCCCCGGCCCGTCCAGTGCCACGAAACAGGATCGACGGCCCCCGCCCCCGGCTCCACTTTCCACACCCCATGGAGCCACGCATTACCCTGCTCACCCTCGGCGTCCGCGACCTCGACCGAGCCGTGGCCTTTTACCGCAACGGCCTCGGCTGGCCGACCTCCTACAAGCCTGGCGATGGGGTCGCCTTCTTCTCCACCGCCGGGACCCGCCTCGCTCTCTACGGGCTGGAGCCGCTGTGCGAGGACATCTCCCCCGACACCCGCCCCGCCAAGGGCGGCTTCGGCGGCATCACCATCGCCCACAACGTGCGGACCAAGGAAGAGGTTGCAGCCGTGCTGACAGAGGCCGAGCGTGCCGGCGGCCAGATCGTGAAGCCCGCGCAGGACGCCTTCTGGGGAGGCCACAGCGGCTATTTCACGGATCCGGATGGCCACCACTGGGAGGTGGCGTGGAATCCAATGATGCCCCTCGATGATGCGGGCTTCATGACCATGCCCGATGCCTGATTCGCTCAGCTGGCTCCTCCCGAATTGTTATTCGCTGCCCGGCGCCATAGCAGCACCGTCAGCCAGAAGCCAAAGACCACCACCCGGAAGTCCTCGAAACTTCCCTCGATCGTCGCCCGCCGGGTAAAGGCGTGCACCGGCAGGATCCGGCAATTCACGCCCGCGCCATGCAGATCCATCGCGCGACTGAAGGCCGAGCCCGCTTCCAGCACCGCCGGTCCCGTAGGCCCGCTCAACTCGAAGCGCCGTCGGAAAGCACTCGTCTTTTGTGCGACCGCCACCTGACGGCCGTCTTCCAGCAAGTTCCACTCACCACTCAGCCAGCCACCCTTGCGGACCTCGCACGGGACCCCATCGGCCGCCAGGCGGCCCTGTTCACCCCAGCCGCCGATCACGATCTCACCCGAGTGTCCATCACCTTGGAGATAATATCCCCAAGAGCAAATCCCGCGTGGCCTGCATTCGATCATCGTCTCGCGTGTTAGGCTGCCACGCGGCTCGCGCCCCTGCCATTCCAATGCTGGGGCTACTTTTCACTCACTGGTCTAGCTTGGCCGTCCAATTCGCGGCTGCCTCCGGATCGGTCTGTTCCAAGGTCTTTACCAGTCCGCGGATCGCCGCCTTCGTGACCGGGGTGGAGGGAGCCTTCTCCAGCCAGGCAATGGTCTCCTCGGGACTTTCCATGGACCAGCGCTCGAACTGGGACGAAACCTTATCCTCCGGCCAGCTCTTGCCCAAGGCTTCCAGGTAGCCATCCAAACCGCGATCCGCCAAGGTGGCGCTCGCGGCGGATTTGCTGAAGTTCACAAATTGGTCAAAGTCCATCCACGGCTCGCTACCCACCTTCGCCCACACCTCCGCCGCCCTGTCGTAGGGCAATTGCTTCAAGGCCCACTGCATCCTCTGCCACGAGTAGGCTGCCGCAGCGTTCGAATTTTCGTCATCCGGCAATGCGGCTAACCAAGCCGCCCCGCCCGCCAGTTCCGTGCTCCCGGAGAAGATGTGCGCGGAGAAGGCATAACCCACGCACTCGGCATAGCCATCGGGACCAAGCTTGGCCGCATTCGCCGCGATCCATTGCGAGGCGCCAGCCGGGTCCGTCTTGAGCCATCCGTCCACAATCCCGATGCGCCCACTGCAGCGGTCCGCCTCCGCGGAATTTTCATCCATCCACTTGAGGGCTGCGTCAGGATCCACCTTCCCCCAGCCGAAGGCCAGCGAGCGGACATCAGCACGCGGGATGACGCCGTTCTTGTGCTGTGTCTTGAGGAAGTCCATGGCCCCGATGGGATCCACCATCCCCCAACGCATCGCGAAGTTCTTGTATTCGTCGAAGGCACGGCCCTCCCCGTCGAGCTCCGCGAACATCTTGTGGATCGCGGGTGCGTCTTCCGGCCGCGCGAGTTCCAGCAGCAGGCCGAAGTTCCGGGCGCGCCGTGCATTGTCGTTATCCTTCAGTGCCGTCCGGCAGGCCTCCACGAGCTTCTTGTTGGGCTGGCCGTCGGAGCTTCTGGAAACCAGTTCACTGTAGGTTGCCAGCAAGCGGGCCGTGGCCGGATCCGCTACATGCGCCGCCCCGGAAGCTTCGCGCCCGCCACTTCGCGTGTTGCTGCGAGAGTTGTTTTTCTCCTCCTTGCCGACCCGCTTTGCCTCAGCTCCCACCGGATGGGATGAAGACCGCCACGCCACGACCCAGCCGCTGCAAGCAAGGACGGCAAGGACCACAACCAAGGAACCTGGATAATTACGAGCGGGCATTATGATATCTCGTCTAGATAAACCCAACTCCAGTCAACGGCTCGTCGCGTCAGGCGGAACGAATTCACGGGGATTTCATGAAAAGGAAACGCGCCCCCATTTGCGGTTCAACCGCTCGGGGGAGGTCACCCTGCATCGCTGTGTCCCGTCCCACTCATGACACCAAACAAGTTCCCGGCGACTCCACCTCGGCCATTGACCCGCCCCCGCGCAACACAAAGATCTCCCCGTGGCTCACCGCCTTCCCCCATCCCTAAAGCGCCTCGCCGCTGCGCTTCCTTGGGTCCTCCTGGCTCTCTCCACCCTCGCCACCATGGGTGCGCCACTCGGGATCTATTCCAGCCACATTGAGCGTCTCACCCACTTCCGCCTCTGGTGGCTGCTGCTGTTAGTAGTTCTCGCCATCCACTTCACCCGCCGTCGTCGCATCGCCATCGTACTGCTCACACTCGCCATCGCAGCATGGTCCGCCTGGCCGCTCTTGCCCTACTGGTCCAGCCATCGTCATGCCGAAGATTCCACGCCACCACTCCGGGTGATCGCATGGAATCTTCTCTGGGAGAATCCGCACAAGGCAGAGGCACTCGCTTGGCTCCAATTCCAGGATGCCGACCTCATCCTCCTCACCGAGTGCACCCTCGAATGGCAGCGCGCCTTGGCCCCTCTCCAGGATCGCTATCCTCACCGCATCCACAGCGGCCGCGATGGGGCCGAAGGCATGTGGCTGCTCAGCCGATTCCCTTTGGACCCTCCCGACCCCGAGGGCATCGCCGCAAACAAACCGTGGATCTCCACCATCGTCCACAGCACGGCCGGACCGATTCGCGTTCTCGGCATGCACCCCCGCACCCCGCGCTCGGGCGCACGCTTCGACGAGCGCAATGCCCAGTATGACCGCGCCGCGGCCGTCGCCTCGGCGGCAGATATCCCCGTGCTGCTCATGGGCGACCTTAACTGCACGCCTTTCTCCCCTTGGTTCGCGCGCTTGTTGCAGCGCGGCAATCTCTCGGACACCGCCTGGGGCTTTGGCCTCACCGGTACATGGCAGGGCCAAGGCGTCAGACTGCCGATCGACCATATCTTGGTGAACAATCGTTTTCATGTGATCGAGCGTCACGTGGAGCTGGATTTTCACGGCTCCGATCACCGTCCGGTCACCGCCATTCTGAGTATTCAATCGGCACCTTGAAGCAATCAAGCAGCTCCGATTTTCCGGGATAGGTGAAAAAGCTCTCGCCACCGGAAGCCCGATCTGGCATGCAATGCCGCGTTCTTCCTCGTTCCGATGCCTGAGAGTTCCTCACTCAGGCATACTCCCCGCGGATCGGTCTCGCCAACCAGCCGCCAATGAAACGCACGCTCTGTCTCGCCGCGTCCTGCCTTAGCCTCCTCGTATCTGCACGCGCCGATCTCGACCTCGATACCAATGGTCTCGGAGATGTCTGGGAGGCCAAATACAAGCCCGCCGTCCTCACGCCTGGTGCTGATGACGACCATGATGGCCGGACCAATCTCGAGGAGTGCGAAGCGGGAACCGATCCCTTTTCCGCCGAAGATATCTTTGCAGTTAAAGAGATCCACGCCGCAGGTGCCAACCTGGTCCTGAGTTGGCCGTCGCAGGCTGGCAAGCGCTACCAACTCCAGATCACCTCCACTCCCGGCACCCCGGCAAGCTGGCAGCCGATTCCCGGAATTTACTCCGGCACAGGGACGACTTTGGAGGTGAGCACTCCGCTGCCAACCGCCAGCGGGGCCTTCTATCGCGTAATCGCCGCGGACGTGGATACCGACAATGACGGCCTCACCGACTGGGAAGAAATCGCAGCCGGCTTTGATCCTCTCGTCGATCACCAGACCTCCTGCGGTTGCGGTGAGGACTGCAATTGTGCGGACTGCCATTGCGGCGGCACCGAACTGGAACGCCTGACCGCAGGACTCCAGTCCACCCCCATCGTCTCCATCGGCGTCGAGGATGAAGATGCGACAGAGCCGCCCACTAATCCCACCGGGATCGTCCTCGCGGATAATGCGAGCTTCAAGATCAAGCGCCGCGCTGGCATTGGCCGCGTAGTGGTGAATCTCTCCACCGCTGGCACCGCCAGCGCCGGCGACTACCAGGCAATCCCATCGACCTTGGTGATCCCGATGGGAACCAGGGAGCTGCTCGTCAGCGTCAATCCCTTGGCTGACTCGCTCGCGGAGTCGGATGAATCGGTGACCATGAGCGTCGGCTCCGGGCCCACCTACACCCTTGGCAGCACCACGAGTGCCTCGGTGCTAATCCATGATCGGGTGCAGGCCAATGGCACCGGCCTCGCCGCTCTTTTCTGGAAGCATCCGGAGAATATCGCCGAGCGGCCTTACTTGCCGCCAGCCCCCACGACCGTTCCGCCAACGGCTCCCGAAGCGGCCCCGACCATTTCGCGCGTCGATGCGACGGTGAACTACAACAACACCGTCGCCGCTTGGCCCGGGCCACCCATCACCAGTGGCACCACTTCGAACTATTTCTCCAGCCGCTGGACCGGTGAGATCGCGCCGGAATTCTCGCAGGCCTACACCATCTACTTCAATGCGAACGAGAGCTCGCGGGTGATGCTGAATGGCCAGGTGCTCTGGAACCGCTGGCCCGCCAAGCCCGTCCCTGCAAATGCCTTTGCACTTTGGGATGAGTGGCCGAATCGCGTCGCGAATGCCCAGGGCGAAATTTCGGCCGTCGTGTCACTTGAGGCCGGCAAGCGCTATCCGATCGTCATTGAGCACTACCAGAACACCGGTGGCCACGTTGCCATCTTGTCCTGGGCCTCGCAGAGCCAGCCCAAGCAGCCGATCCCGACGACGCGGATGTTTCCGAATACTGCGCCGCGCATCCTCGGTCCCTACGAGGCCCTTGCCTTCGTCGGTGATCCCGTCGGCTTTCAATATCAGATCAACGCCAGCGGGAGCCCAACTTCCTACGCGGCCAGCAATCTTCCGGCCGAGCTCACACTTGGTTCGAATGGTTTGATCAGCGGCACACTCACGACACCCGGCACATGGCACATCCTGCTCACCGCGACGAATGCCTATGGTTCCGGCTCCGCTTTCCTCGATCTAACCGTTCTCGGCACCAGCGGCGGTATTACCCGCGAGCTCTGGACCGGCGTGAGCGGCAACTCCGTCTCGCAGATCCCACTGGCCACCTCTCCCACGGGAACTTCTACCGTCCTCACCTCCCTCCAGGCTCCGTCGAATGCCGGTGATAATTACGGAGTCCGCATCCGCGGCTTCATCACCGCGCCGCTCGCCGGTGACTACAAGTTCTACCTGCGTGCCGACGAAGCCGCCGAGTTCTACCTCTCCGATGACGAGGAGCCGGTGAATGCGTGGAAGCGCGCCGAGTTGACCACGCCCGTGACCGCCGCGGATTGGAGTGGTGCTGCACCGTCTCCGCTGCTGCGCCTCGAAGCGGGCAAGCGCTACTACGTGGAGCTCCGCCACAAGGAAGGCACGGGCGATGACCACCTTGCTCTTGGCTGGGTGCGTCCCGACCAAGCGGAAGGCAGCACGCCCACCATCATTCCCGGTCACCTGCTGACCAAATATGAGGATGTTGCCTTGGGCACCTCCAATGACGGCACGCTCTACTTCACCTCCCTCACGCCGCAGCCCGGTGCCGTGACCAATGCCTATGGGTCCTGTCTGCTGAGGCTTTCCACGGACAAGAAGACCGCTTGGGTCACTCCGAACTACACCGGCCTAGGCTCCGACTTCTTCGCCATGCATGTGCACGACACGCGCTTGCCCTCTACTTCGAACATTGTCTTCGACCTGGACGAGCCCGGCGTGGAGATTCTGGCGGATGGCACCCGCGTCTGGCACATCGTCGATGTTGCCTCGCTCACCGCCGAACAGATCGCCGACGGACTTTCCCAATACGCCTACCTGAACGTCCACAGCGTGATGTATCAGAACGGCGAGATCAAAGGGTTCTTCAAGCCCCTCAATGGCTCCTCGTCCTTCACGGCACCACCTGCGCCGCCGGATTGGACCACCGAATCGGCGGCTGCCAATACCTCGGCGAGTGGCGCCGCACGCATGCTCCAGCAAGCGACCTTCGGCGCATCCAGCGCTGACATCACCGCACTGCAGGGCGCCGCATCCTTCGATGCGTGGATCAATGCCGAGTTCGCCAAGCCCGCGACCAAGCACCTGCCCTACGTCGAGCAGTTGCGCGTGGCGAACGATCCGATCACTCGCGATCTCGTCGGCGACTACACCTTCAATTCCTGGTGGAAGAACTCGATCACGGCGGACGACCAGCTCCGCCAGCGGGTGGCCTTTGCGCTGAGCGAGATCATGGTGGTTTCTGAAAATGGCCCGCTCGATGACCGTGCGGATGCCCTTTCCGATTACTACGATACGCTACTGGAAAACGCCTTCGGCAATGCCCGCAGCCTGCTCGAAGCAGTGACCCTCCATCCCGCGATGGGCCGCTATCTCGACATGCTCCGCAACGACAAGCCGAGCCTAACAGCCGGACGCATCCCGAATGAGAATTACGCCCGTGAAATCCTCCAGCTCTTCTCGCTCGGACTCTACCGGGTGCACCCCGACGGCTCACTGATCTTGAACTCGAAGGGCGTGCCGATCCCCACCTATGGCCAGGACGACATCATCGGCATGGCCCACGTTTTCACCGGCTGGGACTACAACTACGCGGGTGCCTATCGCACCGGCTTCGGGGCTGGCGCGAATTGGGTTGATCCCATGCGCGAAGTGCCCAGCCGTCACTTCACCGGCAGGAAGCGCATCCTGAATAATGTGGTCCTGCCCGGTCTTACCACTGCCGGCGGTGCCCCGCTTGATCCCAATGCATCCCCGAGCGCGGCGGCTCAAGCGGATCCGGCCTTCCAGGGATTGCCTGCGCAGGAACTCGCCGCAGTGCATGACCAGATCTTCAACCATCCGAACTTCGGCCCCTTCCTCTGCCGCCAGTTGATCCAGCGCCTTGTGACCTCCACCCCGAGCCGCGGCTACATCTACCGTGTGGTGAGCAAGTTCAATGACAATGGCTCCGGCGTCCGTGGGGACATGAAGACGGTGATCAAGGCGATCCTGCTCGACTACGAGGCCCGCTCCGCCATCGCTGCCGGCGCCACCGGCTATGGCAAGCAGCGCGAGCCGGTGATCCGCGTGACCCAGTTCGCCCGCGCCTTCCGCCCGGCCACCAGCCTGACCGGCACCTATAGCCAGGACGGTGGCGTCATCACCGTGAATACCAGCCCGGTGCTGCATGGAATGGCGAGCGGCCAGACCCTGGATCTCGCCTTCTCCGGTCCCTCCGCTTTGAGCACCGATGGTAGTTATAGCCTGAGTGGCACTTTCGCTCCCACGGCTACTGCCTTCAGCGTCCGCGCCAAGGACGTGTACCGCAGCACTTGGGCCCAGTCGGGCAATGTGATCACGGTCACCACGCCAGCGGCTCATCCCTTCACGGTCGGCGAGCCGGTTTACATCCGCTTCCGCACCGGCGGGGCCGGAGTTTTGGTGAACGGCGTCTACCCGGTGGCCACGGTTCCGAACACCACCCACTTCACCATTACCGCGGCCGATTCCGCCACCCGCTCGGGCGATCACGACACAGCATGGCTGAGTGGCACCTTCACCCAGACCTACACCGCCGCCACCGATCCGGCGACCACCACGCTCACCGCCTACTTCACCACGCAGCCGGCACTCGCCGTAGACGACAAGGTGCAGATCCAATTCACCCCGGAAACCCCGGGTGATCCCGTGCCTCCTGCTGGCACCTACACCGTGACCTCGGTGCCCAATGCCCAGCCGCCGCGGGTAACCCTCAAGCCTGACAGCGGAACCCAGTCGATCCTGGATGGCGTCGTCGGCACCTTTCACGCCGCTCCCCTCGCCCCGGTCCTGAGTCGCGGCGGTACGGCTGCCGACATCGCCACGACCGGCTTCGCGAACTGGGGGGTGAATGGCACGGATACCGATCTCGGCCAAACCCCGCTGCGCGCCAGTACCGTCTTCAACTTCTACGAGCCCGACTACCAGTTCCCCGGCACCCTCGCCGCCAACGGCCTGATCACCCCGGAGTTCCAGATCAGCTCGGACACCAACGTGCTGCGCCAGGCGAACTTCATGTTCGGCGGCATCTATTCCAGCGGCACCGACGTGAACACCGGCAGCAGCAGCGGATTCAATACATTCCGCAGAGGCGAGGGCGACATTGCCATGCACTTCGGCACCTGGATCGGGCTGCGCACCGCCACTCCCGGGGACTACTGGACCAACGACGGCAACCTCCGCCCGCTGATCCAAGAGTTCTCCAAGATCCTGATGGCCGGCCAAATGAGCCAGACAATGGAGGACCAGATTTACGGCTTCGTCTCGAACACGTCGAACATCGCCTACACCGCTGCCACTCCCACCGACGCTCAACGCCGCGAACGCGTCCGTGGCATCCTTCACCTCATCGCCGTGTCCCCCGAGCTCGCGATCCAACGCTGAACTCAAATCACCCTCACGTCATGTCCACCATCGATCAGGACCGCGCGAAATACCTCCGCACCCGCCGCTCATTCCTCACGGATTTTGGGAAGGCCGCCATCGGACTGGGAGTCACTAGCACCTTGCGGGACTTCCGCCTCATCAATGCCGCGCTCGCCCAAGGTAATGGCCCCTTTGCCTTCCCCGACTACAAGGCGCTGATCTGCGTCTTCATGTCCGGCGGCAACGACAGCAACAACCTGATCGTCCCGCGCAATCCGGAAGCGCATGCGAACTATGCCTCAATCCGCCAGAACCTGACCATCCCGCTCGCCAATCTGCTGCCCATCAGCCCGATGAACAGCGATGGCAATGACTACGGTTTCCATCCCTCCTGCCAAGGTCTCGCGAACATGTTCGATGCCGGCAAGGCGGCGGTGATGTTCAACGTCGGCCCCCTGCTCTTCCCGACCACCCGCATCCAGTATCAGAAGAAGACCATCGCCCTGCCGCCACAGCTCTTCTCCCACTCCGACCAAGTCACCCACTGGCAAACCTCGCTACCCGATCAACCGCCGCGCAATGGCTGGGGTGGCCGTATCGCCGATTACCTGCACCCGATGCAGGACCAGTTGCTCAACGATCCGGCGGAGCGTGCCAAGATCGCCCTCTGCACCAGCATCGCTGGTGCGAATACCTTCGAGGTCGGCGCGACGATCCAGCAATACCACGTCTCCACCAGCGGCGCGGTGACCATGGCCGGTACCGGTGGTGCGGCGGGTTCATCCACCAAGAACCGCGAGAATACGATCCGCGCGATCGCCCAGAATCCGCAGCACAATCTCCAGGCCGGAGCCTTCGGCACGATCATCGACGACGCGATGGCCACGGGCGCATTGCTCAACAGTGCGATCGCACCCACGGCGGCCGCCAACTACTTTACCACCGCCTTCCCGGCTGGCAGTTTCGGCGACCAGATGAAGATGGTCGCCCGCATCATCGCCGCCCGCGATACGCTCAAGATCAAGCGCCAGATCTTCTTCGTCACCTTCGGCAGCTACGACACCCACACCTCGCAGGTCGGTGTGAATGACGACCCGCTGACCGGCACTCACGCGGGACTGCTCTCGCAACTCAGCCGCGGCATCGAGGCCCTGAGTGCCGCGATGAACCAACTCGGCGGAGCCGCCTTGCAGAACAGCGTGGTCGGCTTCACTGCTTCCGACTTCGGCCGCACCTTCCCGACCAATGGCCAGGGCAGTGACCACGGCTGGGGCAGCCACCACATCCTCTTCGGCGGCAATGGCAATCCGACTAGCGGCGCCCTCCGCGGCAAGCGCACCTACGGCACCTTCCCGGTCCTCCAGGTCAATGGTCCGGACGACACCAGCACCGGCCGCTGGATTCCGACCACCAGTGTGGACGAATACAGCGCCACGCTTGCGAAGTGGTTTGGCGTCGACTCCGCGCACCTGCCGGTGGTCTTCCCGAACCTCGGACGCTTTGCGAATCCGGACCTCGGCTTCATGAACACCTGAGTGTGCGGCGCTTGAAAATCATCGCTGCCACCCTGCTGATCGTCTTCGCCCTGGTCCTTGCCGTCTGGCAGCCATGGGCTGAAAAGGCCCGGTTTGTCCCCGAAAAGACCCGGTCGGAGCCCCCTTTTTCCTCCCCTCCAGAGGACCGCGTTCCGGATCCCCTACCCTCATCCACCGGTCCGCGACCCGCCGCCGAAACTCCACCAGCAAGCGAACTCCTGCTCTCAACGGAGGACCGCCAAAAGGTCCAAGCCGCGATCGACAACCTCGGCTTCACACTCCGCGACTACGGCACCGCTCTCAAGGGTAACCCGGTGGGCACCAACGCCGAGATCACGGCGGCTCTCTTGGGCGACAATGCCAAGCAGGTGAAGCTCGAAATCCCCGCAGGCTCCACCTTGAACGACAAGGGCGAGCTATGCGATCCTTGGGGCACACCTTGGTTCTTCCACCAGCTCAGTGCCTATAAGACTGAGATCCACTCCGCCGGTCCGGACCGGAAGATGTATACGGAGGATGACTTCGTCAGGTGAGTTCAAAAGCTTGGCGGAGCGGGTCGACCGCTCCGCCGTCTTTCCAAACTCAGGGCGTGCGGAGACGGTAGAAGCCTTGCTGCGATCCGGCCGGGATCGTCATCTCCACGGTGGTGGTGCCGTCAGCTTCGATCATGACCTCGCCTTGATCCAGCCAGTCGTGGAGATTGAACGAACTCTCGAGATGGAAGATGCCGCCGGCCGCGCCGCTGGCGTGCAGGAGTAAACCGTTCGGACGCACGGGATCCGCTTGAAGGCTGAGGACCGGCAAGTCCATCGGTCCGCCGCTGACCGAACGTGCCGTGAGCGAGCGCGTAGCAGTCGCGGCCGGATTCACCACGTTGATCGTGATGATGCCCGCAGCAGAATCCACGCTGCCGTCATTCGCCACGAAGCTGAGGGTGACCGTGCCGACAAAGCCCTTCTTCGGCTTGTAGGTGAAGTTCGGAATCTTGCCTGCCAGCTTGCCGACGGCTGGTTTGGCGAGCAGGCGATAGGTCAGCGAATCGGAATCGGCATCCGTGCCACCGAGCATCACCGCAACCGGCTTGTTGATGTCCGACGTGATCACCCGCGATATCGCCACCGGAGCGCGGTTATTCGGATTCACGACCGAGATCGAGGCCGTGGCTGGCAGCGAACGAATGATGCCATCAGTCACAACATACTGGAAGCTGTCCTTGCCCTTGAAGCCGGCCTTGGGGGTGTAATTCGAACCCATCCCAATGCCGGATAGAGTCCCGTTCTTGGGCTGAGTCACCACGATGAACTGGAGCGAATCGCCATCGGCGTCCGTGCCTTCCAAGGGGACGGCACCGGCGGAATTCATGTTCACCACCACGGATTTGGAGACGGCGGTCGGCCGGGCATTGGTATTCTTCACCACCACTGTCACGGTCGCTGGCGCGGAATCCGAGACACCGTCGGAAGTGACAAACTGGAAGGTATCTGTGCCCGCAAACTTGGCTTTGGGCTTGTAGACGACGTTGGGAGCGGTGCCAGTAAGTGTCCCGTTTGCGGGACCGTTGGTTACCCGGTAAGCAAGGGGCGCCGACTCCGGGTCCCAGCCGACCATCTGGATGCTGATCGGTTTGCCCTTCATGACGGCGACCTTCTTGGATTGGGCCTGTGGCTTGATATTCGCCGCTGCCAACACGTTGATGCTAACGGTGGCGGATGCGGAATTCAGCGAGCCATCGTTCGCGCGGAAGCTGAAGCTATCGCCGCCCGTGTAGCCGGTGGCAGGCGTGTAAATCAGACTGGCACCGCTGCCGGAGAGCGTGCCATGGGCCGGGTTGCTGACCACGGAGTAGGTCAATGCGTCGCCATCCACATCGCCGCCCGCAAGCGTGATGGGAAGAGCTGTGTTGCCCTGAATCGAGTAGGAGGCGGCCGCCGCTACCGGCGCGTCATTGACTGGCGTGACGGTGATCGAGACCGTGGCAGTCGTCGAAAAGAGCGAGCCATCGCTAACGCGGAAAGTGAAACTGTCAGTGCCGTTGAAGTTCGCTTGGGGAGTATAGGTGCGATTCGCACCGCTGCCCGAGAGGGTGCCCTTCGTTGGATTCGCAATCACCGAGTAGCTCAAGCTGGCGCCCTCCGGGTCACTGCCGCTGAGCACGATCGCCTTGGCGGTGTCCTCGGCGGTGCTCACCGATTGGGCTAGAGCGGTCGGGACTGCGTTGGCCTGGGTCACCGTGATGCTGACGGTGGCAACTCCTGAATCGACGGTTCCGTCGTTCACCTTGAAGGTGAAGCTATCGCTGCCGATATAGCCGCTGGTGGGAGTATAAGTCCGGCTGGCACCGCTGCCGGAGAGTGTGCCGTTCGCGGGATTGGAGAGGATCGTATAGGTCAACGGGTTGCCATCCACATCGGTGGCGGAGAGCGTGACCGGCACGGTATTGTTCACGCTGGTGCTCACGGACTGTGCGTTGGCCACGGGAGCATCGTTCACCGGGGTGATATTGATGCTGACGGTGGCGTTGGCGGAATTGGTGCTGCCGTCATTCACCCGGAAGACGAAGCTATCGCTGCCGTTGGCATTGGCCGAAGGCGTGTAAATGACGTTCGGCAGGGTACCGCTCAGGCTGCCCTTCCCCGGGGCAGTGACCACGTTGTAGGTGAGCGCGCTGCCTTCCACATCGCTGCCGCTCACGCTGATCGGCAGCGGCGTATCCTCCAGTGTGGATACGGATTGCGCGTTGGCCACGGGCGCATCGTTCACCGGGGTGATATTAATGCTGACCGTCGCGGTCCCCGATTCGGCGCCGCCATTGCCTACCTTGAAGGTGAAGCTATCGCTGCCGTTGAGATTGGGACCGGGAATAAAAGTCAGGTTCGGCGGCGTGCCGCTCAGACTGCCTTTGGCGGGTGCGCTCAGGAGCGTGTAGGTCAGAGTGCCGCCGTCTGGATCGGAAGCGGAAAGATTCACCGCCACGTTGGCATCCTCATTGGTGGTGACAGAGGTGGAATTCGCGATTGGCGTGTCCGCCACCGGAGTGATCGAGATACTGACCGAAACCGTGGCCGAGGTGGCAATGCCGTCGCTCACCTGGTAACTGAAGCTATCGCTGCCGTTGGCATTGGCGCTCGGGCGATAGGTCAGATTCGGCGCGGTGCCGATCAAGGTGCCCTTGCCGGGATTGCTGACGATCCTGTAGCTCAGGGAATCCGCATCGGCGTCGCTGCCACTCAAGGTCGCGGCAACGTCCGTATCCTCCGAGGTATTCAGGGTCAGCGCGTCGGCGACCGGGGCGGTATTCGGGCTGCCAGGCGTGACAACGCTCAGCTCCGAGGACAACGGGCTGGTTTGGCCGGTGGTATTGTAGGCCACCAGGGCGAAGTAATAGGTCGTCCCGCCATTCAGGCCGGTGGCGGTGGCGCTGAGGTTTTTCCCCGCATCAACGGTGTAGGGATAGGCTCCGCTGGTGGTGCCGTAGCGCAGGCGGTAGCCCGCGATGTTCGTCTCGGGATTGGCGTTCCAAGCGAAGGTGACGGATTCATTGGCGGCGGCGAGAAGCCCCGCCGTCATGGCAAAGAGGGCGGCGGCGCTAGCGGCTGATTGTCTGAGTGTTTTGGCGGCGACCAAAAGGTTCATCTGCGTTTGGCTGGTGTGCGGTTTCACTTGTTGCGGCTCCCTCTCGGGACCGCAGGGGGCAGGCGAAACGCAACTCGTGGCGCGACGGCACGTGGGGTCCGGCAGGCCACTCCGGGAGAAACGGAGCGCTGAGTTGGCGATCTCTGGAAAGGGCAGCTCGGAAGCGGCCCCCGGGTGCCGAACGCAGCTTCCCAGACCCCCTCGCCCGCCCCTGAGAAAGGGCGAACCCGGCCCGAACGCCGGTGCTGGTCTGGTAATTCTGCGGATCGACGCCGGGGCTTTTCATGGAACTCTTCCGACCGGTCAAATCCCGTTAGACGGATTGACCTTTGAGGAATAGTAAGAATTCCGGCTATCTTAACAAGAAAATCCGTCTCCAATTTTTGAACACCCTTGATCCTCAAGTGTCTTGTGAATAACTCCCTTAAGTAGAGGGGTTTTAAGCAGGTGCCTAACGGAAGAAGAAAAAGTTTTCCCGGTTAGGCCCGGACAAAAACGGGCGCCAAGGATTGAGACAAAGCGCGGCGGGGGGCGAGTGGCTGCGAAGGAGGCGCAAGCTCCCAATCTTATCTTACCGGATCCCGCTCACCTTGCAGCAGCCATCACGGGGATGGCTGAGCACGAGATTACGCTTCAAGGCCACGTCCGCCTTACCTGTCTGCCAGCATAGCGTAGCGGCTTACAAAGCCTCACGCCCAATCGGAGAACTCAGCGCCCGGCGGGCGGGAGGAGCTTGGCGGCGGTGGCGGGATCCAGGGTGAAGGTGCCCTTGCCGGAGGCTTGGGCGACGCCGCCTTCCTGGACTTGGTATTCAAAGGCTTTGATCGGCTTGGTGCCCTGGATCTCGGACATCAGGTAGACGCGGATGGTCATGGCCTCCTTGCCAGTGCCGCCTTCGAGCTTGCGGACGGTATAGTTGACCGAGTTCAAGCCGTCCAAGGCACCGCCGATGACGATCTCCGCCTCCTTGGCGTTGGCGAAGCGGTGCTGGCTGGTGTTGTTGACGTTCACCTTCACCTCGCGGCCCGGGCAGAAGACGTAGACTTGGGCGATGTATTTGGCGGGATTCACCGGCCGCGGGGTCAGCGGAGCTGAGCCAGTCGCCTGGAAGTCGGGCGTCTCATTGACGTACTTCATGTTACCGGCCGCGATCTCGCCCCGGACTTCGGGCAGGGCCGCAAGATTGACGAAGTCAGCCCGGTCATATTTCCAGCCGTCGGAATTCACGAATGACACGACCAGGATGTTTTCGGTCGGATTACCGCCGACACCGAAATTGATCTTCCCGTAAAAGGCGGCCTTGGCGGTCGGACCCTTCACCGAGAGGTGAATCATCTTCAGCCCGTCCAAGGCTGGCGGCGGGGCGGGAACCTCAAAAACCCAGCCGGGATAAGGGCGCTTCTCCGAGAGGATCCGATTGCGGAGCTCCAACTGGCGGCTGGGGGCGGTCCAGTTTTGCCAAGCGGCCACGTCCTTGCGGACCATGGCGGTGCGCCAGGCACTGTAGGTGCTTACCAAAGTCCGGCCGGTATCCGGTGCCGCCGGGGCTTGGCCGCGGGCCAGAATTGCGGAGGCAAAAAGCACAAAGGCGGTCAGGAAGCGCGTCATCGACGGAATGCATTGGACAAGTGCGGGCCGGACATAACAATTCTTTTCGCACGCCGGCCGGTTCCGGACTTTGACTACCTTCCCTTTCGCTTCGCTTCGTTCCCCTCGATGAGTCTGCTCAACCGAACCCCGCTGATCGGCCAAGCCCGGCAGCGGGAACTGCTGAAGTCGGCCACCACCTTCCCCTATTCCGAGACCCCCGAGGGGCCTCTCCACGCGCATTTCTTCGCGCCGCCGAATTTCGAGCCGGGCGACAAGCGGCCGCTGATCATTTTCTTGCACGGCGGCCTGTGGGATACCGCGATGCCGACGCAGTTCGTGCCGCATTGCCTCTACTTCGCCGAGCGCGGCGCGGTGACGGCGACGCTGGAGACGCGGGTCTTCTCGACCCACCGGACCGGCCCGATGGAGGCTCTGGCTGACCTGAAGGCCTTCCTCGCGTGGCTGAAGAGCTACGAGCATCACTTCGGTGTGGATCCATCCAAGGTGGTTCTGGCGGGTGCGCTCGGCGGTGCCTTCCTAGCCCTGGCGATGACCTTGCCAAAGCTGCAGAAGGATGAGCTACCGCCGGTCTATTCCCCTGCCGCTCTGCTGCTCTTTGCCTCGCTGCTGGACACGACCACGCGGGCGATGATCGAGCGCTTCCCGGATACCTCGACGGCCAAGCGCCTGAGCCCGCTGAAGGCGGTGCGGCGCAAAGCGATGCCGATGATGCTTTTCCACGGCAAGAAGGACCGCGTGGCACCCTTCGCGCTGGTGGAGAAATTCATCAAGTCGATGCGCTGGCGGCGCAATAAGATCGAGCTCGTGGACTTCGAGAACGCGGACCACACCTTCTTCAACTTCAACGTCTCCGAGCTCTACTACGAGGTCAGCATCAAGGCCGCGGACCAGTTCTTGGTGGATCTCGGGTTGCTGGAGCCGGCACCGCCGGTGGAGGAAGGGATCGTCGAGCCATTCGATTGATTGAGGATTGTGCGATTCGGAGGTGTCCGAGGATCAATGCCGCTCGATGAAGCGAAAGAAGTTGCGGAGCCTTTCCACGGTGGCTGTGGCGGGCGGGTAGCGGAACTTCAAATCCGGCCACAAGTGGCGGCTCATCACGACTCTTTCGCGGGTGAAAGTGTCGAAGCTGGCTTTCCCGCGATAGCGGCCCATGCCGCTGGCCCCGACCCCGCCGAAGGGCAGCGCCGGACTGGCGATGTGGACTACGGTGTCATTGAAGCACACGCCGCCGGAGACCGTGTCTGAAACGATCTTCGCGCGGACGGCTTCGTCGGAAGTGAAGGCGTAGATGGCCAAGGGCGGAGGCTGGCTGTGGAACTGCTCCAATGCTTGGTCCAGATTCGCGCAAGCAACCACCGGCAGGATGGGACCGAAGATCTCTTCCTGAAGGGACGGAGAATCCGGCGGAAGGTCCAGAAGGATGGTAGGCTCGATGGTGAGCGTCTCAGGGTCGTGTTTGCCGCCGTGTGCGATCCTGCCATCCGCGAGGAAGCGCAGGACCCGATCGAAGTGTCGACGGTTCACGATCTTGCCCAGTTCTCCTACCCCGAACGATTCGAATGCCTTGGCGAGCGCCGCGACGAGCGGCTCGTGAAGGCTTTGCTCGACCATCACGTAGTCCGGTGCGACGCAGGTCTGTCCGGCGTTCAGATATTTGCCCCAGGCGAGCCGCCTCGCGATCACATCCATCTGTCCCAAGAGCCGTTCGCGCTCACCCGGGCCCGGAAAGATCAAGGCGGGACATTTCCCGCCCAGCTCAAGGGTGACGGGAACCAGTTTGTCCGCGGCCGCCGTGAGGATTTTCCTGCCGGTCGCGATCCCGCCGGTGAAGAAGATATGATCGAAGGGCTCGCTCGCCAGCGATTCGCCGATCTCTGCACCACCCTCGACCACCGCGACTTGGGCTGGATCGAAGGCGTCCGCGATCAAGCGAGTGAGCGCGGCACTGGTCTCCGGCGCGAGTTCGGAAGGCTTGAGCACGGCGGTGTTCCCCGCGCCGAGAGCCCCCACCAAAGGCGTGAGCATGAGATGGACCGGGTAGTTCCATGGTCCGATGATCAATACCGATCCGCAAGGTTCACGGATCACTTTGGCCCTCCCCGGCCAAGCCAAAAGCGGCACCGGGCGGCGCTGCGGCTTCATCCAGCCTTTGAGATGCCGCAGGACATGGAACAGTTCGTCCCGCACCATGCGGATCTCCGAGGTGTAGGCTTCCAGGGGCGATTTCCTGAGGTCGGCACGGAGCGCGTCTAGTAGCTCTGCTTCATGACGATCCATGGCCGCGGCGAAGGCCCGCAGTGTGTCCCGGCGGTCCTTCAGGGCGCGGGACTTGCCTGATGCCAGCCAAGCCCGCTGCGTTTCGAGAATCTGGGAAATCGCCATCAATGCCGGACCTTCGGCGGCCTGCCGGGAATCTCTAGCAAAAAGCTGAAGTCGGGCGATAGTCGCCGCCAAATGCCCCCGACGACCTCCCCATGAGCAAGCAAGTAATCGTTCTCGGTGCCGGTTTGGGCGGGATCTCGGCGGCCGTCTCGCTGGTCCAAGCGGGCTATCGTGTGAGCATCCACGAGAAGAACGGGCAGATCGGGGGGAAGCTGAACATGCTGAAGACGGGCGGCTACACCTTTGACCTCGGCCCCTCGATCCTGACGCTGCCGCACATCTTCGAGCGGCTTTTCGAGCGCTCCGGGAAGAAAATGGCGGACTACATTCCGATCCGGACGGTGCGACCGCATTGGCGGAATTTCTTTGAGGACGGCGAGGCGATCGACCTGCATCCAGATCCGCAGGTGATGGCGGCGGAGGCCCGCAAGGTCGGGGAGGATCCGGCGGCGGTTGAGCGCTTCCTGGAGTATTCCTATCAGCTCTTCGATCTGATAAATGACGGCTACTTTGAGAAGGGGCTCGATACCGCGAAGGATTTCTCGCGGCACTACGGCTTCTTCCAGTTTCCGAAGTTCGACTTCTTCCGGACCATGCACAGCGGCGTGGCGCGCTACCTGAAGTCGCCCAAGATGCGGGACATCTTCGACTACTTCATCAAGTATGTCGGCTCCTCCGCCTACAGCGCGCCGGCCTTTATGAACTGCTTGCCGGCGATCCAGTTCCGCTACGACCTGTGGTATGTGGACGGAGGCATGTATGGAATCGCCGAGGGGCTCGGGCGGCTTATGGATGAGCTGGGGATCAAGGTGAACCTGAATAGCCCGGCGGCCGAGATCTTGCGTGAAGGAGCGACCGTCAAAGGAATCGTCACCGGGGACGGAGCCTTCCATCCGGCGGATATCGTGGTATCGAATGTGGAGGTTATCCCCGCTTATCAGCAACTGTTAGGCGAAGACGAGAGCTTCATGAAGGATCTGGCGAAGTATGAGCCGGCGTGCTCCGGGCTGATTCTGGATCTAGGGCTGGATAGGACCTATCCTCAGCTCGCGCATCACAACTTCTTCTTCTCCAGTGATCAGAAGAATCACTTCCGCAGCGTCTTCAAGAAGCGCGAACTACCGCAGGATCCCACGATTTACCTGGTGGCCGCCTCTCGAACGGACCCTACGGTTGCGCCGCCCGGATGTGATACGCTCAAGATCCTGCCGCACATTCCGTATATCGATGATGAGCATCCCCTCACCCGCGCTGATTACGAGGTCTTCAAGGAGCGCGTGCTGAACAAGCTGGAGCGAATGGGTCTGCACGATCTCCGCAAGCGCGTGGTGGTCGAGCACATGTGGACTCCGTTGGACATCCGCGAGCAGTATAACTCGAACAAAGGCTCGATCTACGGAGTAGTTTCGGACCGCTTCAAGAACTTCGCCTTCAAGGCCCCGAAGCAGAGCACGAAGTATCCGAATCTCTTTTTCGTCGGCGGCTCCGTGAATCCCGGTGGCGGGATGCCGATGGTGGTGCAGTGCGGGCAGAACGTGGCTAACAAGATCGTGGCATGGGACAAGAGTGGATCATAGCGGGCGTGGGTGTCGTGCAGTGGCTGGCATCGCTACGATTGTTGGCGCGCCTGGCGATTCCGCTTGCGGGGGCGGGTGGTCGCGGCATGACCCGGGAGGTCTCGATTATCATTCCCGCGCGGAATGAGGCCGCTAACTTGCCCCGCCTGCTGAAGTCGATCGCGGCCCAAGGCGTGCAGCCGCGCGAGGTGATCGTGGTCGATGATGATTCGGATGATGGCACGGCAGAGATCGCGGCTTCCTTCGGGGCGCGCGTGATTCCTTCTCGACCCTTGCCGTCCGATTGGCGCGGCAAGTCGTGGGCTTGCGCGCAGGGAGCCGATGCGGCGGAGGGGCGACTGCTGCTGTTCGTGGACGCCGATTGCCGCTTTGAGGAGGGCGGCTTGGATGTGATTCTCAGCCGCTATCCCGGCGGGGCATTTGCAGTCTGCCCTTATCATTCGGTCGAGCGGATCTACGAAAATCTCTCCGCCTTCTTTAACTTGATCATGGTCGGCAGCACTGCGCCGCTCGGACTCTTCGGCCAGTGCCTGTTGGTGGATGGGGAGAGCTACCACAGGGCGGGTGGTTACTACACTGTCAGAGCGGAGATTCTCGAAAACGTGAAGATCGCGAGCCGTTTCCGCGCCGCAGGGGTGAAGACATACAGCGTGGCAGGAAGAGGGATGATTTCGTTCCGCATGTATCCCGACGGGATTGCTTCTTTGATCGAGGGCTGGACCAAGGGCTTCGCCAGCGGAGCTGCCGCGACGCCCTTACCAACGCTGGTGCTGATATCGGCTTGGATCGGCGGGCTGATCCTCGGGATCGTCGCACCCTTCGTGGTGTCGTGGGGTTGGCTGGTTTATCTCGCATTCGCACTGCAGTGCGTCGTGATGCTACGGCGGATCGGGAACTTTTCGCCGCTAGCCGGACTATTCTATCCGATCGTGCTGCTGTTCTATCTGGTCGTGTTCGTCCGGTCGCTGGGGCCTGCTGGCAAAAAGGCTACATGGAAGGGTCGCAGCCTGCATGCATGAGCTTCCAACAGCTTGGGTTACAGTCCTGAACGCGGCCGGTTTTCCGGTGCTGCAGCTCGGCATCGCTTGGGTTTTCACGCGTCTTCCGGCAGCGTGGTTCGAGCGGGCTCCCCGAAATGGCAATTCGTTGCCGCGCTTCTACGAGCGGGCGCTGCTAATCAAGCGTTGGAAGGATCTGGTGCCGGATGGCGCAAGTTGGTTCAGCGGTGGCTTTGGCAAGGCGGCGCTGACCGAAGGCAGTAGTTGGAACTACTTGCGCCGGTTTCGGGCCGAGACGATTCGTGGAGAATCGTGCCACTGGACAGCGCTGCTATTCATTCCGGTGTTCTTTCTTTGGAATCCTGTCTGGGCTGATTGGGTGATGGCTGGGGCATTCGCCGTCGCGAATCTTCCCTGCATTGCGATCCAGCGCTACAACCGGGGCCGCATCGACCGACTCCTGGGAAAAGCCGTTAGAGCAGCGCGCTGACCAGATCAGCTTTTTGGTATGCCACTCCACGCTCATCGCAAATGAGATTCGATGAGATGCGGCCGCTTTCATAGATCGTGGGCAGGCCGCTGCCGGGGTGAGTGCCGCCACCGACAAGATAGAGGTTCTCGTAGCCGCGCATGCGGTTATGCGGACGCAGGTAGAGCATCTGGTCGAGGGTGTGGGCAAGATTGAAGGTCGCGCCCATGAAGACATCCAGCCCATCCCGCCAGGAGGCGGGCGTGATCATCCGCTCGGCGACAATGTGCCGCCGGAGATTTTTGAGAGCGGTCCTTTGCTCGATGCGGTCCAAGACCATTTCGCGGTATTCCGGGCCGTAGGAGTTCCAGTCGAGGCCGTGGCGTGTATTGATGGTGGGGACCAGTACGTAAATGCCGGACTTTCCCGCTGGAGCAACATGAGGATCCAGGGCCGAGGAATTACGGACGTAAATGGACATGTCCTTCGAAACCTCCCGCTCGCCTTGGATCTCCAGGACGTTGCGGTGATAGTCATCAGCGAACATCACGTGATGGTGCGCTTGATCCGCATAGATCCGGTCGAGCCCGAGATAGAGCATGAAAGTCGAGCAGGAGAATTTCTTGCGCTCCAGATTGGCCTTCGGCACGGTACGTTCACCCATGAGCGAAGTCGCAGCATGGGCGTAGTCGGCATTCGTGATCGCGTCGTCGCACTCGACTCTCTCGCCGTCTTCCAAGACCAGTCCAGTCACGCGGTTTCCGCTGAAACGGAGTTCTTTCACGGGCGCGCCCAAGCGAAGCTTGCCGCCGTGTTCCTCGAAGACCTTGGCCATCGCTTGCGAGATCCGGCACAGACCGCCTTGCACGTGATAAATGCCGAACTTGTATTCGGTGTAGGATAGGATGCTGAAGAGGGCCGGGCAGTTCCAAGGCGACATGCCCAGATACTTCGCTTGGAAGGTGAAGGCCAGCTTCAGCCGGTCATCGGTAAAATAGCGGTCTAGCACGTCCACGACCGAATCCCTCGTGGCAACGTAGGGGAGTGCCTTGAGCAAGGTGCTGCTAAGGTAGGCGCTCAGCTTGTGGTAGGGCCGCTGAAGGCAAGGGTAGATCGTCCTCATCTTGCGGGCGTGGTCCGCCATGAAGCGCCGGAAGCCATCGGCATTTCCGGGGAAGACCCGCTCGATGTTTTCCGCCATTCGGACCGGGTCGGAGCTCGTTTCGATTGATGTCTCACCCCAAGAAAGGCGGGTCATCGGGTCGAGCTGCCGGAAATCCAAATAGTCCTCGGAATGCCGCCCTGCCTCCTCAAACGCCTCATCAAGGGTAAACTTCTGGTGTAGGAAGGTCGGCCCGGTATCGAAGGAGTAGCCGTCGAAAGCGAGTTCTGCGTTCCTGCCGCCTACCCGGTCGTGCTTTTCATAGATCGTCACGTCGAAGCCCCGGCGGGCCAAGATCATCCCTGCCGTCAGGCCGCCAGGGCCGGCTCCGATGATGGCAACACGATTCTTTTCCGGCATGCGCGGCTAGTCTATGCAGAAACCCGGGTGCCACAAGGGGCAGGCAACAAGAATTCGGCAAAGATTCAAACGCCTGGACTCCGGACTCGCCGCCGCTGCTGTCATCTCCCAAGCTCTGCGCATGCAGCAGCGCGCCTTGCCGTTCTTGGTCATCGCCATTTCCTTGTCACCGGCGCATGCCGAAATCGGAGGCTTCAAGGAGATCCGTTCGCTGGGCGGGATCACCGAATACCGGCTGGATGCCAACGGGCTCACAGCGCTGCTGATGCCTGAGAAGTCGGCGCCGGTGGTCACTTACATGACGACCTTCCGGATCGGCTCGCGGAACGAGAGCTATGGCACGACCGGTGCGACGCACTTGCTTGAGCATCTGATGTTCAAGGGCACGGCCAAGCACAACAAGGAGGCGGGCAATGGCTACGACCAACTGCTGGAAAGCACCGGCGCGGAACTGAACGCGACCACTTGGCTGGATCGCACGAATTACTTCTGCACCCTGGGTCCGCAGGACCTGCCGGTGGTGGTGGAACTGGAGGCCGACCGGATGCGCAACCTGCGGCTGCGCGAGGAGGACCGGCGGCCGGAGATGACGGTGGTACGGAATGAATTCGAGCGAGCGGAGAACGATCCCGAGACCGCACTGACCACCGAATTGTGGGCGACCGCTTACCTCGCCCACCCTTACCGGCACAGCGTGCTTGGCTGGCGCAGTGATGTGGAGAAGGTGCCGATCGAGAAGCTGAAGGCTTTTTACGATACCTACTATTGGCCGGACAACGCGACGATCTCGGTGGTCGGTGACTTCGAAGCGGACAGCGTGCTGAAGTTGATCGCAGAGAAGTATGCAGTGATCCCGAAAGCGCCCCATGCGATCCCCGAGGTCTATACCGAAGAGCCCGAGCAAACCGGACCACGGCGGGTGATGGTCAAGCGACCGGGTGAACTGGGTGTCGTGAGCATCGCATTCAAATCGCCGACCGGCCGCGATGCGGACTATCCGGCGCTGACGGTGCTCTGCGACTTGCTCTGCAATGGCAAGGGCAGCCGCTTATACAAGACGCTGACCGATGAGGGGCTGACCACCGATGTGAGCGCCTATTCCGAGTTCACGCGCGATCCTTCGCTGCTGACGGTCTCCGCCGAGATCACGCCGGACAGCGATCCTGCCACAGTGGAACGCAAGATCCACGAGGTGCTGGACAAGCTGATCGCGGGAGGCGTGAGCGACAAGGAGGTGAAGATGGCAATTGCGCGTCTCAAGGCAGAGCAGGCCTTTGCACGCGATGGCTCGCAGGCGATGTCCAACGATCTCTCGAACTGCATTTCCGTGGGCGACTGGACGCTCTATCTGCGCGAACAGGAAACGCTGGAGGCGGTGACCGCGGCCGATGTGCAGCGGGTGGCGAAGAAGTGGCTGGTGAAGGAGCGCAGCACCACCGGCTGGTATGTGCCGAAGAAAGAGAAGGAGGAAGAAGGCAAGAAGAATGAGGCCGGTGAGGCCGCGCCGCAGATCTCGGCGACTCCCTTGCAGCAGCAAGCGGATTTGATTCTTCCGGAGATTGCCCCTGCCCCACCGATGGAGGTGGCGAAGATCGCGCCGCGGGTCAGCCGGGGGCGCAGCGGCGGACTCGATCTGTTAGTCTGCCCGACGGGCGTGAAGGAGGTTGTCACCATCAGCGGTGGCTTCCCCTGCGGTGCTCCGGGCGAAGAGGCCCTGGCGGCCTTCACCGCGCGCCTGCTCGACAAGGGCACGACCATGCACGATTCCGATGCCATCACCGCGATGCTGGATGCTGTGGGCGCGACGATGGAGTTCACCGCCGCGGACGGTAATCTGAATTTCTCGGCGCGCTGCCTGAAGAAGGATCTGCCGCTGGTGATTTCACTGCTGGGCGAGCAACTGCGCACACCGGCCTTCAAGAAGGAAGAGATCGCGAAGGAGCGGACTCAATTGCTGGCGGACACGGCGCAGACTCGCTCCGACACCTCGGCGCAGGCGGCGATCGCCTTCAGCCGGGCGGCTTTCCCGGCGGGACATCCGAATCGCGACGCGACCACCGATGAGACGATCGCGGCGCTGAAGAAGATCCAGCGTGGCGAATTGGAGGCATTCCACAAGAAGTGGTTCGGCCCCGCGGCAGCGACGCTGGTGGTGGTCGGAGATGTTGAGCCTGCAGCCTGCCAAGCCGAGGTTGAGAAGGCTTTCCAAGGTTGGAGTGGCGGCCTGCCGCATGCGACGGCGGCAGTCGCACCTGCGCTCGGCAGCGCGCTGGATGTGAAGGTGGCGGTGCCGGGCAAGGAGAGCGCAAGTGTCTTGCTGGGACAGCCGGTTGGACTGAATTTCCGCGATCCCGACGTGCTGCCGCTATCGCTGGCGACGGCGGTGCTCGGGCAGGGCTTCACGAGCCGCCTGCTCAGCACGGTGCGCGATGCGGAGGGGCTGACCTATGGACTCGAGGCCGGGATGTGGGGAGACACAACGGTGGACGGAGCCTGGGAAATCGAGTCGACCTTCGCGCCGCAGTTGGTGGAGGAAGGATTGAAGTCGGTCCGGCGCGAGCTGGAAAAATGGCACGATGGCGGGCTGACTCCCGCTGAGCTGGCGTATCGGAAGAGTGTGCTGATTGGTCGGCACCGGGTGGGCCTGGCGACGACGACGAATGTGGCGGGAGCGCTGCTGGCGACGGTGCGCCGTGGCCTGCCGCTGAGCTGGCTGGATGATTACCCGGCGCAGGTATCGGCGCTGACCCTGGAGCAAGTAAACGAAGTGGTGAAGCGGCGGCTCGATCCGGCGAAGATGATCACGGTGAAAAGCGGCAGCTTGCCGTAAGTTCCCGCTTCGTCCTCCAGTCAGGGTCGGAAAGTTTCCAAGGATTTGCCCAGGCCGGTGTCTCGACGGAATGAAGATTCGCTCGATCCTATCCGCCTTGTTGATCGCGTCCGGCCTTCGCGCGCATGCCTTCGACTTGAAGGAAGCGTCGACGGAACGCTTCAAGGTGAGCTACGTGGAGCCAGAGAAGGTGCCGGAGATGAAGGATCTGCCGGACTACTACCCCGGACGCGAAAGCGCGATCCGGGATGATCAGGCGGCAGTCCAGCGAGGCGATTCCGAGAAAGATCGTCTACAGCGCCGGCAGATGCATTTCCGCCATGCGGTCTATCCGATCCGGGTAACCGACACGACTACCGGAATCATCTACGAAGTGGCCAAGGACCGCCGGACGATCACGGCGACCAATCCCAAGGGTGAGAAGCTGTGGGCGGTGAATCCCTTTGAGGATGCGAAGCTGAAGCCCTACCGGGTGAAGCATCCGATCATCTTTTATTTTGGGAAGTCGCAGCCTGGAGCCCCAAGGAAAGGCAAGCTGCAGCTGGGGCTGGAATTCGATTCGTCGCAGTTCGGGACCCTGGATCTGGCTGACGGGGAGTTTCGGTTTTTGGGGCAGGATTGAGGGCGACGCGGTGCGCGAAGTCACCAAGCGCGGCCCACGCCCGGAGCTCCTTGGCCAGTGCCGGGTTTTGAGCCGAACATCTGGGTCACCCAGATGTTGCCCTGCTCGTTTTGGGCGATGCCGAGGCCAGTGACAGAGTAGGCGGAGTCGAGAAGGCTGCGGCGATGGCCGGAGGAATTGATCCAGCTTTGCAGCATGGCCTGCGGGTCGCGGCCGCGCTGGACAGGCCAGCGCATGACGTTCTCGGCGGTGCTGTGGATCTGGTAAGTGGCGGAGGCCTTGGCATAGCGGGTGGCGGCACCGTCGTGGCTCATGACACCGCTGCGGGCCATGGCCTCGGCATGCTGCCGGGCCATTTCCTCGAGACCGGCATGGCGGCCCAAGGTGCTCTTGCCATTGGCGCGGCGGTAAGAATTTGCGGCTTCGCGCAGGCGGACCCCGAAGTCGTGGAGACCGGGGACATTGACGACTTGGTGGTTCCCGCCGCCGACGGAGCCGCAGGAGGAAAGCAAGGGCGAGGTCGCGGCGAGCAAACCGAGGGCAAGCAGGCGAGAGAAGATCCGGAGCTTCATGCTGTGGCGGTATGCAAAACCCAGCAGGAAGAGACAAGCCGGAGGTTTTTCGATGAGACCCCGCGTAAAACCCGGGCAAGTTTTGCTCCTAAATGGACGATTTGCGGGTCAGTAGTGGCGGATAGGTTGCCAGTTTGTGGATTTTCCCGACATTTTTGACACCTTGGCCACCCAATTGGGTGGCGGGTGACAGAGCGGGGCATAAATCCTGCTTGGCATGGCACCAAAGCTGCCCTTTATTCCCGCCCCCGCGGTGGTTCGCCCTTCCGCGCTGATTTGAGAGCGCGGCACCGCGGGACTGGCAACTTTTGCCAATCCCTGCGATGAATCCATATTACCATCCGAGCACGCCGCTGGTCCCCGGGTCCCTGCACCGCCTCTCTGCCGAACGCGATAATTGCGGCATGGGCGCCATCGCCCAGATCCACGGCAAACGCTCTTTCGAGGTCATAGACATGGCCCTCACTTCGGTCTGCAACATGACCCACCGCGGGGCCGTGGATGCCGACATGAAGACCGGTGACGGATCCGGCATCCTCTCGCAGATCCCCTACCCGATTTTCCGCAAGGCGGCCGCGAAGCTCGGCACGACCCTGGAGAATGACAGCGACCTCGCCGTGGCAGTGTTCTTCCTGCCGCTGAACGATGCCGCCGGGCAGAAGCAACTGAAGTCACTGGCTGAAGAAGTGGTCGCCAAGCGCGGCATCACGGTGATCGGTTGGCGTGAAGTGCCGGTGGACCCGGACGCACTGGGCAAGATCGCCTTGGTCAGCCGGCCGCACATCGAGCACCTGCTGCTGCTCAAGCCCGCTGCTTGGGACGGTGATCATTTCGAGCGCCAGCTTTTCCTCTGCCGCCGTGAGATCGAGCGCAAGACGAAGGGTCTGAACGGCTTCTACATGCCGACCTTCTCCAGCCGCCTGATCTCCTACAAGGGTCTGGCGATGCCGGCAGCGTTGCGCGCCTTCTACGGCGACTTGCAGGACTCGGATTTCGAGACCGCGATCTCGCTGTATCACCAGCGCTTCTCGACGAATACCTTCCCGGCATGGCCGCTCGGCCAGCCCTTCCGGATGATGTGCCACAACGGCGAAATCAACACGGTGGAAGGCAACCGCAACTGGATGGCTTCGCGTGAGGAGTTCTTCTCGCACCCGATCTGGGGCGATGTGGACATCAAGCTGCTGCACGACCTGATGAACGAGCACGAGTCGGACTCCGCCTCGCTCGACCACGCGCTGGAGGCGCTGGTGCTGTCCGGCCGCTCCCTGGAGCACGCGATGTGCATGCTGGTGCCGCCAGCCTATCGCAACGACGAGGATATTTCCGACGATCTACGCGCCTTCTATCAGTTCATCCGCTCCTTCTCCGAGCCGTGGGACGGCCCCGCGGGCTTGGTCTATACCGACGGCACGAAGCTTTGCGCTTCGCTCGACCGGAATGGCCTGCGGCCCTCGCGCTACAAGCTGACGGAAGATGGTCTGCTCTACATCGGCTCCGAAGCGGGTGCGGTGATCATCGACGACGCGAAGGTGATCCGGAAGGGCCGCCTTGGCCCCGGCCAGATGTTCTCCGTGGATACCTCCACCGGACAGGTGAAGAACGACCGAGAGATCAAGGAGGCACTGGCGAAGACCAAGCCTTACCGCCAGTGGATCGACGAGAATCGCTTGGAGTTGCGCAAGTTCTGCTCGCCGGAAGCGCTGGCTCCCGCGGAGGACTTCAACACACTCGCGCTGTCGCGCCAGCAGGTCACCCACGGCATTTCGCTGGAGGAACTGGACATGGTCTTCCCGCCGATGATCAAGGGCGCCCAGGAAGCGGTGTTCTCGATGGGTGATGACATCCCGCTGGCGGTATTGTCGACCTATCCGCGCTTGCTGTTCACCTACTTCAAGCAGCGCTTCGCGCAGGTCACCAACCCGCCGATCGACCCGATCCGCGAATGGGCGGTGATGAGTGCATCCGCGGGCCTCGGCCCCGAGCGCAACCTGCTCGATGAGACGGCAGAGCACTGCAAGATCATCAACTTGGAGTCCGCAGTGCTTTTCGAGCACCAGGTGGATCGCCTGAAGCATCTGCACGACGAGGGCTTCCCGGCCGCGGTGCTGGATATCACTTGGCCGGTCTCGGCTGGCAATGCCGGCCTGAAGGAGCGCCTCGATGAACTCTGCAAGGAGGTCGAGGGTGCGGTGGACAAGGGCGTGAGCATCGTGATCCTTTCGGACCGCCGTGCGACCGCTGAGCGCGTGCCGATCCCTGCGATCCTAGCGACCGGCGCTGTGCACCATCACCTGAACCGGATCCGCAAGCGGATGCGTTGCTCGCTGATCCTTGAGTCCGGTGAAGTGCGCGACACGCACCAGATTTCCTGTGCCTTCGGTTTCGGCGCCACGGCGGTGTGTCCTTACCTCGGCTTCGCGACGGTGCGCCAGTTGGTGGCCGCGGATGCAGGCAAGGGCAAGCTCGACGGGATCAGCGTGGAGAAGGCGATGGCCAACTACGCGAAGGCGCTCGAGAAGGGCGTGCTGAAGATCATGTCGAAGATGGGCATCTCGGTGCTCAACTCGTATCAAGGCGCGCAGATCTTCGAGGCCATCGGCATCGGCAAGGATGTGGTGGACTTCGCCTTCACCGGCGTGCAGTCGAAGGTCGGTGGCATCAGCTTTGCGGAGATCGCGGAGGAGTCGCTGATCCGTCACCAGGCGGCCTTCAAGACGGAAGTGCCGGCCGGCGAAACGCTGGATCTCGGCGATCCGGGCTACAACCGCTACCGCAAGTCCGGTGAGCGCCATGCCTGGACCACGGATGTCATCAAGAACTTCCACACCTTCGTGAAGAGCGGCAAGGAAGAGGACTATGACGACTACGTGAAGGTCTCGCTGGAGACCAAGCCGGTGGCGATCAAGGACCTCTTCGAGTTTGTCCCGTCGGCATCGGGTCCGATCCCGATTGAGGAAGTGGAATCGGTGGAGAGCATCCGCCGGCGCTTCACCACGGCGGCAATGTCGCTCGGCGCACTGTCGCCGGAAGCGCACGAGACCCTGGCGATCGCGATGAACCGGATCGGCGGCAAGTCCGACTCCGGCGAAGGCGGTGAGGATTCGGTGCGCTTCAAGCCCTATCCGAACGGTGACTTCGCGCGTTCTTGGATCAAGCAGGTCGCCTCGGGACGCTTCGGTGTTTCCGCGCACTATCTGGTCAATGCCGACGAGCTGGAGATCAAGATGGCGCAGGGTGCGAAGCCCGGCGAAGGTGGCCAGCTTCCCGGCCAGAAGGTGAATGCACTGATTGCCCGCCTGCGTCACACGCAACCCGGTGTGCAGCTCATCTCGCCGCCGCCGCACCACGATATCTATAGTATCGAGGACCTCGCCCAGCTGATCCACGACCTGAAGGAAGTGAATCCGCGGGCACGGGTGACCGTGAAGCTCGTCGCCGAGACCGGCGTGGGCACGGTGGCGGCCGGCGTGGCGAAGGCCAGCGCGGACACGATCCTGATTTCCGGTCACGATGGTGGCACGGGCGCATCTCCCCTCTCCTCCACCAAGCACGCCGGTTCGCCGTGGGAGCTTGGCCTGGCAGAGGCTCAGCAAACGCTGCTGCTCAACAACCTGCGCGACCGCGTGATCGTCCGCACGGACGGTGGCCTGCGGAATGGCAAGGACATCGTGATCGCAGCGGCCCTGGGTGCGGAGGAATACAATTTCGGCACCATCGCGATGATCGCGATGGGCTGCGTGTATGTCCGCAAGTGCCACTTGAACAACTGCCCGGTGGGGATCGCGACGACCGATCCGAAGTTCCGAGCGAAGTTCAAGGGGACGCCGGAGATGGTGATCAATTTCTTCAACGGCGTGGCCCACGAAGCGCGTGGAATCATGGCCAAGCTCGGCGTGCGCACCATGGATGAGCTGATCGGCCGTCCGGAATACCTCAAGCAACGCCACGTGCCGGAACATCCAAAGGCGAACCTGATCGACCTCGCGCCGATCCTGAAGGACGTGATTCCGGAACTGGCCAAGCATCAGGGTGTCGAGGAAGCCTCGATCTCGCGGATCTGCAAGAAGGAGCGCAACGATGGCATTTCCAAGGGCCCGCTCGACGTCGTCGTGCTGCGTGACTTGGCGAAGGAACTCGGTACCGGCGAGGTATCCGCGGAAACTCCAGAGTATGGTCCGAACGCGACGCCGGATTCGATTACTGCGGCCATCATGGCGCTGCCTGACCGTCAACCTGTCGAGCTGAGCTACGATGTGGTGAATACCGACCGCAACATCGGCACGCGCCTCTCGGGACGTATCGCTGAGATCCACGGCGACCGTGGTTTCAACGGCCACACGGCGGTGACGCTCAAGCTGCGCGGCTCGGCCGGTCAATCGCTCGGCACCTTCCTGGTGTCCGGCGTGAAGATCGAGCTGACTGGCGAGGCCAACGACTATGTCGGCAAGGGCATGGCTGCGGGCGAGATCGTGATCAAGGTCTCCCCTGACGCGAAGTTCAACCCGGCGGTGAACACCATCTTGGGCAACACCGCTCTCTACGGTGCGACCGGCGGTTACCTCTATGCCAATGGCCGTGCGGGCGAACGCTTCGCGGTGCGCAACTCCGGTGCCACCACGGTGGTGGAAGGCGTCGGCGACCACGGCTGCGAGTATATGACCAACGGCACCGCGGTGATCCTCGGCAAGACCGGCAAGAACTTCGGCGCGGGCATGTCGGGCGGCACCGCCTTCGTCTATGACGTGGACGGCCGCTTCTACTCGCGGATCAACCCTGAGATGGTCGTGCCGCTGCCGGTGCAGCGCGCGCAGGACCTCGCGGAATTGAAGAAGCTCATCACCGAGCACGCCGAGAAGACCGGCAGCCCGCACGCGAAAGCGCTGCTGGAAGACTGGGCGGGCAGCCTGAAGAAGTTCGTCCGTGTAATCGCCAAGGAGCGGGCCGCGCTGGAAGCTGCGGAAGAGCAGCACGAGGCGGCGGGCACGCGCTGAGCAAGCGCGGCGCATATCGCTAGAATCAAAAGCCGGGGCTGCTTGCAGATCGCAAGCAGCCCTTGGCTTTTATGCGTGCCGGTTTTGGCGGAGAAAGCCGCACAAGGCGTTCGAGCTTGGAGACTTCGGGGAATCGCGGCAAGTCATGGGATAATGTGGCACGGTATCCGCGAGGACCGAGCCCATGAAAACGACCACTGCTCCCACAACCAAAGCCGGCAGGCCTAAAGCAGCGGATCACGGCGCCATGGTGCGACGCTGCTATGAAGCGTATGAGAAGAAGGACCGCAGTTTGATTGAACCGCTGCTAAGCGAGGACTTCACCTTTGGGAGTCCGCTTGATGACGATATCGACCGTGAACGGTACTTCGCGCGGTGCTGGCCTAACAGCGAGCACTTGGATTCATTCAAGATCGAGAGGCTGGTTGAAGACGGCGATGATGTGGTAGTTAGCTACCAAGCCAAGGCCAAGGGCGGAACCGAGTTCCGGAACACTGAGGTCTTCAGCTTCCGCGGGGACCAGATCACGCACGTGCAGGTTTACTTCGGCAGCGAGACCGGTGCTGGAGCGAGCGGCGCGGAGATCGCTGCGGTGATCGATGCTTGGGCGGAGGGATTGCGCCGGATGGATGTGGAGGCAGTGGCCGGGCTCTTCGTGGATGAGCCTGTCGGGTTCTACCTCGCCCCTCCGCTGGTGGCTGAGGAGGACTTGCGGAAGAACTTGAGGGATTGGTTCGCGAGCTTTGAGGGACCGCTAGGATATGAGGTCCGCGATTTGAAGGTCCACGCAAGTGGAGATGTCGGCTGGGCGCATGCGCTCAATCACCTGAGTGGAAGGAAGACGGACGGCAAGGAGACGGATCTATGGTTCCGCCTTACGATGGGATTCGAGAAGATCGGAGACGCGTGGAAGATCGCCCATGTGCACGAGTCTGTGCCCTTCTTGATGGATGGGAGTGGGAACGCGGCGCTGGATCTTGAACCCTGATGACTTGAAGTAGGGCGCTGCGATCCTTTCAGGATCGGGAGACGCTCCCTATTGAGATTCGTCTGGTGGAGACGCCGGTGCGGTTTTCTGAGGACCAGGCGGCGGGGACACTTCAGTCTTGGGCTTCGGGCCCAGCTTGGGGCGCGAGCGTTCGGCGGCGTCTCCCTTATTCGGGACGCGGCTGCCCGGGGCGGTCCGGTCTTTGGTGACGAAGGTGCCGGAAGGCAATTCGAGATAGGCTGCGGTTTCTTCCAAGGCGACGGCCTCTTTGGGTGTGGGAGCCCTTTTCGACGCCTCACGCAGCATGGGTGCCGCACCGGATTCGCCGAGCACGATCATGCCATTCAGGGCAGCGCTGCGGACTTCCGGATCCGGGTGAAGCAGGTAGGGCTCGATGAGTGGCAGCCCCTTGGGGTCGTAGGTGACGGAGGCTTCCTCGATCTTGCCGAGAATGGCGGTGCGCTGCTCGTCGCTCAGCTTCTCCGGGGCAGATTTGGCGGATGACTGCGAGGTCGGAGCGTCGGGTCTTTGCTCCGGCTTGGCGGGCGTTTCATGCACCTTGGACTCCTGCACTTGGGCAGAAGGTTCCGCAGTCTTCTTGCCATTCAGGAAGAGCCCGCCGGCAGCAAGGAGGAGGCAAACTCCCCCCGCTGCTGCTAAAGTGCGTCGATTCATCGCGGCCGGAGCTTACCTACTTGCTTTCTCAAGGGGCGGGTTCCGCCTGCGGGTAGATGGCGGAGAGGTCATTGACCGGCCAGCCGGCGGCGAAGAGCCAAGACCCTTCAATGATCGACTGAAAGTTGTCGAAGCCCCCCTGCCCGTCCGGGATCACGTCGTCGATCGAGCCCGAGATGGCGTAGAGAGAGCCGGCACCGTCGATGTAGCGGTATTCCAGATCGCTACCGACCCGCACCGGGCGCAGGGACAGGGTGTGCTGCCACATGCCTTGGACGTTCATCGTCGAGCCCTCGGTGCCCGCTCCCGATTGGGTGGAGAAGGTCAGGAAGGTCTCGGACTTGGTGATGGACTCGTCGCGGAAGGACGAGGCGATCGTATCGCCAGCGGTATTGAAGCGCTCGAAGCTGGTGGCATTCACCGCGCTGGCCTCGCCGTAAGTCTGCATGTCGAAGTAATTACCGACATAGATCGGTGCAGAGCCCGGCCGTGTGATGTAAAAGGTCGGGATCGAACTCGCCTCATTGTAGATCGCCTTGAGCGACCAGCCGCTGACGCTGGAGATCACGCCCTCGCTGACGAGGAAGCCGAGGAATTCGCGGTTCCCGAGCCGGGCGGTGACCATCCGGGACTGATACTCGTAATTGTCCTGGACCAGATTCCCTTGGAAATCAAAGCGCGACCACTCGTTCTCGTAGTTCGCGACCCGTGGGTAGATGATCCGGCCGGTATCGTCCTTCTCGTAGGTGCCGGGGACGGTGTATTGCTCCGTAAGTCGGAGGGTGACCAGAGATTCCGTGCCTAGAGAGGCGTGGGCGATCCCGGCGAGGGCGGCGGAAAGGGCGAGGAGATAGGTGCGTTGAAAGGTCATGGCCACTGAAATGACGGAGGTTTCGCCGATTCTATTCACCTAGCAAATGGATTCGTGAGAATGCCCGTGACGAGACCCTCCGCATGATTCAGGCTGATCGCATGCGTGGATTCCGCAAAATCGCCACCATGGTTCTCGCCGCGACTTTCCTCCTCGCACCCCGAATCTGCGTGGCTCTGGAAGGGCGAGGCTTGGAGTCCGTTCCCCCGGAGCTGCTCAAGGATCTCGGGGACATCCATGACACCAAAGTCACGGCGACGGAATTCATCCTGCCGGGAGAGGGCTATTTCCTGCAGATCGACAAACTTGGCGAGCACGGCGAAAGCAAAGGACGCCCGCATCCCTTGGGCCCCTGCAAGCACTTGACCCTGCTTGTGGTCCAGGGCAAGGGCATGGGCGTGAGCCCGCGACTCAAGGACGGGCCGGAGGGGCTCCAGATCCGGGTCTGGGCGAAGGGGCCCAGCGAGGAGCACGGATATTCGGTCAGCTACACGATTCCGGACGGAAGCGCCTCCGATTCAAAGGAAGATCCAGCGGGAGACTGCCTGCTCCAGCGGGTGGACCGGGACAGCAAGAAGCGCCAGATGGGCTACCTGAGCATCCGGGTCGTGAAGCCGGAAAAATAATGATCCCCCGGGCAGTTGCATGGCCCCCCAAACCTGATTTCCAGCGGGTCCGAAGGCGCTGGGTCACTCCTTTTCGACTCCACGCTTGCACCCGGCCCTCTCAGCGCCTATTCCGCCGGTCCGCAACCATGGCCAGCACGCCCGCAATCAACCTCCGGAAGGGACACGCCGTCCGTCACAACAACGACGTCTGCGTCGTGATCTCCCACGAACTCAAGACGCCGCCACGCATGGCGTCCTACGTGGTGATGTCGATTCGCAGCGTCAGCAACAAGAAGGTCTCCAACCTGCGCCTGACCTCGAACGACTCGATGGACTCGGTGCTACTCGAGCGCATCCCGCACGAATATTCCTACAAGGATTCCGGCGGTTACCACTTCTTGCACAACGAGACTTTCGATGACGTGGCGATCCACGACGACATCATCGAGTCCGTTCGCGACTACCTCATCGAAGGCAACACCTACACTCTCCTCTTCGCGGACGGTCTGGTGGCTGACATCGAACTGCCGCCGTCGATGGTGATGGTGGTGGCCGAATCGCCGGAAGGCGTGAAGGGTGACTCTGCGAACAACGCCTACAAGGCCGCGACGATGGAAACCGGCCTGGTGGTGCAGGTTCCGCTCTTCATCAACCCGGGCGAGAAGCTGATCATCAAGACCGAAGACGGCAGCTACATCAGCCGCGCCTGATCCGATCGAAGTTTTTCCGGAAGGCCGGGTCCCGCTGGGGATCCGGCCTTTCCTTTTCCAGGGGGGCGTCTTCAGCCATCAGGCTTGACCAGCGACTGGCGCTTCAAGGAGATAGTTTAATGAAACTTGGCATTCTACCTTTCCTGCTTGGGTCCTTCGCTCTGGTGACCCTCGGATGGCAGGATGTGTTCATGGCTTTGAAGCATCGCGAAGTCGTCGAGGTTTCCCTCTCCGACTACATCAAGAACCGTCCGGATGCCAAATGGCTGAAGATCACCGGCGCGCGGTTGGATATCCTTCACGCCATCTACTTTTCCCCGCGGTTTCTCAAGATGGATGCCCAGGATGTGTATGTGCCTGTGGTGGTTCCCGGCAACGATCCTAGCAAGGAGACAATCCACATCGTCCTTCACAGCAGCTCACCGGAGTTACTGAAATTGATCAACGAGGCCAAGGGCTTCGGCGACGACGGAAAAGTGGAGACCAAGCAAAAGGGCATGGACTTGGTCATGCAAAGCCTGGAGGCCTCCCTCCTCACCCGGGATATCGGAGGACTAGTGCAATACGGGCTCAGCTCGAACGACAAACGCGATTTCGAGATCAGGAAGGACAATCCGAATATCGCCAAGGATTTCGTCGTGCTGGAGGACGGCGGCAAGCCATCACTCCTGAAAGGCCTCCTCATCATGGCCCCAGGACTTCTGCTCGGAGCGGGAGTAGTCCAACATATGCGCAAGGGAAAGCAGCCGCAACCACTGCCGCAAATGCCGCCCCGGCCGAAGCCAATCGTGCGCGCACCGTGAGACAAGCAAGAGAGCTACCTCAGGTCCCCTTCCCGCCACCAAACTGCCAGCGGCATGGCGGAGCCAAGAGTCCCTTGTGTGCGGGTGCGCCTTCCACGGTGAAGGGATAGGCGTGCCAGTGGTAGTCGTAGGCGTGCTTCCAGTCGGACTCGAAGATGCCCACGTCCAGGAAGTAGTTGCCGGCAGCAAGCTCGAGGCGGTCGATCTCGAAACGAATCTCCCTACGCTCCCCTTTCTCCCGGAGGTCCGGGACTTCTACCCGGGCCATGTGGGTATTCGTATCCAGACAAGGGGTGCCGTCTTTCTTGCTGATCGAGACGGCAAATACCGGTGAGTTCACCGGGACCTTGGCGTGATAGCACAGCGTCACTCCCAGCGCATCACCGCTGAAGATCATGTCGCCGGGATGGAACACGACTGAATCGAGTTCGACCTCAAAGGTGCCGAAGCGATTCTCACGCGGCACGAGGTCCAGCCCGCCGCTGGTACGTTTGGGACCATCCGGCGTGCGCCGCAGGGTCTCCTCCCGCATCTCGGTTTCGTAGAGACCGGCCACGACTTCCGCAGTGCCGAGGGCTGCCACTTCGCCGGAGCGCAGCCAGAGGACGCGGTCGCACAACTGCCGGACCTGCTCCATGCCGTGGGACACCATCACGATGGCACAACCGCCGTCGCGCAGAGCCCTGATCCGAGCATGGCACTTCGCCTGAAAGGCGAGGTCACCGACGGAGAGGAACTCATCCACCAGCAGGACTTCCGGATCGGTGTGGACCGCCACGGAGAAGGCGAGGCGCATCATCATCCCGGTGCTGTAGGTGCGCACCGGCTCATCGATGAACTCTTCCAATTCCGCGAAGGCGACAATCTGATCCATCCGTGCCTCGATCTCCCGCTTCAGCAGACCGGCCACCACGCCCGCAAGCACGGCATTCTCCCGGCCTGTCAGGTCGCCGAGGAATCCGCCTGCGAGGTCGAGCAGGGCGCCGATCCGGCCAGCCACGCGGATCGATCCGGTGCTGGGTCTTCCCACCCCACCCAACAGGCGGAGCAGTGTGGACTTCCCCGCCCCATTCGCGCCGACGACCCCGAACATCTCGCCGGGGGCCACACTGAAGCTCACGTCATGCAGTGCCCACGCATGCTGTCGCGCGCTCCTGCCCTTCGAGGTGGGGCGATACTGCTTGCAGACTTTTTCGGCAATGATCCTGGACTCCATTACATCTCCTCCACGAAGCGGTGGCTTTGGGCGATGAACATCTTCCGGCCGAGCACCAGGAAGAACAGGCCTATTCCACCTAAGATCCAAAGAGGCTGTGCCTCCGGCCAGACGCCGTCCAGCAGGACGCTTCGCCATGCCGCCACCATGCTGACCATCGGGTTCAGGTAGAACCAATTGCGCATCGCTTCCGGCACGACCTCGATCCTGTAGAAGATCGGCGTCACGAACATCATGAGCTGCAGCAGCACCGAGACGATGTGCTGGGTATCCCGGTGCAGCACGTTCAGCGAGGCCAGCGGATAAGCCAGCCCGACGCAGAGGAGATACTGGATCACTGCGAGCCCCGGCAAGGCCAGCCAAGCAACGGTAGGATAGATCCCATTGCACCAGAGCAGAATGAACATCAGAGGCAAGGCGATCGCCATGTGCAGGAAGCGCACGTTGACCGTCACGAAGGGCAGCATCGCCAGCGGAAAGCGTGGCTGCCGTGCCAAGGCGAAATTCCCCGTGATCAAGCTCACGCTGCCACCGAGCGAACTCTGAAACCAGCCCCAGACCAAGACCCCCACGAAGACGTAACAAGGGTAGGAGTGGACCTGCGTGCCCAAGGCATCCTTGAAGATGGTGGAGAACACGATGACCTGCAGCAAGGGCCCGCCCAGCGCCCAGCCGAAACCGAGGAAAGAACGCTTGTACTGGGCCTTGATGTCACGCCGCGTAAGTACGGTCAGCACATCCCAACCGTGCCGCCACTTGCGGGCGGAGGAAGAAGCCTGGGGGTGATCCAGGGTGGTCTGCTCGAAGCTCATGCCGGTTTAGCTACGGACGGCTCCTGTTGAACCCCGGACGGCTCATTTGGCACTTCCATCAACGCATGTCGAGCGCCGGTGCCGTGTCGACTCACATGGCGCATGCTTTGCCACAGGGAAAGCGGGCCGAGCATCATTCCGACAATCTCCACCGCCAAAAGACGCCACGGATAGCGGTCACGCCCCCGGACCTTCGCCCAGAGCCGCGATGCCATGGACTGCGGCAACTCGTAGCCCAGCCTCACCAGCGCCCGCTTGTCGCGGAAGCGGAGATAGGTGAGCATGTGGTAGGCAACGTGACCCTTTGAGTAGGCCATGATCTGCTTGCGCAGCTCACCCATGGTCACGCGGTGGTGGTGCCATGCCATGGCTGCGGGCTCGTAAACGATCACATGACCGCGGCGGAGCACCTGATAGAACCAGAGGGTATCCTCGCCCACGCCCGCGGGAACTCCCGCGCCCAGACGCTCGTCGAAGTGGCCGATGGCAGGATCTTCGAAGAGGCTGCGGCGGAAGGCCAAATTGCCGGTGCCGCCGAGTTGCCAGGTCGGCGTAGCCCGGCGCTTCCAGCGGTGGAACCAGTATTCGTCGAACTCCCGCTGTTGGTAGCCGCGGCAGAAGCCGCCGTATTCCTCGAACTGCATCTCCGCCTCGCTGTCGAGGCTGGCCGGCAGCGTATTCCCGGTCACGGCGGAGACGTCATTCCGTGAAAGTGGCGCCACGAGATTTTCCAGCCATTGCGGCGAGACCTCCATGTCGTCATCGGTCATCGCCACGATTCTCTCACGGGCCGCGGCCACACCGGCATTCCGGGCGTAAGAGGAACCGGGCCTGTGTTCCTCGACAAGTTCGACGCCCGGAAACTCCTTCAGGAGCTCCCTCGTCGAGCCGGAGCCCGGGCGATTGTCTACCACGATGTACTGGACCCGGCGCTTGGTTTCGGAAGCGAGGAGCGAAGTAAGACAGCGCCGGAGATCATCCGGCCGGCCACAGGTGGCCACCATGATGGAGACCCCTTCCATTTCCTCCTCCGCTTCTTCGAGCTTCAGCGGTGCCGGATTCAAGCGCTCTTGCCAGCGCGCAATCTCGGCCGACCATGCCACGGAAGGATTTTGTTCGCCGAGTGTCACCACCTCCCACCACAGGTGCTTGGAGATCTCGTCGGCGAGCCGCGATGGCACCACCGCGAACTCCTGGCAGCGAACCTTGACGCGACCAAGCGGACGACCCTTCCACTGCACGAAGACGTTCAGGGCATCCCTGCCCTGTCCTTGGTGCAAGGTTGGCAGCGGTTCGGCGATATCGACGCTCACCATGGTGCTGCGGTCGATCTTCCGCGGGGCTTGGCGGGGAGCGAAAGGGATCAGGAATTTGTCGGGACGTTTGGATTCGTCCGGCACGATCTTTTCCCGGGCCCGGCGGTAGCCGCCCTTCCCCTTCATGTAGCCCTTGATCTCGGCCATGACCAGATCGCGGGGGAACCATTCCGGAGACCACAGGGCGCGGGCCAAGCGTGCCCATGCCCAGTACTTCCACCACCAGCGGCACAGATTCTTGATCGCCGCTTGGTCCGTGGGGAACTCTTCCGCCTCGCGCTCGAAGAAGCAGCGGGTGGCATGACCATAACTGTAGAGGAGCTTGTGCAGCTCGGGCATCGAGCGGCGGTGGCGGTGCCTCACGATCGCGGTGGGCTCATAGAGACAAGCCATCCCGGAGCGGATGCAGCGGAAGAAGATCTCGTGATCGCCACCGCCCAAGGTGGGAGTACCCACATCGAGGGCTGGATCGAAGTGGCCGATTTCGTCGAAAAGTTTGCGGCGGATCGCCATGTTCGCGCCCGCGCCGAGCTGACCTGCCCCGATCAGGTTCCAGGGCATCGGCTCGCCGCGCCGCGACTTCAGATAGTTCCTGACGCAGCCCCGGCCGAAGCCGCCGTAGCGCTCGAACAATGCCTGGGCTTCCGTCTCCAGTTCGGCGGGCTCAATCAGGCCGGTCACCAGTCCGACCTCGGGATCTTCCGCGAAGACTTTCCCAAGTGCCTCCACCCAGCCGGAATCGACCATCACATCGTCATCCGTGTAAGCGACGATCTCGCCCTTCGACTCCACGATCGCGCGGTTCCGGGCGTGGTCGAGGCCGGGAGTATTCTCCCGCACATAGCGGCACTGGGGATACTTGTCCTTCACCAACCGCTCGGTCGCTTCCGTCGCCGGGGCATTGTCCACGACGATGATCTCGAGTGGCTGAACCCGCATCGAGACCAGCGCTGCGAGGCACTTGTCCATATCGTCCGGGCGGTCGCGGGTGCAGACGGCCACGCTGATGGTGGGCACAGCGGGCGCAGGTGTGGGTGCCCCTGCGTGCAGGGAAGCATCCTCGCCCATTAGGATCCGGCGCGCCATCTCGCGCCCCAAACGGGGCTGGAGGTGGTTCATGATCCGGTAGGCAACCTCGCCAGCCAGAACCTTGCCGGCAACGACGGGAACCTGAATGACGCCCAAGGGGACGCCATCCCAGCGGACCAAGACCCGTGCGGCCTTGTAGGAATCGCCGACTTGCCGATCGCCTGGGTGGACGATGTCATAGTCGATCGGGGAAATGGGTAACAACATGTCTGGGGGGTGGGTGGAACAGCTTCGGGCGTTCCGGCAGGGAGTTCCGGAAACACCATTTGAATCTACTGAGAGAACCGTGGCGCTACAGGAGCGGTCCGGCCGGGCGATGCTTGAGGAGCGCGTCCTCCTTCTTTCCCTTCCCTTGGGGAATCGGGCGGGAGCGCTTCCTGTCACGAAGCCCGCGTAGCTTGATGATCGCTAGCTCCGCCAGGCTCTTGAGGCCCATGCGGCGCATCCTGCGGCTGGCGATCAGCATGGGATCGGCCCGGAGCGCTTTTCCCAAGGCCCAAAGGCAGCCCGAGGGGTCTTGGGCATTGCAGGATTTCGCGACGAGATAACTGTAGAAGTTGGCGGCCGAGGTCCGGAACAGTTCCGGTGCCAAGTCCGGATTCCGCTGCCTGACCTGAGTCATCGCACATTCATAGGACTCTCCCATGCTGCGCGCGTCCATGCTCATGCAGCCGGGTGCCAAGCGGTACATCACCAGGGTTTCAGCAACCAAGCCGACTTGGTATTTCTCAGCGATACGGAGAAGCAGCTCCCAATCCTCACAGCCCTGCATGCCATGCTGCTCGTCGCGAGTAAGATAGGCTCCGCACTCCTTCAGCGCCGTGGCGCGGAAGATCGGCACGCTGGCATTTCCGACGAAGTTGCGGATCAGGAGGTCCGCCAAGACCGATCCCCGGGAGTCCGAGGGGAAAGCGCCGGTAACAACCCGTCCCGCCGCGTCGATCTTTTCGGACCAGCAGTAGGCGAAGCCCATCGCATCCCCGCCTGCCTCCATGCAGTCCACCTGACGGGCGAGCTTCTCGGGATACCAGAGGTCGTCCGCATCCAGCGGCGCTATGTAATCACCCCTAGCCGCGGCGATGGCCCGATTGCGAGCCGCGCCGACGCCAGCATTGTCTTGGCGGATGAGTATCACCCTCGGATCACGGGCGGCAAAGGCCGCAGCAATTTCATGGGTGCTGTCCGTGGACCCATCGTCCACGACCAAGATTTCAATTTCGCGAAGTGACTGGGAACAAACCGAGTCCAAAGTGGCAGGCAACCATTTTTCGGCATTGTACGCCGGTACGATTACTGACACCCGGGGCTGGGTAATCCGCCGGGGGGAAGGGTGTAGCATTAACGTCATAATGCTTAAAGACGCCAACTATTCAATGCCAAAGAGAACCTAGAAATATTTGGTGGTTTCCCCTACATCGGCATCAGCGCGAACATTTACGGAGATCTGCGTAGCCACCCTGCATTCAGAGTGTTCTGGAAGCTGACCGGGGGCGGGCTCAAGATATTAAGGGCTCCAGTCGAAGCAGATAGAGGGGAAATTTAATGCGTATATTTACGCATTACCTACTTTAACCTCGCTACCCGGAGGCAACCTTGATGAGCGAGCAAGCTTGATCCCTCTGATCCGACTACTGGCTCTGAAGGTCCGCGGAGACATCCATGGCGAAGATCTCGCGGCCGGTTTGCACCGTGGTCGCATCGAAGAAGAGCTGCTCCCCTACTCGCGCCAAGCGCATCGGGGACGAGGAGCCTGAGTCGCCGGTGAGGTCGGCAACCATGAAGGTGCCAGCTTCGCTGCCGTCACTCTTCCACAGTTCCCGGCCGTGGATGCCATCCTCGGCGGCAAAGTAGATCGTATCCCCCACCAAAGCGAAAGAGCCGGGACTGGAAGATCTGGCGCTACCTGGGGCGATGTCCTTCAGGAGCCGGGTTCCTTCCGGCGTGCCGTCACTGGTCCAGAGCTCCCAGCCGTGATTTTCGTCCCAGCCGCTGAAGAACACACTGTTTTCCAGGCCGGCTCCCAGTTCCCCAATTCCGATCCCGAAGGTCGCGACCGCAAAGGTGCCGGCTTCCGTGCCATCGCTGCGCCACAGCTCATAGCCCACCGTGAACCACAGGAAGTCCCCGGACACGGTGAAGCCCGAGAGGTAGCCGTCTCCGAGCGCCTTGATCTTGCTCGTGCCCTGGTTGGTGCCGTCGCTCCGCCAGAGGTCGTGGTTGTCGGTGAAGAGCAAGAGATTACCCAGTTGATGGAGGTGCTCGGGCTTGTAGAGCCATGAGCTGCCATCTCGGACCCTCGCGACCTGACCGCTTTCGGCATCGGCGTTCCACAAGGAGCGATCGGTGGTTTGGAAGAAGGCTCCGCCGGGTCCGGCGACCAGGCTGGTCGAAACGATACTGTCGGACTTGAACAAGGAGAAGGTGCCCGGGGCATCGCCGCGGGAGGCCCAGATTTCACGATCCCCCATCAGGTAAGCCCACTCGCCGGAGCGCACCATATCGGTCAAATAGGCCGGGTAGGTTTTGGCCGGGATCCCCGGGATCAATTTGGCAGAGCGGGCGCTGCCATCACTGACATGGAGGGTGCGCCGCCTGAGCCTGGACTTCTCCTTATTGAGGAAGAGGATCTGGTCGCCCAGCACCAGATGATCGGTGGCCGACCACCCCCAACTGTTCCTGGGGACCGTTTCGAGCGGCAAGGTCCCGGCTGCGGTGCCGTCACTGATATAGAGCGTATTGTTGCGGCCATCACCCGCGAGGAAGACGGCAGAGTCGCCAAAGGGAACGATGTGGAAGTCGCCGTAGTCGGAGCTGGTTTGGAGGGCGTTGCCGGTGCCGGCGCCCAAGCGGGTCAATTCACTGCTCTTGCGCGTGGCCACGTTGTGCTGCCAGAGGCCGAAGTAACCGTTCTTCACCGCCGGGAAGTAGAGGCTATCATCCTGGTGGGTGATGGAGATGCTCGATACATTCAAGCCCTTCGCTTGACCTGCGAGTGGCTTGGTCCCCTTGAGCGAGCCATCGGTTCTCCAGAGACGTCGTTGCTTGCCGTCGTTGGCGCTGAAGTAGACCTCGTTGCCGAGTTGGTGGAAGCCACTGACCTGCGAGCCGTATTCCCCGCGGTTGATGTCCTTGAGAAGGTGGGTGCCCTCGGGGCTGCCGTCTGAAACCCATGGCTCCGCGCCAAGCCGCTCATCATCCGCGACGAAATAGAGTTTCTGGCCACGCACAGCGAAGGCTGTGGGCGCCTTGGCCGCGTATGGCAGTTGCTTGAGAGGCTTGGTCCCTGCGGGTGTGCCGTCACTGCTCCAGAGCCACCAGCGGTAGGTTGTGGAATTCAGGAGCGCGACGAAATGAAGGTCAGCCCATCCTCCGGCATCGCGGGCATCACTCCACGTCTGTGTTTCCACCAGCTTCACAAACTCATTCCCGCGAAAGGCGCGCCAGTCCCAGGAGTCGCAGAAGGTGGAGATCCAGCTCCCCGCGGGACGCAGATCCAAGATGGCGACCGATGGAGTACCGAGGTCGAAGGTGCTCTCCGAAGTGCCGGAGGATTTGAGGAGGCGACCGGCCTTTGTCGCGAAGTAGACATCATCTCCGAGGCCGGCGATGTGCTTCAAGGTCGGAGGCGTGTCGTAAGGCGGATAGTAGGGTTGGGAGACCGAGCTACGGGGTGCACGAGCAGCTGCAGGGGCTGCGGTCACAGCAAAGGTCCCCGCGAGGGTTCCATCAGTGCGCCACAATTGGTCTTCGGCCTGGCCGGCATAGAACCAGTAGAGTCCATCCTGGATCAGGCCATTGCCACCGAGGGGTGAAGCGATCTGGAAGGTGCCTTCCGCGGTGCCGTCGCTCCGCCACAAGCCTTTCACGTCCGCGTCCGCCACGTAGAAGAGCAGGATGCCGTTCACCTGCCCGACCATCCCGATTCCGCTCAAGCTGGTCCCGGGCTTGAGGTCCTTCACAAGCCGGGTGCCGGTGGGGGTGCCGTCCGAGGTCCAGAGTTCGGAACCGTGGCTGGACTCCGAACCGAAGAAGTAGATCCGCTCGCCGACCTGATAGAGCGAGCTGATGCCGCGGTCCACGGGCGGGCCTGAATTGATATCTTTGACCAGATGAGGCAGCCCTTGGGCCATTGCCGGGGCGGCGAGTAGAAGCAGCGAGCCGAATACGGCTGGAAGCGGCGAAGTAGGCTGTGCGGGGGGAACTGGGTGTGCAGACATCATCTAAGTCGGAGTCCGGCGCACTAGATAGGGGAATATCTGCGGAATCCAGCAAATAGGCTCTGTTCCTATCTGCATTGAGGGCATTGGAAAAAGAGGATCGCCGGCAGCCTGAGGTCGGGTTGGTCGAGTGGATGCGATCGAAGTTGCCGCCATCGCGGCCAAACTTCCCGCTGTGGAGCGACTTTGTGAAATTTTTCACAAAGTGCGCTTGCCGCTTTCCGCCGAGCTTTTCATATTCCGCCTGCCCGGGGTTCGCCCTGTGGAATATCACGCCCCATGAGCGACACCGCCGCCACCGCCGAAGCCAAGCTTCCCAAGGACCTTGCAGCCGAAAAAGGCTTGGTCAATGTGCAGATCGATGGCGTTTGGCTACAGGTGCCGCGCGGGATGCGGATGATCGAGGCCTGCAAACTAGCCCAGAACGAGGTCCCACACTACTGCTACCACCCGAAGCTTTCCGCGCCGGGCAATTGCCGCATGTGCCTGGTGCAGATGGGTATGCCGCCCCGCCCCGCCCCGGGCCAGGAGCCAACCTACGATGAGCAGGGCTACCTGCCGATCGGCTGGATGCCCCGCCCGGTAATCGCCTGCGCGAACACGGTGAGCGAGAACATGGGCATCCGCACCACGGGTGACATCGTCACCAAGTGCCGCGAGGGGGTGATGGAGTTCCTGCTGATCAATCACCCGCTGGACTGCCCGATCTGCGACCAGGCCGGTGAGTGCCGCTTGCAGGAGTTTTCGGTCGAGCATGGCCGCGGTGGCTCGCGCTTCGTGGACATGAAGGTCAAGAAGCCGAAGAACGTGGACATCGGTCCGCGAGTCCGGCTGGACGACGAGCGCTGCATCATGTGCAGCCGCTGCATCCGCTTCATGGACGAGGTGGCCGGCGACCCGGTGCTGGGCTTCACCCAGCGCGGCACGCACACCACGCTGACGGTCCACCCGGGCAAGAAGCTGGATTCCAACTACTCTCTCAACACGGTCGACATCTGCCCGGTGGGCGCATTGACCTCCAATGATTTCCGCTTCCAGATGCGGGTTTGGTTCCTGAAAGAGACCAAGAGCATCGACGTGAACTGCGGCACTGGCGCGAACATCACCATCTGGGCCCGCGGCAACAAGCTGCACCGGGTCACCCCACGCCAGAACGACGACGTGAATTCGACTTGGATGCCGGATTCCCACCGCCTGAACTTCCACTACATCGACAGCGAGGCGCGCCTTACCGATCCGATGATCAAGGGCGATGGCTTGCACACGCCGGTCTCTTGGAAGGACGCACTGACCGCAGCCGCCAAGGATCTGAAGGTCTTCGCCCCTAGCGAGATCGCGATCATCGCCTCCGCGCGGATGACCAATGAAGAGCTCTTCATGGTCCGCGAACTGGCGACCGAGCTGGGCACCGGCGCCTTCACTGTGGTCCCCCGCTCCGGCGAGAGCGACGGCCTGCTGATTTCCGCCGACCGCAACCCGAACACGACCGGCGCAAAGCTGGTGTGGGGTTCGCAGGATCCGGCCGCCCCGCTGGCGGATATCCGCAGCGGTGTGCAGAACGGCTCGATCAAGGCGCTGCTGGTCTTCGGCGAAGAACTGACGGCCGAGGCCGGGTTCTCCAAGGAGGACCTCGCGAAGCCGGCTTTCATTGCCTCGATCCAATTGTTGGCCGGCCCGACCGCCGACGCCTCGCACGTGCTACTCCCCGGAGCGGCCTTTGCCGAGAAGCGCGGCTCGATGGTCAACGTCACCGGTCGCCTGCAGCGCCTGAACCGCGCGGTGGAGCCGCCGGCCGAGGCCCGCGACGACTGGGAAGTTCTCCGCGATCTGAAGGCTGCACTGCAAGGTGCCGCCCCGACCGCAGGACCGGCGATGATCGAAGATCTCTTCAAGACGGTGGCCGCGGGCGTGCCCGAGTTCAGCGGCCTGACGCTTTCCAAGATCGGTGATCTCGGTCTGCCCGTGGTGGAAACCGGCGTGAAGATCCCGCTTCTCGAAAACGAGCGTGCCCGCAAGGCAGCGGGGCTCATCAACGGCTAAGTCCCGTTTCTGCTTTTCATGGACCTCCTGATCACACTCCTGATTATCGTCGCCAAGGTCATCGGCCTGACCTTCCTGGTCGTGCTGCCGCTGGTGCCGATCTCGGTTTACTTCGAGCGCCGCTTCTCCGCGATCATCCAGGACCGCGTGGGTCCAAACCGGGTGGGCGTCCCCTTGACTTGGTTTGGCGCTAAGAAGGACTTCTCCTTCTTCGGTCTGATCCAGCCGATGGCGGACGGGGTAAAGCTGTTCCTGAAGGAAGACTTCACGCCCTCGCACGTGCGCAAGGCTTTCTACTGGCTGGCCCCGGCGCTGACCGTAGTGCCGGCACTGGTGACAGTGTGCGTGGTGCCCTTCGGCTCGGACATCATGATCAACGGTCATGCCGAGAAGCTGGTGATCGCCAATCTGGACGTGGGTCCCCTCTTCATCTTCGCGATCTCTTCGCTGGCGGTTTACGGGATTACCCTCGCCGGCTGGTCCTCGAACTCGAAGTTCCCTTTCATCGGCGGCGTGCGCTCGACGGCACAGATGATCTCCTACGAGATCGCACTGGGCCTCTCGGTGGTGCCGGTGTTGCTCTTCTACGGAGACCTCAACCTCTCGCACATCGTGGAAGCCCAAGCCCAGCGGGGCTGGCTGCTTCTGCCGCTCTGGAACGAGCACGGCGCCTTCTTCACGGAAGGCTATTGGAAGGACCCCGAGGTTCTCAACCAGTGGCTCTTCTGGATTCCGGCGATGATCGCCTTCGTGATCTTCACGACCTCGGTCTTCGCGGAAACGAACCGCATGCCCTTCGACCTTCCGGAGTGCGAAACGGAACTCGTGGGCGGCTACCACACGGAATACTCCTCCATGAAGTTCGCGATGTTCTTCATGGGTGAATACGCCGCGATGGTGATCGGCTCCTCGCTGGTGGTGACTCTCTTCCTTGGTGGCTGGTCCTTGGGCTTCGGCGCGGACGAGTGGATCAAGGGCCTGAAGATCGGCGATGTCGGTATCGGCGGCTTCGTCCACATGGCGGTCTTCATGGCGAAGGTGGTGGCATTCATCTTGTTCTTCATCCTGGTGCGCTGGACGGTGCCGCGCTTCCGCTACGACCAGCTCATGCGCCTCGGCTGGGTGATCTTCTTTGAAGCCGCCCTGCTCAATGTCTTCCTCGCCGCGATCGTGATCGCCCTACCGCAGTTCGGAGCCATCGTGAACATCGCCGCTGTGGTGGTGCTGGTGGTGGTGACCGCCGCACTGGTCTGGGCCCTGAAGGTGTCCGAGAAGAAGCCCGCCCCTCTTTCCATCTAAGTCATTCTCCAAATGGCCGTCGTCAAAGTCACACGTCCGAAGCTCGCCGCCGGGGAGAAGATCTACCTCGGAGCGATCCTCAAGGGCTTCGTCATCACGATGAAGCACGCCTTCGATTCGCTGCGCGGCAAGTCCCGCGGTGCCGGAGACCTCGCGTCCTCCGGCCTCGGCGTGACGATGCAGTATCCCGAGCAGAAGTGGGACGAACACCTGCCAGATCACTACCGCGGCGCGCCCGCACTGGTGACTGATGAACAGGGCCGCGAGCGCTGCGTGTCCTGCCAGCTTTGCGAATTCATCTGCCCGCCGAAGGCGATCAAGATCACGCCGAGTGAAATCCCCTCGGACGATGCTTGGGCCAAGGTCGAGAAGCGGCCGCTGGAGTTCGATATCGACATGATCCGCTGCATCTACTGCGGCATGTGCGAGGAAGTCTGCCCCGAGCAGGCCATCTTCCTGCGCAAGGATTACGCCATCACCGGCCTCAAGCGGGCCGACATGGTGCACAACAAGGAGAAACTCTACGAGATCGGCGGCGTCCGCGAAGGTCTCGTCAACAAGTGGAACGAGCTGAAGTAACAACCTGCCATGCCTCTTCCCCTTTTCTGGTTTTTCGCTCTGGTCATGCTGTTCGGCGGCGTGGCGGTGGTAGCGCTGCGCAACCCGGTGGCCTCGGCGCTGTCGATGGTGGCGTCTTTCGTCGGCCTCTCCGGCCTGTTCATCGGCCTGAATGCCTTCTTCGTCGGGATCATCCAGATCCTGGTCTACGCGGGGGCGATCATGGTGCTGTTCATCTTCATCATCATGCTCCTCGACCTGAAGATCGAGGAGAAGCGCGCGCCGAAGCTGGCGCCGCTGCTCGGTGGTCTTGGGATCGTGCTCGGTTTCACCATCCAGCTCATCGGCGTCCTTTCGAAGACGCCGAACGCGGATTGGAAGCCGCTGGATCTCGCCGCTGCCTCGGCTGCCCATGCGCAATCGAGCCCCGGGATCTCAACCAAGCTGGCTGAGGGTCACCTTCCCGACGTGAACCTGATCGGTGACATCCTCTTCAAGGGCTACAACCTGCCGCTCCAGATCGTCGGCGTGCTGCTGCTCGTCGCGACCATCGGGGTCGTCGTTCTTTCCAAGCGCCAAGAAGCCTAATCCCATGGCCACCCTTCACTCCTACCTTCTGGTTTCCGGCCTGCTTTTCGCGATCGGCCTGTCCGGCGTGATCCTGCGGCGGAATATCATCGTGGTCTTCATGTGCCTGGAGCTGATGCTCAGCGCGGCAAACCTGACCCTGGTGGCGTTCTCACGCTTCAACGGCAGCAACGGCCTGCCGGACTACCACGGGCAGATGATGGTGTTCTTCGTGATCACCGTGGCCGCCGCCGAGGTGGCAGTGGGACTCGCGATCATCGTGGCGCTCTACCGGGCGCGGCAGACGATCAATACCGAGGACCTGACGAGCATGCGCGGCTGAGCCTGAGCGCGGGCAACCTACAATCGGAAATTTTCTATCAACCATGGCTTGGGTCCTCCTGTTCCTTCCCCTGATCGCCGCGGCGGCGAACCAGCTCTACCTGAAGCGGAATGCTTACATCGCTTCGCTGGTTTCCGTTGCCTCGGTGGCGGTGACTTTAGTGATCGCGCTGATGCTGCTTGGCAAGGAGGCGACTGATTCGGTCGACTGGGCCACAATCGGTGAGTTCAAGCTTCAGATCGGCTACAAGCTGGATCAGCTCTCCACCGGCATGATGGTGGTGGTCACGGGAGTGGGCCTGCTGGTGCATGTGTTCTCGCTGGCTTACATGAAGGACGATGCTGCGAAGGCACGCTTCTTCACCGGCCTCTCGCTCTTCATGTTTTCGATGACCGGCATCGTGCTGGCCTCGAATTTCATCATGACCTTCATCTTCTGGGAGCTGGTCGGCCTCAGCTCCTATCTGCTGATCGGCCACTGGTATCAGAAGGATTCCGCGGCCGACGCCGCGAAGAAGGCTTTCATCACCAACCGTATCGGCGACTTCGGTTTCATGATCGGGATCCTGATGCTGTGGGGCATCACCGGCAGCTTGAGCTTTGACGGTATGAAGTCTTGGAGCGCTGGCGGTGGCTTGGAGCACGTGTCCACCGGTGTGTTGGGAGCCTGCCTGCTCTGTGTCTTCTGCGGCGCAGTTGGCAAGTCCGCCCAAATGCCGCTGCACGTCTGGCTGCCAGACGCAATGGAAGGCCCGACCCCGGTGTCCGCGCTGATCCACGCCGCGACCATGGTGGCTGCGGGCGTTTATATGCTCTTCCGCGTGCAGAGCTCGATTGGAGCGGAAGCCTTCGACAACTTTGCCGGTGACACGATCGCTTGGATCGGTGCGATCACCTCGCTCTGCGCGGCGCTGATGGCGACGCAGCAGGACGATATCAAGCGGATCCTCGCTTACTCCACGCTCTCGCAACTCGGCTACATGGTGATGGCCGTCGGCCTGCGCCATGGCGATGCCGGGATGTTCCACCTCTTCACACACGCTTGGTTCAAGGCGCTGCTCTTCCTTGGCTCTGGTGCCGTGATCTACGCCTGCCACCACGAGCAGGACATCTGGAAGATGGGCGGACTGCTGAAGAAGATGCCGATCACCGGCTTCACCTTCTTGGTCGGCTTCCTGGCCCTGATCGCGGTTCCTGGCACGGCTGGTTTCTTCTCCAAGGAGATGATCCTGCACGCCGCCCATGAATACGGGGACGAGCATCACAACATGGCCTTCTTCTGGATCGCCGCGGGTGTAGCCGTTCTCACCTCCTTCTACATGACCCGGCTCTTCGTGGTCGCTTTCCTTGGCAAGCACCGCTCCGACGATGCCAGCCACGCGCATGAGGTGGGCCCGCTGATGTTTGTGCCGCTCGTCGTTTTGGCCGTCCTTGCCGTGGTCGGCGGGTTCAAGCTCGCCCATGGCCTCGCACCTGCCACACCACACGGTGCCGGCGAGTTTGAAGTGAATCCCATCTTCTGGGTCTCCGTGGGTGCCTTGGCGCTCGGCGCAATCCCCGGCTTCCTCCTCTACAACGGCAAGGAGAAGGATCCGGTCTCGATCCCCTTCTTCCGCGACCGTTTCAAGATCGACGATCTCTACGACAATGTGATCGTCCGTTACTTCCAGAACGGCTTCGCGGCGATCGTCCACTTCTTCGACGAGTTCCTGATCAACGGCCTGATCGTCGGCGGTGCGAGCCGCCTTGCCGAAGGCTGCGGCGGACTGTTCCGCCGGGTTCAGTCGGGCAACCTCCAAGGATACGCCTTTGTCTTCGGCCTCGGCGTGATCCTCGTCATCTACTTCACCGCGTTCTAAGCATCGAACTAGCACTCCCTTTTCCATGTTACTCCTGCTAGTCCTCATTCCCCTCGCCGCTTTCCTTGCGATCCTCTGCGGCGCGCCTGCCCGCAAGACCGCGGTGGCCGCCGGTTGGGCGAACCTCGCACTCGGCGTCTGGGCCGCATTCTCCTTCAATGCCAAGATCTGGGGCATCTCGCTGCCGGTGCTGGCCAAGCCCGCGCTGCATCTCTCGCTCGCGATGACGGACGGGATGAGCGCCATCATGGTGCTGCTCTCGGTGATTGTGACGCTGGCAGCCCTGCTCTCTGGCAAGGCGCCTGAAGGCAAGGAAACCCTCTACTACGGGTCCTCCCTGCTGATCTCGGCCGGCGCGATCGGCGCGTTCGCGGCGACCGACCTGTTCTTCTTCTACGCCTTCCACGAGCTGGCTCTGATTCCGACTTTCCTGATGATCGGCATCCTCGGTCGCGGTGACCGCAAGGAAGCCGCTTGGAAGATCACGATCTACCTCGGGCTCGGCTCGATCATCCTACTGGCCGGCTTGGTCTGGCTCGCCAGCATCACTGGCACCTTCGATATCCCGAAGATGGTCGACTTCGTGAAGGATCACCCGATCGATGCGGCTTCGCAAAAGGGCATCGCCGCCCTGCTGCTGGTGGGCTTCGGCGTGTTGGTTTCGCTCTTCCCCTTCCACTCTTGGGCCGCCCCGGCCTATGCGAGCGCGCCGGCACCGACCTCGATGCTGCACGCCGGCGTGCTGAAGAAGTTCGGTCTCTACGGCCTGCTGCGCATCGCGATCCCACTGGTGCCGGAGGGCATGCAGGCATGGCTGACGCCGCTGCTGGTGCTCTTGCTCGGCAACATCCTCTGGGTCGGCCTGGTGACCATCAACCAGAAGCGCTTGGACCTGATGCTCGGCAACTCGTCCGTGATGCACATGGGTTACATCTTCCTGGCGATCGCGGCGCTGGCGGCAAGCCACACGGCGACCGGCTTCACCAACACCCTCGGCCAACCGGCGGCAGTGCTACTGATGTTCGGCCACGGGATCTCGATCGCGATGCTCTTCGGTCTGGCCGACAAGATCGAGCGCAGCACCGGCACACTGGAGCTGACGGATCTGGGCGGGCTGGCGAAGTCTGCGCCGGGCCTAGCCTTCATGTTCGGCATGGTCGGCATGGCTTCGATCGGCCTGCCGGGCCTCGCGAACTTCGCGGGTGAAGTGCTGGTCTTCCTGTCTTCCTTCCAGAACTACGATCCGAGCAAGGGCCTTGGCCCGGTCCAGATCGCCTGTATCCTGGCCATCTGGGGTGTGGTGATCAGTGCGATCTACATGCTGCGCGCCTACCGGAATATCTTCCAGGGTCCCCAAGTGAAGGCCACCACCGATTCGGCGGACCTGACCCTCGCCGATCGTATTCCGGCACTGATCCTGGCGATCGCACTGCTGGCGGTGGGTCTCTACCCGAACCTGCTGCTGAACCTCCTGTCTCTGAAATAGGTCTTATAGGACCCGTAGGACATATTTCCCTTTCCCGACCATGCCCGCTTATTACCTCGAAGCCCTGACCGTCGCACTCGGCATCGTCCTGCTGATGCTGGAGGCTTTCGTGTCGTCTGCCTCGAAGAAGTTCATCGGCATTTCTGCAGCCGCCGGACTCGCATTGATCCTGATTTTCTCGTTCTTTGCTACCGCACCGGATGCCAAGTTGGAGCTGTCGCGATTCTACCAGTACGATGGGTTGGCACGTTTCTACAAGGGCTTCGCTCTGGTCTGCACGATCCTGGTGGTTTTGATGTCGGTGGATTTCCGCTCGATCCTGTCGCGCTTCACCGATGAGCCCGGCACCGAGAAAGGCACCGGTGAATACTACGCGCTGCCGGTCTTCGCCTGCGCGGGCATGATGTGGATGGCTTCGGCCAAGGATCTGGCCGGTGCCTTCGTGGCGCTGGAGCTGGTGACCATCACTTTCTATATTCTGGTCTCTTACCTGCGCCGGAACGTCGGCTCGCTGGAAGCGGGTGTGAAGTACCTGATCCTCGGCGCGCTGAGCACCGGTTTCTTGGTCTACGGTATTGCTTGGATCTACGGTTCGACGGGCACGATGAATCTGGCAGCGCTCGCCGAGCGTTTGATGACACCGCGCAGCCCGCTGGATTCCACGGTGGTGGTTGAGGCTTGGGCGCAGTTGGCTCCGGTCGCCCAGCCATCCCTGCTCTTCGGCATCGCTCTGATCCTGATCGCGCTGGGCTTCAAGATCGGCGCCGTTCCGATGCAGGTCTGGATCCCTGACGTTTATCAAGGTGCCCCGACCCCGACGACGGCCTTCCTCTCGGTAGGCTCCAAGGCAGCGGGCTTCATCCTGCTGATCCGTTTCATCACGCCCTTCATGCAGCCCGGCTCGCCGGTGGCGCAGCACGTGGCGCTGATGCTGGCGATCATGGCAGGTGCGACGCTGCTCTTCGGCAACTTGGCGGCGATCGGGCAGACGAACTTCAAGCGCCTTCTGGCCTACTCCTCGATCGCCCATGCGGGCTTCCTGGTGCTGGCACTGGCAGCATGGAAGGACAAGACCCCCACTGACCTGAGCTCGGCGGAGACGGTGTCCTTCTACTTGGCCACCTACCTGCTGATGACGCTGGCTAGCTTCTTCATTCTCGCCCAAGTCCGGATCCAGGACGGCAGCGAGGAAATCGATGCCTTCAACGGCCTCGGCAAGCGCAACCCTACCTTGGCACTCGGGCTAACAGTGATCATGGCGGCGCTGGCCGGTGTGCCACTGACCGCGGGCTTCCTCGGCAAGCTCTTCGTCTTCAAGTTGGCGGTTGATGCCAAGCTGTGGTGGGCGGTGATCCTCGGCTTCGTGGGTGCCGCTGCGGGCTTCTACTACTACTTCAAGATCATCCGCGCCATCTGGTGGGAAGCGCCGAAGGCCGAGGCCAAGCCGCTGGTGCTGCCGGAGATCACCCGCTACTGCGTGGTGGGCCTGACGGTGGCAGTGATCGTGCTCGGTGTCTGGCCGGAGCCGGTGCGGATGCTGCTGCAGTAAGCCGGGGCTTGCCTCGGGGCGCGTTCCCGGGTTGCGTGGAGCGATGGCTTCAGCAGGCTACGCACGCTGGATGAACCGCACGGCGGTGATCGTCTTCGTGCTGGGGCTGTTAGCTTTCGTCGCCTTCCACCTGCTGGTGGTGGACTACTATGTGGACCCCGCAATTGCGGGAGGAGCCGAGCCCCGCGGTTGGGAGGTTTGGGAAGCGATGTGGGAATTCTGCAAGTCTCCTGATCTTGGAGAGATGCCCGAGACATTGGTGCTGCCCTCGTTTGTTTGTTCCGCCTTGTTGGCGGTGACATCGCCCTTCCTCGTGCCAGTCTTCCGGAAGTCCCGGCCGTTGTGGTGGCTGGGGGTCTTGGTTTCCGGGCTGGTCCTGCTGAGCCTCGGCGGGGTCACGCTGGCGACGCCGGTGGATCCGGAGATCTCGGTGCCAGGCCCAGGAACTTACTGCTGTTTGGGCGCCTTGGTGCTGAACTTCCTCGGCTTTCTATTCGTGCGTCGGGAGCAGCGGCCCGAACTCGAACCATGCCATGATTGAGGAGAAGGTCCAACGAACGAACCGCACTTCCTTGGGATTGTTGGTCGCTTCCATCGTGGTATTTGCGGCATTCAACCTCCTTCCGTGGGACCCTCGGTCGCCACAGTTCGAGGTTGGCTGGAAAATCTGGCCCACGGTTTTATCACCGAGTAATTGGCGTCAGAGCGGCAACTTGCTCCCGACTATGGGGCTGCTCACTGGAGTGCTGCTGATTGTCGGTGGGCCATTCCTTGTCCCCCTGCTTCGATCATCACGCCTGTTGTGGTGGACCGCAGCACTTGTCGGCGGACTTGGGCTGGGCTCCGTGCTGCTCTCCATGTTTGCAGCTCTCGCATGGTCCCAATATCCGCTGAGTCCTGGAGTCGCAGCCCTGATCTTATCCCTGGCGCTGAACTTTGCCGGTATCATCTCGATTCGCCGGCACGAGCCCGGTTCGAGCATGGAGCGGCCGGATCCCTGATCGCAATACCTGCGATTGCACGCGGGCCCAGCTTTGCTAGAAATCCGGCGTGGCCGATCAGGGTGACGTCAGGGCAGTTCTCGAATACGTTCCGCGCTTCCGCGGGAAGATCTTTGTCGTGCTCATCGAGGCGGGCTTGCTGCCGGAACCGGCGATTGCGGAGACCTTGCTCGATCTGGCAGCGATGGAAGATGTGGGCGTGAAGCTGATCCTTGGCGTGCTGGGCGGTGACCTCAAGGATCTCTACGACTGGACCCTGGAGTGCGAGATCATGTCCGCGCGCCTGAGCAAGCCGCTGGGCGAGCCCGGCGCGGTGGAGGAAGCGAAGGCGATCCTCGCCCGCGGACAAACCGTGGTGGCGGACGCATCCTTCCAGGATCCGCTCGATCCCAAGGTCGTGGATTTCACCCTGGGCATCGGCGCGGTGAAATTGATCACCTTGTTAGAAGAAGCGATCCTGATCGACGGCGAACCAGTGCCAGCGGTGCGAGCCTCGGAAGCGGAGGTGCTGGCGAAGTCCGGCACGGTGACGAATGATCACCTGCTGCTGGCGGCGGCGGAAGCTTGCCGACGCGGGGTGCCCCGTGTGCATGTGCTGAACGGGCGCCGGCAGGGCGTGCTAGTCGATGAGTTGTTCTCGAACGAAGGCGTGGGCACCATGGTCCACGCCGACAGCTATCGCGACATCCGTCCGCTGCGCGAGGAGGACATCCCTGAGCTGTTAGGCATGATCGGCAGGTCGGTGCGGCGCACTAAGCTGCTGGCCCGTACCTATGAGGACATCTTCGACAAGATCGGCGACTACCACGTGATGACCATCGACGATAACGTCGTCGGCTGCGTGGCGCTGCACGAGTATCCTGCGGATCACACCGCGGAGGTGGCCTGCCTGTATGTGAAGATGAACCACGAGGGCCGCGGCTATGGCGTGGACCTGGTGAACTACGCCGAGAAGGTCGCAAGCGGCAGGAAGATCCCGCGAGTCTTCGCCCTGACCAACCGAGCCGCCGACTTCTTCCAGGATCGCGTGCACTTCACGTTACGAGATCCTTCCGCGCTGCCGGAGTCGCGGCGGAAGCAGCTCGAAGATAGCGGACGGGACTCAAAGGTGTTCGAGAAGGTGCTGTGAGGGCCGCGATCACTGGGTGCCACTGGGTGTGCCGGCTTTAGCCGGCACGAGTGGCGCGTCACCCATCAGACCGCTCGATCAGCTTTCAGGCCGGCTAAAGCCGACGCCCCAGTGGGCCTCAGGTGAGGACTTCCGTAACGACCTTGGCGGGCTCCACACCCGTGAGCTTCTGATCCAGCCCGCGATACGGGAACACCAGCTTGTTGTGATCAATTCCCAAGCGCTCCAGCATCGTCGCGTGGAGGTCGCGGAGGTGGACCGGGTCCTTGGTGATGTTCCAGCAGAAGTCATCGGTCTCACCGTGGGCGTAGCCGGCCTTCACACCGGCACCCGCCATCCAAAGCGAGAAGCAGCGACCATGGTGGTCGCGGCCGGAAGAGGCGCTGCCGAGCTGACCTTGCGAATAGACGGTGCGGCCGAACTCCCCACCCCAGATCACCAAGGTGTCTTCTAACAGACCACGACGCTTGAGATCCATGACGAGCGCTGCGGAAGGCTGATCCGTGTCACGGCACTGGTTCGGGAGCTGCCGGGTGATGGCGACGTGCTGGTCCCAGCCGCGATGGAAGAGCTGGATGAAGCGGACGCCGCGCTCGGCGAGGCGTCGAGCCAAGAGGCAGTTCGCGGCGTAGGTGCCGGGCTTGCGGACTTCGGGCCCGTAGAGATCGAGGGTCTCCTGCGACTCGCCGCTGAGATCGGTGAGCTCGGGCACGGAGGCCTGCATGCGGAAGGCCATCTCGTATTGCTGGATGCGCGCCATGGTCTCAGTGTCCGCGGCTTGCTCGCCGAAGCGCGTATTAAGCACGGCAAGGTCGTCGAGGGTGGCGCGGCGTTGCTCGCGGGTCACCCCATCGGGATTGTCGAGATAGAGCACGGGCTCCTTCCCTGCCCCGAGGATCACGCCCTGGTGCTGGGATGGCAGATAGCCGCTGCCCCAGAGGCGCGAGAAGATCGGCTGGTCCGGGTTCTTGCCGGTACCCTGCGAGATCAGGACCATGAAGGCCGGGAAGTTCTTGTTCTCGCTGCCGAGACCGTAGCTGACCCAGGCACCGGCGGAGGCATGTCCCAGCTGCATCGAGCCGGTATTGGCCAAGGTAATCGCGGGGTCGTGGTTGATCGCCTCGGTGTGCATCGAGCGCATCACACAGATCTCGCCGGCGATCTTCTGGGTCCATGGCAGCAGATCGGAGATCCACACGCCGGAGGGACCGCAGCGCTTGCCGGGAGAGATCGGCTTGAGCACCGGGAAGCTGGACTGACCGGAGGTCATCCCCGTGACGCGCTGCCCGGCGCGCACCGAATCCGGGAGGTTGCTGCCGTGGAGCTTGTCGAGGCTGTCCTTGCCGTCGAAGAGGTCCATGTGCGAGGGCCCGCCGGACTGGAACAGGAAGATCACCCGCTTCGCCTTCGGGGCGATGGGCTGGAACATCTCCGGGCGGACTTCCTCACCGCGCGCGGCCATCGCCATGCCTTCCGCGAGCAGCGAGTGCAGGGCAATGCCGCCGATGCCACATGCGGAGCGACCGAGAAAGGCGCGTCGATCTAACAAGAGTGGTGCGTTCATGGCGATTAGGGGCGGGTCAGGGCTTCGGAAAGATTAAGAAGGAGCGAGCAGGTCTGGGTCCAGGCGGCGTGCTCGATGGGATCGAGCGCGGGATCGCGCGGCGATTCACCGGTGGCGAGCAAGGCGCTGGCAGCGGCGGGATCGGCGCGGAAGCGCTCACGCTCACGCTTCAAGGTGCCACGCAGTACGACGAGCTCTTGCTCCACGGGCGCACGGCCGGTCATACGGAGAAAGCACTCGGCGAGCTTGCTGTCATCGTTGTTGCCCAGCTTGGCCAAGCGCTCGGCAAAGGCGCGGCTGGCTTCCACGTACTGAGGGTCGTTGAGCGTGACCAAGGCCTGCAGCGGTGTGTTGGTGGAGGCACGGCCAATGGAGCAGATCTCGCGGTTCGGCGCATCGAAGACGGCGAGGCTCACCGGCGGCAGCGTGCGCTTCCAGTAGGTGTAGAGCGAGCGGCGGTAGAGTTTCTCGCCGTGGTCCTGGACGAAGGTCTGCGAGGTCGCAGGGCTGGAGCCATAGTGCGAAATCTGGCGCCAGAGGTCGCCGGGTTGGTAGGGCTTCACACTGGGGCCGCCAAGGCGCTCGACCATCAGGCCGGAGGTGAAGAGCGCCTGATCGCGGATCTGCTCGGCACTGAGGCGGAAGCGTGGGCCACGTGCCAAGAGATCATTGCGCGGGTCGCGCTTCTGGAGTTCCGGCGAGGCCACCGCTGTCTGCCGATAGGTGCGTGAGCTGACGATGTTGCGGATGAGCGCTTTCACGTCCCAGCCATTCGCCATGAAGTCGGTGGCCAGCCAGTCGAGAAGTTCGGGGTGAGTCGGCAAGGTCGACTGCATGCCGAAGTCTGCGGGCGAGGACGCGAGCCCTTTGCCGAAGAAGGCGGACCAGACGCGGTTCACCTCCACGCGCGAGGTCAGCGGATGATCGGGCCGGGTCAGCCACTTGGCGAGATCGAGCCGGGTCAACTCGCGATCGGCAGGCTCGGGCGGGGTAGGCAGCGATCCTGGGGTGCCGGGCTTCACCTCGTCCTTCGGCGAGGAATAGACCCCGCGTTCGAGGATGTGGGTCACGCGCGGCTTGGGCGCAGTGTTCATCACCATCACCGAGTGCTCCTGCGTGAGAACCGACAGGCGCTCTTCGAGATTGGCGATGCGATAGCGCAGCGCTGCGGTGGGCGCAGCCATCGTGCGGAAGTAAGCTTCAAGCCGAGCCTGCTGCTCGGGGCTGCGCTGGGCGGCGTCCATTGCCAAGGCGGCGGTAACATCTGCGGGGTGCGGCGAAGCGTCGTCCGCGCCACCGAAGGCATAAATACGGAAGCGTGCGGGTGAGGCACTGCCGCCGAAATTGAACATCAGCTCGGTGGTCAAGTAGGGCGTGCTGCCGGGATCGACCGGGCGGCCGAAAGTGACGGTTAGATACTGCGGAGTCGTCGAACCAGTAGGTGGGGCCCAGCCGTTGGTCGGGGTGGTGTCACGCAGACGCTCCGGTCCATAACCCTCCTGCGAGGCACTGGCAGAGATCCGCGCCATCGGCAGGCTGTTGTTCAGATCAACATTGAGCGCCGGGAAGGAACTCGCGGAGGTGGTGATGGTGCTCATCACCAGGTTCTGCTCAAGCCCTCCGACACCGGCGAAGCCGAGCTTGCCCTTGGCTGCCTCGGTCGGCAGGAATTCGACGCGGATTCCCTTCACCGCCTGGCCATTCTGCGGCAGGCGGCACATCACATTGTAGGCTGCGTAGTCACCGCCGCGAATCGAGACCGAGCCATCATCCTCGATCTTGATGCGCTCCGGATCGCCGTTGGGAGATGTCGCGGATTCCGCAATCAGAGGCGTGAGCTTGAAGTCCTTGCCAGCCTTGGCCTGGTCCTCGCGCTCGCCCTTCTCCCATGCGGCGAGGCCGGCGGGATCAGGTTGTGCGAGCTGGGCCTTGGCCTGCTGCAGCTCGGCTCTGATGCCGTTCGCCTCGGTCTCATTGGCGAGGCAACTGTGAGCCATGATCGAGGGGCGGGAGTTGTTGCCACCGTCGCCATCATGCGGCGCATCACCCACCGTATTGAAGAAGGCGAAGAAGCGGTAGTAGTCGCGCTGCGAGACCGGATCGAACTTGTGGTCGTGGCACTGCGCGCAGGCCATGGTGAGGCCCATGAAGACCTCCGAAGTGGTCTTCACCCGGTCGGCCACATAGTTGACCAGGTTTTCCTCGGCGATGGTGCCGCCCTCATGGGTGTTCGCGTTGTTGCGGTTGAAGCCGCTGGCGACTTGCTGTTGCTCGGTGGCATTCGGCAAGAGGTCTCCCGCAAGTTGTTCCGTTAGGAAGGCGTCGTAAGGCTTGTTGTCGTTGAAGGCCTTGATCACCCAGTCGCGCCACAGCCACTGGTTGCGGCCGCCATCGATCGAGTAGCCGTTGGTATCGGCGTAGCGCGAGGCATCGAGCCACGCGGCAGCCTGCTGTTCGCCGAAGCGCGGTGATGCCAGTAGGCGCTCGACCTGGCGTTCGTAGGCACCGGGCTCGCGGTCTTGCTCGAAGCTGGCGATCTCTTCCGGTGTGGGCGGTAGCCCGGTGAGGTCGAAGCTGACGCGGCGCAAGAGAGTTGCGCGGTCGGCCTCGGGCGAGAAGGCCAAGCCGTCCTTCGCGAGAGTGGCGGCGACGAAGCGGTCAATCGGATTGAGGTCGCTGCCCTGCGGCAAGGCAGGCTTCACCGGCGCCTGGAAGGCCCAGTGACCTTCGTAAACGGCGCCCTCCGTGATCCAGCGCTTGAGCAGATCCTTCTCAGCGGCGGTGAGCTGGCGGTGGCTATCCGGCGGCGGCATCACCTTCTTCGCGCTACTGTGGAAGATGCGCGAGACCAGCAGGGATTCCTCCGGCTTTCCGGGAGAGATGGCCGGCTTCTCCGACTCGCCGCCCTTGAGTGCAGCATCCGCTGAATCCAGCCGCAGCTCGGCCTCACGCGCGTGCTCGTCCGGCCCGTGGCAGGCGAAACAATTCTTCGAAAGAACAGGGCGTATATCCCTGTTGTATGACAGCCGTTCTTGCGCGTGCAGGGGAGTGAGCAAGAGTAGCAGGAGGCAAGGCGATTTCCGCATCATCGGGTTTACGTTCAGATCCGCAGGAAACCTTACCTATCCAAATGCATAGTTCTCGCAAGGCGCGAAGCACGGGATGCCCCCAAAGTGGGGAGCTTTGCCTGTGCATCTGGAATTTCCCATTCCACTTTTGCCTTTTCTTCGGAATTCAAAGGCTATGCTCAGGGAGACCAGAGTCCGCTTCTCCAATCCATGAAACTCAAATTCTGCGGTGCCGCCGGCACCACCACCGGCTCCCAGCATCTGCTGGAGATCAATGGCACCCGCATCCTGCTCGATTGCGGTCTGTACCAAGGCCATCGCGAGGAGAGCTACCAGGTGAACTGTTGCTTCCCGCACTTCGACCCGAAGGAGATCGACGTGGTGATTCTCTCGCACGCCCACATCGACCATAGCGGGAACCTGCCGAATCTCTGCAAGCAGGGTTTCAACGGGAACATCTACACCACCTTCGCGACGCGGGACCTGTGCCAGATCATGCTGGCGGACAGCGCGCACATCCAGGAGCAGGATACCGAATATCTGAATCGCGACCGAGCCAAGGACGGTCTGCCACCGGTGAAGCCACTCTACGTGCGCGAAGACGCCGAGCGCTGCCTGCGCCAATTCGTGACGCTGAATTACGAGCGCCCGATGCCGGTGGCCGATGGGGTGACGGTGACTTTCTACGATGCCGGGCACATCCTTGGGGCGGCGCAGGTGCTGTTAGAAATCGTGGACAAGGAGGATGGCGGAAAAAAGAAACGCTTCCTCTTCTCCGGCGACATCGGGCGCGGCGGCAATGAGATCCTGCGCGATCCGGCGGTGGTGCGGGATGTGGACTTCGTGCTGATGGAGAGCACCTATGGCGGCCGTGAGCACGAACTGCCCACGGGTGCCGCGGATGAATTCGGCGAGATGTTGAACGCCGCCCTCGCCCGCCGCGGCAAGGTGATGATCCCGGCCTTCGCGGTCGAGCGCACGCAGGCGCTACTCTATATCATCCACCAGCTTTACCGCGCAGGGAAGCTGCGTCCGGTGCCGGTATATGTGGACAGCCCGCTGGCGGTGAATGCCACCGAGATCTTCCGCATCCACCCCGAGTGCTTCAACGAGACGGTTTACAAGTTCCTCTTCGAAGAGAGCGATCCCTTCCAGTTCCCGGACCTGCACCTGATCCGGGCGGTGGACGATTCGAAGAAGCTCAATGAGGTGGAAGGGCCATGCATCATCATCTCCGCGTCCGGAATGTGCGAGGCGGGACGCATCCGCCACCACCTCAAGAACGGTCTGGATGATCCGCGGAACACGGTGCTCTTCGTGGGCTACTGCGCGGATAACACGCTGGGCCGCGCGATCCGCGACGGCAAGCCGGTGGTGAACATCTTCGGCAAGCCGGTGAAGGTGCGGGCCCACATCGAGGCGATCGATTCCTTCTCAGGGCACGCGGACCATTCGGAGCTATTGGACTGGTTCCACAAGATCACCGGACCGAAGAAGCAGGTCTGGCTGGTGCACGGTGAACCGGAGCGCGCGAATGCGCTACGGGCGGCATTGGCGAGCGAGCACGACGGGGCGATCGATGTCGCGGTGCTTGGCGAGAGCTTCGAGATATGAGAATAGTGAGTAATGCCCTCTCTCGTGAGACCATTTCTAGCGGTTTGCCTCGCAGTTCTGGCCGTAGGCTCATGCCGAGAGAAGCCGAGCAACTCCGAACCTGCTACACCTGCGCCACCTGTCGCCAGGGCCCCCATCCGGGTCACCATGCTCGGACAGATCACGAAGGCGGGCACACACGATGTCTCCGCGGATCCCACTATCGAAGCTGCGTTCGCGATGGCTGGAGGATGGAGTGGCAAGGGCGGAGGACTGGCACCTCACATTCCTCATCCGCCTTTCAGCCTTGTATTGAACCGGGCCGGGAAGCTCACCAAGGTTCGGCTTGTCACCGACCCGAAGACCCGGGTGGTAAGAGTGAAGGATCCCGAGTGGAAGGCCTACAAGCTCTGTGACGGGGACATCATCACCCTGCCAGAAGTTGTCTTCTAACCGAACTGCAATTCCCTGAATCGGGGTCACTGGCCCTGAGCCGGATACCCGTAATAGAGATACAAGGCACCGTAGGTCCAGTTCGGGCCTTGCATGCCGGGGAAGTTCGCGCGGTCGAAGGTGAGCAGCAGGTAGGGCGCGGGATTGCCTTCGGGCAGTGGGATCAGGTTCGGCCAGATGCGGCCGTTGCCATTCTCACCCCAAGGCGGGAGATCGAGGTCAAGCTTGCCGATGGGCTTGAGCTCGGGGAAGGAACAGACGTGGAGGCTGCGGTCGGCGCTGCCGAAGAGCGCGTAGTTCACCCCCCCCAACCTTCTGGATCGTAGTGCCGGTGCTATCCGAGTCCGCCGGGCCGGCGATGCGCTGGAAGCCGCCATCCCAGCGCGCGGACTCGAAGACGGCGGCCTTGTAGCCATTGACGTTTTGGCAGAGCAGCATCCGCCACTTGCCGCTGGCCTTGTCGAAGATGCCGTGCGGATCCTCGTAGTCGCCGACCAATTCCATCGGCTTGGAATTCATGATCGAAAAACCACGGCGCGGATCCTTGGTCGAGCGCACCGCGAGGATCTCCTTCTTCTCACGCTTGGCGGGATCGCCGAAAGCGGAGAAGGCAACGGTCCACCCGCGCCACTCGCCGCTGGGGCGGTCGAAGAAGAGATGCGAGGCGAGCTCATTCCGAAGCAAACCATCGCCACGGTCGAAGACTATCATGCCTTCGAAGCGCGGATCGAAGATGCCGGGGTTCATACTGAAGACACCTTGTGCGGGATTCGGCAAGCCACCGCCGCGCGTGGTGGCCGTGAACCAGAGACGGCCATCGTCTAACAGAGGAGTCCCCTCTTCATTCGTGATCGCGCGGATGTCGGCTTGGCCGATGCCGGGCGTGAGTGCGGCGCTGGCGCGATCGACCACGGCATACACACCATCCTGACCCGCGGCGCGAACCCAGGTGGACATCTTGCGGAAGACCTCCTGGCGGCGAATGTCGAGGTGCTGGACGATATCGGCTCGGCCCATCAGGCGGATCTCGCCGCGGTCGCGCAGGTAGACATTGAAGCCCACGGCACACATCTGCACGACGAGCGAAACGGGATGATCCGCAGGGATCGGGCTGAATTTAGCAGCTTCGCCGGAGAAGAGTTGCTTGCCTTCCTTGTCCATCCCCCAACGCAGGCCGGTGATCGTGCCCTTGCCGAAAACAAGCTCAACACGCAGACGCTCGCCCGCCTCATGCACGAACTCCAGTCCCGCGCTGCCACCATCCCAGGCGCTCAGTTCCAGCTCGTAGGTGGCGAAGGGATTGAAGCCGGAGAACCAGAGCGAGGTATCCGAGACACCAGCACCGCGGATCATGAGCTTGCCATCCTTGAGCGTGAACTCGGCATTTCCCGCCCTGCGCTTGATGGGATGCATCACCGGGAGATCCACAATTGAGGCGGGATCGAGGGCAGCCAGAGGCAGTGCCTGCTCGCGATCGAAGACCATCCGCTTGCTGGCCTGGCGGGTGAAGTGGATATCGGCCGGAGTGATCTCTCCGTGGAGCGGGAAGCTCAGGGCGAGAATCGTGAGGAGGGATCGGAGCGGCCGCAGCATGGGGAAATTGAGGAGAAGGACGGTGCGAGTGTCGAGGGCGGTCGTGTGGCATCCCGAGTGATGATCCCGTTTGAGCCGCAGGATCTTTCGGAGTGCGCGCGAGGATCGTCGCTTTGAGGGTGCGCTCGCCCCGATCAAGGCCAGACAAGTTCTAGGTGAGCCCAACCCACTCGGACGGCCCGTGAGGGGTGGACTCACCTAGAACTTCAACGCTGACATCCGGGCACATTCACCCATAAAGCGGCGATTCCCGCCGCACTCCGAAAGCGGCTATGCAGCAAAGGGGGCCACCACTCGTAGCCCTAGGCTTGCTCCCTCGGCCGGCTGGTCACCTCGCGGAAGCGCTTCTCATACTCCGCGTGATTGGTCTTCATGATGCGGTCCCAGAAGTTGAAGTAGAGGCCGTAGTTCCCTCGCAGCTTCTCGTGGTGCATCGCGTGGTTCGTCGGCGTGTTCAGGAACTTGCCGAGCCACGAATCCATCATCCACTTCGGGTAGATCTCGAAGCCGGTATGGCCGATGATATTGAAGGTAATCTGCCAAGCCATGAACAGGCCGAAGGCCGCGACGTGCATGGGGATGATCATCAGCACCAGCGGGAAGATCAGTGCCTGCACCACCGCCTCCGCAGGATCGAAGGCATAGGCGGCCCATGGACTGGGATTGTGCGAGAGGTGGTGCGTGCGGTGGAAGAAGCGGAAGAGCTTGCGGTGATGCATCAGGCGATGCGTCCAGTAGAACCAAGTATCGTGGATGAAGATCGCGCAGATGATGCTGAGCCAGAACCACAGCATCGGATACTCATCCGTGTGGCGATACATCCGCGTCCAACCGTCTTTCGCCAGGGTGTAGGTCAGCACCCCGATTGCCGCGAAGATCAAGACCGAGCAAGCGGAGTAGAGCATCTCGCGCCGGATCTCCGAGGCCGCGGGAAGCTTCTGCACCACCTTGCGGTGCTTCCAGCGGCGGTAGAAGATCACATAGGCCAGCAACCAGGCGATCCCCGCGAAGAGGCTGTAGCGGATCGCGAGGGCGATCGAGGTCTGCGAGACCCCGCGGAAGAACTCCACGACGGGCTCCAGAAGCGGCAGATCATTCATCGGCGGAAGAATGCGGTTTGAAATGAAGGACAGGGTTGACTGTGGCACTCCTACGGGTGGACTGCCAGTCATGCTTTCGCTGAATGACTCACTCCGGCAGATCAACGCGGGGCTGGCGCGGATCCGGGAGTTCCGGCCGCTGTGGGAGAAGGAGTATTCCTACGACCCTGTGCTGACGCCGGAAGAGGTTGCAGCATTCGAGGAGAAGCACTCGTGCCGACTCCCGGAGGAATACCGGGAATTCCTCCTGCAGGTGGGCAATGGCGGCTTCGGAGGAGTCTACGAACTCAATCAGCACTTCAGCGACTCCGGCCATGAGGAGTGCCTGAAGGATGACGTCGGCCTCTCGCTCCCCTTTCCGGGCCTGCGCTATTTGAAGGACGAAGACTGCGAGGATGCCGAGGACCGCTTCAGCCCGCGACATGCACCGGGTTCGATCATCATCTGTGACGAGGGTTGCGGAACCTGGTTACGCCTCGTTATCACTGGGCCCTTCGCCGGCGAGATCTGGGTGGACGACCGAATCAATATCGACGAAGGCTTCTATCCCCACCTTGCGCCGGATGGTCCCACCTATAGGTTCCTGCCGTGGTGCCGGGATTGGGTGGCCCGGTGTGTCTATCAATATGGGCACAAAGGGAATCCGAATCGCGATCCCGGCGAGGGCGGGGCCGACTTGTCCGAATTGATGAAGGACCGCTAGACGATGAGTTTGCTCACGAAGATCATTCGCTCCCTGCTATGGGAAAGGATCGGCGACCTTGAGTTCAGGGGCAAGGGACGCGATTCCATTCTCGTGTCACTCGGCTCGGCCACCTTCGAGGTGTATTGCGAGGACTACGAGCAAGGAGGTGAATGCCACAGCGACTGGCACCTTGCCGGATCGAAGGAGATCGCAAGCGGCAGAGAAATCAACCAGGAGGAGATCGTGAAGGTCCGGCAGGAAGCATCCAAGGACCCGAGGATTAAGATCCGCACTTGGCGCCGGACCTCAGCCCATCTTCAACCCATCTTCAGCCGCTTGCGCAGGTCCGCCATCGCGGCCTGCCAATCCGGATCGTCTTCCCAGAGCTCCGGGAGCTCTGAGGGCTCGCGCTGGATGCGGTCGAGCGCGTCGAGCGCCTTGCGGACCAAGTTGTCTGATGCCTCCAGCTCGTTGGAACCCACCCACTCGTTGATATCGTCCGCACCGGAGGATGCCGGGTAACCCCGCAGGGCCGCGACGACTTCCGCGGCGGCGATCGCCTCACAGGCGGTGTCGCACTCGATGTAGTCGTCGCCCGCGCTCAGCACGGCCTGCAGCGCTTCCTGGACGAAGGAAAGGTCTTCGTAGCCTTCCAAGTCGCCGAGCCAGTCGCAGGCGGCGTCATTCCCGAAACTTGTGGCATTCCATGCACCCATGATGATCGGAGGTAGGTTGGTGGATTGGTGGTTGGTTCGGGTCCTTGATTGGTACTCGGCGCAAGAAGAGCCCAAGCCCGGCGGACAATTCAACCCCAAAGCGGACCATGCCGGGAAAGAGGCGGAGAATGTGCCGTGCCGCGAAATGTCGGCCAGCTTGCCTGCCCTACCCCTCTTGACATCCGCCGTCGTGAAGTGTTCTTTTGAACATAATACACGACGACGACCTGGAGATCCCCTGGAAGCACTACCGCCGCGAGAAGTTCAAGACCGCCCGCGAGGACCTGCCGCCGCAGCCCGTGGCGCCTTGGTATCGCGGCCCGAATCCCCGCTTCCCCCGCCCCGGCTCGGTCCTGCCGATGCCGCCGCCCAGCAACATCATTCCCCTGACCGTCCTTGCCAGCGCCAAGACCCAACAAGAACAAGACGATGACGACGACGCCAGCCTGCCTCGCTGAAGGATCAGTATCTACACCAGTGCCACCAGCAACACGAGCGCCAGCCACAGCCCAGGCATCGGCACCCGCCGCCGCAACAATCGCAAGGGCCAGCGCCAGCGCCCCGGGATCGGTATCGTCCCCGCCCGGGAAGGAGCAACCCGCCCCGCCGCGTTGCGCCGGCAGCCGCGCGCGCTGCCGCGTCGGCGATTGGGAATACCCCGCCTACATCACCGCCTGGTGGGCCGCCGCGAGATCCAGCGCTGCCAACCCGGCCGCGAGGATACCTTCGACGTCGACAACTTCGATCCCGCCCAGCCCGTCTGGCTCTTCGAACGCTGCCCCCACCCCGCGCTCAAGTACATCCGCGGGCAGGTTTGCGATGTGTGGATGCGGGTGGGGTGAGGAGGCCCCAGAACTGCTCTCTCGCTTCCCAATAAGGCGATGGGGCTCTACCATTTCTCCTGTTTTCAACAAAATGCGTAAAGCTTGACTCTCTACGAGCATATCGGGACCTTTCTCAAGCAGAAATGGAGGGACCTGACTTAACCCCTGCTCTAACCGGGACATGCTCCAGCGAGTCTTCGCAGAAGCTTTCTCATGATGCTACCGCGAGCGCGAAAGGCACAGTTTACCAAGTGGGAGTGTCAGCCTTGAAGTGCTTTGAGCTGAAGCCCAACGAAACGCTGTATTTCGAGAAATTCGGAGACGTGACAATTTCTGGATCGACACAGATTGAAGCCAAGCATGTCGCGGAACCGCTCACCGACGGCCATATCAATTTCTGGAAAACCCTCCACAATTGGAGTCGAGCTGAATTCAATCCATCTCATTATAGGTCTCTTATACTACTTACTACGCAAGAGTTTGGGCCTCGCTCTGAAATTCGAAAATGGGAAGATTTAGATACCGGTTTGCGCCTACAGCTCCTCCACAAGATCGGAGCCAAATCCGTAGCAAAGGCTGCCGAAAGAAAAGCCAAGAAAAGCTCGAAGAAGGCAGCCAAAAAGGCCGCTACTCAGGAGGACAAGAGACTCTCGGTTACGAAGCTCCAACAGGCGGTGCTCGACCCCGCCAATTCCATGCGGTTGCGTGAAATAGTCGAACGCTTTTCCATCGAGGCGACTTCACAATCGCTACCGGAGCTCTACGAGAAAATCAAAAATGAGCACATCCGGCACGTAATGGCTCCCAAGCGTTCCGATTACCTCGATGCTTTGATCGGGTTCCTCATAAACCCTTCAACCATCTCAAACAACTGGGAGATCTCTTGCGAGCGGTTCAACAACAAGTGCGCGGAGCTGACCTCCCTTTACTGCCGCCACACAAGAACCTTCCCCCAAAAAGTCACAACTACCAATAAACCCCACCTTCCAAGCGCCTCCACATATTACAACCATCGATTTGTGGAGAAGATTCGCGAAATCGACCACGATGAGGCAATAGTGGAAGCGATCAGAGATTACCTCTCCGCGATGGACACGATCAATGAAGAGTTTGCAACCTACGAGATTTCCAGCACAAGGACGGCCATTTATGCTCAGGAGCTGGTCGAGCAGTTTGTGAAGAAACGTCGAATCGCCCACCGCAACTCCACTAACAGCATCGTGGACTCACAGAATTTTTATGACAAATTCACTTCTGATCCACCTCTCGAATTCTCGGGATTTTCAAGTACACCCGTCTCCTTCAGGAACGGTGTGATTCACAGTGAGATTGACGATGCCGCCAAAGATCTAGCTTGGAAGGTAGGTTCAAATCCATGAGCAATGCAATAGCACACCTCCGAACGCTTCATAATAATTCATTCATCTTTTCACCTCTCTTTTGGCGCTTCTACAACACAACTGAACCCAAGGACAACTCGATTCTTCTCTCTTATTTGGTGCTACCATTGGTCCTCCCCCGGTTGAGCCGAGGAGCTTTGGCTAACAGCACTAAGGCTAGCTCTGTCTTCACCTTGCTTCGCCGCCGGGAGATTCTACATGGCTTCCAAAGACGCCTGGAGGACCATCGAGGACTAACCGAAAGAAGCATTCAATACCTCATTGACAATGAATGCATTAAGATCACCACTGGGGCTTCAGTGGAACTCAATGGGAGGAATCTCGACGAAGATTTCTGCCCTCCCGGCACCATAATGGCGGCCCAGAAGCTAGGGAGACTGCTTTCGCCCTATGACATCCCCACGATTTTTCGACTGCTGGACATAAGAAGACTATGAGATCCTTTGTAAGATACATTGGAGTAATGGATTACCACAATAAGGTTCACGGCGTGAATTTCAAGCCAGGCGTGAATGTGGTTACGGGCCGATCCTCGACCGGCAAGAGCGCTCTAATCGAGATATTTGATTTCTGCTTCGGCAGCTCCGATTTCACCGTGCCGGAAGGGATCATAACGCAGCATGCGGATTTGTATTTCACTATCATCAGCGTTCGAGATCTCACCCTTGTGCTAGCTCGGCGAGAAGATGCCCGAAAGGCTTTCCTCAAGGTGGAGGTCGATTCCGAAATAATCGATAATGTCGAAAAGTTCAATCGCGACTATTTCAGCGACGCGTATTTCTCAACGTTGGATCACTTCAAGAAGGAGTTAGCCTCATACTTCGGATTGGACATCACCGATGTTGATGAAAACTTGGAGGAGAGGGTTTATCGAGGAGGCCAGAAACAATCGCGTCCATCGATTCGCAGCTTCACTTCCTTCCTGCTTCAGCATCAAAATCTGATCGCGAATAAGCATGCTATTTTCTACCGTTTCGACCAGAAGGAGAAGCGGGATCAGGCCATCGATCACTTCAAGATCTTCACAGGCTTTGTGGATCAAGACTACTTCTTGAAGACTCAGAGTCTCAATGAGCTGCGGGCCCAGCAGCGCCTGCTGGAACAGAGGATTCCCCGCGCAGCAGCACTGAAGGAGCAAGCCAAATTGCGCCTCCAGGATGCGATCAACGCTTACTCTGCCGCTACTGGAATACAACTGAATCTTGGGGCGATTGATGAATTACTGGAGAAGCCCCAAGTGGCAATTGATGCATTGGAAATGTCCGAAGTGCAATTGGTCGCGGCTTCGGATCAACACATGAAGATTCGCGAGCACCTCGAAAAAAATAGAGCCAAGCTGACTGGCGAATTAAGAAAGCGGGAACTCAAAAGATCTGCCGTTCGGTCATCCATATCCTACGCTGATCGCTACTACAGCAATGTGCAATCGGTTCTCCTTCCTGATCGCGCCGATCTAGTCGAATCGGAATGTCCATTCTGCCATTCTCTTGGAAGCCCCATCACAAAGGAAGCAAACTTGCTTGAAGGGGCCATCACTTGGCTGAATGGTGAACTCGAAAAGTCGCCTAAAATGCTCAGTTCCTTTGCGGAAGAAGAGGCAAAGCTGACTCGTTCAATCGATAGCATTAAAGAAGAGATCTCTCACATTTCTCGGCAGTTCGAGACGCTGGATCGGCAGATCGAGAGCCTCAACAAAGGAAAGTCTCAGCACGAGATCGCGTTGAAGGAGAAGCTTCGCATTGAAGGCATTCTGGGAGAGTTGCTCGAAAAGCCTGACGAGAAGCTGGCGGACGAGTTGTCCGACATCAAATCTAAGATCACTCAGCTCACACGCTTGATCTCTTCGACCTACGACCTAGACCGGAAGCTAAGGTCTGCTGAAGATCGGATCCGCGTTCTAATGAGCGAGATTTCCGAAGGTTTTGAATTTGAGAAGACATACGACCCCGTCTGCCTTCAGTTCTCACTGACAACATTTGACCTATGGCATCAATCCCCCACCAAAGAGGTTTTTCTCCGATCCATGGGTAGTGGCGCGAATTGGCTGTCCTGCCACCTAACGCTATTCCTCGCTCTTCATAGATATTTCTGCGAACTCGGGGATTCATGCTTGATCCCATCTTTCATGTTTTTTGATCAACCCAGCCAAGTATATTTCCCAAGTGTGGTAGATCAATCTTCCGAATTCGACCCCCAAAAATTGGGGGAGTTGACCCATAAATCCACGGTCCGCATCGACGAAGACATTGTTGCAGTGACGAACCTGTATTCGCAACTCGTCGCATACTGTAAGACGACTCTAGAAGAAACTGGAATTGAGCCCCAGATTATTGTTACAGATCACGCTGATCATCTGAGAATTGCCGGAGATCGGGACTTCGAGGAACTAGTCTCTGGCCGCCGCTGGAGGAAACAGACCGAGGGATTTATCCAGCTGGATTCTGAGCCGCCGGAGCCTTCCCCTTCCGCTCCCTCAAATTCCTAGTGTCTCGCACGCCATGGGAATTTCCCTCGATCCTTGCCCTCCCAGCAAAATCGGGCTCGGATTCCCCGTAGTCCGGGCCTCCCGGGTCCGTCCATCGGTCCAGGCCGTCCGTCACCAATCCTCTCTTACTCAGCTTCCTCAACCAAATCCCATGAAATCCCTGCTTCTGACATTCGCCTTCGCCGCTGCGGCAGGCACTGGCGTCACCTTTGCCGCGGATCCCCCTACCCCGCCGGTTTTGGCCATCGGGCAGCCGGTGCCGGACTTCTCCCTGAAGGGCATCGATGGCAAGACCCACACGCTGTCCGAGTATGCGGATGCCAAGGTGCTGTGCCTGATCTTCACCTGCAACCATTGCCCGGACGCGATCGCGGCGGCGCCGCGGATGGAGGAGGTCCACCAGGCCTACAAGGACAAGGGCGTGCAGGTGGTCTGCATCAACAGTAGCAGCCCGATGGGCTTGACCCCGGACGAGTTGGGCTACGGCGCGCACGGCGATACTTTTGAGGAGATGACCCCCTTCGCGAAGGATAGCGGCTTCACCATGCCCTACCTCTACGATGGCGAGACCCAGACCCTGACCGCCGCCGTCGGCGCGCAGGCCACGCCGCATGTCTTCATCTTCGGCAAGGACCGCAAGCTGGCCTACTCCGGCCGGATGGACGATGCCGGCCGCAAGAAGGGCCCGGTGGAAAAGAGCTACATCAAGAACGCCCTGGATGAGATCCTGGCCGGCAAGCCGGTCACCGAGCCGGTTACCCGCTCCGTCGGCTGCTCGACCAAGTGGAAGTGGAAGCAGGCCTGGCGCGAGAAGGACCAGAAGAGCTGGGAAGCCAAGGAAGTGACCGTGGACAAGCTGGATGACGAAGGCGCGAAGAAGCTGCGCGCGAATGCCGCCGGCACCGTGCGCGTGATCAATTTCTGGTCCACCACCTGCGGCCCCTGCATCGCGGAATTCCCCGAGCTGGTGGATGCCTACCGCCGCTTCCAGAACCGCAACTTCGACTTCGTGACCATCAGCATGGACCCACCGGCGGATGAGGCGAAGGTGCAGAAGTTCCTGCAGAAGCAGACCGCCGCGCTCTCCGACAAAACCAAGCCGGCGGTCGAGAAGGAAGGCCGCAAGAGCAACAACTACATCTATAGTGGCCCGAATGCCGACAAGCTGGCAGAGGCGATCGACAAGGATTGGACCGGTGCCCTGCCGCTGACCGTGGTGCTCTCGCCGAAGGGTGAGATCGTCTTCCGCCACGAAGGCCAGGTGGAGGGCGTGGAGCTGCGCCGGCAGATCGTGAAGGCGCTGGAGGATTCGGGAGCGCCCTGAGTGAGAAATTACTAATTTCTAAGCACTAATTTTCAAACGAAGAGCCTGAGGCGGCACCTGCGATGAGCGGGTGCCGCTTTGTTTTGTTCCGCTTGGGCGGAGAGCGCGGATCGATACTCTCGATGTTTGCTTTCCGATTCTCGATGGAAGTAACGTGATCGGCGGCTTGCTGCATAGGAACCAGATTTTCACGCAGCGCTGATGGCCGGTGTGAGCAGAGGCCATCGGCTTTTTCGGGTTCCGCCGACGAGCGCGGGATGCGAGACTGAGGGGCAAAGGCGGTTCTCTTGGTGCCGCCTGACAAGCCCCTCCTCCACGATGAAAGTCCGCTTCATTCTCCTCCCCCTGCTCTTGGTGCTCGGAGCGATCTTCTGGATGCTCACCTCTGGCACGACGGCGTGCTTCTACGGTCGCGTGGTCGATCAGCACGGTGCCGGTGTGCCCCATGCGGAGGTGGAATACTACCGCGACCGGCGTTACTGGGACAGCACCCAAGCCTCCGATCTTCTTCAGACGGATGAGTCCGGTAATTTCCAGATTATCGCGCCGCGAACCCAGGCTCTCAGCATCACCGCCTTGGTCCCCGCGGGCTACAACTCCACCAATGAGCGGTTTGGGAATTTCACCTTCTCCCGGCTTGCCTACCTTTTGCCGGCGAGCGTTGCAGTCCCGCCGCATCATGCGGATCCCGCCAAGCCGGTGCTCTTCAAGCTCTCCAAAATGGGCGAGACGGTGCCTCTGCTACACATCGAGAGAGCGGGACCGATCCAATCTTTCAACCGCTACCGCACCGGCCGGAAGGCGGAGCACGTCCTGCAATTCGATTTCACCTTCAACGACACCCCGCTCCCGAAGCAAACGAACCAGAGATGGGATATCTACGACTGGAGCATCCACCTCGCGGTGCCCGGCGGTGGCATGGTCGAGCGGGTGAACCGCGAGCTGCTCGACGCGACTTCATTCATCGCGCCCGAGGATGGCTACCAAGACACACTCCTCTACTCTCCCAAGCCTGAGCCGGGGACCTATCGCAACGACCTGAACAAGGAGTTCTTCGTCCGTTATGGCGACGGGTCTTACGGGCGGATCGAGGTGAGAATCCAGTTGGACTTGAATGAGGACCCGAACCGCAAGCGGCGTCACTTCGCGGTGATCGATAGCTATCTGGACCCGGCCGGAGGCAGGGCACTGGAGTATGAGCAGACCAAGGCCCTTGAGGTTCCCGACTCCCTGCTGAAGAACTGAGCCCAGCGCCGCTTCAGGATAGCGAGCAGACTTCCATGCCCCGGATCAGGCCATGCTCGATGGTGAAGCGATGGCCCACCCGATCGTCGCCGAGCAGGTTTCCGGCTTTGTCTCGCACGACCTGTTGCACTTCGACCAGGATCGTTCCGGTGTCCTCTGGATGGAATGCCAGCGGCTCCACATTCGGATCGATCTCGCTCCACTGCTCCGTCCAGTAGGCGCGGACTTCCTCCGGCCCGCGGACGAAGCCACCCTTGAAGGCGCGCGGCCAAGCGACGTCAGCCGTCATGAGAACGAGAGCGGCGTCGATGTCCCGTGAATTGAAGGCAGCATAAGCGGCGCGGAGAAGTTCGGTTTCGGAGGCGAGGGTGCTGGGCATGGCGGTGGATTGAATCTTTCGGCTGTCGCTAGCCCTGCCCTGTGGCGAGCGCCAACGGAGAGTTCGTCATCCGGGGTGGCTTGATGACACGAGCGGCCTACTGGGTGCGCCGACTTTAGTCGGCTCGAGTGGGCTGCGGCTGATGATGCCTAGACGTGGTCAAGCATACTTCTTGGACGCCCCGGGGTTCAGACCAAGCACCAACCATTCAAGCCGACTAAAGTCGGCGCACCCAGTGCTGTCGCTCGATCGGGACCGCAATCTACTTCCCCACCCCGCCCCCAAGCCCCGCCTTCCACGCCGCGGCGGCGTTCGCATCCTGCTCCTTCCACATGAATTCCAGGCGCTCGCTGGCAGCCTGGCGGATCTCCGCGTCCCCCATACCGGCAATCCAGCGCGCGGCATCCGTGAATTGTTGCTTCTGGATCAGCGTGGGAATCAGGGAAGATGCCAAGGCGTCGCGCTGCACGGAGGGCGGTTGCTCGTCAAACCATGCCTGCACCTTGTCCGGATACTTGTTCTGCCACTGGGTCATCGCCTCGCGCATCGGTGCGGGCGCTTCGCGGCTGTCGGAGTGCTCTTGCATCCACCACATCAGGCCAGCCTGATCATACTCGCGGTAGATCGCGGCGGCCACCGCAGTGCCATCCGATTGCAAGCGCTGGTCCGCCGGGATCGCGCCGGACTCCTGGTAGTCCTTCAGCTCATAGAGATAGCTCATCATGCCCGCGGTGTCTTCCTGCGGCCAAGCCTTGAGCAACTCGTGATTCAGCTCCGCGTGGTCCCGCGGATTGCCGGTGGACTTCGCGAACTCTAACAGACGGCCGCGCATCAGCGGGTCATCCGCATACATGTCGCCCCAGGCGCCCATCAGGTTGAATTCGTCGCGGCCCCATCCCTCCGGCCGCTTGATCTTCAGAAACTCCGCGGTGGTACGCTCGAAGTCGCGCTCGATCAGCCCGTACATCGCGTTGCCGCGCAGCTCATCCCGCAGCTTCGCGAATTCCTCCGGCAGCTCCGCGGAGTCCAGCCAGGCGAAGGCATCTTCCGGATGATCCTGCGCCCAGTTGGAAAAGGCAGTCCGCACCTGCCAATTGCCATAGCCTGGAGCCTTCTTCTCCAGCAGCCCACGCAGTGCCGCATCCGGATCCTTGATCATCCACGCGGTTGCCAGCTTCTCCGAGAGCACCCGGAAGCTATCCTGGCCCTGATCCAGCATGAGATAGAGTTCCCCCAACTCGGCGGCATTCAGCTTGCCGATGAGATCATCCATCTGTGCCTGCGCCTCCAAATCAAAGAAAGAATTCGGGCTGCGTTCCACCAGCGCATTGAGGCGCTTGAGCGTGCTGGCAGCCATGTCGGCGCGAGCAGCTTCCTTCTTGCGGGTTTGCTGCGGGGCGGCTTCGCCCGTCTTTGCAGCTTTCTGCGTCGACACCGTCCGATCTATGATGCCGGAGCGCGCCATCTGCTGGCCCGCCTTCTTGCCCGCGAAGCCCAGCAGGCCGAGGCAGAGCAGCAACGCGCCGCCTTTCAGGAGTGACTTAGCGCGTGGCATCGTTGGGGGATGAAGAAAGGTGCTTGCGCATATCGGAGGGCATGGTCTTCAGCCAGGTCTCGGCAGCAGCGGCGTCCAGCTTGCGCCAGGCCTCGTATTGCTGGATCACGCCCTTCACGTAAGGGCTGCCGCGCTCATCCCTCACGCCCGGTTGCCAGTTGGTGCGCAGCAGGCTCATGGATTGCTGCTTCACCGCGTTCTCCACCAGATCCGCCCGCCCGTTCTGTGCTGCCCAAGCGATGGCCTTGTCCGGTTCATTGATTGACCACGACGAATAGGTGGCGTTCTGCCTCGCCTCGGGCAGGCTGCTGTCCACTTCGGTGATTTTCACCGGCGGCTCGTGACGGTAGAAGGAGTATTTCAGGTCGTTCTTGATTTCGGCCAAGCGCTCTTCCGGCAGGCCGGAGCGATCGATCTCCGCGAGCAAGCTTTGCGAAAGCTCCGGGTTGGTGGCCACCCGACTTGCCAGAGCCCTGACATAGTAGGTCAGCGCCTGCCCGTTGTTGGTCAGCCCCGCCAAGCGCAGCAGGGTCGCGCGGCGCGATTCCTCCGTCTCGCCCGGCCGGTCGGCCAGAGCCTTGGCCACGCCGTTTACGGCCGTTGCGGGAAACTCCGCGATCGCCCGCTCAAGGGCCGTCGCCGGGTCTTGCTGCACGAGCATCTTTCCTACCGCGTTGCCCACCGTCTGCTGCACGAAGCCCCGCCCGGACTTATCAGCCAAGCGCATGGCTCCCTCGGGGTCGTGATCCGCCCATGCGGTCGCGACAAAGGCAATGGTGTAAAGATTGTTGTAGGCAGGCTGGCCGGCCATCTCCGCCGCAGCCTCGGGGTCGAGCTGGCCCCAGCGGAAGAAGAGCATGGAGATCAGGGCCTCATTCACCCGCCGCCGCGGCTCCATCGGGATCTCCTCCAGGTAGGCCTTCACATCCTCCGCAGACATCGCGCGGATGATCTTCCATGCCGCCGCTGTCTCATCCGGGGATGGCTGGCTGTGTCCCGCGCGGTGGCGCAGCTCATTCAGCTTGTCGATCTGCTGGGTGCGGGCCTTCGGCGCAGTGACCCGCCGCACCACGGATTGGAGGGTGATCGGCTTGTTCCCGGCCGAGTCCATCACCCTGCACTCCGCCCGGTAGCCAGCCCAAGTGGTAATCGCCAGCGTGCTAGCGGCGAGGAGGGCGATGGCTTTCTTGGAGGGCATGTTAAATCAGGGCGCGATCGGACATAACTACCCGGGCGGAGGCAGGTCAATGCGGCTCTTCCCGGACGGCACCTTTCCTTTCCCGCAAGGGCTGCCACTACTCACTTCCCGGTGCCCAAGCTCGCCTTCCACTCCGCGGCGGCATTGGCATCCTGTTCACTCCACAGTAGCATCAGGCGCTCGCTGGAATCCTGGCGAATCTCCGCATCCTGCATCCCGCCGATCCATCGCGCGGCATCCGTGAATTGTTGTTTCTGGATCAGGCCGGGGATCAATGCCGAGGCGAGGGCATCGCGCTGCACGGAGGGCGGCTGCTCGTCGAACCAGGCCTGAACCTTGTCGGGATACTTGTTCTGCCACTGCGCCATCGCCTCGAGCATCGGTCCCGGTGCCTCGCGGCTGTCGGAGTGCTCTTGCATCCACCACATCAGCGCGGCCTGGTCATACTCGCGGTAGATCGCCGCGGCCACCGCCGTGCCATCCGTTTCCAGCCGCTTGTCCGCCGGGATCGCCCCGGACTCCTGGTAGTCCTTCAGCTCGTAGAGGTAGTTCATCATGCCCGCGGTGTCCTCCTGGGGCCAGGCCTTGAGCAACTGATGGTTCAGCTCCGCGTGGTCCTGCGGATTGCCGGTGGACTTCGCAAACTCTAACAAGCGCTCGCGCATCAGCGGATCATCCGCATACATTCGCCCCCAGTTGCCCATCGGGCTCATCCTCCCATACTGCTCTTCTTCCGGCCGCTTCCACTTGAGATACTCCGCTGTGGTTTGCTCGAAGTCCCGCTCGATCAGTCCGGACATCGCCGTGACCCGCAGGTCCTCGCGGAGATTCGCCGGTGCGTCCGGCAACTCCGCGGAGTCCAGCCAGGCAAATGCATCCTGCGGATGGTCCTGCGCCCAAGTGGCAAAGGCTCTGCGCAGCTGCGAGTTGTCGGCCCCGGGAAACTTCTGCACCAGCCATTGAAAAGCCGCATCCGGATCCTTGGCCATCAGCTCGTCGTCCAGCTTCGCGATCAGGATTTGAAAGCTCTCCTGCCGCTGATCCACCATCTTGTAGAGTTCCATCAACTCAGCGCCATTCAGCTTCGCGATGAGATCGCCAATCTGCGCTTGGGCCTCGCAATCCATCCGCAGGTTCGGGCTGCCCTTGATCACTGCACTCAAGCGCTTGAAAGTGCTGGCGGCGAGTCCGTCGCGGGCGGCTTCCTGCTTGCGGGTCTCGCGGGAAGCTTCACCCGCCTTCGCCGCCTTGGACGGAGCCGTGCTGCGGGCCACGATGCCGGAGCGCGCGAGTTGCTCGCCCGCCCTCTTGCCCGTGAAGGCGAGCAGCCCAAGGCAGAGCAGCAGCGCACCGCCCTTGAGGAGTGATTTGGCTTTAGCGCGTGGCATCGAGGGTGGATGGGGAAAGGTGCTTGCGGAGATCGGCCGGCATGGTCTTCAGCCAGGCTTCGGCAGCGGCGGGGTCGAGTCGCTGCCAACCTTGGTACTGCTGCACCACGCTCTTTACCGCGGGATTGCGCACCTCCTGCCTCACACCGGGCTGCCAGCTGCTGCGCAGCAGGTCCATGGCTTCCCGCTTCACCTGGGGTTCCAGCAGGTCCGTCCGGCCATTCTCTTCCGCCCAGGCGAAGGCCTTGGCCGGGTCCCGGTAAGACCAGCGGAAGTAGTCCTCATTGGTCACGGGCTGGGCGCCATTCGTGCCGGGCTGCGGGGGGACATAGTGGGCCAAGCAGGAATCCAACGAGGACTTGATGCTGGCTATGCGGTCTGCGGGCAGGCCGGAACGATCGATTTCCGCGAGGAGACTCGGCCCGATTCCCGGGTCCTTCCGCGAAGGGAGCGCCATCCCTTGGAGAAAGTAGTTGAGCGCCTGCCTGTTGTTCTTCAGACCTGCCAAGCGCAGCAGGGTTACCTGCCTCGACTCCTCCGTCTCGCCCTCCCGGGTGGCCAAGGCCATGGCCACGCTGTTCAGGGCCCCGGGGAACTCTGTGATCGCCCGCTCTAGGGCCGTTGCCGGATCCTGTTGCATCAGCATCATCCCCCCGGCGTAGCCCACCACGTTCTGCACGGCACCCGGTCCGAGCTTATCGGCCCAACGCATGGCTCCTTCTGGATCACGGTCCGCCCATGCGGTGGCCACAGCGAGGATGAGGTTGGAATCTCTCGCGTAGGGAGCCTGGACCGCCGCCTCTGCCGCCGCCTGGGGGTCGAGCTGGCCCCAGCGGAAAAAGAGCATCCGCACCAGCGCTTGGTTCACGTTGCGGGGAGGCTCCAGCGGGATCTCATCCAGGCAAGCCTTCACGTCCTCCGCCGTAAGCGCACGGATGATCTCCCAAGCGGTCTTGGTATCGCCGGCAGACATCGCGGTGCGGCCGGCTCGTTGGCGGATTGCGTTGAGCTTGTCGATCTGCTGGGTCCGGGACTTCGGCGCAGTCACCCGCCGCACCACGGATTGGAAGGTGATCGGCTTGTTCCCCGCCGAATCCATCACCCGGCACTCCGCGCGATACCCCGCCCAGGTGGCGACGCCCAGCGTACTTGCTGCGAGGAGCGCGATGGTCTTCTTGGAGGGCATGTTAGATCAGAATCTCACGAGAGATATCTGTAGAGCCGGAGGCAGGTCAATCCGGGACCTTCCAATTGCCGGCTTTCCTCTCATGCACCACCCGCCGTTTGAGCAAAGATTGAATTCCCCTCCACATTCCGACCTGCTAACGGAATCCCGATGAAACCCTCTCTCCTCCTCGCTGCCTTCGCCATCCTCGGCCCGATCACCCCGCTCCGGGCTGAAGACCCCGCTCCCGCCGCCATCGAGGCGCCGGCGGTGGAGAAGCTGGAGGGCACTTCCTGGAAGTGGGAATCCGGCGGCACGCTCCGCCTGCTGCCCAAGGGCGTGGCCACCCACACCCGCTGGAACTCCAAGGGCAAGTGGAAGCGCAACAAGAAGGGCGACATCGAACTCTCCGGGCCGAAGACTCCTTCGTGCTCCAATTCATGTCCGAGACCAAGGCCTTCGTCACCTCGAAGGGCCAGCGCCACACCGTCATCACCCAGCTCAAGGACGAGAAGCCGGAGTAGCCCCCAGATTGTAAGGAAAAGCTTCCTTCCAACCGAAAATCCGGAAATCGCCCCTCCGGACCGAAGCGGTGCGGCCTTTTGCAGCGCTGATTTAAACGGCTCAAAGCTCCGTTTTTCCTTGGAATGCAATCGCGTGCAACTCCCGGGATTTTTCCGCCACCCCCGGCGAAAATAAACAAGACACGGATTCTTGTAAACCAACCCCCTGTTTCGCACCGTATAGGGACTGCCAAGCAGCGAAACCACAACCCGCAACCGGCACCCGCTATTCATGAATCAAGCAACCGTGCGACGAACCCTCGTCAGTCTAGCCCTTCTCACCGCCGCGCCCTCCGCCTTTGGTCAGGAGAAGGATTGGTACAAGAACATGCAAATCGGTCCGGCCTGGAGCGATACCTTCGCCGGCACGCTGGGCGGCAAGGAAGGCCCGGTCGCAGTCAAAGGCATCCTCGTCGATATCGGCGAGGGCAACCGCGTGCTCTTCGACACCGAGACCCTGCGCGTGGTCTCCGCCTACCATGGTGACATCAAGTGGGGCGGCACCCCATGGACCGGCGAGCACGGCAAGCTGATCGCGATCGACAACGGCGGCGACAAGGCGCTCGTCAGCATCCCCGCCGGCCCCGGCTGGGCGGATGCCTCCGGCAATTTCACCGACAAGCGCGACAAGGAGCTCCACGGCTGGGGCAATCTCGAGCACGCGAAATACAAGGGCTTCTTCCGCGACGGCAAGAAGATCATCTTCTCCTACGAGGTGCTCGGCACCCCGGTTTACGAGTCCTACGAATCCATCCCGAATGGCATCGTCCGCCAGTTCCAGGTGGCCGCGCACAAGCAGGCTCTCAGCTTCGCGGTCGCGGGTGCCGATGACGCCCTGACGGTGAGCGCGGACAAGGCCGGCCTGAAGTCCGGCGCCTCGGTCGCCATTGGCGGCAAGGGCCCGAGCCTCGCGAAGGACGGCGGCCTCGTGGTTGCCCGGCTTTCCGCCTCTTCCGCGCCGATCACCTTCACCGTCGCCTACACCAAGGGCGAAGCCGCAGCCCCCGCGCCCGTGGACTTGGCGGCCCTCACCAAGGGCGGCGATCCGCTCTGGGGCAAGGAGATCAAGGTCGCTGGCAACGTCTCGACGGACACCAAGGCCCCGTGGGTCACCGATACCATCCCGGTGCCGAGCGACAACCCGTGGAAGGCCAGCATTCGCTTCAGCGGCTTCGACTTCATCGATGAAGACACCGCCGCCGTCTGCACCTGGAACGGCGACGTCTGGACCGTCTCCGGCCTGAAGGGCGACTGGTCGAGCCTCACCTGGAAGCGCTTCGCCTCCGGTCTCTTCGAGCCCCTCGGCCTGAAGGTCGTCGATGGCAGCGTTTACGTCCACGGCCGCGACCAGATCACCAAGCTGACCGACCTGAACAAGGACGGCGAGGCGGACCGCTACGACGCCTTCTTCCGCGATGAAGCGGTCTCCCCGAACTTCCACGAGTTCGGCTTCGAGCTGCAGACCGACAAGCAGGGCAACTTCTACACCTGCAAGGCCTCCCCGGTCCGCGGTGGCGGTCGTGGCTTCGATACCATCTACCCGAGCCATGGCACGGTCCTGCAGATCTCGGCAGACGGCACGAAGAGCCGCGTGATCGCCACCGGTCTGCGCGCGCCCGGCGGTCTGGCAGTCGGTCCGAACGGTGAGATCACCACCGGCGAGAACGAGGGCACCTGGCAGCCCTGCTGCAAGCTGAACTACTTCACCCCGAAGGATTTCAAGGACGGTCCGGTCTTCCTCGGCACCGAGCCGAGCAAGCACGACGCCAAGAAGGACCTCCACGAGCCGCTCTGCTACTTCCCGATGAGCGTGGACAACTCCGGAGGTTCCCAGGTCTGGGTGCCGGAGGGCGTGGACTTCGGTCTGAAGCCCGGCGAGCTCATCCACGGTTCCTACGGCCAGTCTTCCCTCTTCCGCGTGCTGCCGGATCCGGTGGATGGCGTAATGCAGGGCGGCGTGGTGAAGCTGCCGATCACCCTGGGTGCCTCCGCAATGCGCGAGCGTTTCCACAAGGATGGCTCGATGTATGTCTGCGGCCTGCGCGGCTGGCAGACGAATGCAGCGAATGAAACCGCCTTCCAGCGCATCCGCTACAACAAGGGCGTCGCAGTGCCGCTGCCGAACAAGGTGGAATTCACCAAGACCGGCGTGCGTATCAGCTTCGAGAAGTCGATCAGCGCTGACCTCGCCAAGGATCCCGCCAGCTACAACGCCGAGCGTTGGAACTACGTCCGCGGCCCGCAATACGGTTCCGGCGAGTTCTCCGTGGATAACGTCGACCAAGACGCCGAGAAGCGTGCCCTCGACAAGGAATCCCACGATTACAAGAAGCACGACGCGATCAAGATCACCGCTGCCCGCCCCTCCAAGGACGGCAAGTCGGTCGAGCTCGATTTCGAAGGCCACAAGCCCTCGATGACCCTCAAGGTCGCCTGGGATCTGGAAGACAGCGCCGGCGAAGTGGTCAAGGGCGAATACTACGGCACCTATCGGAAGGCCGGGAAGTAAGCCCAAGCTCCAGTAGCCAGTTGATTCAATCGAAGGAGGCAGGACGAAAGTCCTGCCTCCTTTTTCGTCTCCGGCTAAGTTCACTCCTTGAGCCCGCCATCATGCCCTTCCAGCGGCGTTGAAAGCGGAGCGCCTTTCGGATTCACCACAAAGGCGATGACCACCGTCTTCTCCGTGGCGTCCGGATTCTTCGCCACCATGTGATGGCTGCCCGCGGGCTCGAAAAAGGTGTCACCCGCCTTCAGCTTCAGGAGCGGCCCATCCTTCAGCTGGAACTCCAGCTTGCCGCTCTCTACATAGCCCGTGACCATGCCGGCATGCACGTGCGGCGGTGCTTCGGCCCCGGGCTGGAGCTCGATGCGTTTGACGAGGATCTCCTTGTCGGCTTGCTCGGGGTAGGCGCGCTTGAAAATCTCCGTGATCTTCACGGGCTCTTCCGCAGCGGCTGCCAGGGCGAAGGAGGCGGCTGCAGCCATCAGGATACGAATCGGTGTTCTCATAGTGGTGATCGGTTTCATCTCCCTTCCAACGAGATTGCCTGCCGGAGCGTGACAGCCCGGGGCGGAAATTCCGGACCTGACCGGAAGGAATAAAAATTTCTCCCTTAATCGTGGCTTAATTGTCACAAACCTAGGGTGCGGCCTGAAACGATGACCGCAAGAAACCTGATCGCCCGTGCGACTTGCCTGATTCTCTCCGCTGCCCCCGCCGCCGTGACAGCCGCGGATCGGGACCGCATTGAGGACTCCGACTACAGCAAAACTGTCACGATCGTCTTCAGCGGCGACTCCTCCACCGTGACGAACGGCGCGGGCGTCACCATCAGCTACGGTGCCAATACCGCCAGCATCGCGATCAGCTCTGCCATGGAGGGCGTCCAGTATGTCCTCTCCGGCACCTCGGCGAATGGCTATGTGCAGATCACCAGCACTTACGCCTCCAAGGTCACCCTCAATGGGGTCAATCTCACCAGCAGCACCGGCCCGGCGCTTTCGATGATCTCGGCCGCGCGGAATTTCGTGGTCACTGCGAATGGCAGCACGAACTCACTGACGGACGGCAGCACCTACACCCGCAGCGGCTCCGGCACGCTCTACACCAGCGGCCCGATGATCCTCAGCGGCAAGGGTAGCCTCAGCGTCGCCGGAGTGAAGTCCCACGCCATTTACGGCGGCAGCTACATCCGCTGCATGGGCGGCGATGTGAAGGTCAGCTCCGCCGTGAAGGACGCCATCCACTCGAAGACTCTCTTCCGCATGGACCAAGGCTCCCTCGATCTCACCGCCACAGGCGATGGCATCGATGGCGACTCCGGCGCGATCCAGGTCAATGGCGGCAGCATCAACATCCGCAGCCTGGTGGACGACACCAAGGCGATGGGTTGCGAGGGCCTGATCACCATCAACGGCGGCAACCTCAACCTGACCGTCAATGGCGTGCAGTCCAAGGGCATCTCCGGTAAGTCCGACATCGCCATCAATGGCGGCACCTTGGCCTGCAATCTTGCCGGCGCGGTTTATCTGGAAACGGTCACCGACGTCACCACCTACGTCGATCCCTCCTACTGCACCGGCGTGAAGTGCGATGGCAACCTGACCGTGGGCGGCGGCAGCGTCACCATCACCCACACCGGTCTCGCGGGCAAAGGCATCTCCGCAGATGGGAATGTCGCGATCAATGGCGGCACTGTGGACGTCTTCACCAGCGGTGCGCGCTCGGCCTCTTTCACCAATTCGCTCGGTGCCACGGATACTGCCTCCGCCGATTGCATCGATGCGGATGGCACGCTCACCATCAGCTCCGGAACGGTCATCGCGCGCAGCACCGGGATCGGTGGCGACTGTCTGTCTTCGGACCTCGCCCTTACGGTGGGTGGCGGCAATCTGACCCTCACCACCGATGGTGCCTCCGGCGATTGCCTGGCCACGAACAGCACCCTCGCAGTCAATGGCGGCACCCTCGCCCTCACCGTGAAGGGCGGCCAGGGCAAGGGCTTCAAGAGCACCGGTGTCATGACGGTCGGCGGCGGCAGCAGCACCTTCACCATGTCTGGCGGCGTGGTCCAGGAAAACGTCACTGCCAGCACCTACAATCCCGTCTACTGCACCGCGATGAAGAGCGATAGCACCATCGCCATCACCGCAGGCAATATCACCATGACCCACAGCGGCATCGCCGGGAAGGGCATCTCTGCGGATGGCAACCTGACGATTTCCGGCGGCACTCTCAATCTCACTAACAACGGCGCGAACTCGGCCACCTTCACCAATTCGTCGAACGCCACCGACATGGCCTCGGCCGATTGCATCAAGGCGGATGGCACCCTGAGTATCACCGGCGGCAGCATCACCGCCACCAGCACCGGGGGCGGCGCGGACGCCATCAGTGGCGATGGCGTGGTCACCATCGGCACCGCTGGCATCACCGCCACGCCGCTGATCACCGCCAGCGTCAGCGGTGCGCGGGTGCTGGTCTCCGGTTCGGACTACATGAATGCAAAGGCCCTCAAGGCCGACGGCAACCTGACCATGAATGGTGGCACCTACAAGGGCACTACCACCACCAACGGCAGTGAGGCCATGGAGAGCAAGGCCACCCTGACGATCAACGGTGGCATCGTGGAGATCAACTCCTACGATGACGGCATCAACGCCGCGACCAAGATCGCCATCACCGGCGGCTTGATCTACTCCTACGCCAGCAACAACGACGGCATCGACTCGAACGGCACCTTCGCGATCAGCGGCGGCACCATCATCAGCTCCGGTGCCAGCGCCCCGGAAGAAGGCTTCGACTGCGACCAGAATAACTTCGCTGTCACCGGCGGCACCCTGATCGGCACCGGCGGCGCTACCAGCACGCCGACCACCGCCAGCAGCACCCAGCGCACAGTCCTCTACAAGGGCACCGGCACCGCCAACACGATCCTGCACATCACCTCCGCAAGCGGCACAAATCTGGTTTACAAGATCCCGCGCACCTACGCCGCCGGCGGTGGCGGCCCAGGTGGCGGCGGGACCACCCCGATGACCATGCTGATCAGCAATGCGGGCCTCGTCTCGGGCACCACCTACTCGATCATCAGTGGCGCCACTGTCACCGGCGGCACGGAATTCCACGGCTATTACACCGGCGCGACCGTCACCGGCGGCACCACGCTGAAGACCTTCAATCCGACCGCAATCGTTACCACCGTCCAATAACCCACGACCGCCACGGACATGAACAAGCTTCTCTCTCTCGCCGCGGTTTGGGTGGTCTTCGCCCAGAGCGCCATAGCCCAGAGCTTCACCTTCACGACGGAGAACAGCAAAACCACCATCACCGGTTTCTCCGCCGAGCCCAGTGGTGCAGTCAGCGTGCCCGCCACCCTCGGCGGCTACACGGTCACGGAGATCGGCCGCTCCGCCTTCAAGGATCGCACCGGCATCACCAGCATCAGCTTCGCTTCCGGGGCCAGCGTCACCAAGCTCGGCGCGAACGCCTTCCAAGGCTGCACCGGTCTGACTTCGATCAGCCTGCCCAGCGGAACCACCGCCCTGCCGACGGGATTGTTCAGTGGCTGCGCCAGCCTGACGTCGGCAACGATTCCCTCGACGGTCACGAGTATCGGCGACAGCGCCTTCACCGATTGCCGCAGCCTCAACTCACTCACCCTGCCCACCAGCCTGAGCAACCTGGGTGAGTCGACCTTCCTGAACTGCCGCAGCCTCACCGCGCTGGCGATCCCCAGCGGAGTCACAGGTATTCCCGGCCAACTCTGCAGCGAGTGCCGATCACTCGCCACGCTCAGCCTGCCCTCCGGCATCACTTCGGTCGGCTACTCAGCCTTTGCCAATTGCGCCTCTCTAACAGGAATGACCTTGCCATCCTCGCTCACATCTCTGGGCGATACAGCATTCCAAGGCTGCAGTGGTATCACCAGCTTCGCGATCAATGCCTCGCTGGCCAGCATCGGCAGCCAGGCCCTCGATGGTTGCAGCGGCCTGAGTTCCATCACCGTCGCCGCTGCGAACCCCAACTTCAGCAGCACGAATGGCGTGCTCTTCAACAAGGCTGGCAGCACGCTCCTGCTCTGCCCCGCGGGCCTGGGCGGCAGCTACACCATCCCGCCCAGTGTCACAGCCTTGGCCGAGGGCGCGCTCGCCCACTGCGATGACCTTACCAGCGTGACCCTGCCCGCGAGCGTCACCAACATCGCCCAGGATGCCCTCTACTACGCCAGCGGCCTGACCAGCCTCACGATCCCGGAAGGCGTCACCGCCATCGGAGCTTGGGCTTTCGGCGGCTGCTCCGCGCTCAGCGCCGTGACCTTGCCGGCGACTCTCACGACCATCGGTGCCGATGCCTTCCACTACAGCACCAGCCTGCAGCAGGCGACCTTCAAGGGCAATGCGCCGACAATGAGCACCAACGTCTTCGCGGGCACTGCCAGCGGCTTCACGGTCTACTTCTACGCCGCCAGCACCGGCTTCACCACCCCCACCTGGCAAGGCTACCCGGCACAGGTGATCGGTTCCGGCCAGACCGCAATCAACACCTGGCTCACCCAGAATGGCTTCAGCAGCGGCACCGACCTCAACTCGGATCCGAACAATGACGGCGTCAGCCTGCTCATGGCCTACGCCCTCGGCCTCGATCCCAACCAGAACCTCGCCAACAGCCTGCCCAAGCCGGTGCTCGATGGCGGCTATCTCACGCTCAGCTTCCACGGCAATGCCGAAGGCATCACCTACTCCGTGCAAGGCAGCCTCGATCTCCAAGGCTGGGATGCCACAGGCCTCACCCTCTCGGAGCCCGATGCCAGCGGCATCCGCACCGCCACCCTGCCCGTGGGCAGCGGCCAGAATGGCTTCATGCGGATCGTAATCACGAACTGAGGCGGGCTTGAACCCCGCGCCGCCACCGCTCAGGCTGGCGGCAGCCCATGAATGACACCATCGTCCACTGGATACTCCTGGCTCTCGCCGCCATGATATTTCCCGTGGCCTATGCCTTGGTCTTGCGGCGGATGAATCGGGCGGCAATCCCGCGCCCGCCACGCTTGGCCTTCTTCTTCCTGTTCGGCACCTTGGGCGGTTGGGCTCTTGCCTTCCTGCTCTCGCCCTCGGGCCTCGCCGCAAGCTGCATGCTGCTGCTGATCATCGCGGCCCCGATTGCGCTCATGGTCTTATCGATCCTTCTTGCGACCCGCCCAGAGCGCACCTGCTTCCATCGCTTCGCGATGTGGGCAGGCTTCGTCTTCGTCCTGCTGCCACCCCTCGGCATGTACGCGGGACTCTTCGTCATGGCCCTCACGGGATCGCTGCATGACTGAGTCGGGCGGCCCCATGCCAGTCCCTCTTCTTGCACGGTCTTCCCCCTCGCCTAGCCTCCGGGCCTGATGAGGAAGCTCGCACTGCGACTGATCTGCGCTTGGTTCGCTATCGCCTCGGCTGCCGCTGACATCGCAGCGCCACCTGGAGGCAGCGATCTAGCCCTTGCCAGCGAGCTGAAAGCTTACGCCGATCCTGCCTGCGGCACGGTCAGCAAGATCGACAACGGAGGCTGGAAAGTCGTGATCACCAAGCCGGACGAAGCCAAGGCCTACGCCGCACAAGTCGCCTTGGACTGTCCTGCCGAAGCCCTTGCTCCCGGCGAGACGGTGCTCGCCCTGGTCAAGGCCCGAGCTACCCAAGGCAAGGCCAGCATCGAGGCCAAACTTCAACTCGGCAAAGCGCCCTACACCCCTGCTGCTGCCACGACCGGCCTAGAGCTAAGCTCCACCTTTCAAGAACTCCCGGTCCTTTTCACGATCACCGCGGAGATCCCTCAAGGCGGCGCGGTCCTCACCTTCCTCTGCGCAGGCAAAGCCCAGAGCGTGGAGATCCAATCCGCCCGGGTCTTCCGCTATCCCGCGGGAACCGATATCAGCAAGTTCCCACGCATCCGCCGCAGCTATGCCGGCCGCGAGCCCGATGCACCATGGCGCAAGGCTGCTCTTGATCGCATCGAGAAGCAACGCAAGTCGGACTTCAGCGTCCGCGTCACCGGACCCGACGGCAAGCCGCTCGCCAATGCCCGCATCACCCTCAAGCTGCGCCGTCACGAGTTCGGCTTCGGTTCCGCCGTCACCGCCGACCTTCTAACAGCCGATACCGAGGATGCCCGCCGCTACCGCGAGATCGTCGACCGGCTCTTCAGCCAGATCGTCTTCGAGAATGATCTCAAGGACTTCGGCTGGGAACCGGAAGCCGAGGGCAAGGAAGAGCACAAGCAGAAGCTCGACCGTGCCTTCACTTGGCTTGCGGAGCGAAACATCTCCATCCGCGGCCACTACCTCATGCAAGTCGCCGTGCCGCCGAACCTCGCCGGCCAGACCGATGTCGCGGCAATCCGCAAGCACGTCCTCGGCACGATGGAAGAGCGCCTCGCCTTCGCCGGCAATCGCGTCGTCGAATGGGACGTGATCAATCACCCGGTCGCATGGAGCGGTGCCGAACTGCTTACCAAAATCCCCGGCTTGGAGACGATCGACCGCGAAGTCTACGCCGCAGCCCGGAGTCGCAGCCCCCTGCCCTTCTTCGTGAACGAAGACCAGATCTTCCGCCCCGGCCGCCAAGCGGATGAGACCTACAACTACCTCGCAGCCTTCAAGCGCGACGGCCTCCGCATTGATGGCCTCGGCAACCAATCCCACTTCGACGAAAGCTTCCTGCCCTCGCCAGAGGAACTTCTCGCCACCACCGATCGCTTCGCCGCCGTGGTCCCGCGCCAAGCGGTCACCGAATACGACATCGTCACCCAAGCCGACGAGGACCTCGCCGCGGACTACACCCGCGATGCCCTGATCGCCTGCTTCAGCCACCCCGCCTACTCCAGCTTCCTCCTCTGGGGATTCTGGGAAGGCAGTCACTGGAAGGCAGAAGCCGCGTCATGGAACCGCGACTGGTCGATCCGCAAGCGCGGCGAAGTCTTGGAAGAATGGCTCGGCCGCCGCTGGGCCACGGAAGTGACGCTCACCACTGACAAAGACGGCACCGCCCGCTGGCGGGGTTTCCCAGGCTACTACGAACTCAGAACGGAAGCTTCCGGGGCACCCCTTGTCTTCAGGGTCTCCAAGGTCACGCCCGAAGCAAAGCTGGACCTGCCTTGAGTCTGCCTTTCGGCTCGTCTGCCCGGGACCTCACCTGTTACTCCACGAGGACAGCTGATGGCCGCCCGCACTCTCCTGATTGCATCCCTCGTCCTCTTTGGGGTCTCGCTGGCCCTGCCGGCCTTGCGGTTCGTCCATCAACCCGCGGTCCGCGGTTACACACTGCTGTGCTGGGGCTGGTGGGGCATGCTCACCGGTGATTTCCCGTGGTTCGCAAACCCCGTCTATTTTGCCGGACTTCTCGCCTGCCGTTTTCACAAACCCCGCTTGGCATTCATTTTCTCGGGACTCTGCATTCCCATCGGCTTGCTCACCCTAGGGGTCGATGAATGGTATTTCAACGAGGGCAGCGGCACCCCGATCAATGGCTTCGGCCTCGCCTTCCCTGCCTGGCTCTTGAGCTTCATCGCCCTTTTCTTTGCCGCCGCCATCCAGATACGCAACCGCAAGTCAGGCATAGCCTCACCTCCGCCCCTACCCGTCAAAAACGAGGAATCGCCGGTTCACGACACGGAATAAAAACCTTCAGCACAGCGCCCAGAAGTCCCGGCCATCCACATAGCCCGCCTCACGCGCCATCCCTGCGATATCATCCCGCGCCCCCGGCACTCCCACCGCGCCGAGCATCACCGCTTCCCGCCAGCACTTCCCGAAGTCCTCCAGCCCCGCTACCGCCGCGCCATGGATCTTCTCGCCGATCCGACGCGGGTGGACCTCGTAGAATCCCTTCACCTCGATCCCGCGCAGCAGCAGTTCCTGCGCGATCGCCTTGCCGATCGGCCCGGCGCCCGCGACCACCACGCCATGCTCGCGGATCCGGGGCATGCGTGACAGGAAGTGCGCCCGCATCTTGTTGCGGAAGACATCCCCGTAGCGCGGATCATTGCGCGTCAGCCGCGTCGCGGAATCACGCCAGCCGAGCAGCGTTTCCGGCACCTTCCCAAAGACCGAGCCGCGTTCGAGCAAGCGCAGCCACAAATCGTGATCCTCCGCCCATGGCACCTCCCGATAGCCGCCCACCGCGTTGACGGCAGCCTTGCGCATCAGCGCGCTGGGATGGACCAGCGGGTTCTCGATGAAACGGGCGTTGGCGATCGCCTCCGGCTCGGCCAGTGAGTTCACCCACTCCACATGCCGCGCCATCCCGTCTCCCAGCGGAGTCAAGATCTCAACCCCGCAACCGATCACATCCAGATCAGGCCGCGCCTGTGCCATCGCCCACTGCCGTGCCAGACGCTCCGGGTGGCTCACATCATCAGAATCCATTCGCGCCAACCATTCCGCCCGTGCAACCCGCCCCGCAGTCTCTGAAGCTCCCACCACCCCGCGCCCGGAATCATTCTGCAGCAGCCTCACCCGCGGGTCCCCCGCTGCGAACTCGCGCACAATCTCCGCCGAGTCGTCGGTCGAGCGATCATCTACCGCCAGCAATTCCCAGTCCCCGAAACTCTGCGCAGACACACTCGCCAGTGCCTCCGGCAGCGTCGCCGCCGAGTTCCGGAACGGCATCACGATCGAAATCTTCTCCAGCGACACTCCGGTTTGGAAATTAGTAATTAATCATTAGTGCTTTGCATTCAGTCACCCAAGCCCCTTGCGAAGGCTCCCGATTCGTCAAAAACGATGATCATCGGCCGACAGCAGATCTCACAATCGTAGTCCACCTCCGTCGGCAATTCGTCGAAGGAGGGCATCACCACCTCGAAGGTCTCGAAGCAGGTCGGACATTGCACCAGAACCGTATCCATGGGGCGAGAGTGCTACAAATTTACGAGAGAGGCTAGTTTGACCGCTGCGCAATGCGTGTTAGACTGGAACATTGCGGTCCCCTGCTTTTTCCGGGGCCGCGGTCCATCAACCGAAACAACCATCCCATGAAACTCCATCAACTTCTGGCGATCGCCGCCCTACCGCTAGCATTTGCCGCCTGCAATGAATCGGACAAAACCGAAGCGGAAAAGAAGGTCGACAAGGCCAAGGAAGAAATGAAGGCCGCAGGCCAAGATGCCGCGGACAAAATGAAAAAGGCGGGCGAGGACGTGAAAGCGGCCACAAAGGACGCCGCCGACAAGGCCAAGGCCGCCGGCGACGATGCCGCCGCCAAGGTCAAGGACGCCACCAAAGACATGAAGGACAAGGCTGCCGACGGGCTCGACAAAGCCGCGGAAGAGCTCCGCAAGTAAGACGCCCCCCGGATTTCCCTGCCCCAGGCCATCGAAAGATGGTCATGGGGCATTTTTGTTTCACGGAAGCGGGACCTTTCGCCGCTTGCATTGGACCTTGCGACGGGAAACAGTCCCCCCGCGTCCGCAACGCCACCGTTCCACCCATGAAACCACGTCTCGCCTGGCTCTTTCTCATGGCTGGCGCCGGCCTCCTGCCGGCACAGCAGCCTCCTCAGGCTAATCCTGCGCCAGCCCCTGCTCCCGCTCCCGCCAGGCCTTTGCCTCCGCTGCCACAGGGCCCCTTCGAGGTGAACGGCATCGCCGCCAAGGTCAACGGCCGGGTCATCACCAAGAACAAGGTCGGCTTCATGCTCGCCCGGATCTACGCCGAGCTGGCCGCCCAATTTCCCCGCCGCGGCGCCGAATTCGAGCGGCAGGTCTTGGAGGCCCGCAACAAGATCCTCCAAGAGCTGATCGACCGCGAAATCATCCTTTCCGAGTTCAAGCAGATGGAGGCCAAGGGGGCCGCTCTGCCGGAACACGTGGTGAAGCGGGAAATCGACCGCCAGATCCGCGAGGAACATGGCGGCAATCGCGCCTCCTTCGAGCAGGAACTTTCCCGCGCCCGGATGACCATGGACGGCTATTCCCAGATGGTCCGCGAGCAGTTGATCGTCCAGGCGATCCGCTCCGAGCACATCGCCGAGGTGGCCCCACCGGACAGCAAGGAGATGGCCAAGGAATACTCCGAGGTGAAGCTCCTGATGCGCGACATGACCAAGGACAAGATCACCTTCTACAAGATCTTCCTGCCGCGCCAAGATCCTCAAAATCCCCTCGCCACGCCGGAAACGCAGCTTGCCCTGGGCGAGCAGATCGCCGCTGACGTGAAGGCCGGCTCCAATATCGCCGATCTCGCGAAAGCCCATTCCCGCGACGCCTTCGCCGCGGAAGGTGGTTTCCAAAAGGATCTGCCGCGCACCGACTTGGCCCCCGAATTCGCCGCGATCATCTTCAACGGCAAGGACGGCGACCTCCTCGGCCCCTTGGAAGACCCAGCCGGTTTCACGATCGTGAAGATCGTCAATATCGCCTACGGTCCCACCCCATCGCTCTCCGACCCGGAAGTGAAGAAGAGCATCGAGGACCGCGTGACCCGCAAGAAGTCCGCCGCGGCCTACGAGAAGTGGATCGAGAAGAAGCGCCGCTCGGCTAACATCGAGAGGAAGATCTGAGCAGCGATGCCGCGCGTCCTCATCACCCTCGGCGATCCCGCCGGGGTCGGTCCCGAGGTCGTCGCGAAGGCGCTCGACTCAGGTCTCCTGCCCGCTGGCTTTGACTTTCAAGTGCTTGGCGACAGCCGCGCTGCGGTTCCTGGAAAGCCCGATGCCCGCTCGGCACAACAGGCACTCGACGCACTGGAATCCTCTGTCGCGATCCTGCGCTCGGACCCCGATGCGGTCGCCGTAGTGACCGCTCCAGTCTCGAAAGCGAGCCTACAGGGGGCCGGGTTCGCATTTCCGGGGCAAACGGAATTTTTCGCACATCGATTTGGTTGTGAAGATTTTACGATGTGCCTGAGTGGTGCCACACTGAGCGTTGGGCTCGTCACCATCCACATCCCACTAGCGAGCGTTTCAAGCAGCCTGACCAAGGGAGCGATCATGCGCTCCGGACGCCTTCTTGCCGACTTCGCCCGGCGCCGTTTCAGACGCGAACCCCGAATCGCGGTCGTCGGACTGAACCCTCACGCCGGCGAAAACGGCCTCTTTGGGAACGAAGAAAGCCTCGTCATCGCCCCCTCGATCGCCGCCTTAAGCGCCGAGCAACCTGGCGTTTTCTCGGGGCCTCATGTGCCGGATGCCATTTTCCGTCGTGCTGCGGACGGAGAGTTCGATGCCGTCTTGGCGATGTATCATGACCAAGGTCTGATCCCCTTGAAGTTGCTGGATTTCGACACCGGGGTAAATGTCACCTTGGGTCTGCCCAAACCCCGGACCAGCCCGGACCACGGCACCGCTTTCGACATTGCCGGCAAGGGCATTGCACGGGCGGACTCGATGATCCATGCGATCCGCCTCGCCTGCGAACTCGCCTGACCACCGCAACATGCTCTACGACAGCACCGCCGACGTGATCCGAAAGGCCCTCCGCGGGCTGGACTTGGCCCCGTCCGCAGCCGCCGCACGGGCTGGATTGCCTGAACGGGACGTTCTGGCCTCCAGCCGCGGACCGGTGGACAAGGAGATCCTGCGGACCTTGGCGCCGGCCTTGGGCCTTGACCCGGATGCGCTTGCGGGACTTCCGGGCTACCTGCCACCCGCTTGCCCCCTTACCGGAGTGAGCCGCCTGGAGCTGCCCTTCGACGACGAGACTGTAAACGCCTGGCTGCTGGATGATGGAGCAGGAGGGAAGATTCTCTTTGATGCCGGCGATGGCCGACTGGATGTCCGCTGGGCCCTGGAGGAGCGGGGCGTCCGGGAAGTCGTGGTTTTCATCACCCACGCGCACGGAGATCATACCGGCGGCTTGGCTGGCCTTGGCGAAATGGCCAAGAGCGTGGCTGGCCCCAAGGACTTGAAGCCCGGTGAAACCCGGTTGCAGGGCAAGTTGTCGGTGCGCGTGATCGATCTGCCGGGGCACTGCCCGGGAGCTCTGGGCTACGTTGTAGAAGGCTTGGGCCTGCCGCTTTGCGTGACCGGGGACGCTTTGTTCGCTGGATCCATGGGCGGCTGCGGCCCGGGCCGGCCTTATCAGTCCGCCTTGGCAGCCCTGAAGGCGGGCGTGATGAGCCTGCCAGACGAGACGGTGCTCCTTCCCGGCCATGGTCCGGAGAGCACGGTGGGCAGTGAGCGACTGGGGAACGCGTTTCTGGCCGGGCGCTAGGCGCGGCTCACTTCCGCAAGCCCTTGGGAGCCTTTGCTCCGTCGTCGTTGAACTTGATGGCGGTCCGTGAAGTGGTGCGGTATTCGCCGCCCTTGTCTTCCAAGGTTTTCACCAGCATTTCCTTCACCGTGTAGCCCTTGCCACCGGGAACCTGCATCACGCTGTTCACTTGGAATTCCTTGATCGGATTGCCGGCGCGGTCGTGGGCGCGGACTTGCCAAAAGGCACCGTAGCTCTTGTGGACCCAGACGTAGACCTTGCCAAAGGCCCCATCCTTGCCGGGATTGGTCAGGGCGATGCGGTAACAGTCGGCACCGTTGACCTTTTCTTCGCCTTCCAACTTGGCACCCTGCCAGTAGAGGAAGCGCAGGGTGAGGTCCTCGTAGGTGACGTCGGTTCCGGCAATGGGAGTGGCCAGCTTCGCGACCGGGAAGCGGCTGGTCTTGTTGTCCCCGTCGATGGTGAGGAGCTCGCAGTTCTCATCCCCCATGCGGATGTGGAAGCGCTCGCCGTTCCCAAGTGAGAACTGGAGGTTGTTGCCCTCGCGCACGAACATGCTGATCCCGACATCCTTGCTGCCGTCCTTATGGATTACGCCATTGAGGTCCATTTTTTGAACCGTGGCGGAAAGCCGGATCGAGCGGATCAAGGCGTCCGCATCCGGGGCTTGGGCGTGGAGCGGCGCAACGGCGGCGAAAAGCGTGGCGGCGGCGAGGAAAGCTTTCATGGTTGGCTAAGGAAAGACCATCCCCTGAAATGCTACTTTTGCAAGCAGAAGCGGGGATTCGCAAAAAGAGCGCCCCGGATGACCGGGAATTTTCAAATTCCTGCCATTAGGTGCTTGATGCAAGGTGTCACGGCGAAGTGGAATTCGCCCACCGCCCAAATCGCGCCCGTTTTTTTTCACCCACGATGAGCCTTCGCACGCAGCTTACGGATATCCTCCCGCCCTTGTTGCCGAGCAACCCCGCCGAGTCGATCAAGGGAACCGAGTTGATCCGGCTCGCGCGATTGCAGCTCAATGGCGCGTATTCGGATGCCTCGCTGCGTTACCATTTCTCGATCATGTCCTGCGATCCGGCCTCGCCGATCGCCAAGGTGGAGAAGGGCCAGGGCTACTACCGCCGCACTGCGCCGGTGCCGGCCCTGACCGGGGCGCAGGAGCTGCTGGCGCTCAGCCATGGGCGCTTGGATGACTTCGGTGCCGATCATGAAGCGGTGGACCAAGCGCTGGAGCGGCTGCGGAAGTTCCGCGCGGTGGTGATGCGCTACTACGATGTGGAAGGCCGCTTCCCCTTCGTCTTCCGCCAAGCTTTCGCGCAAAGCTCGCCACTGGGCAACCTCTGGAAGTTCCCGGAAGTCGCGCTGGTTGACTGGGAAACCGGTGACGCGCCGGACGGCGAGTTGACCCTCGATCCGACCATGCTCGCTCTCAAGCAGCGGATGGGCCTGCCGCCCTTCCGCCTGCATGCCGCCCGCCTGCGGATCCAACCCTCGCTCGACAGCTTCCGCGAGGATTTCTTCCAAGCGCTCTCCGCCTCGCAGTGGGCGCAGGGTGGCGAACTGATCTATGCCGCCCCGGTGGTGGATGAGGCGCTGGCGGACGGCCTGCGGCACCTGAACGCGACCTTCGGTGTGGGTGTGGTTTCCTTCGGCCTCACGCCGCAGATGCTGGATGACCTGCCGCGCCCGGCGAACATCCTGAACGCGCACCCGAAGGAAACCGAGGCCCTGATGGAACGACTCGACGTGCACCGGATCGCCGCTGCCCATACCCGCCAGCATATCGACTGGCAGGCGCTCGACGGTCTGCGCCGCGAAAGCCCGGAGATCGACCAACTGATCCAGTGGCTGGTTTCTTGCATCAACAAGGGTCGCGCGGAAGCCTTCAAGGAAGAGGCCTGATTCCGATTCCAGTAGATCGATCTTTGCGGCTCCCCGGCCGTGGACCTACTCTCCGCCACCGATGCCCGGAGCGCCCGTTAACGTCATCTGCATGAAGTGGGGTAAGCGATACCCCACTTGCTACGTCAATATTCTGTTCCGCTCGCTGCAGCGGCACCTCTCGCGGCCCTTCCGCTTCGTCTGCCTGACGGACAACACCGAGGGACTAGTGGAAGGTATCGAGACCCTGCCATTCCCGGAAAATCCCGGCGTGACCCAGGCCAAGTGGCCGAATGTCTTCCTGAAGCTGGTGATGACCCGCGACGGCTTCGCCAATCTGGAAGGCCCTACGCTGTTCCTGGATCTCGATATCGTGATCCTCGGTTCGATGGATTGTTTCTTCGACTACCAGCCGGGAAAGAACTGCATCATCCACAACTGGATCGAACGCCGTAAGCAGATCCTCAAGAAGCGTCCGGAGATCGGCAACTCCTCGATCTTCCGCTTCGAGGCCGGGAAGTCCCAATACATCTACGACACCTTCGTCCGCGAGATGGAGCGGGCACAGGACCGTTCGATCTTCCAGACCGAGCAGGCTTTCCTGACTTATGCGATGAAGGAGCGCTACTGGTGGCCGGAGGAATGGGTGCGCAGCTTCAAGTTCAACTGCCGCCCGATCTTCCCGTTCAACCTGGTGAGCGCGCCGAAGAAGCCGGAGGGCGCAAGGGTGCTAGTTTTCCACGGCAAGCCGGATCCGCCGGATGCGGTGACGGGGATCGCCGGTGGGAAGTTGCATCATCGGGTGCTGCCGTCGCCTTGGGTGGCGGAGTATTGGAGGGAGTGAGGGAACAGACCTATTCAACCCATGAGCGAACTCATGCGACAGTTGGCCGCCCGCAAGGTGGAACGCCGTTGCCAACTCGCCGCGCTGCCGTTGGGCGAGAAGTTGCGTATGCTTGAGGAGATGGTGGCGGCCACGAGGGCCATCAGCGCGACCCGGCCGCCCAAGCAGGTGAATGCGGTGTCGCCGCGTCATTTTTCATGGACGGATCTTGGGTAGGAACGGCGGATGGAGGTGGGTTGAAACGGGCGGGGCGGGGTCGGATTCAAGATTCAAGGACTCACCCGTTTCATGCCAGTCACCCCCCACCGCCGGCCCCCGGTCTCTCGTTGTGATACGCTTTGGCAAGGTAGATCCACCCAGCCAAACCAAACGCTAGCATCAGCCCGGCATTGGTAGCCTTGTGACGGCGGTAGGATGTTTCATCGACCTTCTCGATACGATCCGGCCGCTCGTAGAACACCGAGCCTTGCCCGTGGTGCCGGATCGCCTCCTGCATTTCCTGGCAGCCCCCGATGACCAGAAATCCCAGACTCGCGCCGTAGAGCATGGGCCGGTTGAAGATCCATCCTAGACCGCTGATCTTCTCAGGAACGCTAGCCATCTCCCACAGCTACCAGTGGGATTGAATGGGGGCCAGCTCGAACCCCGGCAGACGCATCGGACACCCCTTTCGCGAGCAGCCCCGCCTCCACCGAGCCCATAGCAATCTCGCCATGCGGAGCCTATCGCAACTCCTTATAACAGCATCCAAAATATCTCAAAACTCATGCATTAACCTCACCCTGAAAAGGGAGGATTTCCGAACCTCAAAGGGAAATAAAGTTAAGCCGATTTGCATCATGAAATTTCGCAAGATGAATAAAAAAAGACATCATGGCGTCTTCCGTTCGGTTAATCAAATGACTCCACCATCAGGAGCAGAAGCAACAAACAAAGCAACACCATGAAATCAGGACTCATCTCCTTCATTGCCCGCATCACCATGACAATCGGAGCCTCCGTGCTACTTCAGCCTGCGGCATTGGCCGAGGACGCGAATGCGAAACTCCAAGGTGCAAAAATTGTCTTCGACACGCCTGATGGCGACGACAAGGACAAGGACACCAAGATCACCGTCACGCTCTACACAAAGGAGAACAACGAATACAAACGCATCGTAGCCAGCAAGAAAGACTTCGACGGCGACAATACAACGTACGAAGACCCCTCCAAACACGAGAAGGAGCTCGATATCCAAGGAGAGATTACGCGAGCCCAGGTGGACGGACTTCGCGTCGTCATTGAGGTTCAAACAAACGGCAACGACACTTGGATCTTCAACTACAAGGTTCAGCTAAACTTTGCTGACGGCACGACCCTCGAAAAGGGCGCCGATGGCGTGAAACTCAAGGAGGATGACCGCAAGCATGAGAAGACCTATTAGGTCTTCCACCCAATGGAAATGACTGGTGCCGGGCGAAGTCGGCCAGACTTCAAAGCCTTGGAAAGGCAGCGCCGAAGTTTGTCCCTTTTCGCCCGCATCCATTGCCAACCCTCCTAACCTGCGAATTAATCCGAAGAGTTCAGCCCATGAAAGCGACAGCTATGGGATTGGTCACTCTAATCCTTTCCGCCCTAGTTATTCTTGCGGTCGCGGCACTAGTCCACTCCCCCTCCGGTGTTCAGCCCCCGTCCCACGTCAGGCCTCCCTCCACCGCCACCACCTCAGGCGCAAAACTCAAAAGTGCAAAGATTGTCTTCGACACGCCTGCTGAGGACGACAAGGACGCCGACACCAAAATATCGGTCACACTTTTCACGAAGGAAAAGGGCAAATACAAACGCATTGTAGCTAGCAAGAACGACTTCGACGGCGATACTGATTACGAGGCCCCCTCCAGACACGAGAAAGAACTCGACATCCAAGGAGAAATTACGCGAGCCCAGGTGGGCGGGCTTCGCGTCGTCATAGAGATTCAACCGATGGGCCTCGACACTTGGATCTTCAGTTACAAGGTCCAACTAAACTTTGATGACGGCACCACCCTCGAAAGAGCTGCCGACTCAGTAAAGCTCAAGGAGGATGACCGAAAGCACGAGAGAACCTATTAGGATCCTTCACCTTCGAAGATATCTCTCTACCCCTCTCGCAAAGCCCCCCGTTACCCGCCCCTGATCCGCATCCTCCCCTCCGCCGCCTCCACCCCGTTAGGCAAGCCCCCCACACTCAGCGCGCTGGCAGGCCCCGGGATGCTGCTCGGCCGGTATGTCCCGTAGATCTGATCGAATGTCAGCAAGCCAGCGATCGTCTGGACTTCGAAGTGGAAGTCGAGGAATCACTCCACGTAACCGCCGCTCGCCGAACCCATCGACCAGAACTCCGGGTAAACCCCGTAGCTCACGATCTTTTCATACTTCCACCGTTGATCCGTCGAAACCGCGTCCGATTTGAGAAATGCCCGCTCACCGTCTCCCCCGGCGGAACGGTGATCACGATCTCACCTTCGGAGAACTTCCACCCACTGGCCGCCACGCACACCCGTACATTGACGGATCGCTCGGTTTCGCATCATCTTACTAACAATGAAAGTCTTCCTCAGTTGGTCAGGAGAGCGCAGTAAGCAAATCGCGGAGTTTCTTGATGTTTGGCTGCCATCAGTTGTTCAGGCTGTTCAGCCGTGGATCTCGACTCGGCACATCGACGGCGGAGCAGCCTGGTTCGGAGACATCTCAGAGCAACTCACCGAGGTGACCGTGGGTATTGTCTGCCTGACCAAGGAAAACCTCGATAAGCCATGGATCCTTTTCGAATCCGGAGCGCTAGCCCGAGGGCTCACAAGTCAACGCGTGATCATCCTTGCTTGTGACCTGGAAGTTAGTGCCATTCGCCCGCCACTCAGCCTTTTCAACATCGTCGCGCCTGACCGTGAAGGGGTGTGGAAAATGGTCTCCACCATAAACTCACGCTTGGGCGAGAGATCGCTCAAGCCCGCTGCTCTCGACCGAGCCTTCGAAGCTTACTGGAGTGAATTCACCGCCGAATTCAAACGAATTGTAGAAAGCACCCCCGAGACCACGGAGCACCCCAAGGTCGATGAAAAGACAATGCTCGTGGAAGTCCTCGGCCATGTCCGCGGCATGGACAAAAGACTGAGATCATTAGAAAGCAGCTCGGCGAAACGAAAGCCCCTAACAGGAGCCGTGCCAGCAGGAGTTGACCACTATCTGTCGAAAGGACTGGCCGAGAGGGCCGCCGAAATCTTCGAACGCAACAAGCGACTGGACCGGGCTACGACGACTGCCGATGCCCTTTATCGGGCAGGAAGATCGAAGGATGAAGTTTGCGACTCCCTTCGCGAGCACTTTAGCGATGATGAGGTTGAGTTTGCATTGCATCAAGCTTTGGCGTTCGATCGGGACGAAACTTAAGCCTCACGGTAGGCTCATTTGCTACCTCCCAGTCACAATCCCCGCCGCGAAAGGCGATTCGCCCACCTCGCTCCCTTCCACCGCATCCGCCGTGATGGCCCCGCTCATGTGGCTCCCGCATATGATGCACCTCAGCATCGAATCCGTCCTAACCCGCGATGGCAGCCCGCGCTTCCGCATGTCATCCTAGCCCTCCGAGATCCGCTTCCTTTCTTGTCCCGCAGGAATAGCCGACTCGTCAGCTGCCGCTTCGTCTCCAGATCCGGCTCCCCGATATTTAAATCCCCGCGCTCGATCCGCCTCACGCCCTGCATCCACACCTCCGAGATCTGGTTCGAGTAGTCATCTCTCGTCTGGATGGAGTCAGTTCTCGCACTTTACGCTGGCCCTAGCCAGCTTCGCAGATAACGAAGCCGCGGGGTGTGTCTTGAGCTCGCCAACTATTCGGGCCGGCTAAAGCTGTCCGCAGAAGATGGAATGAAGTCGCAGACCACCTTCGCTACGCTCCGGTTGGCGCTCCCAGTGCTGGCGCTCCACGGAATCCGCTTAACTGAGTGCCACTCAGAACTGACGCCGGTTCGCTAGTCGGCTTTTTCCGCGGGGCGCGGTTCAAGCTCTTCTTCGATGAGCCGCGCGATGTCTTTCAACATGCCCAGCTGCGCGGCGCTCAGGCTTCTTGGCTTATGATCGACGATGCAAAACGCGCCGACGCATGCGCCGTCAGCGGCGTGCAAGGGGACTCCCGCATAGAAGCGGACGTGCGGATCACCAATGACCACCGGATTCTCGGCAAAACGATCGTCCCGCAGTGCATCGTTCACGACCAGCGGTTCGCTTTGAAGGATGGCGTGAGAGCAAAAGCCCATGTCGCGCGAGGTCTCGCTGAAATCGAATCCGTAATGGGCCTTGTACCACTGCCGCTCCCGGTCGATCAGCGATACCAGCGCAATCGGCGCTGCGAAGGAAGCGGCCGCGATGCGCACGTGGCGATCGAATCTTTCTTCGGCATCCGTATCCAGCAGGCCGAGCCGATATACGGCTGCGAGGCGCTCTTCTTCGTCCGGCGGCAGTGCTGCCTTGCGCCAGCGCAGCATCGAACGCATCAGCCACGCACGCATGCGTGAGCGCGCGTATTGCAGGCTGTAAGGGCGCGTCAGCCAATCGGTGACAAGGGTGGGCAGGTCTTTGCCGATGGGCACTTGCGATTGATTGGCGACGATGATGATTGGCGTTTCCTTCGCATCCTCCCCCGGGAGCGCCCGGATCTCGGCACAAAGCGCGACGGGGTCCGGCAATGCATCACCGAGGAAGATGAGCGAGGGGCGACCGTTTAGCACCGCATCCTTCAAATCCCCGATCGCCACTTCGGAAACGCTGGGAATGCCGTCCGCCTTCGCCGCCGCAGTCAGGATGGCGCGATCCTTGGCCGGGACGCCTGCGATGAAAACCAGTTCCTCGGAGATGCTACTTCTGGGTTGCACCAGGCTGGAACGGAGGAATGGCGTGGCCTTGATCGCATCGGCCGCGCGGCGCAGTTCGATGACGCTGCCTTCGGCGGCGCCAACGACGCTCAAATCGTCACCGGCGGTGGCAACACGTTCGCAGGCGATGGAGACGAGTTGATCCACCGCGTCGTCGCTACGATCGGGATCATGGTGGAAAAGCGCGAGCTTCCTGACCCTGGCGGCGATTGCAACGTCGACGGCATATTCGACGGTGCTGTGGCCCCAACCAATTTTCGTCCGGTATTCCGCCGCGGTGTATTGCGTGTCATGGATGACAAGGTCGGCGCCGCGCATGAACTCGACATGCGCGGCGTCGCCGCTTTCGGGGGCTTCCACGAGACCTTCCGCCGCGCGCCGATTGTGGGGTTCATGGTCGGAGGCGTAAACCATACTGGCGCCGTCCGCCTCAAGGCGATAGCCGACCGTGAGCGCCGGGTGATTGAGATAATGCGTGGCGATCCAGATATCCTCGATCGAAAAGGCGCCCTCGACGACCTCATGATAATGCAACTTCGCCGTGAACGCATTCAGCGCGATGGGGAAGTATGAATAGTCCATCTGCGCGGCGAGCACCTCCTGGAGCGTCTTGCCAATGCCGCGCGGACCGTAAATGTGCCATTCGGCGTCGGCGACGAAGAGCGGCGCGAAGAATGGCAGGCCCTGGATATGATCCCAATGCGTGTGCGAGATGAGGATGTGGCCGCGCGCAGCGCGCCCTTGCTCCATCAGGGCCTTGCCGAGCAGATGGGCGCCGGTGCCCGCGTCAATGAGGATCGTGGTCCCTAAATCGGACATCACCTCCACGCATGAGGTGTTGCCGCCATAGCGAAGTGTCGCGCTGCTTGGCGTGGCAATCGATCCGCGTGTCCCCCAGAAGCGCACTTTCATGGCGACTTTGCCTAGGACTATGTCCGGATTATGCGCGGACTGCTAGGAAATTGCTTTTGAGGTGAGGGACGCGTGCCATTCGGGTCAGTAGGCATTTTAACATGCTTAGCTTCTTGTCTCGTCCGAAGTGGTCCGATGGGCGCGCACCTTGCGATTCCAGTATCCCGGCGTGATCTACCATGTGATGGCTCGCGGCGATGGCGGCAAGACCGTCTTAGAAACCGACGACGATCGTAGGCCCTTCCTTTCCCGCCGGGATGCCTCCGCGCAGGAGGGGTAGAGGTCGATAGTGACTAAGGTGAGGCGATCGGCGCGGGGGGGCGATTTGAAATTTGAAATTTCAAAGTAGAGGAAGAGCCGGGATGAGATTTCGGCTGTCCAAGCGGAGAGTGCGATCGCAGCTCCTTGTCGACTTGGACGACGGCGTCACCCAGCCCGTGAAATGTCGCTCGGAGAGACGGCACTCCATTGGGCTTGGCGACGGAGTCACCTGTCCCGAGAAATGACGGGCAGAACTCGACACCCCGGCCGACTGAAGACCGGCGCACCCAGTGGGCCGTTTTTGAGGCGAGGCTTGGGGGGTCAGTTTCGGCCGCCTCCGCGGCGTCCGCCACCGGCGGTGCGGTTGCCACCGCCGCCCTGAGCGCCGCCACCGAAATTGCGGCCGCCGCGGTCGCCGCCGCCTTGGGCCATGCGCTCGCTCATGCCATCCATCATGGCCTGCTGCTCGGTGGCATCGAGGACTCCATCGCTGTTCTTGTCGGCGCGATCGAAGAAGCGCTGCATACGCTCGGAGACTTCAGTCTTCGCCAGCATGCCGTCGTGGTTGGTATCCTGCTCCTTGAAGCGATTGGCCATTGCCTGGGTCGCCTCGGCCGTGCGCTTGGCACGCTGTTCGGCACGGTAGGCATCGCGCTCCGCCTGGGTCTTAGGCGCGGCGTTGAGAGGGTCGACCGGAGCGGTCTGGGCCGTAGAAGGAGTGGCGGGTGCCAGTGGCTCGGTCTGGGCGGCTTGGGTGCTTCCTGCGGCGGCGACTTCCCCGGCTGCCGGAACCTCTAAAGTCTCCGCGGCGGCCTCGCTCTCGACCGGTTTGGGCTTCGGCTTGGCGGCCACCGTGTGGGCCTTCGGCTTGGGCTTGGCGGCATCCGCAGCCTCCTTCTGGTCACAGGATGAGAGGAAGGCGGCGACAGGCAGGATCCAAAGAAGCTTCGCTTTCATAGGCAGGGTCACGCTGAGGAAAGGCTACGACCGTCGGGGTGGTCAAAAGGAACGAACCGATGCTTGCGGCAGAAGTTGCGGCGAAAAGTTCACATAGCCCAGCCGATCCAATTACTGGAGTCACCATAGCACACACCACTTCGAGGCGAAGGGAACGAATGCCTCCGGAGGAGGATCGGGGTTGATCCCCGGGAAACACCGGATTGACGCAAGATACCGGGCTTTTGCTACGAATGGGGGAGCATGATTTTCCAAACGCTGCCCGCCCGGCAAATCACCCGCACGCTACTGGTCGTGGCGCAGCTCTGTGCCCTCAGCGCAGGGATCGCCCAAGAGGCGCCCCCTGCCCCCGCTCCGGCACCGGAGCAGCCCGCCAAGCCCGCAGTCACCCCGGCCTTCCGCGACTGGGCCGTGGAGACCATGGAGGTGCTTCACAAGGACCTGTGGATTCCGGAGACGAAGCTCTATGCAGAGAAAGCGGATGTGACCACAGGCACACCGGATCATCCGTCCTTCATGTGGGGCGTGGGCGTGCAGCTCAGCGCGATGGCCGCGGCGGCGAAGGCAGAGCCCGACAAATACCTCGAACCGCTGAAGAACTATGCCGATGCGATCCAAGTCTATTGGCTGAAGCACGACGGAATCGAGGGCTTCGACGTGCAGCCGGGACCGAAGGCCTCCGACCGCTACTACGACGACAATGCGTGGCTGGTGTTGGCGCTGGCCGAGGTCTTCGAGGTGACCAAAGATCAGAAGTATCTCGACCGCTCGGTAGCGACCTTCCGCTTCGTGATGAGCGGTGAGGACGACAAGCTCGGCGGCGGACTCTACTGGCGCGAGCTGGAGAAAACCTCAAAGAACACCTGCACGAATGCGCCCGCGATCGCGAGCGGACTGCGGCTCTATCAGCTCACGAAGGACGAGAAACATCTGGAGGCGGCGAAGCGGCTCTACGCTTGGACCTGCAAGACGATGCAAGATGGCGACGGGCTCTTCTGGGACAACATCAAACTCGATGGGCAGATTGACCGCCGGAAGTTTACTTACAATTCGGCGCTGATGATCCGCTCCAACTGTCTGCTGAACGAGATCACCGGCGAAGCGAAATACCTGGACGAGGCCAAGCGCATCGCCACGGCCGCCGAGAAGCAGTGGATCCAAGCGAGCGGGGCGATCGCCGACAGCGGGCGCTTCGCGCACCTCTTGTTAGAGTCCTTCCTCGAGCTTCACGAGCGCGACAAGGATCCGCACTGGACGGAGACCGTGAGCCGCTGCCTGGTGAATCTCCACAGCGAGATGCGGGATGAAAACGGCCGCTATCCACACCAGTGGGCCCGCTGGGGACGTCGCGGTGGAGACCGCCGTCCAGCGGGGCCGATCAGGGAAGCCGTGCTGCTGAACCAAGCCAGTCCGGCGCGCATCTACTGGCTGGCCGCAGCGGAAATCCCGAAGCCGAAGGAAGAAGCGGCTCCGGCGAAGTAGCCCCGGACTGCGCTACTTGCCGGAGAGAAAGGCCTTCTGGCGGACTTTCCGACGGCGACCGAGCCATGCGGATACCTCCGCACCGGCGAGGAAGGCTTGGATCGAGACGAAGAGCCAGAAGAGAAAGAGCAGGAGGTTCAGACCGTTACCGATGAAGGATTTCCACATGCTGTAGCGGAAATAGACGTCCAAGAAGGTCTTGAGCGAGACAGTGATCAAGGCGGCAATGCCGCCTCCGACGAAGGCATGCTTCCACATCGGCCGCCGCCGCGGCAGGACCTTCATGATCAGCGCAAAGGCCAGCGTGAGCAGGAAGTAAGTGGTGAGCCAACCGGTGGAGCGCTGGAAGATATCCAACTCCGCCAGCCATGGTGCATCCATGTGCGCTGCCACGTAAGCGGTGAAGCCCTGAGCCACCGTGGCGGCCACTAACAGGACGCCGAAGGCAAGGATCAGCCCGGCACAGAGGGCACGCGCTCCCAATCGCCGCAACCAGGGCCGGGAGGGATCCGCGGGCGCGGATTCATTCACGATATTCAGGGTGTTTCGCAGCTTCGTCAGCACGTGGGAACCGGCGTAGGCCAAGGTCACCATCGCGACGAGGAAGGGCAAAGGCTGGTCACGCGGGGCAATCCGCGCGCCTTGCAAAATGCCATCGATGCCGGTGGCGAGATCCGGCCCGAGCACGGTGGACATCTGCTTCTCCAGTTCACCGTGCGCGACCTTTTCCCCCAGAACCATGCCCGCGACCGTGACCCCGATCAGCAGTAGCGGCGGGAACGAGATCAGCGCGTAGAAGGCCAGCGCGGCCGAGTTATCGGTATGCCGATGATGCACCCAACGGCGGGACAAACGCCGCCAGAAGAGAATGGATCGAAGCCGTCGAATGCGAAACACCACCTGATCCTAACACCTCAGGGACAGGGGGAAAGTGGAGAAATTCGGGGATTCTCCCTTATGCCCTGACGCGCCGGTGGATCATAGGCCCTATAGGACTTATAGGACCTATGGCCCGGGAAGCTTCAGTTCGCGAGGTAGCTGGAGACGCCCTCGTGGTCGGGGACCATGGCCTTGTCGCCGCGGTTCCAGTCCATCGGGCAGACTTCGCCGAATTGCTCGAAGTGCTGCAGGGCATCCACGAGGCGCAGGGCCTCACGGATCGAGCGGCCGAGCGGCATATCGTTGACCACCTGGTGGCGGACGATGCCTTCCTTGTCGATGAGGAAGAGGCCGCGGTAGGCGACCAGCTCTCCCTTCACCGTGAGGTTGCCATTTTCGTCCACCTCGTAGTCGCCGGCGAGCACGTCGTAAGCGTCGGAAATGGTCTTATTCACATCGGCCACGAGGGGGTATTTCACTCCTTGGATGCCGCCCTTGGCCTTCGGGGTCTGGAGCCAGGCCCAGTGGGAGAACTCGGAGTCCGTGGAGCAACCGACGACGGCGACATTGCGGGATTCGAATTCTTCCAGCTCTTCCTGGAAGCGATGAAGCTCAGTCGGGCAGACAAAAGTGAAGTCCTTCGGGTAGAAGAAGAGGATGACGTATTTCTCGCCGAGATACTGATCCAGGGAGAAGTTTTCGACGATGGTATCGCCTTGGACAGCCTTGGCGCTGAAGGAGGGGGCTTTCTTGCCTACGAGTACGGACACGGTTCGGTGGTGTGGTGGTTTGAAAAAAGCTCTGCCACGGGGGTGGCTGACGGCCGCGCCGTAGAGGCTCCCGGTGCGGCGGGCAACCCTTTATCCGGCACTCGGCCGAAAGCATGGCGCGGACCAGCTTCCGGCTTGCCTTTCAGCGGGCGATGAAAGGTGATCCTAGCAAACAAATCTCCCACCCCCATCTATGCCTACTCCCAGCAGCGTCGCCCGCGGATTCATCGAGGAAGTCCTGAACCAAGGAAACATCGAGGCCTGTGGGAAATACTTCCACGAGGACATGGTGGAGCAGGTGCCGATGCCCGGCCAAGGCCCGGGGCTCAAGGGCTTGAAGGAAATGCTCACAGGCTTCCGGGCGACCTTTCCGGATATCCATTGGACGATCGAGGAGCAGATCGAAGAGGGTGACAAGGTGGTCACGCGCTTCGAGTGGTCGGCCACGCATCAGGCGGAATTTTTCGGGGTGCCGGCAACCGGGAAGCCGGTGAAGACCTGGGGCATGGTGATCGACCGGCTGGAGGGCGGGAAGATCCAGGACACGCGGATCATCATGGATTCGCTGGGGATTTTGATCCAGCTCGGGGCAGTGCCGATGCCGGGGGCGTAGTCTTATGAGCAAGCACAAACGGGTCATCGGAACGACCCCTGAGGCGATCGCAAGAGCGGAGCAGCAGCTTGGCCGAAGTCTGCCTAAGTCCTTCCGCGAGTGGTTGCTGGCCAACAACGGGCTCGGCCTCGGCTCGATCAGTATTTTTCCCGTTCAGGACGACCGGGATGTCCGCAAGACTTGGGCATCCATCGTTCAGAACTACCAAAATGGCTGGGAGGCGTGGCTTGAGATTTATGAAGATGAGCGGGACGCCCTCTCGTCTTTGCTGCCTTTCGCGGAGTTTAGCACCGGGGACTACTACTGTTTCGACTATTCGCGTGTCGGCCTCCATGGTGAGCCGCCGGTGGTTCTGTGGTCGCATGAATCCGAGAATCTCGAGCCGCGTGGAGAGTGGTTTGTCGAGTTCAAGGAGCGGCTTCTCAAGGGTGAATTCGAATACGACTAAGGGGAAAAGCTCGCCATTCCCCCTTGCCTTTCCCGGCGGCATGGATGGCAATCCCCGCCTTCATCCATGTCCGCCCTGCTATCCGCCAATGAGATCCGCCTCGCCTTCAGCTACCAGACGCTGCTGGACGGTGTAACGCTGGCCGTGGCGGCGGGCGAGAAGGTCGGCCTGGTGGGCCGGAACGGCTGTGGGAAGACCTCGCTGCTAAAGATCCTGACGGGGAGCGAAAAGGCAGATTCCGGGGAAATCTCGGTGCGCCGGGCACTGCGGATCGGGTATCTGCCGCAGGAGTTCGAATTGGATCCGGAGCTCTCGGTGCATGAGAACATCGCGGCAGGCGCGGCTGACATCGTGGACGCCATTCGCCGCTATGAGGATGGCGAAGGCTCTGAGGCAGAGCTCTCCGAGTTGCTACATCTGATCGAGCATGCCGATGGCTGGAACCTCGACGCGCGGATCAAGGCCACCGCAACGGCCCTCGGCACGCCGCCGCTTGAAGTAGCAGTGGGCCCGCTCTCCGGTGGTGAGAAGCGCCGGGTGGCACTATGTCGGGCGCTGGCATCGCAGCCGGATCTGCTGCTGTTAGACGAGCCGACGAACCATCTGGATGCGGAATCGATCCGCTGGCTGGAAGACTTTCTCAAGACCTACTCGGGCGCGGTCATCTTCGTCACCCACGACCGCTACTTCCTGGATGTGATCGCCACCCGGATCATCGAGATCGACCAAGGCAAGGCATTCTCCCATCCGGGCAACTACACCGCCTATCTGGAATCGAAGGCGGTGCGCCAGCAGATCGCCGAACAGACCGAGCGCCGTCGCCAGCGTTTCCTGCGCGAGGAGCTGGAGTGGGTGCGCTCTGGGGTGAAGGCACGTGGCACGAAGTCCCGCCACCGCTTGGATCAGTTTTATGAGATCGAGGGCCTGCAGGCTCCGCCGGAAGAACGGGAGATGGATCTCTTGATCCCTCCCCCGCCAGATCTCGGGAACATCGTCGTGGAGTTGGAAGGTGCGGGTGTGAATGTCGGCACGGCGAACTCGCCGCGCTGGCTCTTCCGCCACCTCAATCTGGAGCTCCGGCCCGGCCAATGCACCGGCATCGTCGGACGCAACGGCGTGGGCAAGACAACCCTGCTGAAGCTCTGTCTCGGCCAGCTCGAACCGACCGAGGGCAAGGCCACGGTGGGCAAGAAGGTCAAAGTGAACTACATCGACCAGACGCGGATGGCGCTCGATGGCACCGGCTCGCTGTTAGATGAAGTGGCGGACGGCAATGAGAAGGTGCAATTCGGCAACCAGACCCTCGGTGCTCGGACCTATCTGCGACGCTTCCTCTTCGATGACCGGCGGATCAACGAGCGTGTGGACCTGCTTTCCGGTGGCGAGCGTGCCCGTCTCATGCTCGCGAAGGTGCTGAAGACCGGCGGCAATCTGATCGTGCTCGACGAGCCGACCAACGACCTCGACCTGCCCTCGCTGCGGATGCTGGAAGAAGCGCTCGCCGACTTCGATGGCACGGTGCTGGTGGTTTCCCACGATCGCTACTTCCTCGATCGGATCTGCGATCAAGTAGTGGCCTTTGAAGACAATGGTGTATTCGTCCAGCCGGGCAACTACTCCTACTATCTCGAAAAGCGTCAGGCCCGCGAACAGGTCCAGCGTTTCCACGCCCAAGCTGCGGCCCGCGATGCCGCCGCACGCCAGAAGGCCACTGGCCCCGCGGAGACGAAGCCGCGCAAGTTGACGATGGCCGAGCGCAAGGAGCTGGAAGCCATGGAGGAGACCATCATGGTCGCGGAGGAAGCCGTAGCTGGGCTGGAGGGCAAGCTGGCGGATCCTGAGTTTCAGAAAAATTTCGCGGAGATTCCCAGGGTGGCCGCGAAGCTGGAAGAGGCGAAGACCGAGGTCGCGCGGCTGTATGCTCGCTGGGAGGAGCTGGAAGCGATTTAAGGACGCTTCGCGCCGGTCCTTTCTGTGATCCGGGCCAACTCCATTTCGGCGCGTTCCCGCATCCTGCCCTCGGGAAACTCAGCGACCCATTCGTGAGCTTGGGCCATGTCTTTAAAAGCGAGGCGCTGGACGATTCCAACGACGGCATTCTCCGTAAGGGAATCGCTGTTTACGGCATCGATCACGAGGCCTGCTGCGGCGGTCGGATCTTGATCTGACAAAGACATTGCCGCGGCGGTGATGAGCTTGTCTTTCAGCGAAGGGTCTTTCATTCCGCTCGCCCAGCTCAATGCTGCCTGGGGGTCCTTGGCCGCCCAAATGCCTGTTGCCTGACCGAGAAGTTCTTCCGCGGCCGGGCTAGCTCCGGCCTCCTGTGCGAGTTCAATGGCCTGTTTGGGATTGTCGGATGCAAGGTGGTTGCCTGTTCCGATGAGGGCTGCTTGGCGACGGCCTCCTTCGGGCAATTGCCTTGCCCAGATTAGGCTCGCGGTAGAGTCGTGCTTCGCCCACGTCTCTGCGATCACGCGACAAGCATCTGCTGGAATGGTTCCTCCAAGTGCGAATGATGCCGCGGCACTTGGGTCCTTTTCAGTCCAAGCTTGCAGCAGCTTCAGGCGGAGTTCGGCGATGGCGGGATCTTTTCCCTGCCCTTCCAGGCTGGCTAGTTCCGCCAACACGCCTGCGAAGTCATCCGAGCTGAAGGAATCCACCATCCGGTGGAAACTACTCTCACCGTCTCTTGCGGCCTCAGTCATCGTGCTCTCGCCGGGCATCCCGAGCAAGCGCGCCGCAAGCCGCTGGTAGCGGGCGGGATCGAGTCTCCGATCTCTCGGTGACTGACCCTCTGCATGGACTTGGGTGGTCCTTGCAGTGGACTTCTTTTCAATCGGGCTGCGGGATGACGGCTTCCACAATGCCACGGCAATCCCTGCGACCACGATGGCCGTGAACATTCCTGCAACGCGAAGGGTGCTTTTCATGAGTTCAGGAAGGCATCGCAGGCAGCAAAAGATGCCTGCGATGCCCGATCGCTGTGATTACTGGATCTTGCAGGAGGTCATCTGGTCATTGGGGGCAGTGCCGACCCACCCTGTACTCGAACTGAAGGTCCAGGAGGTACCGGTGAAGTTGTCATTCTGATACATGATCACGGTCCAACCCGCAGGGATTCTCGAGGAAGATGCCCAGTCGTTCGGGACCCCGGCTGCCTGAAGCTGGGCCATGGTGTAGTTGCCCTTCGCCAGGGTATTGCCACGGGAGGCACCGTAGTTCACATCCTGATAGAAGATCACGCCGGTATTCTCCACTTTGCAGGAACTCACCACGTCGTTGGCCGCGCCGACCCAATTGGTGTCGGCGGTGTAGCTCCAACTGGTGCCGGTCTGGTTGTCGTCTTGGTAGAGCGTTACCTTCCAACCGCTCGGCACGCGAAGGGAGGTCACGGAGTTGTCCCCGACGTTCAAGGCCTGGAGCTGTGCCATGCTGTAGTTCCCCGGTGCGATCAACTGGCTCGGAGCGCCCTGGTAGTCGATGTCCTGACAGAGCATCACGCCCTCGCCATCGGAGGGGATCACCTGCAGGATCAGCGGCATGCTGGCGCAGCCCCAGGAATAGCGCGTCCCCGTCGGTGTGTTGGAGCGCCAGTTGTTCCAGCCGATGTTGTCCGAGGTGCGGCGTGCATTCCATGCGGCGTTGGCATTGAGCTGCAGCCAAGGCTGGTAAGTACTCTGAAGGCTGCGGTCCTTCATGAACTTCGCCATCCAGCGGATGAAGATTCCGTTAAAGCCGCCACCGTCGCTGTTCTCGGTGGCGTCAGGGAGGATCGCGTTGGTGCAGAGGGTGTTCTTGGTGCAGTTCGCCGCCAGGGTGGCATCGCTCACGTTCGCCAGGAAATTGGCCGCGCCGATGAAGGTTCCCTGATTGTAGGTGAAAACCCAATTCGTGATGACGCCGCTGGAACTGATATTATCGTAAACCTGCCCGGTCGAGGCGTTAAAGAGCGTGTTGCGAGTCCAGTTGTAGAGGCCCTGCGACTTGGTCAGGTAGGCGGAGTCGCCGGTGATCTGATAGAGCAAATAGGAGCCGATCGATGCCGGACAATTGACGCAGGCGTTCTTCGAGCCCTTGCCGGTGGTCCACCACAAGCCGCCGCCCAGGGCAGTGTCGTAGGCGCGGGCGTACATCGCATCGAAATTCCCCTTCGCCCGGTCGCGGAAGGCGGTGTTGCCGGTGATCTGGTAGGCTCTTGCAAAGGCGATCACCGCCCAAGCGATGTCGTCGTTGAAGCTATTTGAGGTCCACGAGGTCCCGTATTGGGCCACGAAGCCATTGCACAAGGCCGAGACGATATTCTTGTTGCCAGTCGTGGGATTGCGGTCGTGCGCGTCCTCCGCCATCTCCATCTCTTCCGCCAAGGTCCACCAGCCGGGTCCGGTGCCGGTGCCGGTGTCCAACTTGTAGTAGGCATTGCCTCCAGTGCTTACATAGAAGGCGTTGTTGTAGGAGTTGAACGCGGTGTCCGCATCAGCGGGCCAGAAGGCATTTGCCGACATGATGCCGAGTGCGGCCAAGGCTGCCACCAGGCTCAAACGTGAGAAATGTACATAGTTCTTCCGTGTTTGGTAGGTTTGCATTTCCAGGGTTTGTTGGGTTGTGGGTTTGCTTACCCCAAAGCCGGGTTTCGAAGCCTTGAGGAGAAATCCCACATATCACCACCCATCCACCTGCCAAGAAATATCTAGGGCACAACCAACATAAGTTATTCACACGGATGCAAAAGCAGACATCATGTCCGGTTTCACCCACCTCCGCACGGCCCCATGATCCGCGATGTAACAAAATGCACCACCGGAGCCGGAAGCAGAGTCGCTTCGCGGCCCCAACATCTGCCCCTTCCTACTTTTCGCTGCTGAAGTCGGTGTCCGCCTTATCGATATCCACTTCCTTGATCCAGATGTTGCGGTAGCGCACATCGTGGCCTTCACACTGGAGCTTGATCCCCTGCGGAGTATCGGTGATCCCTTTGCCGCCGTCATTGCCGCCATCCACACCGGAGTTAGCGCCGCCCCAGACTTGGCTGATCGCCTGATTGGAGTGGATCTTCTTGCCGTTAAAATAGATGGTCACGATCGCCTTCTCAGTCAGCTTGCCATCCTTGAAGCGGGCCGCGCGGAAGTTGATGTCATAGGCATTCCACTTGCCCGTGCCGTTGTAGGCATCGATCGGCGCGGCGGCCTCGTTGATCACGGCGGCCATGCCATGCGTGCCTTTATCGCCGTCCAGCACCTGGATCTCGTAGCGGTTCTGGAGGTAGACGCCGCTGTTGCCGCCTTCCTTGGCGATATTGAATTCGATGTGCAGGCGGAAATCCTTGTAGGCCTTCTTGGTCACGATGTCGGCGGAGCCATACTTGCCGCCAGCGGCCGCTGGGTCATCGGTCATCACCACCGTGCCCTTGTCGACCGGATCATCGACGATCTTCCACTTGATCGGCAGCGCGGACTTGAAGCCCGGGCCTTGCCAGTAAGTCCACTTGGCGTCCAACATTTCGCGCGAGCCATCGAAGACGACTTCTGCTCCTTCGAGCGGTTTGGCACCTACACCGGTTCCGGCATGGGCGAGGGTGGCGGGCAGCACGGCGAGAAGCGCGAAAGGCAGGAGTTTCATTCCCCGAATACTAGGTGATGGCCGTCGCACTTTCCAAGTGCGGAAAGAATGACAGCACTGGCCGAAAGGCCCGACCTGCGCTTCACTTGCAACGGCACATGAAACGCGAAGCCATTCCTGCGGTCGCGCTCGGCGACTACCGGCAGTCCGACCTCCGCGGCGAGGGTTTCGTGGCCGTGCCCTATCAGGAATCGCGGGCGTGGAATCCCACCCTTCTGACCCCGCACTACCACGACTTCTTCCAGGTCTCGCTGATCCGCGGCGATGCCCGGCTGATGCACGATTTCCGTGAGACCAAGGTCAGCGGCCACACCCTTTTCTTCCTTAGCCCGGGTCAGGTCCATGCGGTAAAGTCCGGCAGTGACACCGATGGCACGATCCTCTCGTTCACCCGCGAGTTCTTCGATGCCGGCGCGGCGGGCTCCACCGAGCTGCTCTTGGGTCTGCCGTTCTTCTATCCCGCGGACTCCGCACCATGGATGAAGGTCCCGCGCCATGGGGTCGCTCCTGCCTGCGAGCTCTTCCGTGAATTGCAGCAGGAATTCGATGCTGCCCGCGAGGGTGCCGTGGAGATCATCCGGGCGCTGCTCCGGATTCTCCTGATCAAGGCCAGCCGCTGGCGTGGCCTGGTGCCTGCCAGTCCGGCGGCGGTTCATCGTGGCAATGCCCTGGTGCGGAACTTCCAGCTCCTCGTCGAACGTCATTTCAATGACTGGCAGACGCTTCCCCAGTATGCCAAGCAACTGGGCGTCACCGCCAACCACCTGAACGACGTGGTCAGCGAGGCCACCGGCAAGGCAGCGGGCGAGCACCTCAGGCAGCGCCGTTTGCTTGATGCCAAGCGCCTGCTGCTCTACTCGGAGCTCGGTGTGGCCGAGATCGGCTACCAGCTGGGTTTCAAGGATCCTTCCTATTTCTCCCGGTTTTTCCGGCGCTACGAAGAGCGGACGCCGGCGGAGTTCCGCGAGGCGATCCGTGAAAAATACCAGCAAGAGGGCGGCTAGCACCGGTCGGAGAATTTGCCCGCGCGGCTGCTCGGGGCGAGGCTCCCCGCCCCATGCAAGAAACCATCGCCCCGGACGAGCCCGCGGCCATGCCCGCAACAACGCGGCCGGCCACCGACACCGTGCTCACGCTGATCTTCGCGATCAGTGCGGCACACCTGCTGAATGACACCATCCAGGCGCTGCTGCCCTCGATCTATCCGATCCTCAAGAATTCCTACCAGCTGAGCTTCACCCAGCTCGGGCTGATCACCTTCACTTTCCAGCTCACGGCCTCGCTGCTGCAGCCGCTTGTGGGCGTGATCACCGACCGTAAGCCCCTGCCCTACGCACTGCCGGTAGGCATGACCTTGACGCTGATCGGCCTGATCTCGCTGGCAAACGCCGGAAGCTTCCCGGCGATCCTTATATCCGCAGCGATGATTGGCACGGGCTCGGCGGTGTTCCACCCGGAGGCATCCCGCATCGCCTTCATGGCAGCTGGCAAGCGCCGTGGCCTGGCCCAGTCAGTATTCCAAGTCGGCGGCAATGCCGGCAGCGCGATCGGGCCCTTGATGGCCGCTCTAGTCATTGTCCCCCACGGCCAGCACTCAATCATCGCCTTCTCCGCGGTCGCGCTGTTGGGCGTGGTGATCCTGAGCTTCATCGGCCGCTGGCAGAGCAAGAACTTCCACCGCATGAAGCCTAAGGTAAAGGCGGGGGGAAGCCACACGGTCTATCCGCGCAAGACAGTGGCGCTTGCACTGGCCGTGCTGGTGGCGCTGACCTTCTCGAAGTACGTCTACTTGTCCTCGCTCACCAGCTACTACACCTTCTACCTGATCGACCGCTTCCACATCTCGGTGCAAAGCTCGCAGTATTACCTCTTCCTGCTGCTGGCCGCAGTGGCGGTGGGCACCATCGCGGGTGGCCCGATCGGTGACCGCATCGGCCGCAAGCGGGTGATCTGGGCCTCGATCCTCGGCGTTGCGCCCTTCTCCTTGCTACTGCCGCACGTGGGTCTGGGCATGACCGCCGCGTTGAGCGTGGTGATCGGCTTGGTGCTGGCTTCGGCCTTCTCCGCAATCCTCGTCTATGCACAGGAACTGCTGCCCGGGAAGGTCGGCATGATCGCCGGGCTCTTCTTCGGTCTGGCCTTCGGCATCGCGGGCATCGGCTCCGCCGTGCTGGGCAAGGTAGCGGACATGCACGGAATCAACTTCGTGTTCCAGATCTGCGCCTTCCTGCCGCTGATCGGGATCCTGACAGTGTTCCTGCCCGACGTGGAGACAGATAAGGATTGAAGGCGAATCAGGGCGCGGGCTTCACGTTCTCCAGCAAGAACACCGCGTCCTGATAGTCGCCGTTGGCCGCTTCTTCAAAACCGACCAACCACGCATTCTCCATGACCCGGCCTTGGAAGTCGCTCACCGGATAAATGCGTGCCGTGTGCTTGATGGTGGCGCCTTCCACAGGCTCCGAGCCAGTGGTGCTGCGGTACTTCGGGCCCTTCATCCAGAATTTGAAAGACGCGTCGGCCGGGGTGATCTCCACGAAGGAAGCCCCGGCCTGCATCGGCGGGAAAAGACATTGGTGGGCATCAGCCACCTTCGAGGAATCCGCCAGTTCTCCCGCTTCAAAGTCTGCTTGCCCTTGAACTGAGACCCCGAAGGGCGTCACTCCCGGCGGGGAGAAGCGGGCAACGGGTGTGATCTTTACCTTCTTGCCTGCCACCGCGGTAAAGCCGGTTGCCGCGGCCCCGGCTCCGATTGCGTCGGCATTGGTATCCAGCTCCAACTTGGTCCCGCCTACATCGAGCGGAATGCCCAAGGCATGGACCACTGATTGCAATGCCGGCTCGTTCTTGCCTTCAAAGGCGGCCAAGCCGATCCCCTGCAAGGTTACGAAGGTGCCGCTCTCCGGGGTGCCGATGCGCAGGCCGGCACTGTAACGCCCCGCACCGCGCGTGGGACGAAAGTTCAGGTTCACCTCCATCTTTTCGCCCGGGGCCAAGACCATCTTTCCGGCACGGGCGGTGAAGGCCGCCGCGTCTGCCCCGATGATCGAAAGGTCGGCCGGCAAGGGATGGTCCAAGGGATTGCTCACCACCAGCGTCTGCCCGCGAGCGGGCTTGTCCGCGACCGCACTAAGACTGGCCACAGTGCGGTCCACCCACAGTGGTTCATCCAGCTCGCGAATCTGGATATCCCGATACTCGATCTCCGCGCCCTCGAGTTGCAGGCAAATCTTGCCTTCCTTCAGCGGCCCACCTGTCAGGTGGCGGATGTTGGAGAGGCGCGAGCGAACGTGGCCATTGAGAATGTGCTCCGCCGATTCATCGGCCTGCACGATCACCTCGGCGCGATTCCATCCGGTCAGGTGATCGTATTCGGGAAAGCGGCCGAAGTAGGTCTGGTTCTGGGCGATCCGCGGGTAGCCGCCATCCTCCGGCAAAAGCGCAGCATCCCCCTGCCCTTTCGGCGCGAGCTCGGGATTGGGATGCATCCAGCTCAGCCCGCTTTCCTGGATGAAGATGATGTCGCCGCTATCGCCTTCCTGGATCTGATACTCGACCGAAGGCGGCCAGATCGTGTCCGTGCGCGAGGCGTGATAAAGCAGGCCCGCATCGCGGATCGCGTCCTTGCGGGGCGCAAACTTCTTGTCCCGCCACCGGTATTCCAACGCGAGGTGGAAGCGGGAAAAAGTCTTCTCGTGCGTGATCACGCCGAAGGGCACCTTCCTTTCCGGATCCGTGTCCGCATACATGTGGATCGCGCCATCTCGGACCTGCACCAGCTTGTCCGGATCTTCACCGGGAGCCGCGTCCTTGATCGTGATCGTCCAGCCGCTCAGGTCCTTGCCGTTGAAGAGGCTGGTCCACTCGCTGGCGGCGAGGGCTGGCAGACCAAGCACGAGCGAGAAGGCGGAGACGGGAAAGAGCGCTTTCATGGAGACGGATGGAGCAAGCAGTCCTACCTCCAGCGAGCAACAAAGCTGTCAGACAGATTGTCATAATCTTGAGTTGAAAAAGGCCCGCCGGCACAGCGGCAGGCGGGCCTCCAAGATCAGCCGTGGATCAGGCAACGCTGTGCAGTCCCACCAGATTGCCATCGAGATCCTCGAAGACCCCAATGAAGCCGTGTGGCGGAATCGCCATGCGCGGGCGGATCACCTTGCCACCGGCAGCCGGGATCCGCTCCAAGACTCCGTCGAGATCGCCTTCGACATTCAGGTAGACCATCGTGCCACCGGCACCGGGCTTGTAGTTCTCGCCCTGGGTCAGGGCACCGCCCACGCCGAGTTCCTGATTGTAGTTGAAGATCGCCATGCTGCAGCCGGATGCGGCGGCCGTGATAGCAGTCATGGGGGCCTTGAGAATCGCTTCGTAGAAGGCTTGGGCTTTGGCGAGGTCGCTGACGAAGATCTCGAACCAGTTCAATGCGTCGTCTTTCATGGTAGTCTTGCGTTTGGTGGTGTTTGGCTTTGCCCTTCCTTCGGGCTCACGAACGCAAGAAAACACGGGCGACTGACAACCCTATGTCAGGAGCGTTTTCGGAATCGTCCCGACCCGACGGTGACGGGACGATTCCGAATACAAAACGCGCTGCCGACTAGCACCTGCGACGCCTGCGGATGCCCGCAGCGCCTAGAGCAGTGATCCCGAAAATCGCCAAGGAGCCAGGCTCGGGAACCACTGTCAGCGTAAAGGGGATACGCTCCCCTGGAGGTGTTGAGGCGGATTCGTTTACGCCGAGAACGCGCGAATCGCCCAATCCCAAGCCGAAATCCGCTACCTGATAGAAACCTGAGGTGGAGCCAAAGCTGAAGGAAGTGGGCAGGCTCGCGTCACTGAACATGGTCCCGGAAGGATCAGTGACCTGCATCTTGAAGGCCCAGACATCCGCTCCGAGGAGTGTGTATTCCGGATCCAGCAAATTGCCGACAAACATCACCTGATAAACGTCTCCGTCTGAGATATTGTTGTAGATGGTGATGGCAGAGCCTGCGGCCGCCGAAATCGTCTCGGCACCAAGTTTGATCTCCAGAGAGGAAAGCGGGCCGTAGGAGACACCGAGACCATCGGGTGTGGGGGCCAAGGCGGAATCGAAGGAATAGGTGACAACCAGGGGCGTGGAGGCAGTACCTCCAAACTCGGTAGTATTCAGGGTGGTTTCAAAGCGCATCATCACGGTCGCCGCAGGGGCGAGACTCGTGAGAAGGAGAGACGAAATAAGGAACGGAGTGAATTTCATGGATGAGTCGAGGAGTAAACTTCGACCTATCTTCCCTATATTTCGCACCCGCAGACAAGAAGGATCTCTTTACTACAGAGGATCAAGATCTTGCGTCAGACATCTTCGAAGCTGGACGACAAATACGAAAAAGCCGCGGATGATGTGTCCGATTTCACACCCCCGCCAAGTCCTCCGCATATCTCGCCGCCACCGCCATGGCGGCCTCGCGCAGCGCTTCGCGCAATTCAGGAGGATCCAGCGCCTTCACCTCGGTCCCGAAGCTCAGTAGCCATGAGGCGAGCCAAGGCTGCGAGCAGGTGAGGATCTCGACCTCGACGCTGCCGTCTGCGCGACGTTGCTCCTCCATCGCGGTGCAGGGCATCTCCGAGCGGAAGCGGTCGAAGACTTCGCGGCTAACACGGATTCTTGCCGGGCTGAGCTCGTCGCTATCGATCTTTTCCTGGAGGAAAACTTTCACGGAGAAGCCCGCGTGACCTTCGTAAAACTCTTCTAACACCTCCCAGCCCTCAAAGCGATCGAGCCGGAAGTCACGGAAATCCTTCCGCAAGCGGCACCAGGCGATGAGATGCCATTGGCGCGAATAGAAGACGAGCCCCAGCGGCTCCACCACCCGGGTGGAGATCTTGCCCTTCCCGGCGGCATCGTAGCGCAGGCTGAGACAACGCCGCCGCACCACGGCATCCTGGATCGGCATGAGCGATAGCTCCCGTGCTTCATTGCCACTGCGGCGGAACCGCACGCCGATGGCATTCTTGAGTCGACCCAAGTAGTCGCGCTTCTCCTGGGGGAGAACCGATTTGATCTTCAACAAGGCCGAGCGCAGCGATTGCTTCAGCGAGTCATCCGCCACCTGCTCGGTCACCTCCCCACTCATGAAGAGCGCTGCGGCCTCCTCCTCCGTGAACATCACCGGCGGCATGTGGTAGCCGCGCATCAGGCTGTAACCGATCCCCGCCTCGGCGATGATCGGCACGCCGGCTTCGCCCAGTGCAGCTAGGTCTCGATAGACCGTGCGGACGCTGATCTCGAAATGCTCCGCGATCTGCTCCGCCGTGATCACCCGCTGGCCCTGCAGCAGCAGGATCATCCCAGTGAGTCGGTCGATGCGGTTCATGCGAGCGGCTGCATCCCTAGCGAGCGGTCCCTAGCCGGACAAGACGGGAGTGCGACCATAAAAATTATGGGATAAGGGCCAAAAGTTTGACTTCAACAAAACTTAAGTTCTATCTATGCGCGCCGTATTCTCAACGGCATCCAACAGTTGCCCACCCCCTCATGAATCGCAACCCTGCGGTCTCTGCCGCCTGTAAGGCCCTGCCGGCCGCCGCCCTCGCTCTCTTAATTCCTGCGCAGAGCCGCGCTGCCGACTCGCTCCCACCACCTTTCGTGGTCGCGAAGGTGCAACTGGTTTACTCGGTGGTCAGCCACTACTCGTACATCGCGGACCGGGTCAATTTCTACAACACCCAGGGCAACCCCAGCGGCAATACCAACTACGTGGTCCCGATGCTGGTCTGCGATCCCCTGGTGACGCTTTACAACCCGTCCAACGCCACGGTGTCAGTGCCGCGGGTGCGGATCGCCATCTGGGATCCGCCCATCGGCTTCAAGTTCAAGAAGAACGGCGAATACCTGAGACCGGAATTTGAGGCGGCCAATGGATTCCTGCCGATGGCGAGATTCCAGATCGCCAATGAAAACAACGCCGCGGCCCGCAAGTCCTTCACCTTGTCGCTCACGGATCCGGCACAAGCCCTCTCCTACGGCGGACCGGTCCAGCTCATTCCCGGGCAAAGCAAGACCTATGGAGCTTTCGTGGAGAAGAGCTGGACTTGGGGGCTGGAAACGGCGGCAGGCTATGTGCCGCGCTCATTCTACGACTGGAATACGGGCTACGACTTTACCAACAGGGATGGCAGAACCGCGAATGCCTACGGCGTGGAAGCCACGCCCGACTGGGATCCCCGCGCTGGCTTTCAGGTCGATCAGCTCTCGACCAATTTCAACCGACCGGCGGCCACGCTGTATGACTTCGAGAATGCCAATGGCTGGAGCGCGGGCTGGGTGGCGATCAAACTGGCCGACACCTTCACGGTGGAAGCCAAGGCGATGCGCGCCCATGCCCCATCAAATCTGCCTGATTTCAATGTTGGCTTGCTCAAGGGGACTACGGTGGAGCCCACCGCTGACATCCAGCATGAGTATCCGATGAGCCTCTCCGGACTCCCGCCGCAGTCGGTGATCCAGCGCCAATTCGAGGCTGGGGATCTGCTGCAGACTCCGTCAGACAAAACCAAAGGGGGGAAGACACCGATCGCGGTGGTGACCATGGTCGCCAAGGCCGAGGCGCTCCAACAAAACCGCTTCTACACGAATCCGGCTCTTCCCAGCGAGTCCCTCTACGAACTGCGCTTCGACCCGATGAGCGACTTCGGCCAAGTAGAAGCCATGGGTAGCTCTGATGTCCTTCCAGAAGGTTTCAAGGTCACGGGGATCGAAAGGAAGGGCGACCAACTCTTCCTCGACTTCATGGCAGCGCCGGATGTCTTCGGCCTGAAGGTGGTCGGCACGGATTCGCTGGAGGCAGGCTTCACCGACGACCTCAACAATCAAACGATTGCGACCCCCGGCCCGCCTGGGACCGGGCTCTACAAACTGATCGTCGATGTGACCGGTAAAGGCCCGAATTACTTCGTCCGGATCGAGGGCGAGGCTGATCCTTGACGGGAGCGGAACTAAGGCGCCACAAAGGCGATTCCGTGCTCGGCCGCGATGGCGAAAATCTTCTCCATCTCCGGGCCGCCTTCCTTGGCAAATTCGTCCGCACACTTGGCGAAGAAGATTTCGAAGCCAGCTGGTGCAGTGTGGATCAGGAGCTTGAGGGGGATGTCGCCGGGATTCCGGAAGGAATGGACGGAGCCGCGTGGCATGAAGGCCGCCGTGCCGGGCCCTGCGGAAGTCCAGACCCCATCGACCAGGAACTCTGCCTGTCCTTCCAGCACCAGGAACCACTCATCCTCGGCATCGTGGCGGTGCGGTGGCGGGCCACCACCCGGCGCGGTCACGTATTCGAACATGGTGTAGGCGCCGCCGGTGTGCTCACCGGTGAGCAGGAAGGTCGCTTGATCGCCGAAGGCGGTGTGGGACTTGTTTTGTCCGGGAGGGATGAGGGCTGGAATCATCCAAGGAGCATCATTCTGGATACTCCGATCGGAAAGCTTCCTTTTGGTCGCATTTCTAGAGGAGCCCCGGTGTTTTTCCGGGCCGGATGACCTATTCGGAATCAGAGGCTTGTGGAGACGAATTTTCAGGACCTTGGCAATCCTGCACGGTTTCTGCTCTAACGGTCGCGGATGACGCGCGAACACGAGCGGCTGGAGGAGGATCGCCAGCGGGGGAAGAATTGGAAACGCTGGGGGCCCTACCTCAGCGAGCGCCAGTGGGGCACCGTGCGCGAGGACTACTCCGAGCACGGCTGGAGTTGGGGCGAGTTCCCCCACGACCACGCCCGGCGCCGAGCCTACCGCTGGGGCGAGGACGGCCTGCAGGGCTGGTCAGACCGCCAGTGCCGCCTGTGTTTTGCGCCCGCGCTTTGGAACGGCAACGACACGATTCTGAAAGAGCGCCTCTTCGGCCTCGGCGGGAATGAAGGCAATCACGGTGAGGACGTGAAGGAGTGCTACTACTACCTCGATTCCACGCCCACCCACTCCTACACCAAGGCGCTCTACAAGTATCCCCACGCCAAATTCCCCTACACCGAGATCCGCGAGGAGAACGCCCGCCGCGGCCGGGAGGGCACGGAGCTGGAGCTCGCCGACATGGGGATCTTCGACGAGGGCCGCTATTTCGACGTCCTGCAGGAAGTCGCGAAGCGCTCGCCGGAAGACATCTTGTGGCGGATCACGGTGACCAACCACGGTCCTGAGGCGGCGGATATCCACGTGCTGCCGACCCTGTGGTTCCGCAATGTGTGGAAGTGGGGCAGCGAGCGCGAGACGCCGCTGCGGAAGCCTTCGATCGCGCAGCACGGCGAGCATGTCTTCGCCTCGCACGAGACGCTGGGCGACTATCTCTTCTACGCGGATTCACCGGATTTCGACGAGGAGGCCCGATGGCTCTTCACCGAAAATGAAACCGACTACCCTGCCATCTACGGCATCGGCGGACCCAGCGAGTATGTGAAGGACGCCTTCCACAAGCTGCTAATCCAAGGCCAGGAGGATGCCGTTTCACCGCTGGGGATGGGCACCAAGGCGGCGCCGCACTTCCACTTCAGTGTTCCACCCGGTGGCACGGTGACAGTGCGCTGCCGCCTGCACTCGACGATCGGGGGGAATGATATCGCTGGCCTCGATGGCTTCGATGAGAGCTTCACCGAACGGATCGCGGAGTGCGATGCCTTCTACGATGAGGTGATCACCACCGGCCTAGAGCCGGAGGAATATCTCATCTGCCGCCAAGGCTACGCAGGCCTGCTCTGGACCAAGCAATTCTACCACTACGTGGTGGAGGACTGGCTAAAGGGCGACAGCGATGGACCTGCACCGCCGGAGGCGCGGCTTCACGGGCGCAACTCGGATTGGTCCCATTTGTTCGCGCGCGACATTCTCTCGATGCCCGACAAGTGGGAGTATCCGTGGTTCGCGGCTTGGGACTCGGCCTTCCACATGATCCCCTTTGCGGCGGTCGATCCGGCCTTCGCGAAGGATCAATTGCTGATGCTACTGCGGGAGTGGTACATGCACCCGAACGGCCAGCTCCCGGCTTACGAGTGGAATTTCTCCGACGTGAATCCGCCGGTCCATGCCTGGGCCGTCTGGCGGGTTTACAAGATCGCGAATACCGATGGTGCCCGCGACCTGCTCTTCCTGGAGCGGGCCTTCCAGAAGCTGCTGCTGAACTTCACCTGGTGGGTAAACCGCAAGGACGTGGAAGGCCGCCACGTCTTCGGTGGCGGATTCCTGGGCTTGGATAACATCGGGGTCTTCGACCGCTCACACGCCTTGCCGGACGGCGGCAAGCTCCATCAGGCCGACGGCACAGCGTGGATGGCTTCCTACTGCCTGTTGATGTTAGCCATGGCGCTGGAGTTGGCAGAAGGAAATCCAGCTTACGAGGACATCGCCTCAAAGTTCTTCGAGCACTTCGTGAGCATCACCGATGCGATCAATTCGCTGGGCGGCACCGGCCTGTGGGACAACAAGGACGGCTTCTATTATGACCAGCTCATCGTCAACCACGACGATCCGGTCCCTCTGCGGATACGATCGCTGGTTGGCTTGTTGCCGATGTGCGCGGTGACGGTGTTGAAGCAATCGAAGATCGAATCGCTTGAGGGTTTCCGCAAGCGCATGGACTGGTTCCTGAGCAGCCGTCCGGAGCTGCTGAAGTACATCAGCATCCGCCGCCACACCGGCGACAAGAAGTCGGCGCTCTGCCTACTGGCGATTCCCTCCGAAGCGCAACTCCGCGCAACGCTCTCCCGCATGCTGGATCCGAAGGAATTCCTCTCGGAATACGGGATCCGCTCGTTGAGCAAGGCGCATGAAAAGGAGCCCTTCGTCTTCGAGCATGGCGGAGTGCGCAATGAGGTGCGCTATACGCCGGGTGAATCGGACTCGGATATGTTCGGCGGCAACTCGAACTGGCGCGGGCCGATCTGGTTTCCGACCAACTTCCTCATCATCGAGGCACTGGAGCGCTACCACCACTTCTACGGTGACAGCTTCAAGATCGAGTATCCGACCGGCTCGGGCGTCGAGAAGAGCCTCAAGGAGGTGGCGATCGATATCTGCGACCGCTTGATCTCGCTCTTCTGCCCGGATGAGAAGGGCTACCGGCCTTGCTTTGGTCCCTCGGACGAAGCGAAGCGCTACACCGAGGTCTCCCACTGGCAAGACCTGCTGCTCTTCCACGAATACTTCCATTCGGAGACCGGAGAGGGCTTGGGGGCATCGCACCAGACGGGCTGGACCTCGCTGGTGGTGCGGCTTGTTAGAGACCGGCGGGAGAAGCTTTGCCAGAAGACGCTGTAGCCGGGAGGCCGCGACGAGGCGGAAAGCCTTTCCCTTTCGGGGCAGCCACGCTAGCTCTCGGGCCTTCCGTCACGTGGACTTCCCGCTTCCGCCACCCGAGAGCCTGTTCTTCGTCTGCGGCCCCACGGCCTCGGGCAAGAGCGCTCATGCCGTCGGGGTGTGCCGTGAACTGGATGGCGAGATCGTCAATGCCGATGCCTTCCAGCTCTACCGTGGCGTGGAGGTGCTGACTGCGGCGCCCTCCGCGGAGGACCGGGCGAAGGTCCCCCATCATCTCTACGGCGTGCTCGCGCCCGACCAGCCCGTGGATGCGATGGCCTACCTGCGGATGGTGGTGCCGGTGATCGAGGGACTCCGCTCACGAGGCAAGACGCCGGTGATCACGGGGGGCTCGGGGCTTTACCTGAAGTTCCTTTCGCACGGGCCCTCGCCGCTGCCACCTGGAGACCCGGAGATGCGCAAGGAGCTCGACGCCTTGCCGCTGGAGGAACTAGTCTCGCGGCTGCGAGAGCTCGATCCCGTGGAGGCTGCGCGCACGGATCTGCACAACCGCCGCTACGTGTCGCGGGCATTGGAGGTGTGCCTGCTTGCAGGGGTCCCCTGCTCCAGCTTGCGGGATGACTGGGAGCATGCCACGCAAAAGCGGGCGGCAAAGCTACGGGGTGTCTTTCTTCAGCGTGATCGCCAAGATCTTCATCACCGCATCGCGCTGCGCACTCGAGCCATGCTGGATGGCGGTGCGGTTGAAGAGGTTTCGGCATTGACCCAAACCACGCCGGGCTTGGAGAAGGCGATCGGCCTTGGGGAGATCCGGCGTTTGCTGGCGGGTGAGATTGACCGGGCCGAGTGCGAGGAGCTGATCAACGCGGCGACGCGGCAGTACGCCAAGCGGCAAGAGACTTGGTTTCGGAGGGAGACTTGGCTGCGGCCGAAATCATCTTGATCCTATCTTCACGAAGGATACGCTGGCGGATGCTATGGGACTCATCACCAATATCCTGACTACGGTCATCGGAAATCCGACCGTTCAAGCCGCGGCAAAACAAGCCGCTGCCAGCGTATCGGCCGCGACTACGGCCACAACAACAGCAGCAGCGCCTCCCGCTGCTACCGTCGCCCCGCCGCCTCCTGCGGCAGTGCCACCGCCGCCAGCTCCCGCGGAAGAGGTGGATGTCAGTGCCGTCTTGAATGGCTTGGCCAAGAAGAACGCCGAGAAGCTCGATTGGAAGAAGTCCATCGTCGACCTGATGAAGCTGATCGGCATGGATAGCAGCCTGAGCACCAGGAAAGCACTGGCGAAGGAGCTGAACTATCCCGGCGACATGGGAGACTCCGCCAAGATGAACGTCTGGCTGCACAAGGAAGTCCTCCGTCAGCTCGCGGCCAACGGAGGCAAAGTTCCTGCGGATTTGCTCGATTGATGGAAGGCAATTTCAGCCCATCGCCTTCTCCATCAGCGCGTTCATGCGCTTCACCAGATCGCGGGCGTCGTCCAGCAGGCCGGCGGCGATCAGGGCGTTGTCGAGCATCTGGCTGGCGACGAGCTTGGCGAGATCCGAGTCCCTGTCCTGGGTCTCGGCGAGCTTCTTGACCAGCGGGTGGCGCGGGTTGATCTCCAGCTCGACCTTCACCTCGTCCTGGAAGTTCTCGTCCATCGCCTTCATCATGCGGCGCATCTGGGCGGTCATGCCGTCCTGGGGGACAAGCGCGATCACCGGGCTATCGACGAGGCGCTGACCGGCGCTGACGGCAGTGACTTTGTCGCCGAGGCTATCCTTGAGGAAGCCGCAGAGCTTTTCGGTGGCCTCGGCGCTAAGGGCGTCGCCCTCTTGCTCCTTGTCCTCGAGCTCGACGCCGGCGTGGCTGATCGACACCAGCTTCTTGCCTTCGTAGTCACCGAGAGATTCGACCACGTATTCGTCCACCGGATCGGTGAAGTAGATCACCTCGATGCCGCGGGCCTTGAAGGCTTCCACGTAGGGACTGCTCTCAAGCTGCGTCTTGCTGGGGCCGACGAGGTAGTAGATCTTGTCTTGCCCGTCCTTGGCGCGGGTCATGTAGTCGGCCAAGCTGGCGAGCTTGCCTTCCTCGGTCATCGAGGACTCGAAGCGCAGCAGTTTCGCGAGGCCATCGCGGTTCGCATAGTCGGTGGCCACGCCCTCTTTGATCAGACGGTCAAACTTCTTGTAGAAGGTCTGGTATTTCTCCGGATCGGACTCGGCCTCCTTCTCGAACATCTTGATCACGCGCTTGCTGATCACCGCGCCGAGCTTCCGCACCAGCGCGCTGTCCTGCATGGTCTCGCGGGAAATGTTCAGCGGCAGGTCGGCGCTGTCGATCACGCCCTTAAGGAAGCGCATCCACTCAGGCAGCAAGCCCTTCGGCGAGGGATCGATGAGCACCTTCTTGCAGTAGAGGGCCACGGCGGTCTCCATCTTGTTCATGCCGAAGCGCTCCATGTTCTCGTTCGGCACAAAGATCAGGGCGTTGATCGCCAGCGGAGCATCCGCGCTGAAGTGCAGGCGGTAGGCCGGCTCATCGTAGGCGTGGGCGGTGAATTGATAGAAGGCCTTGTATTCCTCCTCGGTCACGTCGGACTTGTTCTTCAGCCACAGGGCCTCGACCTTGTTGATGCGCTCGCCGTTGAGGAAGATCGGGAAGCCGACGAAGTTGCTATATTGCTCGATCAGGCGCTTCACGCGCGACTCCTCAGCAAACTCCGCGTGCTCTTCCTTGAGCTTGAGCACGAGCTTCACACCACGCTGCACCTCGCCTGCTTCCTCGATCGAGTAACCGGTCGCGCCATCGCTGGTCCACAGCAGGCCCTCGCCATTTTCACGCCAGGAGTGGGTATAGACCTGAACCTCGCTGGCGACCATGAATGCCGAGTAGAAGCCCACGCCGAACTGGCCGATCATGTCGGCTGGCGTGTTGCCACTCTCCTTCATCGCCTGAAGGAAGGCCTTGGTGCCGGAGTGAGCGATCGTGCCGAGGTTTTCCACCAACTCGCCGCGGGTCATGCCGATCCCGTGGTCGGCGATGGTCAGGGTCTTGGCCTCCGCATCCGTGCTGAGGTGGATTTCCAGCGGTAGCGCGGCATCGTGGATGTCCTTCTCCGTGCCCTGCAGGTGGCGGAGCTTCTCCATCGAGTCCGAGGCATTCGAGATCAGCTCGCGCAGGAAGATCTCGCGGTCGGTGTAGAGGGAGTGGACGACCAGATCGAGCAGCTGCTTGATTTCGGCCTGGAAGGAGTGTGTTTCGAGAGTGGCTTCGCTCATGGGAGTAACGAGGTTTGGGAGGGCGAAAATACCCATCTTGCCCGGGCTGTCAAAGCCGGGTGAAAGGCTTCTCCGCCCTAGCCCGGTGAATTCAACAGATCCTCCAGCTTGATCGCATGCTGGCCCGGCATCTTGAGCCGCCCATAGCCCGTGAAGCACATTTCACCTAGCACCGCCTCTGCCTCGGACCGAACGGTCGGACCGACCTTCTGGGGGGCGCCGGCAAACTGGACCGTGATCCCGGCCCCCGGGCCTGCTTCTGCTCCCGGAAGTGCCATCAAACGGGATCGTTGGAAGAAATCGCAATACTGCGGCCCGAAGTGGGTCAGCCAAAATACCCCGAGCAACTCAGTCGAAAGGTCCAGACTCCCTCCCGTCGAAGGCACCTTCCCACAGATGACGTCCTTCAAATCCGCATAAGCATAGAAGGATCCGAGCATCTCGTTTCCCAACTGAAACAACTCGCCCAAGCACCGGATGGACTCCGCGGAAAGCCATCGCTCCGGGATATAGATGGACAGGGAATTGTTTCGCACCCGCCCGAAGGAATCCCGGCCCGCCTTGTAGTGGCGGATCTGCATCGAGATCTTGGACTTCTGGAAGGCCGCGAACAGCCAGCGGCTGTCCTCCTTCCCCTTGAATTGAACCACGTAGGCTCCGTCTTCGCCCGAGCTCGTATCCGCCTTACGACGCAGCGGATCCTTCTCGTCCAGTTTCCAGAGCCGGTCGCCCAGCAAACATTCTACCGCCCGGAAATAGTTGTTCCAGACCGCCGGGTTCATCCAGGAAGAGACCGAGTCGTGGCAGATCCAGAGGTCGCTCATCTCCGCCCATCACATTGGAAACACCGCGGACTTCAAGGCTCCAACTCCACCCCATCTTCGATATCCGCGATCGTCTGCCAGATCGCGAAGGGCGAGGCGGCGGCATAGCCACTTTCCATGCCGTCGTTGCATTCGATGACGATCCACCTGCCATCAGTGGTCTGCGCAACATCGACCACCAGAAAGGCGCAGCCCAGAGCCTCCACCGCACGACGCGCCACGGCCAGGGCGTCAGCCCGCTCGGCATTGTTCCAGCTGTAGCTGTCCGCCTCATACCAATAGGCCCCAGCCCCGACCAAGTGTCCCTTCCACCAGAAAGTCCGGAACTCGAAGGATGCCGGGATCTTGCCCTCGGTGCCACCGCTGACGGGACGCAAATCCAGCAACTCCCGGCAGACGAAGTCCTGCCAATGCAGGATTGGATCGGCGCGGAAGATTTGCGCAGCTTCCTCGAACTCGGCGCGGCTGCGAACGATGCTTGCTACCGCGCGGTGCTTGCTGGTCTGGCGTGCCCCCTTGATGAAGATCGGGAACTCGAAGTGGTCTTCCACCTCCGGCAGCGAAGGAATCCCCGGAAACCAGCGGCTGCGCGGGGTTAGCGTTTCGATCAACGGATACCAAAGCGGCAAGAAAGTGCAGCGCTCGTGATCTGCCGGCGAATGCACCAAGGCAATCCCCTCCTCCGCGCACTGCTGATGGAATGTGCCATAGTCGCCGAAGGCTCCAATGCGAGCGACACCAGGAATCCCTGATGGCACCTCATAGGGAGTTCGGCAATCGAAGTAGCGGCGGAAGTCGAAGTCATAGACCGGCACGCCGACCGGAGCTGTGAGGATCCACAAGCGGTCACGCAAGAGGAAGCGATCCATGTCCATATCGAGGGCCACGGCAGCATCCTAACATGCCGAGGCAGGGCGGACGAGTCCCGGGATCGCCATGGCTTTCTGTTACGCGGACCCGTACCGTCGCGGCTCTGGAGAGGCCGCGCCACTTCACGCCCCGGCTTCCGGATCGTAGTCCTTCGGTGCGCGGACAATCCGGTCGATCGGCAGTTTGGTCACGATATTCCCGCCGCTGCTGCGGCCCTTGATCGGGACCTCGCCGAAGTTGAAGGGACGGCTCACATTCTTCAGGCGCAGAGCCGGCTTGATGTGAACGATCAGCAACTGATCCGCGCTCTCCGCCTCACTCTTGTGGACAGCGAAGTAGTAGATCCGGCTTCCGGGTGTGCCCTTGGTCAGCTCGTATTCCTTGTCGCGGGTGATGCCACCGACGCGGAAGCGCTTGGCGAGGATCGCGCCCTCCTTCCCGTCGCGGTAGATCAGGGAATAGATCAGGTCCTCATCCTTCTTCCAGATCGCCACGCGCATCGGACGCGGGCCCACGAAGAACTTCTCCGCGACCTTCACAATCCGCATTTTGCTGTCCTGGCCGAAGATGATGACGTCATCGAGCGTCGAGCACTTCTCGACCGGGGTCTCCTTCTTCAGCCCATAGCCAGCGAAGCCGTTCTTCTCATCGAGGTAGAGGGTCTCGGTGGCCAGGATTACCTGGCTGCGGTCGACGCGGTCGAAGGAAGAGATCTCCGTCTTCCGCTCGCGGCCCTTGCCGTATTTCTTCTTCAGTTCCTCGAACCAGCGGATGCTGTATTTGGTGAGCTGCTTGAGGTTCTTCTCGGTCTCCTCGATGTCCTTCTCCAGTGCCTTGATCTCCTCGTCGGCCTTGAAGGAGTCGAACTTTGAGATGCGCTTGATCTTGATCTCGGTGAGGCGGACGATGTCGTCCTGCGTCACCTCGCGCTTGAGGAGCTTCTTGAAGGGCTTGAGGCCCTTGTCGATGGCGCCGATCACGCCTTCCCAAGTGGTCTGTTCTTCGATGTCGCGGTAGATGCGGTTCTCGATGAAGATCTTCTCCAGCGAGCTGAAGTGCCACTTCTCGGCGAGCTCGCCCAAGCGGATCTCCAGCTCCATGCGCAGCAGATCCTTGGTCTGCTCGGCATTGCGTTTGAGGATCTCGCTGACCCCAAGGAATTGCGGCTTTTCGTCCGCGATCACACAGGCATTCGAGGCGAGGCTCAGTTCGCAATCGGTGAAAGCGTAGAGCGCATCGCGCATGTTGTCCGGGTCCACGCCCGACGGCAGATGGACCAGAATATCCGCATGGGCCGCGGTGTTGTCCTCGATCTTGGCGATCTTGATCTTGCCCTTGTCCGCCGCGGCGACGATTGAATCCATCAAGGCACCGGTCGTAGTGCCGAAGGGAATCTCGGTGATCCGCAGCAGACCCTTCTTCTCCGAGGAAATGCGGGCCCGCACCCGGACACGGCCGCCGCGAAGTCCATCGCGGTAGTCACTGGCGTCCATGATCCCGCCGGTCGGGAAGTCTGGCAACAGTTCAAATGGTTCCTTCCGAAGCGCCGCGATCGAGGCATCGATCAGCTCGATGAAGTTGTGCGGCAGCATCTTGCAGGCGAGGCCCACGGCGATGCCCTCGACCCCTTGGGCGAGAAGCAGCGGGAACTTCATCGGCAAGGTGATCGGCTCCTTGTTCCGGCCATCATAGGACGGCGTCCAATCGGTGGTTTTCCCGTTGAAGGAAATATCGAGCGCGAACTTCGTCAGCCGGGCTTCGATATAGCGCGGGGCAGCGGCGCCATCGCCGGTCAGGGTGTTGCCCCAGTTGCCTTGGCAATCGATCATCAGATCGCGCTGGCCGAGCTGCACCATGGCGTCAGCGATCGAAGCATCCCCGTGGGGGTGATACTTCATGGTGTTGCCCACGACGTTCGCCACCTTGTTGTAGCGACCGTCGTCCAACTCCTTCATGGAGTGCAGGATACGACGTTGGACCGGCTTCAGGCCGTCGTTGATGTGGGGGACTGCCCGTTCCAGAATGACATACGAGGCGTAGTCGAGGAAGTAGTCCTGGTACATCGCCCCCAGCGAGGCGTGCTGATCCGGATCGTGCATCATGTGGCGGCGCGGATGCTTGGCGCTCTGGGCGGGGGGTGCAAGACCGGATGCGGGCAATTGAACATCGCGGCCCTAACCCCATCGGGGGGCTGGCTTCTACCCCCTGCCAAGGCTAGTTTGGCGGGCAGCACTCGTTTTCACCTCAAATCGTTGAAACCATCGTTTAAGATCGCCGCCACAGTCCTCGCCGCCGGATTGAGCTTCTCCTCCGTCCATGCGGAGGTCCATGTCCGGGACGAGGGGCGCACTTTCGTTCTCGAGAATGGCAAGGTCTCGGCCCGGATCGACAAGGCCAAGGCCACGCTGATTTCCTTCAAGCGCGGCGACCTGGAACTAATCCGCGGCGGGACCGGCTACTGGTCCTTCAGCGGCGGCGGCGAGCGAGGCACCGCAATCGACGGCTTCGCGAAAGCCGCGGAGTCCCGGATCACCCTGCCCGGCGGCAGCACCGGCGAAATCGCCATCGATTGCCGCTATGACCCTGCCGCCCCCGGTGCGTGGCCGGTCAACGTCTCTTTCCGCTACGCCCTCACTGACGATACCCAAGGGCTCTACATTTATGGCATCTACGAGCACCCGGCTGAGTTCCCCGGTTTCGGGATTGGCGAGGCGCGCTACGTGGTGAAGCCCGATCCGCAGGTCTTCGACTATCTGACCGTCGACGCCGAGCGCTCGCGGAAGATGCCGACCGGTGAGGACTGGGACGAGGGTACTGAAATGAACCTCAAGGAGGCGCGGCGGCTGAACACCGGCATTCACAAGGGCGAGGTGGAGCACAAGTATGGCTATTCCGCGCTCTTCTCCGAATCCCCGGCCTACGGCTGGTCGTCCTCGTCGAAGAAAGTCGGGCTGTGGATGGTGAATCCCTCGCTGGAATACATCGCCGGCGGGCCGACGAAGCCGGAGCTCACCGGTCATCTTGACGTCAATCGCGGCGGGCGGCCGGTGCTTCTGAACATGTGGCACGGCAGCCACTACGGTGGCACCTCGCTCGAGGTGAAGAAGGGCGAAGCCTGGTCGATGGTGGTCGGGCCCTTCCTCCTGCAAACCAACGAAGGCCCGGACGCCATGACGATGTGGAAGGACGCGATGAAGACCGCAACCGCGGAAATCAAGCGCTGGCCCTACCCGTGGGTCGATAGCCCACTCTACGCTGCCAAGCAGCGGGTGCCGGTCACCGGCAAAATCACAGTCAAGGATCCGGTCGGGAATGCCAAGCCCGGTGCCATGTGGGTCGGCCTGACCGCGGCCGACTACCAGACCGGCTCGCGGCGCTGGACCGAGAAGGTCGGCTGGCAGCGCGACGGCAAGCACTACCATTACTGGGCGAAGGCGGCGACGGATGGCAGCTTCCGGATTGGTTCGGTCCGTCCGGGCCAATATGTTCTCCACGCCTTTGCGGACGGAGTGCTGGGTGAGTTTTCGCGCGAGGCGGTTACTGTGGAAGAGGGCAAGCCGCTGGCACTTGGCAACCTTGCTTGGAGTATCGAACGAGCTGGTCCTACGGTTTGGGAGATCGGCGTTCCGGACCGCAGCGCCAGCGAGTTCCGCAATGGCGACCGCTACTGGCTGTGGGGGCACTATCTCGACTTCCGCAAGGAATTCCCCAACGGGGTGGACTTCACCATCGGCAAGAGCGATTGGAAGAAGGACTGGAACCTCTGCCAGCCGCTCACACTGGATGACAATGGTCATGTGACCGGCGACTCCGTGTGGAAGGTCCACTTCGACCTGAAGGAGATGGGAGAGCACCGCTTGCGCATCGCGCTCTGCGGGCATCGCGAGAACGATCGCCTGACAGTCGCGGTCAACGGCCGCGTCGTGGGTGACAGCGGTAGACTGCCGGAGAACGGCGTGATGCACCGTGATGGCTACCGCGGACTGCTCACCGAATTGGACTTCCCCATCCCCGCCGATGCGCTGAGGACCAAGGACAATGTGCTCGAGCTGCGCCTGAGCGGCCAGGTGTGGCACCAGGGTCTGCTTTACGACTATCTGCGCTTGGAACGCATCGACCCGAAGCGGACGAGCGGCACCTGATATCTCCTCCATGAAACCCGCTCTTCTTGCGCTGCTCTGCCTGGGACTGCCGGCAGCCGCCGACGATACCGCCTGGCCGCCACTCACCCGCGAGGCCAAGCCCTGGACCCGCTGGTGGTGGCTCGGCAGCGGTGTCGATACGTCCAATCTAACCAAGCAGCTCGAGGCCTTTTCGAAGGCCGGGATCGGCGGAGTCGAGATCTGCCCAATCTACGGGGCGAAGGGCTTCGAGTCGCGGGACCTGTCCTTCCTCTCCGAGCCTTGGACGAACGCCTACGCCCACACCGCGAAGGAGGCCGAGCGATTGGACATGGGAGTCGATCTCACGACTGGCACTGGCTGGCCCTTCGGCGGACCTTGGGTGAAGGAGGAAGATGCCTCGGCCAGCGTCGATAGCGTGATCGCCAAGGCCGAGGGCGGGCAGCCCTTTTCATTGAAGCTTCCGAAGGGACGTGTGGAAGTCCTCTCCGCATGGCCCGCTCAAGGCGATCCCATGGACCTGATGTCCATGGTGAAGGACGGCGCGCTGGCTTGGACGCCACCTGCGGGAAGCTGGCGGATTCACGGCCTGATCTCGCGGCATGCAATCCAGAAGGTGAAGCGCTCGGCACCGGGCGGCGCGGGCTGTGTGCTCGATCCCTACTCGACCAAGGCGATCGACGCCTATCTGAAGCCCTTCTCAGAGGCACTGGACCGGCCGAATGTTCCCGAGCCGCGGGCCCACTTCCACGATTCCTTCGAATATTACGGCGCGGAGTGGACGGACGATTTCTTCACCCGTTTCCAGCAGCTTCGCGGCTACGACCTGCGGACGCAACTGCAGGCCTTCCACGGCGAAGGCGAGAGTGACACCATCGCTCGCGTCCGCGCCGATTACCGCGAGACCATGAGCGATCTCCACCGCGAGTATCTCGCGCGCTGGCACGACTGGGCAAAGGCACGCGGCAGCCTGACCCGCAACCAAGCCCACGGCTCCCCGGGAAATCTGTTAGACCACTATGCGGTCGCCGACATCCCCGAGACCGAGATCTTCCGCCATGTGGACGAAGCGCAGATCCCGATGCTGCAGTTTGCCTCCTCCGCCGCGCACGTGACTGGCAAGCGACTGGCCTCCGCAGAAACCTTCACTTGGCTGGGCGAGCATTTCCAAGTGACGCCGCAGCAGCTCAAGGAAGCAGCCGACTTCGTCTGGCTCGGTGGTGTGAACCATATCTTCTTTCACGGCATTCCCTACTCCCCGGAAGACGCCGCATGGCCGGGCTGGCTCTTCTATGCCTCCACGAACATGGGGCCGAATGGCGGGCTGTGGCGAGACTTGCCGGCGTTCACCCGCTACCTCGGCCGCTGCCAGACGATGCTGCAATCCGGCAAACCCGACAGCGAGGTGTTGGTCTATTTCCCCATGGCGGACCTGTGGCACGACGGCAGCAAGGGATTGCCCCTCTTCACCGTCCACAATCAGGAGAAGTGGCTGCACACCTCGGCGTTCTACCGCGAGGCGATGGCCTTGTGGAACCACGGCATCCCTTGCGACTTCGTCTCCGACCTGCAACTGAATGACGCCAAGGCTGCGGATCAACGCATCCAGATGGGCGGAAATTCTTACAAGGCCTTGGTCGTCCCTGAACTCCGCTATCTTCCCGTCGCGACCGCCAAGCATCTGCTCGATCTGGCCGCGCAAGGCGCTCCCGTGATTTTCCGCGGCGGAGTCCCCACCGAGGTTCCCGGCCTGAACAAAGTCCAGGAAGGACGCGAGGAACTGGCGAAGCTCTTCAAGGAACATCCGGTCGCAGCGGATACCGGTCTGCCAGCGGAGATCCGCGGGGAGTCCATGGCTGAGCATGATCTCCGCTTCGTCCGCCGTCGCCACGAAGATGGCTGGAGCTACTTCATCGTGAATCGATCGGACAAGTCCATCGACGAGAAGATCAACTTCGCCACCCCGATGAAGTCGGCGGTCCTCTTCGATCCCATGCGCGGAGCGAGCGGAGTCGTCGCCACCGATGGCGGAGTGCGCCTGGTCCTTGCCGCCGGTGAATCACGAATCCTCAGAACCTACCGCGACAAGACCGCGAGCGGTACACCATGGCTGAGTAACGATGCCGGAAGCCCCGCTGTCGCACTCAATGGCACTTGGAAAGTTAGCTTCCTCGATGGTGGTCCCGAACTGCCGCCGGCCTACGAAACAAGCACGCTCGCCTCATGGACCGAACGCGAAGGTGCCAGCTACCAGAACTTCTCCGGCACCGCACTCTATCGCCTGGAGTTTGACTGGCAGGGCAAATCCCCCGCCCTCCTCAGTCTCGGTCATCTCTGCGAAACCGCGAAGATCCGGCTCAATGGCAAGAATGCGGGCACGGCATGGATTTCGGAGCCAGTGCGAGTCGAGCCCAAGCAGGGCAACAACGTTCTGGAAGTCGAGGTCACCAACCTCGCGGCCAACCGCATCGCCGATCTCGACCGCCGGAAGGTCCCGTGGAAGGCCTTCCATGAAATCAACTTCGTGAACGTCGACTACAAGCCATTCGACGCATCCGTCTGGAAGCCCCTGCCCTCCGGCTTGCTCGGACCGGTGACGCTCACGCCGCTGCGTTAGCATTCCTGCTGACAGGGAAGCTTGCAACTTTCCCCTTCCCGGACCATTTCATGAGGATGGACCGAAAAACCGCCGCTGATTTTCCCCAGGAACTGCTTAATCTCTACGACGAGTACGTGCACGGTCAGGTCGACCGGCGTGGGTTCTTCGACCGGGCCTCGAAATTCGCTGTCGGCGGCGTAACCGTCGCCAGCATCGTGGCCGCGCTCAGCCCGCAGTATGCCTTCGCTGAGCAGGTGAAGAAGGACGACGAGCGGATCAAGGTGTCCTACGAGACCTATGACTCACCCGCCGGCGGAGGAAAGATCAAGGGCTGCCTCGCCCGCCCGGCCAAGGCCGAGGGCAAGCTGCCCGGCGTGATCGTGGTCCACGAAAACCGCGGACTGAATCCCTACATCGAGGATGTCGCCCGCCGGCTTGCCGTGGAGGGCTTCGTGGCCTTCGCACCCGATGCCCTCACCCCCTTGGGCGGATACCCGGGGAATGACGATGAGGGCCGCGCGCTCCAGGGGAAGCGCAAGAAGGAAGAGATGGATGAAGATTTCATCGCCGCGGCGAAATGGCTGCAAGGTCACGAGCTGTGCAATGGCAAGGTCGGCGTCGTGGGCTTCTGCTTCGGTGGCGGCATGGCGAATACCCTCGCGGTGCGGCTGCCTGACACGATCAAGGCGGCAGTGCCCTTCTACGGTGGACAACCGGCCGCGGCTGATGTCCCCAACATCAAGGCAGCCCTCCTGATCCACTACGCCGAACTCGACCAGCGGGTGAACGCCGGTTGGCCCGCGTATGAGGAAGCGCTGAAGAAGGCAGGCGTGAAATACGAGGCATTCATCTATCCCGGCGTGAATCACGGCTTCCACAACGACACTACGCCACGCTACGACGAAGCTGCCGCGAAGTTGGCATGGCAACGCACCATCGACTTCTTCAAGAAGGAACTGGGCGCCAAGTGATTCGGGTTTCCATGGCGGGGACCGCATCCTTTCGCGCAATACACCCAGAAAGTGTTACCCCGTTCTGGTTACGAGACAGAGGGCGAAGAAACAGGCATAGTCCGCGCATGCGCAGCCTTTTCCTCGCTCCCTTTGTCGCTTGCTTGATCGCGGCTGCCGGGGCGAAGCCGACTCTTTTCATCATCGGGGACTCCACGGTCCGCAACCAAACCAGTGGCCAGGAAGGCTGGGGCGATCCCTTGGTGGCGGAATTCGATCCCGCGAAGATCGAGGTGATCAACCGTGCGATCGGCGGCCGCAGCAGCCGGACTTTCCTCACCGAAGGCCGCTGGGATGCGGTGATGGCGAATCTCAAGGCCGGCGATTTCGTGCTGATGCAGTTCGGCCACAACGACGGCGGGCCGCTCAATGACGACCGCTGCCGGGCCTCGATCAAGGGCATCGGCGAGGAGACCGAGGACATCGTTCGCAAGACCGACGGCCAAGCGGAAACGGTGCACAGCTACGGCTGGTATCTGCGCAAATACGTCGCCGACACCAAATCCAAAGGCGCCACTCCCATCGTGGTCTCGCTCATCCCGCGGAATGACTGGAAGGATGGCAAGGTAGGCCGTGCGGAAGGCGGCTACGCGGGCTGGGCGAAAGAAGTCGCGAAGCAGGGCGGAGCAGAGTTCGTCGACTTCAATTCCATCCTCGCCGATCGCTATGAAGCCATCGGACAAGAGAAGACGGCGCTGCTTTTTGCCGGCACCGATCATACGCATACCGGCCCCGCCGGAGCGGAGTTCAATGCGCGGACCATGGCTGAATCCCTGCGGGGTACGGAGCTCGGCAAGCAACTGCTGGCCGCGGACCTCTGGCTGCCGCGGGTCTTCTCCGACCACATGGTGCTCCAGCGCGACACGCCGAATCCGCTCTGGGGCAGAACGAAAGCCGCTAGCACGGTGAAGGCCGAGATCGCGGGTCAGAGCGTCACCACTACCGCGGATGACAAGGGCTGCTTCCATCTGGACCTGCCCGCGATTCCGGCAGGCGGCCCCTACGAACTGAAAGTCACTGCCGATGCCACACGCTCCTATTCGGACGTGATGGTCGGCGAAGTCTGGCTCTGCTCCGGTCAATCGAACATGGACTTCACCGTTGCCTCCACTGCCAAGCGTTCCTTCTCGGGAACCAAGGATTGGCAGAGCGAAGTCGCGGCCGCCAAGCACCCGAAGATCCGGATGTTCAGCGCCGACTGGACCATGCGGGAAGATCCCCAGCGTGAGCTTGAAGGACAATGGAATGTCTGCTCGCCGGAAACCGCCGGGGACTTCTCCGCCGTCGCCTACTTCTTCGCTCGGAATCTGCAAGAGCAGTTGGGCGTGCCGGTGGGTCTGATCACCTGCGCCTATGGTGCCAGCACCGCGGAGGCATGGATCAGCAAGGAGGAACTGGCCAAGCAGGATTCCCTCAAGGCACTGCGCGATGCCTTCGGCAAGAAGTTCATCGCCTATCGCGACGATCCGAAGGCCTACACCGACTACGGCATGGCCATGGCCAAATGGACGGAGGGTGGCCGCAAGGGCAAGGCCCCGAAGCAACCCGACCCGGTGCAGGACCAACACAATCCGAGCGTGCTCTTCAACGGCATGATCGCCCCGGTGATCCCCTATGGCATTCGCGGAGCCATCTGGTACCAAGGCGAGTCGAATCTCGGCAGCAGGGACCTCTACCCTGCCTTGCAGGCCGCCTTGATCGGTGATTGGCGCAAGCGCTGGGGCCGGGGTGAGTTCCCCTTCTATTTCGTCCAACTCGCGCCCAACAAGGTGCCCGCCCCCGATCCCGGTTCCAGTAGCCTCGCCAGCATGCGCGAGGCTCAGGCCAGTTCACTGAACCTGCCCCACACCGGCATGGCTCTCACCATCGACATCGGCGACGAGAAGGATGTCCACCCGCGCAACAAGCAAGACGTCGGCAAGCGCCTCGCCCTGCTGGCGCTGCGCGACGCCTATCAGAAGGACGTCATCGCCTCCGGTCCGACTTACAAGTCCGCGGAAATCGAAGACGGACGGGTCCGGCTGCACTTCGAAAATACCGCAAGCGGCCTGATGGCCCAAGGTGCTTCCCTGAAGCAATTCGCCGTCGCCGGCGATGACCGGAAATTCGTCTGGGGCACTGCGGAGATCGAGGGCAATACCGTGGTCGTCTCGAGCCCGCTGGTCCCGCGCCCGGCCTACGTGCGCTATGCCTGGGCCGACAACCCGGCTGGAGCGAATCTCTACAACTCCGCCGGGCTACCCGCCGCGCCCTTCCGCACCGATCCGTGAGGGGCCGGCTGACACTATGGCTTCTATTGCTGCTTGCCTGCATCGGTCCGGCGAGCGCTCACCTCGGCTTCGAGAATGAAACGGAGGTCCGGATTCATGCAGACCGCATGCGGATGGTGGTCCGGACGTCCTATAAGTTTGCCGCAGCGCTTCTCGGCGAGCGAGCGCCCGGGAGCTTCGATGGGCAGGGCCAACAGCTAGCCCAGCCGCTGTTAGCGGAGATGGCTGGTGATTTATTCGAGGTCAGGGCTGGCGGGCAGGCCATGCTGCCGCGTTCCACGGAATGCATCTTCGAGCCTCACGAAAAAGTTGCCCTCGTGGTCACCTATGGCCGGCCCGAGGCTTGGCCGCTGGCATTCACCGCGCGATTCTTTCCGCGACTGACAACGCTGGAATCCGGCAGCATCCAGGTCTTCGATCAGACGAGCAAACCCTTCGGCCGGGAGGTTGTGCCCGTGGCCACAAAACAGATCCATGCCGATGATCCGAGCCTGAGCTTGGCCTCGCTCGGTGGCGGGCAAGCGCCGGAATCGCCACCGGCCGCGGAAGCTCCTGCAGTCATCGAGGCACACCCACAGGCGCGCCCTCATCGCGAAATCCGGCTTGCCGTCTTGGTGACTATTCTTGCGGCAGCACTCGGCTATCGGGTTCTCCGCCACCGCGGGGTCTCACCGTAGCGCTAACCCGCTCATGGTATCGACCGCAGCAAGCGCTGCGGTGTTCCCTCTCACGCAGCGGAATGGCCCAGCTCCCGGCCATCTGTCGAAACCCATGACCACGCGGCTCAACCCGAAAAGCGCCCTCGCCATCCTGATCTTCCTGGCATGCTGTGGCACCGCCTTTGCCCAGCGCCAGCTTGAGTCCCTCGGGCGCGGAGTCACGGCCATCCGCAAGAAAAGTCCGAACACGCAGGTCTATGTGAGCTGGCGTCTGCTCGGCAATGATCCGGAGGGTATCGCCTTCAATCTCTACCGCTCGGCCAATGGCACCGCGGCCGTGAAGCTGAACAACACGCCGCTCAGCACCACCACCGACTACACTGATACCCCGGCAAGCCTCTCCACCACCTCCTATACCTACACGGTGAAACCCGTGCTCGGCGGCGTCGAAGTACCCGACACTTACGCCCATCCGCAAAGCACGGGCGCCATCCTGCCCGCCAATCCGCCTGCCCGTCAGTATATCCCGATTCCGCTCCAGCCGACGCCCGATGGCGCGCACAAGGTGAAGTTTTGCTGGGTCGGCGATCTCGATGGGAACGGCGAATACGACTTCGTGGTGGATCGCTACAACCAGAATGTGGCCGACCAGCGGCAGTTCGTGGAGGCCTACAAGCGCGACGGGACCTTCCTGTGGCGGATGAACATGGGGCCTAACAGCACCAACCACTACAACATCGAGCCCGGCTCCTCGACCATCGGCATCGGCCATGGCGACAACATGACCGTCTATGACATGGATGGCGACGGCGTGGCCGAGGTGCTGATCCGCACCGCCAGTGGCGTGGTCTTCGGCGATGGCAACACGCTGGTCGAAGCGGATAGCCGCAAGCAGTTCCTTTCGGTCGTCAATGGCCTTACCGGCGCGGAGATAGCCCGCGCTCCGGTCCCGAATCCCTACCTCGCCGATGGCCCGCTGAATGGCCACATGGGGATCTTCTTCCCGGACGGCCGCCGCCCATCAGTGCTGCTTGCCGCCAAGAACCGCCGCGATGATGGCGGATTCCAAGGCCTGACCACCGTCTGGGACTACCGCGGCGGCGTGCTCTCCCAGCGTTGGAGCTACGATGCGGACACCCTGGACGAGCATGCGCCGGAAGGGCACCAGATCCGCATCGGCGATCCGGACAACGACGGCAAGGACGAGTTCATCGATATCGGCTACGGCATCGATGACAACGGCCTTCAGCTCTTCAACACCCCGGAAATCGTCCACGGCGACCGCTTCCACATGGGCGACATTGATCCGGACCGACCCGGACTGGAGACCTTCCTGATCCAGCAGAACAACGGCAGTGGACTCGCTACGGCTTTAATCGAGGCCGCTACCGGCAAGTTCATCCGCAAGTGGTATGCCGGTGGCGTGGTCGACGTCGGCCGCGGGGTGGCGGCAGACATCGATGCCAGCCAGAAGGGCTACGAAATGTTCTCCACCCAAGCCGGGATCTACAACGCCAAGGGCGAGCGGATCTATTCCACCCAGCCCTTTCCGCCCGAGGCGATCTGGTGGGATGGCAACCTGAGCCGTGAGTTCGTGGGGGTTCCCGGCAGCAGCGGTGAGTCGCCGACGGTGGACGGCTTCAATCCCGCCAGCCCCGGCGGCCTCGGTCGCATCCTCACCATCTACAACGACAGCGCAGCGCCAACCGGCAACTATCAGGCCTATGGCGGACGGCCGGCCTTCTGGGGTGACCTCTTCGGCGATTGGCGCGAGGAGATGCTGGTGGTTGCCAGCGACAACTCGGAACTGCGGATCTACACCACCGACACTCCGGCGACCACGCGGCTGTATACCCTGATGCACAACCCGCAGTATCGCAACCAGACGACGACCAAGGGTTACGTGCAGGCATCCTATGTGGATTACTACCTCGGGAACGGCATGACCCCGCCCCAGCCGCCGCCCGTGGTGCAAGCGGACCTCGTCTGGCGCGGCGGTGCAGGTGCCAGCACTTGGGACAATGGTACAACGGCTAGCTGGCAGGCGAATGGCTCTAACAGCACCTTCGCCGCGGGCAAGTCCGTCCGCTTCGACATCGCGGCCGACAACTCGACTCCCGTCCTGCTGAACGGCACGCTTCAACCCTCGGCATTCACGGTCTATTCGCCGAAGAACCAGAGCTTCGATGGCAGCAGCGGCGCCCTTGCTGGCACGATGAAGATGGTGAAGGCCGGCTCCGGTTCACTCACTCTCTCAGGTGCCCATAGCTTCAGCGGCAGCACCACTGTGTGGGACGGAGCCTTTATCCTGAACGGCAGTCTTCAACAAAGCCCCGTCACTGTCTGGGGCGGCACATGGGGTGGCAGTCTCACCGGTGGTATGAGTGGCGGCAGGATTGGGGGCACCGGCAACTTCGCCCAGCCCGTTGTCCTTGGCTATCGCGGTGGCTTGGTTCCGGGAAACGGAATGGGGAATGCAGGAACGCTTCAGCTCGGCGGCGGCCTAACAGCTCAAGATGGCTCTTATTTCGGCCTCGATCTTTCGACACCCGGCGCTGCCAACGATCTGGTGGCGATCACCGGCAATCTCAGCCTCAGTGGCAAGGTCGGCTTGGTGATCAAGTCCCCTAGCGGGGCGCCGCTACCACCGGGAAGCTACACCTTGATCACCTACACCGGAACGCTGAGCGGCAGCGTGTCGAACTTGGCCGCAACCGTTCCGCCTGGCACACCCTACGCGCTTAATGCTGGATCGGGAGCGGTCACGCTCACGGTGCCGGTCACACGGGTGCCTTCTGCCGTAACCTGGCGCGGTTCTGGCAATGCATGGGACCTCGCGTCGAGCCAGACATGGAAGCTCGGCGGGTCTGCTGACATCTTCGTTGCCGGCGATGCCGTTAGCTTCGATGACAGTGGCTCGGCGGCTCCTGCGGTCAGCTTGAGCGGCGTTCTGCCGGTTGGCTCCGTCGCGGTGAATTCCTCCGCGGATTACAGCTTCTCAGGCTCCGGCATCATCAGCGGCGGCGGCGGACTTACCAAGTCCGGGAGCGGCACGCTCACTGTGGATACCAACAATGACTACACGGGTGCCACTACGATCAATGGCGGCGTGCTCGCTGTTTCCTCCTTGGGCGATGCTGGCACTCCGAGTTCCATTGGCGCGGCCTCGGTCGGCGCTAGTAATCTCGTCATTAATGGCGGCACGCTGCGTCTCACCGGGCTGCAGACCAATACGAACCGCAGCCTCACGCTGGGCAGTTCCGGCGGCACTTTCGATATCGCGGTTGCGAGTAGTTCGATGCAGATCAGTGGCACGGCCACGGGCACTGGCAAGTTGACCAAGACCGGACCCGGCACCCTGATCCTGGCGAAGAACAATACTTACAGTGGCGGCACCCTCATCTCCTCTGGCACCATCTATCTTGCCGGCTCTACCGCGAACAGCTCGGCCCTAGGAACCGGCAGCGTCACCCTTTCCAGCGGCACTCTCACCATGGCCGATGTCCAGGCGAGCGAAACGGCGGCATGGAATCTGATCGTTCCTACAGGCGCAAGCGGCCGGCTCAATGCCGACGGTCGCTGCAGCTTGACCGGTAGTCTTACCGGCGGTGGCACCTTCGACTACTATACGCCCTATGTCCGCACCGACCTGAAAGGCAACTGGTCCGCCTTCAGCGGCCGGATCAACGTTCTCGGCGGCGGCGACGGCGGAGAAATGCGCATCAGCAACACCTTCGGTTACGGTGCCGCCGCCATCTCCGCGGGTGCCGATTGCTACATTTACTACAACGTCTCCAGCAGCAGCCCCACCCTCGATATCGGCGAGCTTTCCGGCGGCGCCAGTTCGGGACTCGGCGGCGGACCTACCGCCGGTCGCACGGTCACCTGGCGTGTCGGCGGCAAGAATACCGACGCCACTTTTGAAGGAGCGATCGTCAATGGCACCGGCACCACCGCGGTCACAAAGATCGGCTCCGGCACCTGGACTCTAGCAGGCGCATCCACCCACACCGGCGCGACGACCGTCAGCGCCGGGAGCCTGCGCTTGAATGGCAGCATCACCGGCAGCGCCGTGACGGTGCAAAGCGGAGCCGCCATTGGGGGCAGCGGCACCATCGCCGCGAATCTCTCGCTTCAAGCCGGCGCGATTATCGAGCACGACTCCACGCCACTCGCTGTCACCGGCAATCTCAGCTTTGGCGCGACTGCGGTGCTGCGTCCGGCGGCAGGCTACAATCCCGTGGCGGGCACCTACACCGTGCTCAGCTACACCGGGACTTTGAGCGGCACACCCGCCTTTACCTGGCTGGCTCCGCAGGGCTCCACCTTGGTCGCGACCTTCAGCACCATGACTCCGGGTGTTGTCACCATGACGCTTGCCCAGCAACCCGGCGGTAGCGGAGATCTCACCTGGACCGGCAGCGTCAACAGCCAATGGAATACCTCGACCGCCAACTGGACCAACGGGTCTGCTCCCGCGAGCTTTCTAACAGGAGCCACCGCGTCCTTCACTCAGGATGGAAATGCCACCACGCCGATCGACCTGGCGCAGGATCTGGAGCCTGACCACGTAATCATTGATGCCGCCAAGAACTACAGCTTCGCCGGCACGGGCAAAATCATCGGCAACGGCTCACTCACCAAGTCGGGCACCGGCACGCTTACCTTTGCGAACGCACACACCTACTCCGGTGGCACCTATCTGAATGCCGGGACTCTCGCCACCAGCACGGAGGCGGCCATGGCTACCATTGGCTCCGGCCCCATCATCTTCCAGGGCGGCGCACTCCAGCAGTTGGACAATTCCGCCACCTACAGCACTGCCAACTACGCCATGCAGGTCGCTGCCGGCCAAACGGGCACCCTGCGCTGTGATTCGCGCATGGATCTCAGCGGGACCCTGACCGGCGCTGGCACGCTCAATGTCTATGTCCCCTACGTCCGCTTCAAGACCTTGGCCGATTGGTCTGCATTCAGCGGCACGATCAACGTCACCACGGATGCAGATGGCGGGCTCTTCCGCCTTGCCCATACCGGTGGTCTCCCGGCGGCGACCCTCTCGCTGGCGGACAAGGCGGTGGCCCTCAGCTTCCTGAACTACACCCACACCCTGCCCATCGGCTGTCTCACCGGCTCCGCAGGCTCCGCCCTCTCCGGCAGTACTCCGGACAATAACAATCCGCCCGCCAATACCGTTGTCACTTGGCAGATCGGCGCGAAGAACCTCGATTCCACCTTTGCAGGAGTCATCCAAAACGGCAATGGCAGCAGCCGTACCGCGATCCAGAAGACCGGCAGCGCCGCGCTGACCCTCGCCGGGGTCAGCACCTATACCGGCCCCACGACCGTGAGCGCCGGGAAGCTGATCGTCACCGGATCGCTCGGAAGTACGACGACCACCGTGGAAAGCGGCGGGACCTTGGGTGGCAGCGGCACTATCGGCGGCACCGTCACCTGCCAAGGCACTCTCGCTCCTGTAGGCACCTTGACCCTCGCCGGTGGCCTCAATCTGGCCGCGAGCAGCAGCCTCAATTTTGATCTCGGCACTGTCCCTGACAAGATCGCGGTCACGGGTGACCTCACCTTGGCGGGCACCCTGCAAGTCGCCGCGCTCCCGGGCTTCGCCGCGGGGACCTACACGCTAATGACCTACACCGGCAGCCTCGACGATGAGTCGCTAGCGATCGGCACCCTGCCTCCGGGATACGAGGCCACGGTCAGCACCGCCACGGCGGGCCAGGTGCGCCTTGTCGTCACCCCGATCCTGACGCCCTTCGAGGAATGGCAGATCGAGCACTTCGGCAGCAGCAGCAACCCCGATGCTGCGCCTAGTGCCGACCCCGATGGCGACGGCACCAGCAACCAGATTGAATTCCGCCTCGGCTTGGACCCGAGGGACGCCAACTCCTCCTTCAAGGCAAGCGGCAGCCGGGGCCCCGGAGGATTCACCCTCACTTGGCCCTCCGCCCCGGGATTGGACTTCGAGGTCCGCCGCAGCGATACGCTGGGAGCTGACGACTGGGATCTGATCGGCAGCGTGGGCGGCACTGGTTCCTTTACCGATACGAACCCTCCTGCCGGATCCTGCTACTACCGGGTGCTTTTGCTTGAGTGAATGATGCCCCGCCCGGCAAAGCCCCTGCTTGCGGACTCTCGACAAGCTCTTCCGCTCCTTCAGACTGACTGCGTGCGGCTTGTCGTCCTCACCCTGCTCCTCTTTTTGCTGCGGCTCCCCGCCGTAGCGCAGGAGCGCGATTTGCTGGTGCGGATCTGGCAATCCGAGGATGGGCTGCCAGGCAACGTTGTCCGCTCGATCACCCAGTCTCCGGACGGCTATTTGTGGATCGCCACCGCGGAAGGCATCGCGCGCTTTGATGGCCTGGAATTCCAGCCGATCGAGCTCGACGGCGAACAGCGCCGCAACCGCTTCGCCTTCTGGCGGATCTTCGCCACCTCGAACAAGGATATCTGGGTCGCCACCTTCCAGGGCGGCCTCTTCCGCCTCCGCAGCGGCAAGTTCGAGCGGGTCCTGCCGGAGACTCGCCAACCGCGACCGCCCCTGGTCGCGCAGCTGATCGAGGACGAATCGCACACCATCTATTTCAAGCGCGGCACCGAGATCCACCGCATGGACGGCAATGCCGCACAGGAGGTCACCACGCCGTCTGAGCCGCTGCTCGCGCTCTTCGATGCCGATCTCAAGGCCCAAACCAATGGCGGTCGCCGCATCGACTCCGATACACCGCCGGCACTCACCGACCGCGAGGGACGCCACTGGTCTTCTGACAGCGAAGGCCGACTCGTCGTCTCCGCTCCGGGCAGCACGCCGATGGTGGTCACGATTCCCGGCAGCAGCACGCCCCTCGCATTCAGCGAGCTGTTGGAAGACAAGGAGGGCAATGTCTGGATCTCCAGCCCCATCAACGGCCTGGCACGAGTCCGGCCGAGCCGGGTCGACGTCCTCGACTTCAGCGATGGCTTGGCGGACAACGCGGTACTCGCCGTGATGCAGACCCGCAGCGGCGATTGGTGGATCGCCCACCGCCGCGGTGGCCTGACGCGCTGGACTCCGGAAAACGCCGAGCAAGTCGACGTCACGCCCAATCGCTCGATCGGCGCTCTCTTCGAGGATCGCGATGGCGTCCTCTGGGCCGCCTCCCGCGACGGCACCGTCTTTGCGCGCCGCGATGGCGAGTTCAAATCCCAGTTCGCGAAGACCCAGACCCCTTCGAAGGTCCGCGCCCTCGCCCAAGATCTTTCAGGCACCATCTGGTTCGCCGGCTCGCAAGGCTTGGCTTCCTACCAAAACGAGGTCGTCCGCCAATTCGGCCAAGAGGACGGATTGCCGGAAGCCGACCTCGCGACCATCTCTCCCGGTGCCCGCGGTAAGGACATCCTGGTCGGCACCATCGATGGCCGCGTTTACCGCGGTGATGCGAAGAACGGCTTCAAGCCCCTGGGCCAAACCGCCGACCTGGAACACCGCTGGATCTCCTCGATCCTCGCCAAGTCAGACAAGGAGATCTGGGCCACCACGCTCGGCAGCGGCCTGTTCCTGTGGAATGGCAAGACATGGCGGCAATTCGGAAGTGGCTATGGCATCCCCGACGAGCGCCTCACCTGCCTGGTCGATGACGGCCGCGGCCAGTTCTGGTTCGGCTCGCTTGGCGGCATCCTCCGCGCGAGCCGCAAGGAATTGTTAGAGCGGGCCTCGAAGCCGGATGCCCCCCTGCATTGGCTGCGCCTCGACCGCTCCGACGGCCTGCCCACACGAGAATGCATCGGCGGCTATCAACCGGCGGGCTGGCAGGGCAAGGACGGCTGGCTCTGGTTCCCGACCGGCAATGGCATCGTCCGAGTTCGTCCCGAATTGGTGGAAATCAACCGCGTGCCACCACCGGTCTATCTCAGCTCTGTGCGCGTCAACGGCGTGCAGCACGACGAAAGCAGCGCCCGCATCGAGGCCGGCCCCGGCGGATCGCGCGTCGAGTTCCGCTTCCTCGGCCTCGGCTTCAGCGCTCCGGAAAAGATCACCTACCGCGCACGCCTTGCCGGCCTTGATGACGATTGGCGCGAACTGGGCAACCAGCGCGTCGCCTCCTTCGAGGCGGTGCCGCCCGGCGACTATCACTTCGAAGTGATGGCTGTGAATGGCGATGGCGTGCCCAGCAACAGCCCCGCCACGCTTCGCCTGATCATCAGCCCGCATTTCTGGGAGACCACCTGGTTTGTCTCCACGATCAGCCTGCTGGTCCTTGCCATGGCCGCCGGCACCGGCTGGTTGCTGGCGCGCTCGCGCATGAAGCGGCGTATCGAGAAGCTCAGGATCCGCAATGCCCGCGAGGCCGAACGCGCGCGCATCGCCCGCGACCTGCACGACGACCTCGGCGCCAGCCTCACCGAGATCTCCATCCTCGCCGCGCTCGCTGCCGAGGACGCCGCCGATGGCCCCCTCCACCCGCCGCTCGACCAGCTTTCGACCAAGGCCAAGCACGTGGTAGGCAGCCTCGACGAAATCGTCTGGGCCGTGAACCCGCGCGAGGATACCCTCCGCTCACTGGTCGAATACATTGCCGCCTTTGCCCGCGAGTTCCTCGACATCGCCCGCATTCCCCTGCGCAGCGATGTGGCCCGCGAGATCCCCGAGCACCCCCTGGCTGCGGCAGAGCGCCACGGCATCTTCCTCGCCGCGCGCGAGGCCCTGAACAACATCGTCAAGCATTCCGGAGCCAGCGAGGTGAAGCTGCGCATTGCCCTCGAAGGCAGCCAGCTCGAGATCCACATCGAGGACAACGGCCGTGGCTTTCTCATGGATTACGCCCGCGGCAGTGGCGGCGATGGCCTCGGCAATCTCGACCGCCGCATGGCCGAGGCCGGCGGTAGCGTCCAGATTGAGACCGCCCGTGGCCAAGGCACCAAGGTCACCTTGATCCTTCCCTTGCTTGCCACCCCGCCCGGCGATTCCTAAACTCTCCAAAACCCATCCATGTCCAAGGAACCCACCACTGACGTCGCCATCGTCGAGGACAACGCCGCACTCGGAAACGGCCTGCGCAAGATCGTCGAGTCCGCGCCCGATTGCCGTTGCGTCGGCGTCTGGACCTCAGCCGAGGACGCCCTCAAAAAGATCGACGCCTTCCGCCCGCACGTCGTGCTGATGGACATCAACCTGCCCGGCATGTCGGGCATCGAAGCCACCGCGCGCGTCAAGCAGCACCTCCCCGAGGTCCAGGTCATCATGGTCACCGTCTACCGGGACCACGACAAGATCTTCGCGGCTCTCAAGGCCGGAGCCTCCGGCTATCTCCTGAAGCGCTCGACCCCTGCCGATGTCCGCGATGCCATCCGCGACGTCCGCTCCGGAGGTGCCCCGATGAGCGCGGAGATCGCCCGCCGCGTGGTAGAAGCCTTCCACCAGCCCATCAAGACCGAGCCCGCCGCCGACGAAGTCAAACTCTCCAAGCGCGAGACCGAGATTCTCGAACTCCTCTGCGAAGGCCTCGCCAACAAGGAAATCGCCGATCGCCTCGACATCTCCGTCGAGACCGTCCGCGTGCATCTCAAGCACGTCTACGAGAAGCTCCACGTCCGTTCCCGCACCGAGGCGGCCATGAAGTTCCGCGACTCCCGCGAGGAACCGCGCTTTCCGATTTAAGCCCGATGGCAGACCCCGAACAACCGATCTGGACCGGCGACCTCGACGATGACTGCACCGCCATCTGGGATGGCCTGATGCTTCGCGCCGAGGAGATGGACAAGGATCAATGGTGGTGGGCCGTCATGCACGAAGCCACGAGCGCGGAGATCGGCTCATCCAACGACGATCCGCGCGTCTGCAGCTCCGGCGCAAGCGCACGCCAGCGCGCCGAGCAATGCGCCCGGGACTTCCTGGCTGAAAACCGAGCCTAGGAAGCCGGCGTGATCGGATCGTTCAGCACGCTGATCCGCCCGGTATCCAGACGGTAGATCCAGCTATGGATCTCCAGTGGCTGCCCGCGGTCCCACGCGTCTTCCACGATCGTCGTGCGCGCCAGGTTCGCGGCGTTCTTCATCACGTTCAGCTCGCACAGGCGGTCCACCGCCAGCTCGTGTTCCAGTGCTCCCAGCTCGGCTTCATTCCGCCGCGCTGTGTTCTGGATGTGCCGCAGCCAGTTATCCACCACGCCGTGCCGCTGGTTCTCCAGTGCCGCGCGCACGCCGCCGCAGCCGTAGTGGCCGACAACGAGCACGTGCTTCACCTTCAGCACGTCCACCGCGAATTGAAGCACGCTCAGCAGGTTGAAGTCCGTCTGCACCACCACGTTCGCAATGTTGCGGTGCACGAAGACCTCACCGGGCGCGAGACCCGTGATCTGATTGGCAGGCACCCGGCTGTCCGAGCACCCGATCCACAGGTATTCCGGACTTTGTTGCCGGGCCAGCCGCGCAAAGAAATCCGGGTCTTCCGCGATCTGGGCTTCCGCCCACTGACGGTTGTTTTCGAGCAGGTGCTTGAGAGATCCCATCGGCGGCGATCAATGCCCCCGGACAAGGCTCTTGTCCACTCCTTAGCGTGAATGCTTGCCGAATGGCGCGAAGCGACTCAGAATTACTTTCTCGCCATGAAAATGACATTATTGGCAACCATCGGGCTTCTAGCAGCTTTCCCTGCTTCCGCCCAAGACGCCCCTACCGGCCAAGAGTGGCAGCAGGAGCAGAACCTCTCCCTCCATAAGGAAAAGCCGCGCGCCAGCTTCGCCTCCTTTCCCGATCACGCCTCGGCCCAAGCCGTGGTCCGCGAGAAGTCCCCCTTCTTCCAGTCCCTCGATGGCCCGTGGAAGTTCCATTGGGTTGGCAATCCCTCCGAGCGCCCCGCCGATTTCTACAAGCCGGACTTCGATGTCTCCACGTGGAAGGACATTCTCGTGCCCTCAAGCTGGCAGCTCGAGGGCTACGACACCCCCATCTACTCGAACCAATCCTATACCTTCAAGCGCGACTGGCCGAAGGTCATGGGTGAGCCCCCGAAGGATTGGCCTGCGTTCAAGGATCGCAACCCCGTCGGCAGTTACCGCCGGACCTTCACCATCCCGGCAAACTGGGATGGCAAGGAGGTCTTCGCGAACTTCGATGGCGTCGACTCCTTCTTCTACCTCTGGGTCAACGGCCAGTACATCGGCTTCAGCAAGGATAGCCGCACCCTCGCCGCCTTCAATATCACCAAGGCCCTCAAGCCCGGGGAAAACGTCATTGCCGCGGAAGTTTACCGATACTCGGATGGCAGCTACTTGGAGTGCCAGGACATGTGGCGCCTCAGCGGGATCTTTCGCAGCGTCTATCTGAATGCCACGCCGAAATTCCAGATCCGCGATGTCTTCGCACTGCCGGATCTCGATGCGAATTACAAGGACGGCACTCTCAAGGTCGTCACCAAGATCCGCAATCTAGGTGCGACCGAGGCTGCCACGCCACAGCTCGCGCTCTCGCTCATCGACGCCCAAGGCAAAGTGGTTGCAAAGAGCGAGGTCGGCCCCGGCGAAGAACAGATCACGCCCGCGGGTCAAGAGGACGATATATCCGCGAAGCTTGAGCTCACGAATCCTCTCAAGTGGACCGCGGAAACCCCGAACCTCTATACACTCGTTATCGAGAGCCAGAGCCGGACCGGCCAAGGCGTTATCGAGGCCGTCTCGCTTCGCACCGGCTTCCGCAAGGTGGAGATCAAGGACGGCCGCTACCTCATCAATGGCCAACCCGTGAAGCTCAAGGGCACCAATCGCCACGAGATGGAGCCGGATACCGGTCACGCCGTCAGCCGCGAGCGCATGATGCAGGACATCGTCCGGCTCAAGGAGGCAAACATCAACCATGTCCGCACCTGCCACTATCCGAACGATCCCTACTGGTATGAGCTCTGCGACATCTACGGCATCTACCTGATGGACGAGGCGAACATCGAGTCGCACGGCTACTACTACGGGGACCAATCCCTCTCCCATCCGCCGGAGTGGAAGGCTGCGCATGTCGATCGAGTGGTGAACATGGTCCAGCGCGACAAGAACCACCCCTCCGTGATCTTCTGGTCGCTCGGCAATGAAGCCGGCCCCGGCAAGAACTTCCAGGCCGCGCACGATGCCCTCAAGGCCATCGACACCTCGCGTCCCGACCACTACGAGCGCAACAACAAGATTCCGGACGTGGATAGCACCATGTATCCCGGTGTCGATTGGGTCGCCTCCCTCGCCGCGCAAAAGGGCCGCACCAAGCCCTTCTACATCTGCGAGTATGCCCACACCATGAACAACGCGATGGGCAACCTGGACGACTACTGGCAGGCCATCGACTCCAGCGACAATATCATCGGCGCCTCGATCTGGGAGTGGCAGGACCAGTCGATCTACGCCAAGGAAGTCGATGGCAAGGTCACGGTCGATCTCGCCCGCGGCAAACCGGAGCCCGGCGTGAAGAAGTTCGAGGCCTACGGCGGCAACTTCGGGGACAAGCCGAACGACGGCCTCTTCATCCTCAAGGGCGTGGTCTTCGCCAACCGCGATCCCAAGCCCGCCTTCGCCGAGGTGAAGCGCGTCTATCAGGACATCGTGGTCACCTCGAAGGAGCCCTCCTCCAACCGCGTGGAGGTCTTCAACAAATACTTCTTCCGCAATCTCTCCGACTTCGACATCCGCTGGTCCCTCAGCGAGAACGGCAAGCAGATCGATGAAGGCAGCTTGCCGCCACTCGACCTCGCCCCGCGCCAAAAGACGGAACTCGTCATTCCCCTCAAGAAGATCGAGCGCGTCGCCATGAACGACTACGCCCTGCGCGTCTCCTTCCACCTGAAGGAAGACACCGCCTGGCAAAAGAAAGGCTACGAGGTTGCCGCCTCCCAGATCATCGCGCCGCGTACCTCGCGCCCCGAGGTCTCCATGCAGGTGAAGAACAGCGGCCTTCAAGTGGAGGACAAGGAAGGCCTCATCACGGTGAGCGGGGGCAACCTCGTTTCTCCCCGCAACGGCCTCAAGGCAGTCTTCGACCGCAAGACCGGCGGACTGGTTTCGCTCAACTCCGGGGATACGGAGCTTCCGAATACCGGCCTCCATGCCTTCCGTGCCTTCACCGACAACGACAAGTGGACCGCCAATGCCTGGTTTGGCAATGGTCTGCACACGCTCGCCGACAAGGCCACCGAAGTCAGCATCGATAAGGCCTCATCGGGCGACTACATCCGGATCATCGCCAAGGTCAGGTCCCAAGGCCAGACCGCCGACAAGGTCCCCGAGCAAAACAGCGGCTTCCACCGCATCGTGAAGGGCGCGCCGATTCCGGAGAATGGCTTCCACTTCGAGAGCACCTTTGCCTGGACCATCTTCCCCGGCGGCATCCTCTCCTTCGATTCCGTCGGCTACGGCGTCGGCCCCTCGATCGTGTTGCCCGCCATCGGGCAGGAGCTGCACTTCCAGCCGGAGCTCAATCGCTTCACCTGGTATGGCCGCGGCCCCGGCGAGAACTACCCGGACCGCAAGACCGGCTCTGACCTCGGCCTCTACTCGGCCGGCATCAAGGACCTCTTCGTCCCCTACCCGAAGCCCATGGACATGGCCAATCATGAGGATGTGCGCTGGTGTGCCATCGCTGATGAGAAGGGCCGCGGCTATGCGATCGCTTCTCGCAGCGGCAGCATGTCCGCCGCTGCGCTCCCATGGACCGCCATGGATTTGCTCCAGGCCCGCCATCCACAGGACCTGCCAGCGACCAAGCGCAGCGTGCTCACCCTTTCAGATCGCGTGCTTGGTCTCGGCGGAGCTAGCTGCGGGCCCATCCCCATGGAGCGCGACATCGTGCGCTCGGATGCCTATCGCTTCGGCTACACTCTCTTCACCCTCGGCAGCCAGGACTCCGCGGCCCAGCTCGGCAACCTCGATGTCCCGGTCGTCGCTCCGGTCCTGATCCAGCGCAACCGCAGCGGCCGCATCGTGCTCGACACTCCCACCGCGGACGCGCGGATCAGCTACCGCGTCAATGGCGGCAACTGGCAAACGTGGAAAGATCCTTTCGTCCTGAAGCAAGCAGGCACGGTCGAAGCCAAGGCGGAGAAGGAAGGCAAACTGCCAGCGCCGCCCACTTCCCGCGACTTCCCCTACAGCCTGCCGAAGGACTCCTGGAAGATCGTCAAAGCCGACAGCGAGCAGAAGGACGAAGGCGAAGCCACCAATGCCATCGATGGCAAGCCGGACACCTACTGGCACACCCAGTGGCAGGCTGGTTCACCCCGCCCGCCGCATGAACTGGTCATCGATCTCGGCATGAAGGCCGAGCTCTCCGGGATCACCGTGCTGCCACGGCAAGAGCAAGAGAACGGCCGTATCGGCGAATACGAGGTCTTCACCAGTCTGGATGGAGCCGCCTGGAGCAGCGCTGCCAAAGGCAAGTTCAGCGGTGGACAGGGACTCGAGCGCGTGAACTTCGACAAGCCCCGCGAAGCAAAGTTCGTTAAACTCGTCGCGCTCAGCGAGATTAAGAACAACCCGTGGTCCGCAGTCGCGGAGTTCGATGTCATCGCCACCCGCTCCCTCGAAGCGCCGCAAGCCCGCGATGAATGGTCGATTCTCAAGGCCAGCAGCGAGCAAGCCGGCGAAGGCGAGGCCGACCATCTCATCGACGGCAAGCCCGGCACCTTCTGGCACACCCAGTATGGACTCTTCCTCGCCAAGCACCCGCATGAGGTCATCGTCGATCTCGGCAAATCCCAGAAGCTCTCCGCCATGAGCGTCCTGCCACGCCAGGACAGCCGCAACGGCCGCATCAAGGGCTACACCGTTCAGTCCAGCGAAGACGGAAACACGTGGAGCGATCCCATCGCCAGCGGCGACCTGCCCGACGATGCCCAGCTCCACCAGATCCCCTTCAAGCAGGCCACCACTGCCCGCTTCATCAAGTTCACCGCCCTCAGCGCCCACGATGGCGATGACTTTGCCACCGCGGCGGAGTTCGACTTCATCCGCTAGGTTCAAGTTCCCCTGACCAAGCGGGGTGCAGCCTGACAGTCAGGTGCGTGCTTGGCGGACAACCGAGGGCGCGTACGCGGTACGGCCTATTCTCACGCGGTCTTGTTACCGCTAGGTTGACTGTCATCATGCACCCACTTTTGCACCGGTTTCGGCCTGCGGCAGGCCTTTTGGCGTGCCTTCTCGCGATCCCCGCGGCTCGCGCCGACCTCGCGAACCCGAAGGGGTTGTGGCAGCTCAACGGAAATCTGAAAGGCAGCCAGCCCGCCTACCCGGCGATGGTCCCCACCGGCTTGAGCACCCCGACTGATTACGGTTTTGCCACTGACGCCGAGGGCTACGGCTATCTCCAGACCCAGCCCTTCAGCAGCCCGGGCAAGCGCCTGTCGATTTCCCACCTCGCCGGACCCAATGGCGGTTCCGGGGCCACCCGGAGCAACCAATGGACCATCGTGATGGACGTGAAGTTCGACTCCTTCTCGCCCTACGCCGGATTCCTGCAACTCGATCCCGACAACACCACCGACGTGTCCTTTTACGTCCAGGCAGTCAATGCGGACCAAGGCACGATCTATGCACCCGGCAGCGCGCTCAGCTGGGGCGGAGCCATCACCCGCGGGGTGTGGCATCGACTGGCGCTCACCTGCTCTAACAACGGCGCGGGCGGAGCGACAACGCTGCGCTGCTACGTGAACGGCTCCCAGAGCGGCTTGGATGTGCCCTCGTCCTTCAATGGCCCGGCCACGCTCGCCTCCACCTTCCATCTTTTCACCGACGAGAATCAGGAACTAGGACCCGCGAAACTCGGCAGCCTGGGTTTCTGGAACGAAGCGCTGAGCGCCGCTGATATTTCGAAGCTCGGCGGCCCCACGCCTGCGGGCATCAGCGGCTACCTCCTCGCCTATCCGGCAGCACCCTCGGCCTGGGGCACGTGGAACGTGGACACCTACTATGGCTTCACTCCGGGCCACGTCTCCGCCGCCACCGATCCGGATGGGCGGCTGCGCATGGCTTTCATCAATTCGCGCGCTCCGCTTTCAGGGAACAACAACTTCCGCAGGCAGGCCCTGATGTTCAGCTATCGGCGCGCTTCAGGCGGCTTCGTGCAGGCCGAAACCGCGAGTCTCTCCAACGGCTTCGCTCCCGGCACTCCTAACAATTCCAACATCGACGACGACTACGCCTATCTGAATATCCTGGACTATCCGCTGCGCACCAAGATGGGCGTCGTCGAGAGCGGCACTGGCATGACCGTCCGGTCCTGCTTCATTGGCGAGAGCCGTATCGACGGGAACACGACGACCCAGCACTACGTCTTCGCAGGCTCGCCCGCGCCCTTCCCTTACTTTCCGCGCAAGCCGTGGGGAAGCTCGGCATGGAACTATCACCATGACTTGCAGGCGAGTGAAACGATCGCTCCGGGCGTAGCCGTGAGTGCCGCTGGCACGGTGAGCACCTTGGCAGTCGCCCCGAATAGCCAGCGCGTGCTGAACCTCAACTCGAGCTACGAACTCGGTGCCACCACGCTGAATGCAACTACCACTTACGATTTCAGCCAGGGAATCTTCAACTCGATCGGCCGCGTCCACTCCATCGACCAAGCCATCACCGATGATGGGAAGGACTGTTACTACCTGGTCAATACCTCGCTACAGGATCCCTCCGTCAGCCCTTACCAGGTCCGCTCTGCCTTGGCCGTAGTTCATCAAAATCTGAGCAGCCCGACCACCCTGGGGCAGAAATACAGCACCATCGTCGCCAGCTCTAACAACTCCTCCACGACCGTCGGCATCGACTCCGTGCTGGCTTACCCGAAGATCCTCCTCACGCACGGGACGGGCGAGCCGAAGTGGGTGATCGGGCTGAACACCAAGACCCAAAACCCGATGGTCTTCAAGCGCCGCATCCCGATCCCGGATGAAGCGGGAGCCAACACGGTCGAGGAACGCCGCATCGCCGGCGGTTATGAAGAAAGGGTCTTCCTGGGTTTCTCGACTGGCGGTTGCGATGCCGCGCTCGACGGCTTGGACCGCCTGCATCTGGTGTTCTGGTATCCCGGCTCTCAGGAGCTGGTCTATTATCGAGAGAGGGCTGATGGCAACTTCGACACGGTCAATATGCCGGTGGTCGCGAGCGGTCCACCTGCCATCGCCATCGGTCCCGGCGATTACCCCTATATTGTTTTCCCCGGCGCGGATTCCGGGAACCCGAGCGAGGACTCGCCGCTGGTCATCACCGTGCCGCCGGGCCTGATCAATGCCTACAAAGGCGACCATGAAGACCGCGACGGCGACGGGCGCCCCGGCCTGATTGAATTGGCGCAAGGCAGCAGCGACCTCTCCGCGGAGACCGGAGCCGCCTTCAATCAACTGCGCTTGATTCCCGCGCTCGCCACGACCAGCCCGGGGGTGCAGAAATTCGAAGGGGCCTTCCGGCTGCGCTACAATAGCATTCGCGACCCCGGCACTGCGACCCCGGTCTGGTATCAGGCTGATGGGCCGGACAGCCTGCAGATCCAGCTCGAGTATTCCTACAATCAGATGCAGAGCTGGTTCACTGGCGGCTTTACCCTTTCGGACGAATTCTCGCTCAACAATACCGCACGTTTCGTGACGGTGAGGGACACGGTCACCACCACGCAGCAACCGAGGGCACTCTACCGGTTACGGGTGCTGCGAATTCCCGGCAAGCCCTGAACAACCCGCCCGGAAAATGCGCCGCCCAAGGCCTGCACTTATACGCATTTCTTGGCACTTGGCACTTTCGGATGCGGATTTAGATTCGGCGCGTGCCCGATCTCTTCGATGCCACCCCATCCGGTCCCGCCAGCGAAACTCGCCATGAAGGCGAGCCGCTGGCCTCCCGCATGCGGCCCCGCACGCTTGATGAAATCGCCGGCCAGCAGCACATCCTCGGCGAGGGCAAACTCCTGCGCCGCGCCATCGAGGCGGACCGCTTCACCTCGCTGATCTTCTACGGCCCGCCTGGAACCGGCAAGACCACGCTTGCCAGCGTCATCGCCCGCAGCACCGGGTCGCGCTTCGAGGCGCTTAACGGCGTCGAGTCGAACGTCGCCGAGATCCGCGCCAAGATCGACCAAGCCCGCACCTGGCGCGACCTCCGCAAGGAAACGACCGTCCTCTTCATCGACGAGATCCACCGTTTCAACAAAGCCCAGCAGGACGTCCTGCTGCCCCACATCGAGCGTGGCACCGTTCGTTTCATCGGCGCGACGACCCACAATCCCTACTTCTACGTCAACTCGCCGCTGGTCTCCCGCTCGCAGATCTTCCAGCTCGAATCCGTTTCGACGGAGGATCTCCTGCCAGTCCTCCACCGGGCCCTGAACGACAGCGAGCGCGGTTTCGGAGGGATGAACGTCAAGGTCGAACCGGAGGCGATCCAACACCTCGCAGTGATGTCGGACGGCGATGTCCGCAAGGCCCTCACCTCGCTCGAACTCGCCGTCCTCACCACCCCGCCGGAAGCGGACGGTGGCATTCATCTTACCCTCGCGGTCGCGGAGGAGTCCATCCAGCGCAAGGCCATCGTCTATGACGCCGATGGCGATGCCCACTACGATACCATCTCCGCCTTCATCAAATCGATCCGCGGCTCGGATCCTGATGCCGCACTCTACTGGCTCGCCAAGATGCTGCACGCTGGCGAGGACCCACGCTTCATCGCCCGCCGTCTGGTGATCTCAGCCAGCGAGGATATCGGACTCGCCGATTCGAATGCCTTGCGCGTCGCCGTCGATGCCCAGCAGGCCTTCGAGTTCATCGGCATGCCGGAGGGCCGCATCCCCCTCGCCCACGCTACCGTTTATCTCGCCACCGCGCCGAAATCGAACACCGCTTATGCCGCCCTTGGCGAGGCCATGGCCGATGTCGAGAAGGGCCGCACCCTCGCTGTCCCGGAGCACCTCCGGACCAAGACCCGCAAAAAGCTAGCCGCTGCCAGCGGCACGGAAGACGCGAAGCTGCAATACCTCTACGCCCACGACTACGAGGGCGGCTACGTCCCGCAAGCCTACCTGCCCGAGGGCCGGGTTTACTACCGTCCCAGCGAAAACGGATTGGAGAAGCGAATCAGGGAGCGGATGGAATTCTTGCGGCAGCAAGCTTCACCGGATAGCCCGAAGTAGGTCTCGCACCCCCGCTTCCACATCTTCAGAATCAGCGCATGGGATTTTACGACAGCGCGCCCCCCAGTGATCCACAGCCGCCGCAGGAGAATAGCAAGCACCACTACTTCTTCGCCCACTATGCGCTGCGGGTTGCTGCCTTCCAGCACCACTTGATGATGTTCCCCATCCTCACCTCTCCGGATCGTGCAGGCTTCTTCAACGAACTCATCGAGGTGATGGACAAGCATCTGGGGCCCGAAGACGGCAAGCGGAACTTCAGCGCCGAGGACATCCGTTTCGCCGGCTTCAACATCAATGACCGGCCCTGCGCCATGGTGATCATGCCTCCCGCCAATCAGCCGACCGAGGCCCACTTCGTGGTCATCGTCAGTCGCCTCACCACGGAGGAGATGACCTGGGAAGTCATGAATCAGGAATACGAAGTACCTCCGATTGATTACTACACGCTTGAGCTCCCTGGCTTCCCGACCGAGGACGACAAAGGAATCTTCTGCTCTTGGGCGAAAGAAGACGACCACACGAACCTCGGCATCGGGTCCCGCCCGGATCCAGCAGAGTTCGCTGATTTCCTCCGCGATTACATCAACACCCGCCCGAAGTAGGGCGACGCGAAAAGGTAATCCGTGCGGCTCTCTACCTTGTCGAATCCCTAACCCAAGCCCCCCCTTCAAGACAGATCCACCCGTCTCAGTCCAGCCAAACCCATGCTACCAAAGTAGCAATGACAACAGGCTCAAGGAGAAGCACGGTTCCGGATGGAATGCCCCTCCTTGCCGCCATGCAATTCCGAACCGTCGCCCTCGCGCTTGCGCTGTGGCTCGCGATCTTGCTCCTGATTACTGCGAGCGGCACCATGGCTGGGCTGCTCCCTCCGTGGCCCCAGTTGATCCTCGCCGCTCTCGTCCTGCTGCTACTGGCCGTCTACGCCATCTCGAAAAGCCTCCGGGACTGGCTACACTCGATCCCGCTCGCCTCCCTCATCGCGCTCCACCTCGTCCGCTTTGTGGGGATCTACTTCCTTTGGCTTCATGCAAGAGGTGAGCTCCCGGGCGATTTTGCGATCCCAGCCGGCTGGGGAGATATCGCAGTGGCGACCTTCGCCTTACTGCTCCTCATCACGCGTCACGCAAGCCGGCGCACCTACCTCGCGTGGAATTTCCTGGGCCTGGTGGATATCCTCTTCGTCGTCATCACCGCCGCACGCTTGGCAATCGCAAACCCGGCATCAATGGCAACCCTGTTGAAACTGCCCTCGAGCCTGCTTCCCACCTTCATCGTGCCGCTGGTGATCTTCACCCACATCGTGATCTTCGTCCGTCTCCTTGGCGTGCATTCGCCGGCACGGACCAAAGGAAACGCCCGTTCCAGCCGACAGCCGGAACGGGCGCACTTGCCTCCCTGAAAGGGTTGTTAGTTTGCAGGCTCAGCGTTCACCGCGCGGCCCCATCTGAAGACGGATGCCGTTGCCTTTGAAGCTCATGTCGATGTTCAGGTGGTCGATGCGTTCGCGCACGTCGGCGGGCACCTTCTTCTTGTCCTCCTCGCTGTTGTAAGGACCTTCCCACTGCAGCTTGCCGTCACGGCCGAGCACGCGGACCTGCTTCTCTCCGTTGTTGGAGTTGATCTCCACGCTGCCTTGCTCGTCCATCATCCGCAAGGTGCCACCGGTGTTGAAGGAGAAGCCGTTCCCACCGGGCCGCTGGGCTCCGATGTCGGCACCCGCATTACCCATGAGTTGCTGCATCCGCTTTAGCATCCCCTGGCCAGCCAGGTCCCGGAGATCGAGCTGATCATCCTGGTCCAACTGATTGAGCGATTGCTGGCTCCGCTCGATGGCCTCGCGCAACATCCGCGCTTGGTCTTCCGGCATGCCGTTCATGCGCAGGCGGTCGATCGGGCGCGTGCCGCGGCCCGCGATCTCCGGCCCCATCTCCGGTGCCTTGCCCAGAGCTACTTTCGCAGTCTTGACCTCGCCGCGGTGGATGAAGTCGATCGCGACCTCCTCGCCCGGCTTGTGATTGCCGACCACATCGCGCAGGGCCTCGTGGGAACCCACCGGCCTGCCATCGACCTTGGTCACGATGTCATTCTCGGTCAGACCGGCCTTGGCGGCGGGACCTTCCGGATCGAGGGTATGCACCACCACACCCTGTCCGGCTTCGAGCTTCAAGTGCTCGGCCAGCAGAGCTGGCAACTCCCCGGCACCAATCCCGAGATAGGGACGCGAGATATCCTCCGGCGGAGCCACGCGCTCGGGGTCCGGGGCCTCCTCCGGCTTCGCGGTCGAGGCTTCCTGTTCCAGCACGCGGGCCGGACGTGTGGGAGTCAGCGAGTCCGGCGCCTCAATCGCGAGGAGTGGTGAAACCAAGCCGAACAAGCTTGCAAATCCGTATGTGAAACGTTGGTTCATCTTGATTGGCGTTAACATACTAGAAGCGTAGTAGATGAGTCGTTTTGTCTTGCGTCTCAGTCGATTTTTTCCGGCACCAGCAGCAATTCCTCGCGCGGGACCTGCATCTCCACGACCTTGCCGTCGGGCTGCGTCACCTGCACGGTGTCCATGTACTTCAGCTTGACTACCCGCATCGGCTTGCCGTCGGTGCGCCAGCCCAAGCCCTGGTCGGAGGCTTCCTGCAAGCCAGTGCTGGCCCGCACGATCTTGCCATTGCCCGCACCCGGCCCGGACACCGGCGTATACCCGCGGGACTCCTCGGTCTTTGTAGTCACCGGGATTTGGATACCGGTTGACGGCTTCTCGACCATCATCGCACTGAAGGCACCGGCCACCGCCACCGCCGCCGCAGCGGCATACCATGGACGACGCGAGGCCGCCTTCGCTGCGGCAGGCTTGGCCGCCCCCGGGAACAGCACGACCTTGTCGCTCACCGGGAAGGGCACGCGAGAAACCGTATTCAGCATCCGCTCGAAAACCTCCGGGCCAGGAGCCACCGGTGCCATCGCCGCAAGCCGGCTTTCGACTCCTGCCATCGACAGATCGTTCTTCTGCAGACGCCCTTCCACCGCCGCCAGCAGGCGGCCGAGGCAAGCGGCGTCCGGTGCTGCCGGGCGCATTCCCTTCAGCGAGTCTTCGATGTCCTGGAATTCGTGGTCCATGCGTGTCTGTCTTCTCGGAAATTTATGTTCCCCTCAGATCGAGAGGTCGCCTTTGCGGCGGGCCGAAGAGAGCTTTTTCTTCAAGGCTTCAAGTCCATAGCGATACCGCGAGGCCGCGGTGTTTGGAGAAATATCAAGAGCTTCACCGATCTCCGCGAAAGTGCGGTCACCCCACACTTTCATCACCACCACCTCGGCGAACTTCGGCGGCAGCTCCTTGATCCCCGCCTCTAGCAGTTGGCGGGTTTCATCGTCGGACGACTCGCTTTCGAACCACGGATGGAAGGCTTCCTTCTGCTCGTTATCGGCCTCGCCACCTACGTAGTCTTCCCGACGGCGCCGGCGGTCATCCCGGCGGCCAAGGTCGATCGACAGCCGCCGGATGGTCGTGAACAGATAAGGCATCCACGCCTCCTGCCCGCCAACGAACTCGCCAGCATCTAGCTTTTCCACCAACTTCACCAGCGCGTCTTGAACGATGTCCTCGGCGTCCTCTGCCGAGCGCGATTGCTGGCGCGCGAACAAGATCAAGCGGGGACCATTCTCGGTCAGCCACTCGCGCCATGCTCGGGTCGAGGGTGAGAGATTCTCTGCGGCTGCTGAAAGGCTGCTCACTGTATCGTCGGGATCCATAGGAGAAGCGTCATCAAACTTAGCTTTTGTCTGGGATTTGGCGAGTGCTTCGCCGGGCAAGCGCCCTCCCCGTAGGCGAATTTTTGATCCGGGCGACCTGTTCCGGCCTCCCCTCGGCCACCAGAAGACCACCTTCCCGGCCCCCGCCCGGCCCTAAATCGATCACCCAGTCCGCCGCGGCGATCACGTCAAGATGGTGCTCCACCACCAGCACGCTGTGCCCCGCCTCCCGCAGGCCGCGGAAGGCCGTCAGCAGGCGCTCCACATCGCCGAAATGCAGGCCGGTGGTCGGCTCGTCGAAGAAATACAGGGTGTGCGGCGCAGCCGGTTTCGAGAGCTCCAGCGCCAGTTTCAGGCGCTGAGCCTCCCCGCCCGAGAGGGTATTTGCCGCCTGCCCGAGCCGCAGGTAGCCCAGCCCGAGCTCCCCTAGCACCTCCAGCACGCGCCGCAGCTTCGGGACCGCCGCGAAGGCGGTGAGCGCCTCCCCGGCCGTCAAATCCAAGGCATCGGCGATGCTCATACCCTTGAAGCGCACCTCCAGGGTCTCGCGGTTGAAGCGCTTGCCGCCGCAGGCCCGACAGGTGATCCAGGCATCCGGCAGGAAGTGCATTTCGATCTTCAGGCGGCCCGCGCCTTCGCAATTTTCGCAGCGCCCGCCGTGGGTATTGAAGCTGAAGCGCCCGGCCCCGTAACCGCGCTGGCGGGCCAGCGGCAGCTTGGAATACAGGTCGCGGATCGCATCGAACATCCCGGTGAAGGTCGCTGGATTCGAGCGCGGGCTGCGGCCGATCGGCGATTGGTCCACTGCCACCACCTTGCCCAGGCATTCCAGGCCCTCAATTGCCCGGTGGCGGCCCGGAGGATCGCCCGAACCGTTGAAATGTCGTTTCAGGGCCCGTAGCAAGATGTCGTCCGCCAAGGTCGATTTGCCGCTGCCACTGGGACCGCTGACGCAGACAATCCCGCCAAGGGGAATCCGCACGTCGAGGTCCTGCAAATTGTGCTCCGCCGCGCCCCGGATCACCAGTGCATCACCCAGCAAGGGTAAGGGGGCCCCCTGAGAGGTAAGAGGGGGTGTTTCGAGCCAATTCCGGGTTGGAGAGGAGGCCGGAAAGTCCTCCGGACGTCCGGTTCCGAGCAGAGCGCCGCCATCGCGACCCGCACCGGGCCCCAGCTCGATCATCCAATCCGCGGCGCGGATCATTTCCTCGTCGTGCTCGACCACCACTACGGTGTTGCCGCGGTCGCGCAGGCGCTTGAGCGCGGCGATCAGGCGGCCGGTGTCCTCGGCGTGCAGGCCGATGCTGGGTTCGTCGAGCACGTAGAGCACGCCCGTTAGCCCGCTGCCAAGCTGGGTCGCCAAGCGGATCCGCTGGGCCTCGCCACCGGAGAGCGTGGCACTGGAGCGATCCAAGCCTAGATAACCGAGGCCGACCTCTCGCAAGAAGCCCAGCCGCTCGGCCACTCCCGACGCGAGCTGGCCGCAGACTTCCGCCCGGTCTTCCGGCAAGCGGAGTTGGCCGAGCCAGCTGTCCGCTTCCTCGACTGGCAGAGCGCAGAATTCCTGGATGCCGAGCCAGCGGGCGCCCTCGCCCTCGATCTTGACGGCGAGGATCTCGGGGCGCAGCCGGCGGCCGTGGCAGCTGCTGCAGGGGCGCTCTGCCATGACCCGCGCGACGCGGCGACGCACGGCCTCGCTGCGGGCTTCGCGCAGCTTGCGCTCCGCCTCCACGCAAAGTCCCTCGTAGCGTTTGACTTGCTTCTTTTTCTCCGGGCCAACCTTCCAGCCGGTATCGAGCATTCCGCCATAGAAAAGCAGTTGGCGTCCTTCCTCTGGAAGCTTGGAAAATGGGGCATCTTCAGGCAGGCCATTCATCCGCAGGATCGCTACCGCCTCACGGGCGAAGGCCTTGCCGCGCTGGGCGCCGATCTTCCACCAGCCCTTGAGACCCTTGGCGAGAGGAGCATCCGCATCGCCGAGCAACAGCTCCGGGTCGCAGAAGATCTCGGTGCCCAAGCCTTCGCAGGCCGGGCAGGCACCGAGGTGGGAATTGAAGGAAAAGTGCCGCGGCGTCAGCTCGCCGATCATGAAGCCGGTCGCGGGATTCCGGTAGCTGGTTTGGAAGGAGATCTCGCGCCAATCCTTGTCGTCCGATCCTTGGAGAAGGGCCCGGGCCTCGGTGCCGCAGATCCGCAGGGCGGTCTCCACCGAGTCCGCCAAGCGCGCCTCGCCACCGGGCCGGACCACGAGGCGGTCCACGACCACCTCAACGGTCTTCGCCACCTCAGGCCAAGCTTTCAGGGCGTCTTCCAGATCGTGGATCTCGCCCTCCACCCGGACACGGACGAAGCCTTGGCGGCGCAGATCGCCGATCAAGCGCTCGGGATCGCGGATCTCCTCTTCCGGGACCGGAGCCAGCAGGACGACCTTGGTGCCCTCTGCCATGGCGGAGATGGCGCTGACGATGTCCCCTGCCCCCATCCGCTCCAGCTTTTCACCGGTCAGCGGGTCGTGCGGCACCCCGGCCGCCGCCCAGAGGACCCGCAGGTGCTCATGGATTTCAGTCACCGTCGCCACCGTCGAGCGCGGGTTGAGGCCGCCGCTGCGTTGCTCGATCGCGATCGCCGGGCTCAGGCCCTCGATCGAATCGACATCCGGCTTCTCCAACTGGTCGAGGAACTGGCGGGCGTAGGCCGAAAGCGATTCCACGAAGCGCCGCTGGCCCTCGGCGAACAGGGTGTGGAAAGCCAGCGAGGACTTGCCAGAGCCGCTGGGGCCGGTGACCACCACCAGCTTGCCGCGCGGGATGTCCACGTCGATGCCGCGCAAATTGTGCTGCCGTGCTCCCCGGATCCGGATGCTGTCCACCCGCTGAGGGAAAAGGGCCTATGCATCCATGCCAAGCGCCAAGCGCGGGAATCCCATGGGGGCATGCGTGCGCCGCCCTTGCCGCCCACTGCGGGCGGGTCTATCCAAGCCGCAGTTCATGCGCGCGATATTCCGGATTCTTCTGCTTCTGCTGATCCCGACCCTACTTCAGGCCCACCAGATCGCGGAGATGCAGCTCAAGCTGGAGATCGATGGCAACAAGCTGCGCGGCACGATCGAGACCGATGCCGCCTACATGCTGCCGGATTTCCGCGGCGATGAGCAGCAAGACCCGAAGGACCTGGTCTGGCTTCGCGGGCTGGGGCCGGAAGGCTGGAAGAGAATCGAGGTGGAGACCGACAAGTATTGGCACGAGTCCCTGCGCCTGGAGGCCGACGGCAAGGAAGTCCCCTTCAAGCTGGATATCCCCGAACTGCACGAGAAGCCGCCCGCCTTCATGAAGATGGGTGAGCCGGAGGAACTTCCCTTCATCGAGGTCGTGGTCGAAGGCGAACTGCCCGCGGGCACCCACAAGCTTGATGCCATCTGGCACGAGCCCTATGACGTGGTCCTCGTCACCACCATCCGCCAGGGCGCGGATGTCACCATGAAGCCGCTGGTGAGCGGGGAGCGCATGACCCTGGCGGAGGTGAAGGTCTCCAGCGCTGGTGCAGCGGAACTGAAACCCACGGAATACTCCCTGCACCAATTCATCTTCCTCGGCTTCGACCACATCCTGCCACAGGGCATAGACCACATCCTCTTCGTGCTCGGGCTCTTCCTGCTGGCACCGCGCTGGAAGCCGCTGCTCCAGCAGACGATCGCCTTCACCATCGCCCACTCGATCACCTTGGCCGTGGCGGCCTTGGGCTGGATCAAACTGCCGCCGGGACCAGTGGAAATCATGGTCGCCGCCAGCATCGCCTGGGTGGGGATTGAAAACCTGGTGGTGAAGGACCTCGGCAAAGGCCGCGTGGCATTGGTGGGAGCCTTCGGCCTGATCCACGGCTTCGGCTTCGCCGGGACCTTGCAGAAATGGCTGCCCGCGAATCAGCCGGACAAATTGCCCGGCGCTCTCTTCGGTTTCAACCTCGGGGTAGAGCTCGGCCAGATTGCGACCTTGCTGATCGCCTTCGCGGCCACCTTCGTCATCCTGAACATGGTGAAAACGATCCGGGGCAATAAGGACGACGAGAATGCGCCTTGGGACCAACACTTCATCTGGATCCGCCGGATCGGGTCCGTGGTGGTGGGCTTGGCAGGCTTGCTCCTGATCGCTGAGCGCTTGTTCGGCACAGCACTCAAGTAGGCAGGCAGAGAAGGCTTGATCGCTATCCTTCAGACTCCAATTTCAAAACACGATCCCAGTCACCTCAATGTCCACCCCTTCGCTTTCACACCGCCGGGCCACCAGGGCATGGGTGGGCATTGGCCTGCTCCTCAGTTGCAGTATCGCCAGCGCCCACACTGAATCGGGAGGAGCAGGCGGTTTCTCCAGTGGATTCCTGCACCCGCTTACCGGGCTGGACCATGTGGCCGCGATGGTAGCGGTGGGTTTGTGGGGCGCCTTCCTTGGTTCCCGGGCGACTTGGCTGCTGCCTGTCATCTTCCCGATGGTCATGGCGGTCGGAGGAGCGCTGGGCGTTGCCGGAGTCCATATCCCCGGAGTGGAGACGGGCATCGCGCTTTCAGCAATCGCGCTCGGCTTGATGGTGGCCTTCTCGGTTCGACCACCATTGTGGGTCGCGGGAGTCCTGGTCGGTATCTTTGCCATCTTCCACGGTCACGCCCACGGCACCGAACTTCCTGAATCCGCGAATGCCTTGGCCTTCGCCATCGGCTTCGTGATCTCGACCGGCTTGCTGCACCTGTGCGGAATTGCCTTCGGCCTGCTGGTAAAATACCCGTGGGGCAAGACTGCGGTTCGGGCTGCGGGTGGCGTGATCGCCATCATGGGTGCCTGCTTCCTTACCGGAGTCCTCTGATGATGGCCGCGATGACTGCAATACCGCGGATGGTGGAGGCCTTGAGCTTGGACAACTTGTGTGTGGAGGCACACACGATGATCCAGGGCCTGGATCAGTTTGAGAACGGAGTGATCCACCCGTTCCTGACGCTCTCGCACGTGTTGCTGTTGATCGCCTTCGGGCTCTTGGTAAGTCGCAGGAAGCCCTTTAGTCCGGGTTGGCCGCTCCTCGTGTTCACTCTCTTTGCGACCGCGGGTTTGGGTTGGGGATTGGGCTCTCCCGGTGTGGGTGTGCCCTTGTTGCTGATCCTGCTGACCACGGTCGCGGCGGCCATTTCAGTGACGACCGGTTTTCGTGAGCCCGCCGCTTTCCGCTTGGTCATCGCGGGCCTGTCAGGATTATTACTTGGCTTGGACTCGGCTCCCGAAGCCATGGACTCCCGCTGGGATGCTTTCAAGACCGCGACCGGGTCTTGGGTGGGCTTGCTGGTCATTGTGGTCTGCGTGACGGCTTACACGGGAATGCTGCCTGATCGAAAATGGGCGAGCTTCGGGGTCCGGATCATTGCCTCGTGGATCATCGCCATTTCAGTCATGGTGCTGGCATTGTCATTCCGGCGGGTTTCGTAGTTGCCGGGCTAGCGAGTCGGTACTATTCGCCTCCGGCGACCAGCACGGAAGCGGTCTGGCGCCTCGTGCCGGGAATTGATGAGGCACCCGCTTCGAGACGGGAGCCCGACTCGCCTCGGCGCGTCACCCACACGCTTGGACCTTTGCACGCCTAGCCTGAAAGTTATCAGCTCAAAAAACTCGCCGAATCACCCAAGACAATCCCTATTGATAGGGTGCAAAGAAAACTAAAAGTCGCGATTGCCCTTTTCTCTGCGGCAAGCATTGGCGGCTTTCTTGCATTTCGTTCCAGCACCCACGACACAATATCCGGGAAAGGCGGCAAGGCCCCCGAACGCGAGGCTTCCAAAGATACCGCTCAAGCCAAGAGGAAGCTCAGGCCAGACGCCAAGGGTTCGCGCACCGCGAGTCAACGATTGAAGCTGGTGGCCGAATGGTCACCTCACCCCAGTATCGAGGGACAGGCGTTTGAACCCGGGACGAAGGAGCGGATGCTGGCGTTCATCGCGGCTGGAGAATATGAAAAGGCTCTGGAGGTCGCCAAGACTTTGGGTGATGCCACGACCCAGAACCTTTCGATCCAACTGATCTGGCTTGAATGGGGGAAGGCCGATCGAGAGAAAGCCCGCGAGGCGATCTCTTCCGACCAGTTGCCTGGATCTTTGCGGTCAGCTGCAGCGGTGGGTCTCTTTGGAGCTTTGACCCTCACATCATCCGATGAGGATCTTCAATGGGTTGAGGCATGGATTAGCTCCAGCAAGGATGAGCTATTGGTGAAATCGCTGGGCTTCGAGATCTCAAAGTCTTGGATTGCCACTCGGATCTTATCCCCGGAGCGATACATCGGGTGGGCTAACGGAATCACGGGAGCCAAGATGGCGGACTGGGTTCAAAACCTCGAAGGTGCTGCTCGCGTGGCTGACGAACTCCAAAAAAGAGGCAAGCTTGAGAAGAGCGAATTGCTCGACCTCAGTGATGCGATTGCTCGATCCGTTCTGTCCCTTGATGCCGGCCTCACCACCGAACAGGAGGACAGCCCCTCGCCTTACAACGAAATCCAAACCAAAAAGTCCCAAGCCTTCTGCCGCCTCGGGGAAATGGCCGGTCGCATCTACGGACTTGGCAAGTTTTCAGACTACCAGTTTCCACCAGATGAGATTGCCGCCAGCAGTTATGCCACAGGAATAGGAAGAACATTCCAAGCGGAGAACCCTTCCGATGTTTATCGATTCGTCTCCGAAAACCTAGACTCGGTGCACGCCCGAAGACTCTGGTCCGCCTACTTGAATTCGAGAAACGCCAACGCCGTCTCCCCGGACAAGCTTGACGGGCCTATCGTCCCGCCAAGTGGACGGTGAGTTTTTGCAAGAGGCCACCGATGCCAGGTTGACGAAGCTGGATGGCGAGCGCTCCCGGCCAAGCGTTCCGAAGAGCATGGAACTCTACCTGGTTACCAAGCGGAGCAAGGTCGGCAAACGAGATCCCAGGCATCTTGCTCAAGGATGGCCCTCCGCCAGCTCCCCCGCCCTCATAAGTAGCTCCATCTGGGAAGCGAAATTGGGGGAGACAATCGGTAAGGAGAAATGGCGATTTGGGGGTGGACCTGCCCTGCCGGAACGGCGCAGCCGTTCCGCTACGAGTGGTGGGGCGCCGCGGTGATGAGGAGTCAGGGGACTGCGGGTGTGCAAAGCCGCGGTCCCTACAGGCTTCAACCGAAGGCCCCGGAGACGTATTCCTCGGTCTGCCGGACGGAGGGGTTCGAGAACATCTTCTGGGTCGCATCGTATTCGATGAGCTTGCCAAGGTAGAAGAAGGCTGTCTTGTCGGAGCAACGGCTGGCCTGGGCCAGGTTGTGGGTGACGATGACGATGGTGTATTCCTTCTTCAGCTCTAACAGCAGCTCCTCGACCTTGAGCGTGGAGAGCGGGTCGAGGGCCGAGCAGGGTTCATCCATGAGGATGATGTCCGGCTTTGTGGCGATGGTGCGGGCGATGCAGAGGCGCTGCTGCTGGCCGCCGGAGAGGCCGAAGGCGCTGGAGTGCAGGCGGTCCTTTACGTCATCCCAGAGGGCGACGCGGCGCAGGCAGTATTCCACCCGTTCGTCGACCAGCTTGCGGTTCTTCTCGCCGTGGATGCGGAGGCCGTAGGCGATGTTGTTGTAGATCGACTTCGGGAAGGGATTCCACTTCTGGAAGACCATGCCGACGCGGCGGCGCAGCACCTGGAGATCGAGATCCGGCCGCGCGATGTCGATCCCGCCAATGCGGATCGCTCCGCCGGTGACCTTGGCACCAGGGATGCGGTCGTTGATGCGGTTGAAGCAGCGCAGCAGGGTCGACTTGCCGCAGCCGGAGGGGCCGATGAAGGCGGTGATCTCGCGCGGCGCGATATCGAGGCTGATGTCGTGCAGCACCTGCTTTGCGCCGTAATTGAAGCGCAGCGTATCGATCGCGATCGCCGGGGTGACCGTGGTGGAGGAGCCGTTTACCATTTGAGCTTCGAGCGGACGCGTTGGCGCAGGAACATGGAAAGCGCGGAGAAGATGAAGATCATCATCAGGAAGACGAAGACCGAGCCATACTGGGCCCGTTGGGTGTATTCCGAGGTCGGGATCCGCGCCGCCAGGGTGTAGATGTGGTAGGGCAGTGCCTGCACCTGATTCTGGAGCATGACCCAAGGATTCGCCCAAGGCAGTTCCTTCGCGGCCACAGCAGCGGTGAACATGATCGGCGCGGTCTCACCGGCAGCACGTGCCAGCGAGAGCACTGAGGAGGTCAGGATACCGGGCAGCGCGAAAGGCAGCACGCACTTGCGGATGGTGTGCCAGCGGGTGGCGCCCAAGGCCAGCGAGGCTTCGCGGAAACCCTGTGGCACGGCGCGGAGGGATTCCTCCGAAGCGGTGATGATCACCGGCAGGATCATACAGGCCAGGGTGGCCGAGCCCGCGATCAGCGAGGAGTTCCAGCCTTGGAAGCTCAGGTAAGTGAAGCCCAGGGGAATCGCCAGCAAGGTGCGGTCCGCGGGATCGCCGGTGAAGACCGGGGCCGCCAACACGAAGACCGCGAAGCCGAAGAGGCCAAAGACAATCGATGGCACGCCCGCGAGATTCAGGATCGCCAGCCGCACCAGATTGATGAAGCGGCCCTGCTTCGCGTACTCGCTGAGATAGATGGCCGCCGCCACGCCGAAGAAGAGGGCAATGACGATACTCAGCAAGGTCAGCAAGGCCGTGCCGATGATCGGTCCCGCGATACCACCGCCGGAGTAGGCGTAGGTCTGTTCATTGAAGACCGCGGCGCTGCCGTTCTTGTCCACCCAGGCGTGGTATTCAGAGGCCGGCATGCTGTGGCGGGTTCCCGCCGAGTCATCGAAGACGTGCAGGGTCTCGGTCTCCTTGGTCAGGAAGCCGATATCGACGAAGGGAGCCTCAGGCTTGAGCAAGGTTGGCACGCCATCCCAACAGATCTTGCCGAAGATCAGGAGTGCCACCAGCACCACGCCCCAAGTGAGGCCGCCGAGGAAGCCCTTGACCGCGCCTTCCTTCAGCGCCGTGTGATGGACGCCCTTGCGGATGAGTTGTTCGGGATTGTCCATCACTCGTGGCCGATGCGGAATTTGTGGAGGATGCGCTGCGCGGACCAGTTGATGCCCAGCACCATGATGAAGAGGACCAGGCCAACCACGAAGAGCGCCCGGTAGTGGACGCTGCCGAAGGGCACCTCACCCAGCTCCTGTGCAATGATGCCGGTCAGGGTGTGAGCCGGCTGGAAGAAGACCCCGAGCCCCTCGCTGAAATCAGGAATTTCGATGCGGTTACCGGCAACCAGCAGCACCACCATGGTCTCACCGATCACGCGGCCGAGACCTAACAGCACGGCCGCCAGAATGCCGGAAATCGCGGCGGGACAGACCACGCGGAAGATCGTCTGGAGCTTAGAGGCACCCAACGCATCGGAAGCCTCGGCAAAGGCTGAAGGCACGTTGTTGAGCGCGTCTTCCGAAAGAGTGAAGATCGTCGGGATCGCCATCAGGCCGAGCAAGCAGCCGGCGGTGAACATATTGAGGCGCTGCTGGATGGGGAAACCCGGCACCCAGGAAAAGGCGTCCTTGGTCGAGTTCTCCTGCAGCAAGGTGCCGAGTACCGCGATGCCAAGGAAGCCCAGCACCACCGAAGGAATCGCCTGCAGGAACTCAATGGTGGGCTTGATGAAATTCTGCTCACGGCGACCAGCAAGCTGATTGGTGTAGATCGCCGCACCCACTCCAAGCGGGATTGCCAAGGCCAGCGCAATGATCGCGATCAACAAGGAGCCCACAAAGAGCGGGATGATCCCGTAGAAGTCCTGCCATTCACCGCCTGTGATCCAGTCGCGGCCGGCAATAAAGCCCCAGAGTGTGGATCCCAGACCGACGGGCAGGTCATACTTCCATGCCTCCATCTTGCCGACCGTGTCGCCCACCTCGTTTTGATATTCGGGCAGGGCCTTGCGGAAGGCGGAGAGATAGCGATTGGCCTTCTCGTCCTCGAGCTTGGCGGGGAGCTTGGCGAGAATCTCGCTGGCCGACTTGCCGAGGGTGGCATTGGCGTCGCGAAATTCGCCCATCCGTGCCAGCACCGGCTCGACCGCGGCCTTGAAATCGACCGGCTCGGTGGTCACCGCCGCTTGGGCATCGGCCTCCAACTGGGTCTTGAGTTCGGGCTTATTTGTCTTCGCGGCAGCCTCCAGCAGGGTGGCGCGCTTGGTGATCTCGATCTCGTGAAGGGTGGCTCCTTCCTTGGTGGCCTTGACCACATCGCCGGACTCGGAAATCAGCGTGTCGAGTGCCGAGGATGCCTCTGAAAATTCATCAATCGTCGCCTTGAAGTCGGCGAAGGGGGCCGCCGCCTCGGCCTTCTTGGCGGCAAGCTGTTCGTCCACGGCGGTGATGAAGGGCGGATCCTCGGTGGAGAGCGGATCGCGGTCCGCCAGGACATTGAGCAGGCCGGTGACTTCCTCTGAAGTGAGGTGCGGCGCCGGCGGCAGTCCTTTACCTGCCTTGCCGGCGATCGCCTTGGCGGCCAGCTCTTTGTATTTCGCCGTGAGGCTTGCCTGGAGATCCTTCGGGATCTCGCCGCCCTCCCCCACCCCTTCCTTGACCCGCTGGAGCGCGCTCTGCGCCGGGGTCACGGTCTCATTCACATAGGTGACAATCGCGGTGGCCTCCGCCGAGCGCAGGAACTCGCGGCGGCAGGCGGAGTTGACCTGGGCGAAGTAGGCACGGTTGAGCAGGGATGACATCTGCTCGTGGGCGGTGAGGTCCTTGCGCGGGAAATCCACGAACTCCAGACCGGCCTTGCGGTAGAGTTCCAGCTCCTTGCGGTAGTCCGGGAAGAAGCCGGCCCCCTCGCGGACGAGGAAGACGATGATCAGGACCAGAATGACGATGGTCAGGCCCGCATTGGCCCCGAAAAAGGCCCGGATCAGGCCATCGGTGCCGCGGCCCTTGCGGCGGAAGGGGTGACCGGCAGGAACTGGGGATGGCGAAGAGGATTCCGGCATGCGTTGCGTGCGGGGGCGAACGTGAAGGCGCTGCGTGGAAATGGCAATCCCGGCGGGGCTTCCCCGCGCCGGGATTGCGTGTCGAAAACGTCAGAGGCTAGGACTACTTCGGCACGAAACCGAGGCTCTTGGCGATCTTCTGGCCTTCAGCGCCGGTGGCGAAGTCCACGAAGGCCTTGGTGGTGGCGTCCGCATTCTCCGGCACGTAGTAGTAGCAGGCGCGGCTGTAGGCGTATTTGGTCGCGTTGGCGGCCACCGGCTCTACGCCATCGATGGTCACGTCAATGAGACCGCTCTTCTTGGAGTAAGCCAGGCCAACGTAGCCGATGCCGTTCTTGTTCTTGGCGACTTCCTCGGCGATCTGCTCATTGCCGGCGAGCTTCTGGGAGCTGCCAGCGTAGTTCTTGCCGCCCATGGCGAGGGTCTGCCAGTCCTTGTAGGTGCCGGAGGAGGTGTTGCGGGTGTAGATCGAGATCGCACCCGGGGCACCGCCGACTTCGCTCCAATCCTTCACCGCGCCGGTGAAGATCTTGGCGACTTGGTCCTTGGTGAGGCTCTTGACCTTATTGGAATTGTTGACGACCACCACGATCATGTCGTGGCAGGCTTCCACTTCATTGAGCTTGATGCCCTTGGCGCGGGCGGCGGTGATTTCTTCCGGCTTGGCCTTGCGCGAGGACATGCCGATCTGCGCGGTGCCATTGGCCAGTGCCGGGAAGGCGGTCGAGGACCCTTCGGCAGCGATCTCAATCTTCACGTCCGGGTTCTTCGCCTTGAAGGCTTCCTTGAGCTGGGGCACGAGCTTGGCGCCCAGGGTATCGGAGCCCTTGATGCTGATGGTCTGTGCGCCGGCGGTGGCGGCGAGCATGGCTCCCGCGAAGAGGCTGGCGGCGGTGAATCGGATGGAATTGCGCATGATGTGATGATGGATTTCCACGCCGCGAACGGCGTCGACGGCATGGATGCCAGCAACGTCACAAAGGTCCACCGGCTCTCTGTGACAGGTTCGTCACGAAACCTAGCCGCACAAGCGGGCGGAGAAGCAATGCAGCCCTAGAACCATCAGTGATTCAGGGCTTCACACCCCAATGTGACAGGAACGTCACCACGAGATTCTGTCACATACGCGTCACAATCGCTGGTTTCTCCGCCGTCGCCGGGCAGGCCCAAGCTCCCGGACACTTGCTTCCATACCATCCATGAAACAAAACACCATCCGACTGAAGACCGTGGCGCTCGCCGCCTGTGGTCTCTCCAGCATGGCCTTTGCCGGTGAACCCGAGCCCGCACCCGCCGCCGCCGACAGCGGGTCGGTCGTGAATGACTTCAACTTCTGCTCCTGGCTGTCGAGCAAGCCGGGGACGATCAAGGGCATCCCGGAAAACCCGGTGATCCAGAGCGTGGTCTTCGAAGGCCGCTTCCACTGGAACGCCGCCTATGTGGACGGCGAGGGCACGAACGGTCAGGATTTCAGCGAGACCTACACGGATGCACGCCGCTTCCGTCTGGGCGGCAAGATCGGCTTCCTGAACTACTTCGCCTACAAGGGCGTGGTCAACATGGTGGACGACCAGCGCTTCAACGGCGGCGAGCTGCACTATGGCTACCAGGACTTCGACGAGTCCTTCCTGACCTTCGACGCGGTCAAGGCCTTCGGGATCTCCGGTCTGGACACCCTCTTGATCAACTACGGCCGCGTGAAGTGGCACGGCGGCCTGGAGGCACGCACCTCCTCGAACGCGCTGCTGACAGTGGAGCGCTCCGCGATCTCCAACAAGCTCTACCAGAGCGCACGCCCGACAGGTGTGTTCGTGAATGCGAGCAAGGGCAAGCTGAGCGGGACCATGGGGGTCTATAGCAGCGACGAGAAGACCGACGAATTCGGCGTGGATGACGGCAACCCCGAGGGTTGGGGCGGCTGGAACGATGGCCTGATCTACAACGCCGAGTTGCTCTATTCCGCAACCGATGACCTGCGCTTCGGCTGGGAACTCCTCTACAACAATGCCGACGAGCGCCTCGCCAACGAGGACTCCCTGCTGGACTACCGCTGGGCGACCACCCTGTCCGCGGAATACGCGATCGGCCAAGGCGGCGTGAACATCGAGGGCATCTACGGCGACAACGGCGACGAGCGGATGCAGAGCAACGCTGCCCGCCGTGGCAACTTCTGGGCCTTCGTGGTGACTCCCTACTACTGGATCGTCCCGGCCAAGCTGCAGGCGGTGGTGCAGTACCAGTATGCCGGCTCCGAGGAGGACCAGGGCATCCGCACCAACAGCCGCTATGTGCGCGCCACCAACTACGGCGGCGGCGGCAACCCGAACATCGTCAACGGCGGCCGCGGCGACGAACTGCACACGCTGTATGCGGGCCTGAACTACCTGGTCTGCGGCGACAACCTGAAGTTCCAGCTTGGCGCGGAACTCACGCACCTGGAGACCCCACATTCGGGTGACGGAGATGTGGATGCCATCACCTATCAGTTTGGCTTCCGCACCTTCTTCTGATTTACTTTAGCGTTTTCTTGGTTCAGTTGCTCGATTGGCACCGGTCTGTGAGGACCGGTGCCTTTCTTTTGAAAGCATCAATCACCAATCCTCCAATCATCAATCGGAGTGCGCTTCGCGATTGGAGGAGAGGAGATTATACGGCCGCGAGGCTGGCGGCGGCGACGGCTTGGCCGTGGCGCTTGGTCTTCTCGTCCGGCACCACGAGCTTGATGCGCAGCTCGGGGAATTCGGTCGCGAGGACTTTCTCTGCCTCGGCGATGATGATGCTGCCACCTTCACCGGAGGTCACGCGGCCGAGGATCAGCAGATTGCGGATCTCGTAGAAATCCGCGTAGTGCGCGATGGCGTAGCCGAAGCAGACACCGATGGTTTCGTAGATTTGCCGGGCGCGTTCGTCGCCAGCCTTCATGGCGGTTTGGACTTCCACCAGCTGCTCCGGGAAGGGCATGTTACCGAACTCGAAACCTGCGGCCTTGGCCAAGCGGGCCACGCCTTGCTGGGAGAAGAACTGCACACCGCAGCCTTCGTCGCCGCTCCATTCGTCGAGCGGGCCATTCTCGCGGTAGTCCACCGGGGCGAAGGCCAGTTCATTGAGCCAGGGGCGGATCGAGCCGTTGGGATCGACGTAGCCGGCGGCCTCGCTGGTGCCCATGGCGACGCCGAGCACGGCGTTTTCGTTGAGCGACATGGAGCCGGCCAGAGCGGTCACTTCGCCGTCGTTGACGACCTCGAAGGGGATGTTTTCCCAGCGCTCCTGAAGTTCGAAGAACATGCCGCGGATGCGAGCCTCGAAGTCGGCCTCGCTGACGCCACGGAAGAGCGAGGCGGCGCGGACTTCATTGTTCACATAGACGCCGGCGGAGCTGCCGCCGATGGCATCGACACGCGGCAGGTGGGCCGCGGCGCGGAGCAGAGAGTCTTGAACGCCCTCGATGTGGTAGGAGGGGTCGCTCTGGAAATAGGGATCCCAGACAATCTCCTCGGAGAAGACCACTTCGCCATCGACCACGGCGGCGCACTTGCGGTCCGAGCCACCGAGGTCGAAGCCGATCCGGCAGCCGCCGAGATGGCGGCCCAAAGCGATCGTCTCGCTGGATTCCACGGGAAGCTCTTCCTTGGCAACAGCTTGGAAAGAGATCGGCTCGCCGAAGATTTTCTGGCCGATGAAAGTGCTGTCGAACTCACGGGCGCCAGCCGGTCCGTAGATCGCGGCCAAGGCGGGGACGAGTTCCGGCGCGCCGGAGATCAGGACTCGGCTGCCGCCCTTCTGCCAGAGGAGGAATTTGAGGATGCGCTCGACGTAGCGCAGGGTCATTCCGGCGTGCTCTGCGGTCTCCGGCAGCAGCGGCGAGGACCAACGGAAAGCGGTGCCGTCCGGGCGGACCAAGGCCAGATCGAGCTGGCGGGAATCCGCGCGATCCCCCGCAAGCTCGCGGTAGGCGCGGTTCCAGAGAACGGCCGGCAGGAAGAATGGATCGAGAACTGGCAGGCAGGTAGCTTGGATACGGGAGGGACTGGGTGCAATGGCCGTCATGAGCAGTCGCATCTAGAGCCAAATCCTGCCGGAATGGAATGATTTAATGCGCAAAAGGACACGGCTTTTGCGAATGCTTACAGGATTTTCAGAAGCGTCTCCGGGATTCTTGTTGCAAACCCATCTCAATTGCAGGAGCCTAACTGCACATGGCGCTCGCGACGGCCAACGATTTGCATGCCGATAGCTTGGTCAGCTTGAGCCAAGCCAAGGTCGGCTGTGATTTCCAGATCAAGGTGCTGTCCGGTCCTGCTTGTGACCAGCTCCGCGACCTCGGTTTTTGCGAGACCTTGCAGGTGAGGAAGCTGGCGGATGGCCGCAACTTGATCTGCTCCGTCTGCGGCACGCGGCTCGCGTTGAGCCGCGAATTGGCCAGCCAGGTGATGGTGGCTGTGGCTTGATTGATTTTTCAAAATGTCCGGTTCGCTCGAAACCGTCGCCCTCGCCGGCAACCCCAACGCCGGGAAAACCACGCTTTTCAACGCCCTGACAGGCTCCGCCCAGCGCACCGGCAACTACGCCGGGGTGACCGTGGCGCTGAAGTCCGGGGAGTTCTTCACCCCTCACGGCAAGAAGCTGCGGCTGGTGGACCTGCCTGGCTGCTACTCGCTGGATAGCGGCAGCCCTGATCAGGAACTGGCGCGCAATGCCCTGATGGGTGAGGTCGATGGCGAGCCCCGCCCGGACATCGTGGTCTGCGTGGTGGATGCCTCGAACCTCGAGCGGCATCTGGTGCTGACCTTGCAGGTGATCGAGCTGGGCCTGCCGGTGGTGGTGGCGCTGAACATGGTGGACATGGCCGAGAAGGCCGGTCTGCGGCTCGATCCCGCGAAGCTTTCCGAAGAACTCGGTGTGCCGGTGGTGCCAGTGCAGGCGAATGCCAACAAGGGCATCGTGGAGCTGAAGCAAGCGCTGCGGCACCCCTTCCCTCCTGCGGCGGAAACGCCCTGGAAAGGTGCGACGGAGGAAGAGAGCGGTGAACGCCGCCGGGCACTCGCGTTGCGGATCTGCGAGGTCGCTGCACGGCGGCCGGACGGCCACATGTCGACGCTTTCCGACAAGCTCGACCAGTGGCTGCTGCACCCGGTGATCGGATGGGTGGCGTTCTTCGTGATCATGCTCTTGCTCTTCTGGAGCATCTTCTCCTTCGCCTCGATTCCGATGGATGCGATCGAGTCGGGCAAGGATTGGCTCGGCACCCAGGCCGAAGCCTGGATGACTGCGAAGGCCGTGAACCCGGACCTCGTGAGTCTGGTGAAGGACGGCATCATCGAAGGTGTCGGCAGCGTAGTCGTCTTCCTGCCGCAGATCGTCCTGCTGTTCTTCTTCATCGGACTCTTGGAAAGCTCCGGCTACATGGCCCGCGCGGCCTTCCTGATGGACGGGCTGATGGGCAAGGCCGGCTTGAGCGGGAAGGCCTTCCTGCCCCTCTTCAGTTCTTATGCGTGCGCGATCCCGGGAATCATGGCGACGCGCACCATCGACTCGGCCAAGGAGCGGCTGGTGACCATCTTCGTCGCGCCGTGGATGAGCTGCTCGGCGCGCCTGCCGGTTTATCTGGTGCTGGTGCCACTGCTGTTAGGCGGCAAGGGTGGCTTTACCCAGGCGTTGGTGTTCTTCGGAGTTTATTCGCTGGGCACCCTGACCGCCTTCATCGTCGCGCGGGTTTTGCGCGGCAAGCTAGGTCCGGACCAAGAAGTGAAGCACTTCATGCTGGAGCTGCCGCCCTACCGTGCGCCGCAGTGGAGCTACGTCTTCCGTCACGTGGCGGGACGCGCGGGTGCCTTCCTGCAGAAAGCCGGCACTGTGATTCTCGCGATCAGCGTCCTGATGTGGGCTGCGCAGACCTATCCGAAAAAGGAAGGCACGGAGGACAAGGGCGAGCTGCTCGACTACAGCGCGATGGGTCGCGTGGGGCATTTGACCGAGCCGCTGGTGAAGCCGCTGGGGCTCGATTGGCGCGGGGGCACCGCGATCCTCACCTCCTTCGCCGCGCGGGAAGTCTTCGTGACCTCGATGGCGCAGCTCTTCCACGTGGATGAGGGAGAGGACGATGAGGCGACCCAGGCCAACCTACGCGACCGTCTGGCCAGCGAGACTTGGGACGACGGGCGGCCAATGTTCACTATTCCAGCGGTCCTCTCGCTGCTGGTGTTCTTCATCTACGCACTGCAGTGCCTCGCCACCTGTGCGGTGGTGGCGCGGGAATCCGGTTCGTGGAAGTGGGCTGCCGGGCAGTTCCTGTTCATGAGCGGCTTTGCCTACGTGGCGGCCTTGATTGTGTTCCAAGTGTCATCGATCTTCATCAAATGAACGGCTGGGAAACGTGGATCATTGTTGGCGCGGTGGTGCTGGCCACGGCTTACTTGGCGCGGACTGCGACGCGCGGGAACAACAAGAAGAGCGGCTCCTGCGGGCATGATTGCGGGTGCGGGAAGAAGCCACTCGGCCGCTGAATGGCGGATTGCTTTCGATAAGGAGCGGGGACCTTACTGTCCCCGGAGTGGTCCTCAAGAGCCGCTTCGCCCGGACGGTGCCAGCGACAGTAAGGTCGCTGCTCCTTATTCCCGCCGTGCTACTTCACGGGCCCGATGTAGCTCTTGGCGATCACGAGATTGTCGAAGGAGACGACATTGACCGGGTTCTTGGTCCAGCTATCAGTGATGTAGGACTCCAAGGTCAGCGCGTTGGCCTTCAGAGTCGGGCTCTTGCGCCAGTTGATGCCGGTCCAATGGCCCTGCAGCTTGCCGTCGATCCAGAAGGCTTGCTCGCCGTCGCGCTCGCCGGGGGTGTTGTGCTTGAGCATGAACTCGACGCAGATCCATTGCTCCTTGGGGATGATCGGTGCCGTAGGCACGCCAAAGGAATTGCCCCAGTATTTGCCGTCTTTGGAGACCTCCATTTCGTGCCAATAGCTGTAGAAGTTCCAGCGTCCGGGCGCGGTCCACTTGGCCCAGTTACCCCATGGCTCGATCGCAGTGGAGAAGCGTTCCTCCCCTTCCGGCTTGAGGCCAGCTTGGCCGAAGCCGCTCCACTTGTCCTTGCCCTGGAGGCTCTTATTTGCCCGCAGGGTGACGAAGTGGTGGACGTAATCGCAGCCGGCATCGAAGCGGGTGTAGAAGCGGATGAAGACGGTATCCGCGGGCTCGAACCATTTGGTCAGGCCGCCGCCGGTATCGGTGCCGAGGTGGGCCTCCACGCGCAGGCAGCGCTTGCCGAGGCCCGAACCCGCTTCGGCGAAACTGAGGACCTTGCCGCTTGGGTTGCCGGTCTCGTCCCAGGTCTTGCCGATCTCCCCTTCCTCGAAGTCGTCGTGGAAGATGACGTCTTTTGATTCACCGATGCCTTTGTCCGCGGGAAAGGCGGCGGCGAGGCCGGGGCCGGAAGGGAGCTTGCTGGTGGCCGCGAGGTTGGCCTTGCCCTCCGGGTCACCGCCCGCGAGTGAGAGGGCGGGAGAAGCCACGAGCAGAGTGCAGGCGAGGAGGTGGAGCTTCATGGGTCACTGCTGTATACCGGTCCGCTTAAGGGTGAATTGCAGGAAAGTCATTGGGGGGCGTTTCGTTCAGATCTCGCGGGGGCCGCTCTCCACACACCGCGCTCATCCGGCTTGATCCTCCGCAGGCGCCTTCCACACTCCCCTCGCCCTTGCGATCATGAAGCGACGTCTCGTTCTCCCAGCCCTCTTCGTCTTCGCCCTCAGCGGCTGTGGTCTGTTCACGCACAATCCGGCCAGCGGATCCTCCTCTTCTGCCGACCCGCTCCCTGCTGGCTTCGACTTCAGCATGAAGCGCCACACTCTGGATGATCCTCCGCCGAGCGAGCAGGATGCACTGACCATCCACTTCTTTGAGGGCAAGCTCTACATTTCGGACAAGCGCGACGGCAACACCGAGGCCTACGACCTCACTCCTTCCCGGGAGGACTGGCAGAGCTTCTGGAAGGCCGCGGACCCAATCTCACTCTGGCAGTGGAAATCCGAAGTCGATCCCGGCGAACCGGACTTCGTCTGGTCGCTCGACATGAAGCAGCAGGACCGCGAGAACGTCGTCAATGGCAACCACTTCCATCGTGGCCGCGATGGAAGCCCGTCCCAAGGCAAGGAGGGCTGGATCGTTTTCACCACCGCCCTACAGCGCTTGATCCGGCACGAGATCCCGATCCTGCAGGAGTCGATGCAGTAGGCGCAAAAAAAGCAGGGACCTCCTTGCGAAAGTCCCTGCCTGAAGCTTCCTACTGCTACCTATTTCAAGGCGTCACCAGTTCCGGCGCCGGGCGCTTCTTGGGCTCCGGCTCCTTGCCTTTCTGGGTGCCGAGCCAAGCGACCACGTCGCGGATCTCAGCGGGTGAGAGGATCGCGCTCATCGGCGGCATGGCCGAGATTGGCGGGAGCATGTTGTCCATGTCGCTCTTGCGCACGCGCAGCACCTTGCCGTTGGAGTCGAGGTCGACGTGCTCGGCAGTGTCGGAGAGCACGAGGCCGGAGACCGTCTTGCCGCCCTTGAGCGTGACCGTGGAGATCCCGAAGCCCGGGGCAACCTTGGCACCCGGGTTGATCAGCGACTCCAGGAAGTACTTCGCGTCGCCGCGCTTGCCGACGGCTTCAAGGTTCGGGCCGGCATCGCCGCCACCGTGACCGCCACCAGCGGAGTGGCAGCGCATGCACTGGGCTGCGGGCTGCGATTCGAAGAGCTGGCCGCCCTTCTTGGGATCGCCGCCTTGCAGCGAGCCGAGGAAGGGAACAAGCGGATCGGACGAGGCCGCGATTGCTGCCTTGTATTCGGCGAGCGCCCTGTCGACCGGCTCTTCACTGCGCTTGGCTGCGGCATCGAGCAACTCAAGGGTGGAAGGTGAAACACCCAACTTCTCCTTGAGCTTGCTGAGGCCGCTCACGAAGAGCGAATCAATCCCCGGTGCCTGCAAGTCGGCGGCAAGTTGCCAAGCATCCTGCTGGCGGGCGGCACTGGGGCTTTCCACCGCGGCACGGATTGCTTCCAGTGCGGCAGCGGGTTGCCCGGCAGCAAGCAGCTTGATCGCACCGATGGCGAGGTCGTCGTCCTTACCCTTGGCCAGTTCACCCAAGAGTCCATCAATGCCGGCTGGCTTGCGGCTGGCATAGAGGCTGAGAGCCTCGGCACGGGCGCTGCCCGGGAGGCGTGGATTCATGACCAGGCCCTTCAGCGTGACATCGTCCACCGAAGTCAAATCCAGCTTATAGGTCTGCAACAACTGGAGCGCAGGTTCCGCCAGCTTGCCATCGAGCTTGAGAAGCTCCGTTAGCAAGGGCGTGAGGGTATTGCGAACGAGCGCCGGATCGCGCTCCGGCAGTGGTGCCCAGTGACCGAGCGATTGATCGACCGGATGCGGCTTGCTCCACTCGCCGACGAGGCGCAGGGCTTCCGCGCGGGCGTAAGCCGGGGCCTTCGGATCGAGCACCACCTTCAGCACGCGCTGCAGGTTCTTCTCATCACCCAGGCGGAAAGCGCTTTGAAGGAGACGGCGCCAGTCCATCTCAGTGAGATAAGACGGAAGCTCATCCAAGAGAGCTGCGACGTGCGGGCGAACTTCCTCGATGCCAGCATCGTGAATCGCCAGCATCGCTTCGCGCGCGACCCGCTTGTCGTCGTCGTGAAGGAAGGATGCGACCTGCGGAGCCTTCAGGCGGCGCAGAGCCACCACTGCGGCCAGACGCAGGGAGGGATCCTCTTCCTCAGCGAGGACGGCGATCTGACGAGGATCACCGAACAGGGACATGGCGTAGGAGCCGGCGCTGCGCAGATAGGGATCATCATTCCCCTCCAGCATCTTCCAGATGCCGGTCAATGCCGTCGAATCCTTCATCCGGCCCACGGCAATCGCGGCAAAGGCACGGACCCGCAGCGATTCATCCTCCAGAAGCTTGGCGAAGGGGATGCCGCTTGCCACGAGACCCGACTCGCCGATCGACTTGACGGCTTGAGCTCGCACTTCGGCATCCGGATCCGAACAGAGCGAAATCAATTCCTTGAGGGCCTTCTGGCGGAAATCCTTGCCGGGGATCTTCACGAAGTCCCCGCCACCACCGGGCAGCACCGCGGAGCCACGGCGGGCCATGATACCCAGGCCCCAGACGCCATGCAGGCGGGTAATGGTGTCACCGCCAGACTTGGCCGCTTTGGTCAGCACCTCCATCCCTTCAGCGCGACGAGTAAGAGCCAACTCGGCGCGCAGGCGGACGCGCATGTCCGGATGGGAAAGGAGCTTCTCGAGGCCGGGCACCGGGCGCTTCTCGAAGCCTTCCGCGATGAGCTCCGCGGTGTGTTCGGCTTCGTCCTGGCGATACATTTTGTCCGCGGACAGGGCATAGACGCGGCCGTCTTCGTGCGACTCCCAGCCACCAATGAAGTCGGTGACGTAGAGCTTGCCGTCCCACGAGTATTCCACGTCGGTCACCGCAGCACCCCAGTTCAGCTGGCGGGAGTCCGTCATCTTCATGCCCGCGCCGACGCGATCGACCTTGAAAGACCAGATCCCGGAATTCGCCGCGCCGCCACGGTAGTCGCAGATCATGAAGCGGCCGGCCTCGCTCTCCAAGAAGCCGGTGCCAGGGTGGTAGGTCAGGCCGGAAGGACCGGAGGTCAGGTTCGCCACCGGCGGCAGGATGTAGGCTGGCTGCTTGTCATTCTGCGGTGCCCACATTTGCTCCGCCATCCAGCGGTTAGGCGGCTCTTCCTCCAGGCCGATCTGGCGATGGAAGCTGTGCAGAGCCTGGTGCTCCATGGCCCAGCCGGAGTCGGCACCGTCCATCACATAGACAACGCGGGCCTGGTCACCTTGGTCGGAGTTATTGTCCACCGAGATGGCATCGCCATATTCGTCAAAGGCGAGCTCCTTCGGGTTGCGCAGGCCGGTGTGGACGATCTCGAAATTGGTGCCGTCCGGATCGAAGCGGAAGACGCAGCCTTGGTCGGGCATCTCGTAGTGCTTGCCCTCCTTGGTGGTGAGGTTCAGGCCACGGTCACCGAGGGTGCCGTAGATGCGGCCATCGGGTCCAAGCACAAAGCCATTGAGGTCGTGACCCGAGAAGGACACGCGCACGCCGAAGCCATCGAACATCGCCTCACGCTCTTCGGGCTTGTCGGCCTTGCCGTCGCCATCCTTGTCACGCAGGGCCCAGATCTTGGGAATGCAGGCCATGTAGACCGTGCCCTCGTATTCGAAGACACCGGCGGCGGGACCATCTAACAGATCATTGAAGCCGTCTGCGAAAATCGAGGACTTCGCCGACTTGCCATCGGCACCGGGAGCAGAGAGCACGCGCACCTTGTCGGCCACTTCAGTCAGGAACTGGATCGAGGAGATCTTCTGCTGGTTCTGCCACTTCTCGTGCATCTTGCGGCGGTCCTCGGTTTTGCGCGAGGCGATGTCATCGAGGTACCAGTAGAGGTGGTCGCGGTTGTCCGGCACACCGTGGCGGAAGCGGTGGGTCTCCGTGACGTAGATCTCCCCTTTCTCGCCGAAGGCCAGCGCGGTCGGCGAGGTGACCTGGCCGTTCTTGTAGTCGGCCACGATGGTGGCCTTGGTGCCTTCCGGAATATTCACGCCGCCCATCACGCCGCTGGCAATGAGGCCGGCTTGGTGCGGCTTGCCGTTCTTGGTCGGCGCCGGGAACTTGGTGTTGGCGTAGTCCGTCATGATGAAGTGGTCGGCGGCGATCATGCCCCAGCTTCCACTCTCATCGTCATAGATTCGGATCTTGGCTTGCTTGCCCTTGTACTGGGTGACGTCCCAGACTTGGGTGCGGAATTGCAGGCTGTTCCCGCCGGTGGCATCGAGCACCGGCTTGCCATCGACAATGAGTTGCACGCCGACCTTGCCGGGGTGATTGCCGCCGGCGATGAGGAAGCAGATGTAGTTCTCGGTGATCTTGAAATCGGGAGAAGTCAGCGAGCCCTTCGCCACATCGCCGCCGTGAGCCGAACAGGCCACCGAGTTCCCCGCATAGGCGGTCAGCGGAGCCGTGAGGCCATCAAGTTGGTCGCCATTGGGAGCCAGACCGAAGGCGGTGCCCTCTACCTTCCAATCACCGTAGCCATCGCCTTCGAAGGCTTGGAGGACGGTGGTGGCCGCCGGCGAGGCACCGGTGGCGAAAAGCATGGCAGAGGCGCAGAGCAAACGGGTTCTCATTCCGCGCAAGGCTAGCGGCGAAGGCGGGCTTGGCAATGATGGAGGGCGCTCGCAGAAGGCAGTTTTCGGCATCTTCCGCGGGACGGGGCCAAAGTGGCAGATCTTTCAGGGATGACGCTGGCCGAGCTGGTCGGTTGCACGAAATTCCATCAAATCCCCCATCTAGGGGAGTCCTGTGAATCGCGGCGCAAAATCCCGGTAGTTGGGATTCTGCTCAATCCATTGCCGAGCGTTGGATTTGAGGTAAAGCTTGAGGGACTTCCCGGCCACTTCAATCGGGAAGAAATCAGTCCGCATCCAAAGGAAATTCCTGGTCTGAATCGGGCCGACCTTCGACCACGGAATCAGCAGGGGCGGATGGCCCACGCGGAAGATGAGGAAAGGCACCATGTAGATTCCCTGCGCGCAGAAGGTGACTTGCAGGCAATTGTTGTATCCAGTCATCGGCGCGATCTGGAGGCTGAGCATCGAGAAGTCCGGTCCCAGGGGTTTGTTGCGGGCGGTGTAGTCTCTCCCGAGCCGCGCCCAGCCGCCGAGGATCGAGATGATCCAGACCACGAAGCACCAGAAGGCAGGAAAGAGGATCAGGAAGAGCAGTGGTGCCAGTGCTGCCGGGTTCTTGATAAGGGCGTTCATGCAAGTTGCTTCCGGCGACAATAGCTCACCAGCCCAAGGCCGGGAAATAGCGAATAGCGACCGTCAGGAAGGTCATGATCCCAACAATGCCCGTGGTCCAGAGGAGTGCGCGCCAGGAGGACCGGCTCCTGCCAAGGAGAATGAAGGAAGAGATTGCTGTGCAGAGGCCCGCTGGCATTCCCCAGATGCTGTACTTCATGGCGTAGTCTAGCCAGTAGTAGGGCAGATAAGCGCGCCAGCGCGATTGTGCATAGGCCTCAAATGCCTCTTGGTTAGCGGCAGACAGAGGTGTCTGGGGATTGATGCCCCTCAGAGCCTTGAAGTCCCGCTGATAGAGAAGCCAAGCGGATCGGGGAGCGAGAATCCGCCATTTAGAATGGGGCTCCTGTGCCATCTTGCGCGCGATTGCATTCCCGCACTTGCAATTCAGGACTTCGATGGTGCCGACCAAGGCCAAGCCTGCGACCGCAAATGCCATTGTAATCCATCTCAGCCAATGAACCCAAGGTCTGGAAACAGACACGAATTGATTCCAGCATCGCATGCAAAGTCCGCCCGTGCGCGCCGCGGTGGCAGAAAGGATGCTTGCCCCGCACTCCAAGCACTGGGCTTGGAGGGAATCCGATGGAGCTACGTCATTCACGAATGAAATGTCGGTTCATCCTGCAGCCAGCGTTTTCCGAAGCGGAGTATCCAGTGGCGGCATTGCGCATATCCAGCCAGAAGCCCGGACAAACCCGCGAACGGAATAATCGTATAAGCCAATAGCCGCAGCCAGATCAGCAGCCAGTTCGGAACGGGCGAAGGCACACCCATTGAGCTACCATCGTCGTCCTTCGCACTGAAGACGCAGTCCCGCCATGACTTCGCGCCGGGCCTGAATTGCTCCGGTGTCGGCCTCCGCCAAAGTGGAGCGGGTGGAAGAGCCTCGAACATCGACTGCCTATATCTAACGCCCTCGTCTTGGTGGGAGGTCACAAGCATCCAATCGATCTTGGCACAAGTGAGGCCTAACGCGCCGGCAAAGACTCCCGCGAGCAGCGCGGAGCGCGGGGTTCGCATTGCGAAGCGATACCAAACGCAAGATAGGGCCAGGAAGATCGGCCAAAGCACGGCCAAGAAACTCCCGCTGAAGATACTCGGCCAGCCGAACTGACAAAGCGTAGCCAGCAAGCCGAGCATCAGGCCTAGGGGCAGCAGAGCGCAGCACCATTGAACGATCTGCCGCCACAGCGATGCCGCTTCTATTAACGCGGCAACATACTCGGAAATGCCGGGAGCTGTTTTCTGCGAACCTCGATCCATGACCAGAATGAGAAGCTAACAACCCGGTGAGACGGGAGGATGAAGCCACGATGAAAAAGAGGCGTCGTCCAAGCTCCGGCTGGTTCCGGGCGGCACTATGGCAGCACTTCCGGAAAAACGGACTATCCCGCACCACAGCTTCTGGAGCGTTCGACGATCTGAATCACATCGACCAGAGCGGACCTATGCCCATCCCGCGCTCGAGCTTGGCCCCGACGGTGATCACGCCGATGCCTAGGATCAACTGGAAGAGGATGACAAACCAGAAGAGGCAACCACTATCCTCGCGGGTCACCTCCGCATCCGACGGGCGGCCCTTGAGTGTGATAAGGGCAAGCAGATCGGCTCGCCCCGACTTGATGTTCGCAAGGGTGTAGAGGAGGATGAAGATACCGGCGAGGCAGCTCACGCCTTGATAGAAGCAGGAGCCCCGGGATGGGGCGATTACAATCGAACGGACGGAATCGATGCAGACCTGCCTTTGCCCATGAAAAAGGCGTGGCCCCCTGTTGGAGACCGCGCCTTGAGAAATTAAGCGAAGATCTAAGATCGCTTCGTCCGCACAGAGGACTGTGCGGACTACTTCTTACATCGCCTTGATGATGGCGTCGCCGAACTCGGAGCACTTCACTTCCTTCGCGTCGTCCATCAGGCGGGCGAAGTCGTAGGTGACGGTCTTCGCGCTGATGGCGCCGTTGACGCCCTTGATGATGAGGTCGGCAGCCTCGGTCCAGCCGAGGTGGCGGAGCATCATCTCGCCGGAGAGGATGACGGAGCCGGGGTTGACCTTGTCCTGGTTGGCATACTTCGGCGCGGTGCCGTGGGTGGCTTCGAAGATCGCGTGGCCGGTGACGTAGTTGATGTTACCGCCGGGAGCGATGCCGATGCCGCCGACGCAAGCGGCGAGGGCGTCCGAGATGTAGTCGCCGTTCAGGTTCAGGGTGGCCACCACGGAGTATTCCGCCGGGCGGGTCAGGATCTGCTGGAGGAAAGCGTCGGCGATGACGTCCTTGATGATGATGCCGGCGCCGCGCTTGCCTTCCGGGATCTTGCACCATGGGCCGCCGTCGATTTCGACCGCGCCGTATTCCTTCTTGGCGAGCTCGTAGCCCCAGTCACGGAAGCCACCTTCGGTGAACTTCATGATGTTGCCCTTGTGGACGAGAGTGACGGAGTCCTTGCCCTCGGCGATCGCGTATTCCATCGCGGCGCGGACGAGGCGCTCGGTGCCTTCTTCGGACACGGGCTTGATGCCGTAGCCGGCGGTGGCGGGGAAGCGGACCTTCTTGGCGAGGGCCGGATACTTCTCCTTGAGGAAGTCGCCGAAGGCCTTGGCCTCGTCGGTGCCGGCCTTGAACTCAATGCCAGCGTAGATGTCTTCCGTGTTTTCGCGGAAGATGACCATGTCGGTCAGGTCAGGGCGCTTCACCGGGGAAGGCACGCCATCGAACCAGCGCACGGGGCGGAGGCAGACGTAGAGATCGAGGATCTGGCGCAGGGCCACATTCAGGGAGCGAATACCGCCGCCGACCGGAGTGGTCAGCGGGCCCTTGATGCCGACGAGGTACTCGTCGAAGGCCTTCAGGGTGTCGTCGGGAAGCCAGGCCTTGCCGAGGTCCGAGACCTTGTCCTTGAACATGTCGTAGGACTTCTCGCCGGCGAGCACTTCGAACCAGGAGATCTTGCGCTTGCCGCCGTAGGCCTTTTCGACCGCGGCATCGAACACCCGGACCGAGGCTTTCCAGATGTCTGGACCCGTGCCGTCGCCTTCGATGAAGGGGATCACGGGCTGGTCAGGCACGTTCAATTTACCATCCTGAATGGTGATGCGGTCTCCGGCGGGCGGGGTCAAATGTTCGTAAGACATGGTATCGGGAAAAGCCGCGCGGAGTGAACAGGGCGGGAGAGGCGGCGTCAAAAGCAATCCAAGCCTAAAAGCCGTGGCCTCAATGCTTTTCCACGTTCTTCCGGGGCCGTTGTGAATAAGTTGAGAACAAGGCGGAAATTACCATCCAGGGGGAAAGCAGGCCCCGGGCCGGAATTTGAGGGGGAATTCCATCTCCCCCGAACGCGCGAGAGCCTGATTGGTGTGGGCGGTCCGAGTTGTTCACGCTCGTGGAATGCAGCAGACGCGTCCCCATTTTACACAAACCATTCACCCACAAGGCCTAGCAAAGTTACAAAACCGTTTCACACCGACTATCCACAAGTTATTCACATTCTGTGAGCGCGAATGTGGAGAGTTTCGCGAGGCGTCCCAAATCCTTTAAACAGCGCGGCTTGAGAGCCAACTGTGGGCAAAACCACTTGTGAATAACTTGCCGAAAACTCCCCTGCAAGGCCTTCAGGGTCCGCGACGGATCAGGATACTGGCACCCGGTCGAGCGGCAGATCCCCCACCCAATCCGAGGAGACGGAGGATGCCGCCGAGGATCTTCGCCACCACGATGAAGGCCACTACGAAAACGCCGATCACGGCGAGGATGGCTACCGCCACGATTCCGAGGAAAACCCATAGCGGCCACCAGCGCTTGTCCAAGCGGAAGATCTGCCCCTGGAGGGCGGCGCGCCACGCGTCGGCTCCACCGCGCTGGGGCGGTGTCTGCGCATCGCGTGATGGCGGCGGGGCGGGGCTGCCGTCGATTTCCAAGACTTCGGCTTCGATCGTGTCGGGCACGGCGACTAGTTTCGCTGATCCGGCGGCAGGGGCAATTCGAAGTTTGCGGGGAAGTTGGAAGCGGGGTGGCGGCAGAAATCGAAAACCGGATGGCTGAGGTCATGCCGGCCACTCCTCTTCGTCCTAGAGGGAGGTAGCGCTTATCATCCCTTAATCTCCAGCAGCATCTGCGGGTTGTTCGGGAACTTCTTCAGGAAGTAAGTCAGGCGCTCCATGGCCTCGACCGGACGGTGGCCGGAGAGGCCGCGGCGGATGAGGTGGATCTTGTGCAGGGTGTGCTCGGGCAGGAGCAGTTCCTCGCGGCGGGTGCCGGACTTGAAGATGTCCACAGCGGGGTAAATGTAGTTCTCGGCGATCTTGCGATCGAGGACGAGTTCCATGTTACCAGTACCCTTGAACTCTTGGAAGATCGCTTCGTCCGCGCGGCTGTTGGTCTGGATCAGCGCGGTGGCGAGGATGGTCAGCGAGCCGGCTTCGCGGGTATTGCGGGCGGCGGCGAAGAGGCGGCGCGGGATCTCGAGAGCGCCCACGGTGATACCACCGCTGCCGATGCCGCGACCCTGCGAGCGCATGCCGCCATTGTAGGCGCGGGCCAGACGAGTGATGGAATCCATCAGCAGGAAGACGTGCTTGCCGGCTTCCACGAGGCGCTTGGCGCGCTCGATGCACATCTCGGCGATGCGGCAGTGGCTGCGCGCGCCTTCGTCATTCGAGCTGGCGTAGATCTCCGCACCGGGAAGGGTGCGGCGGAATTCGGTAACTTCTTCCGGCCGCTCGTCGACGAGCAGGATCATGAGATGCATCGTCTCGTCGTGCAACTCGCGCACGGCTTCGGCGATGTGCAGGAGCAAGGTGGTCTTGCCCGAGCGTGGCGGCGAGACGATCAAGCCGCGCTGGCCGCGGCCGACCGGTGCCATGAGATCCAGCACGCGGGTGGTGAAACGCTCGGGAGTGGTCTCGAGGCTGATCCGCTTGTTCGGATTCACCGCCTTGAGTTCTTCGAAGGCAGGGAGCTTCTTCGCATCATCGGGAGTCAGGCCATTGATGGAAGTGATCTCCACCAACTGCTGGCCACGGGATCCGTCTTGGGCAAGGCCATGAATCCACACGCCAGGACGCAAGCCACTGCGGCGCACCATCTCCGGCGAAACGAAAACGTCGTCGCGGGCTTGCTCGAAATTCTTGTTGGGCACGCGCAGGAAGCCGAAGCCCTTTGGCGCGAGTTCCAGCATGCCGTTCACCTCGACCTTCGGGCCGCTGAAGGCTGGCTGTTTCTCGACGGGTTCCGACCGCTCTCCCCCACCCTGACGCTCGGGGCGCTCTTGGCGTTCGGGACGTTCCGAACGCTCTTGGCGCTCGGCGCGTTCTCCTTGGTCGCCACCGCCGCCCCCACCACCATGGCGGGTGTCACGCTCGCGTTCACGGCGCCGCTTGCGACGACGCTTGCGGCGTTCCCGGTTGGCTTCGGTGCGGTCCTTGGGACCACCGTCCTGGCGATCTTGCTGGCGATCCTGTTGGCGATTCTGGTTTTGATTCTGATCGCGTTCACCGCGGGGCTCGCGTTGCTCGCGGGGTTCACGGTGCTCGCGCTCGCGCGGCTCACGATCCCGGTCTCGGTCGTCACGCTGGACGCGGCCACCACCGGGCACGCGACCAAAAGATTGCTTGGTCTCCGAAGAAGAAGCTTCGGCAGACTTCGACTCAACTGAAACCTGCGCGGCAGGTGCGGGAGCAGGCTTGGCTTCCTCCCGGGGAGCTGGTGCGGACACCGGTGGTTCGGCGATCGCGAATGATTTCTCTTCCGCAGGCGCTGCCTTCTTGGCGGCTTTCTTCGCCACCTTCTTGGCCTTGGGGGCAACAGCCTCCATCGGCACATCCAGTGGGAGAACCGCTTGAGCCGGCATGGATTCCGCCTCACTCGACTTCGCCACCTTCTTCGTTGCCTTCTTGGCAGTCGCTTTCTTCGCGACCTTGGCCGCAACCTTCTTGGCGGCTTTCTTGGCCGTCTTCTTGGCAGCGGGTTTGGATTCGGCGGACGAAGTATCCGCGGCGGGTTCGTAGCCGGCGGTGTCCTGGGGCGTGTTATGGCTCATTCAAAAAAAGGGTCGAAAGCTGGCAAGCAGCTCAGTGGTCGAGGGCGACGAGAACTTCGTCTGCCACTTCGAAATTGGTGAAAACATTCAGGGTGTCGTCGTAGGCATCCAGCAGGTCGTAGAGCTTCATCACCTGCCGCGCGATCTCAGTGTCCGCGACGATGGATGGATTTTGCGGAACGGACACGAGCTTCTCCGCTGCAATGGTAAAACCGGCAGTGCGTAATTGAGCCGCCACGGCGGCAAGTTCGGTCGGCGATGTATATACAAGATGCTCCTCTTCGTCGCTCCGGACATCGTCGGCACCGGCGAGGATCGCGGCATCCATCATCTGGTCCTCACCGATGTCTTGCGCAGAAATACGAATCTCGCCCTTGCGGTCGAATTGATAGGAGACGCTGCCGGGAGTGGCGACGCTGCCGCCATTCTTTGAAAAGATCGAGCGGATGTCCGCCGCGGTGCGGTTCAGATTGTCGGTGGCGGCCTCGATCAGGAAGCCGATTCCCGCGGGGCCGTAACCCTCGTAGGCAACTTCTTGGATCGCTTCGCCACCCAGTTCTCCGAGGCCCTTCTTGATCGCGCGGTCGATGTTGTCCTTCGGCATCGAGACCGCCTTGGCATTGTCCACGGCGGCGCGAAGACGGGCATTCATGCCGACATCTCCGCCACCGGCACGCGCCGCGAGCGCGATTTCATGGGCGCACTTACTGAACACCCTGCCTTTGATGACGTCGACGCGAGCCTTGATGTGCTTGACCTTCGACCACTTGTTGTGACCAGCCATGATCGCTGAGAAAAAACTGAAAACGGGAGTACGGCGCTACGCTGAGGCGCGTGCCATTTCCCTGTTAGGAAATGCGTGAATGGGATTTGGGGAACGACGAGGGCCGGGTATGGGGAATTCCTGCCCAGTGCGAGAATGGTCGCGGCAAGATTTTCAAACCCGGAGGCGACTGCAAAACCCGCAACCGCCAAGTCCATCGGACAGCGGAACTTTGCCTCTCTTCCGCCATTTGGCAAAGCAAAAATTTCGCCGCGGCATCACGCGATTTCGCGTCCCGCAGGCGGCCGAATCTTTTTAAAATCAGGCCCCGGGCGGATATACCCGGTTAAAATTGTGGCTCACTCGGCCGGTCCGGGGGGCCCTGGCGTGGAGGACGATTCCGGCGTGCCCAGGATCGCGAGCCGGCAGTTCGCATGATTCCACATCGGCAGCGAGGGATGATCCAAGCCCTCCGCCTCCACGCGCCGCCATGAGAACTTCCACTGTTTGGAGGCCGCGAGTTGTTTGCCGGCTTCAAGGCAATTTCTTCCACGCTCGATGCGAGTGGTACCCTGCTTCATCGCCTTTTCACCGGTGGAGAGATTCTTGAGGCCCACATCACCGGTGCCGAGATAGAGGGTTAGCGGCGCGGCCAGGTATCGCTGGATGGCAGCATCCGATGCCATCTCTTCCGGCAGTCCGCCGAAGCCATAGGGATACTTCTGCGCGCGATCCGGAAACATCAGCGAGCCGGGATTCACGAGGATCATGCGCTGCGCTTCATTCGGATACAGCGCTGCCATGCGGCCGAGGAATTGAGCGCCCGCCGAGTGCCCGACGAGATAGTAAGGCAGCTTCTTGCCCTCGCGTTGGAAAACCTGCTGGAGCAGAGGATGCAGGTAGGCGAAGGTCCATTGATCGCGCGCTTGGACTTTGCCGTCCTTCATGACTCCGCCTTCTTGATAAGCGGCCACATCGAAGCGGGCGCGGTCGAACTCCGGCACGAGCAGCAGCATGCCGAGCTTGCGCGCAAGCACCCGCCCGCCATCGCGATAGCTCTTGGCATTGCGGCTGGCGCCGTGGAAGAGAACCAGGAGCAGACCACCTTGGTAGTCCGATGGACGATAGCCGTAGACTTGGATCGGACGATCCGCATGCACGCACTCGAATTGGAAGTCACCTTCCGCTGTCGCCGCTTCCTTTGCCGCTGCTGGCGACACCTCTTCCTGGGAAAGCGCAGACAATGGCGCGAGCACCAAGGATGATGCGGCAAGCAGCAGCAGGCGGGAACGCTTCGGCATGCGAGTCTTACTCGCGACGAGCGGCAAACTATCAGACGATGCCGACGGCCTTGCGGACACGATCGAGGACAACCGTGGCTGCAGCGCGTGCCTTCTGGGCACCACTGGCCAAGATGGAATCCACGTAGCCGGGATCGCCAAGCAACTCGGCACGCCGCACACGCATCGGTGCCAAGCGGGCTTCGTAAGCTTCCAGCAAGCGCTTCTTGAAATCGCCGTAGCCGATGCCGCCGCGGTCGAAGTCCGCTTCCATCGCGGCGACTTCTTCGGTGGAGCCCATCAAACGATAGAGGGCGAGCAAGGTGGAATTTCCCTTTGGCTTCGGTGCTTCGAGCGGCGTGGCATCGGTCACCAGCTTCTTCATGATGAGCTTCTTCGCTTCGCCTTCCTCGGCGAAAAGCGGGAGCGTATTGCCATAGCTCTTGCTCATCTTTTGGCCATCGAGTCCGGGCACCACCGCGGTCTCCTCGCGGATCATCGGCTCCGGCACTACGAGTGTGCCTTCACCGAAGGACTCGTTGATCTTGCCAGCAAGGTCGCGGGTGATCTCCAGGTGTTGCTTCTGGTCCTTGCCGACCGGCACAAGCTGCGAGTCATACAGCAGAATGTCCGCGGCCATCAGCACCGGATAGGCGAAGAGGCCGTGGCTCGGCGAGAAACCGTGCGCGACCTTGTCCTTGTACGAGTGTGCCTTCTCCAATTGGCTGACCGGACACACCGTCGAGAGGATCCATGCGAGTTCATTCACTTCCGGCACGGCACTCTGCATGAAGAATGTCGTGCGATCCGCATCGAGACCACAGGCCAGGAAGTCGATGGCAAGTTCACGGCTGAAGGCCCGGAGATCGTCCGGATTCTTCACTGTGGTCATCGCGTGGTAGTTCGCGATGAAGTAGAATGCCTCGCCTTGATCCTGCAGCCGCACGGCAGGCTCCATCGCGCCGAAGTAATTGCCGACGTGAAGTTTCCCGCTGGGTTGCAGCCCGGTCAAAATGCGCATGGCGGGGAAGATGGACAGGACTGCGGGGACTGGTCAAGGGAGGGATGGCTTGCTAGATTTCAGTGTTGTCCTCCGGACTTTGCCGGTTTGCGCTTCGCGATGAGAAATCGAAGCTGACGCTTCTTCCGCATTCAGTTTTCAGGGAAAGGCACTTGCATCGGGCCGCACACGAAGCTCCGACGGCTGTTCCTGAAAACTGAACACTCAGAACTAGCAAACTCCGCCACCGGATGGAAAACTCCGGCCATGCAGAGTATCGCCGGATCCACCGTCCTTGTCACCGGAGCCTCCAGCGGCATCGGCAGGGCCTTGGCGGAGATGCTGTTACAGCAAGGTGCCGCAGTGATCGGTGTGACCCGCCACCCCTCCACCCTGCCCGCCGGGGTGGCCCCGATCCAGGCGGACCTGACCAAGCGCGAGGAGATCCTCGAGATTTTCCGCCACCTTGGAAAGATCGATGCCCTCGTGAACTGCGCCGGGATCGCCTACCTGTCCCGGATCGTCGACGGCAACCCGGTGGACTGGGAAGAGATGTGGCGGGTCAATGTCTTCGCCCTGACCCTCTGCAGCCAGTTGGCCCTGCGTCACTTCCCGCGCGAAGGCGGCCGGATCGTGAATGTCTCCTCGATGAGCGGACACCGGGTGCCGCCAACCGGCGGCTTCTATGCGCCCACCAAGTTCGCAGTGCGGGCTATCACCGATGCCCTGCGCCTGGAGCTGAAGAGCATCAACTCCCCGATCCAAGTTGCCTGTGTGTCCCCCGGCTTCGTCGATACACCTCTGCTCGATCTCTACTTCCGCGGCCGGGAGGAATCCCTGCGCAAGACCAAGGAAAGCATGACCATGCTTACGCCGGAAGATGTGGCATGTGCGATTCTAACGATTCTCGATGCTCCGCCCCACGTGGAAATCGGGGACATCATGCTGAGGAGTTCGGGGCAGCAGATGTAGTCCGCCGCTCCACTTGCGGGAAATTAGGGTTTGGAATTTTGCCGTTTCGCCCCTAGCAGTCCCACGTGCCCCGCAAGGCGGAAGCCCAGGATGACTGGCTGTTGCGGGCAATCGGGCAGCCGGATTTTGCTCAGCGCTTGGCCCTTGCGGTCAAAGGTGCGGGGAGCGTCGTGTTCGATCACGTCGATGAAGCCGCCCATGCGTGGCTCGCCGCAGTGGTGATCCAGCATCTATCCCAGCCCAAGCCGCAGCGCTTCTGGCTGATTTGCGAGGGGCCACGACAACGTGAGCGGCTGGCGGCGGAGCTCGAATTGTGGGGAGTTCAAGCGGATGACCTGCCTGAGGCCCCGGTCGAATTGGAGGGCGGCCAGCTCTCCGATCCAGAAGCCGCGGCACTCCGGCTGGAGCTGCTCGACAGGGCTGCACAGGAAGACTCCTTCGTGATCCTCTGCGGGCCGGATGCCTTTGGGCAAGGAGCCCCCTCGCCCGCCGAACTCGCGGGCAGCCGCATCACCATCCGCCAAGGCTCCGAGGCTGATCCTCTTGAACTCGCCGCCAAGCTCTCCACCCATGGTTACGACCGGGTGACCACCGTGCAGGGCCGCGGGCAATTCGCGGTGCGCGGAGGCATCCTTGATGTCTTTCCGTGGCAAGGCGGACGCCCGCTGCGGATCGAGTTCTTCGATACCGAGGTCGAGTCGTTGCGCGAGTTCGATGTCGATTCCCAGGCATCCATCGCGAAGCTCGACCGCGCCGAACTGCTGCTCGCGGAGCCGGAGTTGGAAGCCACGGTCGCGGAGTATCTGCGGCCCGGCGATGTGAAGATCGCCTTCGAGGAGGCGGACATCGACGCGACCGTGCGGATCACCGGTGGCGCGATCGAAGCCGAGGGCGAGGAAGACTTCTCCACCGCTTGCTTCGGCAGCCCACTTGGCAGCTTCGAGGCTGGCGACTTCGTGCTGGAGCAATCGCGGCGCGAACGCTTCTTCGCGCAGCTCGACGAATGGCGGGCGCAGGATTGGAAGATCGGCATGGTCTTCTCCAACAAGGGCGAGGAAGACCGCTTCACCGAACTGGCCGGCCAGGAAGCCGTGGCTGATATCGTGCGCCTGCGCGGCGAGCTGGTCCAAGGCTTCACCGTTCCCGCCGCGCGCATGGCGGTGCTTTCCTCCAGCGAACTCTTCGGCCGCTATCGCACGCCGGGCACACTCAAGCGGAGCCGCGCCGAGGGTCAGCGCATTCTAACAGCCCGGGCCTCGCTCGATGACATCGAGGAGGGCGACCTTGTCGTCCACTACGAATACGGCATCGGCCGCTTCCGTGGGATCGCCCCGGGCGAGACCAGCGAGGAGATCAGCATTGAATACCGCGAAGGAGGTCTGCTGGCAGTGCCGATCGAGCAAGCGCACCTGGTGGCCAAATATGTCGGCCTCGGCGGCAAGACGCCGGAGCTGAACAAGCTCGGAGGCACGGCGTGGAAGAACATCCGCAAGACCGCGGAGAAATCGATCCTCGACTACGCCGCCCAGCTCCTGCGGGTGCAGGCCGAGCGCACGGCCGAGATGGGAATCCCCCACCCGCCCGATTCGCGCTGGATGTGGGAATTCGAAAATTCCTTCCACTACACCGAAACGCCTGACCAGCGCCGCGCGATCGAGATGTCGAAGCGCGACATGGAATCGGCCAAGCCGATGGACCGGCTGATCTGTGGCGACGTCGGCTTCGGCAAGACCGAGGTCGCGATCCGCGCTGCCTTCAAGGCCGCGACCGGAGGAATGCAGGTGGCCATCTTGGTGCCGACCACAGTGCTCGCGGAGCAACACTGGCGGACCTTCCGCGAGCGGATGAGCGACTATCCGATACGCGTCGATCTGCTTAATCGCTTCCGCACACCCGGCCAAATCAGGGACACCATCCGAGGACTCGCCGATGGCTCGGTGGACATCGTGATCGGCACCCACCGACTGATTTCCGGCGATGTACACTTCAAGAACCTCGGCCTCGCGGTCGTCGATGAGGAGCAGCGCTTCGGCGTGAAGCACAAGGAGAAGTTCAAGGAGCTCTTCCGCAGCATCGACGTGATGACCCTCTCCGCCACGCCGATCCCCCGCACGCTCTACATGGCGCTGATGGGTGCGCGCGACATGTCCACCATCGACACCCCGCCGCCGAACCGCGTGCCGGTGCACACCAGCGTGGTGCAGTATGATGAGCGCATCATCCGCGAGGCGATCCAGCGCGAGATGAAGCGCGGCGGGCAGGTCTTCTTCCTGCACAACCGGGTGAAGAGCATCGAGATGATGCACAAGAAGCTGCAGGAACTGGTGCCTGAAGCTAGAATCCTCATTGGCCACGGCCAGATGGAGAAGGACGATCTGGAGGTGGTGATGCGCAAGTTCGTGCATGGCGAGGCCGACATCCTGCTCGCCACCACGATCATTGAGACCGGCATCGACATCCCGAATGCCAACACCATCCTGATCGACCGCGCCGACCGCTTCGGCCTGGCGGATCTCTACCAGCTCCGCGGCCGTGTCGGGCGCGCCGGTGAGAAAGCCTACGCGATCCTCTTGCTGCCTCGCGATTTCATCACCGCTGGGGATGCCCGCAAGCGCATCCACGCGATCAAGCAGTATACCGCGCTCGGCTCAGGCTTCAAGATCGCCATGCGCGACCTGGAGATCCGCGGTGCGGGAAATCTGTTAGGCACGAAGCAGAGCGGCCACATTGCTGCGGTCGGCTTCGATCTCTACTGCCAGCTCTTGCGTCAGTCCGTCGACCGCCTGCAGGGCAAGACGCCAAAGGCCCGCGTGGAAGCGAGCTTCCGCAGCGACTTCGTGGCCTTCTCTGAAGCCGAATTCGCCCGTGGCTCCGGTGATGGACCCTTGCTCCCGGCCTTCCTGCCGAATGCCTGGCTGGGCGAGACCCAGCTCCGCGTGAGTGCCTACCGCGAACTCGCCGAGAGCATGGTCGAGAAGGATATCAATGCCTTGGAAGCGCGCTGGAAGGATCGCTTCGGCCGCTTGCCGGAGTCCGCGGAGAATCTGATCACGGTCGGCCGCATTCGCCTCGTGGCCGCCGGCAAGGGCGTGAGCTCGGTGGAAATCAAGGGCCAACGCCTGATGCTCCAACGTGGCGGAGATTACATCATGCTCGAGGGCAAGCGCTTCCCGCGGCTGACGTCGGAAGATCCGAAGAAGAAGATTCAGGAGACCTTGGAGATGCTGAGGGTCTTGTAGAAAAGCGCCGCAGCCATTCCCCTACGGGATCTCAAACTCCAGCGGATTGAAGCCCATTCCGCGGGTTCCTGAACCGGTGTTGTGAAAGCGCACCCCACCCACTTCGTGATCGCGGAAAGGCATATGCGTGTGCCCGAAGTAACAGTTGCGGATTCCCTCCCGCCACTGCGGCAGAGCTTGATCCAGATATCCGCTCACCCGCGCCACCGTGGCCGCTTGCGGGAAGTAGACGCGATGGAACATCAGCCCCGCCCCTGTCGCATCCACCACACGATAGAATCCCCTGCCCACCGCCCCGCGCTGCCGGTCGCGGCTCCACGCCTCGCGATAGGCATCCAGCCGCGCGGGACTCATCCCGCGGTTTGCGCAATCGCCGTGCAGAAACAAGGAATCGCCCAGAACGAATTCCCGCTCATGAACCTTCAAGGTCTCACTCGCCGCAGCCATCTCTGCCAGGATCGCACAGTGGCCGACGAGGCAGTCGTGGTTTCCGATCACATAATGGATCTCCCGCCCCTCGAAGAGCTTCAGCCAGCGCTCCAAATGCCATCGCGCGGCCACCAGCGTCTCATGCTCCGAGGCCAAAGTGCTCCAGCGGAAATCGAAGGTATCCCCGTTCAAGACGAGTAGATCGACCCGCCGCAAAATCGGACTCAAATCCTCCAACAACTTCTCCCCGCTTGAGCGCGCAGAGAAAAGATGCAGATCGGAAACAACGAGGCCCTTCTTCAAGGACTGCACTCTAGCCACGATGGCATTTCCCCAGCAAAAGCTTTCTCGTCAACGGGCACGCCATCCGCTATTCGGCAGACGATCTCCCCACCCTCCCACTCCCATGAACCCCAAAACCGAAAACGCCTCCCTCAAGGGCGCCGAGTTCGACAATGTGGACCTCGGCGATGCCCGTTTCCACGATGTGAACCTCGGCGGCGCCCGCTTCGATGACGTCAGTCTCGCAGGTGCCGGCTTCGAGAATGTCTCCCTCAGCGGAGCCCGCATCTCAGACGCCAATTGCTCCGGCATGGCGATCGAGAATGCCTGCTACGACCGAATGACGATCAATGGCATTCTCGTGACCGAGCTGCTTCATGCCTACGACGAGATGCAAGCCAAAGCCGCGGACACCGAAAGCGGGCCCGCGGACTGACTAAGCCAAAGCCTTGATCTCGTTCATGATCCGGTCGGCGATGTGCTGGTAGCCGTGCTTGCCCCGCGCCGTGGCCAACTCCTCCTCCGTCAGACGGATAGGGGGGCCGATGTGCAGGGAAATCTGGCTGAAGCGGATTCGTCCCGAACCGCGTGGCAGGGCTTCGCGCGCGCCTTCGATACGGATCGGTTGGATCACCGCATTCGATTTCACGGCGATGAGGCCGATGCCGGGCTGGGCCACGCCGATCACACCATCGAGGCTGCGCTCGCCTTCAGGGAATACGAGCACCCGCTTGCCCGATGCGAGCAGCTTGATGATCGCCTTCAGGCTGGTCATGTCCGGCCGATCCTGGTCCACGGGGATGGAATTCCACGCAAGGTAGATCCACTTGATGAGCGCGCCCGTCATGAGCGACTTGCGGGCGAGATAGAACATCTCGTCCTGATAGAGCGTGCCGATCAGCGGCGGATCCAGGAAGCTCTCATGGTTGGAGGCGATCAGCACCGCCCCTTCCCGCACGAGGTTCTCGCGGCCGATCACCTTCAGCCCGAAGAGCGAGCGATAGGCACTTCCGAAAAGGGTCCAACCCAACCAGTAAATCCAACGCATGAGCGACGATTGTTAGAGCGGTGAACTTCCGTCCTCCGTGGACATGAGGAAGCCTTGGCTGCGGAGAATGTCCAAAGCAGCTGCCACGCCGGTTTCGATGGTATGACCGGAGGTGTCGAGGATCGCCGCGCCCTCCGCAATCTTGAGCGGAGCGGTTTCACGGCGGCTGTCGGCATGGTCGCGGGCAGCCACGGAATCGACCTCGCCGACCTCCTCACGGCGTGCTTCGCGGACAGACGGGTCCGCATCCATGTAGATCTTGTAGGGCGTCTCGGGAAAGACCACGGTGCCGATGTCGCGGCCCTCCATGACCACGTCGCCCAGCTTGAGGAAGTCGCGCTGCAGGGAGACCAAGCATTCGCGGACTTCCGGCACGGCGGCCACTGCGGAAACGTTGGAATTCACTTCCTCGCTGCGGAGTTCATCACCGGGGTCGATGCCGTCCACCTTGACGGTTGAGGACAGACCATCGACGCCGCACTCCAGCTCCATGCCTCGCAGGGCATCCACCACGGCGGCACGGTCGGTTGGATCCACGCCGTCCCTCAGAACCTTCCAAGTCACGGCGCGATACATCGCTCCCGAGTTCACCATGATCAGGCCCAGGCGCTTCGACAGGATGCGCGCGAGCGTGCTCTTGCCGGAGGCGGCGGGACCGTCGATGGCGATGGCGCGGTGAAGAATCATACGGGAACGACAGGGAGATCGTAGTCCGCAAGCGACTTGCTCTCGGCGAGCACGGCGGCGAGTTGCTTGGAGAAGCCCGGGTAGGAGGTGTTCACGCAGGCGGTGTTCTGCACCACGGTTTCACCTTCCGCGAAGAGCCCGGCGATTGCGAAGGCCATGGCGATGCGGTGGTCACCGTGGCTTTCCACTGTAGCGGCGTGCAGCGGGCTGCCGCCGGTGATAACCATGCCGTCCTCGAATTCCTCCACCTGCCCACCCATGGCACGCAGATTGTTGACCACGGTGGTGATGCGGTCGGTCTCCTTCACACGGAGTTCCTTGGCATTGCGGATCACCGTCTGGCCCTCCGCAAGTGCGGCGGCAATGGCGATCACGGGAATCTCATCGATGAGGTTCGGGATCTCGGCCTTGAGCAGTTCGGTGCCCTTCAGTGCACCGCCGAGAATCTCCACGTCGCCGATCGGCTCGCCGTCATCGGTCGAGAGCACCGTGCGGATGATCTTCGCGCCCATGCGCTCGATGACATCGAGCACTGCGGTGCGGGTCGGATTCAGGCCGACGTTCTTGATCACCAGGCGGGAACCCGGCAGAGCGGCGGCAGCCACCACCCAGAAGGCGGCGCTGGAAATGTCTCCGGGCACGCGGAAGTCACGAGCCTGCGGCACTTGTCCGCCATCAATCGAAATCGCCTGGCCCTCGGTCCGGATCTTCACGCCGAAGGACTCGAGCATCCGCTCCGTGTGGTCCCGGGTATCCGCCGGTTGCACCGCGGTAGTCGTGCCATCGCAAAACATTCCGGCCAGCAAAACCGCGCTCTTCACCTGCGCGCTGGCGACGGGCAACTCGTAGCGGATGGGGGTCAGCTTGGTGCCGTGGATCTTGAGCGGAGCGCAGCCCGGCTTGGCGCCGAGGCAATCGATCTTCGCGCCCATCTGGCCGAGCGGATCGGTGATACGGCCCATCGGGCGACCGGAAAGCGATTCATCGCCGAAGAGTTCGGTCTCGAAGGACTGCCCGGCAAAGAGGCCAGCCAGCAGGCGCATACCGGTGCCGGAGTTGCCGCAATCGATCGGTTTGGTCGGCGCGGAAAGCTCCATCTTGCGCCCATGGATCCGCATTGAGGTCGGACCGAAACCGGGCATTTCCTCCAGCACCTCCACCTGCACGCCGCAGGCCTGCATGGCCCCCAGGGTATTCAGGCAGTCCTCGCTGGGCAGGAAGTTGCGCACGGTGGAAACGCCGTCGGCCAAGCCCGCGATCATCGCCGCACGGTGCGACATGCTCTTGTCACCGGGCACCGGAAATTCGGCAGCCAGCGTGCGGATGGATCGGACTCGGAACTCGCTCATGGGAAATCTTGGGAACCGCGCGAGCCGTCGCGGGCTTCTTTCGCGACAGCCAGCCAATGGCGCAGCGCTTCTTGGTCGCCGGACTCCAGCATGGCAAGCATTTCACTCATCTCCCGGAGTCCATCTTTTAGCACGGCGCGCAGGGCCTCGCGGTTCTCCATGGCGATCTCCGCCCACATGGCCGGATCTCCCCCGGCAACCCGGGTGGTATCGCGCAGGCCGCCGCCGCCGAAGCGGCCATCCGCCGGGTCTTGGAGCGCGACTTTCGCCGTCACCGCCGCCATCAGGTGCGGAAAATGGCTGATACGCGCGACCAGGCCGTCGTGATCACCTGCGGTCATCCCGGTCACGCGACACCCCAGAAACTCCCAAAAAACCTGCAATCGCGAGAGCCAAGGGTCCCCCACCCCCTCCTCGTCGGTCAGAAGGCAGGCAGCCCCCTCGAACAAATCCGCCTCCGCGGCCTCCATCCCTGTCTGCTCAGAGCCGGCCATCGGATGGCTGCCGATGAAGCGCAGACCACTCCGCTCCAGCAGCGGCCGCAACAGTCGGTGCGGCGAGGCCTTCACGCTGCCGACATCCGTGATCAGGGCATCTGCCGAAAGTCCGGCCGCTTGGGCATTCAGCAGCACGCTGGCCATCGCCCCGACCGGGGTGGAAAGGACGACCAGATCAGCCCCCGCAAGGGCTTGGGAGAGATCACCGGTGGCCCCGTCAATCCCCCGATCCTGGGCCATGGCCACCGTCTCCGCCCGCCGCGCCCAAAGGGCTACAGGCAGCTCCGGACAACGCTGTCTCAGGGCCAGCGCCAGCGAACCGCCGAGCAGCCCGCCGCCGAGAATGGCCACCTTATGAAAATCCATCGGTTTTCCGGGAATGAAGGAGCCGGACCCTGGGGTGGGACCGGCTCCGCGAAATCAGATCTTGCGGAATCGCGGTGATCTCAAGGCACCCGGAAATACTTCTTCTCCGACTTCGGATAGGTCGGGTCCTGCACCAGCTTGCCACTCGGGATGTCCTGAACATCCACGATCTTGTTGTTGTAGGGGCTGAAGACAAAGCCGGGGCGGCCGGGCACGGGCCTGGCGGTGTCGTAGGTCTTCTTCGGCTCCGGCTTCTTGGGCGGGGTCGCGTCGGGGTTGCCGTTGCCCACGTTATTCCCCACGTCGCCGCCACCAGGAGTCGCGCCTTCCTCCTGCTTCTCCTTGCTGGCCAGCTCCTCGGCGTCCTTCTTCCTTTTCTCCTTCAGCTCGGCAGCCTTCTGCTTCTGCTCCTCGGTCTGCTTGTTGGCAGCGGGATCAGCCGGAGCCGGCGGCGGGGGCTCCTTGTAAGGCGTACAGGACGCAGCCAGGAAAAACGCGGCGGAGGCCGGAAGGATCAAGCGAAGCTTCATGGTGCTAGGGATAGGTCAGGAACGGTGCCATCAAGCCACAGTCGCAGACGCGGGGAGTTTGAATCAACGGCAATGTAACGTCAAGCCACGGACTTGCCCGGGCTTGCAAATCGGCGTCACAACTGACTGCCTCTGCGCGATGAGTCACGACGACTGCCTGAGAACCCGCGGAACGATTCTGCGGACCCTCGAAAACGGCCTCCACGAGGTCGCCCTGCCGAATGGCAAGCCGGTGGTATGCCACCTCTCGAAGGAACTCGCCGCCAATCCGCCGGAATTGCCGGACCAGACGGTGGTCATGCTGGAGCTCAGCCCCTTCGACTTGGACCGGGGGCGGATTGCGAAGGTGCTCTGAGTGGGCCGGAACCGCTGGAACTGCCGCCCTTTCCTACTTCTAAGTTTCCCAGCGATCGGGTGTCATGTAGAAATGATCTCCCGATTCCTCCTGCTTATCGCCCTGGCGACCTCTTCTCAGCTCCCCCTCCGTGCCGAGGGTTTGGCGTCCATCACCCCGATCACGGTCGAAAATGCCGCGAAGCTGCCCTACCACTCCCTGAAGGTCGGTCTCAAGTCGCAGCGAGGGATGACGACGGTCTCGCTGCATATCCAAGCCGGGGCCGACACCCCTTACAGCGGCTGCTCTGTCACGATTCTCAGGGAAGGCGGCCCCGCCGATGCCATCGCGCGCTTCGATGTCGCCAGCGGCAGCCCGCTGCCCGTGAGTTTCGAAGTGGCGGATGAACTGGTTGGGCAATTGCAGATCCGCTATCACCTCCAAGCGAACGACGCCCAAGGCCACTACTTCACCATCGATGGCCCAACCCTGCGGAAGCTCGTAAAAGGGCAGACGGCAAAGCCCTGAGCGATTCCTGCAATCTGACTCAGCGCTTCATCAGGACCTCGTCGGCCCACTGGTCATCTGGAGTGGAAACCGCCATCAGCGCCCCTCAACTAGCCCGCGCACCCCGGAAAAGAAAATGCCGCGACAAAAAATGAAGCGGCCCGATCGACTAGACTCCGGAAAAACCCAAAAACCGGAAAGACTCTTCAATCGGGCCGCCTACTATTGTCGCGACGCCGAAGGATTACCAGCGACCGACCGACCCGTCAACACTTTTCTGGAAATTTTCTTCGGGAATTTTCAGGGACCCAAAGGATCGGCCTGCCGCCACCTTTGCCCTTGGCCGATTCGGCGGTGCCTCCTAAGGAAAGCGCCGCATGCCGCAACCCAAGACCGACAAGCTGCTCGCCGCAAACCGTGGTGAGATTGCCATCCGCATTTTCCGCGCCGCCAATGAACTCGGTCTCCGCACCGTTTCGATCTTCGCCGAGGAAGACCGTTTCTCCCGTCACCGCTTCAAGGCGGACGAGGCCTACCAGCTCGATCACAACAAGGGTCCGGTGGGTGCTTATCTCGACGTGGACGGTATCGCAGCGCTGGCGAAGTCGAAGGGCGTGACCCTGGTGCACCCCGGCTACGGCTTCCTTTCCGAGAATGCGGCCTTTGCCCGCGCTTGCGCGCGCGAGGGCATGACCTTCGTGGGCCCTTCCCCCGAGCTGCTGGAGAGCATGGGCGACAAGACCGCCGCCCGCCATCTCGCGGCGAAGTTCAATGTCCCAACCCTGCCCGGCACCGAGGAACCGATCACCGATCCGAATGAGGCACTGAAGGCAGCCAAGGAGATCGGCTTCCCGCTCATCATCAAGGCCGCCTTCGGCGGCGGTGGCCGCGGCATGCGCGTGGTCGAGAAGCCCGAGCAACTCGCCGGCCTGCTGGCGGAAGCCCAAGGCGAGGCGGAGAAGGCCTTCGGCAATCCTGCGGTTTTCCTCGAGCGTTACGTCTCCCGCGCCAAGCATATCGAGGTGCAGATCCTCGGTGACCAGCATGGCAATGTGGTGCACCTGCACGAGCGCGATTGCTCGGTGCAGCGGCGCTACCAGAAGGTCGTGGAGATCGCGCCTTCCGTGGAGCTCGATCCGGTGGTCCGCAAGGAACTCTGCGAAGCCGCAGTGACCCTCGCCAAGGGCATCGGCTACAATAACGCGGGAACGGTTGAGTTCCTCTACGACATGGTCCGCGGCGACTGGTTCTTCATCGAGATGAACCCGCGCATCCAAGTGGAGCACACGGTCACGGAGTGCGTCACGGGCATCGACTTGGTACGCTCTCAGATCTTGGTGGCGAAGGGCTACTCGCTCTTCAGCGATGAGATCGCGATCCCGCCACAAGACGAGATTCCCTGCAACGGTTACGCGATCCAGTGCCGCATCACGACAGAAGATCCCGAGAAGGGCTTCGCGCCGGATTACGGCCGCATCTTGAACTACCGCTCGGCCGCAGGTTTCGGCATCCGCCTCGATGCGGGTTCCGGTGATGCGGGTTCGGTGATCACGCCCTTCTACGACTCGATGCTGGTGAAGCTCACGGCGATGGGCCGCGACTTCGAGACTGCTTGCCAGCGGATGGACCGCGCCCTGCGCGAGTTCCGGATCCGCGGGGTGAAGACCAACATTCCGTTCCTGGAAAACGTCATCCAGGACGAAACCTTCCGCTCCGGCCAGGCCCACACCAAGCTGATCGACACCAAGCCCGAGCTGCTCAAGTTCAAGGCCAAGCGCGACCGCGCGACCAAGCTGCTGTCCTACCTCTCGGACATCACGGTGAATGGCAACACCACCGCCAAGGGCTGGAAGCCGGAGAAGCCGATCCTCAACCCGCGCGTGCCGCATCTTGCCGCGAAGAGCTTCGAGGGCAGCCGCGAGATCCTGCTAGAGAAAGGACCCGAGGCCTTCTCGAAGTGGATCATCGATGAGAAGCGCCTGCTGATCACTGACACCTCGATGCGCGATGCGCACCAGTCGCTGATCGCCACCCGCATGCGCACCGTGGACATGCTGCGGATCGCGGATGCCTACGCGTCGGCCCTGCCGGACCTCTTCTCGCTGGAGATGTGGGGCGGTGCCACCTTCGATACAGCGATGCGCTTCCTGAAGGAAGATCCCTGGGACCGCCTGCGCCGCCTGCGCGAGAAAATCCCGGGCGTGCTCTTCCAGATGCTTTTCCGCGGCTCGAATGCGGTGGGCTACTCGAACTACCCGGACAACGTCGTCGCCGGCTTCGTGAAGCACTCGGCGGACGCGGGTATGGACATCTTCCGCATCTTCGACTCGCTGAACTACCTGCCGAACATGGAAGTCGCCATGAAGGCGGTCCGCGACCACGGCAAGGCACTCTGCGAAGCCGCGATTTGCTACACCGGCGACATCCTCGACTCGAAGCGCGACAAGTTCTCGCTGAAATACTACGTCGCGAAGGCCAAGGAGCTGGAGAAGATGGGTGCCCACATCCTCGCGATCAAGGACATGGCCGGCCTCTGCAAACCGCAGGCCGCCTACAACCTCGTCGATGCGCTCAAGCAGGAAATTTCCATCCCAATCCACTTCCACACCCACGACACCTCCGGCCTGAACGCCGCCTCGGTGATCGCCGCGACTCGCGCAGGTGTGGATATCGTCGATCTTGCGGTTGCCTCGCTGTCCGGTTCAACCTCGCAGCCGAACCTCAACTCGATCTGCGCCGCACTGGCCAACTCCGACCGCGATCCCGGCCTGAATGCCGATGCGCTCAACGAGATCTCCGACTACTGGGAAGAGGTCCTCGCGCAATACAAGCCCTTCGACTCCGCGCCGCGCGCCGGCACTGCAGAGGTCTATGAGCACGAGATGCCCGGCGGCCAATACACCAACCTGCGCGAGCAGGCGAATGCGATGGGCCTGGGCCACCGCTGGCGCGAGATCGCCCGCACCTATGCGGATGTGAACCAGCTCTTCGGCGATATCGTGAAGGTCACCCCATCCTCGAAGGTGGTCGGTGATATGGCGATGTTCCTCATCACCCGTGGCATCAAGGCGGCGGACGTGCCGAAGCTCAAGCCCGGCTCGATCGACTGGCCGGAAAGCGTGATCGACATGCTCGCCGGAGGCCTGGGCCAACCGGACGGCGGCTGGCCGGAAGATGTGCAGAAGGTCGTGCTCGGCAACAAGCCCGCCACCACCCAGCGCCCCGGCGACCTCGCGGACCCCGTCGATCTCGATGCGACCCGCACCGAGATCGCCAAGAAGATCGGCCGCAACGTCGACGACGACGATCTCTACTCGCACCTGATGTATCCAGGCGTCTTCGCGGACTTCATGGAGTTCCGCCGCAAGTACGATGACCTTAGTGGCCTCGCCACCCCAGCCTTCTTCTACGGCATGCACGTCGGCGAGGAAGTCGAGATGGAGATCGACCCCGGCAAGACCCTCTTCGTGAAGCTGGTCTCGATCGGCGATGCCGATGTGGATGGCAAGCGCACGCTCTTCTACGAGCTCAACGGCATGCCGCGCGAAAGCGTGATCGTCGACAAGTCCCGCATCAGCAAGGACTCGAAGGCAGCCCGCGTGAAAGGCAGCCCCGACGACAGCACCCAGGCTTGCGCCCCGATGCCCGGCATGGTGACCGAGGTCGCCGTCTCCCCCGGCCAGGAGGTCAAGGAGGGCGACAAGCTGATCATCCTCGAAGCGATGAAGATGCTCACCACCGTCAGTGCCTCGCAGGATGGCGTGGTGAAGGAGGTCCTTGTGGCGAAGGGCGAGCAGGTGGATAGTGATGACCTGCTGGTGAAGCTGGAATAACGCTCCCCTCTCCCACGATGGATAAACCCTGGCTTGAGCAATACGGCGGCCAAACGGCCCGGGAGTTGGTTGCGATGCAGGACCGCTATCGCATCGATTCCCTCTTGAGCGCGCTGGATGATGGAATCCAGCGCGCGCTGGTGCGCAGGAACCCTGCGCATCTAACCGAGCCCGAGCTTACAGTGGTGGCGGTGGAGGCCTTGGCGCGGGAAGTTAACAATGGAGGCTACGAGCAGTTCTTCCAAAACTCCTCTTCGATCTTCATCCACGCCATCGTTCCCTCACTGAAGCGGATCGGCTGCCCGGAACACGCGAAGATCGCCGCGGATGCCATCGGCCATGCGGGGATCACGGAAGACATGGATCCGGAATACATTCCGGATCATGTTGAAGACTTGGACGAGGAAGTCATCGATCTGCTCGACGGCTGCGACGAGCGCTACTACGACTGCGAGGAGGACATCGAGGGACTCTTGTTCGCCTACGTCGAGAAGCATCAGGCGGAGATCCGGGTGCCGTGACCGCGGCGGAATCTGAAAGAATCTCCTCAATGAACAGGCTATCTACTCTCGCCGCCTGCATCGCCACCCTCGTCTTCGGCAGCTTGCGTTGCGATGCTACCGTTGTCTTCGCGTCGCCGGAGCGGCTCACTTGGACTTTTACTTTAGATCGCACTACCTCCGGGACGGGCGCCGGGGATCAATATGCCGTGACTCTCGGAGAGGATGAGTTGGATCTCGGGGAGCGCCTGTCGCTCACCATCACTGCCACCGGTCAATCTGTCCCTGTCAAACGGACCACATTCAACGGAACCGCTTCGGGATTGGGCGCCCTTCTCGGCATATCCCCACTATGGGACAATGCCTTTCCCCAGCTTTCCGGTACCGTCGAGTTCGTCATCCTCGCCGGGTCCGTGGATTTGGAGCGAATGGTCCTCATCGTGGACACGCCCACCGACCGCTACGTAGCCATTCTCTCCGGAACCTATCACTTGGTCCCGGAGCCATCTACATCCATTCTTGTTGGAGCAACGGGTTGCCTTCTCCTCTTCCGGAGAAGAAGGCAAATTCGGTTGGCATAGGGCAGGAAATGCCTGATTGCGGAGCCAATCATCAAGACCACTTCGCCTCAGTCACAGCCACAGCCCGCAGTCGAGCCGGTCGCGTTCTCCGGCCAGTACGGCTTGTCCGCATCCGCGAATTCATTGGTGCCGTACTTGTCGTGGTAGCGGACCCAGGCCATCGGGAAATCCAGCTCATCCTCGTTGCGGCCCTTCGGCACCATGTCGAGGATGCTGTAGGTGTTCATGACCGCCTCCACACCACGACCGAAGGTGGAGTAGGTGTGGTAGATGCTACCATCATCATCCTTGTAGAAGACGCTTAGGCCCGGCGCTTCCGTGCTCGGGAACTCCTGCCGCGTGTAGTTGTAGTCGACCTCGCCCTCCGCGAGTTCCTCATCGCTGAAGCTCACGTGGTAGTCGAAGTTGAAATCGCTGCTGGCAGAGGAGACCCAATTGAAGTTCCAGCCCATGCGCTGCTTGAAGGCTGCAAGCTTGGCGAATGGCGCACGGGAAACCGCCGCCATCGAGACATCGCGAGCTGCCAGATGAGGCAAGGTCCCTCCGAAGTGATCGGACACAAAGGAACAGCTCGGGCAGCCTTCCTTCCAATCCGGGCCGAACATGAAGTGATAGATCGCCAACTGCTTCCGCCCGGCGAAGAGATCCGCCAGCGACACCTTCCCTGAAGGGCCGTCGAAGAGGTAAATCTTGTCGACCTTCACCCAGGGCAGGGCGCGCCGTGCGGCGCTCAAGCGGTCCCGCAGGCGGACCGCCTCCTTCTCGCGTTCCAGCAGCTCCCTGCGGGCCGCGATCCATTCTTCCTGCGATACGATCTTGTGCTTCCGTCCCAATCCTTGGGGTTCGGAGATGGTGGCATTCGTGCTCATGACTTTGCTTCGTTTCGAGTGACTCGGGGTCCGGGCATGCGAAACCTACGCCGCTCCGGCGATCCGTCCACGCTTGATGGAATTCGTGCGTTCCGAGATGCGACGAAGCGCGGGAGCATTTCAGGACAGCCTCACTGCATTTTTTTTGAGACGTCCGGAACCCGAAGGAGAACTCGACTTGCCGCCCTTCCGCGGCGATCTTGGAAGTCATGACCCACCGTCACTGGCTCACTTTCGCCGCGGTCTTTGCCGCAGCGTGGCTGGGCTTTCTTGCCGGCCACAAGCAGTCGGACCTGCCCACAGCGGTCGCTCCGGCAGCCCTGCACGAGGCTCCGCTCATCGGTATTGCCAGCGTGAATGCCGATACCTATGTCCGGGCAGTCCGCCAGGCCGGCGGCATCCCGGTGATCCTTCCCAACTACGACTACGATCCTGAGGCCATCGCCGGCTACCTCGACAGACTCGACGGCCTTCTGATGCCCGGAGGTGCCGATATCCCGCCCGCTGAATACGGCGAGTCCCCTCACCCCACGATCGAGTTGCTGGACGACAATCGCCTGAACTTTGAGAAAGCCCTCGGCAAGGCTTGGATCGAGCAGACCAAGAAGCCCCTGCTCGGCATCTGCCTGGGCAGCCAGTGGATCAATGTCCTGAAGGGCGGCTCACTGGTGCAGGACATCCCCACCGAAATCGGCGGCAATCATCGCGCTACCACTCACCTGGTGAAGCTGGAGCCAAACACGCGACTGCAGCAGATCTTCGGCGAGAGCGAGTTCGAGGTGAATTCCTTTCATCACCAGGCAGTCGACCCAAGCGGCCTCGGCAAGGATCTCAAGGTCGCCGCCCGCAGCCCGGACGGCGTGGTCGAGGCCACCGAGAGCACCGATCCCCAGCGCTTTCTCATCGGCGTGCAGTGGCACCCGGAAAAGCTGATGCCCGCCGACCAGCGACAGGCGAAGCTGCTGAAGGCCTTTGTGGAAGCAGCCGCGAAGGGTCAGCCTTGATCGCGCAATCTTGACGCTCGCGGTCTATCAACTAGGGTCGCCCGGCCTCCGATATCTCCATGGATCTCAATCCTTACGCCGCACCGCTGGATACCACAGCACCGCCCCCGCTGCCCGTCTCCAACGAGGCGGAAGTCATTCGCCGGGAGCACATCAAGCACGAGGCTTCGGTGAAGGGCATCGGTTCCCTGTATTTCATCGGCTCGATATTCATCCTTATAGGCGGGGTTACCATGGTCTTCGCGGGGCTGAAGGGAGGCAACATGGGAACAGCGGAACTCGCGATGATGGTGCTGTTTCCCGCGCTGGGGCTCCTCGGGTTGTGGGTTGGCTACGGAATCCGCAAGCTTTCGCCAGCGGCGCGGGTTGTCGCAGGAATCCTCACCGGCATCAATTTGGTGCTGTCGATCTTTGGCCTGCCGCAAAGCATTATCGCCATCCTTATCAACACTTATATCCTGAACCTCCTCTTCTCGAAGAAGGGAACCATGGTCTTCAGTGCGCCCTATAAGGAGATCATTGCGCAGACTCCCCACGTCAAATACAAGACCTCGATTGTCGTCTGGATTGTTCTCGGGATTTTTGTGCTGGTCGTCGTGGTGGGCATCTTGGCGGCAGTCTTCTCGACGCGGTGGTAGGGGCTGTTCAATGCGGAGGCGGACTCTCTTCGCTGCAATATCCACTATCCACCACCGAATCCCCGGTACATCTTCGCCCCCGAGATGGAGTGGAATGTTTTGGCGATCGTGATCCTACTGGCCCTGTTCGGCCTGTGGAACTTGGACTTCATTGCGACGATCCTGAACCTGAAGGCGCTTTCGCCGGATCTGCCGAAGGAGTTTGAGGACGTCTTCGATGCCGAGAAGTATGCGAAATCGCAGGACTACACCCGGGAGTCCGCCCGCTTTGAGATCATCCAGTCCACAGCCTCGCTCTTCATCCTGCTGGCCTTCTGGCTGGCTGGCGGCTTCGGCTGGCTGGACAAGTTCGCCCGCAGCTTGGCCAGCGGAGAACTCCAGGCCGGTCTGATCTTCCTGGGGCTTTTGTTCCTGGGCCAGATGCTGATCCAGCTCCCCTTCTCCATCTACGATACCTTCGTGATCGAAGAGAAGTTCGGCTTCAACAAAACCACACCGAAGACCTTCGCGATCGACCAGGTCAAGGGCCTCCTGCTGGCCGCGATCCTCGGCCTGCCACTGGCAGCGGGTATCCTGTGGATCTTCGGCCATGTGGCGCACGCCTGGCTCTGGGCCTGGGGCTTCTTCGTGAGCTTCCAGCTCTTCCTCACTTGGCTGGCGCCCAGTCTGATCCTGCCCTTGTTCAACAAATTCACCCCGATGGCCGATGGACCTCTGCGTCAAGCGATCGAGGCCATGTCTCGCAAGTGCGGCTTCCCGCTCGGCGAGATCTCGGTGATGGATGGCTCGAAGCGCTCGACCAAGGCCAACGCCTTCTTCACCGGCTTCGGCAAGATGAAGAAGATCGCGCTCTACGATACCCTGGTGGAGGAACAGACCCAGGGTGAACTGGTCGCGGTACTCGCCCACGAAATCGGCCACTTCAAGCTGAAGCACATCGTCCAGCGGCTGGCCGTTTCCGTCGTTCAGGCCGCGGTGCTTTTCTACCTGTTAGGCTTGGTGATCGATGGCGGGACCTTCTCGCGCATGCTCTTCAATGCCTTCGGCGTCGGACCCATTTCGGCTCATGTCGGGCTGGTGCTCTTCGCACTACTCTTCTCGCCGGTTAGCCGTCTGCTCGGCATCGCGGCGAATGCCTGGTCCCGCAAGCATGAGTTCGAGGCCGATGCCTTCGCCGCCAATGCCACCGGCGAGCCGGAATCCTTGGTCTCTGCTCTCAAAAAGCTCTCCGCCAAGAACCTCTCCAACCTCACGCCGCACCCCTTCCGGGTCTTCCTCGACCACAGCCATCCGCCGGTGCTGGTGCGCATCCGCGCCTTGAGAGGCGGGACAGTTTGAGGAAGCGGCAGACGTAACCAAAGAGATCGTGACGCCTGCCCCGGGCTTGCCTTGAATCACTCCGCACTCGCCATTCCCTACTCCGAACTTCCCATGTATTCCGCCGATCCTTCCCGCTACGATGGCCGCATGCCCTACCGGCGCTGCGGCGAGTCCGGACTCAAGCTGCCTGAAATCTCGCTCGGCTGCTGGCACAACTTCGGCCACGTGGATGACCAGAACGAAGCCCGCGCAATCCTGCGCCGCGCCTTCGACCGCGGAGTGACCCACTTCGACCTGGCGAACAACTACGGCCCGCCACCGGGCAGCGCAGAGGAGAACGTCGGCCGCATCCTTGCCGAGGACTTCGCCGCCCACAGAGATGAGCTGCTGATCTCCTCGAAGGCCGGCCACGACATGTGGCAGGGACCCTATGGCGAATGGGGCTCGCGCAAGCACGTGCTGGCTTCGCTCGACCAGTCGCTCAAGCGCCTGCGGGTGGACTACGTGGACATCTTCTACTCCCACCGCCCGGACCCGAAGACGAACATGGAGGAGACCATGTCCGCACTGGCCACTGCCGTGCAATCCGGCCGCGCCCTCTACGTCGGCATCTCGAAGTATCCGCTTAAGATGCTCAAGAAGGCGGTCAAGATCCTGAAGGAAATGGGCGTGAACTGCCTGATCTACCAGCCGCCCTACTCGATCCTGAACCGCTGGCCGGAAGCCGAAGGCATCCACGAGTGGCTCGATGACAAGGGCATCGGCTCGATCGTTTTCAGCCCGCTTGCGCAGGGCATGCTGACCGGCAAATACGTCAACGGCATCCCCGAGGGCTCACGCGCCGCCCGGGCCGAGGGCTTCCTCCAGACCGCCCAGGTGGACGCCCAGATCGAGAAGATCCGCGCCCTCCACCAGATCGCCGGCGAGCACGGCATGAGCCTCCAGCACCTCGCCCTGCGCTGGGTGCTCAGCCAGCAAGGCGTCACCTCCGCCCTCGTGGGGGCCCGTACCGTGGCCCAGCTCGATGATTCTCTGGCCGCCATCGAAGCGCCGACGCTCGACCCCGAGACTCTGGACTTGATCGATTCGATCGCCCCGGCTGTTAGAAGGGACAACGCGGAAGGATGATATCCGGAGTGTTTCTAACATTCCTCGCGACAAGGGGCTGCCAGCATGGCGGCCCCTTGCTTTTTGCAACCACACCGGAGCTGGACATCTGCGCAATCCCGAACTCTTGTTGATCTTGTATCCCTGCTGACTGCTCATGTCGCAATCGCCTGCGGCCGGAGTTTTCCGGAAGAGTGACTTTCCCCCTGTTCAAGCACCATTCCAGTTTTTCGATCCATGATGCGCGGCCTTCTTCTCTTCTCGCTTGTCCCCTGCTTGGCCCTCGGGCAGGGGGCGCTTACTCCTCCGCCGGGTGCGCCGTCTCCATCCATGAAGACACTGGATCAGGTGGAGCCTCGCATTCCCGTGAATGCCACAAACACCGCAGCCGATGCCTCCTCCGCATTCGTGATCAGCCAGCCCGGGTCCTACTATCTACCGGGAAACGTCACCGCCACCGGTAAGGCGAACGGCATCTCAATCCAAGCCACCGGGGTGACGCTGGATCTCTCAGGTTATAAGGTTTCCGGCGCTTCGAGTGCCGCGCTCAGTGTAGCCTCGGGCGCACAGGCAACGGTGCGAAATGGCTGGCTAGACGCCTCCGGGAGCAGTTCCGGGATTCGAGCCTTGGGCACCTTGGTAGCGGAAGACCTCCAGATCAATGGGTCGTCTGGCAATGCGGTCTATGCCGAGTCACCCGCAAGCTTGCGACGCTGCCAGGTTTTCCAAGCGGCCCTGGGAGTCAATCTCGCCGGCGGATCCTCGCTGATTGCGGATTGTGTGATCCGCGACATCACCCAGGGCCCCGCCGTCGTCTTCCGTGGCACGGGCTCTGACCTCCGGGACAGCACGATTTCCAACATCGACCTGACTGCGCCCTACACCCAAGGGGTCGATTTAGGCGGCAGCGCCCACCGGGTGGTCGGAAACCGGATAGGTCCTGTAGGGGGACGCGGGATTCTGATTACGGGCACCTCCCATGAAATCCGTGACAACCACATCGTGGTGGTGCCTTCCGGACCCGCCTTGGACGCAGATTCCCAGCGCGTGCTGTTCCGCAACAACACCTATGAAAACCCCGGTGGCTCCGGCGGCATCATCGGGGGCACGGATGGCGGCGGGAATGCCCCGCTGCTCAGCTCAACGACGAATACAACTCCTACCGCGGTGCTTACCGCACCCAACACAGTCGGCTATGCCCAGCCGGTGAATCTTTCTGGCATTCAATCCTCTGATGCAGAGGGCGATCGCTTGACCTACAACTGGAGCATCACGGAGCGTCCGGCAGCCGGAGCAAGCATCAGTGGCTCGGGAATCAGCGTGTCGATCCCGTCCACGCCAGCCGCGCCCCTCGCTCCGGGGCAGTATCGGATCCGGCTCACCGTCACGGATTCGCAAGGGCTCACCTCCGCACCCGCCGACTCTGTCGTGCAAGTGCTTCCCCAAGAGCTCCCCACCGCCGTGCTGGACCGGACGACCACGGCACCCGGCCCGAATGAAGTCTGTGTTTTGACCGGCGCACGTTCCTCCGCCACCGCTCCGGCTTCGATTGCCAGTTACAGCTTCACACTGACCTCGCGGCCCAACGGTTCCAGCCGTCCGCTCAACACACCGGTGCAGCAGAGCACTCCGATTTTCAATGGATTCACCCCTGATGTCGTCGGGACCTATCGCTGGCAGTTGGTGGTAAGAGACAGCAACGGAGGCGATTCGCTGGCTTCGCTGCTCGATATCGTGGTGCCGGCCAACGGTATTCCTACCGCGGTCTTGGACCAAAGCACTACAAGTCCGCGGGTGAACCAAGCCTGTATGCTAAGTGCCGCCCGGTCCTCCGATACGGCTCCCGGTTCGCTCGCCAGCTACACTTTCACGCTGCTGACGCGACCGGCCGGATCCACCCGGCCGCTCAATACCCCCGTGCAGCAGACAGGCAACACCTACAGTTTTACCCCGGATGTGGCGGGAAGCTACCAGTGGCGGCTGGTCGTGAGGGACAATGTTGGCAATGATTCGGCCGCGGCCATTCTCAACGTGCTGGTAACCAATTGATAGGTTCTCCCAAGGGATTCCCTCGCATGACGCGCTTTTCTGGAACAAAATCCGGATAAACGCACCGCGGCCCATGCGCAAACAGCCATTTGACAGGTCGCGGAAGCCCTCTAATTTCGCGGAACCCCGATGGGCCACCCACACGACCTAGACCCCGCCTTCCGCTCGCATGCACCAGGCTACTGGCCTGCGGAAGCAATGACCGAGTGGCACGACGCCACCTGGCAGCTCAAGAACCGCGTTTCCTCGCTGTCTGCCCTTGAAGCCCGCATCAACCTCACCGAAGAGGAGAGAGCGGGCGTTCTGCTCGCCGGCAACAAGCTGGCGATGTCGATCACGCCGCATTTCTTCAACCTGATCGATCCGGACGATCCGAACTGTCCGATCCGCCGCCAGGTTATCCCGCGGCTGGAGGAAGGCTGGGACGCGCCGGAGGAAATGGCCGATCCCTGCGGTGAGGACTCGCACATGCCGGTGCCGGGCCTCGTGCACCGCTACCCGGACCGCGTGCTATTCCTGGTCACGGATCGCTGCGCTTCCTACTGCCGCTACTGCACCCGCTCGCGGGTGGTGTCGGGCGTGGGCGAGCAGCATTTGGAGACTCACTGGGAAGCTGCCTTCAAGTATCTGGAGGAGCACACGGAAGTGCGCGACGTGCTGCTTTCTGGTGGCGATCCCCTGCTCTTCTCGGACTCCAAGTTGGAGAAAATCCTGAGCCGTTTGCACGCCATTCCGCACATCCAGTTCGTGCGGATCGGCTCGCGGATCCCGATTTTCCTGCCGCAACGGATCACGCCGGAGCTCTGCGCGATGCTGAAGAAGTATCACCCGCTTTTTATCTCGGTACACACCAACCATCCACGCGAACTCACGCTGGAGGTCCGGGACGCGCTTGGGCGCCTCGCCGATGCCGGGATCCCGCTCGGAAACCAGAGCGTGCTGCTGCGGGGCGTGAACGATTCCGTGGAGGTCCAGAAGGCACTCGTGCAAAAGCTGCTGATGTGCCGGGTGCGGCCTTACTACCTCTACCAGTGCGACCTGATCCGGGGTTCCTCGCACTTGCGGACCTCGGTCTCGAAGGGCCTCGAAATCATTGAAGGTCTGCGCGGTCACACCACTGGCTACGCCATCCCGCAATTCGTGATCGATGGCCCCGGCGGCGGCGGCAAGATCCCGCTCAACCCGAATTACGTCGTCCACCGCGACCACGAGAAGACAGTCCTGCGCAACTATGAGGGCGAGATCTTCGAGTACCCGGAGCCGACGCGGATTCCAGCGCTTGAGATCGAGCGTCTCAAGGACTGCGCGAGCACGGGCTGTGGACACTAACAAATCAGAGGATTCTCTGCCCCGGACTTGCTCCGGAGCAATCTTCATTCAGCTTGGCCGCACATGACTTGGAACGACCGCTTTCTCGAACTCTTCGACCGCTGCGTGAAACGCTATCAGTCGGGCGACAGGGATTTCACCGGCTACTACACGACGGCTGACTCCGCGTTGTTAAAGGAGATCGGCTACAAGCCGCGCGAGTTCTTCGACTTCGTGGAGGATTATTGCGAGGAAGGCACCCCCTCCCCCTCCACCGCCGTGCTCGTGGCTGCCGCACGCCGCGACTACTTCGAGGTCGTGATGCAGGGCAAGCCGGGTGAGAAAGAACTCAACCGGGATAACGTGCCGACCTTCGGCGATGAGCTGGCTGGCATGGCTTACCTGCCGCGCATCCTCGTCAAGGCCAAGGCCAAGCTCCGCGGCGAACTCGACCCCGACCTGATGTACGGCTGCGGCGGCGACCGTGCATTCCTCCAGCGGAACGGCGACCTTCACCTCGCCGACTTCCTGCGCCGCGTCTGGGCAGCCGAAGGTGACGACGCGAAGATCGTGGAGTGGATCAAGTCGCGCTGAGCAGCTCCCCACCCAACATAGGGCGACCACTTACGTCCCTACCAAATCCTCTGCGGAATCATCAACCGATCGCCCGCCTCAACCATCGTGGCTTTGCCCTCTGGCGTGTTCAGATCGACTCTCGTTAGCGCTCCGTTGCGATTAAGCGCGCATCCTCTAACTGCCCCGGACTCCGTGACACCGCCCGCCTTCCTCAGTGCCTCCTCCACGGTCATGCCTTTCATGACCGTGACACTCCCCGGCGCCTTCACTTCACCGGACACGTAAATGATGCCCAGAGGCTGCCGCTTGGCTCCCCGGTTCGCAGCCTTGGCCGGCTTTCCCGGGAATTCCTTTTTCAGGTCGGCCGGCGTTTGCTGATGCCCTTCGAGCGCTGCCGAAGAGGGTGAGGGTTTCTCCGTGCGTCCCTCGCTCTGCGCCTCTTGGACCGCCACAACTGCGGCGAGGCCCACGCATGCACTGGCTGTCAGCTTCAGCGCGAAGATCTTCATTGCAGCCGATGAAAGCAGGCAAACTTTGTAAAATAAAGTTGAAATGGCCGACTTTGGAAACCCTGCCGGTCTGGTACTGACGCAATTGGCTGCGAGCTTCGCCTGATTGCGGTGTTTTTCAGACATCCGGGGTGCCCCGCTGCGCTTTGCCCGGTGCCGCCGCAGATTCGCGCTTGGCGATAGTGCAGTGGATTGAGCAGGATTTCCAAAAGTTACCGATGACCACAGACGAATTGCAGGAACGGATCGCCGCGACGAGCGGGTGGATTGGCTCCGTGAAGGAGGAAATGGGCCGGGTCCTGGTCGGCCAGGAGTCGCTGGTGGACCGGCTGATCGTGGGCCTGCTCTGCAATGGCCACATCCTGCTGGAAGGTGTGCCCGGCTTGGCCAAGACCCTTGCGGTCAAGGCGCTCTCCGGATCGCTGGATGCCAGCTTCGCGCGCTTCCAGTTCACGCCAGACCTGCTGCCCGCCGACTTGCTCGGCACCATGGTCTACAACCCGCAGGAGGCGAAGTTCTCGCCAAAGCTGGGCCCAATTTTCAACAACCTGATCCTCGCGGACGAAATCAACCGCGCCCCGGCCAAGGTGCAGTCCGCCTTGCTGGAAGCGATGCAGGAAAAGCAGGTGACCCTCGCGGACACCACCTATCGTCTGCCCGAGCCCTTCCTGGTGCTGGCGACCCAGAACCCGATCGACCAAGAAGGCACCTACCAACTTCCCGAGGCGCAGCTCGACCGCTTCCTGCTCAAGGTGAGCGTCGGCTACCCGACCAAGGATGAAGAACTGATGGTGCTCGACCGGATGGCGACCTCCGCGCCGATCTATCGGACAAAGACCGTGTGCAGCCCGCAGCAGGTGGCCGAATCGCGCTCACACGTGAACCAAATCTACATCGATCCGGCAGTGCGGGAATACATCGTTGACCTGATCCGTGCGACCCGCTTCCCCGCCAAGATCGATGCAGGCCTGAAGCACCTGATCCGCTCCGGTGCCTCGCCACGCGGCACGATCAATCTTGCCCTCACCGCCCGTGCCCGTGCCTTCTCCGCCGGCCGCGCCTTCGTGACGCCGCAGGACGTGAAGGACATGGTCCACGACGTCCTCCGCCACCGTATCCTGCTCAGCTATGAAGCCGAGGCGGAGGAAGTGACCACGGACCAGATTCTGGACCGCGTGATGGCCAAGGTGCCGGTGCCCTGAAGACGAAGTCTTTTAGTCTTCCGTCTCTGCCTTTCCTATGACCGACGACGAGCACATCGAGGAGGTGATGAACCGTGTCCACAAGCTGGAGCTGAAGGCCCGGCGACTGGTGCGCGAGTCCTTCGCCGGCGAGTACCAGTCCTCGTTCCGGGGGCAGGGCTTGGATTTCGATGATTTCCGGGAATACCAGCACGGCGACGAGATCCGCTTCATCGACTGGAATGTGACGGCCCGGATGGGCTCGCCTTACATTCGCAAGTTCCGCGAAGAACGCGAATTGGCGGTGATTCTGGCCGTGGACATCTCCGGTTCCGCGGACTTCGGCAGTGTGCATTTCAGCAAGCGCGAGGCGGCGGCGGAAGCGGCCGCCATCCTCGGATTCAGTGCCGCGGGCAATGGCGACAAAGTCGGGCTGCTGCTCTTCGCGGGCGAACCTATTCTCTTCGTACCCGCCGCCAAAGGCACCCGCCACGTGCTGCGGATGATCCGCGAGATCCTGATGGCGAATCCGGCACCCGCCCAGCGCGGCACCTCGATCAGCCAAGCCTGCGACTTCCTGATCCGCACCCTGCGCCGCAAGGCCTTTGTGTTCATGATCTCGGACTTCTTTGACGATCCGATCGACAAGCCCTTGGGCAAGCTCGCGCGCAAGCATGAGACCATCGCCCTGCAAATCTCGGATCCTCTGGAGCTTTCGCTACCCAAAGCCGGCAAGGTCGTACTGACCGACCCCGAGACCGGTTGGGAAGTGATGGTGAACACCAACAACGCCAACCTCCGGATGGGCTACGAGAAGCTGATGCGGCGGCAGTCGGAAGGGGTCTCCGCAGTCTGCAAGAAGCACGGGATCGACCACGCGCAGCTTTTCACCGACCGCGACCGGCTTCGCGATCTCCACACCTTGCTCAAGAAACGCGCAAAGAAGCGCACCCGCTGACCCATGGCCGCCCCAACCGACGACGCCTTCGTATTGCGGGAACCCGTCCCGGCGGAGCCGCTGCTGCCCGATCCCGGCCTGCCCTTGTGGGCATGGGGCCTGATCGGCTTGGTGGCAGTGGGCCTGATCGTGGGGCTCATCCTCCTGCTGCGAAGGGGCAAGAAGCCAGCTGGCGTCAACATGCCCGCCCTGCGGGAGGCGGCCTACCGCAGAGCCCTGACGGAGCTGGAAGGCAAGCCGGGCGAGACCATCCAGGAAGCCGCGACCACAGTCTCGATCGCGCTACGGCGTTATCTGGCAACGGTTTCCGGCGATCCGGCACTTTTCGAAACTCACGAGGAATTTGTGGCCCGCCACGAGTCTCTTGCCTCTTACCCCGAGGATTTGCGCCAGAGCACGGCCGAAGGATTTTCACATTTGGCCCGTTTGAAGTATGGTCGCGAAGCAAGCGGCGATCCCGTGGCGCTATATACAGCGGCGCGTCAATTGCTGGAGCGCCTCCACCAGCACCGTCCCAGTCCCAGCTCTAGTTCCAGTCCCGCATGAGGGAATTCCTTGAACATTTCAAATTCGCGCAGCCGCAGTGGCTCCTGCTGCTGATCCCCTGCGTGCTTCTCTTTCTGCTGCGGCGGGGGCGCGGCGCGGAGGCGGCGCTGACTTTCTCCAGCCTCTCCGTGCTGGTGAGCCTGGGGGCCAAGGTCAGGCGTTCGGCCTTCTCGATTGGCATGCCTCTGGCGATTTTGGCCCTGATCCCGGCCATTTTCGCCATGGCGAGGCCCGTGTGGCGCAATGAGTACCACGCCAAGAATGCCAGCGGGATCGACATCGCGATCGCCTTCGACGTGTCGCTGTCGATGAGCATCGACGACTTTGTCACCCCCGATGGTCGCGCCCTGCAGCGGATTGATGCAGCCAAGAAGGTGGTCAACGACTTCATCGCGAGCCGCCCGGATGACCGGATCGGCATGGTGATTTACTCCGGCCGGCCCTATTCGGTCAGCCCGATTACCCTTGATCACGACTGGCTGTTGAGCAGCTTCAAGCAGGTCAACCTGAACATTCTCAAAGAGATGGGCACGGCGATCGGCTCCGCCATCGCGGCCGCCTCCAGCCGCCTGGACTCGCGGGACGCCAAGAGCAAGATCATCATCCTGTGCACCGACGGTGCGTCAAACTCCGGCAAGATCTCCCCGATCGAGGCCGCCGAGAATGCCAAGAAGCTGGGGATCAAAATCTACACGGTGGCGATCGGGACCGAAGAAGGCCGCGTCTCCAGCCAGATCCAGCGTTTCGCCCGCCAAGAGTTCGACCTGCCGACCCTCCAGAAGATCGCGGACGTCACCGGCGGACAGCACTACCACGCCAAGACCGCGGAGGAGCTGAAGAACTACTTCAACACGATCGACAAGCTTGAGAAGTCCGAGTCCGTGTCCCGCACGGTCATCGAGGACGTGGAATTGTTTTCTTGGTTCGTGGGCACCGCCGTGCTGGCCGCGCTGGTGGCAGCCTTTCTGCTCGCCATCAATCCCCCACCCGCGCCATGAGCTTTTCCCAACCCGGCTGGCTTGCCTTGCTGCTCCTGATCCCGTTTTTCACGGTGGGAGCAGTGCTGGTAGCGCGCCTGCGGCGCAAACAGTGGGCGGCCTTCGCGGCCCCGCGACTCCGGACCAAGCTGCTGCGCCGCGGCAGCCCCCTGCCCCGCTGGTTCGCCTTTGCCTTACTTATGCTGGCCACCGCTCTGCTCGCCTTCGGCTTGGCCCGGCCGCAGACCACCAAGGGCACGGCAGCGGAGACCACCCGCGGACGCAACGTCCTGCTGGCCTTGGACTTGTCGCGCAGCATGCTGGTCGCCGATCTCAAGCCTGACCGGCTGACCCAAGCCAAGACTCTTTGCTACGAGTTGATGGAGGCGCTGCCAAGCGACCGGATCGGCCTGATCGGCTTTGCCGGTGAACCCTACCTCTTCGCTCCGCTAACCGTGGACCACGCGGCCGTGCGGGAGACCATTGAGCAGCTCGACATCGACTACATCCCGGTGGGTGGCTCTGATTTGGAAGGCACTTTGGAACTTGCGATCAAGACCTTGAAGGCGACGGGCCAGAAGGAAAACGCCCTGATCCTTCTGACCGATGGCGACGAGACCACCGGGCGGATGAGCCGCTTGGCCGCCGAAGCGAAGAAGGCTGGCGTCTATATCTTCGCCATCGCGGTCGGCACCGAGCAGGGCGACTACGTGCCGAACAAGGAATACAACGACGGCAAGCACCGCGACCGGGCCGGCAACCTGGTGAAGAGCTCGATCAACACCGCTGCCCTGAAAAAACTCGCCGCCGAGACCGGCGGGCGCTTCGCCGTGGCGACCTCCGCCGCGAGTATTCCAGAGATGGTGAAGACGGCGATTTCCGACATGGAGCAATTCGAGATCGCCGGGCGTGATCGCGTCGTGCCGGTGGAGTATTACCAGTGGTTCCTGCTGCCGGCGATCCTGTGCCTGATTGCTTCGGTAATCGCAGGCACGCGCTGGCGTGGCTTGGGCCCTGCCAGTGCGGCGGGAGTTGCCGCCGTAATGTTGGCCTTCGCACCGCAGCCGGCACACGCCAGCAGCGAGGGCGACGCCCTCAAGGCGGTAAAGGAAGGACGGCATGCCGAGGCTGAGGATCTCTACGACAAGCTGGCCAACGAAGCGGAGAATAGTGACGAGGCTTTCCGCTACCGTTTGGCCCAAGGCAACGCCGCTTACAAGCAGGGCGAAACCGAAACCGCCCGCCATGCCTTCAGCGAGGCCTTGCGCTCCGAGGACCCGAAGGTCCGGGCGGCTGCCCATCACGGGCTGGGCACGATCCTCTTCGACAGCGGCTGGAAGCGGCTCTCCAACAACGCCGCTTACCCGAACTACAAGGCACCAGAAGAGGAGAAGTCCACCAGCCGCTCAACCAATCCCTTCCGCCAGATCGCGGACGCCCTGCTGGGCCTGATGCGCAAGAAGGATGAGGCAGAGAAGAAGGACCCAATGGCGAAGTTCGACGGGATGGTGCGGCAAGCGCTGATGGACTGGCTGATGGAACCGATCCCCGACAACGGTGACACCGCCGGCTTCGGCCGCTTCAACAACGTGCTCACCGATTGGATGGATGCCATCAAGCACTTCGATTCCGCGCTCCACTACGATTCATCGCTGGAGGCCGCCCGCCACAACCGGGCGCTCGCGGTGAAGCACCTGAAGCGCCTGCGCGAAATCCTGGAAGAGGTGCAGGAGAACGCCCAACAGATCCAGCCAGCGCCCGGTGAAGGCGAAGGCCAGGGCGACCAGCAGCCCGGTGAAGGCGGCAAAGGCGATCAGGAAGGCGATGGCGAGGGCGGCCAGCAAAAAGGCAAGGGCAAGGACCAAGACGGCGAAGGCGCCAATGGCAACAAGGATCAACAGGGGGAAGGCGGCGACAACCCCGGCGACAAGAAGAATGGCGATGGCGACAAGGAGAAGGGCGGCAGGAAGCCCCGCGATGGTGAGTCACCGGAAGACACCGCCCGCCGGATCCTCAAGGAGAACGCAGATTTCGAAAAGGGGGCCCTAGGCCCCAACCGTATCGAATACCGCCAGCCGGACAAAGACTGGTAATCATTTTCCAATGACCGTGAACCGATTGCTTTCATTCCTGTTGGCCTTCGCCGCCCTGGTGGCTGCGAAGACCGCGAGCGCTGCGCCTTTGGTCGAGGCCAGCATCAGCAGCCGCTTCCTCGTCACCGGCGAGCAGGCGGTCCTCGAGATTGTCTACCCGGGCGATGACATGCCGAACGAGGCGCTCGACATGAGAATCCCTGACGTGCCGAAGCTCACCATCAAGGCTACCCCACAGCAGGGAGGTCTCGAGTGGCAGCAACGACTGGGCATGGGGCGCCGCTGGCAGTACATCTGCAGTCTCACCGTCTTCAGCTACACCCCGGGCGAATACACCATTCCTGCGTTGGAGATCATGATCGACGGCGAGATTCGCCGGACCGCACCGATCGAGCTACAGGTCATCAACGAGGACGACTTGAAGTGGTCGAAGACCACGGTGGACCGTCAGGAAATCCGCTATGCCGCGGCCTTCCACGCCTTGAAGGGAAATCCCTACGTCGGGGAGAAGCAGCCGGTGGAGCTCAAGGTCTACTTTCCGATCGAGCAAGATGTGGAGGACTGGGGAATCCCCGACTTCGAACGCGATGGCCTGTCCGCCTGGCGCTTCCAACCCCAGCAGCCGAATCTCCGGGGTATGGGAATCGGCATGGGATCGAGCAGCCGCAGGGCCAGCCTGCTGGGGCGCGGCTTCCACGCCATCAGCTACCCGAGCACCATGTCCACCAATCGGGTGGGAGAGTCGACGCTGGGGCCGGCCTCGGTGAAGATCCAAGCCAAGATTCCTTCGGTGGATCGCTTCAGCGCGGTCTTCCACCAGCCGGTGACGCTCAACATCCCGGCGATCAAGCTGAACTCCAAGCCGCTGCCGCCGGGGGCACCGGATGGTTTCGACAATGCCATCGGACAGTTCGAACTCCAGGTCGGCGCGGTCCACACGGAGATCCGCGAGGGCGATCCGTTGATGGTCGATATGGCGATCAGCGGCTCTGGAAACCTTGATGCCTTGCAGCCGCCGAAGCCGATCGATGCCGATGGTTGGAAGCTTTTCGAAACTTCCGCCGTGGAGCGTGGCGAAGAGCGGCGCGAGATGTACGGCCAGGTGAATTTCCGGCAGCTCATGCGGCCGCTGCGGATGCAGACATCCATCCCGTCCTTCCGCTTCGTCTATTTTGATCCGGTAAAGAGCAGCTATGAGATCCTACTCTCTGATGCGATTCCGCTCTCGATGCTGCCTTCGACCGCAGCGCCACTCGCCGGAGCCGCCGTGCCCCAAGCTTTGCCGATGCCGCTAGAGGAAATGACTGATATTCTGGGGATCGTCCAAGGACCCGTGACGCTCTTGACGAAGCGGGTGTCGCTGCCGCAGTGGCTGTGGCAAGTGATCCCTGCCCTGATCGTGGCCGGGCTGCTGGCACGGATTGCCAGACTGAAGCTCGGGCCGCGGATGCAGAAGGATCCCGACCAACTCGCCCGCGAGAAGGAGTGGCGGGACGTCGAGCGCGCTCCGGAACAAGCCGGCCCATTCTACCGCAGCGTCGGCCATTTCATCGAACGCTGGCTGGGCGGGGAAAGCGACCCGATGATCGCCGAAACGCTCGCGAAGCGCGACGAGGTCTGCTTCCGCCAAGATGCAGCCGAGACGAAGCTGGATCGCTCCGAGCGCCAGCGCGTGCTCAAGCAACTGCGGAGGATCGCCCTGCCACTGGTGATCGGCTTCATCGCCCTATCCACACAGTTCGGCTTCAGCCAAACGGCCGACGCGCCGAAGCTTTACGAGGAAGGCCGCTATGGCGATGCCGCGAAGGCGTGGCTCGACAGTGGCGACTACGAGCAACTGCCGCCGGACACCCTCTATAACATCGGCAACGCGGCTTACCGCTTGGGATCGCCGGGCGAGGCGGCGCTCTACTATCGCCGGACCCTGCTGCGCGATGGCTCGCACGCTGAAGCACGGCAAAACCTGCGCTTCCTGGAGCGCAAGTTCGGTTCGATCACCATCCAGCGCCCGGACTACCAGCACCAACTGGCGCGTCTGCCTCTCGACACTTGGAAGGGCTTCATCTGGGCCGGAGCTTGGATGATCATTGTGGGGCTTCTGATCTTCCCGGCGACCCGGCCTGGTGCGGGAATCCGCACGGTTTCCATCGCCGCTTTCGTCACCGCACCGCTACTGGCAGCGGCTGGGATCGTGGCTTGGCACTACTACCCTGATGACGCCCGCTTTGCCCCGGCGAAGGAACAGGTAGTGGTGGTAGCCGATAGCGCCGCCGTGCGGACGGACGCTGCCCGCGGAGCTCCGAAGGTCATCGACGCCCCAGCGGGGTCACTCTGCAAGCTGATCACCAAAAGCGGTGACTGGGCCTACGTGGCCTTTACCAACGAAAGCCGCGGCTGGCTGCCGCTCCGCGAGATCGAGCCGCTGATCCCGGACACCAAGCCGGCCCCACCCAAAGTCAGGCCGATCCAGAAGCTGGAAAACAACGCCTGACACCGCGATCGCATTCCCTTTTTCCAACCCACCTAACCAAGACATGAAACGCCGTTTGATCCTCTCCCTCGCCCTCGCCCTGAGCGCGCCCTTCGCCTTCGCCCAGGAGGAGAAGAAGGAAGCCGAACCCGCGAAGCCCGCCGCCGCCGCCGAGCGCGTGAAGCTGACCACCAGCAAAGGTGACATCGTCATCGAATTGAATCGCGCCAAAGCCCCGATCACCGTGGAAAACTTCCTCACTTACGTGAACAAGAAGCACTACGATGGCACCGTCTTCCACCGCGTGATGGACGGCTTCATGATCCAAGGCGGTGGATTCGCCCTGAAGGACGGCAAGATCGAGGAAAAGGAGACCGGCAAGGGTATCAAGAATGAAGCCTCCAACGGCCTGAAGAACGACCGTGGCACCATCGCGATGGCGCGCACGGGTGACCCGAACTCGGCCACAGCCCAGTTTTTCATCAACGTGGTGGACAATGCCGGCCTCAACGCCCCCAGCCCCGATGGCCATGGCTACGCAGTCTTCGGCAAGGTGGTGGAAGGCATGGACGTGGTCGACAAGATCAAGGCCAGCCCGACCGGAACCAAGCCGCTGACCATGCGTGGCGCCGGCGGCCAGACCATGGAAGCGCCCCAACCAAACGTCCCGACCGAGGATGTGGTGATCAAGAGCGCCGAGGTGGTGAAGTAAGCGAAAACCGGATTTTCCCCAAAGCGCGGTCCCGGAGGGGACCGCGCTTTTTCTTTGTCCCGCCTCTGGGGGTGACATCGGCAGGGTTTTCCCCTACTCAAGCGCGCACATGCAGCTCTGGCTCTGCCCGCTTCTCGCTTTCCTGCTCGGATCGATTCCCTTCGGGCTCTTCATCGCCCGGATGAAGGGCATCGACATCCGGCAACATGGTTCCGGCAATATCGGCGCCACCAACGTGCTGCGGGTGGTCGGCAAGAAGCACGGGATCGTGTGTCTGATCCTGGATGCGCTGAAGGGCTGTATTCCCACCTTGCTGGCGATTGCCCTGATCCGCTACGAGGGCCAGCGCACCGGCACTGCGATTCCCGCGCTATTGGATCATGCTTATGTTTTCGGTGCCGCCGACCAATGGAAGGCGCAGAGCTTCCAGGTGCTGACCGGGCTACTTTCGATTCTGGGCCACAATTACTCGCCATGGGTCGGCTTCAAGGGCGGCAAAGGGATTGCCACCTCCGCTGGCGTATTGCTGGCGCTGTTCCCTTTCTTCGGGGTCTTGTTGCTCGTCGTGATCTGGTTCATCCTGTTCAAGACGACACGCTACGTCTCGGTCGCCAGCATCGGTGCTGCGGCGGCGCTACCACTCATCACGCATTTGGGCACCCGCTTTCATCACGTGAACAACGACAAGTCGCTGCCGACCTTGTGGGAGGCGGGCACTTGGAACAAACCACTGTTCGTCTTCTCGGTAGTGATCGGCGGGCTGGCGATCTGGAAGCACCGGACGAATATCAAGCGATTGTTAGACGGGACAGAGAGCCGTTTTGAGCCGAAGAAGAAAGCCACGCCCTGAAGTCCCCTTCCCGCCTGTTTTCCACGATGCCTGACCGCACCTTTTCTTCCGCCGCCATCCTTGGCACCGGCTCCTTTGGCACTGCGCTCGCACGCCTGCTGGCGTCAAAGCTGGAGAGAGTCGAAATGATCGGACGGGATGCGGCAGTGGCGGAAAGCATCAACGCGACGCGTCACAATCCGCGCTACCTTGCGGGAGTCGAGCTGCCGGAGAACATCACGGCATCCATCTCGCTCACAAACGCGGCCGCCCATCCGCTGGTGCTGTTCTGCGTGCCCACCGCGGCGACCCGGGAGACGGCGAAGCATCTGGCCGAAGCCGGATTGCCGGAATCCGCGGTGCTCTTGTCCTGTGCCAAGGGCATCGAGCGCAATACCGGCGAGCGGATGAGCGAGATCCTGCACGAGCAGCTCCCCCAGCAACCGCTGGCGGTGCTCTCCGGACCGAACCATGCGGAGGAGATCGCCTCCGGCTTGGCCACCTGCGCGGTGATCGGCACCAAGGACGAGGATCTTGCCCGGCGCTTGCAGGAGCTCTTCACCGCGCCGCACTTCCGCAGCTACACCAGCGATGATGTGGCCGGAATCGAGTACGGCGGCGCCATCAAGAACGTCTATGCGATCGCTGCGGGGATCGCCGCCGGCCTGGGCCTCGGCGACAATGCGATTGCCGCGCTGGTGACCCGGGCACTGGCCGAAATGGCCCGTCTGGGCACCTGCCTCGGTGGCCGGATCGAGACCTTCGCGGGCCTCTCCGGAGTCGGCGACCTGATCGCAACCTGCTTCTCCAAGCATTCGCGGAACAACCGCGTGGGCTTGGCGCTTGGCCAAGGGAAGACCTTGGAGGAAGCAACCTCTTCGCTGGGCATGGTCGCGGAAGGCGTACCGAATACGCTCTCGATCCACGAAACCGCCCAGCGCGCGGGTGTCCGCACGCCGATCATCGATGCGGTGCATGCCATTCTCTACCGCGACATGCCAGCCGCGCGCGCGCTGCACGAACTGCTCAACCGCGACCCCCGACCGGAAAACGACTGAACGATGAAGGAAGCCATCGATTTCATCCTGCACATCCAGGAGCACCTCCAGGAGTTCACCCGCGCTCACGGGAACTTCATCTATGGGCTGCTGTTCCTGATCATCTTCTGCGAGACCGGCTTGGTGGTGACGCCCTTCCTGCCGGGAGACTCACTGCTCTTCGCCGTGGGTGCGCTCGCTGCGGATTCCGCCTCCGGCCTGAATGTCTGGATCGCGGGTGCCGTGATGCTGCTGGCCGCCATCCTCGGCGACACGGTGAACTACTGGATTGGCCGCAAGTTCGGCGCTTGGACGATGCGAACTTTCCCGAGGATCGTGAAGCCGCAGCACATCGCGAAGACGAATGAGTTCTTCGTCCGCTATGGTGGCAAGACCATCATTCTCGCGCGCTTCGTGCCGATCGTGCGGACTTTCGCGCCCTTCGTCGCCGGTTCCGGTGAGATGGACTACAAGCGCTTCATGTCCTTCAACGTAATCGGCGCGATCCTCTGGGTGGCGCTGATCCTGCCAGCCGGTTGGTTCTTCGGCGGCATTCCGGTGGTGAAGAAGAACTTCGAGCTGGTGGTGATCGGAATCATCGCCTTCTCGCTGCTGCCGATCGTGTGGGAATTCGCGCGTGCGAGGATGAGAGCCAAGCAAGCGGCAACGACTGAAGCCGAGTAAGACTACTCTCAGTCTCCCACCAGCACTCGGTAGAACTGGCGGCCTTCCGGAAGGTCCATGGCCCCGCTGTGGGTGACCTGAACGACGGCGTTGCTCGCGGGACTCTGGTCCCAGATCGTTTGCCAAGTAAGCATGTCGCCTGAGCGCTGGACCCGGCAGCGCTGCCCCGCCACGCCGGGGAATTGAACGATCTGATCCTGTCCCGAACGGGTCAAATTGATCGGCACCGTGACGTCCACTACCACGGCATCGTAGGCCGGAGTGTGAACCTCATCCGCCGCGGACAGCATGAGAACATAGCGACCCGGAATGCTGAAGGTAGCACTGGTTGCTGGCAGCGAGGCATTGCCGAAGCTAACGGTTCCTGGCCCGGAATACTTCGTCCACAGGCTTGTTAGAGGAGCAGTTCCAGTGACCGCACCATTCAGGGAGGCGCTGCCGCCTGCTTGGATGCCGAGATCAGGACCCGCATTGGCGGAGGGAGCTCCCGCGGAGCGCGGACCGCCGACCGCCCCCGTGGTCTGGATCACCTCGAAGCTGGAGATGGCGACACTGCGCAGGTGGTCGAAGCACCCGTCGGGATAGCGGTCGTCGGGTGTGATCGAGATGGAGAAGAAATTGCCGTTGTCCGCCACGAAGGCGCCGTATTTCTTCAGGCCCAGGGCTACCGCCTTCTCTTGGACGGTCCAGTCCGCCGGAATGTTGAAGCCAGCCTTGAGGCGCAAACGCTGGCCCATCGCCGGGACGTCGGGATCCGTGGTATTGTCCACCGAAGCATAGTGGGTCGCCGGGTAGATATACTCCTTGCGGCTCTTCTTCACCACTACACGCATGGCATGCTCAACCATGCCGCGCTGTACTTCATCGTAACGGACGAGTGCAGGAAACATCGGCAGACCGGCGGCGTCGCCTGAGGTCCAGCCTGCAGGACGCAGGTTGTTGTTGTTGAGCGAAAACTTGGCACCATTGGCCGCCTGCCAATTTACATCCACCCGACGTGTCGACCAAGTCTCCCAGAGATTGCCCGTCCCCGGCATGACCATGATTGTGTGACGATCACCGGGCTGAGTGGAGACCTGCCATTGTTCGAGAGTCAGCGAATTGGTGCCCGTAGGCCAGGTCTCGACCGGCAGATTCGTGGGGATGGGATAGTTGCCGAAGGGCGAGGCCCCGCCATCAAGGTCCGATTGCGTGGGGTAAGTGGTAAACTTTATCGGCTGGGTCGGCTGGTTGTCGGGGACAAGTGCGTAGTTCATTTCCTCGAAGAGGAAGAGGAAGCCGCGGTTGGCATTCACCCCGGTGACCAGGTCCGAGGTGATGCGTGCAATCATCGCATCGCTATTCGACAACAGCGGCCGACTGGAGATGTCCTCATTCCAAGCGCTGTCACGCGGCATGATCTGCATCGCGGACACCACCGCATCGGCCTGCGGAGTATTGAACAGGATTGGTGTAGTGACCGTCGGCTGGCTGCCGAGAATGCGGCCCTCGTGATTGATCCGCTCGGCGGAACAAACAGCGGTCAAAGCGAAGGACAGCAGAATTCCGCGCACCTTGACATTCTGCCACGATGAAACGTTCGCGGCAATACGGGAAAGGCGCTGTTCGGATAAACAGAGCCTTAGGAATCCATCTGCCGTGGCGAACGCGGCAACCCCGCGAGCGCCTGCTCCGGTCTCGCGAATGGTAGATCCTTACGCCGAGCCAGGCTGCCAAGCAGGACACCGAAGGACCAGCCGGCGAAGTGCCCAGCGACATCGGTCTGCTCGCCACCCACACCATACATACCCAGCATCGTGAGTCCCACAATGAGCGGTGCGAGCAATGACCTGAGCTCGCGGAGCGAGTGGGCCTTCCACGAATACGCCAGGGCTGAACCGATAAGGAGCCCCAAGGCACCAAAGGTGGCCGTCGAAGCCCCGAGGGAATTGAAGTCAGCGGGATAATGGCTCCACGCGTTGACGGCATTTCCCAAGCTGCCGCTGACAAGAATCAGGAGCCAAGCTCGCCACAGCCCGAGAGTCTGAGCCGCCATCACACAGAAGATACCTCCGATGCCGACATTGCTGAGCAAGTGCCCGGCATCCGCATGGAGGAAGAGCGCGGTAAAGGGACGCCACCACTCGCCGCCCTCAACCAGCGCCCGGCTGGAGTTGCAGAAGCGATCCGTAAAAGCGGCGTCCCGCCCCTGGAGCATGTACACCGCAGTGAGCGCGATGACCCACAGTAGCATCAGTTCGATTCCGGCCGGGAAGAGCGGGGGCTCGACCCGCTCGCGGCGCTCCGCTTGCTCGGTAGCGTACAGCGAGAATTCGCGACGCAAGGCTGGTGCCGTCTCCGGCTTGGCCCATACGGCGAAACCATCGGCGAACGGGAAGATCCAGCATTCGTGGTTGGTCGCCAGCCCTACCAAGGCGTGCTCGTCCGCCTCGCTAAATGAGGGCCATTCGCCCACCACCACCAAGGCGGGGTCTTCGGATTCATCGGGGGCTGGGACCTCCATTCCCCCGATGATGGACCAGAAAGGGGCAGAGTGCAAACGGACTCGCCGGGGAGAGGCCATGCAATGTCCCACGCCCGGCATTGCAGATTGCTGATCGGGAGCAGCAAGTCGCTCGGGGCACAGGATTGGGCGATTCCCACATTTCGTTGGAATTCAATCGCTTTCACCTCTCCCAAGTCGAGGGGGCACAAGGACTGCATATTGGACTCAGGACCGAAGCCCGGCTCCGGCCGGGATCTCAAAAAAGGCAGGCTCGCCTCGGTCTAACAAGCCGCCCCCTTTCTCCCCAACAAGCCCAAAGGCCGCCCCGTCAGGCCAATGGTGAGGAGAACTGTTGCCTCAACCCGACCACCTAACGCCATCTAACAACTTCAACACCCCGCATCATAGGACCTGCCCCCGGGACCTCCAGATCCGTGAAGTTTCACTACTGACCGAAACCGAACGATCCCATGAAAACCACGGCCATTCTCACGGCCATCGCCACCACCGCCCTCGCGATCTCCGCGGATGCGGCCACCGTCAGCGGGGAGCTAAGCAAGTGGCACAAGGTCACACTGAGCTTCGAGGGACCCGCGACCAGCGAAAGCGCCACCCCGAATCCCTTCACCGACTATCGCCTGAACGTGACCTTCCGCAATGCGGCCAGCGGCAAGACCTATCTCGTGCCCGGCTACTATGCAGCGGATGGCAATGCGGCCAATACCTCCGCAAGTTCCGGTGATGTCTGGAAAGTCCACTTTGCCCCCGACGAGACGGGCACCTGGACCTATACGGCCTCCTTTCGCAAAGGCACGAATGTGGCGATGGATGCCAGTTCGACGGCGGGCAGCAGCGCCGGCTTCTTTGATGGCGATAGTGGCAGCCTTTCGATCTCTGCAACCAACAAGACCGGCCGCGATCTGCGGGGCAAGGGGCGACTGGACTATGTGGGCAAGCATCACCTCCGCTTCGCGGAAACCGGCAAATATTTCATGAAGGCCGGCGTGGATGCCCCGGAGAACCTGCTGGCCTATACGGACTTCGACGGCGATTTCAAGACAGACGGCCACAAGGATGATCTAATCAAGGATTGGCAACCGCATGTGCAGGACTGGAACAGCGGGGATCCGACTTGGCAGGGCGGCAAGGGCAAAGGCTTGATCGGTGCCATCAACTATCTGTCGGGTAAAGGATTAAACGTCTTCTCCTTCCTGACGATGAACATCAACGGAGATGACCAGAACGTCTATCCCTACACGAGCTACTCGGAGCGGCTGAGAATGGATGTGTCGAAGCTCGACCAGTGGGAGACCGTTTTCGAGCACGGCGACAAGATGGGCATGTATCTCCATTTCAAGACCCAGGAGACCGAGAACGAACTGCTGTTAGACGGCGGCAACATGGGCAACCAGCGCAAGCTCTACTACCGCGAGCTGATCGCCCGTTTCGCTCATCACCTGGCACTGAACTGGAACCTCGGCGAGGAGATCAACGACGCCTCAACCGCGCAGAAAGTCGCATGGGCGGAGTATTTCTACGATAACGATCCCTATCATCACCATCTGGTGATTCACAATGGCGACAGCCATTACGAGATGATGGGTGATGCCTCGCGGCTGACCGGTTTCTCCCGGCAAATGAACGCGGCGGACTTCAGCGACACCTTTGGCGACATCAAGAACTACGTCGACCGCTCGGACGCCGCCGGCAAGCCGTGGGTGGTCGCCGCCGACGAGCCGGGTGATTCCCAATACGGCCTGCGCCCCGACAGCGATCCGGCTAGCAGCCACACCAATGCCCGCAAGGACGCGTTGTGGGCTACCATCATGGCGGGTGGTGCCGGGATTGAGTTTTATTTCGGCTACGCCTTGGAGAACTCGGATCTCACCTGCAACGATTTCCGCAGCCGCGATTCCTTCTGGCCGTATTGCCGGTATGCGGTGTCGCTATTTGAAAACAACGCGATTCCTTTCCAGGACATGTCGAACGCGAATTCGCTGGTGAGCGGCGGCGGCAGCAATGGCAACCGCTGTCTGGCGAAGCCGGGCAGCGATTACCTCGTGCAGCTCCGCTCGGGCGGAACTTCGGCCACCTTGAACCTGTCCGGCCAGAGCGGTAGCTACCGGGTGCGCTGGTATGATCCGCGGAATGGCGGTAGCTTGGTAACGGGCGACACCTTGGCAGGCGGCGGCACGCGCAATCTCGGCTCGCCGCCGAACTCAACCAGCCAGGACTGGATCGCGTGGGTGCAGAATACCGGTGCCAGCACACCCACCAACCAGGCTCCGATGGCGGATGTTGGCACGGACAAGACGGCGACTCTCAGTGGAAGCTCGGCGAGCGTGGCTCTGAACGGTTCGGTCACCGATGACGGCTTGCCCACAGGAAGCAGTCTTGCGGTTTCATGGACCCGCGTGAGCGGCCCTGCGGCGGTCACTTTCAGCTCCCCTAACAGCGCCAGCACCAGCGTAATCTTCACCAGCACCGGCACCTATGTCCTCAGGCTCACGGGAACCGATGGCGAGCTGAGCCACTCCGATGACCTCAGCGTGACGGTTAGCGGCAGCAGTGGGGGCGGCGGAGGGACGATCTTCGCGGCGACCCAGGATGCTTATCTCCAAAACGGCAGCAACGTGAACAACGGGGATTTGCGGGTCGAGAGCTCCTCGACGCGAACAAGAGTGTCCTACCTGCAATTCGACCTGAGCGGAGCGAGCGGCACGATTGGCAATGCCACACTCCGGCTGACCCAGAAGGGCGACATACCCTCGGGCTCGATGAATTTGCGGGTCTTCGCTGCTGCCTCGAACAATTGGCAAGAGGGCACGCTCACGAGCAGCAATGCTCCAGCGAAGGGAGCGATGCTAGGTAGTTTCAGCGGCAGCATCCCTGCTGGTGTCATCCTGGACTTCGATGTCTCGGCCTTCGTCAGCGGACCGGGAGTTTATAGCTTCATCCTCGATACCGATAGCACCAGGGACGTGACCTTCGCCTCCTCCGAAAACACGACGACTTCCGCCCAGCCCCTGCTGGTGATCAGCAGCACCGGCGGGGCCAGCAACACCGCCCCAGTGGTCTCGGCAGGTGCCGACAAATCTGGCTCCTATCAAGGCCAAGCGGTGGCATTGACCTTGAATGGCTCCGCGAACGACGATGGCTTGCCGGCGGGCTCTGCGCTGTCATTGGCGTGGTCCACCACCAGCGGGCCCGCCTCGGTCAGCTTCTCCCCGCCGAATGCGGCGAACACTTCCGCAACCTTCAACGCCGCGGGCACCTACGTACTGCGGCTGAGCGCCAGCGATGGACAATTGAGCAGCAGCGATGAGGTCACAGTTACCATCAACTCGGTCGCCACGAATCAGAGCCCGACCGCGGATGCGGGCCCGGATGCCAGCGCCACGCTTACCGGATCCTCCGTCCAAGTGGCGCTGAATGGCTCGGCGAGCGATGACGGCCTGCCCCAAGGCTCGGGTCTCAGCCTGGCATGGACGCGCCGCAGCGGCCCCACGGCCGTAAGTTTCGCCACTCCCAACAGCGCCTCAACCACCGCGACCTTCACGGCGGAAGGGACCTATGTCCTGCGCCTCACGGCTTCGGATGGCCAGTTGAGCGACTTCGATGAAATGACCGTCGTGATCACCGCCGCAGCCGCGGTTCCCGGTGGCACGACGGTGCTCGCCGCAACCCAGGATGCCTACACGGAGAACGGCAAAAACTTTAACAGCTCCGTGCTGCGGGTGGAGAGCTCAAGCCGCAAGCGCATCATCTACCTCCAGTTCGATGCGAGCGCCGTAACAGCTCCCAGCTCCGCCATCTTGAAACTGGTGGAAGGCGGCGATGTGTCCTCGGGGACCATGACCTTGCGGGTCTTCGCCGCAGCCTCAAACAACTGGAGCGAAAGCACCGTCAGCGGGAGCAATGCTCCGGCCAAGGGTGCGGAGCTTGCCAGCTTCACCGGAGACATCCCCCAGGACAAGGTCCTCAGTTTCGATGTTTCCTCGCAGGTGACGGCTGCGGGGATCTACAGCTTCATCGTGGAAGCCGACTCTTCGACCAAAGACGTGTCCTTCGTTTCTGCGGAGGGCTCGCCCACTTCCTTCCGGCCGACATTGACGGTGAACTCCGGCAGTAGCACGACGGTGGCAGCCCGGAGCGTGCGCGCCGAAGCCAAGTCCAGCCCGGACACCAAAGTCAGCATGCAGATGGAACGCGCTGGAAGCAACGGTGTGCGACTCACCCTGAAGGGCCAGATCAATACCCGCTACGCCGTCGAACGCTCGACCGACCTCCAAACCTGGACCGCGATCGGCACAGTGGGCACCGGCGATTCGGGCGAGGCTTCCTTCGAGGACACGCTGGTCCCCGGCAGCAATGCCTTCTACCGCCTCAACGACGAAGTGAGCGAACCCTGAGGCCGCTTACTTTGTGGGAGCGATGCGGATGCAGTCCATCGCGACTTCCAGACCGAGGTCCGGGCGGCGCTCCTTGACCCAAGTCTCGATGTCGGAGACGGCCGGGTAATCCTCCGCACCCACATGGCGGAAGCAGCGGGCGTCGTCGATCAGCACCACGAAGGGCTGCTTCATGGCGGCCGCAAAGATGGCCTCCAGCTCACCCCAGACCGGGCAGCTCAGGTCGCCCTTCGCGGTGTCACCACCGGAGTAGTGGCCGTCCAGCCAGAAGAGCGTGGGAGCATCCAAATTGCCGACGACTTCCGCCATTACCTTGCCACTATCGCCCTGAAGCAACTCAACATTGGCGACGCCCGAAAAGCGCTTCTTGGCATCGGCGTGGAATTTCTCGGAGAGCTCGATCGAGTAAACCTTGCGGAACTCGCCGCGCATCGCCTCCACCGTGTCGCCCTTGAAGGTCCCGGTCTCGACGAGGATCTGCAGGCCGTGGCGATTCTTGTATTCCAGCAGCATCTCGCGCTTGGCAAGCGGCGGCGGCGGGTCGGGGCGCCCATCCTCGATCCACTTGCTGTATTTGCGTTTCTCTTTGAGCTGCTTGAAAAAGGAAGCCATCGGCGGCCCGAGCCTAGGCCGGGACCGCCGGGGGTCCAAGCGCATTTTCCACCGCTCGGGGCTTGCCCGCCACCGCCGGTCCCGGTCCATGCTGCGCCGTGCCGCTCCCTTTCCTGCGCCCGAAGGACAGTTTCATCACCTGCCGCGACCGGGACGACGGCGGCGGCGCGCAGATTTCCGCGCGGATCTCCACCATGATCCTCGCCCGGCTGAAGGGCATGACCTACGCCCACACCCCGGTCTCGGACGTCGCACACCGGCCGGAGGGCATTTCCACCGCCGATTGGTCGCGAGCTTGGGAGGAGTTTTTCAATCTGGGGCATGGGGAAATTCAGGCGGTGGATCTCGCAAAATACCCACTGCGGCCCGTGGCCAAGCCGCACCGGTTTTGGCCGCGCTCCCGCTGCCTGCACGTGGTGGCGCACTGCCATCGCTTCACCAACCAGCACCCGGAGGCCTGGGCCGCGATCGGTCCGCAGCTGGCGCAAAAATACCGGCTCACGCCCAAGCCACAGCTTTCCGGCTACGATCCCGGCCGCATCCAAGTGGCCGTCCACGTCCGCCGTGGCGATGTCGCCTCCACCGGCCAATTCGCCCAATGGTTCACCCCCGACGATTTGATCCTCGCGCGCCTACGGAAAGTCCTGGAGACGATCGGCAAGGAACGGGCCCAGATCAGGGTCTTTTCCGAAGGGAGCCCCGCGGACTTCGCGGCATTCACCGAGCTAGGGGCAGAGCTGCACTTGGACGAGGATACCTTTGAAACTTTCCACCACCTCGTCAGCAGTGACGTGATGATCATGGCGAAGAGCACCTTCAGCTACCTCGCGGCGCTGATCGGTGGACCAGTCGCGCTCTACGAACCCTTCTGGCACCCCAAGCTCCCAGGGTGGCTGGGACCGGAGGAACTGGCCCGCTTGCCGGAAGCCTTGGCCCGGCAGCAGGCCCTCAAGGCGAAGTGAAGCGCCCGTGCTCTAACAAAACCGTTTCGAGGGCCTTCAATTCGCGCAAAGCAGTCGCCTCCTTCTCAAGGGGCAGCCGGAAACTCCAATTCTGCGGGCCCACGGTCCCGGGGGAATTGATCCGATCGGTAAGATCACAGAGATCCGTGATCATGAAAGCAGCGTAGCGCGAGTGGGATGCCATCAGCGCACCGAGCAGCGCAGCCTTCAGTTCCGGCCCGTAAGGGAGCGTCTCCGGCACCCCGGCGAACTCCGCCATCAGCCGCAGATACTCCATCGCTTGCTCCTGCTCATCCTCGTCGGCATCGGGATCGGCGGAGATGCGATGGAAATTCGCCCACAAGGCCGGGATCGAATCGTGATCGTGGGTCGAGTAGGTCGCGAAGGAGCACTCAGGCAAATCCTCCGGTGGGATGACATGGCCTTCCTCATCGAAGTCCCAATGCGGAATCCGGAATCCGGCGACATCGAGCGAGGCAAGGTGCGGGCGGACGTAGTCCGGGACGCAGCCGAGATCCTCACCCACCACTGCGGCAGTCCCCGCAGCCTCGATCACCATCCGCAGACGCGTGTCGCCATCGGCGCGGTTGGCCTCCTTGTGAAGCGGCGTATCGTCCGGCCGCGGAGCCCAACCCGGCAGCGGGCCGCCGGTAAGCTTCATCGCCTCCTTTTCCGTCAGGGGCAGGAATTCGGCATTCCGCTGCGGCTGCCAGGGGAAGGAATAGATCCGGTAGAAGCCGAGGACGTGATCGACACGGAAGATGTGGAAGATTGCCGCCAGCTTGGCGATGCGCTGCCGCCACCAAGGGAAGCCCGCGGCTTCCATCCGGTCCCAGCGATAGAGTGGAATGCCCCAGTTCTGGCCCCACTTCTGGATGAAGAGATCGTGCTTGAAGATGAGCTCGGGAGGAGCTCCGCCACAATGATCCAAGTCAAACTCCTCCCGGTGGAAGAACACATCGGCCGAATAGCGGCTGACCCCGATCGGGATGTCACCCATCAGTTTCACTCCGAGATCGTCCGCATAGGCGCGCACCGCCCGCCACTGCTTGAAGCAGAGCCACTGCACCCAGGCGTAGAATTCCAAGCGGTCTTCGACTGCGGCGCGGTCCTTCGACCGCTCGCTTTCCAAGTGTGCCAGCGCGCCCGCCACCGTGCGCCACTCCTCTGGCCACCAGTCCCAAGCCTCGGCGGTACCCGACTGGTCCATCAACCAACGATAGATGCAGTAGTTCACCAGCCATGGCGACTCCTCGCGGCGGAAGCGGTAGAAGGCGATATCTCCAGAGCCCTCGCGGAAGCGCGTCCAAGCCTTCTCCAGCAGGCCGCGCTTCACCTTCCGCACCGCGGCGTAGTTGACCTTGCTCGCGCTCAGGCTCTCGCCGAGGCTCACGCGCGCTTGCTGAAGCTCGGCCTCCTCGAGCCAAGGAATATCCTTTTTATCAAAGCTGAGGTACAGCGGCTCGAAGGCCACCGATGAAATCGCATTGTAGGGACTGTCGTCGCCGCCGGTCTCATTGAGCGGCAGCAATTGCAGGAAGCCGATGCCATGCGCCGCACAGTGTCCGATCCACTTCCGGATCGCTCGGGTGTCGCCAATGCCCAAGTCCCCTTGCCTCCGTGGCGTGAAGGCGGGCAGCAGCAGTCCGGCAAGGCGCTCAGGCATGTGCGGGAAGGTGTCCCTCGTGGACGCCGCGATCCAGCACGAAGCGTGCCCGGACGGATTTCTAGCGCGTGGGCATCTCCGCGCTGGGGCTCAATTCACCCCGCAGCATCTTGCCGATTTGTCCACTCAACCACAGGTAATGGTCGGACTTCAGGCCGGGCTCGGCCAGGAAGCGCACCGGCCCCAAGGGCGGATCCTGCGAGATTTTGAAGATCGCCGTGCCTTCATCGATCTCATCGAACATCGCGAGATAAAGCGACTTGCTGCCCGCCGCGCGCGCCGCCACGGCCTGGCTCCACAAGAACTTCCCGCCGAGCCGCGGGATGGCATCCATCTTGGCCTCCTGCTTGCGGCTACGCATCAAGTTCTGCCAGCTGAAGCCGGGAAAGGCCACCGGCAGGTAGTCGAGCTTGTGCTCACGGCACCAGGCGAGGTCGGGCTTGAGCAGCTTGTCCACGCGGTTGGCTGCATCCTGCGGCGTGCCGAATCGCCCGACCGCCCAAGGGCTCACGATGTCCGCCAGCGCGATGACCTGATGCAGCTTCGGATCGTCGATCGTATCACGTTCCATCTCGCGCCAGTAGCAAGGCACGCCGACCATCACCGCACAACCCTGCTCCTTGAAGAAGCGGATCAGCGTCTCCCATTCCGGCAAGGAAGGCGCGCGATCGTTGAAGCCTAGTCCCCACAGCGCCACCAGTGGTTTGCCTTTGTAGCGGAGGTAGGCCGTATCACCCGGTTCCAAGCGTTTCTCGTCCTTCAGCCGCTGCCAGTCCTTGGACACGGTATCGAAATTCTCGGTCCTGAGCCCGGTCAGGTCATACATCACCACCCACTTGCGCCCCTCGGCATTGGCACCCTTGCGGCAATGTTCAAGCACCAAGTCCATCGAGGCGCGATGCCGGGGATCCCGGGTGGTCGAGGCGAAGCGCTGCACGAAAGCGGCATCGATCCCATACTCGCGCATCCACTTGAAGTGGCGCAGCACGGTCGCCTCCTTCACCGAACTGAAAACCTCCGCGACCCTGCCGTCGGCATGCTTCAGCGGCGTGGAAAAGCGCTCGTCCGGACCCAACTCGCTCACATCCGGCCAGATCTCGATATGGGTGCCATTTGGCTCGAACTTGCCGCCCGGGGAATAGTGGAACCAGCCGTTGCCCGAGCCATCCCCCTCCGTGCGGAACCACCCCTGGTAGCCGCAGACCACCATGCCCTCCAGCGTGCCGCTCATCTTCCGCCACGCGGCCATGGACTTCGTCAGGTTCGTCTTGCGGTCACCCTTCACCCCATAAGCCTGGAGGCCGATGGGGCCATCCCAGCCAGCCTCCCCTTGCAAGCGTGCGACAAAGCCGGCGACATCGTAGCTTCCACTGTCGAGCGTCTGGATCAAGTGGTCCCAGCTCATCGCCTTGGTATCGCCCTTGTCTGCACCGTTGATGGTCACGAATTGCAAGCGCTTGGCCTCGGCCTTGATCGCTGGAATCGGATCGATGTCGCCCTCGACCTTCAGCCAATGGCACAGGTTGAAGGTGATGCCCACGTTCTCCCGGTTGATGGCATTTGCGAGCCGGGTGGCATCGGCGAAACGCGAGAGCCAGAAGCCGGCGTGCGGATAGAGAGAGACCTTCACGCCAGCTCGGTCAGCTTCGGTCGCGATCTCGGTGAGCGCCTTCACCGCCACCTCATCGCTGTTGCCCTCCACCTCCGGGATCGCGATCCATAAGGCAGAGCCATGGCCCTTGAGGTCTTCGATCTGCTTCTTGATCTCAGGCGTGAGCGCGCTGCCCGACTTCCGGAGCTTCAGGGTCAGATAGGTATTCCAGAGCCGCAGGCCCCTACCCTCCAAGGCGGCGCGCATCGCTGCCAGCGAGGGCCCGCTCCCGCCGAGCCCCTCGTAGCCCAACTCCTGCAGTGCCTCCGACACCTTCTCCGGATCGCCGGTGATGCCGGTGTCCATCGCAAAAAAGGAATTTGCCCTCAAGGGCAGCAAGGCCAGCACGAGGACGACCAAGAAAACCGCGAGAAAGCGGTTCTGCGCACAGATATCACCCTTAATAAATTGCATACGCCGTCCGCATCATGAACTTCTTGGACCCCGCCACGCGATGACAAAGTCATGAGTGCCGCTGCCTATCGATCTCCCGAGGCCCGCCACAAGGTGATCGCATCCTACGATGCGATCCTCGCCAAGTGGCCGATCCCTTTTGAAAGCAGGGTGCTCCCCCTCAGCCAGGGCGAAACCCACCTGCTGGTCTGCGGCGCAGCCGATCTCCCGCCGCTGATTTTGCTCCACGGTGCCGGCGGGAACGCTACGATGTGGTTCAACATCATTCAGCCGCTCGCGAAAATCCGCCGGGTGTTCGCCTTCGACATACCGGGTGACGTGGGCAAGAGCGGCGGCGCGCCGATGGACACCAAAACCGAGGGCTACGCCGCTTGGCTGGAAGAGTGCTTCGTGGCGCTCGGTCTCCAGCGCGCCGATGTATGCGGAGTCTCTTTCGGTGCCTGGCTGGGGAGCCGCTTCGCGCTGAAGCATCCCGGGAAAGTCGGGGCCTTGATCATGCTGGCCGGCCCTCATCTGTTGCCGGTGAAGCCCGGGTTTATTTTCCGCGCGATCATCGCATCGGCAATACCGACGGAAGGACGGATCCGGGCCTTCTACGCCCATCTCTCGTCCCCGCGCGGGAAACGGCCGCCGGAAGAGGCGATGAGAGACTTCATCCTGAGATGGCGATCCCAACAGAGGACCCCGCCGCCAGTGCCGATGATCACCGACGAGGAACTCTCCCGCTTGCCGCAGAGGACCCTGCTGATCCTGGGGAAAGACGAAGCCCTGTTCGATCCGGAGCGCGCGGCAGAGCGCGTCAGGAAAGCGGCATCGCAGGTGCGAGTGGAATTGATCGCGGATGCCGGGCACGTGCTGACCATCGATCAAGCGGAGACGGTGATGAAAAGGGTGCTGGAATTTCTGGAGCAAGGGTAACAGGCAGCTGCTTCGGGTGGCTGCGACCCTATTCGAAAGCCGCCCAACTCCACAACAAGCAGCATCGTCCCCACTATCGGGGACAATGCCTCCCAGCCCGGGGAAGGCCTTCGACGCATGCAATCTCTTCTTGATCGCTTTCTTGGCATCAGATAATGACTGTAGGTTAGTCGCAGAAACGGGATTATCCCGCTATGCGTTGCGAGCGGTTTGGCGTGTTGCCCCAGCTCCACGGCGAATCGCGCTTTTCCAGCCAAAACCTCAGCCCATCATGAATGCCCTCCACCGATGTCTCTCCGGACTGGCCGGCTGCGGTATGCTGGTGCTTGTCGCCAGCTGCACCACTACTACCGATGCCTTCAGCCGCCTCGATACCAACCGCGACGGATCCGGCTCGCGCGACGAGTTCTCCGCTTACATGAAGCAGGAAGTTTTCACCCGAGTGGATACCAACCGCGATGCCAAGGTTAGTAAGGACGAATGGCAAAGCGTCAATCCCAAGGTCAGCGAGGCGAAGTTTCGCAAGACCGACCTCAATGGCGACCGAGCCATCACCCGCCAGGAAGCAGACACAGCCTTCGACCGCGAAGGAAGCCTGACCACCCTGTTTCGGAAGATTGATACGGATGGCAATGGTAGCCTCAGCCGCGTCGAAGTCGCCGCCTTCCATGCCAAGGTGCAGCAGCAGCCCGCCGGAAGCCCGGCGAAGAGAATCTCTAGCGCCGCCAACTAGCCATGAAACCGCGTTCCCTCCTTCTCCTCCTGCCGCTCGTCTTTCTACCCTCGTGTGCTTCCGATCCCGATGTCCGGCGCGGCCAAGCGACCGGCGCGGTGGTTGGCGGGGCTGCCGTGGGGCTGATGTCGGACTCTTGGGGTGGAGCCGCTGTCGGAGCCGCGGTCGGCGGCCTTGTCGGTGGTGAAGTCGCCAAGAACCGGTAACGCAAGAATCTCTCGCGGTCGTCTCCTGAATTGCGCGAAAGCGGGAAGCCGGATCAAGCGATCCAGAATCCTCCAATATGCCACCCGGATCGACCGGGGCCGGCACTGTTCGCAGCTCTCTGCCCAGACTCCCCTGACCGGCGAACAGGTGCTTCGGGACTTCCTCAAGAAACCAATTCTTAGCAATCCCAAGTTATGAATGCCGAAAGCCAGCGTCTCGAAGAGGCCCGCAACACCAACACTCCGTGGAAAAAATGGGGACCCTACCTCAGCGAACGCCAATGGGGTACGGTGCGTGAGGACTACAGCGACAACGGCGACGCGTGGAATTATTTCAGCCACGACCAGGCACGGTCTCGCGCGTATCACTGGGGAGAGGATGGACTCGCTGGCATCTCGGACGACAAACAGCGCCTTTGTTTCGCACTCGCGCTTTGGAATGGAAAAGATCCGATCCTAAAGGAGCGACTGTTTGGTCTCACGAACAGCGAGGGGAATCACGGTGAGGACGTAAAGGAGTATTATTACTACCTCGACTCGACCCCCACGCACTCGTTCATGCGCTACCTTTACAAGTATCCGCAGGCGGCCTTCCCGTATGACGATCTCGTGCAGAAGAATCGCGCGCGTGGCCGCACGGATTTCGAGTATGAACTGATCAACACCGGTGTGTTCGATGAGGATCGATATTTCGACGTCTTCGTGGAATACGCGAAGGAATCGCCGGATGACATCCTCGTGCAAATCAGCGTGCTGAATCGCGGTCCGGAAGCGGCGGAGATTCACCTGCTGCCGACCCTTTGGGGACGCAATCGCTGGTCCTGGGGCCGGAACAAGCCGCGGCCGGTACTGGAAGCCGCGGGCGACGGTGTAGTGCGGGTGACCGAGGAGCGTCTCGGCGAGCGCTACCTCTACTGCGAGGATGCGCCGGAACTGCTCTTCACGGAGAACGAGACGAACATGCAGCGGGTTTTCGGCAGCGAGAACCAGACGCCCTTCGTGAAGGATGCTTTTCACAACTTCGTCATCCACGGCGACACTAGCGCGGTGAATCCGGCGAAGACCGGCACAAAAGCCGCGGCGCACTACCGGCTCACCGTGCCCGCGGGCGGCTCGGCCACGGTGCAGCTGCGGCTGACGAGCGTGGCACCCGCGGCGCTGGCCGCGAGCTACGGAGGTAGCGCATTCGGCCGGCATTTCGACGATGTGATGAAGGCGCGCCGGGTAGAGGCGGACAAGTTCTACGCCACCGTCATTCCCGACTCCCTCAACGCGGATCAGGCGAACGTGATGCGACAAGCACTCGCGGGCATGATGTGGTCGAAGCAATACTTCTACTTCGACGTGAACCGCTGGCTTGAGGAACGAGGTGCTGATCCTTTCCTGCCGAACGCCCGCCGTGCGCCGCGCAACCAGCACTGGCACCACATGTACAATGCGGATGTGATCTCGATGCCGGATAAATGGGAGTATCCGTGGTATGCGGCGTGGGACCTCGCCTTCCATGTCATCGCGCTCACGCTGGTAGACTTGGACTTCGGCAAGCAACAGCTCGAGCTGATGTTGCACGAAACCTACCTTCATCCGAACGGCCAGATTCCCGCCTACGAGTGGAACTTCGGCGACGTGAACCCTCCGGTTCATCCGTGGGCGACGATCTTCACCTACCGCTTGGAGCAGGCCCACACCGGAAAAGGTGATATCGACTGGCTGGAGCGCATTTATCAAAAACTCCTGCTCAATTTCACCTGGTGGCTGAATCGCAAGGATCGAGCCGGCAAAAACGCCTTCGAGGGTGGCTTCCTCGGACTCGACAACATCGGCGTCTTCGATCGCAGCGCACCGCTGCCGACGGGCGGCTACCTGGAGCAGGCCGACGGCACCGCCTGGATGACCCTCTTCAGCCTGAACATGCTCGAAATCTCCGTCGAGCTCGCCATGCACAAGCCTGCCTACACGGACATGGTGTTCAAGTTCCTGCAGCACTTCGTCTCGATTGCTTCGGCCACGATTCGCGCGGGCGGCGACACCGGCATGTGGGACGAGGAAGACGGATTCTTCTACGACGTGCTGAAACTGCCCGACGGTCAGGCTCAGCGGCTCAAGGTGCGGTCCATGGTCGGCCTGCTGCCGCTCTGCGCTGTCGCCGTCTTCGAAGACCGCTTTCGCGAGGCATTTCCCGGTGAGATGAAGCGGTTCGAAGGATTCATCCAGGCACGGCCGGAACTGAAGTCATTCATCCACGATCCGGACAAGGTCGGCTGCAAGGGCAGGCGGCTGGGCGCGATCCTCGACGAAACGAAGCTCCGCCGTGTGCTGACCAAGATGCTCGATGAAAACGAGTTCCTGAGTGACTATGGCATCCGCGCGCTCTCGCGATTCCACGCGGCGCACCCCTATGTCTTGAATCTGGGCGGCCAGGATTTCCGCGTGTCATATCTGCCAGGCGAGTCGGACACCGGAATGTTTGGCGGCAACTCGAACTGGCGCGGCCCGATCTGGATGCCGGTCAATGGCCTCATCATCCGCGGCTTGCTCCTGTACTACACCTACTATGGCGACAGCTTCATGATCGAGTGCCCGACCGGCTCGGGCCGCATGATGAACCTCTACCAGGTTGCGGAGGAAATCGCTCGCCGGCTCGCCAGCATCTTTCTGAAAGACAAGGACGGCCGCCGTCCAGTCAACGGTGGCGAACAAAAGTTCCAGGAAGATCCACACTGGCGCGATCACATTCCGTTTTACGAATTCTTCCATGGCGACAATGGGGCCGGCCTCGGCGCGAGCCATCAGACCGGTTGGACCGGCATCGTCGCACGCATGATGCACCTCTTCGGCAGCACTTCGGCCGACCAGTTGCTCGAGCACGGCAAACAGGCTGCGTTCAAGAAACCGGAGCGCAAAAGCTCGCGCGATGACATGTCCGATGCGGAGCTTCTTCCCCAGCGCTCGGCTGCCAAGGCCCTTTAACAAAAACGCCCCGTCCCTTGACCAAGGACGAGGCGCTTGAAGTTCTCTGCGACCGATCTCTCAGATCTCCGCCACCGGCAGGCTCGAGACTTCCTCGCGGACCTTCTCGGCCAGCAGCGTGGACAGGTAACGCTCCGTGGAGGACGGACCAACGGTCACCACGCGCTTGCCCTTGAACTCGGGGCGCTTCGCAATCTGGATCGCGGCCCAGACGTTGGCACCCGTGGAGATACCGGCGGGCAGGCCTTCTTCCTGGTTGAGGTATTGGGCCGTCGCGAAGGCGTCCTCGTTGGTGACCAGCACCGGCTCGTCGATGATGGCGACATTGAGGTTCTTCGGGATGAAGCCGGCACCGAGGCCCTGGATCATGTGCGGGCCTGGAGGGCCACCGGAGATCACGGCGCTATTGGTCGGCTCGACCGCGAAGACCTTCAGGTTCGGGTTGCGGGATTTGATGACCTCACCGACGCCGGTGATCGTGCCACCCGTGCCGACACCGGCCACGAAGGCATCGATATTGCCGTCGGTATCGCGCCAGATCTCCTCGGCCGTCGTCTTGCGGTGGATCTCCGGGTTGGCTGGATTGTCGAACTGGCCAGGGCCGAAGGAACCCGGATTCTCCTCGATCAGTTGCTTCGCCTTGGCGATGGCACCGCCCATGCCGCGGGCACGCGGGGTCAGCACGATTTCAGCACCCAGCATGCGCAGCAGCACGCGGCGCTCGATCGACATGCTCTCCGGCATGGTCAGGATGCAGCGGTAGCCCTTGGCGCGGGCCACGAAGGCCAGCGCGATACCGGTATTGCCGGAGGTCGGCTCGATGATCAGGCCACCGGGCTTAAGCGTGCCGTCGCGCTCGGCGGCTTCAATCATGGCCTTGCCGATCCGGTCCTTCACGCTGAAGAGCGGATTGAAGAACTCGGCCTTGAGCAGCACCTCGGCACCGGTTTCGGCGGAGATCTTGTTCAGGCGGATCAGCGGCGTGTTGCCGATGGTGTCGGCGATGGAGTTTGCGATTGGCATAGGAGAAGCAGTCTGGGGTTCTGGGAAAATTGCGGGAGCTGTCTAATAGGAAGGCATGAATCCCGCGGACATCCCAAGCGCAGGGTCTGTCACCTTCATGCCTTCCGTCTTCCTTAGATTTGGAAGTCCGAGTTGCCGGAGTCAAGGTGCAAGCCGCACTCGTATTTCTCGCCGTTGAAACGGGTCGATTCTGCGTCCAGCCCACCGGTGGCCGGCTGGGTGCTGTGCCAGTCGCCCATGGTCACGTAGCCCTCCTCGGCCAGCGGGTGATTCGGGAGCTTGCGCTCGTTCATGTAGAAGGCGACCTGGGCGTCCGCCCAATCGAGGATCGGGTAGACCTTCAGGGTCTTCTTCTGCTGCTCGGCGTAGGGGCGCTCGACCCGGCTGGAGGACTGGCTGCGGCGCAGTCCGCTGATCCAGACATCGGCCTCCAACTCCCGCAGGGCGCGGTCCATCGGCTCGATCTTGGTCAGCACGGCATACTTGGAGAGACCCTCAAGGCCCTGCTCCCAGAGCTTGCCCCAGAGCGCCTCCATGCGGGCAGCGGTATGGGTGGGCTGATAGACCCGCAGGTCGGTGCCGAAGCGGTTCACCAGCTCCTCCCAGTAGCGGTAGGTCTCGGGGAAGTGGTAGCCGGTATCAATGAACACGACCGGGATCTCCGGCGCGTTGCGGGCGATCAGGTCGAGCATGACGGCCGATTGCAGACCGAAGCTGGTCGAGGCGACCAAGCGCTTGCCGTAGCGCTCGTGCAGCAGCTTGAGCCGGTCGCCAGCCTTCAGGCGGGCGAGCTCCGCCGAGAGCGCCTCGGCTTCGGTGAGGCTGGTTGCAGTGGCGATGGAAGTGACAGTGGACATGGTGGTAAACCGCGATGGACGCGAGGGAATGAATTTTAATCTTGGAAACAGGAAAACAGAGCTACTGCGGGGTACGGCCTAAGACCGACACCGCTGGTAATCCGTTTCGCATTCCCTGGTGTTCATCGCCGGTTCAGTTGTGATGGGCCTCTTCCTTGATGTTCTTGTGGAAGTCGGCGCCTTGGATCGTCGCGGCCACGTAGCCGGCGCGGATCACGAAGTCGCCGAAATGTTCGCCTTCGTTCCGTTCCTTCGCGTAGCGCTGGAAGATGGGTGAGAGCAGGCTCCGGATCTCATTCGAGTGGATGTCCTGCCGGTAGAGCTTGCTCAGGCGCTGGCCGGCATGGCCGCCGCCGAGGTAGAGATTGTATTTGTCCGGGCCACGGCCCACGAAGCCGATCTCCGAGATGAAGGGGCGGCCGCAGCCGTTCGGGCAACCGGTCATGCGGATGGTGATCGAATCGTGGCGGAGGCCGGCATTCTCCAGCTCTTCCTCCAGATCCGTGACCACCTCCGGCAGGTAGCGCTCTGCTTCCGCCAGCGCCAGGGCGCAGGTCGGCAGCGCCACGCAGGCGATCGAGGCAAGGCGCAGGGCACTGCGCTCGTGGCTACGATGCATGCCGTATTTCTCCAGCAGCGCCTCGATCTCGGAACGCTTCTTGGCGGAAATGTTCGCGATGATCAGGTTCTGGTTGGCAGTCAGGCGGAAGTCGCCACCGTGGATCTTCGCGATCTCACGCAGGCCGGTGCGCATCGGGAATGCCGGGGTATCCAGCACCCGTCCGCCTTCGACGAAGAGGGTGTAGTGGAAATTCCCATTCTCATCCTCGACCCAGCCGAAGCGGTCGCCATTGTCCTTGAACTCGTAGGGACGCACCGGTCCCAGCTCGTAGCCGAGATACTCGTTGAGCTTGGCCAGGATCCAATCCGCGCCGCGGTCGTCCACGGTGTACTTGAAGCGCGAGTGCTTGCGGTCGGTGCGGTCGCCGTAGTCGCGCTGCACCATGACCACCTTCTCCGACACATCCACGATCTGGTCCGGCGTGCAGAATCCGATCACATCCGCGAGGCGCGGATAGGTCGCTTCATTGCCATGGGTCGAGCCCATGCCGCCACCGACGGCCACATTGTAGCCGACCAGTTTGCCGTTCTCGACGATCGCGATGAACGACAAGCAGTTCGCGAAGATGTCCACGTCATTGCTCGGCGGCACGGCGATGGTGATCTTGAACTTCCGCGGCAGGTAGGTCTTGCCGTAGATCGGCTCTTGTTCCTCCTTCTCTGAAGTCTCGACCTTCTCACCGTCCAGCCAGATCTCGTGATAGGCACGGGTGGCGGGCGTGAGGTGCGCGGAGATGTCCTGCGCCGCCTTCAGCACCTCCTCGTGCACCGAGGACAGGTAGGGGTTCGGGTTGCACATCACGTTGCGGTTCACGTCGCCGCAGGCCGCCACGGTATCCATCGCGGTCTGGTTGATCTCCTTGATGGTGCGCTTGAGATTGCTCTTGATGATCCCGTGAAATTGGAAGGCCTGGCGGGTCGTCAGCTTGATCGTGCCGTTCGCGAATTGCTCGGCCATGCGGTCCACTTCCAGCCACTGGTGCGGCGTAGCCACACCACCGGGCACGCGGATTCGGATCATGAAGGAGTAGGCCTTCTCCAGGCGGTGCTTGCGGCGGTCCGGGCGCAGGTCGCGGTCGTCCTGCTGGTATGTTCCGTGGAACTTCAGCAACTGTTGGTCGTCCTCCGACATCGAGCCGGTGGACTGGTCAGCCAGCCCTTCCGCGATCGTGCCGCGCAGGTAGTTCGAACGGGTCTTGATGCCTTCGTTGGCAGAGAGTTTCTTATCGCTCATCGGAGTAGTCAGCGGTCAGTAGTCAATGGTGGGTCACTGGGGTTGACCTGCTGTTCAATACACGTCGCGCTGGTAGCGCTTGGACTTCTTCAAATCTTCAACATAGGCCTCCGCGGTATCGCGCGGCAGCTTACCTTCCTTCTCGACCACGGCGATCAGGGCCTCGTGAACGTCGTGAGCCATGCGCGTGGCATCGCCGCAGACGTAGAAATGGGCACCCTCCTGGAGCCAGGCGTAGAGATCCTTGGCACGCTCCAGCATGCGGTTCTGCACGTAGACCTTCTCCGGCTGGTCGCGGGAGAAAGCGACATCGAGCTTGGTGAGGTGGCCGTCCTTTAGATGCTCCTGCCACTCCATCTGATAGAGGAAGTCGTAGGTATAGCGTTGGTCGCCGAAGAAGAGCCAGTTCTTGCCCCCCTGCCCCAGCGCGGCGCGGTGCTCGACGAAGGAGCGGAACGGCGCAACACCGGTGCCCGGACCGACCATGATCACCGGCACATTCGAGGACACCGGTAGGCGGAAGTTCTTGTTCTGGTGGGTGTAGACCGGCACATGGCCGCCCTTCTCGATCAGATCGGCAAGGTAAGTCGAAGCCACCCCCTTCTTCGCGTGGCCATGCGCTTGATAGCGGACGGAAGCCACCGTCAGGTGAACCTCGCCGGGATGCGCCAGCGGGCTCGAAGCGATCGAATAGAGCCGCGGCGGCAGCTTGCGGAAGATCGTGGCGAGATCGGCGGCAGCAAGGCCATCTGGAGCGAAATCAGCAATCGCATCACTGATCCAGCGGCCCCACTGATAATCCTTGAGCTGGTCCTTCGCGTCCTCCGCCAAGAGCGCAGCCAGCTTATCCGAACCGGACAGCGCCTGCAGCTTGGTGAGCACGGCACGGGAGAGCGCTGTAACGTCGAAATCCTCCCGCAAGGCATCGGCCAAAACCTTCGGGCCCACACCCTTCACTTCCACGGACTCGCTGCCGGAAAGTTTCGAGGCCTTCAGTATCCCTTCAACGATGTCCGGCGAGTTCACCGGAATCACCGCCAGCGCGTCGCCCGGCTCGTAGCTCAGGCCCGAGCCATCCAGCGAAAGCTCGTAGTGCCAGGTTTCCTTGGTGGTCCCCTTGCCGTTCAGCAGGACCTTTTCCAGCAGCTCCGAGGGGAAGGGATTCTTCTTGCCGAATTCCTCCGTCGCGGGAGCAGCGGCCGGCGCGGCTACTACGGATGCAGTAGCGGCAGGAGCAGACGCTGGAGCCAGCGCTTTGAGAGCAGCATCCAGCCAAGTGCCATACGGCTCTTCATACTCCACGTCGCAATCCTGGCGCGGCGAAACCCGCTTCGCGCCCAGCTTCTCCAGACGCGAGTCGATGTCCTTGCCAGTCTGGCAGAACTTCTCGTAGGAGGTATCCCCCAGAGCGCAAACGGAGAAGCGGACCCGCGGCAGTTCCACAGCCGAGCCGTTCATGAATTCCTTGTAGAAAGTCGTGGCGCTTTCGGGTGGATCGCCGTCACCCCAGGTGCTCACGATCACTAGCAAGTTTTCCACCTTGGCCAGATCCGCGGGCGAGACATCGGACATGTTTTTGACCGAGGTCTGGAAGCCGCGCTTCTTCGCTTCCTTCGCGGAGAGGTCAGCCAGCTTCTCGGCATTGCCGGACTCGGTGCCATACAGAACCGTCAGTTTCGCGGAAGTCGCAGGCACGGCAACAGCCGCTGCGGCCACGGGCGCACCCGCGGAGAGAAATCCGGCCAGCCAGAAGCGCTGGGATGCGTCGAGACCCGCCAGCGCGATATCAACCGCGCGGCGTTGGTCGGGAGAGAAGGGAGCGTGCTCTGGAAGCATTACCTTAGTTCTTTGCTCAGTTTTGTATGGTTTCGGGCGGGACAATTCACATCGAACCGGCGAAGCGCAAGGGAAAATCCCTCGATACGTGCATATCCGGCACTTTTGGTGAAGTGGCGCGCGAGTGTTTCCGGCGGAAAGTGCCCCTTCCGCCACTCCAAAATCCGCCATCGACACCTGCGCAGTTTTGAGGCAAAAGATATTATCCCCCAAAACCTCTACCCCCTCTTGCCCCCATGAAGCCTCCCACTACCCCCCTGCGTTTCCAGACCGCCCACCGGACCCACCCTCGCCAAACAAGCCGCGCCGGCGCTTGGGACAGCTGGGTCGGAGGCAGCGAAGTTCAATCGACGTCGCTCTTCTTCAAGATGTTCCTCGTCCTCGCAGCAGTCGCGATGATCGCGGGTGCCTTGTTCATGCTCCGCTAGGCTCTCCGGCCCTTTGAAGAAGGCAGCACGGGCTTGCAGTCAGGCCCGCGGATTCTCCATGCTGCCAGAATGAATCGGCGTGATTCGATCAAGCTCGCGGCCGCCACCGGAGCATCTGCCCTTGCGGCCCAGGCGCTTGGCCAGCAGCCCCCTCCCCCAGCCTCCAAGCCGCTGCGCATCCTGATCCTCGGTGGCACCGGTTTCACCGGCCCCCACCAAGTTCGCTACGCCCTCGCCCGCGGGCACAAACTCACCCTCTTCAACCGTGGGCGACGCCCCAAGGAATGGCCGGGTGAAGTCGAAGAACTCACCGGTGACCGCGACAAGGGCGACCTCAAAGCCCTCGAAGGCCGCGAAGGCCGCGAGTGGGACGTCTGCATCGATAACCCAACCAGTGTCCCCTTCTGGGTCCGCGACGCCGGCAAAGTCCTCGCCGGCAAAGTGAAGCACTATGTCTTCATCTCCACCGTCTCCGTCTACGCCGATACCTCCAAGCCCGGCATGGACGAATCCACGCCGCTTCACAAATACGAGGGCGCGGACGCCATGGCCGAGACCAACGAAAGCCTCCGCGCCGACATGGGGCTCTACGGACCGCTCAAGGCCGAGAGCGAACGCGAAGCGGAGAAGCAATTCCCCCGCATCACCACCATCATCCGCCCCACCCTAATCGTCGGCCCCGGCGACGAAACCGACCGCTTTACCTACTGGCCGGCAAGGATCCAAAAAGGCGGTGAAGTGCTCGCGCCGCCCGCGGAGGACCCGGTGCAGATCATCGATGCCCGCGATCTCGCCGAGTGGACCATCCGCATGACCGAGCAAAGAGCCTTCGGCGCCTTCAATGCCTGCGGGCCGGACTACGAGCTCGGCATGGGCGCCATGCTCCACGGCATCCGCGCCGTCACCACTGCGGGTGCCAAATTCACCTTCGTGACCGCGGATTTCCTCAAGGAGCAGAAGGTCGCCCCTTGGGCCCATCTGCCCGTCTGGCTCCCCGCTCAGGGAGACACAGCAGGCTTCGCCCGGACCAGCATCGTCAAGGCCTTGGCGGCAGGCCTCACTTTCCGCCCGCTGGCGACCACCACCAGCGATACCCTCACCTGGTTCAATGCTCAGCCCGAAGAGCGTCGGACAAAATTACGCGCGGGGATCAGCCCCGAACGCGAGGCCGCACTGCTCAAGGCCTGGCACGCCAAAACCTGATAGAATCCACGACACGCAAGCCCGCGCCTGTCGTGAAGCCCGATCCATGCCGACAAACCCGCCCGCTTCACGGAAGCTCAAAGGAGGGGTGGCAGAGTGGTTTATCGCGTCGGTCTTGAAAACCAAAGGCGCTCTTTTTCACCCCTTTGCAGGGTGCTGCAACCTGTTCGTTTATAACGGCAAAGCATCTCAGAATGCCCTTCACGAAGTCTTCAGTTTTCTCAAAACCGGTATACAAATCGGTATAACGAACACATGGGGAAGTTTGGAGACTCACCTTGCAGGCATGGTCCTCAGCGGTGGTCGCTTCCCGCGTAGTCTAGGGAGCTAGTGGAGCAATCCGTGGGCTTCAAGTCCCCCCTCTTAAGGTAAGAGAGCGCGATCCATCAAAGGCTCCCTGTGTCCGAAGTGAGCCGGTGCAGCCACGGCGCCCCCGACACGTTCCCACCAAGGATGAAAGCATTCGACTACACCACGAACGAGAGTGAGCCGACAGCGAACCACCTTCTGGGCGAGCCCGATCTCCCCCACAACGGCGGCCAAGCCGTTTACGTCGATGCGCTTTTGTTCGCCGACGCTCTCAAAGCACCAACCCGAGCAACCACTAGCAATCACAAGATCGCCGGCCGCTGCGGAGCTACAAGCGGCGGCGGAAAATGGACCGATTCGTCGGTTGGCTCCACAGCTACTGGCGACCGTTCTGTGGATGGGAGCGCAAGGCCGGAAACTACCGAGCTCCTGTCGAGTTGGCGTACGCCATGATTCTCCTTCACACGGTTTTGAGATAGCTTCTAGACAGGACTGCCCTCTCCTTGGCATGAAGACAAATGGCCCTCTAGTCGGAGTTATTGATCTGAACAACCTAACTCTCCTCTCTCTAGCGGCATGCCTTCATGGAAATATCGCCTCTTGCTTTGTGCGGGAACACTGGGCCTAGCGACTTGGCTCGGCTACCGGGCTGAGCGCCACGAGACGGATGCGGCGGGTAACAACCCGGTGACCTTCCGCTCGGTGGTCAGGAAGGTGATGGCACCGAAGTCGCGGACCAATGCGATCGACCAGCTGAACCAGATTCGCCACGGGGCGGGGCGCAGCCAGTTGGGAGACCGGGAGATCGCGGAGTGCTGGTCGATCATTCGCGGTTTCACCCTGGAGGATGTGCAGGCCGGCTTGGCGGAGATCCCGGCGATCACTGATAGAACCGTGAGAGGCAACAACGCCAATCACATCCTGATTGGCATGCTCTATTACCGGTGGACCCAACTCGATCCGGAAGCGGCGGTGCAAGCGGTGATCAAGCCTGAGAACAATTCCTTCCTCCCGCCGGTAGCCGCGGCATGGGCTGCCAAGGACCCCGAAGCAGCGTTACGGTGGGCAGCCACCACCGACTCTGAATATGCACAGAACGTCTTTGGGCGCGCTGCGGGCCGAATGCTCTTCACCCAAGATCCGGAGCATGCCTTGATCAAAGCAACTACGGATTTCCCCAAGGCGCTGCCCGGCGTGATCGAGGCACTGGTCGAGCGAAGCGATACTGCCGACTCCCGGCGGGCGGTGATTGAGCAACTGAAGGCTCTGCAAGATCCAGAGGCGCTCGATTACTACATGAGGCTCTTCTACAACCGGCTCCACTACTACCAGAGCCCTGAGAGCTTGCGGGCCCTGCTCAGCGAGATCGACGAAAGCGGCCTCCCTCCCGAGAAGTTGGCGGAGGCTAAAAGGAACATCGAGGGCTCCCTGAGGCTCGATGCCCCCGAGGAGGAACTCCCGGCCATTTTGAAGGCGGGCTCCACCAGTCCCGAGAAGGAGCAGAGTAGCGCCTACAAGACCTGGGCGACGGCGAAGCCTGAGCAGGCAGCAGCATGGGCGATCGCCAACAATCGCACCGACCTCGTGGCGGAGACTGTGAAGAGCCAAGCGATGATCCAGCTCCGCGCGGGCTGGCAGCCAGCGAAACGCGAAACCGGGAATCTCTGGGTGGATGTCTTGAGCCCCCATGTGGAAGCTTGGCAGGCGCAAGACCCTGAAGCCGCCGCAGCCTGGCTCAAGACCATGCCGCTCGACGTCCGCAACCACTACTCGAAGGATCATGCCACGCGTTAAATCCATCACTTCCGTCGGCTTGTTTCGGGGCTGTCTGGCGCTGATGGTATTCGTCGGCTCCAAGGTGGGCCGGCAGCTTGCCCGCTCGGGAATTGTCCATTCCTCTGTCACGGTGAAGAAGCCCGGGCAACGCGAGGCATCGCCCCGGAAGGCAGCCCGGGCCCAAGAGGTGCATGGCGAAGTGGTGGCAGCTTCGATTCGCAAGCTGAATGCTCTCGTCCTGGGTAGTCCCGACCTCTTTTCCGACTGGGAGACGCAGGCGGAAATGGATGGTGTGATCGCGAAGCTCTCCGCCGCGGAACTGGCCGAGGTTTTTGCAGCCGTTGGAACAGGCTTAGGCGATATCTATCAGATCCTGAACAGGAAGGTCGGGGCTGCCTGGATGGCGATGGATCCCGACGCCGCGCTCAAGGCGGCCGTGGCAAAGCAGCATTCGGGAAGAGAGCACTTGGCGGGCATGATCTTTTCAGCTTGGGCAAATCAAGACCCCAAGGGAGCACTCGCTTGGTTGAACTCCGCCGAGATACCCGCGGGACTGCCCTTGCTGCGCGAGGATCTCCGCACACTGGCTCTCGATCAGTTGGTGGAGCGTGACTTCGAACTCGCCACCTCCGAGTTTTTCAAGGCCAGCGGTCCTTCGAATTTTCTCGGTCCCGATGGCCTCTTGGGGAGCTGGGGTGAAAGGTACGGGGACGATCCGGGGATGCGCGACCGCTTGGTGCAATTCGCGAAGAGCACCGGCCGACCTCAGGACTACGCCAATCTGAACCGCGCGCTGCTGCACGATTGGCCACAGGAGGACGCCATGGGGATGATGAACTACTTGCAGGAACTCCGATCCTATCTGGAGTCCGACGCAGTGCCAGCGGATGCACGGCCCGAGGTAGATGCCAAGGCGGTGGGCGCGGCCATCGCCCGCGAATATGACCGCCCGGCACTCGAATGGTGGATGGAACGCTATGGTCAGAGCAAGGAGACGCCTGCCACTCTCAAGCAGGCGATGCGCGGCTGGGTGGGGCAGTATCCGGATGCGATGATGAATTGGTTCCAAGAGCAGCCGCCTAGCCCGCAGCGGGATGCGCTCGCCTCCTCGGTGGTTCCCAGCCTGATCACCAAGAAGAGGTTCGCGGACGCGGTGAAGAGCATCGAGAGCATGCAGGATCCCTACTATCGCCAAGTGTCGGCAGAGCGGCTGAATCTACTGTGGAGCGAGCAGGATGCGACCGCCGCCGCCGCATGGCGTGGTCGTTTGCCGGAGGGGACGCTGCCCGCCTCCAAGTAGGCAGTCGAATTTTCAGCGAATCGCTTTCGCGTTCGCCTCCCAGGCTACCAAACGACGGGCCGCTTCTTCCTTCAGCGGTCCGTCCTGCATTTTCCCCAGAGCCTGCCGCGCGACATCGGCCTTGCCGTGCTGGTCCAGCGCGGCATCGATGTAGCGAGCGTAGGCTCGTTCCCGCCACGTCTCTTGGCTGATGCTGGCGATCCATTCAACGGCCACGTCCGGGTAATCCTTCAGGTAGGATTCCACGCCACAGTCGAACAGGGCCTCCGTTTCCTGCCGCACGGGCAAGGAGGTCGCCCAAAAGGCCGTATTCGCCACTTCCTCACTTGTTGCCCCGCCTTTCAATTTTGATGTCACGTTGGGATCCGCCAAAGAAGCCCAGTCGCCGTGCTGGATCATCAGGTCGATGATGCCAGTGGCCCTTGACGAGCCAGGCTTGGAACCAGCCATCGTGCTGAGCAGGGTCTGCACGCGGGCGACCTCGGGCAAGCCCTCGATGACGTCCGCCACCTGTTCCGGCGACCTCGCATATAAAGGTCGAGCAAGGAGCATGGCCCAGTAGCGAAGCATGCGCGTGTCATTCAGATCGGTTCTCAAGAGCGCCTGCTTAACGGGAACATCATCCGTGGGGCGATAGCCTTGAAAGGTGCCATATTGGAAGAGCTGCTCGGCGGACACCTGATCCGGAGGGAGGGCCTTGAGCATTTGGAGGAAGCTTCCGTAGTTCAGATTGGAGTTCTGGTTCATAAGCGAGACTCCGCAGGAGAGAATCGCTTGATCCCGGTCACGGGCGGAGAACTCACCCAGCTTGTCGGCCACGAGACCGGCGTTCTTGGCCGCCACCTCGACGATCCAAAGGCGGCGGAGGAGCCCAGCCTCAATGCCGAAGTTGCCGCGCTGGATGAGATCCCAACTCGCTTCCGGATTTTCCACCAGAGCGGGGCCCAGTGCGTCCAACAAGGGCCCCATGTCTTCATTCACATAGACCTCCTTGAACCACTGTCCATCCGCCGCCAGGGATTCCGCCAAGGCCGCGCGGATCGCGGCTTCCAAGTCCACCTTCGCCCAAAGGGCGAGGAGTTCGCGCTGGGCGAGCACCCGATCCTTCGACGCCAACTGCGCCGTGGGCATGGCTTTCCAAGCGCTTGCAAACTCATTGCTCCGCCACTGTGCCAAGGGCCGGTCTTCCTTCAGCTCCCGGGCCTCGGTCCGAGCCACGGGCGGAGCCAATTCCTCCGCCGGTGCAACGGTTGCAGACGGGGTGTCTGGCTGCCAACTGAGCAGCCCTGCCAAGCCGGCGACGATCAGATGACTGGCCACCAGAAGAAGACAGGTCCGGGCTTTCATGGATCCTTGGGAGAAAGCTCCTGTTCCACCTTGGTGGCTTGGGCGGGGTTCTTTTTCTTGGCCTGTCGGACTATGCCTGAAACCGCGGCATCACGGTCTGCTCCTGCTGCCATCGATTTCACCGTTTGTTGGTAGTTGTCGCCGAAGCGCTCTGCATAAGCAGAGGCCTTGATCTGGAGTGCTTCGGCCCGCTGCTCCTTCTCTTGCGGAGTCGTCGCGGCTGGCAGTGCGGAGAGGTAGACCTTGAAGAGTTCAGGTGAGACTCTGGAGAATCCGCGCTGGAGCACATCGTATTGGAAGGCTCGCTTCTCCTCCGCTGGCAGGCCCTCGATCAGAGCTCGAGCTTGCACAGGATTTTCCTCCACGAGTTGACGAAACAGGGCCTTCCTGAAGGGCGCATCACCCGCTTTTGCCGTGGCGGGTAGGGCTGCCCGCATGGCCACCAACACCTCGTCTGAGGAGGCGGCCCCGTGGCGGAATTCGTAGCGCCAGTCCCGGCCTTCCTTCAGCACGCCAGAGATGTCCTCGGCTAATAATTCCGTCTCAAGGTCCCCACGAGTGGAGCTTGTGCGCCCTGGCGCTTCTGCCATCGCGCCTACCCTGAGCGCCAGATCAGCCCCAGAGCCCTTCTGGACAGCGGTGAGGGCTTCCTGTCTCGTCCGCTCGGCCACGGTCCCCTTCAAATCTCCGTTCCGGGTCCTCTCTAGCAGCCACACGGCGGCCTCTGGCGAGGATCTTGCGAAGCCGCGCAGAAGCTCGATTTGGTCGAGTTCCTTCTCCTGACGGTTCGCCATTTCCACCAACGATTCCCGTTCGCTAAACGGCAGGGCTTCCGCTGCTCGCAGAAAGGGAGTTCGGCCAATGCCAGTCCAGGGGTTGCGGGACTCGGCCGCTTGGGTGAAGTAGGACGCTTGCTCCGGTACGGCCATCATTGCCGAGTGCAACTTCTCCAAGGCCGCTACCCCTCCACCGGATTTCATCTCTGCCACTAAACCATCGCAAAAACTCCCGGCCGTCACCGGCGTCTTGATCAGCCAAGGCAGGCAGGCCGCAAGTCCGCGTTCCGCGATGAGATCCTTGCAAACATGCTGCCGAAGATCGAACACCACCGCGACGTTTTGACTACTTTCGTCTTTGAGCACGAAATCCATCGCTCCACCTGGATCCTGCCTCATCCAATGCAGCATCCTCACCTCCAACCTCGCAAGCGCTTTGGCCTCCTGCTCTTTCGTCCGCATGACGGAGAAGGGCCGAGCTTCTTTCTGGATCTCTTCCACGGCCGCGGCTTTCACATCCTTGGCCACCGGCAGTGACGCTTTGAGTTCGAGGTATCTTGAATCAGCGTCCGGCTCGCTCTTCGTGCGGGAAGCGAGGAAGTCTTTCAAGAAACGCTGACCTTTCCCGCCATCCATGGTCTGGGTGCGGGAGTTGGTCTTGGCAGGGAGCGAGCCTGACTCCCATTCCCGATGCTGGGAGCTTGCCGGATCACTCTTGTATCTGGCTGCACCGTATACAACCGCGAACACGCAAGCATGCGAGAGCAGGAGCAGCGGAACTTTGCGGTTCATGGCATCACGAAGGGGATGACATGCGGATCTTGCAGTTCTCCTGGAGATATTCAAGGGGGCTCTTGCATGGTTCGAGCTTCGCCCACTCATGGACGGGCTTTCTCCGGCGCGGCTGCTCTCTCATCGAGCAACTCCCCTGCCCTCACGCGAAGCTTCTCCGTTGGCAATCACCTCCCAGACCGAATCCGGGTGAAGGGAGACCACCTGAAGCAGCGCAGTGCGCACCAAGGCGAAGCGACGCTCCTCCGGAATACCGGCGACCAGGTCATCAAGCGCACCCGGATCGGCAATGAGAACGGGAGCCAGCCACTCGGCGACCTCCTCATCCTTGGCACCACTCGCGATGAGAGCTGCCACTTTGGCCCGGGCTTCCTTGGTCCGGCCAGCAAGGGCGGCGAGTCTGATCTTGGCCGGTTCGTCTCCGAGCGGGGCCTTCGCCTCCTCCTCTTTCACAGGCGCAGCCACGATCCTCTTCTCGGGGCTGGAAGTGCGGTGAGCCAAGGGACCCAAAAGCGAGCCGGCGCCAATGGGCAAGAGCCAACGCAAAGCGATGCAGAGCGGCAAAGGGTCTGACGCCATTAGAAAGATCCTCTGCAAAGCAGCCCGAAATCCGCAAGGCCAAGCTAAGTCTTCATCAAGTCTTCACATATCCTACCATGCATCTACAGGGTGGCCTCCACCTCTGGAATTCGCCTCTCCTGACTTCAAGGAGCTTTGACGGGATCGGGCTCGTCGGCTTCTACTTCCGCAATGATAGCGTGGAAGTATCAGCTCCTCCTCGGGCTCGGAACCTTGGGCCTCGCGGTATGGTTCGGCTACAGCGCTGAGCACCACGTGATGGACTCCGCTGGGAACAAGCCAATGACCTTCCGCTCGGTGGTTAGAACGGCCATGGCGCCAAAGACCCGCAGAGATGCCTTGGCACGCCTGAACGAGCTCCGGCACTTGGCTGGGAGGACTCCTTCGACTACCAAGGAACTCGCTGAATGTTGGTCGATCGTCCGCGGCCTCTCAGTCGAGGACATCCAAGCCGCCTTGGCGGAGATCCCGGAGAAACCGCCGCGCGAGGTGAACGCCGAGCTGATCAACATGCTCTATTTCCGCTGGGGGCAAGTTGATCCGCAGTCAGCCGCCCAACAGGCAAGTCAAGCGAACGCCGACATTGCCCCAATCATGGCGGTCGCAGTAGCCTGGGCATCCAAGGATCCAGAGGCAGCCCTGCGCTGGGCTGCAACAACCGACGACCGCCGGGCGAAGAGCTTGATCGGTCGGGCAGCAGGAAAGGCGTTGGCCCAGCAGAATCCGGATGATCCCTTCGCGAAGGCGACTTCGATTCTTCCCGAATCTGCCAGCGGAGTTGTAAGCGCGATGGCAGACCGGAGCACTTCAGCGGAAGCACGAAGGAAGGATCTTGCCCGATTGAAGGAGATGCCGGACACGAAGCACTTGGAAAGCTACCTCAGGATGCTCGTCTCGAATCGCTATGGCCAAGATCAGGAAAGCCTACAGGCGATGCTCGATGATGTGGGAAACGCGGGCATTCCGGCAGAAATGACAGCGAAGTTCCGGGGGGATATCAGAAGAGTCATCGCTTTTCGCGCCCCGTCGGAGAGTTTAGGAACGGCTCTCCAGGAAGGGGCTGAAACTCCAGAAAAGCAGCAGCAAACCTACCGCTCTTGGGCAGTCGCCAATGCCTCGGAATCCGCCAAGTGGGCCGTCGCCAATGGGCGCGCTGATCTCGTGGCGCACACCGTAAAGGAGGCATCCCTGGGACTTCTACGCGATGGCTGGCAAGAGGGCGCGGGGAATCCCTACAGTCCATGGACCAAAGGGGTAGTCGCCCAGTTCCAAGCTTGGAACGAAGCCGACCCAAGTGGTGCCGGCGCATGGCTCAAGACGATGCCGGGAGACCTTCGCAGCTATCTAACCGAAAGCGACAGCCATGCCACGCATTAAGCCCCTACTCTCCCTCGCGCTCCTGTCAGGTGCTCTGGCTCTGATCGCCTGTCTGGGTTCCCGCGGCGGACGTTTCCTCGCACGTTCGGGGATCGTGCATCCATCGGGGCCCTCATCTGCTCGCAAGCCGATCGATGAGAGCGGAGCGGCGAAGGACAAAGCCGCCGAACAAGAACTACTACGTGCGGATCTGGTCGAGACCTCGATCAAGAGGCTCAAGGCGCTCGCCGGGAATTGCCCGGACCTGCGCGAGGACTGGGAAACCCAGGCGCAGATGGATGGCGTCATTGCCAAGCTCTCCGCCCGCGAATTGGCAGAGGTCTTTGCGGCAACCAACTTTCAACTTGGGGACCGTACCGCTGTTTTGCCGATGAAGATTGGCACCGCGTGGATGGCTCAGGACCCGGACGCAGCGCTCAAGGGCCTTGTCGAATGGTCGGAGCGAAGTGGCTACGGAGGCTATCTGGTTGCTGCAGTCTTCGGGAATTGGGCCGGCGAAGCACCGGAGGCGGCGCTGGCATGGCTGAACTCCGCGGAGTTTCCTGCGGATCCCCCCACCCTGCGCGAGCAACTCCGGGAATCGGCGCTCTATACCTTGGCCGAGCGCGACTTCGACCTCGCTACCGCGGAGTTTCTCAAGATCACCGGCCCTTCGTCATCCCGCTCGGATTCGCAAACGATCATGAGCAACTGGGCGGCGCTCCACTCCGATGATCCAGTGATACGGAGCCGCTTGATCGACTTCGCCAAGTCCACCAGCAATCCCAAGGACTACGCCGAGCTCAATGCCGGGCTGCTCCAGCGCTGGCCGCAGGAGGACGCCATGGGAATGATGAGCTATCTCCAGGAACTGCAATCCTACCTGGAATCGGATGCCGTGCCCGCCGCGGCCCGTCCTCAAGTGGATGCCAGCGCGGTAGGCGTGGCGATCTTCCGCGAGTATGACGGCCCGGCGCTGAAGTGGTGGATGGAGCGATACGGCGATAGCCGGGAAACCCCAGCGCCGATGAAATCCGCGATGGCAGACTGGATGAAAAAGTATCCCGACAAGGCGATGCAATGGTTCCAAGAGCAGCCAGCCGGGCTACAACGCGACTCCTTGACGACCTCGGTGATTCCCTCGCTGATCACCATGAAGCGCTTTGACGATGCGGCGAAAAGCATCGAGAACATTCAGGATCCGACTCTCCGGCAAAATAGTGCGCAGCGCCTGAACATTCTCTGGAGCGAGCAAGACGCCGCCGCAGCCAAGACTTGGCGGGAGAGTCTTCCCACCGGCACCCTCCCGGACTAGCCGCGGGGCTCACGAAGCCGGTGCAAGACAACTGCGCCGGGACTTCAGGGCCGATAACCTTTCTCCCGGAAGCGATCTAGCAGGACCTTCAGCACCTCATCAAACATCCGTCCGGATTCCCCTTGAGTTGACACAAGCCCCCCGCCCGGCATCGGATAGGGAGCCCAATCTCTTGCCATTCACAGAATGAAAATCCTCAGCTCCCTCCTCCTGGCCCTCGCCGCCGCGGGCGGCAGTTGGATCGGCTACCTGGCTGGAGCTGGACCGGACCTGGCGGAAACGATGTGGGCAGCCCGGGAAAAGCCAACCACAACCCGCGAAGCGCGCCGCGACACCGGCCATCAGGCCCTTTCACGGCCCAACGCGACCGACGTCCTCCTGAAGCTCAAGTCCGGGGATCCCGGCGGCTCAAACCGCCTCCTACAAGCGAAGGCGTGGGAGGACGTCCGCACCTTCACGGCGGAGCAGTGTCGGGAAGGGCTAAGGGTGACTGGAACCGGCACGATCGAGGAGATGAGCCCGCCCGGAGCCGAGATGCTCTTCTTCCGCTGGGCCGAGGTCGATCCGCAGGCCGCAATGGGAGCTGCGATGGACCTTTCCAAGCCATTCAACCTGCAATACGCGAGAAGCGTCCTGGCCGCATGGTTCAAGAACGATCCCGAAGCGGCCTACCGCTGGAGCAAATCGGATCCGCGCATGGCGAAGAACCTGAGGACGGAGGAGATGATGGGATCGGTCCTGCTTGGCGAGCCAGCGGAATCAGCCATGGCCAAGGCGATGCTGATGGGTGAAGGCGTGCGCGAGCGGGTGTTCTGCGTAAATGGGGCAATCGCCGGTTCCAGTGGGAAGGAGGAGCGAGATGCCTTCATCAAGAAACTTTCGAAGTTTGGAGAAGATGAACGCTACGCCGGGACGAGGCTACTCCTACGCTCCTGGGGGGCTCAGGAGCCGCGTGAGGTGCTCGATCATTGGGATGAATTCAGCTATCAGGACAGGCCGGGGGGCCGGCCAGTCAGGGACGAGATCCTAGGCCGTTGGGGAGCACGGCAACCCGCGGAGGCCATGACATGGCTTGATGAGAACCCGCTGCCGGATCGTCAAGCACGGCAACTCGACATCTATTCTCGCTGGGTAGAGCGCGATTCGGAGGCAGCGGGACAATGGCTGGAGGGTCGCGAGAATGCGGGAGACTACGCGGAGCTCTTGGTCAAGCAGGCCCTCTCCCAGGCCCTCAACAACACGATGGATCACTTCTCGTCCAAGCAGGTGACCGAACGGCGTGATGAACTGCTGCGCCGCCACTATCAGCTCTGGGAGAGGAAGCAACCCGAGGCGGCCACGGTGTGGCTGAATCAGCTCGATGCCGCCTCAGCGGACAAAATCCGAGGAGATGCGGATGAAGGCCGCTAACAAAGGTTCGCCATCACCCGGCATGCCATGGGGCTGGGCGCCGCTCGTCGCCATCCTCGCTGGCTTGATCTCCTATGGAATTGGTTACGCGAAGCGCAAGACGCCACTGCCCCAGGCCTTCCAATGGAGCAAGGTCTCCGAACATGAAACCGACCTATCATCTACCGGCGGCTCGCCCCCGAAGGGCGACCGCGCCGAGCACTTGATGCGGGTGCGAAAGCGACTCTTGCATCTGTGGAGAACGTCGCCGGAGCCTTTCGCGGACTGGGAGCTTAAGCGGGAGACCTCGCGCCTGTTGGAAACCCTGAGCGCCGCCGAGCTGGAAGCATGGTTCAAAGAAAGAGACTATGGAATTGTCTACGCCGATGGGCTGCTCAAGCGGGAACTCCTCCGGGCCTGGGCCAGGAAGGATGGGCCTGGTGCCGTAATCGGCTCCTCCACCGGGTCTCGCCTTGGCGATAATTGCATCCCCGCATTCATCGCTTGGGGCGAAAAGGACCATGAGGCAGCGCTCCTCTGGCTGCGGGACGTGGTGCTGCCGCCGCCGCTCGAAAACGAGAAGAGCTCGATCCGCGTGAACTTCTTGTTGCAACTGGTCAAAGCGGACCTCGCCCGGGTGGAGCAGGAACTTCCCTTCATGGATGCCAGTGAGCGCAACAGCACGCTCCGTGCGCTTGCCCTCAATGCCCCGAACGATCCCGAGGCTCAAAATCGTCTTCGTGAACTGGCCGCCCAATCCGCGGAACCAAGCGATGCCCTCAGGATCGAAAGCGACTTGCTGACGCGCATGGCCCAGACAGATCCGGCCGCGGCGCGGGCGCGTGTGGATGCCATGGAGTTGGAGCCGGCCCGCCGCGCCGTGGTGGAATGCGGCATATTGGAGGGTGCCGCACGGGATCATCCTGAAACGGCTTTCCCAGAGTGGCTCTCTCGCCATCCAGTGGACCAAGCAATCCCCGAGGAATTCTGGCCAACGCTCAACCAGAGCTTCACTTTTCAGCGCAAGGAGATGACGGCATGGATGGACTCGCTGGAAGCCGGGCCGCTGCGCGATCAAATCTAGGAGCGCGGAACCCGCCTGATCGCATCTACCGGCGACTATGCGAAAGCCGCCAACTATGCCTTCAATATCCAGGATCCCTCCCGCCGCCACTCCGCCATGGAAGTGCTCAAGGTGATGTGGAGCTAGCGGGATCCCAGCAGAGCCAGCCAGGGGCTGGGTAGCTTGAGCCAAGAGGACCGGGCACAATGCTCGTCAAATAGCGATGACCAGGACGAGGATCAGGGTCGAAGGTTTGGCAAAGGTTCGCATGGGCAGATGGCAAGATCCCAATTCAAAAGCGGCCGTTAACGACCTTCCCCTTGATGGCATGGCATCTTGTTCCATACTGCAAGCCGTGGGGGAGGAAAACCCGCAGTTGAAAGACTACGTGCCCCGAGTCATCGAGGCCATGCAGGAAAAGCAAGATTACGCGGGTGAGAAGGTCCCTCCTCGACAGCGATGCAGCAACTCCAGTCGGCTGAGGACCCTTGCCTCATGGCTTGACCTCCACACGCACTTCCACCTCGCCGCCGCGCATGCGTTCATGGTCGGCAAGCACGCTCTGCCGGAGCTCGGGATCGGCGATGCGTCCAATCCACTCACCTGCCCGCTCGGGGTCCTTGCGCTCCATGTAGAAGTCCGCGAAGCCGGCAGCCATCCGCGCCTGCTGCTCGGGCGTCAGGCTACCCGCATGGGAGTCATACCAGACCTGCGCGCTCGCGGAGTCGCTGTGAAGCCAGATCCGGGCGGCATTCCGCATCGCCCCGGCTTCCACCCAACTCTCCTGCACTGCCAAGTCGAGCAGTTTCTCCGGCTCCTGTACCGACATCGCTTTTAGCAGAGGTCGATAGATCTCGGGATCGCCCTGGATCAGCCCCGGCCTGGTCTCCTGCAAGAGATCCCACACTCTGGCCGAGTAATTCCGTCCGATGCCGGCAATGACGCTCGATAGGAACTCCGCGCCCTCACCCGCGCGATCTGAGCCGAACAATCCTTCCGCAAAGGCCAATGCCTCGAGGATCCTGGCATCCCGTTCCGCCTCATTCTGGAAGGAGCTGCGGGCCGCAGGATAGTCGCCCACGCCACTCGCCAATACCTTCAACAAGTCCGGCGAACCGTTCACAAAGGCCTCTGGATCGATCAGCCCCAGGCTATTCAAATTTTTGAGCCTGGCGCTGATGCCTTGATAGGCGGCTACTTTCTCGGTCGGATCGCTGAATGTTTCCACCTTGGCCATGTGAGCAGCGAGATCTTCACCCGCGCCGGTGCCGCCACTGAAGATCCAGGGGAGCAGGCTATTGCGACGAGCTCCCGGCGGAATGTCCCGGGTCACCAAAGCCAAGACCTCATCCAACTTGCCAAGACTGACGCCCCGCCTCACCGCCAGTTGCATCTCTTGGGTGAGGAACTCGCTGTCGTGACATTGCAGCAAAAGGCTCCAAACCTCCTCAAACTCTCCTGCCCCGAACTTCTGGATGTTGTCGTGAAGCTCAAATCCGTTCTTCTCCGCGACCGCCTTGCGCAACGCTACCAGGCCGGGTGATGCCGTGGCAGGATGCTTGCCGGCTTTTACAAGGGGAGGAGTCGTATCCTGCCGGGCACCTGTCTTAGCCGGAGACGAGGCCAGTGGAGGAAGCCTCTCGGAAGATTCAGCACCGTCTTCTTGGCGAGCTTCCCACATCACAAACGCCACAAGCGCGAGCAGGATGCCTGCGAACCCGAAGGGCCATTTTGCCGACTGCATCATATGATTCCGTGCGGGTGATATCTGATAAAAGACACCTTGGGCGGAAAATCCTTGGAAAAATTTCATGCGAATCAATCCAGCCTTTGCCGGCCGCTGCCTGCTCCGGATCATTCATCAGGATCCGTCCATTCCAGCTCCCGCCCCCGGACCTGAAGCATACCTTCGGCCGACTTCTTCGTCGCAGGATCGGTGATCTGCCCGTAAGCCCACCGGAAGTTTTCCATGGAATGATGCGAGTCCAGAGCCAGCCTGGAAAACTGGAGCAGAGCGCGTTTCTTCCGCCAATCATCCGAATCCATGCCGGAGATCCACTCCTTGGCCGCCTCTGGATCGTCACGGAGGAGCCCAGCCACAGCTCCGTCAAAAATGCGCTGCGTCTCGGACCGCTCCGGTAGCTTCATCGCCCACTCGGCCTTCTCCTTGGGGTCCATCTCGTATTCGTCGAGCTTCCCAGCCCCGAGGGTCGCGACCACACCCCATTCTCCTTTCTCCATCGCAAGATCAAGCGCTGGAATCAAAGCAGGCGAATCGGGATACAACTGGGCAAATAGAGAGTTCAAAGCCTGCTGCCTGGCATTTTCCGGCAAAGCAGACCACTGAGCCTCCATGGTAGCTCGATCCGCTTCCCGGAGACTCGCTGCCCACGCAAACTGCGCTGCTATCTTCTCGCGCCCTGAGGACATCGCGGTCCACTTCTCACGCAGTGCATTGCTATCGCCGCCTGTCGGCATCGCATTGCAGGCCATCATCAGCCATTGGAAATTCTCCTGGCTTGGCGGGAGACTCGTGAGCTTTTCGACGATCTGGTCGAGGCTTCCCGGTTTCTGCCCAGCCCCGACCAGCGCGGAGGACACGGCCTCGCGCAGCAGTCCACGCGGCATTTCACCGAGCATCGAGACCACCAGCACCGGATCCGAATACGCGACCGAATTGATCCACTCCCGCAGGATGATCTGTGCGCCCGGATCATAGCGGCCGCTCTGAATGAGCTTCCAGGCGCCGAGCGGATCTTTCCAGAAGGCTTTTTGGAATGCACCTAGCAGAGGATGCTCATTGGTTCCTTTCAGATCGTCGTCCCAGGCTTCTGCCATCACGGCATCAAGAGCCGCGGCGAGATCCACTTGGGCCCATTCTTCAAGAAGCTCCCTCTGCTTCTTCAGGCGTTCCTCCACGGTTTGATCGCCTGCGCGGAGCTGACGCCAGGCTTCGCGGAACTGCTCTGATCGGCTTCCGCCAGTTGCCCGCTTGGCCACCGACTCCGGGTGAAGTTGGGTCTGAAGATGGGAGTCGAGCTGCGTTGTTCCGGGAGAGTTCGGGGCTTGGTTTCCATCCGCATTCGGACCAACCGCTATCACCGCGAAAGCAATGCCGGCCGCCAAGGCCGCGAGGTGGCTCAGGATGAGGGTGCTCCGTTTCATCTCATTTCCCGCCTTGAGTTGCCGATGCCCACAGCTCGCGGAGCTTGGGGTCCTTCACTTCGTCGATGAGTTCCTTCGCTGAGTCGTCTTGGCCTTCCTCGGAGAAGGACGTGGCCAAACCATACAGCCCCATGTCGCGGTCAGGGCCCGCCGGCAAGCCCCGGATCCATGCCGTGTAGCCGTCGCCCATACGCTCGTAGTTCAGCGACGAATTGCTGAGCCACGCATCCAAGCGTCCCTGCCAAAGCTCGGGCGAATCGGCCGGCACCAAGGACATCGCCTTCAGGAAAATGTCCGGGTCGATATTCTTGAGCGAATGGCTCCCCGCTTCGAGCATCAGCTTGTAGCGATCCTCTTCGCCAAGGCCCTTGAGCAGCTCTTGGGCTTTCACCGGATCTTCCTCCACCAACTGGAAATAGACATGCTTCCTCAGTTCCGCCGGATCCTCCGCAGCGAAAGCGGGCAATCTCTTGCTCACCACAGCGAGGATCTCCTCCACGCCTGCTTCGCCACGGCGGAAGGCATAGCGCCAGTCCCTTCCTTCGTTCAGAACATCGTTCACATCGTGACCCGCGATGAATTCCGGAGCCGAGTCTCCCATGCGCTCTTTCAAGAAGTTCGCCCGCTCTTCAATGCTGAGATCGCGCTGCTGGAGGATCTTCGTCATGAAATCCTGATTGGAACGCAGGGCGGCTCGCAAGTCCTCCGGGACCGTGTCATCTCCCATGACCCGCCACACCCAACGCGCCAAGTCCGCCGAGGGCATGGTTCCACCCAGTCCCGTCAGCAAGCCAGGACGCTTCTCCTCCGTGGCGAGTTTCAGCAATTCATTCAGGCGGGCGACCGGCCAACTGCTTCCTATCGCGGCATCGAAGTACTGCCGATTCCCGCCATCGACCAGCTTCGCCAATTCGGCGTAGGCAGTTGGATCCGGATTCGCGCCAAAAGCCCGTGCCACTTGCAGCTTCGCATAGAAGCCATCGAATACCGATTGTCCCATGACCTGCAATCCGGCGCGCCAGCCCTTGCTCTCCAGAAAGCGCGCAAATGCCAACATCCCGTGGCGTGTGAAAGCCTCCTCATTGAGCTTGGACTTGCCCGAGCCCGCCCAGCGGAAGGCAGCGAGGAGATCCTGCTCCATCCACAGATAAAGGAGCTTCGTCACCTCAGGCGATGGCGGGCCCGCCCCGAACTCACCGGTCGCCCACTCTCGCATCGCATCCTCCAAGGCGGCGGGAATGTCGGCGGGAGCTGCAAGAGCGGAGAATCGCCGCTCGAATTCCTTGGCTGCGAGTTGGGGGTTGCCATCCGGTGTCTCCTTCTGGGTGGCAGCGGGAGTTCCCATGCGTTCACTGGCTTTCGCTGGCGCTTCCGCAGCTTGAAGCTCGTTGGCGTCCCGGCGATCCAATGCCAGCCGGCCACCCCACCATCCCAGAGCCAAAACCCCTAGGTGGCTTGCAAGCACCACCAGCCGGGCCCGCATCTTTGTCATGGCTACCTAATGGAGAGTTAGGTCGCCTCCAGCAAGCAGAGGCTGGCTCTTTCTCCATTTTTCTCAGGGCCTCCTGTCCTAACTGAAGCATCCCAACACCACGGAAAAAAAAGCGGGCCGCCCGCAGAGGATTTATCTAGAAGCGGGACACTCCTGGACCTGCATGAGCAAGCGAACACGCCCACCTCTATTTCCGCGCCTCTTGTCCTTGTGGCTCGGCCTGCCGGTGCTGATCTTCTTCCTCTGGGCCTGGCGCGATTCCATGGTTCACTCGTTCGCGTTCAATCTGAAGCACGGCAAGACCTTCGTCATGGCCTGGCCGCCTCTTGAGCGCATGCCAAGCCCGGCGACGCCCTCCGTACCGCTCGCCTACGAACCGAACCTTGATCTTCCCTCCCTCGACGTCCCGGCATGGGAGGAGTTCGGGAAGGAGGTGGCCTACTTTAATTCGAGCATTCCCGAGGACAAACGCATGCCGCTCGCTCCCCACCGGCCTCTTGAGCTGCGGCCCGACGATCTCTACCGCAATTCCAATCGCACCGCGATGCAGCCCTATCTCGGGCTTGGCAGTGCTGAAGGAGTCGTTTGGTTCTCTTCTTGGATCGCCCCGGACTTCCCGAAGACACCGGAATGGACCTACCTCCACAAGTTCTCGGGTGCTCCTTGGTTCGCCGCCTTGGAGTGGACGCACAACGAGCAATTCCAAATCCACAGCCTGCGCATTCCCTACTGGGCAATCGTTTCCGCCTATACCTTGGGCTGGTTTGCCTTCTTGGCTTGGAGGCGGCGGCGGCTCAGGAAGCAACTGTCGCTCATGTCGCAGGACGCCCCGTCATCCTGAGATGGCTCGGGGGAAGATAATGATACCTGTCCCGATGACTTGACCACCGGGGCCGGACTTTCCATAAAGGTTATGGACTTGTCCCGTGTTGTTCTCCCGGCCGTATCTTCTTTTTCTTCTCGGCGGAGTCCTCCTTTGCGGGTGGGCGGGCAGCCGTCTGCACCCGACTCAGCCCGCCCCCTCCGTTCCGGCCGGAAAGGACAAGCGAATGCCCGACTCCACCCCGGCACGGCAGGACATTGGCACCCGCAGCGCTGAGAAGGACATCCCCACGCTCGTGCGGGACCTTATCGCGAGCTTCCCGAAAGACCCGGGGAACACCCCGCACTTCGAAGCATGGGACCACATCCGCGGCTTCTCTCTGAAGCAAGTCCAAGAGGCGCTGCAGATTGCCGGCGAACCGCTGGGAAATAATCCCGAAAACCTCGTCGCTTCCATGCTGCTCAACCGATGGGGTGAGTTGGAGCCCGAGGCTGCGCTCGGCTCCCTTGCGGGGCGGAGGCACGACAACAAGGAGGGCCTTGTCATGAATCTCGTCGGGGCTTGGATTCAAAGGGATCCGGACGCCGCCATCCGCTGGGCGCAGGCGCATCCGGAGGAAATCGAGATGGCAAGGATTCACCGCATGCGCGCGGCCACGATCTTGGGACAGCCTCCCGCCGCCGCGCTCGCCGAAGCCCGCCAACTGCCCCCTGAGGTCCGGCAACATGTGGTTGGCATGCTTGCCCAAACCATGATGGAGAGCGAGCAGGACCGGACGCGCTGCTTTGAGCTGTTAGCCGGCATGGCTGAGAGCGATCGCCTCCACGCCGCGGAAACCATGGTGAAAACCATGACCCGGCGGTCTGCCCGCGAGGCGCTTGATCTGCTGGAGACGCTGCCGATGAGCGAGGAAGCACGGCAAAGGGCCATGACCTCGACTGTCACGAGCTACGCCCGGCAGATGCCGGGCGAGGCAATTGAATGGCTGGCAAGCCAGTCCGGTATCGGAGGCAAGGAGCTACGAGGCTCTACCTTCAACGATTGGGGCAGCCAGAATGCAGCCGCCGCGGACGCGTGGCTAGAGAAGCAAGCGGAGCCGGCCTCGATCCTCGCGGCGGCATTGGAAGCGGCTAATCTCAAGATGCTCTCCAGCAATGTCGAAACGACGTCGCGGACGCTTCAAGGGGAGCGCATGCGGTCCTACTACCTCCGCTGGCAGGCACTCGAACCGGAGCCCGCGGCACGCTGGTTGGAAAAACTGCCGTCCGACGTTTCGGAATTCATCATCCCGGAGCTGCACGATGAATAGTAGAACCCGCCAGATGATGCAGCGCGGAGGTATCGCCATTGCTGCCTTCGCGCTCGCCGGGTGGCTGGGCTACCGGCGGCCTCAGACAGCAAGCGAAGGACTCTCCCCAAACGGCAAGGAAGACACAACAGCTTCACTCCGGCACCGCGGATTGACGGCAACCGGCGGGAAAGGCCCGGGCGGCTCAACGTTGGGGAATGGATCCACCTTATCCTCCGAATCGCCTGCGGAACGAGCCGAGCGGGTGAAGACGCTGAAGCAGCGGCTCAAGAATCTCTGGCTGAGCACTCCCGAGAATGCGATCAACTTTGAGCTTCACAACGAGACCCACCGTTTGCTCGCCGGCCTGGAAGCCAGTGAGCTTTCCGACTTCTTCGGGGAGCTCCCGCCACCCGGCGGGCTTCCTGCGCATGTGTTTTTCCGCTTGGAGGTGCTGAAAGCCTGGGCACGGAAGGATGGCCCGGCGGCTGTCTTGAACTGCGCGAGCGGTCTGAACAGTGACACCTACTGCAGGGCGCGAGCCATTGGCGCATGGTGTGACGCGGACCCGGATGCTGCGCTGGCCTGGCTGCACAGCGCCGATCTGCCGTCGGAGCCTAACCTCGGGCGGATACTGCGTGCCAATCTATTGGGCACTCTTGCGAGAACCGACTTGGCGCGCGTCATCGACGAGCTGCCGCGTCTGGATCAGAGAGAACGTCTATCGATTGCCAGGGATCTCGTGGTGATGGCATCCGACCAGAAAGAGCAACTGGAGAAGCTTCTCGCGGTTGCCCGGGAGTCCACACCCCAGGGAAAGATGAGCGCCGCGGAGGAAAACCTCCTCCTGAAAACCACGAAAGCCGATCCACAGGCCGCGCTGGATCAGCTCGATTCCGCAACTCATCTCGATGCCTCCGAGCGCAAGCGCCTCGATATCTCCGTGCTCGATGCCCATGCCTATGAAGCTCCGGTTCCCGCCTTTGCCCAATGGCTCGAACGCAATCCTGGAATGGACTCATTCCCGCAGGAAGCGCACTCCACGCTCAGCTTGGCCTTGGCCAACCACACCGAAGCAATGAGCGCTTGGCTTGAGCACATGCCTACCGGACAGCTCCGGGATTCCTTCTACGAACACGGCGTCTGCGCCTTTGCCGAGAGCGGCCGCTTCGAGGAAGCCCTCCGCTTCAGCTCAAGCATTGCGGATCCAGTGATGCGGGACGATTCCCTTCGGGCGATGCACGCTTTCTGGAAAACCATCGATGCCGCAGGTGCCCGGGAATGGATTCAATCCCTTCCCTCTACAGACCGTGCCTTGTTTGAAGATTGAGAGCCGCCGTCAATTCCATGGACGAAAAGCGCGCGAACCGGGTTTGTTAGCATATCCTCATGCCACATCGACGCAGTCTTTCTATCACCTGTCTGACCCACGGTATCGCACTGACGGCGGGATGGTTGGCGTGGAGCCACTGGCAGGCACCAGCCGAGCGCGGGACGGGGCTTGAGGCTACGGGGACATCGCCCCAGACGCCAAGCAAGGGCACCGGGATTTCGACAGAGGATCTGTTGGCGAGCCTCAGCCCGGTATCGGCCAACAACTCAGCCCTCAAGGCCGAGGCGAAGCAGAACGAGGAACTTGACCGGCTGTTGGCGACGATGGAAGTACCCGAGGATCTAGCCGGGGCGCTCAACAAGGAGATCGCGGAATGGATCAAGGATGACAGGGACCGGCGCAAGCCCTCGCCCATGATCATGGCGCTGCTCTATCATTGGGCGAGCCGTGATGCCGCCGGGATGATGAAATGGGTGGAGACCGATGCGACGACCCGAGAGGCGATGATGTGGCATTCCTTGTGGGCGCTCCCCAAGGCGGTAAGAGACAAGGGGCCCGGCGTGCTCGCCGGCGGGGTGGGCAATTCATGGGGGAGCTTGTTTGCGGCCCATGCCATCGCAATAGGTCTGGCAGAGAGCGAAGACCCTGCACAGGCGCTCGCGCTGAAGTCCACCCTCACGGATGACCAATGGCAGCAAGTCCGCAGGCAATTTCAACAGAGCTGGCCCTTCACCCAAAAGGACACGCTGGCGAAGGTCGCCATCGCCGACAAGCAGCCGGAAATCCTCATGGAATTTGCCAAGCGCCACGGTGCAGAGGGCATGAAATGGCTGGGCGGCCAGCTTGCGGATGACTCGCTCGACCCAGCCTTCAAGGAGCAGCTGAGCAATAGCGCCGCCTGGAAGGACTACGTGAGGGACGATAGCACCATGCCGCTGGACCAGCGGGTGAAGCTACTCGCCGGCGAGAACCAGACGCCATCATCCGAGCTCTACGACCAGATCGCCACGAAGGACCTCGGCGCGATCCTCAAAAATGGCCGCGACTGGCGGAATGCCATTCGCCACGGCGAGGCGGATGCCGCCGAGGTCTTGGCCGCGATGGCCAAGGAATTGCCGGAACTTGCCGCCCGCGCCCCGGACGCCCTGCGGAACCGCCTCTTCACCGAACTGGTGGAAGAAGACCCGGAGCGCGCGATGTCCTTGTTGGACGGCCTGCCCGAGGCGGAGAAGGCGCAGATCGCGATGGATGCAGCAGGCCGCGCCTTCGGGAACATCGATCCGAATCAATTCCTCACCGCGCTCGGCAAGATCCCCACAGACACGCCGGAACTTTGGGATGCGCGTCTGGGGGCGTGGACGAAGAAGACGGTTCGCGATCATTTGCGCCTCGCTGAGGACTATACCGCGTGGGTTCGCGAGTTGCCGCCGGGCTTGGACCGCGAAATGGCTCTGTTCTCACTGGCGAAGAGCGTGCGGACAAAGGACGCCGCGCTCGCTGCCGAACTGAGCGGCGAGCTGACGGATGTCACCCTGAAGCAACGCCTGGAGGAAGGGCGATGAAATCACTCACACGCATTTTCAGTCACACCGCCGCAGCTGCCGTGGGTATCGCGCTCGCTGCGGCACTCGCCAAGCGCCCGGCCGAAGCATCCGCCGCAACGCCGGACTCCGGCAAAAGCGCAGCAGTCTCCCAAGAATCGCAGCCCGGCCGGACACCTGCAGCCCGCAAGCCGAAGGCAGAAGATTACCGCCGCGCCTGGCAAGCGCTGGCGGCGAAGGAGCACAACATCCTCGACCGCCGCTCAACCCAAATGAGCTTGTTGGAACGCTGGGCCGAAGTGGATCTGCAGGGCGCGCTGGAAGCCGCGATGGCCGAGGCTTGGGACAATGACTACAACCCGGGCTTCAATTCCTTCGACCACGTGCTGATCGGAGCTTTTGACACGGCATTCTCTGAGCGGCCGCTGGAGTCGTGGAAACTGATCGCGAGCGGAAGATTCGGGGTTGGCTCCCAGTTCTTACGCCGGGAGTGGATCAGCACAATGGCCAAGACGGATGGCGGGCTGGTGATCTCGATGCTCGGGGAGCTGCCGCCAAGCCTCCGGGAGTACGCCATCAATGTTACGATGAACGAACTCGAGACCAATCCCGCGCGGATGAAAGAAATGCTCGCGAAGCTGGCTGCAAACGGTGTCGGCACGGAAGCAGAAGATTGGATAAAGATTGCCGCGGCGCACCTGCCGGATGGTGGGGATCCGGCGGCGTTGCGTGAGGAATGGGCGGCACTGCCGGATGGAGCGCCACGAACCCTGGCGCTGATGAGCTGGGGCGCTAGCCTGAAGCGTGCGAATGCGGCAACGCTGCGGAGCGAGTGGGAGAAGATCCCGGCCGAGCAACGGGGGGAGGCGGCGAAAGCGATATTCCTGCCGATGAATGCCACTTCGCAGGAGGTGCTGACGGCGATCGGCCTGGCAATGGAGGCGGGCGAATGGTCCTTCGTTAAGGACAAGGCGACGGAGGACTTCCGCTATTATGCGATGCAGGCAGATCCGCTGAAGATGGCCAAGTGGGCGCTTGATCTGCCAGAGCGGCCGGAAACGGTCGAGTTCTTCCACCGCTCGGTGGACCGCTACATCGGCGATGACATGCCGCGGGCCAAGGAATGGCTGGAGTCCATGGAGCCGGGCGATTGGCACCGCGAACGCGGCCTGGCAGAGTATTCCCAGCAAGCATTGCGCCGGCACAACGACCCGGAGGCATCGCGCTGGGCGCTGGATCAGATCACCGATCCGGCCTTAAAGAAGACTGCCGAGGGCTGGCGGCAGGATTGGGAGAAAGAGAGTGGCCGAAACCGCTGAGGCTCCTGACGATAAAATAGGCCAGCTAGAACGATGCCTGGCAGCGGGCACCCGTGAGGCGAGCTTGGCCCCATTATTGCCTCTCGTTTCAAGTCAAACTTGTCGGCGGCATCAACTGCGCTTTCGAACAGTTACCCTTGGATATCTGCGGGCATTGTGCAACATCTCCTGCGCGGCAGGAAATGGATACCGAAACCCTCATCAACAAACTCAGGGACGCTCTTCTTAGGCGTCTGGTGGTCACAGTCACCGGCACAGGAGTTTCAGTCACGGCCTGCCAAGACCAAGCGGTCGAAGGGCTTCAGGTATCGAGGTGGACAGGACTCATTCTCCACGGGATCAAGCATTGCAGGGAAATTGGGGCCGCTAGCGAAGAGGTGGCAAAACAACTCCAATCCCGATTAGCAGTAGGCGACGTCACCTCGCTGATCACAGTTGCCGAACAGATTACGCAGATTCTAAAAGGACGTAGCCCTGGGGTCTTCAGGGGCTGGTTGAAAGACACTATTGGCGCCCTTCGCTCGTCGAACGGAGAAATCATCGAGATCCTCGATCGCATCCCCGGGATATTGGCCACGTTGAACTACGATAGCCTAATCGAACAAGCTACTGGACGACGATCCATCACTTGGAGAAATGCTGAAGGTACTGCAAACCTTCTGCGAGGCGACCTTCCTCCAAGCGTCCTGCACCTGCATGGCTTGTGGGAAGAGCCTGATTCAGTCGTTTTGGGCATTAGCTCCTACGAGGCCGTGAAGGGGGATGCCCACATACAAGCAGTCCTCCGACATTTCGCGGTAAGCAAAACTCTCCTCTTCGTAGGTTGTGGGGCCACATTTTCGGATCCCAACTTCTCAAGCCTGCTAGAGTGGGCGGGCGCCGCTTTACATGATGTTACCCCTCGACACTTTTTGCTCTGCCGGTCCAGCGAACTGGAAAAGTTGCAACAGGATCTGAAGATCGCCCCCTGGCTTCAGCTTCTTCCTTATGGAGAACAACATTCCGATCTTGTTCCGTTCCTCAAGAAGCTGATCGAGGGCACCACCATTGTGGGTGCCAGTTCGGACGGCGGGTTTGAGGGGCCCATCCAAAGGCCCCGCTCCTCAAGCCTGCATCTCACCGCGGATTTTCTGGATGAATTTGGCGCGGCCCAAAGCGACAAGCTCGACACCATCCGGAAACGGATGCGTGAGGGTCATGAAGCATCGGCCGAGGAGGAACTAAGGGCGATGAAAGCTTCCAGCGCCTGGAGCTTTCTACCCGCCGCAGTTCAAAGCCGAGCGCTCCGCACGCTTGCCATTCTCATTCTCAATCGAAGGGAAGACAAAGAGGAGGCCGCATTGCTGATAAAAGAGGCGAAGCAAGTCGATCCATCAGGGCGATTCGTTGTTGCGGAAGCCTTGCTTGTCCAAGCTGCGGAGGGTGCCGAGAAGGCGCTTCCTCTGATGGCAGAGCCCGCGAATCGGGAGGAATGGCATACCCGTGCAGTGCTCTTCCTCAACGCCAACAAAATCGAGGAAGCGCGATTGTTACTGGAATCTCCGTCATTTGAGCCTGACGCGGAGACCTACCGGTTGCTCACCCATGTTTACCTGCTCAAAGACGAAATATTAAATGCCCGGAAGTCCTCAGACTCCGCCCTGTCTTTGGGCTCTGAACAACACCAAGTCCGTATGGTAGCGGGAATAGTCGACTACCGAAGTGCGCTTTCTCCCAGCTTTAGGAATTGGACGAACTGGCTTTGGCCCTTTCCTCCCGCCTGGCGTTATGTGAAATGCGATCTAGGGAGCCGCGAAATGCTCCAGAGAGCCGCCGACCGGTTCGAGGAGATCGCGAAGAGCGAAATTCAACATTCCACACACTGGCTCTGGGCCAAGACTTGGCAGCTAGCCGCCACGGCCAACATTCCCGACGCACACTCTGCGGCGCAAGCCATCGCAAACGAACTGCTTTCGAGCGATCCTGCGTGGGTTCCAGCGATTGCGTGGGCAGCGGAAAGAGGCCTCGATTTCCCGCATGGCCCCTCCTTGTCAAAGCTTGAAGGAATTTGCCAAGGCACTCCCGATTTGGAGCATGTGCAAGCTCTCTACAGCCTGCTGACAACCACCGGCAATCACGAAGCCGCGCTCACCCTGATCGAGCAGCAGAAATCTGTCTTTGACCGGGACGAGCTGCACGACGTGTATCTCGCCTTTCAAGCCCAAGCTTTCCTTTTGAAGGGAGATGTGGAAAGGGCGGAGGAAGTGGTCAGCGGGATCTCCGGTGAAGCCATCACCGAAGCCAAGGGGGCAATCGTTCGCTACCGGGGAGATCACGACGGATGGACACCCGAGCTAGCTGCCCAACTAGCCGACGAGTTTGAACGAACGGGGTCCGACGTAAGCCTATTCGATGCTTGTATCGCTCACCATCGCGCGGGCGTTTCCGCTTTCGTCGTAAAGCACGCGGACGAACTGATGCGAAGATTCGGAACTGAACCCGCGCTCCGCCTAGCGATTGAAGCCACCTCAGCTGCCGCCGACTACAGCCTGTGCGAAAGACTGATGGAGCAATACCGAGCCGTCTTCCAAAATGGGGATTTCCCTCTGGAGGTGAAACGTCTGCACGCCATCTGCCTCAGGAAGCAGGGCCGGCTTCTGGAAGCGGAACAAGAACTTCAGCTGCTGGTAAAAAGCGACCCCACCTTGGAAGACCAACTCCTCCTGTTTGGACTTCAACTCGATATTGGTCAAGTTGCCAAGGCCACGGTCACGGCTACCACCATTCTTCAAGACCCGGAGGCCACTAGCGGAATGCTATTGCATGTTGCCGGGAAACTCAGTTCTGAAAACCCGAACTTCGCAAAAGCGGCTTTCGACCAAGTGATGCGGCGCGGCCTTCAATCTCCTCAGGAGGCCGCCTTCGCAATGAATCTCGGATTCACCTTGGGGCTGGATGACCAAGTGACCGGCGTCCTGAAGGAAGCGATCGCCTCAGCGGGAACGCCGGGCTCCCCGATGATCGGATTGACGATGGAGGAACTTCTGGAGCACCAACGCGAATGGCAGAACAATAGGTCCACGATTGAGCAGGACTATCGGAATGGAAGGATTGCTGTCCACGCCTATTCACAAAGCCTGAGAGAACCGCTCGCCCTGTTCTTCCACATCGCTCCTAGCGAAATCGAGACCAGCGAGGCCGTTCCGGCCAGAAGATGGAGCTTGCGAGCGAGACACGGATCGAAGCGGAGACCCAAGTCGCTTGGGGCTACCAAAAACTTCAGCATCTTTCTCGACATCACATCCATCCTTCTCGCCGCTCATCTCAACCTGTTGGAGAAAATCATCGGCGAATTCAGTTCGGTAGAGGTCTCCCCATCGGTTGTCGCGTCGTTGGGGAATCAACTTGAGAAGCTTACCTCAGCCCAGCCTTCGCGGATACCACCAAAGGAAGAAGTCCTGAGGTTGTGCGATGACAGAAAAATTAGCCTTCTGGAAAGTGCCGAGCTGTCGCCCGCAGCCAATTCGCGAATCGCGGAGCTTCTAGGGGAAGAGTGGGCGAAGCTTTTCGAATTTGCAGAAAGAACCGGAGCCATTCTCGTCGATTTCTTCCCACTGACGTCTAACGACGCCAAGATGATACCTGTGACCCTCGACTCCGACGCATTGATCCGCGTTAGAAGTTCCGGAGACATACTCGAAGCCGTTGAAGCGACTGGGGACCTCACCGCCACCCAGATCGAACTCGCAAAGGAACGCCTGGGCGAAGTCGGGAAGATCCAAACAACTACGCTGGATTTCAGCAAGTGTTCCTCGATCATCTTGGAAACCGGGATTGCCGAGCAATTGGCGTCAGCAGGTCTGCTGACGCGTGTTGCGTCGAAGGTTCGGGTTCTCCTGCGCTCGGACGAAGTCAACCAGATGCGTCTTGAACTGGCCGGAGCACGGGAAAGGGAAGGCCACACAGAGTGGATTCGGACTCTTAAGGACCAAGTCGCGGGCTATCTGGCCACGGGTAAGCTTAGGTTGGCACCCAATCCAGAGGCCGCGGGAAAAGCAGCAGAGGAACTCGATTCACCGATCATCAAGTGCCTCCACGACCTGTTGAACGAAGGTCGGGCCAAGGATACTCTGAGCTGCTGCGACGACCGTCTGATCGGCAGGTTCGAAACGATCGGGAAATCGCCGATCGTCGGCATGTTCGACATTCTGTGGCTGCTCCACCGCCGAAAGCGACTTCCCGAAGATGAACTCTTTCAAATACTTCATCGGCTGAGAGCCGGGAATGTCCGCTACATTCCGTTGTCAGCCCGCGAGATCGTATTTCATCTCACAAGAGCGCGAGTCGCTGGAGGTGAACTCATCGAAAATGCTGAACTCGCCACAATCCGTCGCTATGTGGCCGCATGCCTTCTCGACTCCGATTCTTTCCAGAGCTTTCCGCCAGGCACCCCGGAAATAGAAAAACTAACAGAAAACCTTTTCTTGAGCGGCCTTTATCTCGCCGCAAGCGAGGCCATTGGCATCCTTTGGAAGGACAAGTCCCTCAAAGAAGAATCCCGGCGTGCGGGAAGCGATTGGATTCTAGACGCTCTTTGGATCGACGTTGCGTCAATATTTGCACTCTCCACTCAAAACAAGCTACCATCCAACCCTGAGCTGCATGGCATGAGCGAGAGCCACCTGCTATTCCTCAGTGGGGACTTCGGCAAGGAATCGAAGTCTTTTATAGAATGGGTCTTTTCCAGATGGGGTCTTGACGGTGCCCGCACAGTTGGCTTCGCCTCTCGTTTCAAGAAAGATCTGATCGAGTTCGCCACAAAGGGAAAGCCCGGCGAAGAAGCGGCTCGACAAAGCATTGCCGCACGCCTGCTCCAAAATCTTCCCCGCTCGATAAGCGAAGCCCTAGAATTCACTCCCGCCGAGCTGAAACTCGTAAATCTCAAAAGGTTCGATCCCGTTTGTCTCGGGGAGATCAGTTTCGACGGCAAAACCCTTTGGCCAGCTGCCCGACTGGCTCAGAAGGGTAAACCTCAGACGATCAAATCCGAGCAACCCTCTGGCTCCCAATTCTCACTTTCGTTTCTTAATGATGGAAATAAGTCATTGGCATTTGCCCCGCTGGGCGGTGGAAAGGGTTTCAAGACTTCCATTCCCGGGATTCACGGCCTGCTAAGTGACGACAGCGAGACGCGGTACAAATCGATGATGATGCTACGGCGAAGATTCGATCAATCTTCGAAGCAGGCTGACCTGCACTTCCGCAGAATTTCAAAAGCAAGGCGCGTCGACCTGAGGGTGAGAGAGGCGCTATCGTTGCTAGATCGCTCGGAAACTAACCAAATTCAGGGCCTCCTTACCCAGATCCGAGAAGAGAATCAAATCGACCTCGCCGCTGCTGAACCCCACGGTATCGCATCCATCCTTAACCATCTTCGTCTCCCTCCGACCATCGGCACCAACGAGCTTCCTGGACTCTTCAATGATGGCATCTCCTTGCTCGTTCAAGACGAGGGCTTCGAGGAAGCATTCGCGCGGGCAGCAACTCTCCCCATTTCAATGCCGCAGGCAATCTACTCCTCCTTTGAGGAGCTTGGGCCGGAGGCACAACAGAAGTTCACGAGCCACTTGGACCTCAATGAGACCTCTCTTCTTTTGAAGTTCCAGGGCGCCCTTCTGCTACTCAGAGGCGGTGATGCAGACCAGAACCAAGGACTGGCGCTTCTCTCGAAGCTTTTCCAACCGGAGCTCGCGGACAGGTGGCTGCTTCTTCAGGCCATTCTTGCGTGGACGATCCAGAAACTTCGGCTGCGTGAGAAAAGAGAACTGATTCGCAGCACGTCGCTGATCGCCGCGACCTGGATTCATTCGGCCCGCCTATTCCAACTGCTGTCGGTTGGCGACAACCCGGCCCAGCTAATCAAACTTTTCCGCGGTAACACTCCGACACTTGGGGCACGCATGTTTGACATGGATGAGGAAGGCTCCGCGGATGTGTCCCATCCTCGAGCCTTCAATTTCCTGCGCTTTCTGGTTTCAGGGATTTCAGCTAGCCTAGTTGGCGCGCAACTAGGAGAAGCAGCTCGTTTGGAGCTTCTTGCCCTTTTGGAGAAGTCGTGTTTTTCGACCGACTCCCTCATCTTTCTTATCAAGCAGCGACTGGGTGCAAAGAACAGCCTAGGCTCTTTTCTCGGAGACATCAGCTTTGAAGCCAATTTTGCCGGCAACCCTGCGGCAAGTCTGGATCAAATTTCCAAGACGGCGGTGGAATCTCAAGTATCGGAATACCTCGACCTCATTCATGAGAATCCTTCGAGAGCGGAGGCTTGGATCGGCCTCGCTGCATACCTTTCTGCCGACGCCGCGCCGGGAGTCCATTTTGAACGGCTTTCGGACGCCCTTCTGAAGCTCGACTTCGGCAGCTTCACAGACCCGACTTTCGAGCAGCTTCGAATGATAGCGTCATTCTCGTTTCGACAGATGGGCTGCTCAGCCAAAGGAACATTCGAGGATTGGCTCCTCAAGCTGCACCAACTGGCGAAAATTCTCCAAGACCCCGCGAGGGATTACCCAAAGAGGGAGAGCAGCCATCTGCTGGCGAATTGCGCACTCTGGTCCTGCGACTCAGCAGGGGCCGGAGTTGCTTCCGCACGGGCATTTGCGGATGCGATCGCTCAGATCTCCCGCAACCATCCTGCCCACGCTGATATTCTATTAAAATCCCTGTCCTGGGTCGCAATGCAACAGCCCACTCAATATCACGCTGCAATGTGGCCCAGCATCGTTGAGATTCGTGCTCTGGCCAGGCGCATGGAAAATTTCCGTCTCAATGACTAGGCTATCGCGGGTCGTAAAACACCACCTCTCATGGCCTCTCCACGCTTCGGATCCTCAACAAGAAGCCAGGCCCGGATCGCTTCTCACCGCTGATTTTTTGGGAACTTAACTTCACTTGGCTCATGCGCACCGCTTGGTATCGTTCCCTCGTCTTCTGGTTCGGCTTGCCAGTCATTGTCTTCCTCGTCTGGGCCTGGATAGATTCCATGTATCGGACCACCCTCTTTGAGATGTCGATCGCGGGTAAGCCCGTGCATCTTTCCCATTGGGGAGGCCATGTTTCGGTAAGCTGGGCCAAGCCCTACCTCCGATCCTCCGCTTCATGGGAGCTATTGATGCGGACACAGGCTCCACGCCCCGGAGCCCAGTGGTTCCCGCTCCCCAGCCATGCATCGCCCCACAATCTGGCCAATGCCTATGGGCATGATGTCTCCATACCGCACTGGCTCATCCTCTTGGCTTACGCCGGACTCTGGCAACTCCCCTGGCTGGTGAGGTACTTCAGGCGGAAGGGCATCGCCCGCCCACTGGAGGCTTAATGACCAGCTCAGGGAACCTTGATCGGTTCAAGCCTGGCATTCGCCTCTTTGAACTTTGCGGGTGCCGATAAGGTCCGCGTTGCCGGATCCCACACGAATGGGTCACCCGTCAGGGGCTCCACCGAAGGATCCTCGCCCGCCACGATGGCCAAGGCCGCGGTACGCATCGCCTGCTGCGAGCGACCGATCAGAAAGCCCTTGAAACAGCTATTGAAGCTATCACCCAAGCTCATCGAGAGAAGGGAACGCTCGTCTTCCGTGAGGCTTGTTGCGGAAGCTTCTGTCAGGATTGGCGCTGCCACTTGTGCCCAACCGGCCTCCTGCCCAGCCTTCGCGACCAACTTCATCTGTTCCGAATAAAAAGAGATGATCTCTTCCGGATGCGGGAATTTTTGAGTCCCCAAAGGGTCTGCACCGAGAAACTGCGGCAGGAAGTACTCCAGCATCCCGACATTCCATTCGCCGAGGGCGATGCGATTGAGATCTGCGTCCTCCTTCAATGCGCGGCCCATTAGCTCGCGGGCCCTGGCGAGCCCTTCTGCGTCTCCGGCAAGCCCGGGTAGTCCGAACTCCACCAGATCGCGAGCAACGCGGTGCCGGATTCCCGCAGCAGTCACCGCCACACTCAAAGACGGAGCTTCAATCGCATCGTAGTGGTTCGCCAACCCCAAGGCCGCAGCCTGACTGCGAGCGGCTGCGCCAGCATCGCCTGCGCCCGCGGCGTAGCGGGCGTGCAAGAGCAGCAGCAATTCCTGGTCTCCCCTGCCCGCACGCATCGCACTGTCAAAGCGATCGCGCGAGATGCCCTTGCACGATTGGGAGGGAAGCTCCCCGATTCGCAGGAGTTGTTCGAGGATGTCCTTGTGCTCGGCGAACCATCGGGTTGCAGCGGCTTGGTCAAACTCTTTGCCCTCCATAGCGGCATCCCGGAAGGCATCGAAGCCGGGAAAACCTCCTCCAGCCAGTTTCTCCAGGAACAAGATCAGTTGCAGATGGCCGTTCTGTTCATCGGGAACGTCGCGATAGGTGATCGCGAATTCCGGGTACTTCTCCAGCAACTCGGCGTGCCAACGCTTCGCGGCCTCGCGGATCGCATCGTGATCAAGCTTGGCGTATGGGCGGTCAGTGGTCTTGCCGGAGCCAGCGGATGACGAATGCTCTACAGTCATTCCTGCATCCCGTGTTCTTGCGCTACCTGCCTTTTGCCACAGGAACAGACCAACCAAGGCGGCGCTCACCACCAGAATTCCGAACGCAACGATACCCCTTCGTGATGATGCCATAATGCTGTCGTGTGATTCATCCTTCCTAAAACCACCGGCCTTAGAATATGTCTGCGAAGCAGTAGACCCAAGGCGCCTCGTGTTAACCTCATCCTTCGCCCTCTGTGGCGCGTGGCCACGGGACCCATCAGAGAGGGCTGATGAGGCCAAGCCACAGCTTCCCAATAACGGCAAATTCTTAGAAGCCAAGCGTGCTTAGCGACCTTTCCTGGATCGCAGGTTCGTCTATAATCTCAATCCACTTCCGCTCCGACTCACGGCTTAAAGCCAAACAAGTGACTTGAGTGAGCAACAAGATTGTTCCGGACCTTGGTCATTCCCGCTAGCCACATACCGATCCCTCAACTCGGAAATATTAAATCGCCTCCCTGATTGGGGATGACCGGAAGCGGTCGGGCAGCGATGGTGGCAGGAGAGGCTTCCCTTTCGTCTCGGCCTGCTACAATTCCCTATCGAGCTTCGGGCAGAAGCGCCCTCACCTGCTGACGCCCGGAATCCGACATCTGCAGATTCTCCATCAAGGCTTCGAACTTCCCGCCCACCTCAGAGCGCTTGGCCGGGTCGGCAAGCTCTGCAGGATCATATGACCGCAGCCGACGCTCGAGCGCACGGACGCGCAAAGATTCACTGTCCATGGCGCGCAAAGCGGTAAGAGCCTTGCCCTCGGATTCCAACTTCAACATGAAGTATTGCGCCAGATCCAAGCGGTCCTGATCCTCCGGCAGGTTTTTTATCAGTGCCCCGATGCGCTCGTCGCTCGCCGCGCGGACTCCCAGGCTGAGAGTGAAGGCCCCGCGACGGCCTTCATCGATCATTCCTGCAAGTTCGCCGATCCAACGGGTCGCCTCCTCCTCGGAAGTCATGGAGGCGCGTCCGTCCAGTGCCGCCGCACCTACAACCAACCAATCCACCTTTCCTTTCTCCGCGAAACCATCTTTAAGAAACTGTGCCGCAGCCTCTGGATCAGCGGCCGCCAGATAGCGGAGCGTGCTGCGGCACGAGAACTCATCCGCAGAATTCCGCATGTAACCCGTGAAGTCGAAGCCATCGGCGAATTCGGGAACCTTGCCGAACATCTTGGAATTGTAGAGTTGCTCGATTTCCAACAGATCTGAACTGCCGCGCATGCGGGCCGCCTGCCGGGCCGCTACCGAAACGTAGTCACCATGGACCCTACCGTGAGCTGCCGCCAGACGATCGACCCATTCTCGCGCCACCTTCGGCTCCCGGCACGCGGCGGCCTCCACCATGGCAGAAAACATCTCTCGCCTGCCACTTTGCTCCGCCCATTCCAAAGCTGGAATCCCTTGGCGCTTGAACAACTCGGCGGCAGCAAGCTTCACCGCAATGTTCATCCGCTTGCGCAGCTGCACGTCGAGCCATGATTTGTCCTCCCATCCTTCCAGAAGAGCCCGCAATTCCGTATCCTTCATCCGCTCGATGACACCGATCAATTCCCCACCTTCCAGTTGTTCTTTCACGTCGGCCCGCAGAGTCCGGTAGTCATGCGCCTTGCTTTGGGCGCTTGAATTCACCGGCCCGCGACGGACTTTTGCCGCGGCATCGGGCATCACCGCTTCCCCACGGCGTGATGCGGGCACCATTGCTCCAAGTCCCCAACCCAGTAGGAAACCAACGCCGCAGGCCACCACCAGCAATCCTCCCTGACGCCAAACTTTTTTCACTGGTGCCCGCCTTTCTTCTTCGCCAATGCGGCCAATTCGTCGATGCGCTCAGGTGCTACAGCCCATCCCGCCAAAGCGTTCCGCAGAGCCTGCTCGTCCGCCGCGGAGATCGGTCTGCCGACATCATCTCGGCGATATTCAAGAGCTGCCTGAACCAGCTCCAAGCGCTGCTCTGAATCGCCCTCTGCAGCGAACAGGCGCATGGCCGTTCCCACGTCTTCGCCCATCGCATGCTTCGCGGAGGCCACCGAAGCGCGAGCCTTGGCGAGTGGGTCGGTCAGGGATTCGACGAAGGCCTCCACGGCGGCGGGCTCGCAGCCCATGATCTCGGCTCCCTTCATTGCCATGTCGAGCTGCTCGTCGGAATCCAGGGTGGCGATCAATTTCCCGAGTCTTCCGGCATTCTCTGGCAAGTCAGGCTTATCGGTGCGAAGCCCGGGATAAAAGCCGGCAAAGATCGATTCTTTAGGATCCACGCCGGTACTGCGATGAAGCTCGATCATGGCGGCAAAGGCGGTCTCCGGATCCTGCTTCAGCCATGCCTGATTGAAAAAGCGCGCCCGGTTCTCGGCAATCAATCGCGACATCTCCGGTGCCCGGGAGAACGCAGGGAAGTCGAAGCCCGGGGGAAATCCAGTATTGCCCGACATCAAGGGCAGCTTCTCCTCCCTCAGGCGGGCCAAAAACTCGTCGGCCATCTCCGGCCCTTTTCCCAACGCGTCGGTCATGGCATTGCCGATGATATCGCCGCATTTGCTCCCATCCGGCCCGAGGAATGCGTCGCGATGCTGCGCCACGAAATCCAATCCTTCCGCGGCTCGTTCCCTTGGCCAGCCGGAGGAAATCGCCGTAGCCATGCGGGCACGGGTCATCTGGGAAGGAATCGACTGCCACCATTCCGCGGCTGCTTCCGGATCCCGGGAGGTCCATTCCTCCAGTAGCATCTGGAGTGTTGCGATCGCTGGACCATTCAGGGTAAGCTCAGGATCCTTCATGCCTGCTTCCAAAGCAGACCTCAGCTCTTTCTCATCCCAAGCCGCCATCCTCTCCTTCCGGCCCGGCCCCTCTGCCAGTTGACGATCCACCCATTCCCTGAACTCCCCGGCAGTAAGGTGGGCGCGCTCACCGGTCTGCGATGATCTGACCGCCAGCGGCTCACCGCCTTCACTGGTCGCGGCGGATAGCTGAGACTTCCGGGCCACCGCCCAGCCCAGCAGCCCGGAAAGGATAGCAGCGACGACAAGCCACCCCACACCCCTCATTCCGTGGAACGACAACATCAGCCACATGTCTAGCCGCGCTGACAGAAGCTGGTCAAGCATGGGAGAAATTCGCCGCCGCGCCGTTGATCGAGGAGGTCGGAGTCCCACCTTCCGCCCCAACGAGAGACGGAGTTCCGATCCTGCCTCTTTTCTGACCGACACGACCAGCCTGCCTCAAACCGCTGCGGACAATGCCCCACCCCTAGGATCCGGCCGGTCCGGCACGGCGTATGCCAAAGATCGCGACGACATCCGATCGAGGCCCGCACCTTTCCTCAACCCCAACTGCAACCTATTTGCCTCCTCCACTGCGGCTCTCGATCTCCGCCGTCACCTGATTGCGCATGGCTTCGGGGAGCTTCACGGTCTGCATCATGGTTTCGAGCACCCCTCGGAGCCGGTCGCGGGAGCTCGGCGGCATCTTCTCGAATCCGAAGGTCCGGACGTGATTGAGCAAGACTTCGGTCCGCCGCTGATCAGAATCCAAGGCAGCCAGCGCCGCAGCACCTGCCGGCGAGCCGCTGCTGCTGGCGGCCACGGCTCGTTGGGCGAGCTTCATGCGGTCCGCATCGTTACCCAACAAGGGGATCAGCGTTCTCACGGTCTCGACTTCCAAAGTGCCATTCAGTCCGAAATAGCCGAGCGCCTTGTTGCGTTGCTCTGAGGTCAATTCAGCAAGCTTGGGCGCCAACCATTCCGCCGCCTTGGCGGGACCAGCTACAGCTGCCACTCCATCGAAGAGACAGGGAAAATATCCGCCCGCTCCCGCGGCACCACTATTGGTCAGTTCCTTGAAGCCGGACCACGCGGCCTCCCTATCCTTCGCCGACCAATACTGGAAGGTATTGCGCATCCCTTCCTTGAATGCGGGAGGCATGCCAGTGAAGAAGCGGTGAAAGTCGAAGTCCTCCGGCAAAGTGCCCGTGGGCAGCATGAATTGATTCAGCAGGTCGCCGTAAGTCTCCCGTAGCTTGATCAAATCCTCCGCACCACGATCCGTTGCTCCGCCGATCATCGGATAGATGAATGACTTCGCGGCACCCTCGCCGAACTCCTTTGCGTAGTCGTCGAACTTCGCCTTGTAGGCGATCGGATCCGCTTCGAGTGCCGCCTGCAGAATCCGGGGATAGAGGGCCTTGCGGACTCCATCGCCCAATCCCGCCACCCAGTCGAAGGCCGCCGCACCCTCCCGCTTGAACAGCTCCTTCGCTGCGGCCTGAGCAGAGATCCCAGAGGTCTGCGGATCCGCGTGTTCATCCCTCGCCAAGTCCACCAAGAGCGCGCGGAGCTCGCCCTTGTCGAGACGCTCCATCTCCCGGGCGACCGGATTACCGGAGGACTCGTGCTGCCGGCTCCACTTCAGGAGCGAGACAAGGTCGTGCTTGGCCGGTCCTTCGTCTGGATCAGCGGCCGTCTTCGAGGCCGGTGCATTGCCCGCTACCTTCGACTGCGTGGTGGGCGATACAGGCGGATTCCCGCCAGTAGGACTCTTCGCACGCATCACCAGGAAGCCCACCAAGGCTCCTGCCACCGCGACACCCGTGAATGAGATCGCCTGCTTCATTTCTTGAGTTGATCCACGATTGATTGAATGCGCGCCGCATCTGCATTCCATGCGGTGAGCTTGCTGCGGATGAATGCTTCATCTGCCGGGCTCATCGGCCGGTGTCCGCTGGCAAAGAGCTCACCGGGAGTGGCTTCCTCCAGCGCGCGAAGGCGCTCCGCTGGTTCGCCCAAGGCCTCAAGCGCGGCCAGGGAGCCGCGGGTATTCCCAGCGTAGATCTGTTGCACCACGGCCTTGCGGAGAAGCTCCTGCATGGCCGGCGAGCGGACTTCCTTGGCGAAACTCGTGACAGCGGCATCGGGCATCCGGACCCACTCTGCCTGCGTCTTCTCGAAGTACTCGGACTGTTGTGTCGCATCCAGCGCTTCAATCCTTTTGCCCAGCCAAGCCAAACGCTCGGACCCGGGATCCTCATAACCATACCACTCGGACAAGCCGAGTCCGGCCACGCCTTGCTTCTCCAGCAGCCAGGCAAAGGCCCCTTCCGGATCCTGCTGGCGGAATGCGCGGACGGCCGACTCGCGCACGCCACCTTCGTCCAGCCCCTGCCACACCTGTCCCTCAAACAAGCCCTTGAAGTCGAAACCCTCGGGAAAGCGGAGGGAGTTCTCGAAGTCCAAGCTGAACCCCTCCTGCTTGAGCCTCGTCAGCATCCCCTCGACCCCTGCGGGCCCTTGGGTGGCTGAGGCCTGGATGTTCTTGGCCAGGATCGACCATCCGACGCTGCCCGGGAACAGGGATCGGTGACCGAGCAGAAAGTCGAGACCGGCCGCTGCCCGTTCCTCCGGCCAGGCGGAGGGAATGGTGTAGACAAACCGCTTCTTCGCCCCTTCGAAAGCGATACTGTCAAACCAAGCCACCGCGGCATCAGTATCCCGCTTCAACAGCTCCTTCAGAAGCGAATTCACCACGCCCATGCCACTTCCGGTGGTCGTCAGGCACTCCGGATGGACAAGGCTCTGGTCCAGCGCAGCCCGGATTTCGGCATTCGTCCAAGTGGCCCACAAATCCTTGTAGGGATCATAGGTCCGCGCCTTGAGCGCCGCCATCATCTCGGCGGACGCCTTCTGGAAATCCGCCTTCCCCCATTTGGCGGGTGCCTCACGTCGCGGCTGGGCGGGCTCCGGCGCTATGGGAGGATCTACCGAAGTTTTTGCTCCCGTCCCACGTCCTACAATCCCACCGCCGAAGGCGCTGAGAGCGAACACCAAGAGATATCTCCACATCGCATCTTCTTCAACCGGGCGAGGGCGGCAGCGTCAATGCCATTCCAACGGATTGGCCGCAGCACCGGTGGCCACCGAAAATTTGGCGATTTTTTCCGTTCGGTTTTCGCCAGTGTCTCCGCGTAGCTGTTGAAGATTCAGGGTGCCGCCACCTGCTGCCTCCCTTCCCTATGAGCCAACACACGACCATCGACGACGGCGACCTTCTCCGGGAGTTCTTCCGGACGCGGGACGAGCGGCCGCTGCGGACCCTGATGGATCGCCATTTGCCCCTGGTCTACTCCGTGGCTTTGCGAGTTTCCGGCAGTCCCGAACTCGCCGCCGAAGCGGCCCAAGACGTGTTTCTCGAACTGATTCGCACACCCGCCGTCATGAAGAAAGAGGTTGCCCTCCTGGCATGGCTTCATCGTGGCGCCCGCCATCGTGCGATCGATATGATCCGCTCGGAGATCGCCCGGAAGCGGCGCGAGCGTTCGGCGATGGCAGATGCCAGTCACGATAGCGAAGCCTTGTCCGGCGAGGCCTTGGCGATGCTGGATGAGGTGATCGAAGGTCTTCCGGCCCGCGACCGGCAACTGGTCTTGGCGCGCTATTTCGCAGGCCATTCGCTGGCGTCCATCGGATTGACCGCCGGCCTATCCGAAGATGCGGTCCGCATGCGCCTGGCGCGGGCGTTGGAGAAAATGAGAGCGGCATTTGGTGCGCGCGGCATTGCGGCGAGCGCCGCAATGCTTGCCAGCAGCCTGCCGCTTCAGGCGGTCACTTCTGTGCCTCCCATGCTTTCTAGCGGCATTCGCGCAACGGTCACCGCTGCTGCCAGCACCGCCTCGTCAGCCTCCTTCTTTTCCTATTTCACTGCCATGAACTCCACTCAAAAGGTCCTTGCAGCGGTGATTCTGCTTCTGGCTGCTGGAGCGGCAGGCAAAGCCTATTTCCAATCCACTACTCCGTCCGCGCTACCTAGTGCTCCTCCGGCCAGCTCGGCGGCCACTCACCATCCCGGCAACACCTCGGTCACCACCCCAATCAGCATGGCCTTCGCCACTGACGAGGCGGCCCGCATTGACCGCGTGCTGCAGTGGCTGAAGGACACCAGCCCTGAAGGACAGAATGAAACGATGCGCCAGCGGGCGATGGTCAGTCAGCTTGGTTTGGGCGCGGTCAGGCTGCTGCTATCGGATCCAGCCCTCATCAAGGACATTCAAGGCCCGGAGCGGGACGATGGATTTCCAAATCCTGTCTATCCTCGTCGGGACGCGCTTGGGAGTTTCCTTTGGGAACAGTTCGGCAAGCTCTCGCCACAGGAGGCGCTTGATCGGCTGGCAACCATAGGAGCGCAACCGGAAGCGAGTTTCGAGCACACGGGATCAGCCTTGATAGGAGTGGCCAAAGCCGACCCGGCTCTGGCACTTCACTTCCTAGGCGATCTACCTGAAAGGGTCACTGAATCCTCGATCATCTACAGCTTGGAGAGCCTCATGCCCTCGCTCGTCAAGTATTCCAAGCAAGAGACTTTCAGGGCAATTCTTTCCATGCCCGAACTGTCACAACGCGAGGCCTACCTCGCATATGTCGGCGCACTTCCGCAGGGGACCGACTGGCCTACGGAGATTGACCAACTCAAAAGTGGGCTTCCCGGCTTCGAAGAGGGGGCTTCCGGCTCACTGGCGGGAAGATGGGCCTGTTCCGATCCGGATGCTGCCTTCGGATGGTTGGCCGCAGCATCCAAGGATTCGAGCTTCGGCTATCTCGATGCCATCCGGTGCTGGATGTGGCGCGAACCATCCCAAGCCATCAAGTGGCTCGGAAGCTGGAATCCGGATGGGTTGGACCGTGACCGCCTCTTCGCCAATGTTCTCGTCTATGGCGGCGCTGGTGACATTCGCATGGTGGACGGTCTTCTCGAGCTAATCTCCGCCCCCGACGCGAGGACGGCCGCCGCGCAGCAAACCATGAAGAACATGGGCGACGGGATGGAGACCGAAGAACTCAGGCATCTCCAAAACTCGCCCCTGCTCTCCGTGGAGGCGAAGAGGAGCATCGAAGAAACCATACTGGCGAACCAAAACTCTGGCCTCCGCGAGTAGTCCACCCAATTCAGGGTTCCTCCTTCATCAAGCCCCCGATCGGAAATCCACCGCCAATCACAATCAGCAGGGACTCACCAGAAGGGTAGCGTACCAAAGCGCAGGTCCCGGTAGCTATTGTCACGGATTGCTTGGTTACCTCCCCGCATTCCGGAGAAGACTCCACCAGAAGATCCGGAAAGCCCTCCCCCTCCCGATCCCCGCCCAAGCTTGCCTTCACCCCGAATTCCGCGACCTTCCAGTCCACACCTTGTTTTCCCTCGCCGATCTTCACCTGCACGGAGTTGCCTTGCTTGAGAGCCTTCTCAAGAAGCTCTTTGGCCACTTGCTTGTGGATCAAGCCCCGGAGAAGTGGCACATCCTTCGGTCCAGTATTCCCCCCGAACACATCATCCACCAAGTCCGCCTTGATGGGCAGGACTCCCAACTCGCCGGCCTTCAGTTCCAGCATGGACGCAGCCTTGGCCGAGTAGTCGACCGGGCCGCGGTCTCCGCTGCGCGAGTCCTTCCCCGCATCATTTGCCGCGGAGGGTGACTGGCCACCGGGGCTGCCCTCACCTGATCGCGCCGCAGCAGAGTCACCGTCGCCACGGGAAAGCCGCCCCACCAGCGGGATTGCGAGCAGAAGAAAGAAAACGCAGAGGAGAATCGAGCGGCGTTTCATTGCTACCAGTCAGCCTGCATGCTCCTCACCTGACACTTCAAGAATAGAGATGCGGGCGCTCTGTGTGGGCAGGAGATCGAGCCTTCCGGGGGGGGAAGGCTATCAGGGAGCAAGCGCAGCTCCGAGAGCACAATTCATCCATTACTTTGCCTTCGCCGCTGCGGCACGCTCGTCGAGCATCTGGGCTGCCTTCAGCTTGAGCTTCTCGGTGGGTAGCTGCTCGATCCAGTCGCGATCGGTGGGCTCGAGTTCCTTGTGGGAGCCAAGCCATCCACCAAGCGCCTCGGCCTGGAGGTAGCCAGAATCGTAGAGACCCACGAGACGGGTGAACTCCTCCACGGGCATCGGCTTCTTCTCATCAAAATCGAGCATGCCGCTGAGGAGCCGGTTCTTTGCCAAGGAAGGCTGGGTAGAGATGAAGTTGGTGATCTTGCCGCGCTCCTCAGGCGAAGCACCCCGGCAAGCCTGCATGACGAAGAGGAACGCAAAATCGCTTGAGTAGGTTCCCCGTTCACCAATGTCATCCAACACATCGCGCAGGTTATCCGCGGTGGGCAGAAGCCTGGACCTTACCTGGAGCACATAGGCACGGTCGTAGTTGCATCCCCGGCTGCCATCGGGAATCGAAGCGTAAAGCTCCCCTGCCAGCTCCGGATGCTGCTTCATTACCAGCTCGATAAACTCCTCACGGAAGGAGGTCCCGCCCTTGCGATTGAGCATATCGAAGAATTCCCGCGGGCGCTTCGCCGCGGCGTCTTCAAGCAAGAACCGGATATTGCTAAAGGAAGTTGCGACCCGGGCTCGCCCGGCTACATCGAAGACCTCTTCATCCGGCACCACGCCAACGCGGGCACCGGTGTAGGCCCCCCACGCAAGATCGCACCACTCTGCCGAGGCAATGCGGTTGAGAAGTCCTGCCGCAGCAATGTCCTTCCACGGTAGCCCGGCCGCCGCTTCCTTGATGCAGTCCTCGAGCCCCGGCATCCCGGGCAGTTTCTCCAGAAGCTCGAAGAAGACCTGCGGGTCACGCTTGGCGAGCTGGGCAAGCTCCCCGCGGGCCTTGTCTAAGTTCCCGGACCGCAGCAGTTCGAGGATGATGGCATAGGAAGAGGCCTCGCGATGACTGGACTTGGCGGGAGCATCGGCGACGGTCTCCGCCGGCATCCGCGGATTCTCCTTCTGGCCCAGCAAAAGAGCCACTCCCAAGGTCGCCGTCAGAGAGACCACGAATAGAACGAGAGTGCCCATGATAGCAGAGCTTCTCATGGCAGTGCCTCCGTGGCGAGTTTCTCCACGTTCTCCCGCAGCTCACCGGGCGGCAGGGTCCCCGCCCAGTTCAGCGCATCCCGGGGATCATACTGCGCGAACTCTTCGATCATCTCGTTCTCCAACTTCGAACGACCTGGGCCTGCCACCATCTTCTCAGCCAAAGCGAAAGCACGACGGAAATCCCCTTGGGAACTCCATTCATGGCTGGCCGCATTGGCGAGCAAGGCGCTCTTCTCACCAGCACTCAGATTGAGATCGTCAATGCTCTCAAGCGCGGCATGGGCCTGGTCCACCGAAAATGGATAGAGCCAGTCGAAGTAGTCCTCGAAGGCTCCAGAGCGTTTATCCGATGGCAGCTTGGCGAGTGTCGCAAGGGACAATGGCGCACCTGCCATGGCTCGGTCCTCGATGAGTTCGGCCAGTTCTCCGCCATTCAGGATGGCAAGGTCTTCCAGAGCTGGCTCGCCTCTGACCGGCTTCAGGACCTCGCGGATCCGTCCGAAAGTCTCGAATGCATCCGCGGCCGACTTCAGCTCGAAGGGCACCTTGGCCGCCATCTCGCGAAGTGCCGACTCGTCCTCCCATCGCAAGGAGAGCCACGCTGTGCGAACGAAGTCGGGGGCGGCTCCCGGCCACCTGCCCTTGAACCATTCTTCAAGCACCCGCTTGCAAGTGGTCACATCCCGCGAACCGCGTCTCAGACACTCGGCGATCTGTTCGTTGCTGAAACCCACGGCAGGATCGAAGAGAACTTCGGCCACCAAGGGCGAATTCATATGAGAGGCGAGCATGAGCATCCCGGGGGGAACCTTCAGCTTTTCCTGCGTCCATGGTGCCCGCACCGCCATGGAAGCAAAGGTCGACTTCCGGATGAGCTCCCACAAGGCATCCGAATGAAGACTACCCACCCGACTGATCGCCAGCCGCGCAAGCTCGATCCGGCGTTCCTCCGGCACCGTTAGGATGAACTCATCGAGCCATGTCGGATCGGCGAAGAGCACGGGCGCGAGCAACTCGACGATCTGCTCATCATCCGCTCCCGCCCGGACGAGTTCCGCCAGCTGCAAGCGGGCCTCCGCGGTGCGTCCCGCAAGGGCCGCGAGTCTCTGTACGGCCGGATCATCGGGTAGAGCTGGCCGGACCAAGACGGGCTCCGGTTCAGCCTTCGCAGTGTCGGGAGAAGCGGTCTTCCCCTTTTGGCTGGCGATCCCCAGACCCGTAGCGACTCCCGCCATCGCGGCCAGAGCCCAGCACATTACCAGCTTGTTAGAAGGTGGGTTCACCGTGATCCGCACTGGAGCAAGCAGCTGGATGCGGTCAAGTTAAGGCGCTCTCTTCACGAGTTCTTCATTCATCTCAATGCGGCATCCTTCTGTCTTGAGTTGCCGCCTCGGCTGGAGATACTTCGGGCGGAGTGGTAATCAGGCCCACCAAACGAGCGATCCTGCCAGGAGTCGGCCTGCTGTTGCTGCTGGCGACCGGCACATTCGTCCTTTTGAACGAAAGCGACGGTTCACCGGAAGTATCCCGGCACCAAGGCAAGCTAGCGACCACAGGTCTGCTGCCCGGAAAACTTGATGAAAGGCGGAACAAACCGGCACGATCTGAAAGGGAGATCAACCGCCTGGCAGAGCAGTGGTACCAGCAGATCCTCGCCAAGCATCCGGAACTGGCTGTTAGCTTCAAGGATGTACCGGACGCGCAGAATGGCTTCTTGAAGTTTCTCGAATTCACCGAGCGCCACGGCAAATATGGTTCGGACGGGCTCCCGATGCCTGAAGAGATCAGTGCCATGGTCAGCGGCAAAAGTCCATGGGACGCTGCCATCATGGCGAAGTGGCTTGAGGAAAACCGCGGCCTGATCGATGAGATCATGGCGATCGGCCTCCTTCCCCTGCAATCGGCGAAGGGCATCGAGATGGAGCGGATCAAATTCTTCAGCGCCCGGCTCCCGAATGAATGCTCCAAGCTGCTTCTCGCCCAAGCCCACTTGGCGATGGAACGCGGCGACGAGGCAGGTGCCTTGCAGAGCACACGTGCGGCGCTGGGGCTTGCCGATCACATGGACCGGATGGAACTTCCCTCCCTCCTATCGGAAACGGTTTCCATCCTGATCCGCCAAAACACGCGGAAAGCCATCCTCGACCACTTGCTCGCTTCGGAGGGAGGGCCTGCATCCGACCTTCAGGCATGGCAGGATCTCCTCGCCGGGAATCCGGAGACACCGGCGGATCTCGCTAGGGTCTTCCTCGGCGAATGGAACCACACTGCTCGCAGCTTCTTACTACCGGCCCTCCTCGGTGACCCAACCAATCTTCCCGGCGTGAAGACCGGAATCAGCGATCCGGACGCCGTGGTGGAAGCCCACATCCGCTACTTCACCGGTCTGATGTCTCAGATGAGATCCTCCGACCTCGGTGGACTGGCGGCGCTTTCCGCAGTTCCGCCCGACAAGACTGGCATCTCCGAAGATGGCGCTTCGCTCTTGGATATACTCTTCGTTGGCTCCAGCGCCTGGTCCAAGGGCTGGACCAGAGCCCAGACCGATGCGGCGATTGCTCAAGCAGCGTTCCTAGCAGCGGCTGGCGGCGAAATCCCAAACGAGCCCTACACCGGCAAGCCGTTTGTCATCGACCGCGAGGCGGGCACCGTCAGTGTGCCGCGCGATCCTTGGTTCGAGAGCATGAACTACCCGCCGATGAAAATTCCGGCGCTCAAGCAGCGTTGAGTGGTAGCATCTTCCCCCAGGGCTATCTCATTCTGGCTCCAACCCGGGCTTATATTACACATCGGCTCGGATTAAGTGGGCCAGACGGCTGGCAAGAAGGTCTGAACTGCAGCATGGCACCCCGAGTGACGAGACCTTCCGCCGATTGGACGAGAATTGTAGTCAATCCCTAGCCAAGGATCTGACCACGTCATCGGGGGCACCCAGCACATTCTTCGCGGCGGAGGAGAGACCGTTCCGATTCACCTCCTCGGCGAATTCCTCCACGAGCTTGGAGTCCGATTGGATCAGGGTCGAGGAGATGAACTGATGCGCGATATCCAGACCAGCCCGCCGGTGATTCAGTTCCTTCAGCCGGTCGCCGATGGTCATGTTCTCCCCATACTTCATCTCCGGCGGCAAGTTTTCCAGCGACAGGATCTCGGATTCCACCAAGCGCTTCTCGACGGGGATCGACTTCGGCTTGCCGAATTCTTCCCGGAGGCCGGCGATCAAATCCAAGCTCTTGGTCGCGACCGCGGCGCTGTGCCCGGAATCGGCATCTCCGCCCTCCGCGGAAAAGCGGGCGACCAGGGTCGAGATGTTATTGAGCAAACGCAGCCCGTAGCCGCTCTCCGCCGCCAAGATACCCGCATCCGCATCGGACTCACCCGCTTCCTTCCACCGCGTCTGCTGCATCTGCAGCAAGGCCGGGTCCGCGAGCTTTAGCTTTTCATCGCTACTCATGCTCAAGATGAGCTCCGTCCCCTCCTGAGTGCGCCCGGCGTCAAACAGGGCGGAGGCTTGGAAGACAAGGCCCGATGGATCCTCCGGAGCCACACTCCGCAATTGCTCCGCCCACTTCAGCCGGTCTTCCGGCGTCTCACCCGCCAGGGCAAGCACCCGGCACACCGTCGGATCTTCGGGATGCTCTTTCAGGAGCTGCCGGGTGGCAGTGTCCCCGCTCAGCAGGAACAAGGAGGCCAGGCCTACGACATCCTGCTTTTTCGACAGTTCCTCACGCATCTTCCCCACGATCTCTGGGGGTAAGGCCACCCGGTCCCCCATCATCGACATGGCGATCCGCCGACCGCCGAAATCGCTCTGGCGGCTTGGCGGTGGCGAGGTCACCGATTCAGGCCTCCTCTGCGGACTTGCGGCATCGGTCCGGTCCGGCCCGCTCTTTCCCCAATCCTTGGCGAGCACGACGAGAAGCGACACGGCAAGGATCGTGAAAGCCGCCAGCATCCATCTTGTAGGAATCGGTTTCATTCCCGTTCCTTGCTAGTAATTCTTGAGATCTTCGGCCTTCGGCCAGCCTTGAGTCCTTACGACTCCGCCGATCCGGGCCATCCGCTTCTTGTCCGACCAGTTCTCCATCATGAAGTCCTGGCGCTTGACCTCTTCCGGATTCTCGTGGTTCGCCTCGGAGATCAAACGCTCCAGCTCTTTTCCGTCCGGGCTTTCCAAAAGCGCCTTGTCCGCACGTTTGAGAATCCTGCTGCCGATTGCCTGCAAGCTAACCGTTGCACCCGCGTAGGCAGGATTTGACTCCTTCAGGGATTTACTGAGCTCAAACGCCTTGCGAAACCCTGCGATATCTTCCACCGAGGAAAACCGGCGGTCCGAGAACTGTGCCGCTGCGGCAGACGAAATCTCACCGGCCACCGAATTCCCGGAAGCGAGATACTGCATATTCACTGCATCCACCCCCACATCTGACGAAATCCCGTCGTAGTGGGTGGCGATTTCCGCATCGTGGAAATCCAGCTTGCCGACTTCAAGAGCGGCCTTGAGCGCGAGTTTTGATTCATCCTCGCGCCCGAGTTCGGCAAGTGCCGACGCCTTCAGGAATCCGCCCAAGGAGTTCCCTGGCTCGAGCATGGAGAGTTTCTCAGCCCAGATCAGACGCTCCGAGAGATCGCGCGATTTCGATGCGACGTAGGCGACCGCCAGAGGATCATCCGAGTGCTTTTTCAATTCCGCCATCAACTCCGGGCTCCAGTGGATCGACGTTGCGAAGACCAAGGCGGAGGGAGTCCTGCCAACCTTATCGAGATAGCGATTGACCTGCTCGAGCGAAAGTTTCGGCTTCCAGAGATCCATAATCCACTTGTTGTACTTCGATTGGTCCCACTTTATCGCTCGTTGGTCCTTTGAGCCCTTCCCCCCGGAGGCTGACTCCAGATCTCCGCTGGCTCCACCTGGAGCTCCTTCCTGCTGCCCGGTACCGGCGGCCGAAGCCAACACCCCGTCTCCATAGAATTTAAAAAGTGCGCAACTGATGAGAAGGATCAGCGCAGCCACAATGACCTTCCATTTTCTATTCATGGTTTTCAAAAGCCATCCGGATCCACCGGGCGGTTCGCTTGAGCTTCATACAACTGCTGATCAGGGCTGCTTGCAAGTTAGATACATAAATTCATTTACCTCGAAATAGCAATGAGCCTCGTATGCGGTCTCAGGGCGACCTCATTCTGGCATCAATCCGGGCTTCTACTAAACATCCGCTCAGATTAAGTGGACCGGATGGCTCGCAAGAAGACTTCCAGAAGAACGCGCGATGAAGAATGTACCGGAGAATTCCCTCCCCGAGCAAACCATCAAAAACACCATGCGCGGCAACCGCATCCGCGCCGCCCTTTGCGAGCAAACCCTTGAAATCCTCATGAAACTGACTTCCCACAATGAGGTGGCCCTGGCCCCTCCCCTGTAAGATCTTTATCCCATCTATGATCCGGCTAGGGTGACAGCTATTATATGATCGCGCCGATCATGCGTTCCCGGTTATTCCAAGCCGGTTTGGGCCTGCTGCTTTTGACGGGATGCCTTCTCGTCAAGTCGCGCTATCTTGCCGGTGGAGCGGTCGCTTCCGGGCCATCCAAAAGTCCAACCAGCAGAGGGCAGACGGCGAAGTCCTCCGGTCGCAGCCGGGGAAATCTTGCGATCTTGGAGCTTTCTCCAGAGGCGGCAGCCGCGGATATCCGGCGGGTATGCCGGGAAACCGCGGGCAAGTCTTCCGTGGAGGACCTGCAATCGATCTACGACGTCCAGCGCCTCAAGCAACTCGTCGGTCAACTCGACTTGGAGCACATTCACCTGCTGCGAGATGACTCCGAACTGCTCCAACAAGGCGAGGGCTTGGCTGCAATCGCCCTCTCGTTCCTCCGCGAGCGCTGTGGCGAACTGGCCCCCGGAGAGGTGCTGAACCTGGAAACCTACAAGCCGGCCAACAATTCTGGGTTCAAGGTCTTCGATTTCGTCGACCTACTGCGCGGCGCAGCGAAGGGCGATCCGGAGGCCGCTTTCGCCTTCTGGAAGGATCACCTGCAAGACTTCTCCGTGGATACGGAGCAGGAGTTCGGCTTCAATGCTCTCAAGCCTTTGTTCGCAATCCTCGAAGGAGCTGCGCAGAAGAGCCCTGCCAAGGCTTGGGAAATCATCAGCCGGCTCGACTCCGCGCAGAGAACCGATCAGGTGCTCGGTACCTATTTCCGGTCTCTTCCACCGGGCAGCGATTGGGAGGAAGCCATCGGCCAGCTCAGATCTTGCGAGATCGAGGAAAGCCCGGGCCACCTTTCATCCCCTGCCCTTGCGCTGGCCCAAGCCTGGATGAAGGCCAATCCGGCTGCCACGATGCAATGGCTCGACAGCATCAACGACAACTTGGCAGAAGCGCGCACCGGCAGCTTGGCCATTCCCAGAAAGGGCGACGATGCCCTGGGCGCGCGAGCCGCGGTCTACTCACAAGCGCTTCAACCCTGGCTCTACACGGATCCCATTGAAGCGATCCATTGGCTGCGGAATTGGGAGCCTGCGGATGTCTCAAAACTGGAGATCATTCGCGAGGCCATGAATGGCACGACTCCGGCCATCGAACGCGAACTGCTGGCCACGGTGGAGTCACCGGAAGAGCGCTCGCAACTGGTCCTCGCGCTCGCCCGCGATGCCCGCGACAAAGACGATTTCGATATCCTGCTGGCGGCGGATAACCTGCCGGAAAACACGGTGAAGGAGCTGGAGAGGATGAAAGCACTTCTCGGCCCGGGTGGGCTTTTCGAGAGGGAGTGACGAAAGGTACCTCACGGTGAGATTCCCCACGCGGCCCTCACCATCTTGCTCCAGCGTGCCTGGATTTTTGCGTTAAGCGGAGATGGATTCTGCTCCGCCCAATCATGCTCCACTGCGGCCAGCACTTGCTGCCGTTCCGGCAAGGACACCTGCTCCCATGAGGCATCGAGCTTATTATCAAGGCGCGTTTCCTCTAGCACTTGGAACAGGTACTCCCCGCGTCGGCCCGCAAGGTCCACCGTTTGAAGGGCTGGCGCGGAGATTTTCCCTTCCGAGCTTCCCGCCACCGCGAGCCATGCTTGATCCACAAGTTCCGGCCTCACGCGCGAAATGGCATCAAGCGCTTGGCGCCGCGAAGCATCATCCATCTCGGCGCTGGCAATGGCCCGCAAGGTTCCGCTCACCTCCGATTCGTGATACTCCTTCTCCAGATACCTTGGATTGGCCGCCAGCCACTCCGCTGCTTCCAGCGGTGAGCGCTTCGCCCATGCCGTCAGCGTGTCGTCGGTTTCGGTATATGGGAGTTTTTCGGTGTTCGCCAGATAGTCCAGCAGCTTGCGGAAGTCGAAATCTTTGGCGAACTCAACCATCATCATCTCGTTGGAGTCATCCTGCGGGATTTGCTGGAAAGTCTCGATGAGCTTGTCCGCAGACACGCTGGCGGCAGCCAAAGAGCACTCGCTGATCACCCCTGAGGCCCAGGCAGGGCTTGGGAATTCCGCGCGATGAGCCTTCCACTCCTCGTAGGCCTTCCAAGGATCACGGAGAGAGAATTCGTAGAGTATCCGGTACGAGACACGTTCCCGCACCTTCGGGTCCGCGACCTCCAGCGCTTGGCTCCAAGCCTGCCAACCGAGCCGGTCAATGAGCGTCTTGACCACCTCACTGCAAATCTCCGGCTTTCCCTCTGGATTCTGCTCCAGCCATTGCCACAGAGCTTGGGTCTCGCAAGCCGCCAGGGTACGGCGCAGCAACACCAAACGCCGGGTTGTCGTATTGACCTTCTCCTGTGTTGAGTCTCCGGGGGTGTTTTGTTCGGTCTCATGCCGCAAGGAAGACAGCGTCGAAGGGACCTCCCCTACGGTCACAGGGGGAACCGTCGAGAACCGTCGCGCTCCCAGCCAGCAGCCGAGAAGCAGCGACGCGCCGCAGGAGGCCACAAAGATCACTCGCTGCATCGACCTCCTCATTCAGCCTCCTTCCCGCTATCTTCTGATATAAGCATGGGGTAGTTACTCGCGAGGCGCTCGCCAAAGGTCGAAGGCCGCTTGCAATACTTGGTGACTGCAACAGCCACTTGGCGGAATTGCTCGGGCGGTAGTGTATCGAGCAAACTGCGGATTTCGTCGCCCTTCACCTGGTCGTTGATCGCAACTCCGAGAACGCCCAAAATCTCCGAATCGGAACTTCGCGGCCACGCCAAAGCCGCTTGAAAGGCTTCGGAGGCATCTATCTTGGCCCAACGATCGAAGAGATTGCGAATTCTCACCCCTTGCTCCGAGAGTTCCAGTGCAGCACCACTCCTGAGCCACGGTTCGATGTCCTGTTTCTCGTCGAGATAAAGCGCAGCATCATCAAAAGGGTCTCGCTGCGCTCCCAAAATGAGCTCCCAAGGAACCTGTCGACATGCCGCAAGGAATGCAGCATTCCCGGAGGCTGCCTTTCCTTGCAGCATCCGCAGCATGGCATCCTTTTCACAGAACACTGGCCTCTGGCTCGAAACCACTGCCTCGAAAGCAGCATCAGGCTCAGCGTCCGCCCATCCATCCATCGCGGTAAAGCAGAGCTGTGGATCGATCGTCTCGAGCCACCGGATGGCTTCCTCTCCTTCACGCCGGCCCAATTCTTTCGCCGCCGCGGCCAGCCGCTGCTCGAAGTCTTCACTGGTGCTCCATTCGGTATCTCCCGGTAGCGCCGCGAGTGCCTTTTTCAACGCCGCGATCTTTTCGCGCAACCCGGAGGCGGGGAGGCTGCCGTTTTCAGTTCCCGCTTCCTTCCGGAGTGCATCCCACTCCTTTTCGAACTCGCCGAGCGCCGCCGCAACATCGCTCCGCGCAGCCACTTCGCCGCGCTCCGCCGTCCGGATCTCCAAGGGCGCCGAGGGTGAAATGCCAGCTTCGCCAGCCGCCACGAAGTAGCCAATGACACCAAGAAGCGGAGGAATGGCCCAAAGGAGGGGTCTCATATCAGGTCAGGCTGGAGTCCTGCAGGCGGAGTTCATCAGCTACTCCGACGCAAGACCTCCGGCGAAATTCATACCTGTTTGCTGAGCAAAAAATGGATGAACGTCAATCGATCAAAAGTTTAACCGGAGTTACGGCACATCCCCCGTCAAGTTGCCTCTTCGAGCAATTCATCGCCGATACGATTGACGAAAGGAAATAAACTTTCTACCACAAAGTTAATCCATGAAAGCCCTGCTGCCTCTCTTCGCATCCGGTCTCATCACGGGCGGAGCCGTGGCTTGGCAAAAGAATCGCCCCCCGGCAGTGGTCCCCGGGGTCGCTAGCGCCCCGCAGTCCCCCGTTTCGAAGGCACCGCCCAAGAAATGGGAGGTCCGCAACTTTATCGATCTGATCAACGACGCACCCGAGCTCGACGAGTCTTCCAATTTTTTGGCACCACAACTTACGGACTGGAGCGACGCCGAGCTGCAGAAGGCGCTCAACGAGGCCTTGGCCAGTCCCGACTGCGTGCTCGACGGCAGCTCCTCCAAGATCCTGGCCCGTATGCTCGTCGCGGAGTGGATGCGGCGCGATCTGACATCGGCCTTGGCGTGGTTCGAGGCCATTCCTTCCGAGACCATGAGGAGCGAGTTGGCTTCCGCGGTCAGCTTCTACTGGCCCTTGGACAAGGCGGAGGAAGGCTTGGCTTATGCTGTGACTCATCCGGAGTTCTTCGCCGGGAACGGTGGCACACACGCTTGGAAGATCGTGCACCGCGCCTTGGAGTCCGCCGCCAAACGCGGCCCGGAAGCCGTCGTAGCCTGTCTAGCGACGGTCCGTGAAAGCAAGCTACCGATCAGCGGCGGAGATCTCCAGTTCCCCGCGAATTTCGATTTTCAAACCTTGGCCAATAGTCAGGAGGTCGAGGAGCTCTGGAAGAAGGGCCGAGGTATTTTCTTCGCCGAGGCCTGGCTAAAGCAGGACCGCAACGCCGCATTCGACTGCATCGCGGCCGCCAGCAAGAATCCCGCCGCACAGCTCTTGACGCTCAACTCCGTCCTGCCGGCGGCGGAGGTCACTGAACGGACCACCCTGCTGGCCGGCTGGATCGACGGCGCGGACGAAGCCCAGCGTGAGGAACGAATCGAGGATATCCTCAAATCCTGCTTGGTTCGCCCTGATGCGCTGGAGACCCTTGGAAAGACCTTGAAGGATCCCGCTGATCGCGACCAAATCCACAGCGGTGCCCTGCGAGGAATTCGCACGATCGGAGCGAAAACTGCATTCGCCCACCTCGAAGCCTATGGAGATGGGGCGCAGCGTTTGGATCTCTTGGAAACCTTCGAACCCCTGCCCCCCTTGCTGATGCCAAGGGGCAGAATGACAGCAGAAGAGGTGAGTTCCCTGCGCGAGAAGCTGGGCTCATGGGGTGCCTCGCCGGAAAGGACCGAGAACATCATCACCAGGCTTCAAGGGATCCTCAAATGACCGCGCCTCCAATCAAACAATCCCTGCTAGCCGCGGCCGCCCTGATCTCTGGTCTAGGACTGGGCTGGGCCGCGGTTGCGGCAATGCGAGAGCCCACTAACCCGCCCATCACCGGCCCCGCCTTGACTGGTCGCCAAGTTTCCGCCCTCCCTCCAAAAGATGTGGCAGTAGGCGCAGCCCGCGATTTTCAGTCCCTGAAGCGCCACTGGGACCGGGCAAAGACCCTGTCAGGTGAAGTGCCTCAAGCGATTGAGCGCATGGATGCGCCCGAATTGAAAGAATTGCTGCTCGCCCTCAGGAATGAATCCCAAGCCACCAGCTCGACCGAGCCCTCCAAGCGCATGGGCGAAGAGATGATGCGGGAGCCGCTCCGCGACGCAGCGGTAGGCGAACTCTATCATCGGGATGCAGAAGGCAGCCTCAAGTGGGCGGAAGCATTGGGGGCCGAGGGCAGCATCCTTTTAGAGCAACTGCTGCGGACCGCGGCTAAGGAAGAACCAACTTTTGCGAAAACCTGGATTGACCGGCTGCGCCCGTCCAAGGGCGAGCAGTGGGCGAAGCAGTTCTGCGCCACCGCATGGCAGGGATCCACAGCCCGGAGTGCCGCTGACATGCTTGAGGTCGAGAAGCTATACGAAGGGCAACTCGGCAGCTTCAGCTTCCGGCCGGAAGAGATCGCGGACAACTTTGATTTCAGGCGTTACCTCAAAGAAACGGCCAGCCCTATCTCCCTGTCCGAGATTGCAAAATTCTGGGCAGCACGTGACCCCGATGCAGCTTTCCAAGGTGTGGGCGAACGCGCGACCGCTCAGGACGGTTCCGGGACCCTCTTCGGCGCGATCCTCCAAGGCATGGCGGCGATGAAGGGCGACGCTGCCGCAGCCCAATGGATCGCCGGCAAAGTGGACACCTTGCCCGGGGACCGCCGCGCCGAGGCGATCGGCTGGCTGCTGCCCAGCGGCAACGGAACCGGCGAACGGGTGGCAACCCTAATGGAGGCCCTGCGGCGGGATCAAGACCGCATCGCTCTAGCCAAGAGCGCCATCGATCCTTTCGGGATGAATCCGATGTCAGAACAGGTCAGCATCCAGGCACTAGGTTATCTAAAGGTCGACCAGCAGGTAGCCACGCTCCAATCCGCCGCGGGAAACTATCGGCAGCTCATGGCCAGCGATCCAAGATCAGGGCAGCGCATCCAAGACGGTTTTGAGAGGATCATGGCAAAGCTGGAGCTGACGGAAGATGCCAAGGCACAGGTTAGAGCGGGATATGCACCGGAATGATCACAAACAGTAAAGTTACGGCGGCAGTTCCGTCTACGACGCCACGTGGAGGAACACCCCGCCGAACACGAATGGCGGAGCAATTGAGCAGTTCCGAATCCTATTGAACCCCGGAAACCTCAAAAACCGCTGAAATAACTCTCCGCCAAGCGCTGGTTCCGCTGCGCGGGAGTGAGTTTGTCAAAGGCCGTCGCACGCTTGAAGCCGGCGATGAATTCGGCGTCCAGCTCGTGGTTCAAGCGGTCGAACTCGAAGGAGGCGTTCGTGATCCCGTTGTTTTCCCCCATCCTCACGACGGATGAGCGGACCGCCATCATCACCTCGTTACCGCGCCTGTCCTCGGCGAAGCCGACGTCGCGGAAAAAGTCGTCCATCTTCTCGATCATTAGCGCCACATCGGCCTTGCCACTGTGAATAAATGACGCGGGATCCAAAGATGCCCGATACTCGCGCGCGGTCCGATGCGCGACATTGACCGCATAGTCGTACCAGTGGAGTTCCAGCATCTGGTAGCCGCGATCGTCGCCGAGGATCCCGCAGGCGGCCTTGAATTCGGCGGCGATATCATCCCGGCTTGAGCGGATGTCCGGAGCAGAAGAGGACCTCTGGAGAGCTGCCGCTGCTTCGTCGGTGAGGCCGAGTTCCGAGAGCGCGTGGCTGAGCATGAGGTGGGCGATCTTGTTGTCCGGATCGATCTCCACGTACTTGCGTGCCATTGCCAGGCGCTCCCTGTTATCGGCGGCATAGGTCGTCAGGATCTGGAACTTGAGCGGGGAATCGGGCAGCGCGGCAATATCGTCCAGCTTGCGGCCTTCGATGCACAGCAGGACGAAATACAAGGACGAGGCCGTCCGGCCCCTCGCTTGAAGGAATTTCTCCACCTCGGCGGCACTGAGGTGATAGGGCGCGGCATCGGAATATTTCGGGCGCTCCGATTTCTTGTATTCCGCAATGGCCTCCTTGACCCGCGACTCCATGTCGTTCTTCGAGTGTGAATCCCGGGAAGCCGTGCTTACTCCCACTCCATGAGCGCCGACGTCCTCTTTCTCCTGCGGACCAGCCCCAAAGCGGATCACCAGGAAGAAAACCAGCCCGACGAGACAAAGAAGCAAAGTTAGCTTGGGCTTGGCGGTCACGACGGGCACAGCCTAACAGAGCGCCCCCACCGGGAGAAGGCTTTTCAAAACGGCAGGAAATCCCTGCGATAGCCAAGCCAAGACGACGCGCAGATGCCGGAGCTTCAGCAAGCCTAGGCCTGTCCCGGACGAAGGAATTCACCAGACCGACATCAGAGCTTCACACTGCGACGCCAGAGAACTACCCCCCTCTTCATCGCCACGGCGGCGGAGTGGCTGGTCGACTCCACTTCACTCCACAAGACAAGGTATCCTGATACGGGTCATGAAATCGCCAACCCTCCTCTCTGCCGGAGCCGCAGGAATGATCGCGATGCTCTCTCTGGGTTCCTGCAAGAAGTCGGACTCCGAGCCTAGTGACAGCGGCAGTGGTAGGGAGAAGTCTTCGCTGAGACTAGGGAATGCTTCCAAGCAACAGGCCACAAGTTTGCCGGCACAGGGTGGCGCCAACGGCTTCCGGCAACAAGTGAGCCGCCTGCAGACGTCGGACTTGGTGGCCCTTTGGCAGTCGCTGGATTCCGCCGGACTGAGCAAGGACGAGAAGATCGAGCGCCAGCGAGAAATCATCGAACGGCTGACTCAGCTCGGAGAGTTTGACGCGGCAATGAAGCTTGCCACCAGCTATGGCCAGGGCGAGTTGCGCTATGCCTTGGTATCCTCATTGACCGCCGGGTCGCCTGAAGCACTTGCCAGCCTGCTGGAGCGCACACGAGACTCCTCCCTTTCGCAGGCCGACCGCAACGCCCTGTTATGGGGGATCCAGGAAAACATCGGCAGGTCTGGCGGCTTGTCGAAGATCACAACGTTCCTCGCCGCGAGGCCAAACCTCTCCGGGGATGAAGCCAACGCGATCGGGGCCGGAATCTCTTCCAGCATCGATCTGCGGAAGACACCCACTCAAGAACTCTCCCCCGCGGACCTGAAGGCCAACCACGGCATCGCGGAGGCCCTGTTGAAGGACGCTTGCGCCGCCTACCCCCAGTTGGAGGAGAGGCTGGTCCAATCTTTCCTGATGCAGGCTGCCGATGTCACCCCTTTCGAGTGCTGGAAGACCTTGTCGGAACACTACGAGCGACTGCTGGATGGAGATGGGCGGCTCCTGCGCCTGAAGGAGCTGAGCGAATACATGTTCGCCGAAGACCCCAAGCGCGCACTTACCGCCATCACGGAAATGCGCGGCAAAAGCGAGTATGCGGCGCTGCTGCGGGAGGGCGGAGCCACTTGGGCCAACTCCGACATTAGCGCGGTGGAGGCCTGGTTCGCCGACACCGGCAAAGACCTGCCGAAAAGCGAGGCCGACCAAGTGGCTCACGGCGTCGCCCGCTTCCTGGGAGAAGACGGCCGACCCGCCGAAGGCTGGAAATGGGTCGGCAAGATCGAAGATCCCGAAGTCCGGCGAAAGGCCGAGGGCCAAGTCTGGCAGCAGGAGAAGCGGATGGTGACTTCCGAGGCCAAGGATGATCCGCAGCAACTGGTCGAATCAATAGTCTCCGGCAGCTCGCAACACGCCGCGTATTGGATAGAAATCGGGATGAACGAGTGGGTGACACGCGATGCCGAAGCCGCACGCAAGTGGTATGAGGCGAAAGGCTCATCTCTCACGCCCCAGCAAAATGAAGCTGTGGCGCTAACCTACGCCCGCCTCGCGCTGGCTAATGGCCAGGTGGAGGAGGCGACCCGCTGGGCCGGCCAGGTGGTCACGCCCAAGTTCAAAAACAAGATCGCTGCCGAGATCAAACAGGCCGGGGAAGCAGGCGGCTGAGCTGCCCTCCCCTTTCCGCCGGGGGCCATCAGGAAAGGAAACCTTCGGATTCACTACCGATGAGGTTCGGGACTATCTCAGCGCATCACGCCGCCCCGCTGCATAAGCCTCGAAGAGGCGGCGGATCTCATCGCGGACCCGCCGGAAGACGGCCATCTGCTCTTCCTCGCTGCCGGTGGCATGAGCGGGATCGTCGAAGCCCCAGTGGTGGCGATTCAACTGCCCCGGGAACATAGGGCAAGCCTGGTCGGCATTGCCGCAGACGGTGATGACCGTCTCTACCTCCATTTCCAGGAATTCGTCCATGTGCTTCGAGTGGTGCGCGGAGATATCGATGCCGATCTCAGCCAGCGCCTTGATCGCGAGCGGGTGAACGTAGCCGGCAGGCTTCGAGCCAGCGCTGCGGACATCGAGGATATCGCCGGCGGCAGCACGGAAAATGCCCTCCGCCATGTGGCTACGGCAGGAGTTCCCGGTGCAGAGAATGAGGACGAGTGGACGGGGATTCATGAGGTAGAGGAACAGGCACCACCGCAGCAGCCAGGGCCGCGGACGATCGAACAAAGCGGCACCGCCAGCAACGCGCCAACCACGGTGGCGACCAGATAGATCCAGAGATGCTCAGAATGACCGCTGATCAGGGCTGGTGCCAGCGATCGTGCCGGATTCATGGAAGCACCACAGACCGGCCCGGCAAATAGCGCTTCCAATCCCACCGTGGCCCCGATCGCAATCCCGGCGGTCACGCCCTTCTCCTTCGCACCGGTGGAGACACTCAGCACCACCAGCATCAGGAGTGCCGTAAGAACGACCTCAAAGACGAAGCTCTGGGCAGGAGAACCTGCCGGCAAGGTGGCCCCCAAGGTCGCTGAGGCCGGAAACAGAAATCGCAGGAGCCCGCTAGCCGCCATCGCTCCCAAGCATTGGGCGACGATGTAGCCCGGGACCTCCCGCCATGCGAAACGCCGCGCTACGGCAAAGCCAAGCGTCACCGCCGGGTTCATGTGCGCACCGCTGACATCCCCGAAGGTGTAGATCATCGCCGCAACCACTAGGCCGAAGACCGCCGCGATGCCCACATGGCCGATGGCACCACCCAACTCTTGATGAATGACAATCGCCCCCGTGCCAGCAAAGACGAGGGCGAAGGTGCCAAGGAACTCGGCAACGAGTTTATGTCGGTCTAGCAACATCCGGAGGGTCCGCAGCAAGAAGATGAGCCGATCGCCGGCAAGCGACCGATGGGAGGCAGCCCACAAAGTTCGGGCGCGAGGCACTCGGTATGTTTGTGGGCCAGCACCAGCACCACGGCCTCCTCCGAGATCTCGTGGTCCGCAATGGCATATTGGGAAATGACGCGGTCCTCGTACTCGACTTCCACCGGAACACTTTCATCGGGAAGGTAGCCTTTCGCCCTATCGAGAATCGCGGCCATCTTGCGGGTCTCGATGCGGTGGTCGTAGTCCTGCCCCACCCACACCTGGAGCTGGCAGCTCACGCTTTCCCGCAAGGTGCCACCGCAATCGAGGAAAGTTTTCTGCACGCACCCGACCTCGGTCACGTGGAATGAGAGCGGCACGGGCGAGCCATCCGGGAGACGGATCCGGAAATACCGGTCAGGATTCCCGGCCAAAAGGGCCTTGAGTTGGGCAAGGGTCATACGCTTTCCGTCTTTCGTGACTTCGCAAGGCGCTTCGGTCCCGGGCAGCAGCTCCCAGCACGCACCGCCAGACGCGCTGCTGCATTCTTGTCATCGCTGGCCCATTGGGGCTCCTCGGCCCCCTCACCCTTTAAAAGACGCAGCAGCTTCAGGTACTTCGACTCGATCCGGAAGTAGGTCCATTTTTCGCACTTCTCCGACTCCAGCAAACCCGCCCGGCGGATGATCTGGACATGGCTGGAAACCGACGACTGCGGCATCCCCAGGATCTCAGCCAGTTCGCAAACACAGAGAGCATCCTGCGCCACCAAACGGACAATACGCCATCGCGTGGCATCACCCAACGCACGGCAGACCTCAACAGGACTAATCGTCACGACTTTTCTCGTATCGACTATTCTCGTCACGTCTAGTCAAAATCCCCGGGGATTTGGAAAATCGACTCTTCACTCAGCCAGTCGCCCTCGCCTTGTCGATCCGCGATAGCTTTTTCCGCTCAAGGCCGGCACGGAGACTCTCCAATTCGTTCCCGAGCGCGCTATGCTGAACTCCGGGATCGGGGCGCTGGCAGGCAGCGTCACTCCGCTCAAGGTCACTCCGCGCACGCCCTGTCGAGCCCCGCCAAGTGAGCCCCACCAAGTTCGCTTGCCGTTCACGGTGATCCGTGCGTAAAACCCGTTGCCGGGCCGGCGGACGTAAAGTCCGGGGGTATCGGTCGCTTCCCATCGGGTTGCATCCTGTTTCATCTGATTACTCTGCGTTGCGGCAGGTAGTGGCATAAATCAGGTATACACCGACGGAAAGTGGAAAGCTTCAAGCAATTGAGGATCAACAAAAAGGAGGGGTGGCAGAGTGGTCTATCGCGTCGGTCTTGAAAACCGAAGTCGGGAAACTGACCGTGGGTTCGAATCCCACCCCCTCCGCTCTTTGAGCTATCAAGGATCCCCCGAAGGCCTCTCGGGCGGTTTGGGGAGAATTCTTCACTCCGCGCATTGGGTCCGAACGCTACTGAAGCTCCCTTCGGGGCATCATCGCAGCGGATGCAGCCTCACACTGCCCGTCCAATCGCCAGCGGCAAGGGCGCTTCCATCCGGGCTAACAGCCAGGGAGTAGACCCAGTCCGGCCCAGAGCGCCATTGCAGCTCGATGACGTCGCTGTCGCCGTTGATACCCCGGATGATGCCTTCCTGACCGGCCGAGAAGAGCCGGCGGCCATCCCCTGACCAAGCGAGTGCCAGCACCGGCCCCTCGTGATTGCGGACGATCCGGACCATGCGCCCGATTTCCGGCTGCCAGAGGCGCACGGTGCGGTCGTCGCCCGCACTGGCGCAGGTTGGCGGGCCGGCAACTATGGGCCGAAATGCCAGTGCCTGTACAGCCTCGGTGTGCTGGCCGAGCGAACGCAGGAGTTTACCGTCCGCCGCGGACCAGACCTTCAGCGAACGGTCGGCACTGGCGGTCACCACGTCACCGTTGCCCGGACTGAAGGCCACCGCGAGGACCGCCGCGGAGTGGCCAGTTAGAGTGAGGGCCTCCACCGGCGCAGCCCCCTCGGCAAGTGTCCAGACCTTCGCCGAATGGTCCGCGGAGGCTGTGACCACGCGCTTGCCCGCGGTATCAATGGCCACGCTCATGACCAGATCCTCGTGATTGCCGAAACGATGTCTCAACACGCCGTCCGGCCATGAGAGCAGCACCGCATCGCCGCGCAAGCCGGGCTCACCTCCCGCTGCGGCCAGCCAGTGACCATCGGCGGAAAAGCTGAGGGTGGTGACTTTCGTCAGCGGGCATTCGATCCGGCGCTGGACCACGGCATCTTTCGGCGAACGCACCTCAAGGGCGTGATCGCCGCTGCTCACCAGCACGCCGCCATCGGGACTGAAGGCGAGCGCCGTGACCGGCACAGCCTGCAACCGGGCACCGCAAGCCAGCCACCCCAGCACGCCTACCACGATGCACCGCGCAGCTCCTCTCATACGAGTTCTTGGATGAAGCTCCCCTCGCCCATGATCTTCATTGGACGGCCCGAGGGAGTCATGAGTTCGGCGCTCGGATCCACGCCGAGAAGTTTCAAAATCGAGAAGCCCAGATCCGGCGGCCCGACCGGGCGGTCCACGGGGAACTCGCCGAAGCCATTTGTCGCCCCGATGATTTGCCCGCCCCGCACCCCGCCACCGGCCAACAATACCGAACCTGCGCGCGGCCAGTGGTCGCGCCCGCCGATGGCGTTCAGCTTGGGAGTGCGCCCGAATTCGCCCATCAGCACCACCAGCGTGGACTCTAGCAGGCCACGCTCGCGCAGGTCCGTCAGCAGCGCGGCATAGGCGCGATCCAGCGCGGGAAGCTTGCCACTACCAGGAAAGCGCGAGTCCGGCAATTCGCGGAAGATCTGGCTGTGCATGTCCCAACCGGGGTCCACCACCGTGACGAAGCGTGAGCCCGCCTCGACGAGACGCCGGGCCAAGAGACAGCCCCCGCCGATATTTCCACTGCCATAGCGCTCGCGGGTCTGGGCCGATTCGCGTGACAGGTCGAAGGCGGCCTTAGCCTCCGGCGATGAGAGCAAACGCCACGCTTGCTCATAGAAGGCATCACGATTCGCGGTGCCCGCGTCTTGGTCAACTTGTCGCGAGAGCGCGTCCATCTTCTCCAGCATCGCCTGGCGCTTGGCGCTGCGTTCGAAACCCACGCCCTCGGGTAATTGCAAGCCATCCACGCGCGATGGATCGCGCCCTGTGTTGAAGGCAGCAAAAGCCCCGGGCAAGTAGCCGGAGCGCGCGGCAGAAGAATCGCCACCGACTCCATCATGGGGAATCGCCACATAAGGCGGCATCGTTCCACCCTGCCCCGCGGCATGGGATACCAGACTGCCTAGGCTGGGATACTCCAGCGCCGGGGTCGGCCGATGACCTGTTAGGAGAAAGCGCGAGCCGGTGTCGTGATTACCCAGCTCATGGGTCAGGGAGCGGATCAGCGCGACATCCTTCATCACCGCAGCCGTCCGCGGCAGATGCTCGCAAATCTGCACGCCGGACACCGCGGTGCCGATCGGCTTGAACTGGCTGCGCACTTCGGAGGGTGCCTCCGGCTTGAGGTCGAACATGTCGAGATGGCTTGGCCCACCGTCCAGCCAGATAAGAATGCACGACTTCGCCCGCACAGTCCCCTTTCCGGGCTCCGCCGCTGCTGCTTGCATCCGCAATAAGCTTGGCAAACTCAGGCCGAATGAAGTCAACACGCCGAGATGCAGGAAATCCCGGCGGGAAACACCGTCACAGCGACTTCGGAAGGAACGTGGATTCATGACGTGCTCCTCAAATTAATGATTGGCCGCGAACTCGCGGGAGTTGAGCGCGGACCAAAGCAAGTCGGCAACTGCTTCCGCGCGCCGCTCATCCGAAGGCAGCATGGCATTCCACGCGTCGAATTCATCCGCAGAAGGAAAGCGGCCGAAGGCCCGCAGATAGACGGCCTCGACAATCGCCCTATTACTTAGAGCGGGCAGCTCCGCGACCAAGCCGCTGTGAAGCTTGTCGTTAATGGTGCTTCCGTTCAAAAGGTGCAGTGCTTGGGCGAGGCCGCCGCCGCTGTTGGAGGAGCTGTCGCAGGCGCGCTTGCGCTCGCAGCGGCCTAACACATCAAGCGCCGGCGAAGGCGTGGCTGGACTGATGAGCTGCACCGCGCGCGTGCCGGAGGGATAACCGGCAAAGACATCGGACACGCCAGTGACTTGCGCCACGGCATCGGCAAAGACCGCAGCCGGCAGCGCCTTGCGCTGCGCCCGCGCAAAGAGCTTCACGGCGGCGGCATCGGCAGATCCTCCATGTGAGGCGAGCTGCCAGGTTCGGGAAGAGACGATCAGGCGGATGAGGCGGCGCAAGTCGTAGCCATGCGCCGTGAAGTCCGCCACCAGCGCATCCAATAGCGCCGGATGGGTGGCGGGATTGGTCGGCCGCAAATCGTCCACCGGCTCGACCAGCCCGCGGCCGAGAAGATGTCTCCACACCCGGTTCACGATGGTGCGGGCGAAGAAGGGATTCACCGGATCCGTCATCCAACTGGCCAACGCAAGTCGTCGGTCGCTGCCCTCAGGGATCACCACTGCGTCGCCACCCAGTGCCCGCGGCTCAAGCGGACGTCCCGTCTTCGGGTCATTCACCTCGCCGCGTTCACTAGCGCGAATCACATCTCCATCCCGGCTGATCCTAGCGAAAAACGCCGCAAAGCGGTGATAGTCCTCCTGTGTCCAGCGGTCCGTGGGGTGAGCATGGCAGCGGGCGCAGCCGATCTGCGAACCCAGGAAAATCCGCCCCACATGCTCGGATAGATCGCGGGGGTCGGAAGCCAGCAGCATGAATCCGGCTGGACCATTCCGCGCCGGGTCACCGGAGGCAGTGATGAGTTCGCGGGCGACACGGTCGAAGGGTGCCTTGCCAGCCACCTGCTCGCGCAGCCAGGCATGCCACGCCTTCGCCGCCGGCACCTGGCCGTTCAGCAGCAGCAGATCCGCCAGCTTCATCGTCCAGTAGTCGACGAAGGCGTCGCTGGCTAACAGTTCATCGATGACCCACAGGCGCTTTTCCATCGAAGCGGGCTCCTCGAGGAAGGCCCGCACGGTGGCTTCATCTGGCAAGCGCCCGGCAAGGTCCAGATATGCGCGCCGCAGGAACTCGGCATCATCGCAGAGTGGCGCGGGGGAAATCCGGAGCCTCACAAATTCGCCGCGGATCTGCTCATCGATCCAGTTCGCCGGAGGAAAGCCACCCTCGCTCATGCCCGTGCCCTCCAGCGGCGCCGCCACCCGCACCGCGGCGACCTGCCCGCTGTAGCGCACCATGATGCTGGTGAGGCCCCGCCCTGTTAGAGTGAGCCCGCCGGACTTGCTGATCTCCGCCACCGCATCGTCATTGGAGGTGTAGAGCGCAAGCGCTGAAACCTCGCGACGCGATCCATCCGAGAGACTCGCCGTTACCCGAAGCTGGCGCGACTCACCGGCATTCTCTAACAAGAGATCCGGCGGTTCCACCACGATACCCGTCACATGCAGGTCAGGCGCCCCTGCCGGAGCGCCCGCAGCGATCCAATCGCGAAGCACGGCATAGCCGGTGGAGTCGGTCCGCAGCTTGCGCCCGCCTTCGTGATCCAATCCCGTTTCCGAAGCTTTGCGCAGCACCAAGCTGTCCTCCGGCCTCGCTAGATCGATGCGTCGCCCGCCAAATTCCCGCGTCAGGCGCTCGAAGTCAGTCTCGGGATCGAAGCCAAACAGGCTGAGCCGCAAACCACCCTGGCCACTGGCCGCACCGTGGCAAGCCCCGGCGTTACAGCCCGCCCGGGTCAGCACCGGCAGCACATCCGTGCGGAATACCGGCGGAGACTCCGCGGCCACTGCCGCGATGGAGCTCATCGCGAGCAAGGCAACGGCATTGGCGCAAGCGGCCCTCATTTTTTCAACTCCTCAAGGAAGGCCTTGCCCGTCTTGCGTGCGTATTCGGTGCCGTAGTTCTCGAAGTGCAAGACGCGGGTCCAACCGTCGATCGCCTGTTGCTTGAGATCGGCGTTGTCCTTGATATAATCGCGGACCTCGGCCAGCACGGCGTCCACTGCGGCATCATCGTTCGTGGGCCGGATGAAACGCCGCACCAATCCCTCCAACTTGGGATCACTCGGCACGGCTCCGGGAATGGGTGCCCTAGCCGGCTGAGGTTCGGGACGGGGACCCGGGCGCTGCGGAGGCCGCGTAGCAAGCTCGGTCCGCAGGCTCTGCACTTCTCCAATCAGCGCCTTCACAGCGCCGCGGAGACCCTCCTCGGTGTTCAAGTCAAACTGGTTCAGATCCACCGGCGGACGCGCTGGCGGTGCCATACCTTCGCCGCGACGCATACCGCCACCATCACGCGGGCCGCCACCGTTGCGGGCCATCTGGCGCTCGTTCAATTGCTCCAATGTCGGCGGATTCGCGTCGCCGCTCACCTTGGCCAGCGCTTCCAGCACCTTCGGTGCATCGGCGATCCCCGGCTGCGCGAGGGCGAAGTTCGCCGTGACCGTATTGTCCTTCGCCACGATGATGGTCATCAGGCATTCCTTGTTGAGCCCGTAGTTGCCCGGCCCCTCGGCACCGTCCAGCGAGAGTCCCACGCGGGACTGCAGTTTCAGTGAACCCGACGCGTTCTTTGCCCGCTGCTCGCCTTCCAGACGATCGGCATTCAGGAAAATGATCTCCGTCTTCAGCGAATCCTTCCTCAGCGCTCCATACTCATCCACCACCCGCAACAGCGGCATCATCGAGCGCTCAATGCCGTGCATGAAGACCAAGGCCGTAGCTCCACCGCCGTTGTCGGCAATCACCTCGCGCTCCTTGCCCGCGTTTGCGCCGAGGATTTCGACGATCTTGAAGGGCGTGGTTTTTTCTCCCGGCTGCTGGCCGGAGAAAATGGGATCGGCTGCCAACGCGGAACCGAGGAGGAAGGCTGACACGGCGAGTGAACGAAGGATCATGGCAGGGTGAAAAATGGCGGTAAAGGTCGCAACAAGAGCAAGTAAGTTAGGCAAATATGAGCATTACAACCCCGGCCCGGGCATTTTGTTCCGCAGCCTTGGCCAAAAAGAACCAGTGCGGGGCTTGCACCACGCCTCTTCCAATGCGACTGAAGCCGCGCGCTCAAACGGGCGCTTGAATAATGGATTCCAGCCGCGGCGTTTCCGAACGCACCCTTCTCCTGCTGCTCGCCTGCGTGCAGTTCACCCACATCATGGACTTCATGGTGATGATGCCGCTGGGCCCCCAGCTCATGCGCGAGCTGAACATCTCGGCGGCAGCCTTCGGCAATATCATCTCGGCCTTCGGGATCGCGGCTGGCCTCGCCGGCCTGGCGATGGCTCCCTTCGCGGATCGCTTCGATCGCAAGAAACTGCTGCTGTTCTGCTACGCGGGCTTCACCCTGGGCACGCTGGTCTGCGGGCTTTCTCATTCACCCGCCATGCTCATGGCCGCGCGGGCGATGTGCGGGGCCTTCGGCGGGATCAGCAGCGCGGCCTTGCTCACGATCGTGGCTGACGTGGTGCCCGCAGAGCGACGGGCCCACGGCATGGGCATCATCATGACCGCCTTCTCCGTCGCGGCCGCACTGGGTGTCCCGTTGGGCCTCATGATGGCCCAATGGTGGAAGTGGGAGGCACCCTTCCTGGTCGTCGCCGGTGTTGGAGCAATTGTGTGGTCGCTCTCGGCTTGGCTTTTGCCTCCGGTGCGCGGCCATCTTGGCCGTGTCGATGTCGATCACCGCCAGGATTTCCTCCGCTTGCTGAAGGATGGCAACGCGTGGACCGGGATCGCCCTGATGATGATCTGCGTGATGGGCCACTTCATGGTCATCCCCTACCTCTCGCCCTACCTCGTCGGGAATGTGGGGCTGGCCGAGAAGCACCTTTTCCTCGTCTATCTCGTCGGCGGGATCGTCACCATCTTCACCGGCCCCTTCGTCGGTCGGATGGCCGATCGCCACGGGCGTTTCCTCGTCTTCACGATCATGATCACGATCGCCTGCACGGTGGTGTATCATCTTTCCACCTCGGGCCCTCTGCCGCTGTGGCACACGCTGCTGAATGCCGCGCTCTTCTTCATTTTCGCCAGCGGCCGCTTCATCCCTGCCCAGGCCACCATCTCGCTGGCGGTGCCACCCGCCCGGCGCGGCGCCTACATGAGCCTCGTGTCCTGCGCGCGAGACTTGGCCTCCGGCGCAACCGCAGCCATCGGCGGAGCGATCGTCGTGAAAGGTGCCGGTGGCGAGATCCAGCACTTCGACCGTCTGGGCCTGATCGCAATCAGTCTCAGCCTCCTCAGCATCGCGGTCTTCCGCCAAGTCAAGATGGCGGAGTAATCATCATCCCTCAATCATAACTACCCCCATAGCCGGGGTCTCGGCCCTCGTTGTCCGCCAGATCACGAGCCGCCAGCAGCGCGCCGATCAGCTCGTCGTAAGTCAGCTTCTCCACCACCATGTCCGAAAGACCCCGCTGGCGGTCACTGAAAAGGCAATCCAAGCAGTGATTGATTGCCTTGAGCGCCGGCACTTGCGGTCTGGACCTCTCCAAGTCCCTTCTCTCCGCGTCCCTCATACGGCCTTGTAGCCGTTTCCGGGCCAGCTTCAAGTCCGCAAGAAATCTCATCTGCCGAACCAAGCTAAGGCTACCCAGATGTAGAACACGAAGAGAAGCGGCATGCCACCCAAGATGAACCACAGCACGATCCGCAAGCCTGGGCGCTGCTCACGCCTGCGGCCCGCGAAATAGCACGCGAAGGCCGCGACAGGCAGTGCCGACAATCCGATCACTCCAAACATCATCGCCTCCTCCCTCAAAGCTCTGACCGAGGCGAGTGCAAAACACAGCGGAGCCGCCAGCAAGCAGCCCGCTGCCAACTTGGTGAGTGTCGGCGGCTGCCTCGGCCGCTCCACATCCGTCCAATCTCCCGAGGGCACGGCCACGGCTTCCTCCACGGTCCGGTCCATTCCCAGATCCATGTCCTCATTGAGACCCCGGCCCCGGAGAAGGGCTGAACCTCTGCTTCCACCCGCCGGAAGTGCCCCGCCTCCGTGCTACCAAGCGGAAACCCGTGATAGTCATCGATCATCCGGATCCGGTCCTCATCAACGCGGTAGATATCCCCCATGACCCATGGAGCGTCTTTGTCACCACGGGGATCGGGAACCAGCAGCGCCTGCGCTCCGACCTGCCAAAGCCGGCCGTGAATCAGGGACTTCGCGCAGTAGAGGTGAACGTCCGCGAGCTGATACCCCTGCGAGGCCCCGCGCCGGTAAGGGCCGTGGGCGAAGATATAGCACTCGGTCCTCGCGGGGCTTTCCTCTTGCACGGCGCGGAGCATGAACCTGCTCCGCGGCGCGAGAAAGCGGATTCAAACCCGCTTCCCGAAGACCTCCACCTCGCCGATCCGCGCCTTCCCGTCAGCACCGGCGTTGTTTATCAGAACCCGCAGCTGCTTCGCCTTCACCGGCGGCAGATCCCAATCGCTCACCCGGTCCTTGTTGCCCTTCACCACGTGAATCGTCTTCCAGCTTTTGCCATCCGTGCTCGCTTGGAGCGCAAACTCACGGGTGTTCAGTGCCGGATCCAAGCCTGCATCACCAGCATGACGGATCACACAACGGCTGACCAAGTAGTCCCCTCCGAGGTCCAGATCGAGCTGCTGCTTGCCTTCCTTCTCCGCAGTCCAGAGCGTGGAGGCCGAGCCATCGAGCACCACCGCCGCATCGGTCTTGCCGCCGTCTGTTTTGGCTGTGACTCCAGCCGTCAATGAAAGATTGAAGGGCAGGCCCTTGGCCTCGTTGTGGAGGTTGAAGTAGTGATCCGCGCGCACGAACTCCACCTTGCCGGGAAACTCGCGGGCCATCTCATCGCGTAGCGCCACGATCCGGTCCGCGCGCATTTCCTTCCAAGCCTCGACCTGATAGGAGAGGAAGAGCGGAGCCTTGCCGTCCCAATCGCGGACCTCCTTCTTCAGCGAGTCGCTCATGTGCTGGTAGGAACCCGCATAAGGGATCACCAGCTTGTCAAAGGGCAGCCGCCCGTTCTCGATGCTGCCCGCCACGGAACGCATGTCCTTGAAGTTCTGGACCGTCACGCCGTAGAGGTTGCGGCAGTTCTTCTCATAGGCCTTGCGCAGCGGCGGCGAGGCATCGTCCCAAATCGTCACCACCCGGATCCCGGAGCGCTGCAGGTAGGTCTCCGTCATGCGCGTGTAGCCATCCATCATCGCCGGATCCTTGAGCGAATCCCCGACGGGCGCGCCGGGTTCGTTCAGGGTGTTCGTCGGCATCATGTAGCCCATCCCGGAGGGCCCGGTCACGAAACAATCGAGCGGCGTGGCACTACCGTAGTAGTAGTTGAGGATCACCGGCGCGATGTCCACCAGCCCCGGCGCGATGGTCCAGTTCAGTGCCACCTTGCCACGGCTCTCGGCAATGCGATCCCAATTCTTCCGCATCGCGTGCTGGGTATACTGGATGTTGTCGCCATCGCTGATGACGACTGCCACGTAGACCTTGTTCTCCAGCGCGGGCATCTTTGGTACGGTCGGCATGTGGATCTTATGATCCGTGCCCGCGTAGATGGTGGAGCTCACGAAGAAGTCGGCCGGCATGGTGCCGATACCGAACTCGGATGCAGTCGTGATGCCGGTGCGCTCGGTGGCATACCAGCCCAGCGCGATCCCCTCGCCCGCCTTCATTCCGGAGAAGAACTTGCGCAGCATATCCCGCTCCTCCGGCACCCGTGTGTCCAGCCACACCACCGCCGCGCCGGTGGCAGCAGCCATGTCGCGCGTGTGGTGGTAGTCTCCGCGGTCAGTGGGCCGTGCGCTCACGATCAGGCGCTTCTCCGCCTTCGGCCAGTAGCGCTCCAGCATGTGGCCATAGATCTCCAGCGGCTTGGTGAACTTCAGTCCCGTTAGATCGGCAGCCACCTTGAGATTGATCCCGGCCTTCTTGAACTCCTCCATCACCTGCGGATTCACCGGGATCGCATTCATCTGCGCCGCCACGGTCCCGGCGAGATTCCGGTAGTGCGGACTGATCGCCGGATCGTAGAGCACCACGCCGTCGAGCTCGCCGGCATATTTCGCCACCAGCTCGTAGCGCCGGTCGCGCTCGAAAGCCGTGCGCGAGCTGAGCCCCGCCGTATCGGTCCACGTAAAGGGGCCTTCCTCCGCCCGGCCCTCCGCGAGCAGGATCCGCGGCTGCTTGCGGTTCACCCGCCCCTGCAGTGCGGAGAAGGTGATCAGCTCATCCTGCGAAAGATCCTGCACCATCACCGTGTCCAGGCTCGGTGCGGGTGTGGCGAAGGTCGGCAGAGCCTGCCCCTTCGGCCACGAGATGCCCTCTGTAAGATTCGCCACTGCGGCATAGGGCGCATAGCGGCTCGTCACCTTTTCCTGTGCATCCGCAATCCCGATACCCGCCAGCGCGGCCAGTCCGAACCGGACAGCCCCGCCTCCCCACAATCTCTTGAATCCATTCATGCTCCAGTTCCCGCGGCGATGCGCCAAATCCCCTTCCACGGAATCAAACCCGTTTGATTCCGTGGAGTTGCCCATAAACGGCCCGGGATGAGGCACCCTGTCGCGGGACGGCGGTGATGACACTCAAGCAGCCCCCACGCCACGGAAAAAATCCCCCTTGGTGCAGCTCGGAGCGACAGATGCGCGATTTTACTTAGGCGGGAAAGGCGCGCTCTTGAAACGCTGGTATTGCCGGATCAATTGCAGGTCGTCCGGCTCCTCCTTGAGGCCCCGGCCGGAGAATTCCAGCGCCTTCTCGCGGTCACCACGGGCGAACTGGATCTCCGCCATGGTATCCAGATAAGCCGCCTGATTGGGATTCGTCTTTAGCGTCTCGGCGAGGTACTTCTCGGCCTCATCGAGACGGCGGTTGGCGCGGGATGCCAGCCAGGCGGCGGAGTTCCGGGTGTTCTCACAAGCAGGGAAGCGCTCGATCAGCGCCGTCATGTTCTGCCAATTCCGCTCAAAGGTCTGGTCATGCAGCTCGGTCAAGCCCGCGGCACGCATCGGCCCGAAGAAATAGTCTGCCAGCACGGTCTCCGCATAAGGCTGATCCAGGCAGGGCTGGATGATCTTCACCCCCGCGGCACGATCGTCCGCCAGCTTCGCGAAGCCACGGATCATGTCACCTTCCACCCGCGACTTCTGGCACAGGCTGGCACTGTAGGCGGTCTTGTCGTAGCTCGTCGCGATATCCAGAAGCCAAGCTTCGTGCAGCGATGACGCGGCCTTCCAGTCGCCATCGGAGCAGGCCGCTTCGGCAAGCTGGTGAAGCACCGCAGAAAAGAATCCCGAATCACTCGTGCATTGATTGGCCGCACGCTGCCACCACTCGCGGGCACGCTTGAAATCGCCGGTCGAGGCAAAGGCATGGCCGCACTGATAGAGGGCCCGGGTCTCGCCAAGCGATAGCATCTCGGCCAGCTTCTCCTGTTCGCCCGCCGCCGCCTCGTCTCCCGCCCGGCGCAGGCAGGCTGCCGCATGCGCGCGGTAGAAGGGATCGCCCGGCTCACGCGAAGCACTCTCCAGCCACAGCTTGGCGGCCTCGTCCCATTTTCCTTGGGTCATCAGCGCATCGCCCTTGATCCGGTCCCAGCCGAAGCGGCTGCCATTCGCGGCCTCCAACTCCACCAGGCAACGCATGAAAAGTTCGGCATCCTTCGATGGCACCAGCGCGCCGGTGAGCATTTCCACCAGCCGCTTGCGCTCGATCTTCTCCGCCTTCTCGATCGCCTTCCAGGCCTTGTCCAAAAATTCGTCCCGTTGGCCGGCGGGATCCGGCAGGATCATGTGGATGCGGCACAGCAGATCCAGACGCTCGCTCCGGCTCATCGCCGGCTCCATCGCAGTCAGCCAATTCCACATCTGCGCCGGCGAACCGTAGCCGTCGAAGAGATGCTCCACGGCCTGCACCCAGCGCAGCTCGTCATCGCCGCCATAGGCAGCCACCGCCTTCAGCACCGGCCGGACCACCGGCGAGGAGTGGTCCTCCGAGCCCTGCGGGAAGAGATTCGTGAGCTTCGTCAGGAAATCGTCCGGATTCTTCGCGGCGAGATCCGCCAGCGGCGGCCCGAAGGCTTCGTCCAATTCCTTGAATAGACCGCGGCGCTCCAAGAAGGAGCCCAAGGTCTTCAACTCGGCGATCTCCTCGTTCTCCGAGTCCGGAGCCTCGATGAAGATCCGGAAGCGCTTCTTCACCCAACCAGTGTAGTCCGGTGCCGCGGGATCAAGCCCCAGCACCTTGAGCGCACGGTCCACCTGCTCCTTCGTCTCGAAGTGGGTGAAGGCCGCCGTCATGTAATTTTTGGCCAGCAGGGTCTCCGCCTCCTGATGGTCGCCGGACAGGAAGAGTAGCATCAGGGCCCGCGACTGGTCATCCTCATCGCCCGTGCGGGCCAGACGGCGCAGCGAGGCCAGTGGCTCGCCCTCGACCGGCTCGCCCTTCCAAAGCTTGGCGCTGATCTCGCGGTAGGCGGCCAGCCCCGGTATGGCAGGCGCTTGCGGCGGCACCGGCGCGGCGGCGATCCACGGCAAGGGATTGCCATCCAGCATCCGCAGGCGGGCGCCGATCTGCTCCAAGCCGGCTTGATCCGCCTCCTCTGCCGCTTCGTTCAGCCTTCCGGCAGTGGCCAGCAGGCAAAAGCGTAGCATGTGATCCTTGCCCGCGGCGGAATCGGCAATCGCCTTGTCCAAGGTCCCCGCCGTCCGGTGCAGGCTGGCCATCGCCATGAACTCGGCGGGCTCCGGACGCGCCATCTTCAGGTAATCGAAAGCTCCGGCAAGGTCCGGCGGCTGCGCACTCAGGCATTCGCGGGCCGCGTCGAGCGATACGCCCTTCACCTCGCCCTCCAGCATCGCCAGCGTCTCGCGGTCCTTCTCCAGTGCGTAGAGCTTCAGGATCTGGCGGAAGGCACGCATGTTCCGCAGTTCGCGGATCACATCGCGGCGCACGTCGCGGGTGCCCTTGTCGTAGCGCTCCACCAACTTGATAATTTCCGGCGAACTATCGGGCAACACCCCCAGCTCGATCATCCGGGTGAGGTCGCGGGCACGGATCGCGGCCTCGGGGTCTTCGCCACCGGCGGCTTTCTGGAGTTCGGGAAGCGCCTCCTCACCGAGCTTCCAAACCTCGCGGTAGGCGGTCTCGCGGATCAGGTAGGAATCGTCGGACAGCTTGCCCACGTTCCGCCCCAGCTCAGAAGCGTGATCCTGCGTCTCGTTCGCCACCGGGGCAGCAGACAAGCCGGACCCCACCATCAGCGCCCAGAGGACCGGACTTCCGCTGCGAAACTTCATGGACCCAAATCGTCTGCTCTTTCAACGGGAAATCAACACGGAACCTTGCGGAAAGCCCGGGCTTTCCACCGTTTCAATCGCCGGTCAGCTCGCCGACCCAAAGCGGCACCAGCTCCCCCGCCCGGCCGCGGCGGCTCTCGTGGAAGACATTGCTGCCCGCAGTCGCCTCCAGATTGAGCTCCAGGGTCCGAACCCCGGCCTGCCGCGCCAGCGACACGAAACCCGCCGCCGGATACACCAGTCCGGAGGTGCCGATAGCCACGAACAGATCCGCCCGCGAGATTGCACTTCCAATCTCATCCAGCCCGATCGGCATTTCACCGAACCACACCACGTGCGGGCGCAGGCAATCGATATGACCGCAGGCCCGACACACCGAGGATCGTCCCATTTCCTCCCGCCAAGGATTCACCGCCCCGCAGTCCACGCAGCGGGCCTTCAGCAGCTCGCCATGCATGTGTAACACCTCCGGCGAGCCCCCGCGCTCGTGCAGATCATCGATGTTCTGGGTCACGAGGAAAAGCTCGTGCTCCTTCGATTCCGCCAAACGCGCCAGCGCCAGATGCGCCGGGTTCGGGTGGATCGTCCCGTCCAGCAACTTCGCCCGCCGCATGTTGTAGAAGGTGTGCACCAGCAGCGGATCCGCCTCAAAGGCCTCCGGCGTCGCCACCTCCTCCACCCGGTATCCCTCCCACAAGCCATCCGCCCCACGGAAGGTAGGCACGCCCGATTCCGCGGAAATTCCAGCACCTGTAAGGACGACAATGTTCATGAGAGGGTGAGTGGAGAGCCGCGACATGGAATGCCGGAGAAGCTGCTTCGGCAAGCGCTACCAGGAAGCAAAGGGCCTGCCGTCCCCGCATCCCTCCAATCCATATTCCTAAGCAAATGAACGGACGCCCCTTCGCCCTCTCACTTCCCGATACAGAACCGACTGAAGATCGCGCCGAGCACCTCTTCTGCATCCACCTTCCCAGCGATCTCACCGAGCGCCTCCATCGCATCCCGCAGCTCCAAGGCCGCAAGCTCAGGCGGCTGGTCGCCGGACAAAAGCTCATCCGCAGCACTCAGCGAAGCCGTCGCCCGTCGCAAGCAATCGCGATGGCGCGTGTTGATCGCGACCGCATGCTCGCCCCAATCCGCTTCACCCAGATCGAGTGACTGACGGATCGCATGGCGCAAGTCATCAAGCCCATCGCTCGTTGCGCAGGATATCTTTACACCCGTTTTTCCGGACCATCCGGAATCGACACCAAGGTCCGATTTATTCAGTACGGTGACTACTCGACCCACCTCCGCCGGTAGCTCGACCTCACTTTCAGCAGGAGGCAGGGTGGCATCGCGAACCACCAGAATCAGATCGGCACGCTCCGCCTCTAACAAAGTCCGTCGCATCCCTTCACGCTCCACCCCACCCGCCTCGTCGCGAAGGCCGGCGGTATCGACGAGCCGCAGCGGCACGCCATCCAGCACCACCATCTCCTCGATCGTGTCGCGCGTCGTGCCCGCTTCATCGCTGACGATCGCGCGCTCACAGCCGAGCAGCAGATTCAACAAGCTCGACTTCCCCGCGTTGGGCTTGCCCACGATCACGGTCCGCACACCCTCGCGCAGCACCCGGCCTTGATCGGCGGTTGCCAGCAGTATGGCGATGCCCGCTTTGGCCGCAGCGATCCGGCTCCGGAAAAGTTCCCCGGTATCCGGATCGATGTCCTCTTCCGGGAAATCGATCCACGCTTCGAGGTGAGCCACTAGACCGATCAAATCCTCTCGCAACTGCTCCGTGCGCTTGCCAATCCCGCCCTCGAGCTGCTCATGCGCTGCACGCAGGGCGAGGTCGCTGCTGGCGGAGATCAAGTCCATCACCGCCTCCGCCTGGGTCAGATCCAGCTTGCCATTGAGAAAGGCCCGCTCGGTGAATTCCCCCGGCCCGGCACTGCGAGCCCCGCACTCTAACAGTCGCTCCAGGATCCGGCGTGTGATCAGACGTCCGCCGTGGGAGGCGATCTCGACCACCGGCTCACCGGTGAAGCTGCGGCTGCCACGGAAAACCGTTAGAAGGACGTCATCAACGATCCGCCCGACCGCATCGCGAACCTTGGCCCGGGTAGCACGGCGCTCCACAGCCTTTCCCGCAGTTCCCGCACAAGCGAGATCAGCAATCGATTCAGCCTGCGGACCGGACAAGCGGATCAGCGCGACGGCTGCGGTGCCGCCACCGCTGGCCAGTGCCACGATGGTCTCTGAAGCAGGGCTCATGGGATTACTCACTGCCCTGCCCTTGCCCCGGGAACCGCCTCGCCGCCGATGCCGAGGAACTCCCAGCACAGGAAGCGCTTGATCGCCAGGCGCGGGCTGGCCTCATGAGTCCATTCGAGTTCCAAGGTCGCGGTCTTGGTGATCATGCGGGCATCCTTCACGCCCAGATAGTTCACCTTGGAGAGCGCGCGGCCCAGCTCCGAATCCACCGGCACCTCCACCCGCACCGAATCCCCGCGATATGCGGGATCCACAATCTTGTAAGTCTTGTGACCCAAGGTCCCACGGCCGTTCTCCGGCACGTCTTCCATCACGAAGACCCGGAAGACCGCGCTGTTACCTGGATCCGGCAGTTCGGAGAAACTGCGGAAGGTGCGATACTTGGTCTGCACGAAGGTGTCCCAATCGATCTTCATCAGGCCATCTGCGCCGCGCTTGAAGAAAACATCCACCTTCACTGGCTCCGAGGTGAAGTTCCCGGCACGGGCCAGCGAGGACAGCAGCAGGTCCGGCTCCTTGACCTTCATCTGGACCTCCAGCGGTGCCAGCGGCCCGAAGAAATCCTTCATCTCGAATTGCGGCGGCCGGTCGAAGACCATGCGATAGATGCCGCGCTTGTGATCGCCGTCCCCCAGATCCGCAGCCGCGAAGCCCGACAGCGGTGTGTCCGAGTCATCGACCGGACCCCTGCCGTAGAAGGCATTCATCTGCGGCAAGAGCTCACTCCCACGGATCGAAAAGGCCGCCTTGCCCGCCGGGGTATTGGCCGCCAGGAACTCGCCCAGCACCTGCTTTGCCTCTTCTTGCCAAGCCTTGGCGACCTTGTCTTCACGGACTTGCTGAACCGAGGAAGGTGGCGGACCACCGCTATCCGCCGGATGAGCGTCGGTGCGATTGCGGTTGATGCTATCGAGGAAATAGATCGCGGCAGCTCCTCCCCCTAGGATCAGCGCCACTAGGACTAGCATGGAAAGCACGAAGCCCATGCGGGACCTCGCCTCCTGCTTCTTCTCCTTCTCTTTCTCCTTGGTGACAGCCTTGCCCTTCTTCGCGGGCTGCGGAACTGTTGCTGGAGCAGAGGAAACTTCAGCCGCTGCCGCAGCAGCTACCGCTTGCGCTACCGTACGGGCCGCAGGCTGCGCTTGGACCGGGGGACGAGCCCCATTCAGCGCCAAAGCTTCATCCGAAAGGCCAATTGAGACGCGCCCCGGGACCGCCGGACGGGCGGAAGGTGCTGGCGCTGCAGCTTGAGGTGCCGGAGCCACCGCCTGCTGCGGCTGAGGAACGGGCATCGCTTGCGCTGGAGGGGCAGGTTCCGGCGTTGGGCTTGCTTGCGGTGCGGGCGCGGCCACCTCCGCGGCGGGGGCTTGGGGCCTTGGCGTGGGAGCTGGAGTCGCCTGCGGCCCCAGACCGATAGAAACCATTGGGCGCGGATCCGGTGATGCCTGCATCGGCCGCGCTGGCGCAGCAGCGGCCTGGGCGACTACCGGGTCGGCAAAGGGGCGCATCGGCGCAGCATCGGCCAATGGCGGTGCCTGCTGGGGCTGCGGCGCTGCGGCCGGAGCACTCGCCGAGGGCATCGCCCCGGCCACAGGCGCAGGGCGCGCAAAGTGATCCACTTGCCCCAGTCCGATCGAGACAACCGGCCTGACATCTGACGCCGCCGGCTTGGCGGCAAATTGATCCTGCTGACCGAGTCCGATCGAAACGACCGGTCGCGCCGAAGTCGCGGCCTCGGCTGGCGCGGTACGAGAGACCTGTGGTGCTGCAGCCGCCTGCACCGGTGCCGCGGCCGCTACTGGAATCGCCACCGGCACCACCGCCGGCGTAATTGGCGCAGCCTTGGCCACTTGGGCCGGCTCGGAGTTCAAGCCGATGGAAACCACCGGCTTGGAAGCGGCAGCCTGTTTCGCGGCTTGCTCCTTTGCGGCTTGCTCCTTGGCAAGGCGCTCCTGCTCGGCTCGCTCCTTGGCAACCCGCTCTTGTTCGGCACGCTCCTTGGCAAGGCGTTCCTGTTCGGCACGTTCCTTGGCAACCCGCTCTTGTTCGGCACGTTCCTTGGCAATCCGCTCTTGCTCGGC
>NZ_BATP01000002.1 GCF_000739615.1 Haloferula sp. BvORR071
CATGCCGATCAAGGCCACTACGATTGTATTGAAGAGACTCGCTTTCATGACTTGAATGCTGTTAGGGGCTTACTTTTTGTCGTCGTCGTCATCGTCGCTGGCCTCCGGGGCCTGACGCACCACCCGCATGTTCACGTCGGGCTGCAACTCGCCATCGATCAGGCGTCCCTTGGAGGTGAAGGTGAAGGTATCCTTGTCCTCGAATGAGAGGAGCTGGTTGGCGCTGGTTTCCTCGCCATCGGCGGTAGTTCCCTCGGTGCGGATCATCCAGCCCTCGTCGATAGGCGTCCATTCGCCTTTGGAGAAGCCGCCGCCATCATCGAAGGACCACCAGGTGATCTTCTTCTTAGAGGGGTCCCAGCCGATGCGGATGTCGGTGCTGACCTCCTTGGAATCGGAGGCGGTGGCCAGCATCTCGCCTTTAAGGTATTTGCCGGTGTCGTCCCAGCCGAAGGCAATGTCGAGGCGCATGCCGTTGGCTTCGGCGGTCCAATCGCCCTTGAGCTGCTTGGCCAGGATCGCGAGATGGCCGGCGGTGTCGCTAACGTCGCCGAGATCGCGGGTGCTGGCGATCTGCCAGACGCCCTTGTCATTCTTTTGCAAGACGGCGGTATAGGACATTGATTGCGGCGCGTCGTCCTCGTCGGGCGAGGTCAAATGCACGGTGCCGTCCTCAATGGCGAGATCCTTGCCAACGATCCGCACGGTATCAACCTCGACAGCCATTTTTGGGGCATCCGGTGCGGCGAAGATCGCTTCGTAGCGCGCCTGGATGTCCTCGCGGCCGGAGGTGACATCGTCCGCCTTGAGGTCGGCGATCTCACCATTCTCGGTGAAGAGCGCTGCCACGGCGGCGGCGTCCTTCTTGTTGTAGGCTGCGACAAAGTCGGAGGCGGCCTTGTGCAAACCAACGATTTCGGGGGACTCTTCCTGGGCCTGCAGATGCGGGCTGGAAGAGAAGAGCAGGGCCGAACTGAGGCCGGCGTACAGGAGCGTGGTTTTCATGGAACGAGGAACGAAGTTTTCCCCGGAACGGGCAGAGACATGATGCAGTCACCGCTCGGTTCTGGTGGTCCTCTCCGGCATAGCTGGAAAAACCAAAGTAGAGTATACTACTTTGGTGCAATGCCATCGCCACGACTTGCGATGAGAATAGTTAACTCTCGGGAAGCTTACCCGGGATAATGCGGGTCCCCGGGATCTACTCAGGCTTGCTCTTGCACGGTCGCGGGAATGTCCAAGTGGAATACCGCGCCCCCTTCCGCATGGGGCTCCGCCCGGAGGCGTCCGCCGTGGGCGGCCACGATTGAGCGGCAGATCGCCAGACCCATGCCCAAGCCCTGGGCTTTGGTGGTATAGAAGGGTTCGAACAGTCGTTCGATGTCTTCCGGTAGCCCGATCCCGGAATCCCGCACCGCCAGCCGGACGATGCCATCTTTCTCTGAGGTGGAGATCACCACGTGACGGCTGCCGCCGGGCTTCTCCATTGTCGCTTCGGCGGCGTTGAGCACGAGATTGAGGAGGATCTGCTGGAGCTGGACCCGGTCGCCCGACACCAGTGGCAGATCATCGGCGAGGTCAGTGCTCACTGTGACGCCGCGTCCTAACAAGTCGGTATGAGTCAGGTGCAGGACCTGGGTGACGATGTCATTGAAGGAGACCGGCAGCATCTGCGTCTCGCCACGCTTCAGCAGGGCGCGCAGGCGCTGGATCACTTCACCGGCGCGGCGGTCTTCATCCACGATGTCGGAGAGGATCTCCTTCACCTCGACGAGGTCGGGCGGGCTCTGGGCGAGCATCCGTTGGGCGGCTTGGGCATTGGCCAGGATGATCGCCAGGGGCTGGTTGAGCTCGTGCGCCAAGGAGCCGGAGAGTTCGCTCAAGGTAGTCACGCGGGTCACGTGGGCCAGCTCATCGCGATGCCGTCGGGCCTCCGCTTCCGCTTCCCGGCGCGCGGAGATATCGACGATCACGCTGAGGATCAGGATGCCTTCCGGGCTTTCGACCGGGGTGATGCTGATCTCCACGGGGAACTCGCTGCCATCCTTGCGCCGTGCGAAGCGCTCGCGCCCGCCGCTCATGCCGAGGGCCCTGGGAGCTTTTTGGAAGCCGGGCCGGGAATTGCCCGAGGCCCGGCGGTGGCGTTCCGGGACCAACAGGTCCGCGGATTGGCCGAGTAACTCGCCGGGAGCAAAGCCGAACATCTCATCGGCGCGCTGGTTCGTGAGGAGGATGGAGCCTTCCGCATTGGCGAGGACCACTCCATTGGGCGAGGAATCCACCGAAAGGCGGAAGCGCTCGTGCATCATCTGGCGCTCGGTAACGTCGATCGAGACGGTGCGCATCCGCAGGGGCTTGTGGTGGGGGTCATATTCGACCTTGCCGCGGGCCTCGATCCAGTGGCGCGCTTCCGCGGGAACCACCACCCGGTAGTTGGCGTGAAAGCTGCCATCGCCTTTGACGGCCGCATCCAGTTCGCGGCGAGTGGGTTCCCGGTCATCGGGGTGCAGGGTGGCGAGGAAGTCGTCGAGAGTCACGATTGCTTGGGCAGGCACTCCGTAGAGCTGGCGGCCGCGGGGATCCATCGAGATCGAGTTGTCGGCGATATTCCACTGCCAGAAGGCGATACGGGCGGTGTTTGCGGCGAGCTGCATGCTCTCCGCGTTTTCCCGCAAGGTGGCGGCCATGGCTGCGGAGCGCTTCAGGTCGCGGCTGCTCTCGTAGCCCATCGCGGCCAGCAGCAGGCAGAAGGGCAGGCTGATCAGATAGGGCATGGGCACCGTGCCGGTGTGGATCAGGACGCCTTGCAGCAAGGCCGTGGCGATGAAGATCACTACGCCGCCGCCCATGAGCAGGGCCCGGCGCTTTGAATCCGGGTCTCCTTTGCTCCATAAGCGCAGGGAGGCATCGAAGGCGAAGACCAGCAACAGCAAGGTGCTCGCCTCCGCAAGCCGGGTGCGCTGGCTGAAGACCGCATCCGCGACCTTTACCGATGATCCCAGGAAGTGGATCTCCCGCAGGCCGAGGATCTTCTCGTGGTTCAGATTCGGATAGAACCAGAAGTTCATGGCCAGGCAGACCATGCGGACCGACAGGGCCAGGGTGCCAAGCCAGCGCCGGCCGGTGCCAAAGGACCAATCGACGAAGCCGACGATGGCGACGAAGGCGGTGTAGATCGGTAAGTGAATCCAGCGGACCGTGCGCCCGAAGTATTCCGGAGTCGGGGCATACATCGCGGCCAATTCGCCGGCGGCGATCCCCGCGATCGAGAGCGCCAGCAGGGTGACCCAGGGGGCGGCCTTGTTGCTGCTGCGGGCCAGCCATTGGATTGCCGCGAGCATCAGGCAGGCACCGATCATCGTCTGCCAAAGAATCTGAACGGTGCTCATGCGGGCGACTGCGGAACCGGAAAAAGGCGGTGCCCCGGTCCTAGGGCTAAAAGGGAAGATTGTCGAGTTATCAAGGATACTTCGGCAAAGGCCGCCCGGGGCCATTAAACTAAAGTACAATGGCGGGTGATCGCGGTCTCTGGCAGTTTCGGGGCCGCTCTAGCAGAAGAAGCATCCATTCCATGATTCCTGCCATCTCAATCCCACGCCAGGCCCTGCGTGCGTGGACCCGGCTACCGGTGGCGGCCGCGGTTTTCATCCCGGCGAATGTTCACGCCTCGCTGCTCCATGGCGAGACGCTCGACAAGGTCGCCGATGTGCTCTCCTGGGTCGTCCTCGTCCTCGTGCCGGTCGTCGGCATCGTCGTCTTCTGGCTGGTGCACATCCTGCCGGAGAAAATCGCCGAGAAGAAGGGGCACCCGCAGGCGAAGGCGATCCAGTGCCTGTGCCTGCTCTCGCTGGCCTTCGGCGGCCTGCTGTGGCCGATCGCCTGGCTCTGGGCCTACACCAAGCCGGTGCTGCACAAGCTGGCCTACGGGACGGATGTGGATCACTCGCACGGTCATGGCGATGCCAAGACAGAGGTGAAGGCCGAGGGGGAGGCCAAGCCATCCAAGGGCAAGCAGCCGACGGATGAAGTCGAGAATCTGCGCGCTCGCGTCGCTGAACTCGAAGCCAAACTCAAACAGGGGGACGACCAAGCCTGACATGGATATCTTGCTTCTAGGAATCTACGCGTTCTTCGTCTGGCTGATCTTCATCAAGCTGAAGTGGCTGCCTTGGAACATCACCAGCCAGGTGATCGTGGTGACCATCCCGATCATCGCGCTGACCACCTTGATCCTGCTGCTGAATATTTTCGCGCCTTCCTCATCGGACGTGCGGGCGATGAACTACGTGATCCCAATCGTGCCGCGGGTGACCGGTCAGGTCACAGAGGTTCCGATCGAGCCGAACCGCCCGATCAAGAAGGGCGACGTGTTGTTCAAGATGGATCCGGAGCCCTTCGAGGCGGCGGTGAAGCTTGCCGAGTCCAACCTGGAGGAGGCGAAGGTCGCCCTAGTTACCGCGGAGGCAGGACAACGCGGGCTGGAATTTGAGCTCAAGAATGCCCAGGCCCAGAAGGCGGCGCTGGTAGCCCAGATGGAGCTCTCGCAGAAGCGGGTGAACCAGTTCACCACACTGGCGGGAGCCGGTGCCGGTCGCGGTGCGGACCTCGAATCCGCGCAGGCCCAGCTTGCGAGTTACCAGAGCCAGATCGTGGGCGCGGAAGCCGTCGAGTCCCAGGTGAAGCAGAAGCTCGGGGCGCTGACTGCCACGGGTGAACTCGACACGGTGGCCAAGGCCAAGACGAAGATCGCGCAGTCCGAGGCCGCCTTGCGGAGCGCGAAGTACGACTTGGAAGGCTGCGTGCACACCGCGCCGGCAGATGGGCGCGTGGCCAACCTCGCGCTGCGGCCGGGGGTGCGCGCGACTCAATTCGCGACCATGCCCGTGATGAGCTTCATCGAGGACAAGGACCAATGGCTGCTGGCCTTTTTCCGTCAGAACGAATTGCGCTACGTGGAGCCGGGGAATGAGGCTGAGATTTTCCTGGAGACCTATCCCGGCAAGATCATCAAGTGCAAGGTGGACTCGATCCTGTGGGCCACCGCCCAAGGCCAGATGCCGATCAACGGCAACCTGCCGAATACCTTGCCCGTGTCCATGCCCGAGCAACGCATCGCGGTGCGCTTGCTGGTGAACCCTGAGGACAAGGAATTGTTCCTGGCGGCCGGTGCGCGCGGTGCCGGTGCCATCTTCACCGAGCATGGCACCTTCACGCACATCCTGCGCAAGGTCTTCCTGCGTGTCTCGACCAAGACCGATTGGTTCGTGCTGAAACTCCACTAGGCCCAGCCCATGAAATGCACCCTGATCTCCGGCAGCTTGGCCTGCTTTGCGGTGGCGGCCTGCGCCTTGAAGACGCCGCCTACCAAGGAGGACATCCTCACCAGCATCCATGCGAAGGTTCCCGGAAGCTTCAGCGCCAGCCACGGCAGCGGGCCGATCGTGCCGAACTGGATCTCCAGCTTCAATGATCCGGAGCTGACCAACCTGGTGAACTATGCGGTGGCGCGGAATCCGGACCTTACCGCCGCGGCCGCCAAGGTGGAAGCCTCGCGCCATGCGGTGACGGTTGCCAGCGGGGCGCTCTATCCGCGCGCGGGGATCAAGGTCATGGGCCAGCACGAGGGTCGCGAGATCCTGAACGATGGGCCCCAGATCACTCCCCCGGACCTCGGGAGCTCCGGGGAGGACAACAGTGGCGGTGCGCCCTCGACCGACCGGGGCAGTGACAATACCTCGATCCGCTGGGTCGGTGGGCTGGGCTTCGGCGCCTCCTGGGAAGCCGATGTCTGGGGCCGCGTCGGCTCGAAAAGTGCGGCGGCGCAGGCCGATGCCGATGCTGCGGAGGCGGACTACCTGTATGCGCGCCAGTCGCTCGCGGCGGCGGTGGCACGGGCCTATATCTCGGCGATCGAAGCTTCCCAGCAGGCGGCGAATGCCCGCGAGGCGATCGGCCTCTACAATGACTACCTCAATCTAACCGGCATCCGCAAGGAGCAGGGCCACGCCAGTGACTTCGAGATAAGCCAGATCAAGTCCCGCACTGCCGGGGCGCAGGACACCCTTCATGCCGCGGAGGCCGCGCGTGCAAAGGCGATCCGCGGCATTGAGGTGATCACCGCCCAGTATCCGTCGGGCCGCTTGAGCACGCGCGACGATTTCCCACGGACACCGAAGACCGTGCCCGCCGGGCTGCCTTCGCAGATCTTGGAGCGTCGCCCGGACCTGATCGCCGCGGAGCGCCGCTTTGCGGCGTCCTTCCACCGCGTGGAAGAAGCCCGCACCGCCCGCCTGCCACGGTTCGCACTGAGTGCCGCGAATGGCCTCGGCAGCGCCCACCTCAACGGCGTGGGCACCCTTAGCTCCGTGACATGGACCTTGGCCGGTGGAATCACGCAGCCAATTTTCTTCGGCGGCGAGCTGAAGGCGATGCAGGATCTGCGCACGGCCGAGCAGAAGGCCGCGGCCGCCCTCTACACCAGCGCGGCGCTGCATGCCTTCGAGGACGTGGAGGACGCGCTGGCCAACGAATACTACCTGCGCATGCGCGAGGAAGCGCTCGGCGAGATGGTCAAGCAGAGCAGCGACTCGGTAAAGTATGCCCGGATGCAATTCGACCAAGGGCAGATGGACATGTTCCAGATCCTGCGCCTCGTCGGTGAGAATCTGGCCGCCAAGGTCGAGCTCACGCAAGTGCAGGCCTCGCGCTTGCGGGAGCGGGTTAACCTGCACCTCGCACTGGGCGGCGACTTCAAGGGAACTTCCTACAAGTAAACAAAACCAGAAGCACTTCGAGACCTGCCTATCGCCCACAAGCCGGCCTGATCCAGCTCACCAAGCCAAGGGAACTGTTGGCGTTTTTCCCTTGGTGCCATCATCAGGGCCGGTCCGACCGACTTGTGGGTCATGGGCAGGATGCTGGAGTGAGCGATGTGCTCCAAATTGCCGCTTGTCCGGAGCGGCATCCGAGGCTCACGCCCGGGTCGGTTCTCAAGGGCAAACCTTGCAGATGAACCTCCAACAGAGCTTCTCCCATGAGCCCCTTGCTAAAAGAAATCCGCCACAATCCGCTGTTGTGGCTGCTGGTGTTTGTGCCTCTGGTGTTCGCCTTTCATCACCTCAGGTCGGAATCGCATACGCTGCTGTTTTTGCTGTCGGTGCTCGCGATCGTGCCGCTGGCGGCGCTGCTGAGTCACGCCACGGAATCGGTGGCGGCGAAGACCGGAGACGCCGTCGGCGGCCTGCTCAATGCCACGCTGGGGAACCTGACGGAGCTGGTGATCGCTCTCGCCGCCCTGCGCGCCGGACAATACATGCTGGTGAAGGCGTCCATCGCTGGCGCGATCGTCACGAATACCTTGTTCATGCTGGGCGCTTCCTTCCTCCTCGGCGGCCTCAAGCACCATGTGCAGGAATTCAACCGGGTTAGCGCGCGTCTTCAAGCAGCCCTGCTTTTCCTGGCCACGGTGGCGCTGTTGATTCCTTCGGCCATTTCCAAAGTTGACTCCGCGCCGGGGGCGCTCTTCACCCACAAGTTGAGCGTCGGGCTGTCGCTGCTGTTGATCGCGACCTACGGGCTGAGCATGTTGTTTTCGCTCAAGACGCACCGCGGATTGTTTGCCAGCGCGGAATCCGGGGAGGCTGGTGAAGAGCCATGGCCCCTGGGTCTGGCCTTGGCCACACTGGCCGGGGTCACCGTGCTGGTCGCGCTGGTGAGCGAGGTGTTCGTGGAGTCAGTGCAGAAGGCAGCAGAGTCCTTCGGGATGAGCCAGGCCTTCGTGGGCTTCATCGTGGTGGCACTGGTCGGCGGTGCTGCGGAAATGGCCTCGGCGTTTTCCGGGGCGCGCAAGAACCGCTTGGACCTGAGCGTGGGCATCGCGCTGGGCAGCGCATCGCAGATCGCGCTCTTCGTGGCACCCGTGCTGGTGCTGTTGAGCTACGGCCTGGGCCCGACGCCGATGGATCTGCAATTCTGGCCGGGTGCGGTGGTGATGATGCTCATCGCCACGATGACCGCCTCCCTGGTCACCAACAGTGGCCGATCGACGTGGTTCGTCGGCGTGCTGGTGCTAATGGTCTATGGGGTTTTCGCCATGACCTTGTATTTGCTGCCGCCGTCAGCCGGCTGAAGCGTTGCCTCCCTGCTGATGCAATTTGCCGGTTGTCCAGTGCGGCTTCCGGGCTATCAGTCCGGCATGTCTGGAAATCCCTCGGTTCTTTCCCTCACCGAACTGAAACAGCGACTGGAGGGCGCGGAGCCGCCCTTGCTGGTCGATGTCCGTCTGCAGGAGGACTGTGACTGCAAGCGTCTCCCCGGTGCTTGGAACAACTGCGTCTATGAGGTCGCCTTTCTGGAGCGGATGCAGGAGAAGCTGCCGGCCACCGCCCAAGCGGTCTGCGTCTATGGGAGCGGGCCGGATAGCCAGGAGAGCCGGGTGGCGGCGGAGAAGCTCTGCCGTGCGGGCTACACGCAGGTGTTAGAGTTCCGCGAAGGCGTGGAGGGCTGGAAGGCCGCTGGCCTCGCGGTGGAGGAGGGGACTCCGGCGGCTGCGGCCGCTAAACCCCGCGATGGCACCTATGCCCTGGATCTCGCGGAGAGCCGGGTGCAGTGGACCGGTCGCAACCTGCTGAACCATCACCACGGGACCCTGTGCTTGAAGTCCGGTGAGCTGAGCATCGCCGGTGGCAAGCTGACGGGTGGTAGTTTCGTTTTCGATATGCAGGGCATCGCCTGCGAGGACCTCGCTGGTGATCCCTTGCACGAGATGCTGATCGCGCACCTGCTGAGCGATGACTTCTTCGAGGTGGACAAGTATCCGGAAGCTTCCTTCAAGATCAGCGGTGCCTCCGAAGTGGCCGGTGCCACGCCGGGATCGGCGGACTTGAAGGTGAAGGGCGTGCTGACGCTGAAGGGGATCGATGGCGAGATCGAGTTCCTGGCCAGCAGTGGTATCACCGCCGAGGGCAAGCTCGCGGCGCAGGCGGCCTTTGCGATCGATCGCACGCGCTGGAATGTGATCTACGGATCCGGGAAGTTCTTCCGCAGCCTCGGCGGACACCTGGTGAATGATATGATCGAGCTGCAGTTGAGGATGGTGACGGCGTAGTGCCTTCTCGCGGCGTAGCCGCCTTGGAGTGCGCGCAATCGCGGTCTGCATCTTTTCCTCAAGTTCGTATGAGATCGGACCGATCCATGGAACGAAGGCGGCGATTCAAGAGTCCCAAAGGGACGGCACGGAGATAGCCCAAGGTAAGCAAGCGAAGCGCAGCGCAACCTTGGGTTCGAGGTCCAGGAAGAAGGCCCCCTGAATTGGGGGAAAGGAGGTCGCGGGTGAGAAAACCGTCTGGAGTCACCACACTCCTGGCCCCCAGTTCAGGGGGCATGAATGGCTTTCGACATGACCCAGGGCTGCGCTGTCGCTTGCCCTGGGCTATCTCCGTGCCGCCCCCTTGGGGCTTTTGAGCCGGGCAAGATTCAGCCACTTGCGGGTAATGTGCAGGGCAAGCGCCGCACTGCGAGTGTGCCAAGTGGCCCTTGAGCTTTGTTACACCACCACCTCAAACTGCTGCTCAGGCCCATCCATCCACTTGTCGAGCCAGGGCGAGTAGGTCTTCACGCGCACGGTCTTCTTGTCCGCCAGGAACTGCATCAGGCGGAAGTAGCCGCCACCGTGGAAGGGGCGGTCGGGCTTCACGCCGTATTGATAGTTCGAGAGGATCTGGTGGACGTTCTGTCCACCCTTGCCCGGGCTCACGGTGCGGGCGGCACCGTCGTTCAGGACGTGGCCATTCAGCGTGAAGCGGATGTTTGCATGCTGTGAGACGAGCTTCTGCCAGAGGTCCTCGCCATCGTTGACCTCCTCGTTCTTGGCGAGGGGATAGGTCTTCGGGTTCCAAGTCTGCTTGCTGCCGAACTTCGCGAGATCGTAGCGCGTGTCGTCGGAGAACATGTAGGCATGCGTGGTCATGATCACCGTGTGGTGAGGATGCGCCGAGGCCTGCTCATTTGCCCAGGCGACCACCGCATTGCGCGGCGCGAACTCGAGCGCGAGGATCAGGAAGTCGCCATGCGGAGTGTTGAAGCCGTGGGCGGAGTTCTCCAGGTGGCCGGGCTCGAAGTAGACCACGCTCTGGCTGTTAGAGTAGTCCGCGGGCTTGAAGAAATCATTCATCAGCGTGCTGCGGTCGGCGGTGCCACCATTGGCACCGAGGTCATGATTGCCGGGCAGCAGGGAGTAGGGGATGCCGGCCTTCTTGATCACATCCATCGCCGCCTTCGCATTCGTCCACTGGTAGGGCAGGTTGTTGTCGGTAATGTCGCCGAGATGGGCGACGAAGCGGATGTCGTGGCTCTCCTTGTGCGCCGCGACCCACTCCGCCTGGCGGATGAAGACCTCCGGGTGCAGGCGGGTGAGGCTCTGGCTATCCGGGAAGACGGCGAGGGTCCAGCTGCCCTTCGGCGCATCGAAGGGGATCTCCGGGATCTTCTCCGCATGCGGCTCGACCGCTGGTGCCTCGGCCGGGGCTTGGGCAAGCAGCGAGGGCGGAATGACGCCAGCGAGCGTGCCGGCGGCGAGCGATTTCAGGGAAGTGCGGCGGTCCATGGGTTTGCGAAAGGGCGCGTGAATCCCTTTCTACGCCCGATGCGGCGGCCGCGTTTCAAGTCCGCCTTAGATCCCGGTCAGCAGCAGCGCACCGACAATCCCGGCCTGCTGCTCCAGGAGCGGCGGGACCACGTAGGGGCTGGCTGAGAGCGGCACGAAATATCCCGCGGCGATCTCCTTCAGGATCCGCTCGGTCTTCTCATGGAAGCCCTCTGCCTGCGAGACGCCGCCGCCGATGATCACCCGCGCGGAGGAAACCACGCCTAGCAGCGAGAGCACCCCGTGCGCGAGATACCAAGCCTCCGTATCCCAAGCGGCATGATCGCGGGGCAGCTCCGCGGCAGGCTGGCCCCAGCGCGCCGCGATCGAGGGACCGCTGGCCAGGCCTTCGAGGCAATCCTTGTGGAAAGAGCAGATGCCGGGATACTCATCGCCGGGGCAGCGGGGCACCTTGATGTGGCCGAACTCCGGGTGCAAAGCACCGTGGATCAGGTGCCCGCCGGAGAGAATGCCCGCGCCGATGCCAGTGCCGATGGTGATGTAGGCGAGATCGTCCACGCCTTGGCCTGCGCCCAGCCGCGCCTCCGCCAGCACTGCCGCATTCACATCGGTATCGAGCGTGACCTTGGCCGCGGGGAAGACCTCCGCGATAGCGCCGGTGATCGAAAAATCCTTCCAGCCCGGCTTGGGCGTGGCGATGACCTTGCCATACTCCGGGCGCCCCGGGACGATGCCGATCGGCCCGAAGGCCGCCACCCCGATCGCCTCCGGCGTGCCGCGCTCCGCGAACCACTGCAGCGCCCGCCCGAAGGTCTCCGCCGGGGTGGTGGTCGGGAAGCGCCACTCCTCCTGCACGAGGCCCGTAGCCGTGCCAATGGCGACGACCGTCTTGCCGCCGCCCAGTTCGATTCCCGCGATCATGGAGGCGACTCTAACGAGCCGCCGCGGCCGCTGCCAGCGCCTCGCGAGTCAGGCGGGTAATTTCCTCCCACTTGCCCTCATTCACGAGCTGCTTGTCCACCATCCAGGAGCCACCGATCGCGGCGACCACCGGCAGCTTCAGGTATTCCGCCAGATTCGCGCTGGTCACCCCGCCAGTCGGGATGAATTTCACGCCGGTGTGGCCGTAGGGACCGGCCAGCGACTTGAGCATCGCGGTGCCACCGGCGGCCTCCGCGGGGAAGAACTTCAGCAGCTTGCAACCCAGCGCCAGCGCCTGCTCGACCTCGCTGGGCGTCATCACGCCGGGAGAGAATTGCAGGCCCACCTCGGCGGCCTTGGCCACCGTCCGCGGGTTCAGGCCCGGTGCCAGGCCGAAGACCGCGCCAGCATCCTTCGCCCGCGCGACCTGATCATTCTCCAGCAGCGTGCCAGCACCCACCAGGATCTCCGGGAAGCGCTTGGCAATCCGCCGGATCGATTCCTCCGCCGCCTCCGTGCGGAAGGTGATCTCCATGATGTCCAGCCCACCGGCCAGCAGCGCCTCCGCCAAGGGCTCGGCGGAATCGGCGTGGTCGAGGACGATGACGGGAACAATGCGCTTGGCGAGGACTCGGTCGAGCATGGACGGGAGAAGAGTTTGCTAGTGGTCAGTGTGCAGTTTTCAGCAAGACGCAGGAAGTCCCCGAAGGGGTGAGCGGGGAGACTCTGTGGCAGTGCTATTCCGCGCGGCAAGGCGCATCCGTGGCTGCGGCAGGAAGGCGAATGAGGAATGCAGGATTCGGGATGCCGGAATGGAGTGGGGAGTTCCTGCGCCAACCGCGAACTTGCTGTTGGTGCAGGAGGACGCACTTGACCCGATTTTCCATTCCATTCCAAAACCCTAGGGAGTTGGAATGGAATGGAAAATGGGAGCGGGGACCACACTCATTCGTCCGATCCGTCCGATAGTCCTAGGGGAATCGGACGGATCGGACAGAAGAAGGCGTGGCTCCTGATAAAATTACGCTGCTCGCTTTGTGGCAGAAGCCTGCTCAGCTTGCTGCGGTGAAGCTCGCCCTCCACCGCTCCCTCACCTTCTGGTCTGGCATCCTCGTGATGGCGTTCATTTGTTGGGCTTGGTGGGATTCGAGGATCGTTTGGACAACGATACAAGGCGGTGCCATTCACTGTGATACGATGGAGGCGGCAGTGGCTGTCCGATATGATCACTACAATCGAACCAAGTTTAGATTCAGCAGGTTCGATCACCGGAATTGGGTTTACACCGGAAAGGGGAGCCCGTCCCGCATGAGGCCCCTCTTTGTTCGGGGTGGTGGGAAACCGCGAGAGGAAATGCCCCTGCCATTGGAACCGGACGAACGGTCGCCCTACGAGGAAATCCGAGACACTTGGGCCTACGATGATCCACGAGATTGGTATCTCATGCTGCCATATTGGGTTGCTCTACTTGCCGCGATGGTTCCTTGGCTCGGGCTGCTCTTCTGGCGGGCGAGGCGGAGGAGGAAGGCATACTGAGGAGCCCCGGTCTGTCCGATCCGTCCGATTCCCCTAGGGTTGTCGGACGGATCGGACAGGGTTGAACGGCGTCTCAAGCTTCGGGATCTTCCTTCCACCAGAACTTGCCCATCGCATCTTCCACGATGTTCTCGGGAAGCTCGGCCAGCAGCTTATAGCCAGTGGAACGGACACAGACTCCTGCATTCACCAAACGAGCCACGGCGCTGCCCTTGGTCTCGCCGGACATGCCGCGAAGGGCTTGAGCCACGGCCTCGAAGGGAAGCCGCGAGCCGGTGCCTGCACTCTCCTCGGTAGGATTGAGGAACCCCTCCATATCAAACTCCGGACACGGATCGAAGAGCCCGTTCTTCCGATGCCAGGCGCTCGGCGCGCCTTCCAGCCCGTCGTTGTTCTTGCAGCAGGTCAGCACCACCGTGCCATCGCTCAGGTCCTTGCTCGCCGGTTCCAGCGCGAAGACGCACCTGGCCGCGGCACCGATCTGATAACTCCCCGCCAGCTCATGCAGCAGGTCGCGGCCGTGCTTGCGGTTCGACTCATTGCCCTTCTTGCGCATGTGGTGGATCACCAGCAGCGCGGGCTTCTGCGCCGGATCCTCTGGCAAGCAGGCGAAGATCGAGTCGAGCGCTTGCCGGTAGTCCTGCTGCTTGTCGCCATCCGCGGCGCGGTTCCAGGGATCGATGATCACCAGTCCCGGCTGCCACTCGGCGATGTAGCGCCGCAACTCGGCACGGAAGGATGGCTCGCTGAAGGCCAGCCCATAGGTCGGCGGCGGGGTGATCCGCAGCCAGTCATCCAGCACCTCATCATCATCGCCCGGCGTGGCCGCTCCCAGCTCGGCCTTGAGACGGAAGGGACCGTTCTCGCACTGGATGATCAGGGTGCGGAAGCGGCTGTGGATCGGGTGCCCCAGCCAATCCGCGCCACTCGCCCCGGCGATCGCCATGGCCATCGCGGCACGGCTCTTGCCCACGCCCGGCCAACCGCTGATCACGGTCAAATTGCCACGGGTCAGGTGGCAATCGCCCATCAGCACGAAGTCCGCCGGCGGGGTGAAGTTCATGAACTCCGAGGGCTTCCACGCTTGCAGCCATTGGCGCTTGGCACCGGTCTTGTCCTGGGACTGCGCGCTGGACTCCAGGGTCTCGAAGCTGATCGCCCGCGGACCGGCGTCATCGATGTGCTCGATGGCTTCCCGCCAGCGGGCTTCGGCGGCTTCGATCTCTTCGGGCGAGCATCGTTCGTCGCGGTAAGAAGGATGATCGAGGGGAGCAATCATGCTGCACCTCCTTTCTTCGCCGCTTGCTGCTGTTGCTGCTCCGCCAGCAAAGTCTCCAGATAGTCGTTCAGGCTGGCGAGGCGAATGATCCGCGTGCCCTGCTTCTCGCCCGGGCTCTCCAGCCGGACCGAATCGATCTTGCCCTGGCCGATCAGCGCGTAGAGCCGGGTCCGGCTGATGCCGAAGCCAGCGATGACCTCCTTCGGCCGGATCCACTCGCGGAGGATCGCCTGGGTGGGGGATTTGGATTCAGCTTTCGCGGCCTGCGTCCCGGCCGCGGGCTCTTGTGTCTCTTGCGTGTCATGTCGTTTCAACATGACGTCATGGGATCATCCCGGCCGGGTGCCGCGTAACGGGCGCAACTCGGGGTGGGGGAGTTTTTTGGGGCGGGGGCCTGCCCTGCTTCAAGAGCCTCGAAGAGGCGGCACGGAGAAAGCCCAGGGTAAGCACGCACCGCGTGCGCAACCCTGGGAACCGGCCCGAAGAACGAATAGGTCCCCTGAAGGGGGACACGGAGGTCGCGGGTGGGATCACGCAAAGAATCACTGCACTCCGTGCGCCCCTTCAGGGCGCGTCATGCGTTAACCGCTAGACCCAGGGCTGCGCGCGCTTCGCTTGCTTGCCCTGGGCTTTCTCCGTGCTGCCCCCTTGGGGCTTTGGAAGCGCTGCCGCGTTCTTCTGGAACTTTCTCTGCTGTTCGGACCTTTGGGCTCTGGAAGCCACGCTTGATTCGGCCACGGCAAATTGTGAGCTTCTAACAATGCCGCAATCCCTCGCTTCCTTGCTGGTGCATCTCGTCTTTTCGACCGAGGACCGCGAGCCTTGTCTTGCCGATGAGTTCCGCGACGATCTCCACGGTTACATCGGTGGAATTGTCACGCGCTTGGGTGGGCATCTTCTCGCTGCCGGCTCAGTGGCTGATCACATTCACCTTCTGATCTCCCATCCTCGCACGATCTCGCCCGCCGAGCTCGTGAAAGAGATCAAGATCGGCTCATCCAAGTGGATCAAGGATCGCGACAAGCGGCAGGCGGCGTTTCATTGGCAGGGTGGGTATGGAATGTTCTCCATCAGCCCCGGACATCGTGAAGATCTGGAGAAATACATCGCCAACCAAGCGGAGCATCACCGGAAGACCACGTTTCAAGATGAGTTCCGGAAGCTGCTCACCAAGTATGGGGTGGAGTGGGACGAGCGGTATGTGTGGGATTGAAGGGGTCCCAACCCCCGATGGGGCGGCACGGAGAAAGGCCAAGGTGTGAAGACAGGGAGTGACGCCTCCAGAGCCTCGAAGATGCGGCGCGGAGAAAGCCCAGGGTAAGCACGCACCGCGTACGCAACCCTGGGAACCGGCCCGAGCGAACATGTCCCCTGAAGGGGGACACGGAGGTCGCGGATGGGAACACACAAGGAATCACTATGCTCCGTGCGCCCCTTCAGGGCGCGTCATTCGCTAACGGCATGACCCAGGGCTGCGCTCGCTTCGCTTGCTTGCCCTGGGCTTTCTCAGTGCCGCCTCTTCGAGGCTCTTGATCACCTCATCGCCAACTCCTCGCACCCCTTCAGATCCAGCTTCCCAGACGCCAGCACCGGGATCTCCGTCACCGGCACGATGATCTTCGGGCACCACAGCGAAGGGAAGCCCGCGTCCATGAGCTTGTAGCGCAGGTCGATGCACTCTTGCTCCAGCGCCGGTCCGGCGATGGTCGACAGGAGAACGATCGCCTCACCCTTCTGCTCATCCGGGATGCCGACGATCGCGATCTTGCGCTCGGCTTCGGCGTCGAGGCCGAGAGCCTTGTTCACCGCAGCCTCGACGGTCTCGTGCGGCACCATCTCACCCGCGATCTTCGAAAAGCGCGAGATGCGGCCCTCGATGTAGAGGAAGCCATCGTCATCGATGCGGCCCACGTCGCCGGTGCGGAACCAGCCATCGGCGGTCAGCACTTCGGAGGACTGCTTCGGGTTGTTCAGGTAGCCCGGGAAGATGTTCGCGCCCTTCATCCAGATCACGCCCTGCTTGTCGCCGCGCACCGCCTTCTCCGTCGCCGGATCGGTCATGCGGAATGCGATGCCCGGCAGCATGTGCCCCACCGAGCCGCGGCGGTGCGATGGGATCACCACGGTATCGGCTGGGGCTGTTAGATCGGGCAGGTTGACGTTGGTCGCGGGCGAGGTCTCGGTCAGGCCATAGCCTTCTTGCGGCGGGATGCCGAAGCGTTCCTGGAAGGCCTCGGCGAGATTGTCCGGCAGCTTCTCCGCACCGGTCACCACCAGTTGCAGGGAGCGCAGTTGCTCCGGCTCCACGCGCTTCATGTAGCCGCGCAGGAAGGTCGGCGTGGCCAGCAGGATGTTTACCCCGCGCTGCGCGATCAGCTCCGCCAGACGCTTGGTCTCGATCGGATTCGGATAGGTCACCAGGTCGATGCCCTCGATGATCGGATACCACAGCGTGACCGTGCAGCCGAATGAGTGGAAGAGCGGCAAGCTCCCGAGGATCGCCGCACCGGGTGCCAGATTGAGGCGCGTGCCGAATTGGCAGACATTGCCCAGCACGTTGCGATGCGTGAGCGGCACGCCCTTCGGCTCACCGGAGGAGCCGGAGGTGAAGAGCAGCGCGCACTCGTCGCCATCGCGCTTCTTGCCGATGCGGAAGAGCGTCGCGATCGCGGCGGCTGGCATCAGCTTGCCCAGGATCGTCCAGGAGATGATCTTCTTCTTCAGCGAGGGCAGCACGCGCTCGATGAAGATCAGGTCCCGGTTAGGCGGCCAGGGGAAGGATGCGATCTTCCGCACGAAGGGGTCCGCCGTGATATAGCGGTCGAGCCCGGACTGGCGCATCGCCGAGCGGATCGCCTCATGGCCCGCGGTGAAGTTGAAGTTCACCGGCGTCTTGCCGGCGAAGAGCGCGGCGAGGTTTGCGATCAGGCCCGCCTTGCCCGGGGGCAGAATCACGCCGATGCGCTGGTTGTCGGTGGACTCGCGGATGTATTTGGAGAACACCAGCGCCGCGCCCAGGATCTTGTCGAAGCCGATGGTCGAGTCATCCGAGCCGTCGTGGACCTTGTTGCGGCTGTGCTTCTTGAGGCCGTGCAGCAGCGCCATCGCCAGCGAGCCTTTCAGCAGCGGCCGGCGGGAGAAGGATTCCTCCACCATGCCCAGGAGTTGTTCGCGGAAGAGCGCCGGGCAGGCTTCCTCGGCCGGGATCACCGTGCCGATCCCGATCATCGCGTGCGGCATCGAGCTGGGGCGCTCGATCGAGAGGCAGGCCTCGCGCGGGTAATCGATCAGCACCGGCAGCACCGGCAGGCCGAAGGAGCACAGGGTCCGCAGGGTCTTGCCCGGGATGTGGCAGGGGACGCCAGCGCGGGCTACAGCCTTGCCATGCACGAAAATCAGCACCCCGCCATTGGCCAGGAGGGGTTTCAGGTGCTCGCCGGCGACCGCGTGAGAGGGATCATCGTCCGAAAACAGCGCCCCCGAGCCCGAGCGCTCCAGGTGCGCCTGCACCCCCGGATCCAGCTTGGAATGCTCCTCGATGAACCAAGTGATCTTCCGCCCCGCGAAAAGTTTCTCCAGGTGCGGCAACTCGTTGAGTGTGATTCGACCGGGAATGACGAGACAACCGCTGGAAGGAATGCGTTCGGCGTGAAGGACTTGAACAGGACTGGACATCGTTACGCGGGAATACCCTGGAGAAGAATGACGGAGCTTGCTTGGGGGGTATTGAAGCGTATCGCCCCCGGCAGGCACGGATTTTTTTGAGAATGACGAATGCTAGATTTTCGATGATCGGCTGGCGCGGGAAGCGGAAGCTCGGCCAAGGTCCCGCCTCGGCACCAAGATTCATCGAGAATTCGGCATTTCCTCATCCCGGTTCCGCGTGGAAACGCCCTGCTATCGCCCCGCTACGGCGATTTTGATGAGAGCTTCCAAGCCTGAATACCCGGAGGAGTATCTGACAGAGAATCCCTATGAGTTCCGAGAATCTGAGCCTCCATGGTTCACGGTTTTCTCGTTCTTCTCCGTGCCTGGTTTGACTTGGGGCTCTGTGAAATTCGTGCAGGCGGAAGGACTACGGCCGTTTTTCTCCGGCCACTCGCTAAACTCGTTTGGTGCATTGGTCTTTGGAATAACCTTCGTGGCTGGCGCTGCTTCGCTGCTCGGGTTGATCTTGGCCGATATCGCGAGGAAGAGGCGCGAGCCTTGGAAGGGATTGAGAGCGGTCGCATGGATCCTCAATGGGATCACCGCGTTTTACGTCTTCGGCCATTTCACGCTCTGGCTCACCTTGGGTTGATGGGCCTAGCGACCGAGCTTTCCGTCCGGCCTCCAGCCTCACTCCTTCGGCAGCGTCTCCAGCAGCAGCTTCTTCAGCTTGTCCCAGCGCAGCGGCGTGCCCTCCAGGAAGCTCGACTGCGCCGCCACCACCGAGATGCTGCCGAATTTCTCCGGGAATTGCTCCCGCAAGACCGTCGAGAGCCCGTAGTTCGGGTCGGAGGCCACCGCGAATTTCAGTTCTGGTGCCGCGGCCCGCAAGGCGTCCGTCCACTTGCGTACGAAGGCGGTCTCCACGTCCCGCGAGGGATCCTGCACAAATTCGACCACCGGGGCATCCGCAGCCGGCGCCGTGCGCAGCGAGAGATGAATCACCGACCCGCCGTGCTTCATCTCCTCCACGATCCGCTGGCGCAGCAGGTTGATGTGGGCCTGATGGTGCCGCTCGTCGAGCTTGCGCCGGTGGTCCTCGGTCAGCTTGGCGCTGAAGCGGCTGAAGCGTGCCGGATCGTCCGGGCGGCGTGAGAAATCGACCAACAGGCGGGTGATATCACCGTGCGCCAGCAGGCTCCGCAGCTTGGTCGCGAAGGCTTGGGCCAGGTTCAGCGAACCCGGCGACCAACCCTCCTCGGAGGTCACCGTCTCCTCGTGGCCTCGGAAGATGTCCTTGTGCCACTCCGGGATCGCACAGGTCGCCGGTTCACAGGAAAGAACGAACATCGCCGCCCCAGTAGCAGCTCTGGGATGGTTTGTCGAATATTGGTTAATTTCGCTTAACCTTTTTCTCCCGGCTTCGGGAATGGTCGACCTCGGGGCTTCCATTCGTCGTGTCGAGCGATCTGCCGCTGCAAATTCGCAGAACCGGCGTAACCTCGGCAGCCTCGATTCCCGTACCCTCTGCCGATGCCTGTCCGTCCGAATCGCTTTTCCCTGCTCTCCATTCTGCTTGGCCTCGGCCTCAGCTCTGCCTGCTTGGCGCAGGGCCCGCAGGTGAGAGTCACTGGCGGCACCATTGAGGGCATCGCGGCGAAGGATGGTATCCAAGCCTTCAAGGGCATCCCCTTTGCCGCGCCGCCGGTCGGGCCCCTGCGCTGGAAGTTCCCCCAGCCGGTCCAACCTTGGGAAGGCATCCGCCCGGCCAAAGACTACGGCCATTCCGCCGAGCAAAGCCGCGTCGCGGCCCTCGCGATGGGCGTGACCGGCGGACTCGATGAGGATTGCCTCTACCTCAATGTCTGGTCTTCCACGGGGGCCAAGGACCTGCCGGTGATGGTCTGGATCCACGGCGGTGCCTTCACCAGTGGCTCCGGTTCGCAGGCACTCTACGATGGCGCCCACTTGGCGGGGAAAGGCGTGGTCGTGGTCACCATCAACTACCGCCTCGGCCCCCTCGGCTTCATGGCGCACCCGGAGCTCACGCAGGAGGGCGGGGGATCTTCTGGCAACTACGGCATCCGCGACCAGATCGCGGCGCTCGAATGGGTGCGCGACAACATCACGAACTTCGGCGGCACCCCCGCGAATGTAACCATCTTCGGTGAATCCGCCGGAGCCTACTCGGTGAATATCCTCGCCGCCTCGCCCAGGGCCAAGGGCCTCTTCCATCGCGCGATCGCCGAGAGCGGTGGCAGCTTCGCACCGCCCAAGAACGATGCCGCGGCCTTCGGCCCGCTCCACCTGCCGCTCAAGCGTGCCGAGACCGAGGGCGAAAAGCTCTTGGGTCGGCTCAAGGTCAGCAGCATCGCCAAGGCCCGCGAACTCCCGGCGAAGGCGATCATCGATGCCGCGACATCCGACACCACCGGTTCCGCGGTCTTCGATGGCACGATCCTGCCCAAGGACATCTTCGAGCTCTATGCGCACAAGCAGTTCAACGACACGCCGCTGTTAGTCGGCAGCAACTCGGATGAAGCTGCCATGTTTGTCTGGGGCAAGCTCACACCGGACAAGGTCAAGCAACAGGCTGCTGCCGGCCTCGGCGACTATGCTGGCAAGATCCTCGCACTCTATCCGCATACCAGCGTGGATGAGGCCACTTGGGCGGGTAAAGCGATCCTCACCGATCTAGCCTTCACCTGGCATGCCTGGACTTGGGCCGGCATGCAGGGCTCCCATGGCAAGAATCCCGCTTTCCTCTACTACTTCGACCACCGCCCGCCTGGGAATACCAGCGGTGCCAGCCATGCCGCGGAGATCGGCTACGTCTTTGGCAACCTCTCGCCCCTCGGCCTCTTCAGCCGCGGCTCGAGCGCGGAGGACAAGCGGCTCTCCGAGCTGATGATGAACTACTGGGTGAACTTCGCGAAGACCGGCGATCCCAACGGCGCAGACCTGCCCAAGTGGCCCGCCTTCACCAGGCAATCTCCAGAGGGCATGATCTTCGATGCCAAGCCCGGCGCTCGCGCCATGCCTTATGCCTACCGCATGCCCACCTTCGATGCCTACTTCAAATGGCGGCGCGACGGCTCCAAGCCCGGGAAGTGAGAGCTCTTTGCATCACCCGCCCTCAAGCCTTGCGTCTCTCAAGGCACCACCGCATCCCAGGTCAGCCCGATGCGGATCTCGTCGAAGGTCGAGGGAAAGACTCCGGCACCGCTTCCTGAGCGCAAAACGATCCGATCGAAGTCCGGCACGTCCTGATAGCGGAACTGCCGGGTGGCGGAAGACTCCGGTTGGCCGGGCACGGGATCGAGGAATAGATCCGTGACCAAGCGCGTCCGGTCGATCCGCACCACGAAGAGATGCGGCTTGCCATCCAGCGGCAGGCCGAATGCGTCTTGGGTGAGCGATTGCTTCAGCCGCGAACCATAGGAGTTGGCGACGCTCAGCTTGCCGATGAAAAGCTCCTCGCGGTCGTCTTGATAGAGGATGAGACCCGCGAAGCAGTTGGCGGTGGCCTTGTCGGGATTCCGCATCAGGAAGCTCAAATAAGTTACGCCCTGCGGTGAGAGCTGCTTGGGATCCGGCCGCAGGGTGGCACCCACGTTGGTCTCACCAGTGGTGCTCAACGCACCGCCACTGCTCTTCAGGGATGCGCCACCCGCGGCAAAGCTCAGCCCTTCCGGCTCGAAGACCCCTGTGCCTTCCCACTTCCCCTGTGGTCCGGTGAAAGACGCGTTGCGGAAGGGGCCCGTGGGGTAACTCGCAAAGCTCTCCTCAATGCGTAACGCGGCCGGCTTGGAGGAGGCATCATTCGCCTTGGTGCCATAGAAGTCCTCGACCACATCCGGAGATCCATCACCGTCCTGGTCCGCCAGCACCGGATCCAGCGGCACAATCAAGCGCTGGGCCAGGAACTCGGTGCTCACCAGCTTGCCGCCCTTGAGAATCGCCGCGTTCTCGCCCTTCAAGCTGTGCGGGGAGCCGCTGGCTGCGGTGAAGGCCTCCACCAAGCCCTCCAGCACATGCACCTCTGTTCCTGATGGCGTGCCCGCCGCGGTGACGAAACGGGTGCCGAGGTCCACCACCTTGCCGTCCGTGGTATCGACCGTGAAGCCGTGCGCATAGGTCGGCGCATAGGTGCTGATCCGGCCCTTCCCGAGGCGGATCTTGTCCGGCCCATCGATCTGGAAGTCCGCCGGTCCGCGCACCTTCAGCCGCGCTCCGCCACGCATCGCGATGCCGATCTCCGAGCCGTCCGGCACCGTGAAGGAACCTTTCTCCAGCGGCTGCCCGATCCGCATCCCCGCATTCTCAGCAAGTTCATCCGCATCGGTGATCGTGGCCACATGCGTCGCCGCAGCTGGCTTCACCGTGAGACGCTGGCCTGCCAGATAAGAAGCCGCGGCCACCAGCGCGATCCCGGCGGCAATCGCCGCGATCCGCGGCCAGCGCCGGAAGGGCACCACCACCGGCGCCTCTGGCTTCGCGAAGGGATTCGGCAGGTCCTCCGCCTCTAGTCCCACTTCCGTGAGGAGGGCGTCCAGATAGGCATCGCGCTGGGCGGGGTCTTTCTCGATGGCCGCCTGGAATTCGCGCAGCTCGGCCTCCGTGAGGTCATACGACTTCAGGCGCTCGATCCATTTCTGCCAGTCCTGGTTCATGAATGGTGGTGCAAAAGGCTTACTTCAAAATGGGACGCAGGTTACCCCTCAAACGGCATTTCATCCACATTGGACTCCGCGCGGCGCTTCAAGATGCAGTTCTTCAGTTGGTTCCGGATCCGGAAAAGCTTCTGCTTGAGCGCTCCCTCGGTGGTCTTCCAGCGGGTGGCGATCTCCTCCAGCGGAACCCGGGCCTGGTAACGCAGCTGCAGGAGCTGGGCACCTTCGTCCGGCAAAAGCTTGCGGCACTCGGCCAAAGCCTCCAGCCAGGCATCGGTATCGTCGGCGCGGTCTTCGGCCCCTTCCGCGAGGTGCTCTAACAGACCGCTGTCCACCGGCACCTTGCGGCGCGCTTCGTAGCGCCGGAGATAGGTGAGGCATTCGAAGCGCGCGATCGCGAAGGCCCACGATTTGAAATCGGTGCCCGCGGCGAAGCGCTCGCGCTTGCGGATGATCAGGGCGTTGACGTCCTGTAGCACATCGCGCGCATCGTCCGGGTTGAACACCATCGCGCGGATGAAGAAGTAGATCCGGTGCTGGTGCGCGATCAACAGCGCCTCGAATTCCCGGGTGACCGCTTGGTCCGGTGGGGGAGTGACGGGACGCTGGCCGTTCATCGGGAGACGGCATCCATGCGGCAAATCCGCTGGAAGTTCAACAAGGACCTGCCGCGGATCGCAGGCGATGTCACGCTGCCGCGATTTTTTCAGATCGCCCCGTAACCTGGAAAAGAAGGCGACGTAAGCCGCGGTCCACCCGTCGGCGAACCCCCGTCGGGTGGCGGAAACCCCTACCATGAACCTGAGACACCTTTGTATCGCCACCTCCCTCCTCGGCGTCACTGCGGATGCCAGTGCCGCCATCTTTGCCCGCGAGGATTTCAATTATGCCGATGGCAATCTTGCCGGCAGCAACGGCGGCGTGGGCTGGCAGTCTGCCTGGAGCAATGCCCTGGGGACCCCCACCGCCGCCGGAGGGAAGGGCGTGATCAATACTGTCAGCGGCCAGCAAGGCGCGCGGCTCATCTCGGCATTGCAGGAACCGCCGCTCGGTGGCAGCAAGACCGTCTGGGTCTCCTTTGAAGGCAAGCAGACCACCAATGTGGCGGGCACTGCCTCTACCAATTCCTACGGGGGCCTCGGTCTCTATCGCGGCAATACCGAGCAGCTGCTCATCGGCAAGTCGTGGCCCGGCGACTATCAGTGGAAGGCGGGCACGGGCGGAACTTTGATCGGTCCAGCCGTGCCGGTCTCGACCTTGGCCATGACCAAGATCGTCGCACGCATCACCATGGTGGACGCGGCGACCGATACCCTCGACGTCTGGATCAATCCGGCGGACACCAGCAGTGTTGCCGCGCTCGGCTCGCCCCACATCACCCGCACTGATCCGGACCTGTCCTTCGATACCCTGCGGATCCGCGGCGGCGAGGGCGATGCGGGAGTGACGGCGGAGAGCTGGGCCTTCGATGCGGTGACTGCCGGCGATACTCTCGCCGATGTCGTGGCCTCCGACAGCGATGGCGACCAAATGTTGGATGCTTGGGAGACCCAACACGGCTTGGTGGTCGGGATCAACGACGCCAATCTGGACCGTGAGCCGGATGGAGCCACCAATCTCCAGGAATACCAGCGCAGCTCGGATCCCAATGTGGCGGACACGGACGGCGACGGGCTTTCAGACGGAGTCGAAACCGGTACTGGAATCTTCGTCAGCGCTGCCAACACCGGCAGCAGCCCCACGCAGATCGATACCGATGGCGACGGTTTGCTCGACAACGAAGAGAACGGCAGCGGTGTCTTCAACGGTCCGCTGGATCCCGGCACCAATCCGAACAAGGTGGACAGCGACGGCGACACCCATCGCGATGAATTCGAGGTGGCTCGTGGCAGTGACCCGAACTCCGCGGCCTCGGTGCCGGCCACCGGAGATCTGGCCTTGGTCGGCAGCGACGATTTCAATTCCTATCCCGACGGTCCCGTCGCCGGACTCACGGGGGGCAGCGGCTTCGACTATGACAATACTACTGCCGACGAATCTTTCGTGGGGCACGATGGTCCAGCCGCGACTGCGGATTGGGATGATGTATTCGGCGCCAGCAACGTGGCGGGCGGCAAGCTTGTCACCCTCAACAGCGGGGCCAAGCGCGAGTTCAATGGTCCCGGCGAAGGCGCTACCGCCGGCAGCGACGAATACAAGGGTGCCGTGAATGATACCGCGGACACGGTCGGCAGGACGGTCTATATCCGTGCGGACATGCGCCGCGGTGCGGGTGCCACGTGGAGCGGGATCTCCGCCTTCGACTTCGGCACCGAGCGCGCCTTCGCGGGTGTGACCAGCGCGCCCAATCCTGCTTCCGGGAATCTGGAGTTCGGCATCGGCGCGCCCTCGCCCACGCCCGTCTATAGCGGCATCCAGCCCATCGCCGGCCGCGACTACACTCTGGTGATGAAGCTCGATTACCAGAACGACCTGATCAGCCTGTGGGTGAATCCCGACCTTTCTGCCCCGGAGTCAGCGCCTACGCTCAGCGCCCCATTCACGCTCACCAATTGGACCACCGCCGGTCGTATTGGTTCGGGCGGCACCGATGCGACCGAGTGGGATCACTTCGTGGTCGCGCGCCAGTGGTCTGCCCTCGCGGTCTTCCCCGGAGTGGTTCCGCCTACGGACGATTACCTCGCATGGATCTCCGGCTATCCGGTCGCTGGGCAAAGCGGCTTCGACCAGGACCCGGATCACGATGGCCTGGCCAATGGCATCGAGCAGGTTTTGGGCACCAGCCCGGCCTCTTCTAACAGCGGCCTGCACGAGGTGGCCGCCACCGGCCCGCACTCCTACCGCTTCCGCCATAGCCGGACCAATGCACCGGCCACGGATGTCACCGCTTCCTACGAGTGGTCGGCGAACTTGCTCGACTGGAAAGCTTCGGGAGAAACCGATCCTAACGGCGTCACCGCGACCATCGCGAGCAGCGTGATCACCGATACCACCGCGCCTGGTGTGGATGAAATCGAAGTGACCGTGACCGTCACCGGAGGCTCTACCAACAAGGTCTTCGCCCGCTTGAAAGCGGAGCAACCCTGAGCCGGCCAGAGGTCCCCGGCACGGACACCAAGCCATTCACCTCCGGGCTTTTGGGTTTGCCCGGGGGTGGATGGCGCCCGCAACGGATTTCCCGCCATTTTTTCACCAAGCTTCAAGTAAACCATCATGAATCGAGCCTTCCTCTCCACTGCCGTCTGCCTTGCCACCGTTTCCTTGCCCGCAGTTGCCGCGGTCCTCGCCACCGAGAATTTCAGCTACGCGGATGGCAGCCTTGCCGGGAGCAACGGAGGCAGCGGCTGGTCCACCACCTGGACCAATGCCGTCGGCACCACCGCCTCTTCACTCGGTGCTGAAGCCAATATCACCTCCACGCCCGGATCGGAAGTCGCCCGCACTCTGGCGGCCGCGCAATCCGGCACGGCGACCATCTGGATCCTCTTCGAGGCGCAACAGTTCACCACGCTCTCGGGCAGCACCAACAGCTTTGGAGGCTTCGGCCTCTACAATGGCAGCACCGAGCAGTTGCTCATCGGCAAGGCTTGGCCCGGGCCCTACGAATGGCGTGCGGGCACCGGCGGTGGTCTGGTCGGCCCCGCCAGTCCGGTCTCCACTTTGAGCCTGACCTCGGTGCTGGCCCGCGTGACGCTGAATGCCTCTGGCAACGACGTCCTCGATGTCTGGTTCAACCCCGCGGACATGAGCAGTGAGGGCGCTCTCGGCGCAGCCTCCATCACCCGCACCGATACTGACCTGAACTTCGACACGATCCGCCTGCGCGGCGGGTCCGGTGCCGGTGGCACGGAGTCCTGGCAGTTCGACAATCTGATCGTGGCCACGGCGCTTTCCGACGTGCCGGAACCATCGTCCGCACTACTGGGTGGCCTTGCCTTGCTGGGCTTGCTGCGCCGCCGGCGCTGAGGAGATTCAGAACGCCGTGCCGATCGCGAAGTGCCAGGTGCCGCTCGGCTCGCCTTCGTCTTGCGTGAGGTTGTGTCCATACTCGAGACGGATCGGTCCCACCGGCAGGTCGATCCGGATCCCGAGACCTGCGGCGATCTCCGGGGCACTGAAGTTGAAGGCATCGCCGATGCCCGAAAGGTTCCCCGCATCGACGAAGGCGACTCCCTTCACCGGGCCAGCCAGCACGTGGACATACTCGACGTTGGTCACCCAATAGCTCTCGCCGCCCAGCGGGTCGTTGCTGCGGGTCCGGGCTCCCAGCTCGTTGTAGGGATAGGAACGCACCGAGTCCGCCCCGCCGGTGAAAAGCCGCAGGTCGATCGGGAAATCCGCCGCGCCGGTGGAGGGGAAGAGCATGCCCAGGCGCGCTGCCAGATTCACTTGGCCGCTCTTGCCCATCGGGATGTAGCCGGCACCGAGTGTCTCGAAGCGAATGTAGTTCGAATTCGTGTCGGCCGCCACCAAGCCCGCCTCTAACAGCGCGCTGACATGATAGCCTTTGGTTGGCGAGAGCGGGTCGTCGCGGCGGTCGTAGCCCAGGTCCGCGCGCACGTAGCTGTGGTTGTAGATCGTCTCCCCCAGCTCATCGCGGGCGATGCCCTCGCTGCTGATGTTCACGATCGAGGTGCCGAAGATCAGGCTGGCGTCGATGTGCTCACCCAGGTCGTCGCGGGAGAACTCCGCCGAGATCCCGGTCTCGAACTTGTCGTAGCCTTCCAGCGTGCGGTTCACCGAGAACAAGCGCAGGCCGAGGTAGGTATCGGTGTCCCAGAACCAGGGATCGGAAAGCCGGATGTCGCCTAACAGGCCGCGCGAGCTGACTTCCGCACCCGCGCTGAAATTCCACAGGTATCCGAAGAGGTTGCGGTCATGGTACTTCACGCCGATGATCCCACCTTCGTAGCTGCCGACACCGCCGTAGACGGAGGCACCCTTGGCCTTGCCTTCCACCATGTGCAGGGTCGCATCGAGCTGGCCGGTCGCGTCGGTCTGGTTCTCCACCCGCACCGAGGCGAAGGCACCCGTCGCCAGCACCTTCTTGAGGCGCTTGTCGAAGGCCTCGGCATTGAACCACTCGCCGCGCAGATCCTCGAAGCGCTTGGTGATCCGCTTCACCTTCGTCTTCACCGTGCCTTCCACGAAAACATCGCTCAGCCGCTGCCGCGTGCCGAACTTGATGATGAAGCGCGGCGTCAACGTAGACCCCGCGATGATGCTGTTCATCTCGAAGGTCTCCAGTGGATAACCGGTCGAACGGAAGACGCTCTCGATCTCGCCGCGCAAGGTGGTCAGCAGGTCGGTGTTCGCCACCTTGCCGACGTGCGGCGCGGCCTTCTCACGCAACTTCGACATCAGGTCCGGGGGCGCGCCTTCGAATTCCGGTGCGCCCAGATGGTGCAGCGGGCCTTGATCGACCTTGATCGCGAAGGCGATCTCATCCGTGCCCGGACGAATCTCGCGCTTGTCCACCTTCACCTCCGCCTGCCAATAGCCGCGCGAGGAGAAGTCCGCCTTCAGCAGCGAGAGCCCCTCGTCCACATCCGCCTCGCGGAAGGGTGGATCCTGGCCCATTTTCAAGACGCGCTCCTGCCCTGGCAGCTTGAAGAGATGGGAGAGGCGTGTCTGCTCCTTCTCGTCGAAGCCCGGGACATAGACCGAGCCGATCTTCAGGCGCTGGCCTTCATTGACCACCAGCCGGATGGTATTGCCGGAGATCACGCCCGTGACCTTCGGGTCCTGGAAACCCTGCCGCTTCAAGAGGTTCTCCAGCAGGAAGGCCGCGTCGCTGGCCCGCGCCGGGGATGGCGGCTTCGACTTCACGTGCTCCAGCCGGTCGCCTAACAGATCGATGGCTTCCGACTCCTTCATCGCGTTCATCCCCTCCACGCGGATGTCGGCAGCAGACAGAAGTCCCGAAGACAACAGACAGAAGACTGGAGCCAGCTTCACGCCTCCAGTCTTCCGTCTTCTGTCTGGCAGTCTTTTGTCTCTTCTCCTCATTTGAACTTGATGACAAAGGCCCCCAGCACGCGGGTGTTACTCTGCTTGTCGACTGACCCGCTGGCATACCAGCGGTCGGTGACCTCGATGGTGGCGGAGTTCAGGCGCTTGCCGGTGAGCGGATCATCCTCGTTGATCCGAACGTCCACCTTGTTCACGACCTCCATCACCTTGGAGACTTGGTCCGCGAAGGGCAGGCGGCCCTTGCGCCACTCCTCCACCAGCAATTGCGCCGCCTTCAGGGTCGCGGCCTGGCCACCCTCAAGGCCATCCGAAGTCGTCCCGGTGGCCAGCAGGGTCATGATCTCGTTTTCCGGCAATGGCGGGTCGGAAGTGAGCGCCGTCTTCGGCGAACTCACCGGCCCGTAGAAGTAAAGGCTCAGGTCATAGCGTCCCACGGTGGAGGTCCCGCGGATGTTCAGCTCGGGAGTAAGGCCACCGGCCGGAGTGAAGACCACCGCCCCATTGTCCACCTTCAGCGTGCTGAAGGGCAGCCGCGCCGTGACCTCGCCGATGGTCGCATTGCCCTGCGGCTGAATGTTGCCCAGGGTTCCTCCGAAGAGGACGTTGGCCACCACCACGCCCTTCGCCAGGTTGCCGCGGATCAAGAGCGGATCACGTGTCCGGACCCGCACATTCAGCGCCCAGTTCCGGAAGGGCTCCGGCATTCCAGCACCGGACTTCCGCTCCGGATCGATCGAAGGCAGTTTCGGCCGCGAGGGCGCGGTGAAGGGTACCCGCAGCGGCAGGATCTCCACGTCCTTGTAGAAGAGGCTGTCCACGATGTCGACCGTGCCGGAAATCGTCGCCTGCTGAAGATCCCCGCGCAGAGCCAGGTCGGCATCCGCCCGCACGATCATCGATTCGTCGCGCTTCAGCGGCAGGGCCTGGCCCTTGATGGAGAGATCGAAGGTCGGCTTCGCGGCATCCGCCAGACCGACCCGGCCGCTGCCACGCACCGTGCCGGCCGCCAGCTCTACGGCCAGCGATTGCAGCAGCACTTCCTTGCCCTGCAGGCGCACTACCGCATTGGCCCCGGTAATCGGCGGCACCTCGGAATCCTTCAGGGTGACAGCCCCGTTCGACAGACGCAGCTCACCGCTGAGGTCCGGCTTCCCGATCGTTCCCGATCCCGCGAAGTAGCCCTCCAAGGAACCGCCAAGCTGCGAGGCGCTTGGCACCATCTTCTGGAAGGTCGCGAGCTCCAACCGCGGGATATTCGCGCGCGCCTCGAACTTCTCCTCCAGCACCGACTTCGGATCGTCCGCCCACTCGCCGGGCTTGAAGGGCATCTTGCCGGAGAGCGTTACCGGCGGATATCCGGCCGGGCGGATATCGCCCTTGAGCGCCAGTGAACCGCCCTCGCCATCGATGTTGATCGCCGCATCCGTCACCGGCACATCCGGTTTCTCCGGCACCCGCAGGCCCTTCAGTTGGGTCTCCAGGTTGATCTTCGGCGCGGCGGGCGTGCCAGTGATCACCAGGTGCACACGTCCACTGCCATCCGCGAGAGGCGACTTCTTCTCCGGCATCCACGCGGCCAGCCGGGCGTTGTCGATCCACTCGGACTCGAGGAAGACGCTGATCGGCTCGGTCTGCTTGAGGAAGGCCTTCACATCCCCGGGCTTCTCCGGAACCGGGATCTCCGCCTGACCGCCGACCAAGCGGGTCTCGCCATCTTTCCACTCGATCTTCGGAATCTTCAGCACCCGGTTGGCCAAGGCCGCCTGCGCGGTGATCGTCTGGCCTTCGGCAACCGCGGTCAGGCTGGTGAGGTTCACCTCCTGCGGCCAGTGGTAGTCGCCCTTGGTGCGCAGGATCAGTGGCGGGGTGTCCTGGCGGACGTATTCAAAGGAGGGGATATCGAAGTTGCCTTGGTGTGGCTCAGCCGCGAAGGCCCCGCTGCCCTGCCAGCTCCCGGTGGCGTTCATGCCGGTCGGCAGCTCGACCCCGGCCGCCATCGACCACGGCGTGAGCCGCTCGGGCCGGAAGCCTTCGAAGTTCGCAGTGGCCTCGTAGGTCTTGCCTGTTAGATCGAGCGCGTAGGTGGCGCGCAGGCCGTCGCTGCCGAGCGTTCCGCCGAGCTTGCCGTCCGGCGTCCACTTCACTTCTCCGGCCAGCGAGGGAGCATCCTTCTCCGGGGAGAGCAGCCAGGTCGCACTGGCGGAGCGGATCTTCTCCGGGCCCATGTCGGCCTTGGCGTCCAGGGTCAGCGCGGAAGCGGGCAGGGGTTTGGCCTCCGGCGGCGCGAAGTGGAACTTCTGGTTCAGCGCGGCATAGAGCGGAGAGAGCTGCGGCACCTTGAGTTTCGTGTTCGCCTCGAAGTCGGTCCAAGTCCCGCTCGTCAGGTCCCGCCAGTGCAAATCGCCCTCGCCAGTCAGAGTGGAATCGAGCGCCGCGACCGAGAAGTTGAGCTTGCCGTCGCTGCCGCTTTTGCTCGCCTCATACTTGAGGTTGGCAACCCGCCAGTCCTCGTAGCGGATGTCGGAAAGTTCGGCCTTGGCCGTCGCCAGCCACTCGATCGGCTTCTTTTGGAAATCGATGAACTCGGCATCCAGGCTGCGCAAGGTGGCCTCCACCGGCAAGCCGAAGGCGAAGTTCTTGGCCGCCTCGTGCAAGGGCAGGGGAGCTCCCTCCATCCGCAGGTGACCCCGGGTCGTGGTGCCGTCTAGCACCAGCCGGGAGTCCTCGATCCGCACTACGCCCGCGGCAGACATCCCGCCGGACTTGGGCATGCCGATCAGCAGATTGTCGATGCCGACCCGTGGTGAGAAATCGAAGCGGTTGAGGTAGAGGCTGTCCTCCTTCCAGGTGATCACCGAGTCCTGCGCCTCCAGCGCATAGCCGGGACCCGCTGCGATGGTGCCGAGCTTGAGGACGAAATCATCGCTGCCCGGCGCATGGCCGAAGTTGGTGGTATCCAGCGTCACCAGCTTTTCGTCCCCGCGCAGGACCTGGAGACGCAGGTCGGCGGCACCCAAGTCCAGTGGCAGCAGGAACTTCCGTGTCTTGCGAAGGGATTCTGCCAGCACATCCGGATCGAAGGGCTTCTCCGGCTCATTCGGATCCTTCGGCGGCGCGGCCGCGAGGTCGATCACCGCGTCGATTCGCCGGACCTTCACGCCTTCCAGCACCGCATTCCAGTCGCCCTTCAGGACTCGGGTGACCTTGTAGAGCGGCTCCACCGCATCGATCTCCAGCTTGCGCACGGCCCCGCCGCTCAGGGACAGCTTCTCGACCCGGATCCCGCCGAGCAGGGTGCCTTGAAGGGTGAAGTCCGCCTTCATGTTGGACTTCGTCAGGGCCTGCTCGATGCCGATCTTGCCGAGCCAGCGCCAGCCCGGGCCGTTCAGCCAGACCAGAAAGGCGGCGAAGAGCAGCAGGAGCACCCCAAACCTCCTCCGCCAGCGACGCGGCTTCTTCGTTTTCTTCTCCGGTGCTGCTTCCTCCTCGCGGCTCATGATTCGATCACGCGGTTAAGTCCTCGCGTTTTGGCGCCAAATGGTCAACGATTGCTGTTCCTGCGTGCCATTTTAAAATCCGTTAGGCATACTAACACAATGGCGGGACCGGAACAAGCACGCTCATCACGCCGCGAACGCTGGCGGGAAATCGTCTTCGAGGCCGAGACTCCGGAAGGCCGCCGCTTCGACGTGACCCTTCTCTGGTTCATCGGCTTGAGCGTGCTGGCCGTGGTCCTCGAGAGTGTGCCCTCGATCGCCGCGAAATACGGCATCTTTCTCCGTACCATTGAGTGGATTTTTACCGGCATCTTCACGGTGGAATTCATCTTCCGGCTTTACGTGGTGCGCCACCCGCTGCGCTACGCCCGCAGCTTCTACGGAATCGTGGATATCCTCTCGGTGCTGCCAGCCTATCTGACCCTCTTCTTCCCGGGCTTCCAGTCCCTGCAGGTGATCCGGATCCTGCGCATGCTGCGGATGTTCCGGGTCTTCAAGATGGTCCGCCATGTCAATGGCGCCGAGCTGCTGGTCCGCGCCCTCTACGCCGCCCGGGCGAAAATCACCGTCTTCTTCAGCTTCATGCTGGCGATCACCGTCATTTTCGGGACCCTGATGTACCTCGTCGAGGGCCCGGAGAGCGGCTTCGACAGCATCCCGACCTCGATCTACTGGGCGATAGTCACCATCACCACCCTCGGTTTCGGGGATATCACCCCGGACACGGTGCTGGGCCGGATGCTGACTTCCGTCCTTGTCCTGGTCGGCTACGCCATCATCGCCGTCCCGACCGGGATCGTCAGCTCGGAAATCTCCAAGCTGGACGGCTGTGACGATACCGACGCCTGCCCCTCCTGCGGGGTCCACGGCCACCTCCCGGATGCCCGCTTCTGCCGCCGCTGCGGCGCTCCGATGGCATGAATTGGCGGGCTTTTGCGGCCCCTGAGACCGCATCGTCAATACCGCGTGGGTACCCGCGACGGGAATCCTTTCCGATGCTTGGTCGGTAGGTTGACAAAGGGGGAGACGCTTGACCAATGTGCCAGAGCCGGGACGCGCACAATGCCGTCCCGACCTTTCAATTGATTTTCTAAAGGCCCCGAAAACCCGTGTTCTCTAACGAAGACTACCTGGCTGACCTGCTCGTCGAGGCAGGTGCCGTCGCACCCGAATCGGTTGATCAAGCCCGTCGCAAGGGCGGCTCGCTCATTGACCACCTTCTGGCAGATACCGATCTCTCGGAAACCACGGTCTGCGCCGTTTTGGCCCAGAATGCCGGGCTTGATACCGTCGATATCGGTGACATGGCGATCCCGCCGAACGTCGCCAGCGCGATCCCGGACGACATCGCCCGCCGCTATAAGGCCATTCCGGTCCACGATGACGGCGTCTACCTGACCGTTGCGGTCGTCGATCCCTTCAATTTCGATACGATGGACAGCCTGCCCCAGGTGCTGGGGCGGGAGGTTAACTTTGTCTGCGCCCCGGCCAAGCAGGTCCGGAACATCCTCAAGGCGATCTACGGTGCCAATGATAGCGGCGGACTGGATATCTCCGGCGGCCACGAGGTCGAGTCTTCCGACAGCGACGCGCCGATCATCCGGTTGGTGCAGAACCTCCTGACGGAGGCCATGCGGAACCGCTGTTCGGACATTCACATCGAGCCCCTCGAGACCTCGGTCCGGATCCGCTATCGCATCGACGGCAAGCTGATCGAGGTGGACAACCACCCGAAAAAGCTGCTGCCGGCCATCATCGCCCGTCTCAAGGTGATGAGCGGCTCGATGTCGATCGCCGAAAAGCGCCTGCCGCAGGACGGCCGTATCCAGGTCAAGACCGCGGAGAAGGAAATCGACCTTCGTGTTTCTTCCGTCCCGTCAAACCACGGCGAGTCGATCGTCATGCGTATCCTTGACAAGTCGGCCCTTGTGCTCGGCTTGCCGGAACTGGGCTTCTTCTCGGACGACCAGGCGACTTTCGAGGGCCTGATCGGCCTGCCGGACGGCATCATTCTAGTCACCGGCCCCACCGGTTCCGGCAAGACCACCACGCTCTATGCCTGCTTGAACGTCATCAACAAGCCGGACAAGAAGATCATCACCGTGGAAGACCCGGTCGAATACGAGCTTCCCGGCATCAACCAGGTGATGGTCAAGACGGACATCGGCATGACCTTCGCGGCGGCCCTTCGCGCCATGCTCCGCCAGGCGCCGAACATCATCATGATCGGGGAAATTCGTGACGCGGAAACGGCGAACATCGCCATCAACGCGTCGCTTACCGGTCACTTGGTGCTCTCCACCCTCCACACCAACGATGCGCCCTCCGCAGTCGCCCGTCTCGCGGACATCGGCATCAAGCGCTTCCTCATTGCTTCGGCGGTGCGCGCGGTGCTCGCCCAGCGTCTGGTCCGCAAGCTCTGCCCGGTCTGCAAGGCCCCGGTGGACCTGACCGACAAAGAGGCCCGCGCCCTGCGCTTCGACAACCGCGGCAGCGACACCTCCTCGGTCATGGGCCCGGTGGGCTGCGAAAAGTGCCGCGGCAACGGCTTCCGCGGCCGTGCCGGTATCTTCGAGCTTTTCCAGATCGACGACGAGGTGCGTCACATGATCAACGAAAACCTGACCTCCAGCCAACTGCGCAAGCGCGCCCGCGAACTGGGCATGCGCACGCTGCGCGACGACGGGATCCGCAAGGTTCTCTCCGGCATGACCTCGGCCGATGAAGTCATCCACGTCACCATGTCCGACCTCGACTAAGCCGGATCCGGCCAATCGTTCATCTCAAATTTCTAATCTCAGATTTCAAAACCCGGATCATGGATAGCAACCAGATCGTCGAACTCTTCATCAGCCGCGGGCTCATCGACCGCTCGCTCGGCCAAGACATTCTCCACGAGGTGGAAAACAGCGGCAAGGAGGCCGCTGAAATCCTCGCCGACTTCCAGGTCATCAATCATCGCGACGACGTCTGGCCGGTGGTTGCCTCCGAGTTGGGGTCCCACCTAGTGGAACTGCGTAACTGGAATCCCTCCGAGCAACTGCTGGCGCTGGTTCCCGCCGGCATGGCCCGCCTGCACGGCGCGCTCCCGGTTCATTTCGATGCCGAGGGCCTGCACATCGCGCTGGTGGATCCGATGAATCCCCAGACCTTGGAAGACCTGCGCTTCGCCTTGGGCCGCGAGGTCGTCCTCGCGATTGCTCCGGACTACCTCGTAGAGCAGAAGATCAACGAGTGCTACGGTGGCGAGGGCAAGGCAATGGATGACATCCTCCAGCAGCTCCAGACCGGCGTGGACGCCGCGATGAGCGCGGCGGACATGGAAGCGGAAGCCAACTCCGCACCGATCATCCGCTACGTGGATCTGGTGCTTTTCCAAGCTATCAAGGAGCGCGCCTCGGACATCCACTTCGAGCCCTTCGAAAAGGACTTCAAGATCCGCTACCGGGTGGACGGCTCGCTCTACGAAATGGCCCCGCCGCCGGTGCATCTCGCCGTAGCGATCACTTCGCGTATCAAGGTGATGTCCAATATGAACATCGCCGAGCGTCGCGTCCCGCAGGACGGCCGTATCGTGAAGCAGGTGGGTGACCGTCAGGTGGACATGCGCGTTTCGACGCTGCCTACCCAATACGGCGAGTCTATCGTGCTCCGCGTTCTTGACCGCTCCTCGGTGAACCTCTCGCTGGAGGCGCTTGCGATGCCGCCGGCCATTTACGAATACATCTGCGACACGATCGAGAAGCCGAACGGGATCTTCATCGTCACGGGTCCGACCGGTGCGGGCAAGACCACGACGCTCTACGCCGCGTTGGCCCGGATCAACACCATCGATTCCAAGCTCCTCACCGCCGAGGATCCGGTGGAATACGACATCGACGGGATCATCCAAATCCCGGTCAACGAGGCGATCGGCATGACCTTCCCCCGGGTTCTCCGAGCCTTCCTCCGCCAAGACCCGGACCGGATCATGGTGGGGGAGATGCGTGACATGGATACCGCCCAGATCGCTATTCAGGCCTCGCTCACGGGTCACTTGGTGCTCTCCACCCTGCACACCAACGACGCACCCGGCGCGGTGACCCGTCTGGTGGACATGGGCTGTGAGCCCTTCCTGGTGGCGGCTTCGCTCGAAGGCGTTCTTGCTCAGCGGCTTGTCCGAACCATTTGCAAGTCTTGCAAAGCCTCGTATGAGCCGAATGAGAGCATCCTGACCCAGCTGGGCATCGCCGTGCATGAGATCGGCGACAAGGATTTCTTCACCGGTCGCGGCTGCGAGGTTTGCGGCAACTCTGGCTACAAGGGCCGGAAGGGCCTTTACGAGCTGCTTGATATCACGGACCCGATCCGGGAACTAATCACTGACCGGGCGCCCTCGGTGGTGATCAAGCAGAAGGCGATGGAGCTGGGGATGCTGACCCTCCGCGAGGACGGCCTGCGGAACATTTACCTCGGCCACACCACCATCGAAGAAGTGCTGAAATACACCTGAAACTGGCCATACCGTGAGAATTTTGAGTCGCCAGCTTGCATTTCGGCGATCACAGTCCAATCACTCGATTTAAAAACAACCCCATGCCCCAATTCCAATTCACCGCCGCCGATGCCAAGGGCGAGCAGATGTCCGGCACGATCGAATCGACGAACGAAGCTGAGGCCATCCAGCAACTCCGCTCCCAAGGCTACTACCCCTTGCAGGTTGTCGAGGCAGGCAAGGGTAAGCTCGCGAAGAAGGCCGCCAAGAAGGGCAAGCCAGCCAAGGGTGCCGTTGACAAGAGCAAGGGTACCACTGGCGGCCGCATCAAGCCGAAGCTGCTGATGATCTTCACCCGCCAGCTCGCGACCCTGATCGATTCGGGCCTGCCGTTGCTGCGCGGCCTGACCGTGCTGGCCAAGCAGGAGCCGAATCTCGTGCTCAAGGGCACCATCGGTGCCTTGGCGGACTCGGTGCAATCCGGTTCAACCTTCTCCGAAGCGCTGGCCCAGCACCCGAAGATCTTCAACAAGCTCTACGTGAACATGGTCAAGGCCGGTGAGCTTGGCGGTGTGCTCGAAGTCGTGCTCGTCCGTCTTGCGGAGTACCAGGAAAAGGCCCATAAGTTGAAGAACAAGATCGTCTCGGCGATGGTCTATCCGGTGATCGTGATGTTCATCGCCGTCGCCATCTTGATCTTCCTGATGCTCTTCATCGTGCCGAAGTTCGAGTCGATGTTCCAAGAACTGGGCAGCGCCGAACTTCCGATGATCTCGCAGGTCGTCTTCGGCACCTCGAAGTTCTTCCTGAACGCGACGATCAAGCCGATCCCGAACGTTGTCTGGGTCTTCGTCGTCTTCGGTATCATTGCCTTCTTCTTCAACATGTGGGGCAAGACCAAGGGCGGCCGCCGCACGATCGACTCCTTGAAGTTGAAGTTGCCGATCTTCGGTGACATCCAGCGCAAGTCGGCCATCGCCCGCTTCTCCCGCACGCTCGGCACCTTGGTGACCTCCGGTGTTCCGATCCTCCAAGCCCTCAACATTACCCGCGACACCGCCGGTAACGTCGTCGTTTCCGACGCTATCGAGAAGGTCCACGAGGCGGTCAAGGAAGGGGAATCGATCGTGACCCCGCTGCAGGCTGCCGGCAGCGTCTTCCCCTCGATGGTTATCTCGATGGTGGACGTGGGTGAAGAAACCGGCCAGCTCCCGGAAATGCTTCTGAAGGTGGCGGACGTCTACGACGATGAAGTGGACAACGCCGTGACTGCGCTTACCTCTATCTTGGAGCCGATCATGATCGTCATCCTGGCCCTCGTTGTGGGTGCCGTGGTGTTCGCGCTGTTCCTGCCGCTGATCAAGATCATCTCCGAAATGGGCAACATGTAAGGGCGACAAGCGGGGCTCCGCTATCGGTCGCCCCGCACCCGCAAAAACCCGATCAATTACCCATGAAAATCCAAAAGTCACGCCGCCCGGCCAAGGGCTTCAGCTTGATGGAGCTGGTGGTCGTTGTCTCCATCATCGTCGTGCTCGCAGCCCTGACCTTGGGCGCGCTCAATATGATCCGCGGCAAGCAAGCCCGGGACACGGCTCTGGTGCAGATCAATCTGCTCGCTCATGCCTTGGCGGATTACAATCTGGAGAACCGGACCTATCCGACCAACGCTGACCCCGAAGGGGCGAAGGGCGATGAGGTGCTCTACAAGGCCCTCTTCTACGACGGTTTCGAGGCCAAGGAAAACGACCAGAAGGGCGGCGCAAGGATCTACTTGGCCGAACTCGACCCGCAGAACAACACCAAGGGTGGTCAGGCTTGGATCCAAGGCACCGGTGCCCAAGCAAAGATCGTCGATCCCTGGGGGAATCCCTACCGTTATCGTTCCGGCGATTCGTCGGCTGCCAAAAACCCGGATTTCGACATCTGGTCGGCTGGCCCCGATGGCAAGACCAACACGGATCCCAAGAATGCCGCTTGCTTGGACGACATCAAGAATTGGTCGAACTGAGGACCTCCACGAGGACTTCTCTGGATGAATATTCTGCCGGCGGCCTTCGGGCCGCCGGTTTTGTTTTGGGAGCGCCGGAAATCCGCAGCAAGATATCCGCGTCTTGGCTTCGCTTTACGCTCGACGCGCGTGAATCGCGTGGCCTTTTTCGCCGCAGCAATGAGCGACGAGATCGAACATACGCCCGCAGAGTCCGAAGTGCCGCCCGCCGCGAAGGTGGCCAAGAAGCGGCCCGCGGTCCGCAAGTCGTCCAAGCCGGCCGCCAAGGCCGCTGAAGAGAAATCCGCGCCGAAGGAAGCCGCACCAGAAGCGCCCCCTGCTCCTGCGCCCGCCTCTGTGGAAGTGGCTCCGCAACGGGAAGCCCCGGCACCCGCCGCCGAGCGCTCCGACGATTCTTCCGATGGGGGGCGCATCGCCTTCCTGGTTGAGACTCCTGCCCCGGAACCGGGCGGCGGCTCCAAGAAGCGCCGCCGCCGGAAGAAGAAGCACGGCCAGCAAGCGCAGGGCCAGGGCCAAGGACACCAGCAGCACCCGCACGCCGTGTCTGCTCCCGATGAAGCACCGGTCTCAGCCCCCGCGACAGCGGAGAGGGAGCGCGATCGCGACCGTGACCGGGATCGCGACCGTGACCGGGATCGCGACCGTGACCGGGATCGCGATCGGGGCCGCGATCGCGAAAGGGAGGCTGGCTCGCACTCCCAAGCCATGCACGCCTCACCCCGGCCCCAGCTCGATCCCGAGCAGGTTGCCCAGAAGGCATGGAAAATCTTCCAATCCGAAGTCGGCGAAGAAGGCCTTGCCTTGATCGACGATCACGACGCCCGGGAAATTTCGCGCCGCTGCTTCCGCCTTGCGGAGATCTTCCTGGAGGAAGCCGCCCGCCGCGCCTCCCGCTAAGCGTTTAGACCGGGGGAAGGGGAGCTTAGCAGCTCGTTTTCCCCAATTTTTCCCGCAGGTCCCGGGCAAGATCACTCTTGCCCGTGGCCTCAGCGAGAGCGATCCGCGAGCGGAGGACTTCTGGTCGCTCGCGTTCGGCGGAACTCATGCCGTCGAGAATGGCTATCGCCTGTCCGTGATCGCCAATGGCCAGCGCGCCCTCCAGTAGGTCGGCCTCCGCCACGGTGCCAGGCTCCAAGGGCTTGTTGGGATAGATTGCCCAGCGGGCTTGGTCGGGTAGGCCGGCCGGAGCGTCTTGGACCTGCTCCAAGTAGACCAGTTCGTCACCCTCTCGCATTTGGCGCCACTGGTTGAGCGTCAGCACGATCACAAAGCCGAGAATGAAGAAGCTGGTCTCGAGGATGAAAGGGGTGGTGAGGAGGCCCAGAACCCGCGCAAAAAATTCCCCGGCAAGCCCCGGCAAATGAGCCGCGGCAGCCATCCCCAACAAGGAAAGCGCGACAATTCCCAGAATCACCAACGCTACTATCACCTGCTTCCGGCGTTCGTGCTGTGCCATCTCGGGAAGACGATGCACCGGCTTCGGCTTGGATGCGAACCGGAATATTTTTTAAATTAAGTTGATTATTTCTAAAAATTTAGATTCTCTCGGAAGGTCTTCATGTCCTTCGAGCGGATCAGACTCATCGGCGTTGCCGTACTTTGCGTTACCCTGACCTTGGCGGTCCGGCGCACGCTCGCGGAGTCGTCGCGTGAATCCGCAGACCATTCGGTCCTCCCGGTCTCTACGATGCACGAGGACAGTGCGGTCTGGACGATTCCAGTGGAGATCGTCGAAGCCGGGGGAACCCCGCGGCTTCACCAGGTGCCGCTGCGGAATTGAGGAGACCGTGGCAAATCCACGCCGTTGCGGTTGATATTGCCCGGCCCAGACGTTAGACCCGCCGGTGATGCGGCTTTACGACACGCTGGACCGCGAGCTCAAGGAGCTCCGCCCCCTCGACGGCACGACCTACCGGTTCTACTGCTGCGGGCCCACGGTGTATGGTCCCGCCCACATCGGGAACTTCCGGACCTTCGTGCTCCAGGACGTCTTCCGCCGTACCTTGGAGACCGGGGGCATGCGCACCTTCCACGTCCGGAACATCACCGACGTGGACGACAAGACGATCCGCGATTCCCAAGCTGCCGGCCAATCGCTCACCGACTTCACCGGACAGTGGACGGCCAAGTTCCATGCCGATTGCGAGGAGCTGGGTCTGCAGCCCCCGCATGTCGAGCCTGGCGCGGTAGAGCATATTCCGCAGCAGATTGCGATGATCGCGACCTTGGTGGAGAAGGGGAATGCCTACGCCTCGGAGGATGGCTCGGTCTATTTCAAGATCGCCTCCTATCCGGAATACGGACGGCTCTCGCGGCTGGACACCCGCGAATTGGAGTTGGGCCGAACCCAGAACGAGCGGGCGAATTCCGACGAGTACGAGAAGGACAGCCTCTCGGACTTCGTGCTCTGGAAGGGCCGCAAGCCAGAGGATGGTGACAACTATTGGCCTTCGCCTTGGGGTGAAGGCCGCCCCGGCTGGCACCTCGAGTGCTCGGCCATGATTGCGGAATACCTCGGCTCCGACTTCGACCTGCACGGCGGTGGCGAGGACCTGATGTTCCCGCACCATGAAAATGAGATCGCCCAGAGCAAGTGCGCCTGCGGAGGCCATTTCGCCAAGCATTGGTTTCACGCCACACACCTGCTGGTGGACGGTGGCAAGATGGCGAAGTCGAAGAACAATTTCTACACCCTCGACGACCTCAAGGCGAAGGGCTTCACCGCGATGGAGGTGCGCTACGTCCTTATCGGTGCGCACTACCACAAGCAGCTCAACTTCACCTTGGACTCGCTCGCGGGTGCCCGCGAAGCCATGGCGAAGCTGGCCAAGGGCCAGCGCAGCTTGGCCGCGAAGGTTGGCGGGGAAGTGCAGCTCACATCGGTCGATTTCGGGCCCTTCCAGGAAGCTTGGGATTCCCTCAACGATAACCTTAACACGCCCGGCTGCCTCGGCGGTCTTTTCACGGGCCTGCGTGAAGCGGCCAAGCTCGAAGGCGTGGAAGCGGCCAAGGCCCTTGCCGGCTTCAATCGCATCCTCCGCGCGCTGGGCCTGACGCTGCCCGAGGAAGAGCCCGAAGCCGAAGTGCCCGCCGAGATCCGCGCCATTGCGGAGGAGCGCTGGGCTGCCCGCACCGCGAAGGACTGGGCCAAGGCCGACGTCATGCGCCAGCAGCTCACCGGCCTCGGCTGGAATATGAAGGACGGCAAGGAAGGCTACGAACTCACGCCGGTCTGAGCCGACCCTTGAAGCAGAGAGAAAGCTAAGCTAGAATTTGATCATGTCCACCAAGGAGCTGGCCCTCGATACGATCCGGGATTTGCCGGAGGATGCTTCTTGGCAGGATGTTGAAGAGCGTATCCGTTTCGTGGCGGCCATCGACAGGGCCCGCGAGGATGTTCGCCAAGGACGGGTGACGCCACACGAAGAGGTCCGAGCCCTTTTGGACGAATGGATTTCCGAGTAGTCTGGTCTGCTGCGGCGCTTGCGGATCTCCGCGACTTGGTCCGCTACATAGCACGCGATGATCGTGTGGTAGCGAAGAGATTTGGCGATCTCATCGTTACGAAAATTGATGCCTTGGTCAAATTTCCGAGGATAGGTCGCAGGGTTCCCGAGTTTGCAGAGGAAAACCTTCGGCAAATCGTTGTTTCATCGTATCGGGTCGTTTACGAGATCGATGACTCGATGGGTAATATTTCTGTTCTTCGCGTGTGGCATGGAGCCCGCGATGCTCTTGATGAATTGTCTTTAAAACCCGGCAACGGATCTTCTCGTTCATGAACCTGCCCATTCGTCCCCGCCGCAACCGTCGCACGGCTGCGATCCGTTCCTTGGTCCGTGAGAACACGTTGAGCCCGGCGGACTTCATCCTGCCGATGTTCCTTCACGAGGATGCGGAGAACACTCCGATTTCCTCGATGCCTGGCGTCACCCGCTGGTCCTTGGATGGTCTGGTGAAGGAAGCGGGGGAGGCACATGCCTTGGGGGTGCCCGCAGTGGTGCTCTTCCCGAAGATTGAAGAAAACCTCAAGACCCCGCTCGCCGAGGAATGTGCGAATGACGAAGGCCTCGTTCCACGCGCCATTCGCGCCCTGAAGGCCGCCCACCCCACGCTCTGCGTGATCACGGACGTGGCGCTCGATCCTTACAATTCCGACGGCCACGACGGCGTGGTCCGCCGCGATGAAAGGGGCGAGCTTCAGATTCTCAACGACGAGACCGTGGAGATCCTCTGTCAGCAGGCGCTCTGCCACGCCCGCGCCGGTGCCGACATCGTTTCGCCCAGCGACATGATGGACGGCCGCGTGGCGGCGCTGCGCAGTGCCTTGGACGCCGCCGGCTTCGAGAAGGTCGCGATCCTCAGCTACTCGGCCAAGTATGCCTCCGCCTTCTACGGGCCCTTCCGCGGGGCGCTCGACTCCGCGCCCAAGGAAGGCGACAAGAAGACCTACCAGATGGACCCCGGCAATGCCCGCGAGGCCATCCGCGAAGCGCTCCTCGATGAAGCCGAGGGTGCGGACATGGTGATGGTGAAACCCGCCGGCCCCTACCTGGACATCATCACCCGCGTTCGCGAAAGTACGACGCTTCCCGTAGCCGCCTATCAGGTCAGCGGGGAATACCTGATGATCGAGAGCGCCGCCGCCGCAGGTTGGGTGAATGGCCAGGCGATCGCACTGGAGAGCTTGATGGGCATTAAGCGTGCCGGAGCGGACATGATCCTGACCTACTATGCCAAGCGCGCTGCGGAGTGGCTCAAGTAAGCCGGCTGGCCGCTCAATCGAGGTGGAATACCTCGCGTAGCCCAACTGACACCGGCGAAGCATCCTCGTTTGCCGGCATCACATCGCTCATGTGCTGCCACCAGCGCTGGCACACCTCGGTCGCCGCGATCGCCGCCCAGCGTTCTTCGCTCTCGATCTCCGCATAGCCGAAAAGCTGCCGCGTCTCCGGATGCAGGAAGATCGAGTAGTTGTGCACGCCATGGGCCCGCAGCACCTCCGCCAGCTCTTCCCAGATCGGCCGGTGCCGCCGCTCGTATTCCTCCTCGCAGCCGGCATTCACCGACATCACGAATGCCTTCGGGATCATGGCGGCCTTAGAGTCGATGCCCCATCCGCTCGCGCTTCGTTTCCAGATAGCGGGCGTTGTGTGGATTGGGGGGCAGCTTGATCGGCAGTTGCTCGACGATCTCCAGATTGTAGCCCTCCAGGCCGACTACCTTCTTGGGATTGTTTGTCAGCAGGCGGATCCGGCGGACGCCGAGATCGTAGAGGATCTGTGCTCCCATCCCGTAGTCGCGCAGGTCGGAGCCGAAGCCCAGTTTCTCATTCGCCTCCACGGTATCGAGCCCCTGCTCCTGCAGCTTGTAGGCATGGATCTTCGCCGCCAGGCCGATGCCGCGGCCTTCCTGGCGCAGGTAGAGCAGCACGCCGCCCTCCTTCGAGATCCGCTCCATCGCCGCGTCGAGCTGGCCGCCGCAATCGCAGCGCTGGGACAGGAAGACATCCCCGGTCAGGCACTCGGAGTGCACGCGGACCAGCACCGGCTTCTCGGGATCGATCTCGCCGCGGACCAGCGCTAGGTGGTGCGAGCCATCGGTCTCCACCCGGTAGAGGTGGCAGGTGAATTCACCGTGATCGGTCGGCAGCCCGATGGTTTCCTCCCGGACTACCAGCTTCTCCGAGCGGCGCCGCCATTCGATGAGCTGGGCGATGGTGCAGGCCTTCAGGCCATGGGTATTCTGGAAATCCCCGAGGTCGCCGACCCGGCCCATGGTGCCGTCCTCGTTCATGATCTCGCAGATCACTCCGGCGGGTTCGAGTCCGGCCAGTCGCGCGAGGTCGACCGAGGCTTCGGTATGCCCGGCACGGCGCAGCACCCCGCCATCGCGGGCTTGGATCGGGAAAACGTGGCCCGGGTGGACGAAATCCTCCGGCCCGGAGTTCGGATCGGCCAGCAGCTTCACGCAGAGCGAGCGGTCCGCGGAGGAAATTCCGGTGCTGATGCCCTTCGCCGCGTCCACGGAAATGGTGAAGGCGGTCCGCTGGATCTCCCGGTTGCGCCGCGTCATCTGCGGCAGGTCGAGCGCCTCGGCCCGCTCCTGGGTGATCGGCGCGCAGACCAAGCCGCGGCCATGCACGGCCATGAAGGAGATGATTTCCGGGGTGCAGAGGGCTGCGGCGGCGATCAGATCCGCTTCGTTTTCGCGATTCGGATCGTCGGCCACGATCACGATGCGACCGTTACGGATTTCCTCGATGATTTCCTCGATCGGGCTAAAGGCAAGCGGGGTGGCCATGGGCAGGGCCCAGACTCGGCGCGTCGGGGCCGCAGGTCAAGGGGGAGGGGGCGGAGCTTCTGAATCTCAAATTTGAAATTTAAGATTTGAAATTAGGAATCCCGATTGGCGGGTCAAACGCCCTGCCTGCGCATGAAGATCTTCGCCCGGGCTCGACTTGTCCTAGCATGTCGCAAATTTCCTCCCTCAGCGGGATTTTCACGTTCCCCCGGTGAAAGGGCTTCGCCAATCTTCACGCACCATCCACCCCACGACTATGTCCAGACCTGTCACACTCTTCACCGGCCAATGGGCCGATCTCTCCGCCGCGGAACTGCTCCCGAAGGTCAAGGCCATGGGCTTCGACGGGGTCGAACTCGCCTGCTGGGGCGACCATTTCGACGTGCAGAAGGCCCTCAATGAGGCCGGCTACGTGGAAAACCTTTGGGAACTGCTCAAGAAGCACGACCTCGCCTGCTACGCCATCTCCGCCCACCTCGTCGGCCAAGCGATCTGCGATCCCATCGACGAGCGCCACAAATCGATCCTGCCCGAGCATGTCTGGGGCGATGGCGATCCGGAAGGTGTGCGCCAGCGCGCCGCCCAGGAAATGATCGATACCGCCAAGGCTGCCCGGAAGTTCTTCGACGCAGGCAAGTCCTACATGGCAGGCAAGGCCGCTGGCTCCGGCAAGACCGTGGTAAACGGTTTCACCGGCTCCTCGATCTGGGGTGCCCTCTACGCCTTCCCGCCGACCAGCCAAGAATACCTCCAGAAGGGTTTCGATGACTTCGGCAAGCGCTTCAAGCCGATCCTCGATGCCTTCGACAAGGAAGACGTCTATTTCGCCCTCGAAGTCCACCCGACCGAGATCGCCTTCGACATCGTCTCCGCGCAGCGCGCGATTGAGGCGGTCGGCGGCCACAAGCGTTTCGGCTTCAACTACGACCCCAGCCACCTCGGCTACCAAGGTGTGGACTACGTGAAGTTCATCTACCTGCTCGGCGAGCGCATTCACCACGCCCACATGAAGGACGTGTGGTGGGGCCACGGCACGGGGGAGGTCGGCGTTTTCGGCGGCCATACCGATTTCTGCGATGCGCGCCGCTACTGGGATTTCCGCAGCGTCGGCCGCGGCGATATCAACTTCGAGGAAGTCATCGTCGCCCTCAATGACAAGGGCTACACCGGCCCGCTCTCGATCGAGTGGGAAGACGGCCGCATGGACCGCTTCCACGGCGCCACCGAGAGCTGCGGTTTCGTGAAGAGCCTCGATTTCCCACGGAACACTGTCGCCTTCGACGCCGCCTTCGACAAATCCAACCAATAAGAAGAATCCAGGACCGGAATGGATAGGACTCTGGGGCGTTGAGGGCTTGGCGCGGCTTGTCCCCGTTAATGGGGGCGAATCGATCTCGCTTCAGCCCGCTCATCTGTTTTTCTGCCCCTCTTCCATCCATCCCGTTCCGGTCCCATCTTCCTTCCCCGACAAGAATCATGTCCACCAAAGTAGGTATCATCGGAGCGGGCGGCATGCTGCGCTATCACGCCGCGGGCTTCCGCCAGGCCGGAGCCACCGTCACCGCCGTCGCCGACCCAGCCCCGGGCGCTGCGGCCAAGGCTGCGGCCGCATGGGATGTCCCCGCGTCTTTCGAGAGCGTCGATGAGATGCTGGCGAATGCTGATATCGACGCCGTGTCGATCATCGTGCCGAACAAGTTCCACATGCCGCTGGCGATCCAGTGCCTCAAGGCTGGCAAGCACGTCTTCAGCGAGAAGCCCCCGGCGCTCAATGCCGCGGAGGTGGAGGAGATGATCGCTGCAGCCAATGCCGCGGGCAAGAAGCTGATGTTCAACTTCAACAACCGCGCCCGGCCGGAGTCGATCGCGATGAAGGAATACATCGCCGATGGCACCGTGGGTAAGATCAACTCGGCACAGGCGAAGTGGATCCGCCGCACCGGCATCCCGGGCTTCGGCGGATGGTTCACCACCAAGGCCCTCTCCGGCGGTGGTCCGGTGATCGACCTCCTGCACATGATCGACCTGGCGCTCTACTTCATGGGCTACCCGGATCCGGCTCACGTGCTGGCACAGACCTTCAACGACCACATCACCGACAAGGGCTTCAAGGGCCCTTGGGGCATCCCCGATCGTGCCGATGGCACCAATGACGTCGAGGCTGCGGCCCACGGCTTCGTCACCTTCAAGACCGGCCAGGTTCTCACGCTCCAGGTTTCCTGGGCGGAGATGATCAAGCGCGAGGAAGTCTCCGTGGTCTTCCAGGGCAGCAAGGCCGGTGGCAAGGTAGAGCGTCTCTTCGGCCGCGATGGCATTGATGAGACCGCCATCGATACTTGCGAACTCTACGTCCAGGAAGGTGGCCGCTCGGTCAACCGCAGCATCGTCACTGAAGCTTGCGAGGACATGGGCCGCAGCGCCTCCGCCGCGAACTTCATCCATGCCATCGAAGGCACGGCCGAGGCATTCAACACGCCGGACCAATCGCTGAAGCTGATGAAGATCATCGACGCGATCTACAAGTCCGCCGCGACCCAGGCACCGGTGGCGGTGTGAGATCTCCAACAGGGTGGCTGACATGGGGCGCGAATATAAAATCGTTTGTGATCCGCAGGCGGTTGCATCATTCGACGGTTTCCTGCGCAGCCAGCCCTATTTCGATTCCTACGATGCCGTGAACTCTCTCTACAATCTGAGGGAGTCCGGCATCGCGAAGGAAGGGGATTGGCCGGATGGCTACGCCAGCATCGAGCCGAACGGCGTCTACTTTTGCGACAATCTCACGGCGACGAAATCAGCAGCGTGGATTCTCAAGAGCCTGATTGATCAGGCTTTGACCCATTGCGACCGGATTGTCGTGTACGAGCCCTAACCAGCAATTTAATCTACTCTTTCTATGAACCGCAAACTCCGCATGGGCATGGTCGGTGGTGGCCGTGGCGCCTTCATCGGCGGCGTCCACCGCATGGCTGCCAACCTCGACGGCAAGATCGAACTCGTTGCCGGCTGCTTCTCCTCCGATCCAGAGAAGAGCAAGGCCTCCGGCGAGGATTTCTTCCTCGATCCTTCCCGCGTTTACACTTCCTACGAGGAGATGGCCAAGGCAGAGGCCGCCTTGCCTGCGGACAAGCGCATCGACTTCGTCTCGATCGTCGTCCGTAACAACCTGCACGTGCCGGTGGCCACGGCCTTCCTGAAGGCGGGGATCAATGTGATCTGCGACAAGCCCTTGGCCCTCTCACTTGAGGAAGGCAAGGCCTTCGCTGAAGTGGTGGCAAAGTCCGGGAAGGTCTTCGCGCTCACCCACAACTACACCGGCTACCCGATGGTGAAGGAAGCCAAGGCGATCGTTAAATCCGGCAGGCTCGGTCGCTTGCTCAAAGTGGTCGCCGAGTACCCCCAAGGCTACGCCTCGAGCGCCTTCAAGGAGGCCGCGCCGAGCAAGATCGCCAACTGGCGTATGGACCCGAATGTCTCCGGCGTCTCAAACTGCATGGGCGACATCGGCTCTCACGCTGAGAACCTCGCCCGCTACATCACCGGTCTGGAGATCGAGGAACTGGCTGCCGAACTGACCACCTTCATTCCCGGCCGTAATCTGGATGACGATGGCAACGTTCTCGTCCGCTACCAGAACGGCGTGAAGGGCATCATCTACGCCTCGCAAGTATCGAGTGGCGATGAGAACAATCTGAACATCCGGGTCTACGGCACGGAAGGTTCGATCGAGTGGCACCAGGAGCATCCGAATGAACTGATCGTGAAGTTCCCGGACAAGCCGCGCGAGATCTGGCGCCGCGGGAATTCCTACAATGGTCCGGAGGCCACGGCTTACACGCGCCTGCCCTTCGGTCACCCGGAAGCCTTCATCGAGGCCTTCGCGAACATCTACCTCGCCGCTGGCGAAGCGATCCGTGATGAGCTTGCCGGTAAGTTCCCTCGCCCCGAGGGCTACGACTTCCCGAATATCGACGACGGTCTTGCCGGCATGGCCTTTATCGAAGCCACCGTTGCTTCCTCGAAGAACAATGCGGCTTGGACCAAGCCCGGACACTAAAACTCCATCCAGGCACCACGAATTTGACGAATCTTGATGTGTGATGAGAAGTCGGAACGCATCCAGTGGTATCTAGCCCGATCCGTCGGATTTGATGGATTCGTGGTGCCTATATTCCAGTCATGAAACCCAGTCTATATCTCCCTCTCGCTGCGGCTTCCGCAGCTCTGTTCTTCGCCACTTCTCCTGCCGCGGACGGCCCTCCGGATGGCGGTGCGGAGAAGATCGCCGCCGCCCTGCCGGCCAAGGCTTTTGCCAAGCCCGAGAAGCCGCGCAAGGTGCTGATCTTCTCGAAGACCGGCGGCTTCCATCACGATTCGATCGGCACAGGCAAGCTGGCTCTGACCGAGCTCGGCAAGAAGACCGGTGCCTTTGAGACCGTGATCAGCGATGATCTCGCCAACTTCGAGCCGAAGACCATTGATCAGTTCGACGCGATCTTGTTCTTGAGCACCACCGGCGAGCCCTTTGATGGAGCACCTGACCAGGACGTCCTCAAGAAGAGCCTCATGGACTTCGTGAAGGGTGGCAAGGGCTTCATCGGCATCCATGCCGCGACCGACACCTTCTACAAGTGGTCGGACTACGGCGATATGATCGGCGGCTACTTCGACGGCCACCCTTGGGGCTCCGGCACGCAGGTCTCGATCAAGGTCGAGCCGGGCCAGGAGAAGTTCCCGCTGGTCGCCATGTTCGAAGGCAAGAACGTGGACTTCAAGGAGGAGATCTATCAGCTCAAGGCCCCCTACGATTCGAAGAAGGTTCACATGATGCTCCGCCTCGACCCCGAGAAGTCCGACATGAAGGTCAACGGCCTCAAGCGCGAGGACAAGGACTGGGGTGTGTCTTGGGTCAGGTCCTGGGGCAAGGGCCGTGTCTTCTACTGCTCGCTGGGTCACAACCACGAGATGTATTGGAATCCCACCGTCCTCAGCCACTACCTCGCCGGCATCCAGTGGGCCCTCGGCGACTACAAGGTGAAGATCGACAAGTAAGACCTCCCACTCCTTCCGATGGATTTCATTGCCCCGGACCTCCTCATCGGAGGCCGGGGTTTTTCTTTTCAGTGATCTCGAAAGTGGCAGTGTGTCGCGCGTCCTCTGGAGGCGCCCCCTTTTACGGCGCAGCCGCTTGTGGAGTGCGCTGCTAAAATTCTACACGCTTGCTGGGGCTCACGGCTTCACGGTCGCCCTGAGCCGTACATAGCTATTCTTCACCCCCGCCGCGGGGCTCACCGATACTCGCCCATCCTGGGCAGTCGTGATCCGGGCGGCCGGCACCGGTGTCCAGGTTTTCAAGTCAATCGACTCCTCTGCCGTCAAATTTCCGAAGCGTAGGCCGACGGCATCCGGCATCCAACTCAAGCTTGTCCCGGGAGCAAAGGCACCGCTGAAGGGCTGGCTGTAATTCTTCGGCGAGGTCCCTAACAGATACTCCACAAGGTTTGGCAAGCCATCACCATCCGGATCCGCCTCCATTCCCGAGCCGGGAATGCCTGCGGCCGAGATCCAACTGAGATAAGGTTGGTCGGGATTCAGGCCTAACAGATTCCGCAGGATTTCCCGGTCGCTGAACTTGGTGATCGAGGTGCCCAGCGCGGTGTTCAGGGCCCCGATGATCTCATTCGCGATATAAGCTTGTGCCACGGTGGAGGGGTGGAAGCCGTCCTTGCAGAAGACTTGCGTCGGCGGATTCTCCTGGCTGCCGGCAAGGGTAAACACCGTGCCGTTGATCTGGAAAGGTGCCTGATCGAAGACCCGGTCGGTCAGCAGGTCGAGCCGCGCGACGGTGGGCGGAACTGGTTCCGCCGCGGCCCAATCGATGATCGATTGGTTGAAGGCGGCGATCTTCGCCCGCGTGCTCGCCCGCTTTTCCGGAACATTGTAGATGTTGGAGATCTGCGGCGTGGCACCGACATCCGGCACCGTGCACACGATCACGGCCGGCGGATGTGCCCCGCGGTTCGCTCGCACCCAGTCGTGGATCGAGTTCAGGCGATTGCGGATCTGGTTGAAGAAATTGGCGGCCTCCGTGTCGTTGAAAATGTCGTTGTACTGCTGCTTCAGGTCGTTGGCGCCCAGCATGATCACTACCGCCGGAGTCACGAAGATTTGGTCTTCCAGTGCGTCCTTGGTGATCGCGTAGCCGAAGCCGAGGGGCTCTCCGTTCGGTGAGTCGGCCAGCAGGCGAAACCAGTTCAAGGTCGTCATCCCGGGGATGCCGAAGTTCCACTCATGACCGGCATTGCGGAGGTCGACATAGGAACCGCCGGTTGCTTCGAAGGGGCCCAGGCTCACCTCGTTCGGCCGGAAGATTCGCAAAAGCTCGGGCCAGCTCCGCACGTTGGCGTTGGTGCTGTTGGAGTCTGGCGCGGAGAAGGTCAGCTCATAGGCATACTCCTCCGTCATGCTGTCCCCGATGGCCAATACCTTCAATGGGTCCGCGGCTTGCGACGCGGCGGCGAGGACGGTTAGAGAAGCAAGGATTCGAAACAACGCGCGCATCATTCACGGCAGCTCCGCCGCGAGGGAACCTAGCCTCGATCAATGGGCTGCCAAGGGGCACAATGGCCGGTAATCTACGCAAAAAATGGGGCAGACCCTCGCAGGTCCGCCCCTTGGGGATTCAAATCGGTTAGATCAATCAGGGGTTCTGGGTCACCACTAGGCGCGCGAAGACCTTCTGCACCGTCGGGCTCGGGTCGGGAAGCTTGTAGGTGATGATCGAGGGGTTGTTCGTGGTGGGGTTGGCGTCAAGCCAAGAGCCGTTAGCCAGCGTGCTGGAGGTCTGGATCTTGTAGCTCACGTCGCCATTGGCCACGGCTTCAGCCCCCTTCGGATAGCTCACCAGACCATTTACGAGACTTCCCGCAGGCTGGCTGTCTGCCTTGGGATCGAGGCCCATGGCGTATTCCAGCAGATTTTCCAAGCCATCATTGTCGAAGTCTTGGGTGGGGCCACCGACACCGTTGGTGGAGGCCCAAGTGCCGTAGTTGCTACCGCCGCTGCCGAGGGTAAAGGCGGTGGTATCGAAGGGCACGTCAGGAGCAGTGCCATTGGCGCTTTGATCGTTGGTTCCGTCTTCGTCCGCCCAGTTGGCAGCCGCATTGCCGATGAGGGTCAGGTAGTCCGCGAAGCTCGCTTGTGTATTGCGAGCACCAGTATAGGCCGCCACATCGATATCCTTGCCCAAGGTCACCAAATGAGAGGCGCTGAGGCCCGTGCCTGCAATCGAGTCCGTGTCCGTGGTCGTAAGGGCAGCCAAGAAACCAGTCGCGACACTGAGCGAGCCCTGATATGCATAGACGGTTTCACCACTGCCACCGAGATCGAAGCTGTTTGACCTGGTGATGCTGCCCGCGTTGGCGGTGGGTGTGGCCGTGCTCAGTCCATCCAAGGCAACGATCGCACCAGCAGCTACGCCACCGGTTGGAGCCGTCCAGGTGATGAAGCCTTCGCCGGTATTGAAAGCCCCGCCAGAGCCGATGTCGCTTCCGTTCCACTCATTGTCGGTGAAGTAAATCACATCGCCTTGTGCGATCGTAGTCAGAGCGACGAAGGCAAGGTTGTCGTTGCCATCAGCATTGAAGCCGACGAAGGCAATGGCTCCGGGACTGAGCGTCGGAGGGGACGGGATGTCGCCGTCGTCTTTCACCGTGATGCTTGTCGTCCCTTGGGTGTAGCCAAGCGCCGTGGCGCGGATCGTCACAGGACGGTCGCCGTCCTGATCGGTGTCATTGACCGCATTGATCGGAAAGGTGATCGAATCGGTATTGGCAAGAACGGTGACTGTCGCGGGAACCGTCGCCTCAGAGGTGTCGAAGGAGGTCAGGGTGACCACCAAATCCACCGGCGTGTTTTGCGCCAGTTCGATTGTGCCAGTGGCGGCATTCGCTCCCGCGCCCTCACTAAAGGTATCCGGCTCGACCCCAATGCCGATCGGGGTATCGATGCCGTCGTCGGCTACGTTCACTTGGAATTGGCCTGTAGTATAGCCGCCGACGGTGGCTGTCAGCGTAACCGGAATCGGATTGGCCTCGACCAGGAAGTCATCCACCGCAGCAATAGGGAAGGGGGCGGAAGTGCTTCCAGCCGGAATGGTCACAGTCGGTGGGACAGTGGCCTCCGTGGTGTCGCTGGAAGCAAGTGTTACTATCAGGGGGGCACCCAAGGCAGCGGGGATGGTCACGGTACCAACGGCTGCCGTGGCCCCGGCATTCTCAGCGAAGCCGGCTGGCGTCGCAGTCAGAACAATGGCAGGTTGGCTTTCGACCACCCAGGAAATGGCCAAGTTATCGACGGCCAAGCCTTGGTCCGCGCCCGCATCATCGGGGTCTGCCCAGCGCAGCATCACATACTCGCCATTTGCTACGGTAATGGCCGGATTGCTGGAGATAGCTACCTTGTTTGCAGCATCATTGCCAACCAAGGCTCCCGCCGTGCCGCCGGTGATCGGCCCAGTGAAATCGGCTGTAGCAATTGCCGTCCAACCTGCGGGGAGGAGATCCGAGGGCTCCACCGCGATTGGGGCGCTATCTTTCTTGTACGAAACCGTGAGCTTGTTAGAGTTAGCCGCAGCCCCGTTGCGCCACTGCTCACCGGTGTAGGCGAGTGAGTTGATCGTAAGGGAGGACCCAGAGGTGTTGTGGAGAAGAACACCGTAGGTCATGATCTGCGGAGTACCCGATCCGACCGAGCCTAGAGCTCGCTCTGTGTCAGTGCCGACACCATAGGAATAGAGTTGCCCGGAATTGCTGCCTCCGGCGTTAGCTGCGATATTGAAGTTTCCGGTTCCTGCCTTTCGGGCTGCATACCAGTTGGGCAGAGTCGTGTTGTCTGCCCACGCGGCATTGGTGGTGCTAGTGGTCAGGGTGTCGAAATCCTGAGCGTAACTCCCAGCTCCGGACATGGTCACAGCCTGACCGAAAGCGCTGGAACAAAGGCATAGCGAGACCGCGGATAGCGGAAACAGCGACAGGGGATGCGTGCTTTTCATGGGTCGTCTTTTGAGCCTTGAGAAGGGAATTGGGCGGGCGGGAAGCAGAATAGGTGCCGACCGTTAGTAAGCATCTGAACAAATGTTCCCAATTCGTCACTGGGTGAGCGCAATCTCAGGATCGCAAAGTTTCCGCTTGCTGTTCTCGAACTTTCAGTAAATAGTGAAAACAAGATGAGCGGCGAGCGCGAACGGTTGAAAGCGGCACGAGAGGAGTTCGTGGCGCAGTGGGGCGCGATGGGCTCGCAGTGGGGGATCAACCGCACGATGGCGCAAATTCATGCACTTCTCATGACCGCTCCTGAGCCGGTCTCGACCGACGAGGTGATGGAAGAGCTCGAAATCAGCCGCGGAAATGCCCACACCAATTTGAAGGAGCTCGTTGCTTGGGGTCTTGTCCGGATCGTTGTGAAGAAGGGCGAGCGCCGCGAGTTTTTCGACGCGGAGAAGGACGTTTGGCAGATTTTCACGATCGTCACCCGCGAGCGCAAGAAGCGCGAGATTGAGCCTACACTTGGGGTTCTGAATCACTGTGCGGAAAGCACCCGCGACCTAACCACGGCTGACGGCAAGGCCTTTCACGCTCAAATCCGCCAGCTCGAAGAGTTTGTGGGATTTGCTTCAAAAGTCGCGGACCGGGTGGGCTCCATGAAGCATGGCTTTGCCATCCAGCTCGCCGCCAAGCTGTTGGGCTGAAGCGTCTTTTTGGCGCGAACCAATTTTCAAAAGATCCTGAAAATAGCGTAAATTAACCACGCTCAGAGGAAAGGTAGGACAAGATGAATCCGCAAATCGTGATCTTCGCCGCCAACGGCTTTATGGGCCGCTATTTGGCACGCCACTACCAACGCCAAGGACGCGAGGTCGTCTGCGTGGCACGGCATCGCGAGGGCTGGAGTGGCGACGGGATGTTTCTCGAATGGGATGGCCGGACCGAAGGTCCATGGGCCTTGGCTCTCGAAGGTGCCGAGCGGGTCATCAACCTAGCAGGACGCAGTGTGAACTGTCGCTACGACGAGCGGAACCGGCGTGAGATCATCGAGTCGCGGGTCGCTTCGACAAGCGTGATAGGCCAAGCGATTGCTGCCTGCCGGATCCCGCCGAAGCTGTGGATGAACGCCAGTACGGCCACCATCTATCGGCATGCCGAAGATAGGGCACAGGATGAGTGGGAAGGGGAGCCCGGCGATGGCTTCTCGATGCAGGTCGCCCGGGCCTGGGAGGAGGCCTTCTTCGCCGCCAAAGTGCCCGGCCTGACCCGGAAGGTGGCTCTGCGTGCGGGCATGGTCCTCGCGAATGAATATGGCACCGTCTTCGAAGTCCTCCGCCATCTGACCCGCCGTGGGCTCGGCGGCACCATGGGGAATGGGAAACAACGGGTGAGCTGGATCCACATGGATGACCTGCTGGCCGCCATCGACTTCATTGCCGCGGATCCCTTGTTGGATGGCGTCTTCAATCTCACAGCTCCAGAGTTTCCCTCCAACCGCGAGCTGATGCGGGCCTTCCGCGAGCAGCAGGGAGCCCCCCTTCGGCTTGCCAGCCGCGCGCTGGATGTTGGAGATCGGTGCCCGCTTGCTGAAGACGGAAACCGAGCTGGTCCTCAAGAGCCGCTGGGCCGATCCCCGCCGCCTCCGCGAGGCCGGTTTCCGCTGGCGCTGGCCGCGACTTGATGCCGCGCTAGCGGATTTGGAGATGAGACCGGGCCTGAGCGGTTTTTTCCGGGAGGCGGAGCGTCGCTCGGCCGGTGTCCACGTGTGGACTGCTGGCAAGAAGCTAGCCGCCGGCACGCGCTGAAATTTCCCAAGCTTCTACTGGTTTTCCTCTACTCTCATGTTGCGCTTCCTTCCTGCCGCGCTTGCCGTTCTCGGCCTATGCATGTTCGCGCTGAGCCTCTGGTTGCAGGAAGGCTCGGCCCCGACCGCGGCTGAGGTTCTCTCGCCACCGCCGACTCGTGAGGAGCCCGCGAAGCCACGCGAAACTCTCGCACCTGATGCGCTTGAAACGGTGCCGGTGGCGATGGAGTGGAGTCGATAGATCCCACGGGTTCCCAGCCTTTCTGCGGATGGTGATGTCATGCAGGTGCTTTTTGCACAGGAAAGCTTTGTGAATCAGGAGCTGCTCGGCTAATCTAGGGAACTCTCCGCATGGCCGAACCCGGACTGTCCCCCAAGAAGCCCCGCGCCACCCAGATGTTGCTTGTACTAGCGGCACTTGTGGTGGTGATCGCAGGCTTGAAGGCAGCGCAGGCCTTTTTCGTGCCGGTGCTGTTGGCTTTCTTTATCGCCACGGTGAGCTTTCCGGTCACCGATTGGTTGATGCGCCACCGCATGCCGCCTGCCGTGGCGGTATTTCTCACGGTGTTGGTGGACTTCGCGTTCTTGGCCGGTGTGATCGTGCTGGGAATTACCATCATTGGCGACCTCCAGGACAAGTGGGATTCCGAATACTACAACCTCGCCCGGGCAAAGATTCAGGACGCCAGCACCGCCATCGCCGGCAAGCTGGAAGAGTGGGGCGTGGAAGACGGGGCGGAGAAGGTGAAGGAATTCACCACCCAGAACCTGGCCGAGCTTAGCAACATCAAGGGCTCCACCTACCTGAGCCTCGGCACGGGCGTGGTGAGCCGCGTGTTTTCCTTTCTCGCCACCTCCGTGGTGGTGATCGTGTTGACCATTTTCATGCTCTCGGAAGCGCGAGGCTTCAGCAACCGCTTCGGGGCGATCCGTGAGGCCCGGGGGCCCAATTTTGGCCGGATGTCCGGCGCGATGCTGGATACCCAGCGCTATCTGGGGATCAAAACCATCATCAGCTTGGCGACCGGGATTCTGGCCGGGGTGCTCTGCTGGGTGGCGGGGCTCGATTTCTTCCTGCTGTGGGGAATTCTCGCCTTCGTGATGAATTTCATCCCAGCGGTCGGCTCGGCGATCGCGTCGGTTCCGCCGATCCTGCTTGCCTTGATCGCGAAGGATGGTGGGGTCGCGGATGCGGTGGTGGTCGCTGCCGGCTACGGGCTGATCAACATGTTCCTCGATAACTTCGTGCAGCCAATGCTGCTCGGGCGCCGCTTCGGCCTGTCGATCCTGGTGGTTGTGCTCTGCGTAATCTTCTGGGGCTGGCTCTGGGGCTTGGTGGGAATCATCCTCGCGGTGCCGCTGACGATGATTCTCAAGGTGATCTTGGACAATAGCGACGAGTTCCGCTGGGTGGCCGTGGCCATCGGTCAGGAGGGTCGCAAGCCGCCGCAGGAAGAAGATGCGGTCATGAATCTGCCGGGCGGGAGCGAGGTGCCGCCGCGCGGGACGCCGGATGTAGCGAGCCGCGGCTAGTTTGGTTGCTCTGGAGCGACCTTGCATTTGCATCGCGGACGGCTAGTGCCAATGCTCGGCGGTGCGCATGAATCTGTTCCAGAAGTTTGCCACCGCGGCGCTCGTCGCCGTCATCGTATTGATTTGCGTGGGTGCGATCGTGCGGGTCAGCGGTGCGGGGATGGGCTGCCCGGACTGGCCGAAGTGCTGGGGAGGCTATGTGCCGCCTTCGAGCAAGGAGGAGATCGACCTGTCCAAACTGGATTTCTCCAAGTTCGAGCGCGCGGCGAAGCGCTATGGACGCGATCCCTCCACGGTCACGCCAGAGCATGTGCTGGAGAGCTTCAATCCGGTCTTCGCTTGGACCGAATACATCAACCGCCTGAGCTCCACGCCGGTTGGATTCTTCACGGTGGGCACCTTGGTCTTAGCCCTGCTCAGGCAGCGGCGCAGGCCCTTGGTGGTCGCTGCGGCGACTCTCTCGGTGCTACTCGTGGGAGTGAATGCCTGGATGGGCAAGGAAGTCGTTTCGAGCGACCTCAAACCGGGCGTGCTAACGGTCCACATGGCACTGGCGATGTTGCTGGTGCTGCCGCTGAGCTATGCTGCATGGCGGGGATGTGATGAGCCGTGGCGGGTGGCTGGTGATCCAGTGTCCGTCCGGCGTTTGCGCATTCTGACCGGCTGCTTGTTGCTGCTGATCTTCGTGGAAGGGGTCTTGGGCACCCAGATCCGCGAGTTGAACACGCATCTCCTCAAGACGCATCCGGGAGTTGGCCGGGTGGAATGGATCGGGTCTCTGGAGCGCTCTTGGGAGTATCTGGTGCACCGCAGCTTCTCTTGGATGATCTTGGCCGTGGCGATCGGGGCATGGTTGAGAACCAGAAAGAGTGGTTCGGCCGGCAAAATCGCGACTGGGGCCTTGGCCGTCGTGATCGGGCAGATGGTTCTCGGCCTGATCATGGCACGGGTGGAGATCCATCCCGCGGTGCAGGTGGCGCACCTCGGGCTTTCGGCGATCTTGCTCGCGCTGGTGACTGTGTGGTTTTGCGGGGCGGGGTCAGGAACGCCGCGGCGCGCCGCCGCTTTGGCTGCGGATAAGTGATGCAGCTATAGCGGTTACGGTTCGCCAGCACGGCTCGCTGCGCCCTTTGGGTGGCTCTGCCCGGGGGCCTCAGAGGCGGTCATCCACGAGAAGTGCTTCGTCCGCACACGGCGTGTGCGGACTACTTCTCAGACTCCTAACAGCTCTGCAGCGGATTCGACCGGCATGCCGTGGGCCTCGCCGACGGGGGAGCAGGTGAGCTTGCCGCCAGTGCAGTTGACCGCGCCGAGGATGTCCTTGCGGATTTTGCAGGCTCCGGCCACGCCGTTGTCGGCGAGCATGGTGATCCAGCGCTGGGTCACGTTGTTGAGAGCTTGGGTTGCCGTGCGGGAGTAGGCTCCCGGCATGTTGGCCACGCAGTAGTGGATGACGTCTTCCTCCACGTAAGTCGGGGACTGGTGGGTGGTCGGGCGGGTCGTTTCCGCACAACCGCCTTGGTCAACCGCGATATCCACGAACACACTGCCCGGCTGCATTTGCCTGAGCATCTCGCGGGTGATCAGCTTGGGTGCCTTCGCACCGGGAACGAGCACGGCACCGATGACCAGATCGACGCGGGGCAAAAGTTCGGCGAGATTTGCCTCGCTCGAATAGACCGTGTGGGTGCCGGTCATCGTGATGTCGAGGAAGCGCATGCGCTCGAAGTCGACCTCAAGGATGGTGACGTCCGCGCCGATGCCGGTGGCCACGCGGGCAGCATTCACACCCGCGGTGCCGCCGCCGATGACGACCACGCGGCCCGGGGCCACGCCGGGCACGCCGCCGAGCAGGGTGCCGCGGCCGCCATTGTGCTTTGCCAAATGATAGGAGCCCACGATCGAAGCCATGCGGCCGGCGATCTCACTCATCGGCTCTAACAGCGGAAGGCGATGGTTCACCTCCAGCGTCTCGTAGGCGAGTGCAGTGCAACCGCTGGCGACCAAGGTTTCGGTGAGCGTCTTGCCTGCAGCCAAGTGCAGGTAGGTGAAGAGAATGTGATGCGGCTGCAGGCGGGCGATCTCCTCCGGTTGTGGCTCCTTGACCTTCACGATCATCTCCGCAGCGCTGAAGACGGCATCGGCATCGGGCAAGATCTCGGCCCCTGCTGCGAGGTATTGCTCGTCGCTGTAGCTGGCGCCGTTGCCGGCACCGGCTTGCACGAAAACCCGGTGGCCACGCTTCACTAGATCCCCCGCGGAAGCTGGAATCATGGAGACGCGGTTTTCCTGTGCCTTGATTTCCTTCGGGATGCCGATGTTCATGAGCGTGGCCTTACACGCTAGTCGGCATCGCGGCGCTTGTCTTTGCGGAATCGGGCAGCTGGACGGAAGGTTCGGGCCAAATCAGCGCGTGAGGAGGGGGGAGCCGGGACTTATTCGCTGACGGGACCTTGTTGGAACTGCTCACATTCGGCGATGGCGACGTCGATGCCATCTATGGGGATCTTTCCCGATTCGCAACCGAGGAGGTATTGGATTGCCGGAGCTTTACCACCGGTGCCGACCGCCTTTCGGGTCACTTTGCTTTATTCAGAAACTGCGAAGAGACGATCTCGGCCTTCAGGCGAATCGTTGATATCGATCTGCTTTATCCACTGCTGAAAGACATGTCTTTTCCGGCCATCCCGGATGATGGTTCCGGCTTGATGTCCCATGTGTCAGGTCCGTAGTTTCGATCCATGCGGGCACCTGCGACCGTTCAACCCGAGAGGCCGGATAGGGGCCCTGATCAAGACCCCATGTCATTGATCTGCCTGAGCGGGATCCGCAGGCAATAATACCGCCGATGAATCCGGATTCCCCAGATGGAAACGATCATGCGGCTTACTCCGCGATCATTCTCTATGGCGTGATTCACCGGAGCTTGAAACACACGGCCGCGGCTTTGCTCGGCAATCTGGTCGCCCCCTTGGCGCGGAGGGGCCCCGTCGATATCTTCTATCACTCGTGGGATCTCCGCGAGATTGGCAATCCGCGGGCGGGAGAGAACTGCCTGATGGTGGATCCGGATTCTTCGCGGGGGCTGCTCCCGAATGCCAAAGGTATCTTCGAGTCCCAAACGGAATTTGATGATTCGCTCGATTGGGATCGCTTGTTTCGGAGAAACCCCATGCGGCATTTCTGTGATGGGGAGCATGAGGCCCGGATCACGCTGATGAATTTCCGCCGTGCGATGGAGTCGCTGCGGCGCGCGTGGGACTTCTTCCAAGCAAGCAAGGAGCGCCACTACCAGCGTGTGATCGTCACACGGCCTGACCTGAAATTCATCCAGGAGTTTGAGCCCCCCTTGTCCGGGGGGCTTCGGCGGCACTTGTGGATTCCCCGGTTCGGGTCATGCGGTGGACTCAATGACCGGTTCGCGGCCGGGAATGAGGAGAGCGCGGCGGTCTATTGCCAAAGGGCGGATTTCGCCCACGAGTGGCTCCTGTCGGGCGAGGAGGGTAATCCCGAGACGCTGCTGAAGCGCTGGCTGCAGCAGCAGGATATTTGCTGGAACTTGGTGGATTTTCCCTTCCAGAGGGTTCGTGCGAACGGGGAAATCGCCGCCAAGGACAGCAAGCTGAAGCCGCTGATCAAAGAGCGATTCCTCATCTTGGGCCGCAAAGCGAGCCAGGCGACGCGACGGCTTGAAAAGGTATTCGCGACGCTGGGCAAAGTGGAGACCATCGTCGACCAGCCCGGGGATGAAGGCATCTGGTATGACGACAATCAGGTGAAAGGCTATGGCGGGCTGACAAGCCATTCGTCGCATTCTCCTCCGGTCACGGCGTGGTCGCGCGCGATGTATCATTTGGCGAAGAACCTGAGGGCGGACGAGGCCGTTTGGTTTGTGGAGGACGAGGTGGCGGGTAGCACCGAGTTCTTCCGGGCCTTGGTTCGCAGAACCGCGGCCAGCGGAGCAGATCTCGCCAGCTTCGATATTCGATCCCGGCGCAACGATGCAAGCTGGCCCGATTGGGACCACGCGGAACCTTGGTTTCCCGAGCCATGGAGATCGTTCGGGTCCCTTTCGCGCAAGAGCGCTCGCCTGGTCAGGGCCGCATTGGAGTTCCGGGAAAAGAACGGGCACTTCGCTTGCCACGAGATTTTGTTCCCTTCGATTGCGATGAACCAGGGAATGCGCTGCTTCGACTGGAATGTCAGCATGCAGCGGAACCGTCTGTTCGGCAGCCTTTCCCTGCAACTGTCGGGCAACTCTTCGCCGGGAGCGATATGTTATCCGGTGAAGGATGCAGCCGATCACGAAGCGATTTGCAATTGGGAAGGCCTCCCCGCGCCGGTCGCGAGTTCGGAGGAGTTTCCGTGCTTCCATCTCGCGAGGTGTTCCGGCCATTCAATTTCCGTCGAGGACTATATCGTTCTCGGACGCTATTGCCGGCATCTGGGAATCAGGAATGTGGTGGAATTCGGCCCCGGTGACTCCACCCTCGCCTTCTTGGATGCTGGATGTCGGATCGTTTCCTTCGAAAGCGACGGCAACTGGCTTGACCAGTGCTTGGTGCGGTTCGGGACGGAGACTCGAGCGGAGATCCGGTTTTGCGCAGCGGAGAGCACACCGGAGAGTCTGCCATTCGCTCCCGATTTGGTTTTTGTCGATGGTCCATCCCGATGCGATTCGCACGCGGTGCCGCGCCTGGCCCTATGTGAATGGGGCCTCGCCATTTGCGGTCACGTGATCCTGCATGACTCGCGTCGGGAAGAGGAAGGGAGGATACTTGAGGAACTGGCGGGGCGCGGAATGCGAGTGGAGCAGATCCCTACCCGCAAGGGCATGGCCTCCATCGTAAATCCACAGAAGCGTCCAACCATGCCGACAGCCGAGTTTGTTTTCGGAGACGCAAGCCGGTATCAGCTTCGGGATGAGGACCAATGGTTTGCCAAAGATCTTCCCGCTTGGCAGAAGCCGTTCAAGTCCAGTCAAGCCGTGCGTGCGCTCGACATCGGATGCGGCGAGGGGAGACGGGCGAACCTTCTTCTGGAGCTTCTGTTTCCCGCGGAGGGGAGTGAGGTCCATTGTGTGGAGGATTTCGAGACCCTGCCCGGAGGCGATGCCATAAGGGCCGATTTCGAGCGCAACGCGGAAACATCCGGCAATGCGGGTAGGCTTCATCTCTACGAAGGCACCACGACGGAAGTTTTGGCTTGGATGATCGCTTCGAAAGACGCCTGGGAGAGCTTCGACTTCATTCAACTGGGAAGAGGCCGGCCCGCCCACGAGCAGCTTACCGCTGCTTGTCAGGCTTGGTGCCTGCTCAGACGTGGCGGGGTCCTGGTTTTTGGGGAAAGAGGTGCGGCCTATGCGGGATTTGAAACTGGTTTCCGGCGATTGGCAGAGCGCCTTTTCGAAGGGACATCAGTGGTACTTCGTAAGCGATAGCTGGAGAGCCAATGATCGCTGGAGCAATGCGGCATCCGACAGCCGGATCTTCCTCACCGCCCTGAATCGATTGCGGCCCGTCGGGCGGGCATAAAAGCAAAGGGAGCCATCGTCTCCTGCGGGAGCCTGCGGGAGCCTGCGGGAGCCTGCGGGAGCCTGCGGGAGCCTGCGGGAGCCTGCGGGAGCCTGCGGCGCCATGGCAGTGTCATCTCTACCTCCGGGGATCGGGTGACGATGCGAATGCCCTTACTGCCGCCCCAAGTACTTCACCACGGCCTCGGTCCGGGTGCGCACGTGGAGTTTCGCGTAGATGTTGTGCAAGTGGGTGCGCACGGTTTCCACGCCGATCCCGAGGTCCCAGGCAATCTCCTTGTAGAGTCCGCCCTTCACCAAGAGTTCGAGGATTTGCTTTTCCCGGGGCGTCAGGTTGTGGTCCTCGTTCTTCGCGGGCGGCTCCTTTTGGAAATGCTGGACCACCTTGCGCGCGATCGCGCTCGACATCGGCGAGCCGCCCGAAAGCAGGTCCTCCAGGCATTCGAGCAACTTCGTCGGTGCATCGCGCTTCAGCAGGTAGCCGGAAGCTCCCGCGGCCAGTGCGTCGAAGATCCTGTCGTTGTTGTCGTAGACCGTGACCATCAGCACCTGGATGTCCGGATGCAGGGCCTTGAGCCGGGCCACGCATTCGATGCCGGACATGCCGGGGAGCTGGATGTCCATCAGGACGACATCAGGGTGTTGCTGCTTCATCGCGGCCAGCGCGGATTCGGCATCGGAATAGGCAGCCGTGACCTGCCATGTGCCGGAGGCGGTCAGCACTTCGGTAATGGTTTCGCGCAAGACCGGATCATCCTCGACAAGGGCAATGGTGCGGGTGGTGGACATGGGATCAATTCGGATGTTCAGGGAGGCGGCAGAGCATTACCACACAGGTTCCGTGGCCCTTTGACGAGTCCAAGGCGTAGCTGCCGCCAATTTCCCGGATGCGTGCGGCCGTATTGTCGAGGCCGTGGCCGTGCGGCTGGGCGGCGGGGTTGAAGCCCTTGCCGGTATCGCGCACGGTGATGGCGAGTGTCTCGTCCTCGAGTGCCACGGAGAGGAAGACCTCGCAGGGCCCCGCGTGCTGCAATACGTTGTGCAGGCTTTCCTTCACGGCCAAGGCCACATGGTGGCGATAGTCGGAGCCCAAGGGGCGCGCGGGTAAGATGGCCGGGATATCGAGTCGGCAGCGCACCGGCGTATCGCGGAACATTTCCTCGGCCATCCGCGTGAGGTGCGAGGCGAGGTGATCAAGGGTGTCGTGGGCGGGATCGACCGCCCAGACGAGGTCATCCATCGCTTCCACCAGTTCGCGGGCGGAGTCGGTCATCTTGTCGAGATGGCGGCGGGCCTTGGCGGGATCTGCCTCCATGTCGCGGCGGGCCAGCGCCGCGGTCATGTTGAGCACGGTCACGCGGGTTCCAAGGTCGTCGTGCATATCGCGCGCGATGCGGCTGCGGTCCTGTTCAAGGGCATTCTGGAAACGCAGGCGCTCAAGGCGGCGCTTGGAACGCCGCCGCAGATGACCGAAGGCGGCACCAGCGACCAAGGCGATCGATCCTGCCGTCACCAGTGGGCCGAACCAAACGCGCTGCCAGAAGGGCGGATCAATGATGACCGGCAGCGAGATCATTTTACCGGCCAGTTGCTTGTCACCCGCCAAGCCGATCACGCGGAAGGTATATCGTCCCGGCGGAACGTTGATGTAGCTGGCGCGGTTCTGCGCGCCGCCGATCACGTTGTAGGCTTCCCACCAGGAGAGAATCATCGTGCGGCCTTCGCCAGCCGGGCTGGTCCAAGGCTGGACGGAGATCCATTCGCCTTGCTTTTGCTGGTCGCCATCCACCAGTCCCAGCGTGGTGCCGGCGCTGCCGGTCACAAGTTGGGCGATTGCCGGATCGCTGATTGCCGGATCGCCGGTGCCGCGCTGCCAGCCATCCGGAAGATCCGCTGGCGAGGGGGTCTTGCCGCCGAAGTCGAACTGGCCACCGGGCCAAGGTGAACTCTTGCCGGAGCCGGGCTCCAACAAGGCGATGTCATCCACCATCATCAGGCCGGTGGTATCGGGGGAGCCAGAGCCCAGCGTGATCCTCAGCGCCGCGGTCTGCGGCGGGAAATAGACCGGCTCGGTACGATGCGTGAGCTTTGAGTCGCCCATCGTGGTTTCCCATCCGGGACTCCGGCCCATGGCCGGGAAACTCGATTGCGAGATCACATGATTGCCGGAGTCCAGTGCTTGGCAGACCAGACTCATGCCGAGCTCCGTTTCTTGCCAGCGCTCGTCGATGCCTTCGAGTTGGCAGCGCAACTCCACGTCGGAAGTGAAGCGTCCGGGATCGAAGCCGAAGGCAAAATCGAGGCGATGCAATCCGGAACCCAGCCGCAGGGCTTCACCGGGGACTTTTGGCAAGGCCGCCGGTGAGGCATCGACCAGCACACTGGAGAGCTTCAGGTCCATGGGCCCCTGTTCCTTGGCATCCACCGGCTTGGTGGAAGGATCAGAAGCGATGCGCTGGGCAGGGGGGACAAAGAAGAAGTCGTGAGGGTTGCGTGCCACGCCGCTGATGCGGACTTCGTCAATCAAGCCGGGGAAGGGTTCAGCCTCGCCATTGCCTTCGAAAGAGCGGGCCTCGTTGCCGATTGCGAGGTCGCCGCTCTTGCCATTCAGGTCTCCCGAGAGGCTGCCGCGTCCGATCAGGTTGGCTTCTACCGGATGGGTGCCGTCGAGCCGGGTCCAGTAGAGCTTCATATTGTTGGCCACGCCAGCGTTGCCGTCGTAGGTGACGGCAATGTGGTACCATGCTCCGGCCTGGAGCGCGTTCGGGCCGCTGCCGGGGATCGAGGCCAGGGCTCCGCCGCTAGCACCGGAGTCCGGCAGGGCGATGAAAGCGAGGAAGCTCTGCTTCTCGATCCGGAAGTTGAACATGCGGTCATTCGCATCTCCGTCGAGCGAGAGCAGGCCCAGAGCAACGACCGGTGCGTCCTTGGGCCACATGTCGGGCCGCACGATCATCTCATAGGTGAAGGCCCCATTGGGTCCTGCGTAGCGGAAGTTGGCCGGAACATTGTCCTGCTTGCCATTGGCCAGTTCCCGCGCGGCCGCGAGGATCGCTCCATGGAAGTCGGAGGCCCCGGGGGTGCCGCCCGCGTTGCCTAGGAACGAGACTGCCGAGGCGAAGCCGGGCAATGAAGGCAGCCCCGCTTTGGCATTGTTCAACAAGCCCTCCAGAGGCAAGGGATTGTCAGGGGCGCTATCCGCAAAAGGGGCCGAATCCTCATCAAGGTGCCAAAGATGCAGTGTCTGCGGATCGGATAGATAGGCGGCGAAATCTTCCGCAGATGCTCTTTCCGGGATGCTGAGGAAGATCCACGCCAGCCCGCACCGGAGGAGGATGAAAGGCGCGGGGCGGGGCATGAGGGATTGCTAGCAAGAAACCGGCATCCTTGCGAGGTGCCGGTTTTGGAAAAGTTCGTGCAGTGGAGTTGCGTGGCGGCGGGGCTGCTCGCCAAGGCTCACTGCTGCATCCGGATCGTCCAGTTGCCCGGCCGCAAGCCGAGCACCTTGTGTCCCTTTTCCTCGCGCAGAGGCACCGCCTCGCCGGTGCCTCCCTCAGTCATGGCAGCGCCGGGGAAGGGGACATGGAACTCGGCGGCGCTACCGGTCGGAACCGTCACCTTCGCGAGCCAAGTGTTCGCATCCTTGCCCTCAATCTCGAGGTTCACCGAACCCTTTGGGGTGGGAAACTTGATCTTCGCGTGCCCCAGGGAGGCGGTCTGCGGCTTCACCCGGAAGCGTTTGAAGCCGGGTTCCAGAGGCTCGATTCCCATCAGGCGTCTCGCAATGATATTGGTCGGCGCGGTGCCCCAGGCGTGGTTCCAGTCCAGATTCGGCTTCAGTGCCGGGTCCCATGCCTCGAGAGTGATGGTTGAACCGACCTTCTCCGACATGTTCAACCAGGACTTCTGGCTGTGAGAGGCCAGCAAGGACAGGGCCTGCTCTGCTTCCCCGGCGTCGTAGAGCGCGTCTAACAGGAACTGCGCCCCGTAGACACTGCAGGACATCCCGCGGCCCTTGATGAAAGCCGCGACCCGGGACGTCCGCTCTTCCGGCACCAGCCCCAGCGCCAGCGCGAAGAAGCTGGCATGCGCCGAGGCATGGCTCGATGCCTTGCCGCTCTCCGGGTCCAGGCCATCGAGGTAGCACCCGCGCGCCTCATCCCAGAGGCTGGTGTTCACGGTCGCGCGGGTCTGCTCCGCCAGTTGGGCGAACTCCTTCGCATCGCTGGCCTTCCCGACCTGCGTGGCAATCTTCTCCAACAGCACCAAGGCCCGGTAGTGGTAAGCGGTTACCACTGTCTTCACCACCGGCTTCATGTCGTAACCATCGCGCTCACCGGCAGGCCAGTCGATGATGTCCTTGATCTCTCCATCGTTCCAGCCTTGGAAAAGTCCATCCTTGGTGCGGCGCTCCGTCATCGCCCGGCCCTTCAAGTCATTGTAGTGCTTCTTCAGCGAGGCATCGTCGCCGGACCACAGGAAGTCGTGCCAGCCGAGGATCACCGACTGCAGTCGCCACTCCGTCGGCCAAGTCGGCGTCTCTAACAAATACTCGTGGGTCAGCCGCGCGGTGTCGTAGTGCGCGTCCAGGCAGTAGTGGGAAAGCTGATTGATCAGCACGTCTGCTTCATAAGGTTTCCGCTCTCGGTCACCATCGACATAGAGCCCCAGGAAGCTGGTCGCCTTGATGCTGTGCTTGCAGAGCTTCCACACCGCATTCAGTTCCGGGCTGGAAGAATCGAAGTCGGAGGCCGCCTCGTTGAAAGCCACGCTCCACGAGATCCTGCGGATCTGATCCGCCGTGAAACTCGAAGGAGCACCCTCGATCTCGACATAACGGAATGGCATCACTTCAGGCGAGCCCTTGGGGAGATCCAGGAATCCGGACTTCATCCAATCGGGCGGCTGCCAGCTCAGCTTCGGGCTGGCTTCCTTTCGCGCCGTGAGTTCGAGTTCGTGCTTCTGGTAGCGGACAGTGCCGCCGGGTTTGCGATTGATCACGCCCGGTGCTGAGAGGGCTTCGCCCATGTGAAGAGTCACCTTGGCATTGGCATCCGCAGTGATGGCCACATTGCCGAAGGCCGCCTTGCCGAAATCCACGAACCAATGTCCTTCGCCCTTCTTCTCACAGGAGACCGGGGCCTCCGCCGCGGAAATCACCGGACTGCGCTCTGCGGCCGAGAGATGACACAGGGGAAGCAGGAGACAAATAAGCAGCAAACGCATGGATGGAACCGGGTTCACCGGTCAAGCAGTGCCAATCGGGCGACCAAGGCAAGGTCGCGCACGATTCACCCCCCGAAAAGGGGGCACGCCAATCCTTTGCACGAACTGGCATTTAAGACTTCCGCTCGCTGCCAATTCACGTCTAAATCCGCCGCCCCGGCGCCCGGCAGCGATGCCTCGCCGAATCCATCCAAGGTTGTTGCCGGTTTAGCTCAGTTGGTAGAGCAGTTCATTTGTAATGATCAGGTCGTCGGTTCGAGTCCGACAACCGGCTCCATGGAGGGCTCCCCTTTAAACGGGAACGGGCCGCGAAGTGCGGCCCGCTTGGGATTGCCCCTTATCGGCGGCAGTGCCTGCACCTAGGCGTCACGATCGATCGTCATGACGCCCGGGCCGGCAGGTGAGTTTTTACTTCGCCCCTTGTTCGATCCACGCGCGAAGGATCCCGACTTGATCGTTCGTCAGCGGCTTGGCGCGCGGACCTCCGCGACCCTGCTGACCGCCTTGGTCGCCACCGCCGCCGGGACCGCCCGGGCCTCCGGGGCCGCCGCCGCGACCACCTTTCTTCGGCGGCATTGCGATGTCATCGTTCACTTGCGCTGCGGCGAAGAGAATCGAGCTCTTGGCTGCCTCACCGGGCACCACGGCCTTGCCGTGTTCGCCGCCCTTGAGCGCGGCTTCCAGACTGTCGAGCCGAAGGTCGCCCTTCTGCTTCTTTTCGCCGTGGCAGTTTACGCAGGACTCCTTCAGCAGCGGCTGGATATCCTTCTCGAAGGTGAGGCCTTCCTTTTTGGCCGCTGCCGGCAGTTTGGTGGCGTCCAGCTTGCTGACGTCCCACTCTTTGTCCTTGTCCTTGCCGCCCTTCGCCTCTTGGGCATGGGCCAAGGTCAGGGAAAGGGGAATGACAGCGAGCAGACCTAACAAGCGAGTGGCGGCGGGAGACATGGTAGTCGTGGTGGTGAGGTATCGGTTTTATTTTTTGCCGGAGATTCCGGCCTCGAACTTAAATTCCTTAGCGCGAGGAAGGTTGCGGCGGGAAGGAAATTGGGGCGCGATTCCTTTCACTTATTTTTGCGGTGGGGCGATTTTTATAGTGTGGGAGGAAATGAAGTTCGCGGGATTTTTGATTAGTTTATTGGGTAGAATGGTAATGATTTTGAGGGTTGATCGAAAAATCTCTTGCTAATCTCCCACTGAAGGTATGAATTCCGCCCGCGGCCAATCCGGCCGTCCCGTTTACCCGGACCAAGGGCGATGGGAATCAAGGTGACCCCTTTCCAGGGGAGCCAGCAACAGAGTAAGGACGACCGCATCTCGCGGAGTCTGGACCCTGACATACCGGCCAGTGCGTGCCGGAGAACCCCGCTGAACCACCGATTCCACGTATGAATCTCCCTCTGAAATCCTCCCGCCTGTCCTTTCGAGGCCCCGCACGGTTGCTGGCGGGTTGCTGCTGTCGCTGATCGCCCCTCCACCGGTCTATTCCGGTCCTTCGCGCCCATTTGCGGCGTGGGCTCATCGCATGTCGGCTTCCTCGATTCTTAATCTCTCCAATCTACTATGAAATTCGCTTTCCAAGGGTTATTTCGAACCTCTCTTCCGGTCCTCGTGGCCGGGCTCCTGCTGCCAGTGGCGCAGGCGGACTTGGTCGTCCAGGCGGCGCAAGGCAACGTACTGCTCGCCTTCCGTGATACCACGGCCTCCGGCACTGGCTCTTACCTCGTGAATATCGGGCCGGTGGCCCAGTTTGCGGGTGCTGCCGCGGGCAGCAGCACAGCTGTCGCGACCATCGGTGCGCTTGGTGCCGATCTTGATGAATTTGATTCCACCGAAGGCGGTGAGGATGTCATCCCCTGGCATCAACGCAGCAAGGTGGTGTGGTCGGCCTTTTCGCGCAATGCGAGCGACCAGGATGCGATCTACATCTCCCGTCCGCGGACCTCGATCGCCCAGCAGAGCACGCCTTACGCGGCCCGCAACGGCTTCGCGCACAATACCGCCTTCGCCGAGATCAGTTCGGTGATCGGCCAAGGTTACAACGTGCTTAGTTCGACGGTGGGCGCTCCGAACTCCGCGGGCAATGCGCGCGGTGGCTTCCAGACCAGCACGGCATCCGACTCTCCGGTCTACCGTTTCCAAGTTGCGACCGAAGCCCGCCAGGATTTCGCGACTTGGCCGAACATTGAAAAGGACTTCGGTGCCGGTGCTGCGAATTCCGCACTCGACTTCTATGTCCACCGCAAGGCCCCCGCGCTCTCCAGCCTGGGAACGGTGGATTACCTCGGCTACTTCTCAATCACGAGTGCTGGGGTGGTGAGCTTCACGCGTGCTGCCAGCAATCCGAATCTGGATAGCGACGGTGATGGCTTCACCGATGCCGATGAGGTGATCGCCGGAACCGATCCGAACAACGCTTCGTCTTACTTCAAGATTGCACCTCCGGTGGTCGTGCCGGGGACCTCGCGGACCTTCAACCTGACCACGATCGCGTCGCGCCGCTACGCCATCGAATACAACGCCGATTTGGCCACGGGGGCTTGGGCGGAAGTCTACGTGCACTCGTCCGGAACCGGTGCGGCTCCGCTGAACTGGGTGGACACGGATCCGGCCCGCAACGCCGCGCCGCGTGGTTTCTACCGCGCCAAGGTGACCAATCCCTGATCCATCGGACCCGACTCCAATCCATCCATTTTCAATTCAATCTTCCCATTTCCATGAAACTTTCCCCATCCGCTCTTATCGGCCTTGTTAGCATTGCCAGCAGCCTTGCTGCCACCGCAGAGACCACCATCTATTTCGCCGCTTCCAATGGCGACCGCAATGCGACCCAGGTCGCCATATCGCGGGTGCTCACCAACTGGACCTATCGCGGGCTGAGTGGTGCCGCCAGCGGTGCCGGCGGCCCGAGCCAGACTCCTTCCGATACCTTCCGTACCTCGAACTTCGGCACTTGGAACGGCACTTGGAATAGCCAGAACGTCGTCATCAAGACCAACTTCGCGGGCGCGCTCGCTGGCATTGCTGCCGTGGCGGACCAGACGCAGAAGTTCCGCTTCGATCCGACCAATGGCACGGGCAGTGGCGCGATCCCCGAGAATCCCCTCGATTCCACCACTCCTGCCAACTACGTCGAATCGACGGTGGACTTCGGTCTTTCTACGAACTTCCAGAGCACCTCGCCCTTCAACGGCAGCTACAACGAGCGCACCTACAATCCGGTGAAGCAGACCCTGGTGGGCATTTCCCAACTGGGCTTCTACGGCAGCCCGGGGATTCCGATCGACAACATCACCAGCCAGCAAGCCAGGCTGCTCTACGATGCCGGAGCCGTCCAGCTCTCCCTCTTCACGGGCAATTGGTCGAATGGCGACGAGCACAAGTGGATCTATGCTCTCGGCCGCAATACCGATGCGGGCCAGCGCTTCGCGGCCCAGCTTGAAATCGGCCGAAGCGGCCTGGGCTACCAGTGGGCCTATCAGGCGAATCCTGCGCCGACGGCTGGTGGCACTGGCAATGCTCCTTTGCTCGAGAGCCCCGCTGGTTCCGGGACCTGGGTGGCAAACCCGGCCTATGATCCGGCGAAGTCCTATCAGATCGGGACTTCGGTCATCGGTGGCACTGTTGCCGATCACCGCCAGTGGAACAACGGCTTGGATGTGAGCTTCTCCGGCATCACCGCATCCGGTGGTCACACCAGCGGTGCCAACCTTGCCATCGCCCTTACCCAGAAACTCGGGCCGGCCGCCTACCAAAAGGCCGATCCTGCTGCCACGGCCGGTTGGTATGTCGGCTACGTGACCCCGGGGGATGCAAACGCGACGATCCTCGGCAGCGGCCAAGGGGCTGCCCGTCCCGCGGATAGCAAGGGGGTGGCGTTGAAGTACAACGGCATCGAGAACACACCGGAGAACCTGAAGAGCGGGCGCTACACGCTGTGGATCTACAACCGGGTCCTCACCCCGCTCAGTGGCGTGAGCTCCAAGGCCGGTGACCCGAGCCCGACCTACCGCGCCGACTTCGTCACCGCGCTGGCCAACCGCATCAAGATCGACGTGGCATCCCAGCAAGGCATCGCGCTGGATGACCCTGCCCTGAAGGTTCACCGCACGGAAGACGGTGGCACGGTCCTGCCCGGACCCTTCCCCGGGGACGAATAAGAACGTTTCCCTTATACGCCCCGGAGAGGGGACCGCGCGAGACTCCCAAGCGCGGACTTTCTCCGGGGCCTTGCCTCAAGAACTCCCGGCCTGCTTCAGGCCACCTGTCCCATCTTACCCGCGAGCAGGAAGTCACCCGTGACACAAAACACGGGCCTCCGACCTCGGGGCAGCATCGAGACAAGCATCGTGAAAACCGCTTCATTACTTTTTCTCCCAGGCCCATTCCGGGCGGTCCGTGTGACCGCGCTGGGACTTGCGCTTGCCATGGCGGGGCTCATGCCGGCGGTCGCACAGCAGCGGGAGACCACGTTGCTGATCCGCGAATATCGTGTGCAGGGCTCGACGCTGCTTACGCCGCTGGAGATCGAGGAAGCCGTCTATCCTTACCTGGGCCCGGGGCGCACCGCAGCAGATGTGGAGCAGGCTCGTGCGACGCTTGAAAAGACTTTCCGGGACAAGGGCTATCAGACCGTGACCGTGCAGATCCCGGCGCAGGATCCTCGCTCCGGTATCATCCGTCTGCAGGTGATTGAAGGGAAGATTGGACGTTTGCGGGTCAGCGGTGCCCGCTACTTCTTGCCAAGCCGGATCAAGGAAGAGGCACCATCATTGGCCGAGGGATCGGTGCCGGACTTCGCCAAGGTGAAGGCGGAGATCGTGGCGCTGAATCGCCTGCCCGACCGCACGGTGAAGCCGCAGCTCCGCCCCGGTTTGGAGCCGGGAACCTACGACGTGGATCTAGAGGTGGAGGACAAGTCGCCGCTCCACGGTTCGCTGGAGCTTAACAACCGCTATAGCTCGAACACTTCGCAGAGCCGCCTGAATGGGGCGATCAGCTACGGGAATCTCTTTCAACTCGGCCATACCCTTGGCCTCGACTTCCAGGTGGCTCCGGAGAATCCGGACGATGCCTTGGTCTACTCCGGCTACTATCTGGCACGGGTTTCGGACGGCCTCAGCCTGATGGTTCAAGCGACGAAGCAGGATAGCGACGTCTCCACCCTGGGTGGCGCGGCGGTGGCCGGGCGAGGGGAGATCCTTGGTCTGCGTGCGCTATTCGACCTGCCGGGCACTGACAGCTTCTCTCAGAATTTTGCACTGGGGATCGACTGGAAGTCCTTTGACGAGGATCTCACGGTCGCGGGCGTCACTGGCAATACGCCGATCGAATACTTCCCGATCAGCGCCAACTACGGTGCCAGCTGGATGAAGCCGGAGTCCTTCACCCAAGCGAATCTCTCGTTGAATTTCCATCTCCGCGGTCTGGGCAGCGATCAGTCGGAGTTCGATGCCAAGCGCTACCAGTCGGACGGCAGCTACATCTACCTCCGCGGCGACCTTTCCCATACCCGCGATCTGAAGGATGGCTCGCAGCTTTATGGCAAGATCCAAGGCCAGATCTCGAGCCAGCCGCTGATCAACAGCGAGCAGCTCAGCGGCGGTGGCCTGGGCAATGCACGCGGCTATCTGGAGGCCACCGCCTTGGGTGACAATGGTGTCTTTGCCACCGCCGAGTACCGCACCCGTTCCTTCATTGGAAAGAAGGACGAGAAGGGCAAGCAAGCTGATGAGTGGCGACTGCATGCCTTCGTCGATGGCGGCACGCTCACGGTCCTCAAGCCGCTGCCTTCGCAGAAGTCTTTCTACAATTTCCTCAGTGCCGGTGCCGGAACGCGCTTCCGCCTGCGCGATCACTACAACGGCTCGCTCGATGTTGCCGTGCCCTTCACCGACCAGGCCGACGCCGAGTCCGGCGAGGTCCGGGTCACCTTCCGCGGATGGGCCGACTTCTAACAATTCTGACCATGATCACACGTCACGTCATCGCCTTCCTGTCGATCCTCATGCCCCTCCATGCCGCGGAAGGCTGGTGGAACAAGGAGTGGACCCAGCGCCAGAAACTCACGCTCAATACCGGGGCGGATGGGGCGAAACTTTCCGGACCGCTGGAAAATGCGGCGGTGCTGGTGCGTTTGCATGCCGGCAATTTCCAGTTTTCAAAAGCGGCGGCGGATGGTGGCGACCTGCGCTTCGTGACGGATGACGGCAAGCTCCTGCCTCACCAAGTGGAGAGCTTCGACGCGCTGATGAACGAGGCTTTCGTTTGGGTGAAGCTGCCTTCGGTCGCGGCCGGGACTACCACGGTCAATCTCTACTATGGCTCGGCTAATCCTGCAGCCGTGGAGCCGGCCAAGACCGCGGATGTGTATGATGCGGTGCTGGTCTGGCATCTGTCCGACCGTGGTGCAGCGCCGACCGATGCCACCGCCAACGGTAATAACGGCAGCGTGGCTCTTGCAGCTTCGGAAGGTGCCATCATCGGCAGCGGTGCGCGTCTGCTCGGGGCGGAGCCGGTGACCATCGCGGCATCGCCTTCGCTGGATTTTAGCGGCGGCTTCACTTGGTCGGCTTGGGTGAAGCCCTCTGCCTTGCAGGCTGGCGCGGAAATTTTCCGCCGCGGCGAGTTCCGGATCCTGTTGGATCAAGGCGTGCCGCTGGTGACCGTGGGCAACCAACGCAGCACTCCGGTGCCGGCTTTGGCCGCGGCGACATGGAGCCATGTGGTGGTCACTGCCGGCGATGGCAAGGTCTCGCTGTATGTGAATGGCGAGGCGGTCAGCCAGCTCGCGACGCCCCTGCCGGTGCTCGATGGTGCACTGACGGTGGGAGGTGCGGACGCCGGAGCCCGCTTCGTCGGCGAGATCGATGAACTGGAGATCAGCAAGGGCGCGCGTTCCGCGGACTGGGTGAAGTTCGCAGCCACCAGCCAAGGCGGGACTGAGGCCGGACAGCGGACCGTGACGCTCGCGGAGGCGGAGAGCGGTGAAGGTGGTGGTGGCAAGCACAGCGGCGGTGCGCTGGAGCACCTCTCGCTCTTCGGTGACATCGCGAACAACATGATGTTCGACGGTTGGATCGCGATCGGCATCTGCGCGATCATGATCGTGGTGGGCTGGACCGTCGCGATCCAGAAATTCAAATACCTCAATACCATCCAGAAGGGCACGAAGGAGTTCCTGCGCCAGTGGAAGCAGTTATCATCGGACCTCACCGCGATCGATCATGGTGACCAGGCCAGCATCAGGAACCTTGGTGGTGCCGACAGCCACCAGATGTCGGTGATCGAGAAGTCGCCGCTCTATCAGATCTACCACATCGGCTCGGAGGAGATCCGCCACCGTCTTGCCCGCGACAAGCAGCGGACGCAGGGCTTGTCCGCCCGCTCCATCCAGGCGATTCGTGCTGCCCTCGATGGCGGCTTGGTCCACGAAACCCATCGCCTGACGAAGGGACTGGTTTTCCTCACCATCAGCATCGCGGGAGGCCCCTATGTCGGCCTGCTCGGCACGGTGGTCGGGGTGATGATCACTTTCGCCATCATCGCGAAGAGCGGGGAGGTGGACGTGAACTCGATCGCGCCCGGCATCGCCTCCGCCCTGCTCGCCACGGTGGTCGGCCTGCTGGTCGCGATCCCGGCCCTCTTCATCTACAGCTACTTGAACAGCCGAATCAAGGAAGCCACCAGCGGCATGCAGGTCTTCATCGACGAATTCGTCGCCAAGATGGCCGAGTTCTATCCGCCGGCCGGGGAGGTGTCGCCCTACGCACCGCAGCCCGTTTCCAAGAACCACTGATACTCAGGAATCATGGCCTCAGCGGATGACAAGAGCTACGACGACATCAATGTCACGCCGATGGTGGACCTCTACCTCGTGCTGCTCTTGATCTTCATCATCATGACCACCGCAGGCGTGCAGGGGACGAAGGTGAACCTGCCGAAGGCCGACAAGAACTCGGTCCATGAGCTCGGCTTGCCGGGCATGCAGGCGGTCACGGTCAGCAACCAAGGGAAGATCTTCTTGAATACGATCCCGGTCACCCCTGCTGAACTAGAATCGAAACTGGGTGCCTTGAAGGCCAAGAAGAAAGACCTGCTGGTGGTGGTGCGCGGTGATAGCCGCAGCCAGTACCAGGGGATCATGGATGTGCTCGATGCCCTTGGCCGGGCGGGCATCGACAACATCGGGATGGCTACCACCAACAAGTGATTCATTATGGCTTCCGCGGACGACAAAAACTTCGATGACATCAACGTCACGCCGATGGTGGACCTCTACCTGGTGCTGCTCTTGATTTTCATCATCATGACCACTGCATCGGTGCAGGGGATGAAGGCCGACCTGCCGCGCGCGAGCAAGAGTGCTGCCAAGCTGAATCCGAATACGCCCAAGCTCCAGGCGATCGTCATCGACAATGGTGGCAAGATCAAACTGAACAACGAGGACGTCACCTTCGCCCAGCTTGAGACCAAACTCGCTGCCGCGCGCGCGGCTTCCGCGGAGGTCCCCGCCGTGGTCCGTGGTGACCGCCAGACGCAATACCAGACGATCATGGATGTTCTGACCCTGTTGGGTCGGCTCAAGATCACCAAGATCGGTCTCGCTACCAAACCTCCGGAGAAATGAGCATCATGGCATCCACGAACGTCGTCGTAGCAAGGATCATGGCAGTCGGCCTCGCCGTCGGCTTGGTCTTGGGCGCGTCTAGCTGCGGAAGGAAGACCGTGGCGAAGAAAAAGTCCGATCCGGTCGTCATGATCGATCCGGTGCCACCACCACCTCCGCTCCCGCCCCCGCCACCACCTCCCCCGCAGGCGGAGCCGCCGCCTGAGGAGAAGGAACAGGAGATGGTCGAGCAGGAGCCGGTCGTCGAGGCAACCCCTGACGAGCCCGGCCCGGAAGAGCCGCCGGCGGAACTCGGCACCGGCTTGACCGGTGATGGACCGAATGGCTTCGGCCTCAGCGGTCGCGGCGATGGCAACGGTGGTGGTGGAAATGGCAAGGGACGGAAGGGCGGGGGACCCTTTGACCGTTACGCTGCCCTGCTTCAGAACACGCTGGGCTCCGAGCTGCGCCGCAATTCGAAGACCCGGGCTTCGACCTTCGATGTGCAGGTCTCCCTGCGCATCGATGCCGAGGGTCGCATCACCTCAATCAAGCCGAAGTCATCCACGGGGGACCCTTCCCTGGATCAGTCTCTTCGCAACGACTTCATCGGCGTGCGCTTCTCGGAGCCACCTCCGGCCGACATGCCGATGCCGATCCATACGCGCCTCACCGGGCGCAAACGCTGATTTTTTCCAAGTCTCTCAAGAGCCATGCCCGCAACGCACGCCTATCGCCCCGTGATCAAGACGGTCGCCGCCACCCTCGCGGGAGCCGCGATCTCCTCCGCCCAGGAGGCACCGGAATTGCCACCGGTGCCCAATCCACAGCAGCAGTATAACGAGGTCTTCGATCCGAATCTCGGTGCCCCCGAGCTGCCGCCGGAGCCGGCACCCGCGCCCAATGCCTTGCCACCGGCATCGCCGAACATGGCGGTCAACCTTGTGGTGCTGCTGGTGAAAAAGGGACAGCTTAGCCAAGAGGAAGGGCTCGCGCTGATCGAGCAGGCCGAAGCCGAGGCAAAGTCCGCCCAGGCCAAGGTCCAGGCTCAGGCCGCTGCCGTGGCAGCGCCGCCGAAGGCGGAAGGGGAGGTAAGCGTAAACTACGTTCCCCAGACGGTCCGCAACGGCATCCGCGACGAGATCAAGCAGGAGCTGATGGCGGATGCGCGCGAGCACGCGTGGCGAGCCAATCAGGCACCGGAGTGGACCGAGACTTTCCGGCCCTTCGGGGATATCCGCGGACGTTACGAGGGCATCTTCTTCGCGGACGGGAATGACAACACTGGAGCCTTCCCGAACTTCAACGCGATCAATACCGGGGCTCCCTTCGATACCTCCGGCACGCTCTTCTCTCCGCAGTATAACGTGGACCAGAACCGCAACCGCGCCCGTCTGCGGGCCCGGCTGGGTGCGGACATCATGCTAGGCGAAGGTTTCATCGCGGGGATGCGGGTCGCTACCGGTGACAGCAGCTCGCCAGTCTCGCCGAACCAGTCGCTCGGTGGCTCCGGCGGGGATTTCTCAAAGTATCAGATCTGGCTGGATCGCGCCTTCATCGGCTACGACGTGGTGAAGGAAGAGGATCGCGAGCTGTCCTTCCTCTTGGGGCGCTTTGACAATCCCTTCTTCAATTCCGAAGTCATGTGGGATGATGACCTTGGCTTCGATGGTCTGGCGGGCCGCGGTCGCTTTGCCTTGAATGACAAGGTGACGGTCTTTGGTGCTGCCGGCCTGTTCCCGGTCTACAATACCGATCTCAACTTTGCCTCGAACCAGCCCTCGAAGTTTGAGAGCCAGGACAAGTGGCTCTACGGCGCGCAGGCCGGGATCGAGTGGAAGATCACCAGCGATCTGAAGGCCAAGTTCGGCACGGCCTATTACGACTTCCAGAACATCGAGGGGGAACTCTCCACGCCCTTCGTGCCGCTGGGGCCGAATGATGCCGGCAATACCGATGCGACGCGGCCTTCCTTTGCCCAGCGCGGCAATACCTACATGGCTCTGCGCAATATCATCCCGACCGCGGCGAATGGCTTCGGCACCACCAACCAGTGGCAATACTACGGCCTGGCCACGCCCTTCAAGGTGTTGACGCTCACCGGGCGCCTGGACTATAGCGCCTATGATCCGATCCAATTCGCGCTCACCGGCGAGTATCTGAAGAACCTAGCCTTCGATGCCGGTGACATCGCCCCGAAGGCGGTGAACAATCGGGCGGGAGCCGGAACGGGCGTCTTTGACGGCGGCGACACTGCCTGGTACCTGAACTTCCTCTTCGGGCGCACCGCGATGGACAAGCGCGGGGATTGGGTCGCGGGGATCGGCTACCGCTATGTGGAATCGGATGCCGTGGTGGATGGCTTCACCGACTCCGACTTCGGTGGGGGCGGGACCAATGTCCAAGGCTTCACGCTCGGCGGTGCGATGGCTCTCTCCCCGAATGTGCGGGTGGGCCTGAAGTGGATGAGCTCCGACGAGGTCTCCGGTCCACCGCTCGCCACGGACACGCTGCAGTTTGATGTTAACGCCAAGTTCTGACCGATCATGAAAGCACTCTTTCTAACGGCTCTCCTCCTGCCACTGACGTCCACCGCCCAAGAGGACGGCGAGGCCGCGCGACTGCGGGAAGCATTGAAGGGCGTCACGCTCCAGCTCCGCACCGCTCAAGGCGAAACCGCGAATGCCCAAGCGGCGAGTATTGCCGCAGAGCAGAAGGCAAAGGCCTTGGAGACGAAGCTGGCCGATTTGGAGAAGCGGCAAGCCGCGCTGACCAAGCAGTCGAACGATGACAAGGCCGCCGCCGACAAGACCGTTGCCTCGCTGAACAACCGGCTCGCCGAACGCGAGAAGCGGCTGGCCGACTACATCGCCGCGCTCGACAAGTGGAAGGCTGCCTACCAGGCCGCGACGGTCGCCGGTAAGAAGAGCGAGGAGCAGCGGACGCAGGCGAACGATGAAGTCGTGGTGCTGAAGCGCACCGTGGCGGACCGCGAGCGCAAGAACATCGCCCTCTTCAATGTCTCGAACGAGATCCTCGAACGCTACGAGAACTACGCGCTCGGGAAGTCGCTTGCGGCGAAGGAACCCTTTGTCGGGAACGCACGCGTGCAGATCGAGAACCAGGTCCAAGGTTATAAGGACAAGATCCTCGACCAGCGTCTGAACGCCCCCAGCACCACCAATAGCACCACCAAACCCTGAATTTTATGAAACTCCGTCTAATCGCATTTATTGCAGCGGCCAGCGCTGCCGCCTACGCCGATACCGCCACGCTCGGGAAGATCGGTGATCTCGAACTGAAGACTGACGAAATCCGCGAGGCGATCGCGGGGCTCGAAGCGGGACAGGACGCAGCTCTTTCAAAGGATCCTGCCGCGCTTGGCCAGTATGTGCGCGCGCTCTTGATCCAGCGCCTGGTCCTCAAGCAGGCGCAGGAGAAGAAGTGGGACCAGGATCCGGAGGTGGTGGCCAAGCTGGTGCGTGCGCGCGAAGCGGCCCTGACTGAAAGCTATCTGGAATCCGTCTCGAAGGTGCCTGCTGACTTCCCAAAGGATAGCGACCTGCAGGCAGCCTATGAGGCGGCGAGGCCTTCGTTGCAGGTGCCGAAGTCCTATCGTCTTGCCCAAGTCTTCATCGCTTCCGCCAAGGATGCCGACAAGGCCACGGCGGACAAGGCCAAGACGAAAGCCGATGCGGTGGCGAAGAAGCTGAAGGAGAAGAATGCCGACTTCGCCGCGATCGCCTCCGCGGAGAGCGATGAAGCCGCCAGCAAGGCGCGGGGAGGGGAGATCGGCTGGGTGGCCGAGGCCCAAGTGCAGCCGGAGATCCGCGAGCGACTGCCGAAGCTCGCCGCAGGAACGATCTCCGAGCCGCTGAAGCTGGATGACGGCTGGCACATCTTGAAGGTGCTCGATGCCAAAGAGGCCCATACGCCCACACTCGATCAGGTGCGTGAGCAGTTGACCGTGCAACTCCGTGCCGAACGCGCCCGCCTCAACCGCCAGGAATACCTCGCCCAGTTGCTGAAGGATCATCCGCTCGCGATCAATGAGATCGAGCTCGCGAAAGTCCTCGGCAAGTAACTAAGCCCGCCACGATCCACTCATGACCGCCGACCACTCTCTCCGCAGCTCCCTGCTTCACACTGCTTTCCGCATGACCTTGGGCATGTCGGTGCTGATGTCGCAGGCATCGGCGGACATCCTGCGTGGCGGCGGTAACGCGGGGACCGCACCACCCGCAGCAAGCCCTACGCCCGCGGGCGGAACCACGCCCGCGGCGACCAACCAGGCCCGGGCGAACGCGACCGACACCTTGGCGCGCACCACGCAGGCGCTGAACTCGGTACGGGCCATGCAGGCCGCGGCCCGCGCAAACGCGATCAACGGCGCCAACAATCTCGGCAACAATCCGCTTACCGGGCAGCCTCTCCCGAATGTCCCGGATGGCTTGGGGAGCGGCGGCCTGAAGGTGGATGGTCACGTGGCAACGGACATCTCTTGGTGGCAAGGCGCAGAGCTGCCGACCCAGACGACAAACGGGGCGAAGGTGGATGTCACCGTGAAGCAGACCGCCCAGCAGGCGTTGCTGAACTGGGAGACCTTCAACGTCGGCAAGAACACCACGCTTACCTTCGATCAATCAGCGGGAGGCTCGAATGCCCGGCAATGGATCGCCTTCAACAAGGTAAACGATCCAACCTCGAATCCGACCCAGATCCTCGGCAGCATCAAGGCCCAAGGGCAGGTCTACATCATCAACCGCAATGGCATCATCTTCGGTGGCTCAAGCCAGGTGAATACCGGCGCGCTCACCGCCTCAGCCCTGCCGATCAATGACGAATTGGTCGCGAACGGCCTGTTGAACAACCCGAATCAGGCCTTCCTTTTCAATGGTCTCGGGCAAGGCCCGATCGGCGATATCACGGTGCAAGCGGGTGCGCAGATCTCCACGCCGGTGAGCGCGGATGGCAATGGCGGCCGGATCTTCCTAACCGGTGCGAATGTCACCAACAATGGCACACTGAGCTCGCCCTCCGGCCAGGTCATCCTCGCGGCCGGCCTGCAGGTCGGTGTCGCGGCACACAATAATTCGGATCCTTCCTTGCGCGGTCTGGATGTCTTCGTTGGTGCGGTGACGGATCCGGCCTCCGCGCTCTCACCCTACGCCGGGACGGTGACCAATAACGGCCTGATCGAGATCCAGCGCGCTAGCGCGATGCTGACCGGCAAGACGATCCAGCAGAATGGGGTGATCGATAGCACGACCTCGGTCTCTCTCAATGGCCGCGTGGACCTGCTCGCGAACTACGATGCCGTGGGTAATCCCGGCTACGTGGCCTCGAATCCGAACACCGGCAGCGCCTTTGTCTGGCGCTCCAGCGGGAATATCACCTTGGGCGGAGACAGCGTGATTCGGATCACACCGGAAACCGCTAGCACTGCCACGGCGATCGGCACCCAGCTCGCCCTGCGCTCGCAGATCAATATCCAAGGCAAGAACATCCACCATGCCGAGGGCTCGATCCTGCTCGCTCCAAATGCGATCGCCTCGATTCAGGCCGGTAGCTGGGCCTTCATCGATTCACCGAACCTTCCCGCCTCCACCTTCTATTCCACCGGTGGGCAGGTCTTCCTCGACAAGGGCTCGGTCATCAATCTTGCAGGAACCACGGATGCACTCGCCTCCGTGTTGCAGAATATCATCACGCTCGAGCTCCGCGGCTCGGAGCTTTCGGTCGCTCCGGTGCAGCGCGATGGTGAGCTCCGCGGCGAGACCATCGTGGTCGATCTCGGCAAGACCGGCACCTATGACGGCCGCGAGTGGGTGGGCACGCCGCTTGCCGATCTCATCGGTTACCTCGGCTTGGTGCAGCGGGATGTCGCGCAGCTCACCACGGCAGGTGGCACGCTCTCCATTTCAGCGGGCGATGCCGCAGTGGTAAGGGAAGGCTCGGTCATCGACGTGTCCGGCGGCTGGACGAATTTCCAAGGCGGCACCGTGGCGACCACCCGCGTGATCAGTAATGGTCAGATTGTCGATATTTCGGAAGCCACACCTGATCAGGTTTATTCCGGTATCTACACCGGCAGCTCCTCGGTAGTTCACTCGAAATGGGGTGTGGTAGAGAGCTTCAACCGCGCCTTGGCCCCTTCAGGCTCGCGTTATCAGGAAGGCTACACGCAAGGGGCCAACGCGGGCTCGGTGACGATCACTGCACCATCGATCGTGTTGGATGGCACCCTGCGCGGATCCACCGTGGCCGGTGGCAACCAGATCCGTAACCAGCCCGGCTCCAGCAATCTGCCGGATGTTGCGAAGCTCGCGCTCCACTTCCGCGGCCGCGAGAATCTTTCGCCGAACTACTTCGCCACCTATCCGGATGCCCTCGATATCGTCTTCAAGGGAGGAGTCGATCAGGCGGACGTCCCTGAATTCACCCTGGATAGCAATGGCAATGCCGGAGCACTCCCGGCGGAGCGGCAAAATCAGGTCTACCTTTCTCCCGATCTCCTCACCTCCAGCGGATTCGGTCATCTCGATGTCACCAATGAGAATGGATCGATCACGGTGGCGGAGGGACAGAATCTCACCGCATCCCCTGGTGGCTCGATTAGCCTAACAGCCTCGAACATCGATATTCGCGGTAGTGTCACCGCGGCAGGTGGCTCGCTCTCCTTCACGGCGCTCAATATCTCGCCTTATGATGCGGCTGTCGCGCTGTCGAAGCCGGTTCCCGAGGTGCCGGCGCTGCGCCCCGGCCGGGGCATATTCACCTTGGGCGAAGGTGCCACGCTGAGCACCGCAGGCCTGATCACGGACGATCGTAGCGCCTCATCCTCCAGCACGCCGGCAATTCCCGATGGCGGCAGCATCAGCATCAGCGCCTACTCGGCAAACCTGGGCGAGGGGAGCTTGGTGGATGTCTCTGGCGGCTACGCCATGAATTCGGATGGCAAGGGTCGCTACGGCAATGCAGGATCGATCTCCATCCTCACCGGCAAGGATCCGCGCGTTAGTTCCATTCTCGGTGGCACGCTTTCGCTGGGTGGTACGCTGCGCGGCATCTCCGGGGCGAAGGGCGGCAGCCTCAGCTTGCAAGCGGGCGCAATCCAAGTCGGTGGCCCACCTGGGCAAGCCGGGGTCTATCATCTCGATCCGTCCTTCTTCAATCAAGGTGGTTTCACCAAGTTCAATCTGCAGGGACTAGGCGGTCCCGGCCTCCCCGCGGTTTCCGTGGCACCGGGAACCATCATCGAGCCGATTGCGAAGCGCTTGGCTGTAGTGGCGAATTCTCCCGGCGGGGGACTCCTCCTCGGTGAGTATGAGACCGTCCACGGCCGCGCGCCAGAAGTCTCGGAGCGCCAGGCGGTGAGCCTGAGCTTCCTCTCGGAAGGCGTCCGCGATGCCGCCACCGGGCTGTTGCTCTACCGCGGCGACGTGGTGATTGGTGAAGGCTCCGTCATTCGCACGGACCCCGGCGCCAGTGTCGAGGTCCGTGGCAGCACCGCCACCGTGCTCGGCTCCATCCTTGCGCCAGCAGGCAGCATTCGTGTGTCGGGCAGCTCGAATACCAACGCGGCCTTCGGCGATCCCAACCAAGCCTTGGCCACGACCTACCTTGGCTCTAGCAGCACCCTCTCCACCGCGGGCACCGTTGTGCTGAAGCCCGATGCCTACGGCCGCCGTATCGGCAGCGTGCTCGGCGGCGGCAGTATCAATGTCTCCGGAAATATCGTCGCGGCGGCTGGTGCACTTCTGGATGTCTCCGGCACCAGTGGCACCCTCGACGTCGATCCCTCGGTCGTCGTCTCCAATCCGGTCACCAAGCTCCCGAACACCGGTCTGACCAGCAAGCCGCGGGTTAATCAGACCGTGGCCGTCCAGGTCGATAGCAATGCGGGCACCATCACCCTTTCCGGCGGGCAGTTCCTCTATTCCGATGCCACCTTGCGCGGCAATGCCGGTGGGTCCTCGGCGGCTGGGGGCTCGCTGTCGGTTTCCTCGGGCCGTTTCTACGGCGTCGCGGATACCCCCGTGCCGTCGGATATCACGCTGACTTTGACTCAATCGGGACCAGTCCTGGCGAATCCCATTTCCTCCAGCCCCATCGGCCATGTCGTGAATGGCTCGCTCGGTTCAGGCCATGGCTTCTTCGCGGCAGATTCCTTCCAAAATGGCGGCTTCGATTCCCTGACTCTCAGCGGCGTGTTAGAGACCCGCGGGCCGGTGACCATCGACGCCCGCGGCAGGGTCAGCCTTGCGAACCAGGGCATCCTCTTCAACGACTCCAGCTTCACGATCCGTGCCGGTGCCGTCGCCCTCGGCACGGCCTTTCGCCCGCCCTCGCTGCCGGCGGAGGAGACCAGCCCGATCCTCTACAACGGCCAGCCCTTCATCATTCCCGCAGTACACGGCAATGGCACGCTCGATATCGACGCAAGCCAGATCGACGTCGGCAGTCTCAGCCTGCAAGGCACCGGTCGCGCGAATCTGGTGGCCGAGGATGGCGATGTCCGCGGCAATGGCACCTTCATTATTGCCGGTGACCTCAAGCTCCGCGCAGGCCAGATCTACCCCACCACCGCGAGTGAGTTCAACCTGATCGCCTACGATTACCAGAACGCCTCCGGCTCGCACAAAGGCTCGATCACCATCGAGGCTTCCGGTAGCCGCTCGCTGCCATTCTCCGCCGGCGGGAAGCTGGGCATCTACGCCTCCACGATTCACCAGGCCGGTGTCCTTCGGGCACCCTTCGGCACCATCAATCTCGGCTGGGACGGTACCGGCACAGCCCCACGCGATTGGTTCACCGGCAGCTCGCGCCCCTTTCCGGTAACCACCGATCTCACGCTCGCCGCGGGTAGCATCACTTCCGTTTCTGCGGTCGATCCCGCCACTGGCAAGGCCTTGGTGCTGCCCTACGGCTATAGCCCGGATGGCACCGTGTGGATCGATCCTCGCGGTGTCGATATCACCGCAGGTGGGCTTCCCGAGAAATCGATCACACTTTCCGGGGGCAACCTCGTCCAAGAGTCCGGCTCGACCGTCGACCTCCGTGGTGGCGGTGACCTGTATGCCGACCGATGGGTCTCCGGCCTAGGCGGGCCGGTTGATATCCTCACACAATCTAACAGCTATGCCATCGTTCCATCCTACGGTGCCGAGTATGCGCCCTACGCGCCTTACAACAACTCCACCTCCGAAGCGAATCTGATCCAGGATGCGTCTGGCTACACCAATAGCAGCCTGGGCGTGGGCGACCGCATCTACTTGGAGGGTAGCAAGACCCTTGCTGCGGGCTACTACACCTTGTTGCCCGCACGTTACGCGCTATTGCCCGGGGCCGTGCTGGTCACCGCCAGCCAGGCCGGGGGCATGGGTTCGCTGGAAGTTCCCGGCGGCGCGAGCGTCGTCAATGGATACCGCTACAACTCCCTTGACCCCGGCCGCACCGCTCCTCAAGTCAGCACTCGCTTCGAAGTGGCCTCCTCCAAGGTCGTGCGCCAGCGCGCGCAATACTTCGATTTCCTTGCGAATACCTTCATCAAGCAGAGCGCCGCTACCCTGAATGCACCGGTTCCGGTCCTGCCCACGGATTCCGGCTACCTGCGCTTTCAAGCGACGCAGTCGATGGACCTCGCGGGCTCGGTCGCCTCGAAGTCGATCAGCGGCGGCCGCGGTGCTGCGATCGATATCAGCACCCAGCTCGATACCTTCATCTCGAATGGCATCACCAGCGGCGGAGCGGGAACCATCACTTTGGATTCAGCCGCGCTCAATGGCTTCGGAGCGGAAAGTCTCCTCATCGGTGGAGTCCGCACCCGTGGCACCGACGGTACCACCGCCGTCACGGTGAATAGCGGCAAGATCACCGTCGACAACGACGGATCGACGCTGGCCGCGGAAGATCTCATCCTCGCAGCCAAGAGCGAGCTCACCCTCGCTTCCGGCGCCGATCTTGCCTCCACGGGCAGCGCGAAGTCGAATGCCGAGACCCTTAAGATCGCCGGCGACGGCGCCTTGGTGCGCGTCTCTGGAAATCCTGCGGCCACCGTCCTGCGCAGCCGCAATACCTCCTCGGCCACGCCCCTTCTGAGCGTTGGCGCCGGAGCGAGCATCACCGGCGGATCGATCACTCTCGATTCTACCGCCCGCCTGGCCGTGGATCCCACCGCCTCCCTCGCTGCGAGTGCCTATACCTTCGGCGCCGGCCGCATCAGCCTGATGCTCGATCCGAATGCGGCTCCTCCTTCGGGCACTAGCCTTGTCCTCAATAATAGCTTCCTCGGCACCTTGGGCGCGTCGTCTTCACTCGGGCTGCTAAGCTACTCCTCCATCGATCTCCTCGGAGCAGGATCCTTCGGCTCCAGCTCGCTGACAAATCTTACTCTCAGTGCCGGCGAGATCCGCGGCGTGAATCAAGGCAGCGGCACCGCTCGATTGATCGCAAAGGACGTGCTGCTTCAGAATCCGAATGCATCCACCGCCGCCAGCCCTGGCTCGGCCTCCGGCTCCTTGGAGATCCTTGCCGATACCATCCGCCTCGGCAGCAATCAGATCGCGCTCAATCAATACTCGAATGTTCGTCTTGCCGCCAGCCGCGGCATTATCGGTGAGGGCAAGGGCGGCCTTTCCACACAGGCTGCACTTACCCTTGATACGCCCCGCCTCACCGGGGCCGCCGGTGCTGTGCGCAGCATCACTGCTGGCGGTAGCCTCCTGCTGAGCTCCACGGGTGCTGCGACCAGTGGTCTGCTCAACGGCGGTGCCGGATCCACGCTCACTCTGACTGGGTCATCCATCACCGCAGGCAGTGAAGTGCTTCTCGAAAGCGGCAATCTTTCCCTTCATGCCACCACCGGCAACTTGCTGGTGAGCGGCAAACTCGATGTTTCCGGCAATCGCCGCGTCTTTGGTGACGCGATCCGCTACTCATCGGCGGGCAATATCCAGCTCAGTGCGGATACCGGCAATGTCACGGTCGCCGCGCCTGCCATCCTCGATCTCTCAGCTCAGCCGGGTGGGGGAGATGCGGGATCGCTTGCGATCTCAAATCCGGCCGGCAGCTTCACACTCCTGGGCACCTTGCTCGGTAGCAGTGGGCAGGGTGGCAAGGATGGCAGCTTCTCCCTGGATACCTCGGCGCTGCCCTCGCTCTCCGGCCTCGCTGCCAGCCTCCGGCAGTCTTCCTTCACGGGTAGCCAAGAGTTCCGCGTGCGCAGTGGCGATGTCACCTTGGACGGCCTCTCGCTGGCTCGCGACTTCACACTCTCCGCCGATCAAGGGGATGTCACAGTGACGGGCACAATCGATGCCTCCGGGGCGACTGGCGGCAGCATCCGCCTAGTGGCAAATGGCGATCTTGTTCTTGCTTCCGGTTCCCGTCTTGACGCCTCCGGTGCCGACTTCAGTAGTGCCGGCAAGGGCGGTACGATCACGCTCGAGGCCGGAGCTTCACGCGATGGCGTGGCGGGTCCCGGTGCTCTCGACCTGCGCGCCGGGTCATCAATCGATCTCTCCGTCGCGGCAGAAAATTCGGGCAGCGCCGCGCTTGGGAAATTCGGTGGCAAGCTCCATCTCCGCGCCCCGCAGCTTGGCAGCGACCTCGCGGTCAATTCCCTCGACTCCACCGTCACCGGTGCCTCGTCGATCCTGGTGGAAGCTTACAAGATCTACGATCTTACCAGCACCACCGGCACGATCACCACTGCGATTCAGAATCAGATCAAGGCCGATGGTGAGGCCTTCCTTGGAACCTCTGGCACTGCCAGCGCGGCCTACACCACGATCTCCAACCGCCTGCTAGCGCATAATCCCGGTCTCGCTTCGATTCTGGTGCTCGCGCCCGGAGCGGAGATCATCCACCGCACCGGGAATCTCACGCTTGGCTCTTCCTCCTCCACCAGCACCTCGGATTGGAATCTCGCAAACTACCGCTTCGGCGCGAAGAGTGCCGCCGGGGTGCTCACGCTGCGGGCTGCCGGGAACCTGACCTTCTTCAATACCATCAGCGATGGCTTTGCCACCGCCGCCTACAACTCGCTGCTGCTTCCTGCCAACGCTCTGCTCCCAGTCAATACCCGCAGCTACTCCTACAGACTGGTCTCCGGCGCCGATTTCAGCGCTACCGATTTCGGCCGCACTCAGGCGCTCGAATCGCTCGCCGCCAGCTCCGGTTCTCTGCTCCTGGGCAAGAATAACACCAGCAACTTCTCGAATAGCAACGGCTCTAACAACAATCCTGGCAACAGCGCCACGACCGCCCTCGCTCTGACCAATCGCTTCCAGGTCATCCGCACCGGTACCGGCGATATCGATATCCATGCTAGCCGCAGCGTGCAGCTCCAGAATCAATTCGCGACAATCTACACCGCCGGCACGGTCGTCGCCGATCCGACGATGGGGGGCAGCTTCGATGTCCCGATCCTCGATCAGACCGGCGGCAATATCACCCTGGGCGCAAATCAGCAAACGCCCTCCTATCCCGCCCAATACAGCATGGCGGGCGGCAATGTCTCGATCTTCGCGGGACTGGACATCGAGCATATCTCGCGCACGAACCAGAACCTCATCATCGCGGACTCCCAGCGCGAACTCCCGAACAACTGGCTCTACCGTCGTGGCTATGTTGACCCCGTCACCGGTCAATTCGGCAGCTCCCGTTACGGCGATGTGGCCTCCACCACCTGGTGGGTCGACTTCAGCAATTTCTTCCAGGGCATTGGTGCTCTGGGTGGCGGTGACGTCACGCTGGTGGCCGGACACAACGTCAACAACGTGGACGCGGTCATCCCGACCAATGCCCGCATGCCGAAAGGAGCGCCCAATGCGACCAAGATGGTCGAGCTCGGCGGAGGTGACCTTATCGTCCGCGCCGGGAATAGCATCGATGCCGGCGTCTACTACGTGGAGCGCGGCCACGGGTCGCTGGCGGCTGGCGGCAGCATCGTCACGAATTCCACCCGCTCGCCCTCGATCCCTCAGCTCGGTGGCACTGCCAATACCTTCGATTCCAATACCTGGCTCCCCACCACCTTGTTCCTCGGTAAGGGCGACTTCGATGTAACCGCACTGGGCGATCTGCTGCTCGGTCCGGTCGCGAATCCCTTCCTGCTGCCGCCGGGGATCAACAACACCTTCTGGCAGAAGTCCTACTTCAGCACCTATGGTAAGGATAGTAGCGTCAGCGTTTCCTCGGTGGGTGGCTCCGTCACCCTGCGTCAGGGCGCGACCCTGCCGGCGTCCGGCGCAGGCAGCATCACGCCGCTCCTCTACGCGTGGATTGATCGCCAGCAGATCCTTCGTTCGAATCCCGCCTCCGCATCCTACTATCAGCCTTGGCTGCGTCTTGCGGAGACCTCGGCAGATCCCTTCCGGACACTGGTCTCGCTACTCCCTCCGACGCTGGATGTGACCTCCTTCGGCGGCGATATCAATCTTGCGGGCAACTTGACCCTGGCCCCATCCGCCACCGGTAACCTCGAATTGCTTGCGGGCGGAGCGATCAACGGCCTGCAGCGGAATGGCCGCGTGAGTTTCAACGGTACCAGCACCTCCTGGGGCAGCTCACGCATCAATGTTTCCGACGCAGATCCGAATGCCATTCCGGGCATCGCTTCGCCCTTCGGCTACACCGCACTGGTGGGGCTCGACCTGAACCAAGCCCGCTCGACCCGGGGCAACTTCCTCGAGTCCGTGAACCGTCTCTTCCGCGAGACCGGTGCCACCGAGGGCTCCCAGGCGATTCTCCAGGTGAAGCAGGCACTACACGCTTCCGGGCTGCTGCATAGCGACGATGACGAGCCGCTCCGCCTTTTCGCCGGCAGCGGCGATATCTCCGGGCTCACGCTCTTCTCGCCAAAGGCCGCGCTGATCTATGCCGGCCGCGATATCACCGATGTGGCGTTCTATCTCCAGAATCTCCACGCCAGTGATACCAGCGTGGTGGCTGCGGGGCGAGACATCATCCCCTCGAATGCAAATTCACTGCTACGCCTGCTCGCTACTGCCACGGGCAACGTGGTCAATAACGACAGCCCCGCGAATGCCGGTGACATCCAGATCTCCGGCCCGGGAACGCTCCAGGTTCTGGCCGGGCGCAATCTGGATCTTGGGACTGGTGCCGAACTCGCCGATGGCACAGGTGCTGGCATTACCAGCATCGGCAACGCCCGCAATCCCGGGCTATCGGCTTCCGGAGCAAACCTGATCGTCGGCGCAGGCATCTCCGACGCCACCTCGCTTGCAGATAGTTCGCTTAACTTCGCCGCCTTCATCACGCGCTACGTCGACACCCCGGAAGGAGAAGCCTACCTGAAGGAACTCGCCCCCGGCGTGAACTTCGCCTCGCTCGACGATGAGGAGCAGGCCCGTCTCGCACTCGGGGTCTTCTATCTGATCCTCCGCGATGCCGGCCGCAACTACGCGACCACCGGCAACTACGACACCGCGACGGAGGCCATCGAACTTCTGTTCGGCAAGAGTCCGGTGCCGGGTGACATCCTCACCCGCGGCCGCAGCATCCGCACTACCCGCGGTGGTGCCATCAATCTGCTCATGCCGGGCGGGGGCCTGACCCTCGCGAATACCGCCATCGGCAACCCTCTCTCGCCGCCCGGGATCATCACCGAAAGCGGCGGCAATATCTTCACCTTCGCCAAGGAGGACGTGAACATCGGCATCGGCCGTATCTTCACCCTGCGCGGTGGCAATCAGGTGATCTGGTCCACCGATGGCGACATCGCGGCCGGCTCTTCCTCCAAGACGGTCACCTCCGCACCGCCCACCCGCGTGCTCATCGATCCCCAGAGCGCTGCGGTCCAGACCGACCTCGCTGGCCTCGCCACCGGTGGTGGCATCGGCGCGCTGGTCACCGTGGCAGGCGTGCCCCTCGGCGACGTCGATCTCGTCGCCCCGAAGGGCACCGTGGATGCTGGCGATGCAGGCATCCGCGTCTCCGGCAATCTCAACATCTCCGCGAACCAAGTGGTGAATGCCGGCAACATCTCCGTGGGCGGCTCCAGCAGCGGCACCCCGACCGCAGCTTCCGCCCCGAGCGTGGCTACCGTCACTTCCGCTGCAACCACCGCCGCCGCGGCATCTGCCGAAACCACTCCCGCCCCGACCTCAGCAGTGAAGGATCCTGAAACGGCTCCTGCGATCGAAGAGATTGCCTCCGACATCACCGTCGAGGTGCTTGGCTACGGCGGCAGCGACGATGACGAGGAGGAGGAAGAGACAGCCCCCGAAGGGACGGGACAATAACCGGCTCAATGAAACTGGGTGCGCTGGCTTTAGCCGGCTTGGTCGGTCGGTGAATCCATTCTAACAGCCTTCGCTACCCAATTCCCTCCAAGAACGACTCGTCGGACAACCTTGGTTGCGTCAAGAGGGCGGGGCAGCGGCTCACAATCCAGACGGAAACTCCATTCTACCGGATCTCCTCCCGGTGGATGATCTCTCCCCAGCTCTTGATCCCAATCGTCTTCAAATACGGCTCTGCCACCTTGTCTTCCTCCTTTGTCCCGAAGGCCTGATAGAGGAACCAAATCGGCTTCTTGCCCAGGGGATCTCCTTGCTCATCCCGGAACTTCCGCAACCCGATCTTCAGCCCGCCCTCATGCCGGTTGTCGATCCAGTTGTGGTAGTCCCATACTTGAATCGAAGATAGCGCCGCCATCTTCTTCCATGCCAGAGCCATGCCTGCGGCCTGGCAGGCGAGTTGCTCCGCGGAGTAATCCCGAGAGTTGAACCCATTTTCCGTCAAATGAACCGGTCGCATCTTGCCGCGATACTGCAGCGCGGGTTGCTTCATGTAGGCATCCAGCACCTCGAGGTTCTTCGGTGTGATCTTCTCCGTATTGAAGCTGAATGTTGCCTGGCCATCCTCCCAAGTCCGGGGATTGGTCAGATCCTGGGGGTAGGGGTGGTAGGCCAGTCCCCAGGGAAACTCACCCTCGGTACGCCCGAAACCTTGCAACAGCTCTAACAGGCGTTTCGAGCCGTACCATTTCGCCAGCCCTTTATTGGCCCAGTGCTGGGTCAGCGAGATGAAGGGCCGGCTGTTCGGATCATACTGCCGCGCGATCAGGTCCATCATCCGCATCGAGCGCTGATAGAGATCCATGTAAACGATGTCCGGCTTGTCACCGGCGTTCGTCCACTCCCAGCCGGCATCCACTTCGTTGTGCATGATCCAGTGGTGGACCCGCCCATACTTCCCATCCGGCCGCGACCAGCGCTCCGCCATCAGGTTGAGGGCTGCACCATAGAGCGCAACACCCTCCTCCGTCGTGAGATTGGGCATCGCAAAGGTGCCTTCCTTGGTGGCATCGGGATGCCCCATCACCTTCACCACCGGATTGCTGTCCTTCGCTGGATTCGGGATCAGGAGGATTGCCGAAACCATCACTCCCTGCTTTTCCGCTTCGCGGAAGGTGTTGTCGAAGCCCTCCAGTGCTTTGTCCTGCGCATAGTAGGTCCGGCCCCGCCATTCGAAGGCCGTCTTGCCGTCGCCGGGACTCAGTGAAACTAGGGAATGGACCATCACATTCACGGTCACCGCCGAAATGCCGAGCTCCTTGATCTCATCCGGTAGTGTCCCGATGCCCCAGCCGCCCAGCCCCTTCTTGCTCTTCAGCGTCGCCGGCGGCAATTGAGGTGAACGGCAGCTCACTTCATCTGCATAGTGCGCTGCGGAAAGGGGAGCGCCGTCCGCCTTGCCGATAATCTGCCAGCGTGAAAGCAAGCGGTCATAGTTCTTCTCTCCTCGTGGCTTCTTCCGGGGGAGATCGATCGCAAAGCTTCCATCACCATTCGGGTGGATCGACGTTGTATCCGCGTCTTTGGGCTGTTCTCCGGCTTCCGTCTCGATCGGAATTTCTACCAGCCCGCACTCCCCGCTACCGGCAGGCAATGTGCCAGCCACATGGATGGTCGTCCCCTTCACTTCCACCTCCCGTATTTTGGCGGGGAAGGATTGCTTCAGGTAGGCCTCCATCCGTGCAGCCAAGGCCTCCTCCGCACCTGAGCTCAGAATAGGAAGCAACGCCACCAGCCCAACAATGATGGTCGTAGCGCGGTGGCCCGGGAAGTGAAACGGCATGCTATAGGTAAGCATTCTTGCAGGGCGATCATTCACGCATGACAAGAAAGCGTCGGGGAATTTCCACGCTTGTCCTACTGGATCTCAAATGCTGAATTTTCAGCATGAGTTCGCGACCGAAGATAGGAGTTTCCCATGCCTTGCTGTGCGGCTTGGCGCTATCTTGCAGTTCCTGCGTGACCCGCCGCGCCGCGGACATCCTCACCATCCCGCGCCGGGCCGATGATGCCGCGCATTGGGAGAATGAGACCAAGCTCAAGCCGCAGCACTTCGAGGTGGTCGCGAAGGATGGTATCAAGCTTTCCGCCTACACCCTCGATCCCTCGCCCAGCGCCAAACCGCGGGGCACTGCCTGGCTGCTCCATGGCCTGGGAAACAGCAAGGAGCAGATGCTGCCCGTGGCCAAGAAGCTCTCCGCCGCAGGCTTCCGCTGCGTGGCATGGGACAGCCGCGGCCATGGCAAGAGCGGGGGCCAGCGCGCGACCTTCGGCAGGCTGGAGGTCGATGACGCCTTGCGGGTGATGCAAGCGGCCCGTGAGATGCCTGACCGGGTAAAAGGCCCCGAGGTCATCTGGGCCTATTCGATGGGCACCGCGGTCGCCCTGCAAGCGCTA
>NZ_BATP01000001.1 GCF_000739615.1 Haloferula sp. BvORR071
GGATGGCACGACCGCCGGCTGGTGGAGGAGTGCCGCGTGCTTGGCTATTGGGCGGACAAATGTGTCCGCCCTCCACAGGGTGCCGGGGCGAGTTGGGAACTTGTTTGTGATGCTAAGCCACTCTCCTAATTGAGTGCTGCGGTTCTTGCATGACGGAGACGGACCGCTAGCGTCTCGCGCGTGACCGGACTTCAGCCTTCTCGAACTGCTGCGGCAGTGGTTGGCGGGCTGTGGATTGCTTTTTTCCTGTGGGGGATGGCTCCGGGGTATTACACGCCGGCGATTCCGAATATCCTGCGGGCGAAGGAGCTGGGCAGCGAGTGGTTGTCGCGGGCTTTCTTGGCAGGGCCAGTGGCTTCGATGATTTCGCCGCTGATTGTGGGAGCCCTCGCGGACAACCGCTTTTCGGCGCAGAAGGTGGTGGGATGCAGCGGGATCTTCGGTGCCGTGTGCTTGGCTGCGGCGTTTTCGGTGTTAGATCGCGGAGGCAATCCGTGGACCTTCATCATTTTGCTGGCCTGCGGCTCAATCGTGTCCGCTCCGATGTCGAGCATGCTGGCGAGTATCGCGATGGCGCACCTGAAGGACGGCGAGCGGGAGTTTCCGATCGTGCGCTTGGGCGGAACCCTTGGCTGGATGGCGGCAGGATACATCACGAGCTATGTGATTTTTGCTGATGCTTCGCCGAAGGCGGGGTATGCGGCGGCGATCACGCGGTGTGCGTGTGGGGTCTTCGCTTTCTTCCTGCCGGATACGCCCCCGCTCGGGCGTTCTAGGTCCTGGCGTACTCTGTTAGGTCTGGATGCCTTCCGTTTGCTAAAGGAGCGGGACCACCTGGTGTTTTTTTCGGTGACGATGCTGCTGTCGATTCCGCTGGCGGCCTTCTTCATGCACACGCCGATGCATCTTTCCGATCTAGGGAACAAGACGCCGACGGCGACAATGACGATCGGGCAGATCAGTGAGATTGCGGCCATGCTCTTGATGACGGTGGTCATGACCCGCTTCCGGGTGAAGACGGTGCTGATGGTGGCGCTGATCCTGTCGGCACTGCGATACGCGTTGTTCGGGGTCGCGGGGATCACGAATTCAAGCCCTTGGCTGATCGGCGGGATCGCGCTGCACGGGCTTTGCTACACGCTCTACTTCATCACCGGGCAGCTCTTCTTGGACCGCCGGGTGGAACCGGGGATGCGTACGCAGGCCCAAGGCCTGCTATCGCTGGTGAGCAATGGCGTCGGCTCGGTGATCGGGACCTTGCTGTCGGTGAAGCTCTACGACTTCACAGTGGGAGCCCAGCATGGTGGCTGGTCGACTTATTGGTGGATCCAGTGTGCCTGCATCGCGATTTGCGTGCCGATCCTGGCGATCTTCTATCACGGGATTGCCGCGCCGCCGATGCAGATGGATGCGCAGTAGCCGGGCTCAGGGCAGCTTCCACTCGGCCTTCTTCGCCGCGTAGTCGGCATCGGGGAGAAGCACGTAGACCGGCTGCTTGGAGGGATCGATCCAAGCGACGAGCTCGCGCAGCTTGGCCTCCTCCATTGTCGTGCAGCCGGCTGTGGGCTTCGAACCGCCGCCGCGCCAGATGTGGAAGAAGATCGCGCTACCAGCACCGGGTGAGGCTTTGGGCGGAGCGTTGTGAGCGATGAAGAGCTTCAAGGAGTGAGGGTAGTCACCCTGCTTCATCTGCTGCTTCTTCTCCCATGCGGTGACGGGATCGTGGTCGAGAACCACGTGTTGATTGTAGCTCGGCGAGCTACCGTCCTCGACCCAGAGGTCGCGGGCGGTGACCTGGCGATAGGCCAAGCGGGGATTCTTCTTGATCTGGGCATCGTAGCCCCAGGCGCCACCGATGTAGAAGACGCCGGCCGGGGCCCGCCAATCGCCCTCGGTTTTGATCCTGGCACCCTGGGGGCGCGGACTGATGCCGAGGCCCCAGACGAGGCCATCGCGGCCGAGCCGGCCCTGCCAAGGGGCGAGGACTTGGACCCACTTGCCGTCGCGCTTTTCGAAGGCCTTCAGGGTGACGTTGGATGTGTCCCAATTCTTGGCGGTGCCAACGACGCACTGGCTGGACTTCGCGGGGAGCTCGAAGGCGGCGGCAGCGAGGGTGGTGCTGATGAGGATGGCGAGCAGTCGTCGGATCACGCCTGACATCATGCCGCATCCTGGCCGTGGCGCAAGGCGGGGCGCGGCGCTAGCTGCGCCTTTGGTCGAGAACCAGAAATGCCGCGCCAGCCCCCTCGGGATCGATTGCATGGGTATCGGAAGATTGATTGGTGCTGATATGAGGAAGCAGGAAGTCGCGCTGTGAAATAAGCTTCACCGTTTCCGCATGCGGCTTCGCCCATTGCTGAAGGTCAGTGAAATTCATGTCGGCTGTGAGGTCCTGGCGTCCCGGGTTTTCGTAAATGGCGGGGCCCTCCAGTCGCTGCTGCATGAAGTAGGCGCGGATGCTGCCGCGCGGGCGGCGGTGGTAGAGCGACGCCACTGGACTGCCGTAGTCGATGGTGAGCATGCGCCCGGCTTGCCATGAGGGCAGCCATCCGCTGAGCCAGTGGTGGTAAGACTCGGCGACTTCGACAATCTGTCCCGGCGCATGAGGCTGTGCGAAGACGGAGGAGTCAGGTAGATCGACACAGGCCAGCCATTCCTCGGCAGGGCTGAGATAGAGTTCCGACCATGTGTCCTGTTCTTCTTTCCGGAAGCGTCGGACCGAGAAGGCGTCCGCGAACTCGTTTGAGTAAATGCAGGCGCGGCCACCGCAGGCCGCAAGAGCGGACTCGATCGATTCGTGCCACTGGACGCTGCGACCGAGGCGAGCCTGCTGCTTCTCACGCAGAGGTGCGGAGCGCTCAACCAGATGCAGGCGCAAGCGGAGGCGCTGAAGCCAAGGAATTCCGGCCAAGACCGCGGCGGCGAGCACGCCTTCACCGGGGCCGAGCTCGATCAGATCACGACAACCGCTCTCGCGCAGGGCTTCCGAGGCCCACGCTGCCACCGCCTTGCCGAGGGCAGGGGTGAGCATCGGGGTCGTGGTGAAGTCGCCGCCACGGCCCACGGCTTGAATCCGACGGGCATAGTAGCCGCGCTGGGGCTCGTGGAGGGCGAGGTCCATGAAGCGGTCGAAACGCAGCTTGCCACCGGGATTCCATGGCCAGTTAGGGGAATTCATAGCGGGGCGGCTTGACGGGGTGCGATCCCTCTCGCATTTCTTGAGAGTGAAAGGCCATTGGGTCGCCGCGATCTTGGTGCTGTCGCTCGCCGCATGCGAGCGAAAGGGTGAATCGCGTCACAGTGCTGGGAATGGCGGCAGTGGCGGTGAGCATGTGGCACAGGAGGACGAGGCGAAACCCAAAGAAGCTGGCGGCGACAAGGAAGGGCCCGTGCTGGTGGAGAAGAAGCCACCGGTGGCCGAGCCCGTGCCGAACATGCCCGGGATGGTGATCAGCCCGTATAATGGCAAGCATATCGACGTGAAGGGCTATGCGCCCGGCACATTGGTGGCGGATCCGACCTATCCCATCGAGGAGAAGAAGTACTTCCGTGTGCCCGAGATGCCGGAGGGTGCCAACGATCCCGCGAGGCTGCTCGATCCCGGCATCCTGATTCGTCCGATTCCGCCGAAGGAGAACAAGGAGCCGGAAGAAGAAAAGGAGAAGTCCAAGCCTGCGGAAGAGGGACAGCTCTGAGCCGATCCGATCTGCCTTGACCGGAAGATGGCTGCGGAGTGTTCTTTAACTCATGAGACTGCAAGCAACTATCTTCTCGCTAGCGATCCTCTTATCCGCGTGCACCAAGAAGCCGGAGGGGCAAAGCAGTGGGGAGAGTGCCGGGGCGAAGAAGAAGTCTTCGGCCGCCGTCTCGTCCGGCAGCAGTAACGAGAGTGAGGAGGGCGAGCCGAAGAAGGAGGGGAAGAGCGGTACTCGCGAGGAGCGCAAACGGAAGCCGCAAGTAGGGACTGTCGCCAAGGGGCAAGCTGGCAAGGTGGTTAGTCCATTCAGCAAGGCGGTGGTGGATGTGAGCGGCCGTAAGGCGGGTGAACTGGTCCAGGATCCGAGCTTCCCGAACGATCCCTCAAAGCAATTCGAAGTGCCGGAGGGTGTCGAGGAAGAGACCAAGACCTACGAGGTCGCCGCTGGAGTACCGGGGCGTCCCGGCTATGTCTTCAGTCCCTACAACAATAAGATTGTGGATGTGCAGGGCATCCCGGAGGGAGCCTTGGTTGCGGATCCGACTTATCCGTCAGCGGAGAAGAAAATTTTCCGTGTTCCGGCCGCAGCTCCCGCGAGTTCTCCCAAGGACCCGGGGACCGGGGCGGCACCGAAGGGAGAGTGAGGAAAAGGTCAAGCAGGGGTGATGCAATTTTATGGAATGAAATCGTGTGACGGTCGTGGATGTCATACAGATTTCACTTGCCGCACCATGGCTTCTTGGTAGGAGTGGGAAACCCCTCAAAGCCCCGGGACCCTGCTGACTTGACCCGCCAGCGGCTGCTTCTTTGAAGAGCAGCGAGGTATTCCGGAGGTGGAAGAGTTGTTTGGCCCTTGGCCACCCCACCCATGAACCCACTTCTCCTCGCCCGGCGGGCCCGGTCCCTAGCCGCTTGCCTCTTGATGGCCTCGTGTAGCGGGGCCTTTGCGGATTGGACTCTCTTGGAGAACTTTGAGGCGGGCTTCACCGTCGGGAGCACGATCAGCGGGGTGAATGGCTGGGTGGCGGACACTCCGGCAACGACTACGGCGGCCAATGATCCGGCGGCATCGGGCCGGGGCGTGGTGGGGCGCGTGGCGCAGGCCGGGACGCGGAATGATGTCTACAAGGCGCTGGGAGCCAGCCGGCAGATTGCCAACAACACGACGGGGACCTTGTTTTTTGAGGCTTACCTGCCGACCACGGGGGCAGGCACCGCGAACATCAGCGCGGGGCTCTCCGATGTGGCGGCACCAAACGACTACCCCGCGATGGAGGCGCAGTTCCGCTGGCTGAACGCCGACATTTTCCCTCGCAACGGGGCGGTCTTCACGGACAGCAATTATGACTTCGCCTCCGGGACCTGGATGCGGATCTGGATGGTGGTGAACAACACCGCCGACACCGTCGACATGTATGTCGAATCGCCGGTGGGTGCGAGCGGGCGGGTGAAGGTGGCGAGCGGCTTCGGCTTCCGGAATGGCGTCGCGGCAAACGCGATGCTGACCTTCATGATGGTCCAGGTGGCGGGGCAGGACGTCTACGTCGATAACATTTATGTCGATACCGCGGGCGAGAATTTGGGACTGCCGCTCATCGCGGGCACCCTGCCAGTCGCGAATACTGATTCAGTAGAGGTCGGAGTGGGCGGGGCGATTGCTTTCAATCCGCTGGCGAACGATACGGGCTATATCAATCCATCTTCGGTCCAGATCGTTTCGGGACCCGCGCATGGTACCGCGCAGTTCGATCCGGCGGCAGGGAAAGTAGTCTACAAGCACACCGGGAGCGGTGCGGGCAGCGATGTCTTCCGCTACCGCATTACGCGGCAGGGCGGTGGCCTGACCTCAGAGGCAAACGTGAACGTGAACGTCAGCGACAATCTGCGGTTGGCGAATAACACGGTGAACGTGCCGCTGACGCCGCCGACCAGCTCGGCGGGCACGCTGACGATCAAGAATGGCTTGCCGGGGCTGACCTTCTCCGGAGCGGTGGGTATGACCTCGGTGCCGGGTAAGCCGGAGGCGCTCTTGATTGCCTCGGTGGATGGCTCGGTGTGGTATGTGCCGGACTCCACTATGGCGAATCCGACGAAGCACAAGGTGCTGGATGTAGCCTCCTTGTCGAACTTCACGCGCGGCCGGAGCATTTATTCGATCGAGGCCTTCCCGGATTTTGCGACGACAGGGCACATCATCCTGAACTACCAAGGGAACAATGCCCGTCTGCCGCAGCCGGGGCCGGGACAGACGGTGTTTGATGTGATGCCGAACCTGGATCGCGACGGGAGCCCGGATGCGACGATCGCCACGGATCTGCGGGTCTCGCGCTTCACGCTTTCGGCAGCACACATTGCCGATGCGGTGGCTAACGGGATGTCCGCAGCGGAAAATCTAACGGCGCTGGCGACCGAGTATCCCTACATCAACCTGGCCGAGCAGAATCTTTTTCACAGCATCAACGACTGCAAATTCGGGCCGGACGGCTACCTCTACATCACCTTCGGCGACGAGGGCGACCAGGGCGATCCCTATCGCAACGGCCAGCGGATCAACAAGGACTTCTACAGCTCGATGCTGCGGATTGACATCAATCCGGCCTCGACCAATCCCAAGCCGAACCCGCACTACGCGATCGCCGCGGGAGGCGGGCTGGATGCGAACGGGAAGTATCAGTTTTATCTGAACTCCGCGACGCAGAACCCGAACTTCCGGGTGCCGGCGGACAATCCCTTCATCCACACCAGCCTTGGGGGGACTTGGAACGGGACTTTCAACAATACGGATCTAAGCGGTGATCTTCCGCATGTGCGCACGGAGATGTGGGCGGTGGGCTTGCGGAATCCCTTCAAATTCCACCTCGATGTGGAAGATGGCAGCGGTGAGACCGAAGCATGGATCGGTGACGTGGGGCGCGACACTTGGGAGGAATTCACAATCCTCAAGAAGGGGCAGAACGCGGGGTGGTCCTACTACGAAGGCAACGCCCTGAACCCCGGGGTGACGCATCCGACCATGCCCTCCGGTGTCACGCCGCACAAGCCGCCGCTCTATACCTATGCGCACTCGCAGGGGAACAATTCGGCGACCGGTGGGATCTTTTACCGGGATACGGCTTTGCCCACGCTCACCAACCGCTACGTATGCGGCGACTATGGTTCGGGCCGGATCTGGAGCATCGGGCGGGACGGGAATGTGGTGGAACTCACCGATCTACGCGAGAGCTCGAACCTGGTCGTGGACTTCCATGTGGATCCGGTGACGAAGGACATCTTCGTGCTGGAGAACAGTGGCAGCGGTCGGGTGATGCGGATTACGCTACAGGCGGCGCAGGGTGAGAACTATCCGGCCACGCTGTCGCAGCTCGGGATCTTCGCGGACATGGCGACTCTGCAGCCGAATCCGGGAGTAGTCCCCTATGAGCCGAACCTGAAGTTCTGGTCGGACGGCGCGGACAAATCGCGTTGGTTCGTGATCAAGAATCTAACGGACACGATCGGCTATGCGCCGGAGGGCAACTGGACCTTCCCGGAGGGTATGATTTGGATCAAGCACTTCGACTTCGACTTGGATCGCAATCACCCGGGCACAACGAAGAAGCGTCTGGAGACTCGGGTGCTGGTGCGGAACAGTAACGGTGCCTACGGTGTGTCTTACCGCTGGAACGAGGCCGGCACGGAAGCGAATCTGGTGGCGAATGCCGGCGATGACTTCCCGCTGAGCTATACGGAAGCGAATGGCGCTCCCGCCAATATCAACTGGCACATTCCCTCGCGCGCCGAGTGTACGACCTGCCACACGGCGGTGGCCGGGCATGCGCTAAGCATGAACACGCGTCAATTCAACCTGGTGAATTCGATCTCCGGTCACAGCGGGAACCTGTTGACGCTGCTCTCTAGCAGCGGCTACCTCGCGGGCTTCTCCGGAAATCTTACCGGGCTGCCGCGCCACTACCGGCCGAACGAGACCACAGTGAATCTGGAAGACCGCGTCCGCTCCTACCTGGCGGTGAATTGCTCCTACTGCCACCAGCCTGGCGGAACTGCCCCGGATTCATGGGACGGGCGCCCGCAGATTTCGCTGGCGGATACACATCTGCTCTATGGGCACCCGGTGAGCGAGGCGACGCCAGACCTCACGGACAGCATCATCCGTCCCGGAGACAAGGCGAACTCGTCGATCTGGAACAAAATCAATGCCCGCAGTGCAATCAATGGCACCTACAACGGCTACTCACAGATGCCACCGCTGGCGACCAATGTCTTCGATGCCGATGGCATTGCGCTGATCGGGCAATGGATCGACCAATATGCGAACCAGCCACCGGTCCCGGCTCCGGGAAGCCTAGGCACGGCGAATCTTTCGGAGAACGCCAGCATCGGTACTCTGCTCGGCTTGGCAAATGCAGTTGATCCGGATGTGCGAGGGGGCATCGCGGATCAATCGCTGCTGACTTATGAGATCACGGCGGGGAATGATGACCGTTTATTCATGCTGGATCCGGTGACCGGCGAGCTACGGGTGAATGGGATCATCGACTTCGAGAAGCAGGCCCAGCATCTCTTGTCGATCCGGGCCTCCGATCACTTCGCGCCGAATCCCGGAGTGCTAAATCACAGTGTGATCGTGGACCTGATTGATGAGAGCAGTCCGGACAATACGGCTGACTCGAACCACAACGGGATCTTCGATGTCTGGGAGGCGACCTATGGACTCAGTCCGGAGGATCGCGATGGCGACGGTTCGCCGGATTTCGTGGAGTTCCTGAGCGGCGGCAATCCGCTGATCGCCGATGAAGCCGAGGCCGTGAGCTACGACATCGTCGGTGCCCCGGCGGCACCCTCGCACCTCTTCGGGTGGAACGTGAGAAATGGATTCAAGCTGGGCGTGGACTACACCTTGCAGCGGACATCGCTCTTGGATACTTGGAATGACCTCCAGCCTGCGGACTACGAGGTGGTCTCGGTGACGCCCGTAGCGCCGGGGATCTCGCGGATCGTGATCAAGGTGAACCACAGCGCGGCGCAGCAGTTCCTGCGGCTCAGCCAGCCCTGATAGGATCGCTTGCATATTTGCCATTCGTGGTGGCGGATTCGCTATTACGTGTGACGCGCCGCTCACGCTATGCAGGGACAGCATGAGCATCCGTAAACCTGCGTTCCTCCTCCTTCCGCTCTTTGGCACCGGACTTCTCTATGCCGGTCCCGGCACGGCGAATCCATTCGCCGGCAAGCGGGCCTTGGTCATCGGCATCGACGGCCTGCGGGCGGATGCGCTGAAGCAGCAAGTGGAGAGCGGCAACGCGCCGGCCATCGCCAGTCTGGTGGCAAATGGCACGGTGACCTGGAATGCCTATGCCGGTGGCAAGCTGGGCGGTGTAACGCAGCAGCCGACGATCAGCGGTCCTGGCTGGACGAGCATTCTCACCGGGATGTGGACGGACCGCCATAACGTGGTGGACAACGGCACTCCGGCCTACAACCAGCCCGGGGTGAGCGGCTCCTATCTGGTGGATCAGGCGCCGCACTTCGCGAAGCGGCTGGAGGAGGCGGCACCGGGGACCTTTGCCAGTTCGATCGCGAGCTGGAATTGGATTGAGGACTATCTGGTGACGGCCCAGCCGAGCTACCTCGACTATCACCAGAAGGGTAGCGGATCCAGCTATGCGCTGCGCGACCAGGACGTGAAGAGCAAGGCGGTCGCGCATCTCGCCGCGGCGGATCCGGATGTGCTCTTCCTGCACTTCGATCAGGTGGACGGCGCGGGCCATTCCTCAGGATTCTCCACGAGCGTGCCGAGCTACATGAGCGCGATCACGGCGGTGGATGTCCATGTCGGTGATGTGCTTGCAGCGATCGCGGCGCGGCCGCAGCGTGCGGCGGAGCAGTGGGTGGTGGTGCTGACGACCGACCATGGCGGCACCACTGGCGGTAGCCATGGCGGCCAGTCGATTGATGAGCGGACGATTCCCTTCATCGTTTCGGGAAATGGCATTCCTGCGGGCGTGAGCACGGCAAGCCCGGGACAAGCGGCGGTGCCGGCAACGGTGATGCGCTACTTTGGCCTGAGTATCCCGGCAACTTGGACGCTGGCCGAGGATGGCTTCGTCACCGGGCCGCTCTTCGCCGGCAATCTGAATGCCGGGGCGGTCGATCTCACGTGGTCGCTGCCAGCGGCGGGGATTCCAGGGCTGAGCGTGCTTCAAGTGCTGCGCAACGGCAATAGCATCGCGACGCTGCCTACCTCACAGACGAACTTCACGGATCCCTCACCTGTGGCGGGATTGAATAACTACGAGCTGGTCCTAACGGGCACGAGCGAGGCCTCGCTGAAGACGGCGGTGACCCTGCCGAATCCGGGCGAGCGGGTATGGGACGATGCCAACGGTAATAATTCCTGGAACACCGCGGATGCCAATTGGCTTGGCGGGGAGATCTTCGGCAATGGTAATGATGCCCGCTTCGTCGGGACTACCGGTGAAAGCGTGAGCGTGGTTGCGGGGGGAGTGCTGCCGGCCAATACGGTCGTGAACAGCGGCTCCTACACCTTCTCCGGTGGCAGCATTAGCGGCACGCTGACGAAGAATGGCGGCGGCAGCCTGACGCTTTCCTCTGCGAATGGCTTCACCGACACCGCCATCACTGCCGGTCCTAACAGCCAGACCGCGGGCGCACTGCAGATCGGGAACTACAGCGCGCTCGGCAGCGGTCCGGTGACTTTCAGCCACGCGGTCAGCAGCACGGCCTTCTATTTCCTGCCGGCGGCGGGCTCGGGAACCTTGCCGAACAGCATCACGCTGCCGGCAGGGGGAGTCACCACGCGTTTCTTGACGGATGAGACCAACGTAACCGCTACCTTGGGCGGTGTGATCAGTGGCGGCAGTGCCAATAACGAGATCCTGATCGACAACGATTCGGGGACCAACGACGTCGGCAAGATCCGCTTGAGCAATGCCGCGAACAGCTTTACTGCCTCCCGCCTGCGGATTAACCGCGGCGGCCTGGTGGTGACTTCGGATGCAGCGCTGGGGAATCCGGCGAATGACCTGACCTTGGACGTCACCTCGAACCTCGCAGGCTCCGGCTTGATCCTGGAGGGCACGATGAGCCTCGGTAGCGGCCGCAGCCTGACCGTGGCGAGTCAGTGCGTGCTCGATACACAGGCAACCGCGGACATCGTGGCGGGGCCGCTGGTTCTAACCGGCCAGCTGGTCAAGCGCGGCAGTGCGGCGCTGCGGCTCGATGCTGCGGGCAGCGGTAATGCCGGAGTCAGCCTCACGGAGGGTAGCATCACACTGGGGAATGCCGCGGCGCTTGGCACCGGCACCTTGAGCGTCGCGACCACGGCCAGCGCAGGCTTCTTGAACACCACACCACTCACCGGCACTGCAAGCCTGGGCAATGCTATCGTGCTTCCGGCAGATACCACCGCCACGAACCGCACGGTCTTGATGAATGGCGGTGTGGGGCAGCAGCTCAGCTTGGGCGGAGTGATCTCCGGTGGCGGCAGCAACACGACGCTCTACCTCAACACCAGCTTGGTTGGCGACAATGCGGCGACCTTTGTCCTCAATGGCGCGAATACCTTCACGGGCAAGACCCAGCTCAACCGCGGTTCGCTCTCGATCAACTCGAACGCCTCGCTGGGCGCAGCCGCCAACGCACTGGTGATCGATGCCAATGTCGGCTCAAAGCTGATTTTCGCCAGCGGGATGAGCTTCACGCACCCGGTCGCGCTCTCGACTACTACCGTTTTCGACAACGCGGATCCGGTGAGCATCTCCGCCGTGCTCTCCGGCAGCGCAACCTTGAGCAAATCGGGCAATGGCAGCCTCACCTTGAGTGCCGCCAATACCCACACCGGCACGCTGGCTGTGAATTCCGGTAGCGTGGTCGTCGATGGTTCCTTGGCTGCGTCCGGGAATGCGGTAAGTGTCGCCGCTGGTGCGACCCTTGGTGGAATCGGCACGATCTCACGTCCGGTGAACGTTTCCGGAAACATCGCTCCGGCCGCGGGAGCAATCGGGAAGCTGAGCATACCGGCGGCCCTGACCATGGCGCAGGGAAGCAGCTATGCGGTCGGTCTCGGGTCGTGGAACGGTGCCGCAGGCATCGCCTACGATAGCCTGGACGTCTCAAGCTTGGCGATCACTGCCACGGAAGCAGCGAAGTTCACCGTGAACGTGGATGCCTCCGCGCTGACCGGCTTCGACAACACTCCGAAGTCCTTCGTGATCGCCAGCGCCACCGCACCGGTCACGGGGCTGGCTTCTAACAACCATGCCGTGGTGGTCAGCGGGGGAAGCTTCAGCGGAGTGTGGAGCTTGCAAGCATCGGGCAACAATTTGCTGCTGGTCTATTCCACCGGTGCTCCAGGCTTCGCGGGCTGGGCACTCGCACAAAGTCTGCCGGAGAACGAAGCGGGATTCGAGGGCGACGCAGACCATGACGGGATTGCCAATGGATTGGAGTTTGTGCTCGGCACCGACCCCTTGTCCGCTTCCGCGGCACCTGCCGTAAGCTGCGATGAGGACTATCTGATCTTTACCTACTCGCTCGCCGATGGCGCGGCCTACCTCCAACCGGTGGTGGAGCACAACGCCACCTTGGCTGGCACATGGACGACCGCGGTCTCAGGTCAGGCCGGGGTCATCGTCTCAAGCGTTCCGGCCGGGGAGGGGCGGCAAAGCGTCACGGTGAAGATCCCTCGGAGCGCTGCCCCTGCCTTGTATGTCAGGCTGCGAGCCGCGGAGGGGCAGTGAGCACTGAAGAAGAGCGCTGAACGTCTGGCTTAACGCCCCGCCATCAACTCCGCGGTGATGCCCTTCAGATACTCCGTCTCCGGGATCGAGAGCAGCACCGGGTGATCAGCCCGCTGTCCGTGGTTGGCTACCAAGCGCAGGGACTTCTTCGCATCCACCGCGGCGTCCACCAGATTGGCTTGGAAGAGCTCGCGGCTGGCGTGGTGGGAGCAGCAGAAGCTCGAGAGGATGCCGCCCTTATCTAACAGCTTGATCGAGCGCAGGTGGATCTCCTTGTAGCCGCGCATCGCGTCCATGAGGGTTTTCTTGTTCCGCGTGAAGCTCGGTGGATCGAGGATGATCAGGTCATACTCGGGCGTCGCGTGCTTCAGGAAGTCGAAGACGTTGTGCGCGATCACCTCGATCTCCAGGCCATTGAGCTCGGCATTGCGGCGGGCGGCGGCGCAGGCGCTCTCCGAGATATCCACCGCGGTGACCTTCGCGGCACCGGCACGGGCGCAGGCGAGGGCGAAGCCGCCCTGGTTGGTGAAGCAATCGAGCACCCGCTTGCCCTCGGCGAAGGCGGCGACCTCGGCGTGGGACTGGAGCTGGTCCAGATAGAGCCCGGTCTTTTGGCCGTCGAAGAGGTCGATCTCGAACTTCAGGTGATTCGCCTGGACGATGAAAGCCCCCGGATTCTGGCCGTGGAGCATGGTGATCTCCTGCTCGATGCCCTCGGCCTTCAGCACCGGGGAGTCGTTACGCAGGATGATGGACTCGGGTGAAATCAGTTCCTTCAGGGCCGCGACGATCAGCTCGACCCGCTGGCGCATGGCCAGGGTCAGGGTCTGGACCACCAGATGCGGGCCGTAGCGGTCGATGATCAGGCCCGGCATCCCGTCGGACTCGCTCCAGACCAAGCGGGCCAAGGTTTCATCGATCCCGCGTGCCTGGCGCAGCTCGATCGACTGGCCGATCCGGCGCAGGAAGAACTCGGCATCGAGGTCCTGGCGGCGGCGGGAGAAGCGCCGGGCGACGATCTGGGAGGCGGGATTGTAGATCGCGCTGCCCATCGGCCGGTCTTGGAAGTCTTTGAGTGTAATGACGTCCCCGGGTTGCGGGTCACCGAAGGATTTCTTCACCTCCGTGGCGTAGACCCATTCGTGGCCGTGGAAAATTCGGGCGCGGGGAGCAATGACAAGACCGGGCATGGTGTGGAGGGGAAGCTTGGGCCCGGGGCCGCTCCGGGCAAGCCCATAAGACCTCCAGGACCGATGAGACTTGCGGTTCCCGGCCGCTGTCTTGGCCCCACCCCTTAATCTCAAGCATTTCCTCTTGCTACCCGGGGTGGGCGGGCCTTAAAACCCCGCCCCGACCAAAACCATGGGCCAGCAAACCAAAGCAATCGTCAAACGCCGCCGCCGCAAGACCTACTTGAAGCGCAAGAAGGAGCAAGCCAAGGCCGGTGGCGTGGTCAAGAAGAGCTCCGTGGCGAAGAAGTCCGACGGCGCGCCTGCCAAGAAGGCCGCTGCGAAGAAGGCTCCGGCCAAGAAGGCCGCTGCGAAGAAGGCTCCGGCCAAGAAGGCCGCCAAGTCCGAGGACACCGAGGCTCCAGAAGGCATTGAGGGCACCGACGCCCCCGCTGCCGAAGAGTAAAGCCTCTGCGCTACCCGCTATTTTAGTATTTTTTCTGCAGGGCCGGTTGCGATTCGCGACCGGCCCTCTTTCTTTCCCGCCGAGTGGAACCAGCACCGGAGCAGCTTTTAATTGTCGATGGCCACAGCGCGATCTTCGGGATCGAGGCGCTGCGGGAGTTGCATCATGGCCCGAAGCGCCACCTCGCGCGCCATGAGCTAGTCAAGGCGCTGCAGGCGATCGGCGACCGCGGCGAGTGGAAAGTAGTCGTGGTCTTCGACGGCCGGCACACCGAGCGCGGCTACGAAGGCGGCAAGGAGGAGGGGATCTTGGTGGTTTACTCGAAGGCCCGGGAGACCGCGGATGCCGTGATCGAGCGGCTGGCGGCCCGGTTCTCGGAAAAAGGCGACCACGTGATGGTGGCCACCAACGACAACATGGTGATGCTCACGGCCACCACCTTCGGTGCGGGAGCCATGCGGATCGAGGAGTTGGAGGAGTGGTTTTGAGCCTCTAAGGAGGGATTTCCGAAATTAGCATTTGGAGTTCTGCCCGGCTCCCGGCCAGCATCCCGGCGCGATGGCATTCACGCCCGACCACGCTTTTGACTTGGTAAAAGCGGCCCACGAGCGGGGCCGCCTGGCCCATGCTTTCCTGATCAGCGGCCCGCGCGGTTGCGGCAAGGAACGGCTGGCTGCGCGCATCATCCAGATGCTCGGCGACGAGGCCAGTGGTGGTGGAGGCGGGGGCTTTGATCTCTTCGGCGAGCCGGTGGTCGAGGCGGTGCCGCCTCTGGACGAGCTGGAAGGCGAGTGGGTGCGGATCGTGCGCCCGCAATCGAAGTCGCGCCGGATCGTGGTCGATGCGATCCGCGATCTGGAGAAGGCACTCTACGTGGCCTCCGGCCCGAAGCGCTGGAAGATCGGGGTGATCGTGGATGCCGACCGGATGGCCGCGGCCTCGGAGAATGCTTTCCTCAAGACTCTTGAAGAGCCGCCGCCGCGGACCTTGTTGATGCTGTTGACGCCGAATACCGGCGGCTTGCTGCCGACGGTGCTGTCACGCTGCGTGCGACTGCCGCTAACTGGAACAGCGGATCTGTCGGAAGGTGCAGGCGCGGATCTGGTCCGTGCGCTGGATCAGGCGGCTGGTGCAGGCTTCGGTACGGCGACGGTGGCGCTCACCCTGAAGTCGGTGTTTGCGTCGATCCTCGAGCAGCGCAAGGCCGAGGCCGTGGAGGCTGCGGAGAATCAGCTTGAGGAAGAAGAAAAGGCCCTCAACAAGGGATTCGAGGGCGATTACCTGAAGCGCCGCGAGGAAGCCCTGAAGGCTGCCGCGGAGTCCGAATACTTGGAAGAGCGCTCGCGCTTGTTCGAGGTGTTGCAGTCGTGGATGGCGGATGTGCTGCGCTGCAAGACGGGCGCGGCGGGACTGGATTTCCCGGCGTCGGCCGAGCGAACCAAGGCGGTGGCGGCAAAGGAGGATTTACCGATGCTGGTGCGGCGGATGGAGGCGCTGGGCGAGTTGCGCTCAACGCTGGATACGAATGCCCAGGAGCAGCTCGCGCTGGAGGTGGGGTTCTTGAAGGCCTTTGCTTAGAGGACCTCAGCGGGATTGTTGGCCTGGCTGCCCTTTCATCGAAGATATTGCTTTTGCCAGCCTTCTTTGTGCCGACGAGTCGGCGGACCAGAACTCGTCCACAATCCAACCGTCGGCCGTTTTGGAGACCTCGGCGCTACAGGCTCGAGTGGTTCCGTTAGACAGGAGCAGACTACAATCCACCCGGGTTCCGCCTTTGAGGTCTTCATTGGCAAGGGGCGAGCAACTTCTGACGGTGGGATTCTGCGCATCGAGAAAGCCGGTGATTGGCGAGCCCTTTGCGAAGCCTCGCAGTAGATCCTCGGATCTTTCCGACCATCCCTTTCGAGGGTAGGGGATCAACAATCCTTTCTCCTTCTCAAACTTGGCGACAAGTTCGAGGAGTTCCTGTCCTGCGACCGATCGAAAACCCGGGTCTGAGGACAAGTCCCTTTCCAGAAGTGCCGCCGACGAGGCGATCGAAACAAAGGTCGTGATAGCCACAGCGGGCGAGCGAGCGCCAGGGGACTGAAGGGCAGGGTGCTCGCGAATCCCGCCGTTTTCGCACTGCACCAGCGCCAGCGCGAAAAAGGGCGTCGCTGCCGCATGCAGGATTCTGCCCACCTTGGGAATATATGGTAAGGGCCTTGCCATTCCCTGAGGTGTTGGAGATCAAAACTCCTTCCCGCGTGCGTTGTTGGCCTCGGCCGAGAGCCCGAAACCGGCGGCGACTTCCAAGGCGGCGCTTTCCAACAAGCGCTCGAGGCCGGCGATGACGTCGAGGATCCCGCGGGACCATTCGCCGTTTTTCCAAGCGGGCTCGGAGAGCTCCAGCAGGTGGTCCATCGCTTCATCGCTGAGGAAGGGTTCGAGACCGTAGCCGACGGTTAGGGCGGACTTGCCCTGCACCGGGTCGAGCGCAAGCAGGATGGCGTGGTTGTCCGGGCCGCGGTGGCTCTCGGTGGAGAAGCCGCCGCAGTTGAAGACCCAGAAGACGTGCAGCGCGAAGGGATGCTCGCGGGGAAACTCGTGGAGCAGCACGTGCAGCTGGGTCTGCGGGAATTGCCAGGTCAGCTTGCTGCCAGACTTCACGATCTTCTGTACCTCCTTTTTCGAGAGCACCCGGCAGCTGTCGAAGATGCCTTGGCCGAGGCGAGGGACGGCACCCAGAATGGCAGTGGCGCGGTCGAGCGTGAGGTGGCAGTGCAGGCACTCTACCGCGGTTTCGGCGAGCGGGTTCCTGCAGTACGGGCAACGCATGCCCCCAAGGTAAGCGGGCGGCCCGCCGTGGAGGAAGGGCAAAGCTTGGCTTGGCAAAATGCGGCCCGGCGGCGCAGGCTTGCCCCCATGCAACGCTTTGCAGGAAAGACGGCTGTGGTGACCGGCGGTGGACGCGGGATTGGGGGCGCGATTGCCATGGCATTCGCGGCGGAAGGCGCGAAGGTCGCGGTGGTTAGCCGTAGTGAATCGAGCTGCGGGAAGTCCGCTGAGGAGATCAATGCCGCCTATCCCGGCAGCGCCAAGGCCTATGCGATCGACGTGGCCGACCACCAGGCGGTGCAGGAGCTCGGCAAGACGATCGTCGCCGACTTTGGCACTGTGAATATCCTTGTGAATAACGCGGGAGTAACTCGCGACGGCCTGCTGATGCGGATGAAGGAGGAGGACTGGGACACCGTGCTCGACACGAATCTCAAGGGTGCCTTCAACACCGTGAAGGCCTTCATGCGGGTGCTGATGAAGGCGGAAGACCCGCGCATCATCAACATCGCCTCCGTCATCGGCCTGATCGGCAATGCCGGGCAGGCGAACTACTCCGCCTCCAAGGCCGGCCTGATCGGCTTCACCAAGGCGGTGGCCAAGGAACTCTCCGGTCGCGCGGTGACCTGCAATGCGGTGGCTCCGGGCTTCATCACCACCGACATGACTGGTGAGCTGAGCGAGAAGGTCCGCGAGGAAGTGCTCAAGAATATCCCGCTTTCCAGCTTTGGAGAGACGGCTGACATCGCTTCGGCGGTGCTTTTCCTGGCGAGCAAGGACGCCCGTTACATTACGGGCCAAGTTCTCGCTGTCGATGGCGGCATGACGATGTAAAGTTCGCAGCCATGGAGCTTCTCGTCATCCGTCACGCGAAGGCCGAGGACATTTCCGCCTCGGGGAGCGACTTCGACCGCGCGCTCGTGGAGAAGGGCTATGGCCAGTCCAAGCGCTTGGGGGCCTTCCTGAAGCGCATCGACCGTCGGCCGGACGTGGTGCTCACCAGTCCGCTGGTCCGCGCGCGTCAGACTGCGGAGACCTTATGTCAGGCCGCGGAGATGCCCGGCCCTGTGACCCAAGGCTGGCTGGCCTGCGGCATGGATCCGGAGACGGCGATCCGCGAGCTGGTGGCCTTCAGCGATTTCGAGCGCGTCGCGATCGTCGGGCACGAACCGGACCTGTCTTCGCTGATCGAGTGGCTGTTAGGCTGCAGCGGCAGCTCGGTGGAGGTGAAAAAGGCGAGCATCACCGGCTTGCTGGTGCATCCGCCGGCATGGCATGCGCGGCTGCTGTTTCACATCCCGCCGACGCTGTTGGCGGAGTAGACCTACGGCACAATCAGCAGCTTCCGAATTTCTCGGATCAGATTTACATACGCCTCATAAGCCGCGCGTGAGAGTGAATTTAGATCTTCCATGCATTGTTTAAACTGTGCGCGGACGAGCGGATCAGAGTGCATGTCCCATTCCTTCGGTAGTCGAAGCAAATATTCCCGGTCGGGAACTGCTGAGATGCGGCGAAAGGACTCACCATCCAAAAATTTGAGGAACGCGGATCTGAAATCGGATCGGAACCCCTCGCATGTGGGATCTAGATACTGAGAGTCTATTCGGTTCACTAGCTCCTCAATCTTGCATAGAAAGTCGTATGTAGACCTCTGGAAGGTTTGTCCCCAACATTGGTCCTGCAGGATTTCTCTGGCGATGCTTTCTGGAAGCTTCTCTCGGAAAGTTGCAAAAATCTGGCGGTCTACGGCTCGTCTCTCGCCATCGAATATAGCTGGGGTGGTTTCCGCGATGCGGCCGTACCACCGATCTCTATGAGCCCTCAATTCGCTGGGCCGATACCGGTTCCCTTTGGGGTGGGAGGCGTTGTAGTGCTGAACGTCTGCATGGCAATCGAAGCAGAGAGCGATGCAGTTCTCGAAGGTGTCGTCACCGCCTTGGGATTCTGGCTCAATGTGATGACATTCTAGTTTGATTCCAGCGAATCGACGACAGACGCAGCAGTGACGGCCAGCCGCAACCAGCGCCTCCTCTTTCACTTTAGGAGAGAATGCCATAGGGAGAGTCAGAGCTTATCGACCGATTACCGTTCAGTAAGCCTACTTCGGGCTCGCAGCTCGAGTTGGAGATTTCGGCTCGGGTACTTCGCTTCGCTCAGGGAAGCAGATGCAGAGCGCGTAATTGGCGGCGTGGTTGTGCTCAGGGGCGGACAAGAATCTCAATCGGGCGATCAAAGTTGGAGTTCCAGTTGGTTGGCTTCTGATGTCTCCACTTGAAGCCTTGTAACCCTGCGGAATTGCTCCGACTGAAGATCGAGAACTTCGCGGAGAAGGTTGTCCGCCTTCAATTTTGTGATGACAGCCCAGTCACCCGATCGGAAGCTCTTCAAGTTTAGAAAGGTGATGAAGAGTGCACTTGAAGCCGCGGAAATCGCCGCGCTAATTGCCAGTCCGGAATCACCTCTTGCTGATTTGAATCCAACGTCAAAGACGCGGCTAGCAATTCGGCCCAGCTCTACCGATATTTCCGCAATTTCGATGGGGAAATCGGTGGCGATTCTTAGTTCCTCCAGAGCGGTGTCCCGAAGCCTTCTCTCGCCTGGTTTGGCATCCCGAGTCTGTCGGGCTCGAACCACCCGATCAAATTGATCCGCATCGAGCTGGACCAATTCTTTGAGCCTAGGTTCATGGGCTTTGATTATTCGGTCTCTCAAGAATTGTAGCTCGGCCCAAGCGGCCTGATAAGCTTCCCTCTCTAACGTGAGGGAGATCACTGTGATAATGAACTTGGCTGAAAGCACCCCCACAAGAGCCGCACCGCTCCCTGAGCCAGGTTTGTGGCCGCCGCTTCCAAACCGTTCGAGAAGGTCACCCGTTGTGAGGGCTAGTAATTCAATCTGTTTGACCTCGGTTTCGACGGGCATTCAAAGACAATGGGTTTAGTGGAGGGATATCTACCCGAGATTTTGTTACGGGTCCATCTCCAGCCTGTAACGCGGAACTTTCGGATCCACCTCACGACTCCAAGCATCGATCCCTCCCTTAAGCGCCTTCGTATTCTTCATCCCGTGGCCGAGGAACCAGGCGCAGGTGTCGAGCACGTGCTTGCCGGAGTGGTCATGGAGGATGATCCGGCGCTGGGGATCGCCGCCGAAGAGCTTTTGCTGGAGTTCTTGGTCGAGGAAGACCGCGCCGGGCAGGCTCACGGCCTCGTGCTCCTCGCGGGTGCGGGTGTCGAGCAGGAGGGGAGGGGCGGGGGAATCCAGTTCGGCCTTCAGCTCGGCCGGGGAGATCATCATCGACTCATCATGGGCGTGGCTGGCCAGCAGGTGCTCGCGGACTTCTGCGGTATCCAGGGGGCCGGAGCGGGCGCAGAGTTCGGCGAGGGTCTCGGTGTCCGCGAAGCCGCAGCTCTGGCAGCCGCCGAGGTGATAGCGCGAAAAAAGGGCGCGCCGGGCGCCCGGAAGGGCGGCCATGATGTCTCCCATCGGGGTCTCGGCGGTGATGCTGGCGGGGTCCACGCCGGGACGCTAACGGGGCGGGGGAGAAATTCCACTGTTTCAACCGCCAATTCCGGGTCATGTTCCCGGCGCATGTCGCGTTACGTCGATCCCAACGAACCGAGAATCTACCTGCTGCCGAACCTGATGACGGCCGGCAACCTCGCCTGCGGCTTTTTCGCGGTGCTGACGATTTTCAAGGGTATCATGATGGCTACCAAGGGCGGCGGCTACGATTTCGCGGAGGCGGCGAAATATTACGAGCAGGCCATCCTGCTGATCTTCGCCTCCTGTATCTTCGACCTGCTGGATGGGCGTCTGGCCCGTCTCGGAGGCAAGGAATCGCCCTTCGGCCGGGAGTTCGACTCCTTGGCGGACGTGATCTCTTTCGGCATGGCCCCCTCCTTGCTGATGGCCAAGGCGGTGCTCTTCCCGCTGGATGAGGAAGTGAGGGTGCCCGGTTTGAGCTGGGGGCTGGCTTGCATCTATGTCCTCTGCGGTGCCATCCGCTTGGCGCGCTTCAATTGCCTGGCAGCCCTGCCGAAGTCTGCCCATGTCGGCTCGGATTTTCGCGGCATCCCGATTCCCATGGCTGCGGGTTTCATTTCCTCCCTGACCTATCTGGTCATCTATTACAACGAGCGGGATGTGAACCTCGGCGCATGGAAATATGTCCTGGCCGGGGCGATGCTGGGACTTTCGATGCTGATGGTGAGCAACGTGCGCTACCCGAGCTTCAAGAAAGTCGGCTGGCGGACCCGCGGCACCCCGCTGGTGATCGTGTTCGCGGTGGTGACCGTGATCGCGATCGTGCGCTTCCACTACATCATGCCCGCGGTGCTTTTCAGCGCCTACCTGTTGTATGGCCTGGCGGTGCGGCCCTTCCTTTCCGTGAAGGTGCAGAAGGAGATCGAGGAGACTACCGAGGATTCCGATGGTCCCGATGGTCCCGATGGTGCTGAGGAATCGTCCGAGACCGAGCCGGACGCGGAGAATCGGATTGAATGAGGCATGATTCCGGCTTACCAGTCGGGATCATCATGGGGACTCTGGTGTCCATCCGCCGCCACTTCGCGGTCGCAGGCTCGGCTTGGCTGCTTGCCGTGGGAGGCATCGGCGCGGCGCGGGCCTTGGAATTCTCGACCGTGGTGATCGACGCCGGCCACGGCGGCAACGACCAGGGTACCTCTTGGGCGGGAGTAAAGGAGTCGCAACTCACGCTTCAAGTGGCGGAGCGAGTGGAAGCCCTGCTGAAGAAAAAGGGGCTCAAGACCGAGATGACCCGTCGCAGCGATATCTTTCTCCCACCGGATGGCCGGATCGAGGTCGCGAACCGACAGCAGGAGTCCTCGATTTTCGTTAGCATCCATTTCAACTCCAGCTCGAGCTGGATCTTCCGCGGCGTCGAGAGTTTCTACGGCGGACCGGCTTCGATGCCCTTGGCGCGGGAAATCCAGAACCGCATGGCCAAGGAGCTCAATACCGACAACCGCGGGATCAAGCGGCGGCTCGACCTCAGGGTGCTGCGCCTGACCAAGGGGCCCGCCGTGCTGCTGGAGTGCGGCTTCCTGAGCCACCCGGTGGAGCGCGTGCGCAGCCAATCCACGGCCTACCAGCAGACCCTGGCACAGGCGATTTGCGATGGGATCATGGCCGTCCACGATGAGCCGCGTGCCAAGCCCATGGAATGGCTGGATCGAGATTGGCCCTCATGGACTGATTACACCCTTCTTGGATGGGTTCGCCACGGCCTCAATCAGCTTCTCCGCGACCGCAGGCCATGACTGGGCCCGGGCCTCGGCGATGGCTTCCTGGCGGAGCTTGAGCGGGTGGAAGATCAGCTGATAGGCGCGTTTGATCGCTGCGCGCTCCTCCAAACTCAAGCCGGCTCGCTTCAGCCCAACGGAGTTCAGGCCCGCGAGCTGGTTGATGCCGTAGACGATGCAGTAGGGAGGTACATCCTGGCTGACGGCGGTGTTGCCTTGGACCATCGCGAGGTTACCGATCTTCACGAACTGGTGTAGGCCCGCACCACCGCCGATGAATGACTTGTCGCCGATCTGCACGTGGCCGCCGAGCATCACGTTGTTCGCTAAGATATTGCCATCTCCCAAGCGCACGTCGTGGGCGAGGTGCACGCCGGTCATGAGATAATTGCCTTCGCCCATGACGGTGAGACCGCCGGCCTTCGCGCCGCGGTGGACGGTGACGTACTCGCGCAGGATATTGCGCGGACCGATCACCACACCGGAGCCGCAGGTGGGATCGAAATGCAGGTCCTGGGGATCGCAGCCGACCACGGCACCCCAGCCGATGTCGCAACCCTCGCCGATCGAGGTATTGCCGGAAATCCAGGCATGGCCGCCGATCTTCACGCCTGCGGCCAGCTTCACCGGGCCCTCGATGACGGTAAAAGGGCCGACGCTGACGTCGTCGGCGAGTTCGGCTTCCGCGGAAACTTGGGCAGTGGGATGGATGCTGGGCACGGGGGTTTTGTAGATAGAGGGGATGCGGGAGGCAAGGGACAGAGCGGGTTCACCTTTTCACCATTGAGTACCGCCCGGGCCCGGCCATGGTCCCGGGCGTGAGGATACACCGGACGCTGGCCGAGGGATGCATGGAGATTCTGCGCGGGGTTTTCGAGGGCGGCCGGGTGCTGGACCGTGAGCTGGAGCAAACCTTCCGCGCGAACCCGAAGTGGGGCAAACGCGACCGCGGCTTCATCGCGGAGACGGTTTTCGAAGTGACCCGCTGGCGGCGGGCCCTTGCCTTCGTGGTGGAAGGAGACTCGCTGGAGGCGCTGTGCGCGGCGCAATGGAACCGCGCCGGTCTAGAGATCCCGGACTGGTGGAGCTGGCAGGGCCGCCGGGTGCCGGAAATGACGGCACGCGAGGAGCTGCTGGGTTCCGAGCCGCGCGCGATCCATGAGTCGATGCCGGATTGGTTGGACGAGCGCTGCGCCCGGGAGATCGGCGGGGCGTGGGATGCGGAGCTTTCGGCGCTGAACCGTCGGGCTCCCGTCTTCCTGCGGGTGAACCGGCTTCGGCTGACGCCCGCCGAAGCGATCGGCTGGCTGGCGGATAACGGCGTGCAGGCCTCGCCGGTGGATGGCGCGCCGGACGCTCTGGTGCTGCCGGAGGGCAAGAGCTTGCCCAAGCCGCTGGCCGCAGAGGGGCTGGTAGAAATTCAGGATGCGGGCTCGCAGATGATTGCGCCCTTGCTCGAAGTAGAGCCGGGAATGCGGGTGATCGATGCCTGTGCCGGTGCTGGCGGCAAGACCCTGCACCTCGCCGCGCTGATGCAGGGCAGGGGAGAGATCGTGGGGATGGATCTATCCGCGGCGAAGCTGAGCGAGCTTCGGCGTCGCGCCAGCCGAGCGGGGACCCGCATCATCCGCACCGACTCCTGGCGGGCGGATACCTTGAAGCGCTACGCCGGCTGGGCCGATCGGGTCTTGATTGATGCGCCCTGCTCCGGCTTGGGGACTTTGCGGCGCCAGCCAGACCTGAAGTGGCGGCTCAACGAGGCGACGATCGAGAAGACCCGCAGGGTGCAACGCAAACTGCTGGATCACTACACCGAGTTGCTGAAGCCGGGCGGGAAATTCGTCTATGCGACCTGCTCGGTGCTGCCCTCGGAGAACGAAGGGCAGCTGGAGTCGCTGGCCGAGCGAGACGGGAGATTCAAGGTGGAGGCGGAGATCAAGGTCTCGCCCTCGGCCACGGGGTGGGACGGGTTCTATGCGGCGCGGCTGGCCTTGTAGCGAATGGCGCAGCCAGTCCGCTACGAGAGGGTCGCTCACAAATCCACCAGCCCGATCTGCTCCGGCGGCGGGCGCTTGCCGCGGACGACCTTCACCGGGGTGCCGACCTTGGCCACGGCGTAGAGCTCCGGGACGAAGTCCTTCGGCAGGCGGATGCAGCCGTGGGAGGCGGCCTCGCCGGGAAGCGGGATCTCGCCGGCGTGCAGGCCCACGCCGTAGTTGGTGATCCGCATCCAGTAGTGCATCGGCGCAGGATGGTAGAACTCACCCTCGGGCACCGGGGTGGTGGGGCGGGCGTCGCCGTTGGTCACATTGCCTGCGGCATCGGCGATCCAGCCGTAGCGGTTGGATTCCTTGAGCTCCATCTTCTCGGTGATGGTGTAGTTGCCGGGCGGGGTGGAGTGACCTTCCTTGCCAGTCGAGACGAAGGACCAGCCGATCGGGCGGTCGCCCCGCTTGTAGATGGCGAGTTGCCGGCCGAGGTCGATCTCCACCGAGACTTCGCCGGGGCCGCCGTCATCGTGCCAGTCTGAAAGGACGGTGGTAGCCTTGGGCGGCGGTTGCGGCTTGAAGTAAGCGCAGGAGGGTAGGGCTATCGCGAGGAGGGCAGCGCAGGCGAATCGGGTCATGGAGAGGCGGGCGGCGGGGTGAGTGCGTGGACGCCCGGATCGTGCCACTAGTTAGTGCTGCTTTTCCAGCTTTTTTCGATCATCGCGAAACCGCTGGGGTCGAATTCCTTGAGCTCCGCGCGGTCGAAGGGCTGGAAGTCATTCCGGCCGAAGTAGGCCTCGCTACACTCGGCGAAGTATTCCATCGCGTTGTTCATGCCGTAGTGGCGCTGCTCCTTGGCACCCGTGCGGCGCACCTTCTCATACTTGTCGCTGGCCTGGGCCTGCTGGAATGCGGCAAGGACCTCGGGGTTGTCGTAGCCCTGCGGCAGGGAGCGGTGATGCCAGGCGTGGGACAGCTCGTGGAGGATCATGGACGGCTGGGTGCCGGACCAGTCGAGGAAGTTGTCGACGTTCTGGATCTCGATCGAACGAGCCATTTCAATCACTCGTTTGTTCTCCCGGAGCCAGTCCAGAGAGGGGTGATAGCAGGCACCGGTCGAGGAGCTCCGGCTCAGCCAAAGGGGGACTTGCTTGAGCTGGGGGAGGGCGGCGGCTGGCACCGCTGCTTCCACGTCGGCGAGCTTCTGGTCGAGCAGGTCAAGAGCTGCCTGACGGCGAGGATAGTCAGCCAGCGACTTCTCGATCCGAACCTGCCAGCCCCGGATGCTGCGGGCTGGCTCGTAATCGTCGGCGCTCAACTCGGCGGCGTTCGCGGAGTGGTAGGAGGAGGCCGCGAGAACGATCGCGGCCAACAGGGCTGAGAGGCGTGTGACGGTCACTTGGATTGGAAACGGCAGCCAGCAATCTTCCTTTCAAACGATTGCTCGATCGATGAATCCAAGCTTTAACCGGCTCTTAAGATTCGAGCGTGAGAGTTCATCTAATAAAACTATCATCAGTTCACTAGGTAGAGTTATTCACATCTTGTGAACAATTTGTGAAGCGATTGATTCAATGAATCGTTTGCGGCATTGCCAGTTGAGCGGAACTGTTGTTTCAATCAAACTTTTGCCGACGCAAGATTGACCAGCGGGGTCGGATTTCGAGAATCGATTCATGATCCGGCGGAACGTTCTTGGGTGCAGTCTTTTCCTCGCGGCAATCGCCATGGCTCCAGCCGCGGAGCGGGAATGGGTGAAGCTTTTCAACGGGGTGAATCTCGATGGCTGGACGCCGAAGATCACCGGACACCCGGCGGGTGAGAATGCCTTAAACACTTTCCGGGTGGAGGATGGGATGATCAAAGTCTCCTACGCCGACTACCCGAAGTTCGAGGGCCAGTACGGCCACCTCTATTCGAACTTGGTCTACTCTCACTACATCCTGCGGATGGAATACCGCTTCGAGGGCAAGATGATGGCCGATGCCCCGAGCTACGTGAACCTGAATAGTGGGGTCATGTATCACTCTCAGTCCCCCCTAAGCATGGGTTTGAAGCAATCGTTTCCGGTCAGCCTCGAGTTCCAATTTTTGGCGGACGAAGGGAAGGGCAAGCGCTCGACCGCGAACGTCTGTACCCCGGGGACCAATCTGGAGATCGATGGCAAGCTAGTGACTCAGCACATCGTGGAGTCGACCGCGCCGACCTTTCCGGCTGGCGAATGGGTGAAGATCGAGCTGGAGGTCCATGGCGACGAGCAGGTGATCCACCGGGTGAATGGCAAGGAGGTGCTGCACTACCAGAAGCCTCAGCTCGACCCCGAGGGCCGGATCGAGGCGACCAAGCAGCTTTACGCTGCCGGTGCGGAGACACCGCTGCGCTTCGGTCACATCGCGCTGCAGGCAGAGGGGCAGGGGGTCTGGTTCCGGAATATCGAGCTCAAGCCGCTGGATGACTGAGCGGAGCGGGTCCGGCGGCGGCGTGACTCACTTCACGCGCGCTTGAGTCTTTTTCGTGAGCCCCGCCTGACCGCGTTCCTTGCAGTCCGGGCAGAACTCGCCGTTCTCCTCATCCACGGTGGCGATGCTCGATTCGGCATCACGCATCACGCAGCCGGCTTGCGGGCAGTGGGGAAGGCCGGCGACGTGGCCGACTTCGTGGATGGCGACCTTGCGCAGACGCTCGCGGAGCTTCGCTTCATCGGCCCCGCGGGCGGAGAGGCGGAAGGTGGATACCACGCAGGCCCGGCCGACGAGATCGCCGAGGCCGAAGATGCCCCAGTCCTCGTGTTCATCCTTGGTGGTGGAGATGTCCTTCTCGGTGATACCGATGACGACGGTGTGGGCGGCAGGTGCCTTTGCGTCGAGGTGGGTGAGGAGCTTCTCCGCGCGATAGCGTTCGCGGGGTTCATACCAAGCCTCCTTAGGCAGGGGCAGGGCGGGGAGGAGTTCGACACCGAGGCCGAAGGATTTTTCGAGACCGGTCTTCACGGTCGCGAGCCGCTCCGCGCTGACCTTGCCGAGGGGCTGGATGGCGATCGGGGCGGCCTTCGGCTGGGGGGGGCTCTTCGCCGCGGGTGATGCCGGCGAGAAGGAGTAGGGTGGTGCAGGCAAGGGACTTCATGGGATGAGAGCCTCGCGCCAAGGGTGTGGGCGCATCAATGGGAATCGGCGGCCAGGAGCTTTCTTGAAAAATCCGCCGCCAAGCTGTCCGCTACGGTCCCGATCCGGACATTTTCCTTATGATGCAGGATTCCGGTAGATCCGATCCCGAGTTGCTCGCCGAGTGGCTGGCCAGCGGCAGTGAGCCCGCCTTCCACGCGCTGGTGGAGCGCTATGCCGGGCTGGTGCTGATGACTGCCAAGCGGATCTGCGGCGATGACTCGATGGCTGCCGAAGCCTCTCAGCTCACCTTTATCCTGCTCGCCCGCAAGGCGAAGTCCCTGACGGCTTGCGATTCGCTTGGTGGCTGGATTCACCGCGCCACCCGGATGAATTGCCAGAATCTGCTCCGCTCGCATCGCCGGGAAGACCGCAAACGCCTCCACCTCAAGGTTGCCATGGAACCATCTGTCCCTCCCGTTGCCGCTGCCGAGCCCGCCGGGATCTGGGCGGAGATGCAGCCCGTGCTCGATGAGGCGCTGGCCGCTCTTTCCGACCGCGACCGCGAGGCTCTGCTGCTGCGCTTCTACCGCTCGCTCAGCATTCGCGAAATCGCGCAGACCCTGGGGATCGCGGTGGATGCCGCGCAGAAGCGGCTCGATCGCGCCAGCGGACGGCTGCGCGGCCAGCTTGCGCAGCGCGGTTGCCAAGCGGGCGGGACCCTGGCGGCAGCGATGCTCTTGGGTTTCGCTGCGGATGTGAAAGCCGCGGCTCCCGCCGTCTCGCTCATGACTTCGAAGGCCTTGGCGGCGGCTGCCCTTGGGGGCGGTGCGGTCGCCACGACTGTCGCCAGCACCTCTGTCCTTACCACCGCCGCCATGAAAACGACCACGGTCCTCGTGCCTGCTATTGCCGCCGTCCTGGCCACGACTTGGATTGCCATCCAGCACCATTCCATCGTCGGCTTGGAGGAGCAGAAGACCCGGCTGGAGAAGCAGGTGTCCGTTTACTCAGCGTCTGCTGCGTCGCCCGGTGCCGCCTCGGCCCGTTCGCGCCCTTCTCCTAGCAATTCAGGTGCCGCCGCGCGCAATGCGGAGGAGGACTGGCAGAACTTGCCACCGGGACCACAACGGACTGCGGCGGTGGAGGCTCGCTCGAAGGAAATCCTCTTCGAGAAGAATCCCTCGAAGCGCCTGCGGCTCTTCTCGCGTTTCATCAGCCATTTCGAGACCGATGACTTCGAGGCGATTGCCGCGAGTTTCGCGGGGCATGATCAGGAGGGCCGGCTCTTCCCGCGCGAATACGATCTCTTCCTCTCTACCGCCGCGATGCTGGGCGGGGAGGCCGCGATGAACAAAATCTACCCGCCGGGCGACCAGCTCAACCGGCCGCCCTTCGATGCCCAGCATTCGGCGATGATGGCTTGGGCGGTGGAGGATCCGCAGGCGGCGGCCGAGTGGTGGAACCGCCTGCCGGAAAGCGTGGTGAAGACCGAGCTTTCGCGCTCGCTGATCGGTGGGATCGCCAGCGCTGACATCGGCTATGCGTGGGAGTGTTTGCACCAGTTTCCGGAGGGCCAGCGAGCAGGTTTCATGGCCACGCTCGTACAGCAGCAAGTCGCCGATCAGGGCGCGGAAGCGGCGGCGCAGTGGATGGATGGCCTGCAAGCTCCGGCCGGATCCAGCTCGGATCTTGGCGCTCTCAAGCAGCAAGGTTTCGGCACGCTGATGGGGACCTTGGTCAATCTGACACCGGAGAAGAAATCCGCGTTTATCGACCGCTTCATCGATGAGCCGTGGATGCAGCAGTCCGGATTCCCGGCCTCCATGGCTGGAGAATGGGCTACATGGAATGGCGACGAGGCCGTGGCTTGGGCGGATCATCTGCCGGAGGGGCCGCGCATGAGTGGCATTCTCACGGCGCTCTCGGTCTGGCACGGGAAGAAGCCCGAGGAGTATGAGGCGTGGAAGTCCACCCATGCAGAGGATCCGGTGTTCCGGGAGCCGATCGGCGCCTTTGAGGGCCTCTTGCGTACCCAAGCGGCGAAAGAGCAATGAAGGCAGGCGGTTAGCTACGACGAATAACTTTGCTGGAGATAACGCGCGTCGGCCTTGTGCCGGATAGATCCTCCACCAGCGAGAAACAGCCGTCGTTTCGCCCTTAAGGGGTTTTGGTGTGAGACGACGGCGGACTGAGCGGGCGGCAGCCGATGGGGGTAGAGAACCCATATCCCGGCGGCTGCCGCTCCTGGTCTCAGGGATGCCTTTTCTGTCCTCAGCCGGGGCTGGGTAATGAGAAGTCGAATACGACCACCCGCTCGAGGCAGGGCACCACGATCTCCTTCACTCGCTCGTGTTCGGGGTGCGGCAGATAGGCATCGCGCTGTGCGGCACTTTCAAAACTCATGATGAAGCCGTGGGTGAAGCCGTCGTTCAGGCCCTCCGAGCTCTGGTAGGGCCCCTGCTCCATGGCTAACAAACCGGGAATTTTGCCGACCATGCCTTGCATCTCCGCGAAGCAGGTCTCGATCTGCAGTGGGGAAATGCCCGCCTTGAATTGAAATACGCCGAAGTGTCTGACCATGTCCGATGCTGGTGGAAGTTGAGTTCTTCTCAGTGGATGCCTGCCGGCGCCGTCATCGTGCTACGCTTGCCGGGCGAGTGCTTGCGCTTCACCGGGATAGCCTTGAACTCGCGCGTCAGATTGGTGAGCGATTGCTCCACCGCCATACGCTCCAGCGAGGAGGCTCCGACGAAGCCGACGGTGTCGGTGTGTTCGTTGATGTAGGCGGCATCTTCCGGCGTGTTGATCGGGCCACCGTGGCTTAGGTATATGATGTCGTCGCGCACGCTGCGCCCGGCATCGATGATGAGCTGAGTGCGCTTCGCTGCCTCAGGCAGGGACATGGTGGCATCCACCACCCCCACGGAGCCGCCGATGGTCGTGCCCGCGTGGGCGATGATCACGTCGGCACCGGCTTCGGCCATCGCCTTCGCTTCTTCCGGCGCATCCACATACACGATGCTGAAGAGGTCCATCTTCCGGGCGAGGGCGACCATCTCGAACTCCTTCTTCACGCTCATGCCCGTTTCTTCCAGGATCTGGCGGAATTTACCGTCGATGATGCAGTGGGTGGGGAAGTTGTTTACCCCGCTGAAGCCCATGTCCTTCACCTTGCCAAGCCAGTGCCACATGCGGCGGCGCGGGTCAGTGGCATGCACGCCGCAGATCACTGGAACCTCCTCGACTATTGGGAGCACTTCGTATTCGCCGATCTCCATGGCCACAGCATTAGCGTCGCCATAGGCCATCAGGCCGGCTGTCGAACCGTGGCCGGCCATTCGGAAGCGGCCCGAGTTGTAGATGATGATCAGGTCGGCTCCGCCCTTCTCGATGAACTTTGCGCTGATGCCGGTGCCCGCCCCGGCGGCGATGATCGGCAGTCCTTTCGAGAGGGTGTCGTGGAGACGCTCCAGGACTTCACTGCGGGTGTAGGGATTTCCTTTTCCGGTCCAAGGATTTGGCATGGTGGATTCTAGGACGCAGGCGGGACCAGCGGTCTAGCATGGCGACCCCACATGCATCTATCACAGACCCACCCTGCGGTAGATGAAGGCTCGACGGCTGCGATTGCAGGAAATAGCCTGACGGACATTCGTTCTATGCTGGCTTCGCGCACGAGTCCCCAGGATCGCCAAGTGTTGGGAAGTGGCACCGCTTACAAGGTGGTTCGTGCTGACCCTGCGGATACCCGTGACTGGCTGCAGAAGGGGCATGCTTGCCCCTTGCTGACCCAGCATCACATCTCGCACGCAGGAATCATGGAAGCGGTGCCGCCCTTCGAGGTGCTGCGCACCAACCAGAGCGGTACCTTCATGATCGCTTGCTTTGAGGGGGAGGGTGTGGTGCTCGCCGATGGCCAGTGGCGGAAGGTCCGCGCGGGCCAAGCCTGCCTGCAACCGCCCTTTGTGATGAACTCGCTGAAGTGCCAGCCGGGCCGCCCGTGGAAGTTCGCCTGGGTGCGCTATCATGAATCGCGCGAGGCACGGCCGATCGTGTCCACGATCTCGCCAGTCATGGGAGCTTTCGACCCCTCGCCGTTGAAGGCTGCGATCGAGGGGCTGTATGCCGAGGCCGGTTCACTGCGGGGAGTCTCCGCGCTGCACCACTGGAGCGAGTTGGTCCATCATTATGTCCTGCGTTTTGCTCAACCGCACCAGGCCGATGACCGCCTATGGCGCGTCTGGCAATGCGCGGAGGCTGATCTTGCGAAATCGTGGACACTCACGGAGCTCGCGGGGATCGCTTGTATGAGCGAGGAGCACCTGCGCCGCGTCTGCCGCAAGGAGCTCGGCCGCAGCCCGATGCAGCACCTTACTTTCCTGCGACTCCAGCGTGCGCGGCATCTGCTTTCGATCACCGACGACAAGGTTGAGTTCATCGCCCATGCCGTCGGTTTCGAGAGTGCCTTCACCTTCTCGAATACTTTCAAGAAGTGGATCGGCTGGCGGCCTTCCGAGCATCGCAAGGCGCTGGGGATGCCGGGTTTTCCGCAGGCGGAGGCCTGAGACGGATGGAAGAGCCCACGCGCGGATATTTCAGCCCCACATGGCGTTGGAAATCCAGTCGGAGCTGCGTAGAAGCTTCCATGCACCGCTTTGCCTTGCTCGCCCTGATCTGCACCGCCACCGCCGAGCCGCTTCCCGACAAGGGGCTGGTCATTGATCTGAACGCGGCCAAGGGCCTCAAGGTGGAAGACGGTGACAAGGTGGTCGCCTGGACCAATCAAGCGGCGGTCGCTCCCACCGCGAAGGAATTCGTCAAACGCGACGAGGGTCGCAAGGAACCCGGCTCCGGCCGGCCCAGCCTGCTCGGCTTGAACGGCAAGCCGACCGTTGACTTCCGGCAGCAGGAGTTGGTGTGCCTGGACGAGGATGCCTTCGATGGTCTCAGTAGCGGCAAGGGTCATACTTGGATCGCCGTGCTGGCCGTGCACGAGCAGCGCGAGGGGCTCAAGGATGTGAACTCCTTCTTCGGCAATCTCAGGAACGGCGAGAAGTATGAGGGGATCTGGGGCTGCCTCAACGACGACAACACGCCATGGTGGGGGGCACGCAACGGCATCACCTTCGGGCGCTTCGATGAGAACAATCCCAAGCTTGAAGGGCCCAAGCTCGAGGTCGGCAAGTTCCATGTACTGGCCGGCCGCATGGCGGCGGGCACCGGCACGGTGGGCCTGGAGTTTTTCGTCAATGGTGACAAGCCGGCCGCGACGGCGAAGGTCCCGGTGAATGTCACCGCTAATCCCTCGCGCATGGCGGTGGGCCAGGAGCGCGATGCCATCAATCACCCTGGAGTGGAGTCCTTCGATGGACAGATCGCGCGCTTCCTGATCTGGGAGCGGCCGCTGAGCGATCAGGAACTGGCGTCTGCCATCGCGGCGCTTCAAAAGGACTACCTGAAGGTGGAGTGAGCGGATGCGCTCAAGCATGCTGTCTCCTGCGGCGCAAGAGCAGCAGCACGCCCGCTGCGCCCAGCAGCGTGCAACCCGGTTCCGGGACGATCGTCGCTCGGCCGGTGCCGGCATCGAAGGAGGCCGTCTGTCCCGCGCCGAGGCCACACATCGTCATGTCGGATCTCCACAAGCCTGCGGGCGACTGCGTGGGTATTGGCGCAAAACAAAACCGCATCTCCGGGTCCCATGCCACGGAGATGCGGCTGTGTGATATCCGCGGCTGTCTCCCGACCTCGACGGAGACCCGCGGAACTTGTTACGGCGCGACTTCGGCTTCAGCCTTTGCCTGAAGGAAGCCCTTGGTGCTGGCACTTACGGGCGCAGTGAGGCGGAAGCTATGATAGCTGAAGCCCGCTGGTGGCGAGGCTGGCAAACCCGTGGTCACAGCGGTGATCTCTTCAATGGCACTTCCCGGCCAAGTAAGATCGGTGGAGCCGCGCACGGTGTAGTTCACGCCATCGACAGTGGCGCTCATCGGTCCCGTGCCGGTGAAGCTCGCACCATCGCGACAGGCGATCGTTAGCGTTAGCTGTCGTTCGCTGCCAGCGCTCTCCAGGGCGAAGCGGCGGAGACCGGCATCCGTGGCGCTCGCTGGATTTCCGGCGAAGGCGAACTCCTCAAAATTGGAGAGACCGTCGTGATCGGGATCTGCGTCACGCGTCTTGTCCGGTGCAAGCAGGGAAGGGTAGTTTGTGCTTATCCAATCGGCGAAGACATCCACCACCGGATCGCCGCTGACGAGCAGGGTGCCGCTGCCGGTGATGAAGGGCGTGGCGATCACGGGGGCTGCCGACCCGAGCGCGCCATATTCACCCGCGGCCATGCCGGTGCCGGCCAGCGAGAGCTGATCGATCACGGCGATGCCCTCGAAGTCGAGGTTGAGGATGGCGCCCTCTGATACCGCGACGTCCGCGATGGAGGAGAGGTAGGGCTCACGGAGTGAGAGGACTCCTTGATTCACCGAGGTGTCGCCGGTGTAGGTATTCGGGCGGGTGAGGACCAATGTGCCAGGTCCCTCCTTGATCAAGCCGGTGCGGAGCGCCGCGTAGCTGGCGTTTGCGGAATTCTTCAGCTTCGCGGAGATGGTCAGGTCGGCATTGCTGTTAGAAGTCGCGTCGCCCACGTCCACCACAAGATCCGCGCCGCGACCGCCGCCGAGGTCCGTCGTGCCGCCGATGTTGATGGCACCATTTGTGCCTTCAAGTTCGTCGGTGATCTTGGAAGGGGTTGTGCCAGTGACAGTCAGGCTCTCCTTGATCCCATAGGCTTGGAAGGTGCCGGTCAGTGCTGACAGGCTGTTCGTCACGGCAAGCTCGCCGCCGGACAGAGTCACGCTACGGAGGGAATTGAAGCCCGTATTGCCGGCCCCGTTGGTCACGCGGGCTCCGACCCCGATCACCATGTCCTGTTGCGAATTCACATGGTTGCCGAACGCATCGTTGCGCGCGAGGTCGAGGAATCCTTGAGCAACGGTGAATGTGCCGATGGTCCCTGCATTGCCGCCTGAGATTTGCCAAGTGCCGCGGCCGGTCTTGGCCACGGTGCCTGTGGAAGCGGCCGAGCCACCCGTAGCGAGCAGGAAGAATTCATCCGTGACCTCGACTGTGGCTCCGAGCGGTCCCACGTTCAGAGGCTTCCCGATGGCATCCACGGATCCCTCGGCGCGCAAGACTCCGCCGTCGAGACGCAAGGCGCCGCTGCCGAGTGGTCCGGCTTGGTCGATGACGAGGGTGCTGTTGCCGTTGATCTGGGTTCCACCGCTGTGGGTGTTTAAACTTGGCAGTGTCACGCTGCCCCCACCGGTGATGACCAAGCTGCCGCTGCCGTCTACCAAATTGAGGAAACTTGCGCTGCCGCTCCGGTTGAGCACGAGTTGCCCGGCGCTGACGACGACATTGCCCGTGAAGGCGCTTGTGTCTCCCGCAAGGATAAGATCGCCGCCGCCATTCTTGGTGATGGTCTGCGGGCCGCCGCTTTCGGTCAGGCTGCCCTTCAAGGTAATCCCGGAACCCATGGCGGCATTGACCTCCAAGGGCGAGGCGAGGACAATCCCACCGAGGAAGGTGAGGGCATTCTGATTGGCTCCGGTGCTCGCCAAGGAAGCGGACACAAGCGAGGTGCTGAAGGTGATCGGGTTGGCCGCGCCCAGTGTGAAAGGCTTGTCGCCGCTAACCTCAAGTGAGCCCAGCGTGACCGGAAGATTCGTTGCAATAGTGGCTGCTGTGGCGGTGGTGAGGGTGCTGGCGGACAGTCGCACGACCTTGTCCACGCCGTTCGGGACCGTGGCTGGATTCCAACTGCCGGCGCTGCCCCAAGCCCCGTCTCCGTCCACTGCCCACTGCGGCGGCGTGGGCACTGAGATGATACTCCGCGGATCACTGCCACCGGCAGCCTCGGCAGCATTTGAAAAGCCATCGCCATCGGCATCGGCGGCCCCATCGGAGCTGTCCGCGGGATTGAATTGATAGGCGAACTCCCACCAGTTCGGCATCCCGTCGTGGTCGTTGTCGAGCAGGCCATCGGCCGTCGGTGCTACCGCCTCGAATAGGACACCGTTGACGATCGGGTTGGCGCCTGAGGAACTATCGATGGTGTCCATCACCAGGGCCCCGGCGCTATTGGGAACCACGGAGTCGAAATGGTGGAAGCGTCCCGATGCCACCGCCGTCGAGCGGGTGATGGCGGAAGCAGGGTAGGTGACTGATCCGATGATCGTGATGGTGTCAATCGGGCCTCCCGTTGCGGCGGATACGGCGTCGACCTTATAGCTGAGCCAGGGATTGAGCCCATCTACGGTGAGCTTGAAAGGAGTGCCATCGCCGAGACTGAAGTTGCCAGCGATGTCGGTAGTGACGCTATCCACAAACTCCGGCGGGGCCTTGGGGTTCGGGGCGATGTTGGTGGTGTTCGACTGCAAGCCCACCCAGTTGTTGGTGCCGTCGTTGTTGAAGAACTGTCCGTTCGCCACGGTCATGACGACGCCGTCGGAGACGCTGCCGTCCAGGTGGATGACCGTTCCCGCGGCCTTGGTGCCCACGGCGGTGAAGTTGTTCCAGTTCGCCGTAAGCGTCGGCCCGTAGTCCACGCCGAGTTTCTTTCCGGGGAGGAGCGGGGCGGCACCAAGCGTGGTGATGCAGGATAGGGAGCAGAATGCAGTGAGGCGCAAGGATGGAGGATTCATGGATTTTTTAGCAACGGGTCACCAAGAACTACTCATCTCGTAGTAAAAGGTCCATTGGCCCACCCCACATGCACCTATCCCGAAACGGCATTATGGCTCATGATGAGTCCATGAAACAAGAAGGCCTCTTCCCTCGGGTGGAAGAGGCCATGGCGTGTTCGCTTGGAAGCCCTGATCTACTCGTCCATCGCCAGTCGCATGAAAAGGCGGTTGGCAGGGACTATGGCCGGCGGTGCGGCGAAGCGCAGCAGGGTCTTGCCAGCCTGTTCGGAGATGGCTTCCGGGGCCAGGCCGGTGGGTTGCCATTGCTGGCAATCGGGCGAGTGCTCGGCGTGGAGGGCGAGGATCGCAGCAGCAGCGGTATCCACTTCGGCATCGAGGTAGAAGGCACCACCGGGGAGGAGGGGCGTGCGTCCGGAGATGAGGGGGTCGCCGCCGAAGAGCATCTCGAAAGCATTGGCGATGCCATCGTGATCGGGATCGCCATTGAAGCCTCCGGGGAAGGCGTGCGAATCGAGCCATGAACTTACCTTCTCCAGATTCGTGTCGGGAAGATTGATGACGTTCACCTGCACGGTGGTCTCGGCAAGCGTGCCGGCGGGATCGGTCGCGGTTACGGTGATGAGATGGATCGCCGCGTGCTCGTAGTCGGGACTGGCGGCGAGGGACAACTGGCCGCTGGTGGGGTGGATCACGAACATGCCGTCTCCGCCTTGGATGGCATAGGTCACCGGCTGGCCCTCCGGGTCGACGCCGCTGATCGTTCCGACCACCGTGCCAGCGGGGCTATTCTCATTCACCGAGAAGGGCCCCGCCGCGGTGAAGGCTGCCGGGCTGCTGCGGGATGCTCGGATCTGCATGCCCGCCCAGTTGCTCTCGCCGTAAGTCTGGCCGGCGGGAGCCTCGCGCGCCGAGCGGCCGAGGATCCGGCCTTGCGTGTCGGCAATGACGGAGCGGATGACGCAGGAATTGACCGCTGTGTCGGCAGCCGCGGTGAGATAGACCGGGCTCTCGTCGGCGAGGTTGCCATCGCCATTGAGATCGATCGTGAAGGCTGTGCCGCGGGCGGTGCTGGCATCGTAGCCGCTCTGCATCAGGAGGTCATACTGCCAGCCCGGTGTCAGGCCGGTGATTTCCCACTGGTGGTAGAGCGGGCCATTCACGCCGGCTTGATTCAGGAGCAGGAGATAGTCGCCAGTCAGGGGATTGCCCCCGGCGCGACCACTGTAGCCATAGACGCCTTGGCCGATCTCCGTGGCGGGGTCATCGTCCGTGAAGATGTGGAAGCGCACCGGCGTGGCTGTGCCGCCGGCATGCGTGGCGAGGTTCATCGTTGGGTTGGCGCTCATGGCGCTCGGGGCTCCGCTGTAGGCTTTCACCGCAAAGGCATTCCAGAACATGCCCCCTGAGGTTGCGGTGGCTGGTGTGGTGGTCTGTCCGGCGGCGGTATTGCTGCCGTCACCCTGGAAGTCGATATTCCAGAAGACCCGGCCGCTCTCCGGTGCGAGCAGGCTGGATTCCTGCGCAACCACATGGAAGCTCACGCTCAATTCCGTTGTGGCTGGTGTGCCATTGCCATCGCTGGCCCGCACTTGGAGCGTGTGATTCATGCCTGCTGTTAGAGTGCCGCTCACCCGGATCTCGCCGCTGAGCGAATCAATCGTGAAGGGAGCATTTCCTCCGCTCACTTGGTAGCTGACGCTTCCTCCTTCCGGATCACGCGCGACCACCGTGCCGACACGGCTGCCCTGAGGAAGCGAGGCAGGGAGGTAGTAGTCGCCGGGCGAGTGGAAGCGCGGTGCCGAATTGATGCCGCTGGTATTCACCTTCACCGCGATGCTCGTCGAACGTGGATTGGCCGCGAAGTCATCGCTGGCGACGACCTCAAAGCTGAGCACGGTAGCTCCAGCACCGGAGAGATCGCCCTTCACCGTGATAGCTCCGCTCAATGGATCGATCGCGAACAGGCTGCTCCCGCCCGCGATGGAGTAGTGGATCTTGTCACGGGGAGCATCGGGATCGCTGGCAATAACACTGCCCACTACGGTGCCTGATGGTGATGCGGGCTGAATCACGAAGATCGGTGATGCATTGGCAGAAACTGGCGCGCCATTGGCCTCGCCGAGGATCCAGTTGCGCAGCAATTCCACGCCACCTTGGTCGATGGCATTGGAGGCAATCGGTGGCATGCGGTTGAAGCCAGCGGTTCCCGCGATCCGCTGTAGCACGCTCGAATGTTCCGGAGCTCCCGGGCGGATGCGGCGCAGCAGGGGATCGGTCACCGTGATCTGACCACCGTCCGCCACATGGATGAGGTGTGTCGCATCAAGCGGCGTCGAGGCCCGAAGGTCCAGGCCTTGGGCATCCGCATGACAATAGGCGCAGTTCACCGCGAGGTAGGACCGCACCCGCTCCTCCAGGCTCGCACTTGTTTCATCGGCCCGGCGATGCCGAGGCAGTGAGGTGGGATTCGTTGGCAGGCCACTCAAATAGCCAGCCTCGGCCAGCAGCTGGAGGTAGTTGCCGCTGGCTCCGTGGAAGGGGATATCTCCGCGGTTCAATTGCCGGCTGTCGAAGCCAAGAATCTGCCCTGCATTCGCATTGTGGCAGGTGATGCACTGAGCGCGCGAGGGAATCTGCCAATGCTGCGTCACTTGTTGCTGGCCCATCGGCAAGGACGGATCGGTGACCGGGACATCGAAGCTATCACCACCATCGCCGACGAGCGTGGCCTCGGTGCCAGACTCGTTCCACTTGTAGGAGACGCCATACACCCCGCCGTCCTGCTCCTTCACGATGAAGCGCGTCTCCAGCCGGCGTTTGGTCGCAGGGTTGCCGCGCTCGGTCTCCAGATCGAAGTGCTTCACCCACACGCTGCCTGCGGGGCTTGCGAGCGGGCCCTCCGCGGCGTAGCTGAGCTGTCCACCTTCCGGCAGTGCGAACCAGCGCTGCTTGCGGGCGTGATCCGACCAGAAGGTGAGATTAGGCTCGTAAAAATGCAGGCCGGGGTTGGGCGTCAGACTCGCGAGATCCGCGAAGGCACCGGTGGCTGTCAGGGTGGCGGGGAAGGGGCTCCCCGAGGCGATGGATGCCTTCAGGCGGAAGACCTTGCCCATCTGCCCGCTGCCATCGAATAGCGCACCAGCTTCGCTGTTCCAGCTCAAGGCGAGGATATCGCCATTCGACGGATCGGTGGTGAAGCCCACCACGCCCGAAAGGCCGCCGATGCGCTGGACGCCCGGCTGCCCCGGACTCTGGCCGCGCTGCAGAGTCCAGACGTGCCCGCTCAGCCAATCGCCAAAGATGTATTTCCCCTGCAGGTCCGGATACTGGGGAGAGTTCACTACGAATCCGCCGGTGACGGAGGCTCCTTCGTAGGTCCCGCTGCCGCGCTGGTAGAACCACTCTGGTGCCCGCACCGTGGTGCCGACTGGGATCGTGCGATTGAACCGGTCACCTTCAAGGTGGTCCCACCCGCCATTGTCACCCTTGCGGAAGATGTTCACTTCTTCGCGGCTGGCGCTGCCGTCACTGCCGATGTCTCCCAGCCACAGCACCGGTTCGCCGCCGATGCTATCGAAGGTGAACTGCCAGGGATTGCGCACGCCGGTGATGAAGATCTCGGAGCGCACCGCATCCCATGCCTTTGCGCTGCCATTGTAGCTCACGGTCCCGCTGGTGGCTGCGTAGGGGTTATCCGCGGGGATCAAGTAGTGGGCAAGGCCGCCGGTCTTCGGAATCGCCAGCGAAGGATTGGTCGAGGCATTCGGCTCAATGTTGCCCGCCTTGCGATCCACATCGATGCGGATCACCGAGCTCCAGAACATATTGGTGATCGTCTGTGCATTTTCGCCGGGACGCCGCTCGTCTCCCGAGCCTACGTAAAGATAGCCATCCGGCCCGAAGCGGCAGCTATCCAGGTTGTGGTCCTGGCTGCGGCTGTCGACCTCGAAGAGAATTTGTTCGCTGCCGAGATCCACGCTGTCCAAACCCGCACCGGTCGCTGTGAAACGGGACAGGCGCACCGTGCCGACTGCTGAACTCGGAGTGGCCTCGTAGTTGTAGGTGACGTAGATGTAGGGTTTGCCCGACTGGAACTGCGGATGAAAAGCGAAGGACTTCACGCCCATCTCAGTGAAGAGATCCAATCGGCCGGTGAAATCCATGAAGACCTGCCGGGTGGCGGGAGTCGCCGCGATGTTCGGGATCTCCCAGATGATCCCGGTCCGCTCTGAGACGAAGAAGCGCTGGTTGTTCCCCGGGATGGTGCTCATCCAGGTGGGCGTGCCGAAATTGAAGGCACCGCGGCCAGCGAAGGCATCCTCCAGGACATAATCGGTCACCGGCGCGGCCGCGGGAAGCTTCAGCGAAGTCGCGGGCACAACACCCGTGGTGAAGTCGATGCTCACCGTGGCCGCTTGTGAGGTGCCGGAGGCGTCGTGGATGCGATAGCTGAAAGAGTCGCTGGCCGGTGTGCCTGTGAGGTGCTGGTAGAGGATGCTGCCATCGGCATTCACCGTTGCGGTCCCCGATGCCGGTGCCTGCACGATCTCCACCGAGGCCAGTGGCGCGATGACCACATCATTCGCCAGCACCTGCGCCCGCCACTTGCCGCCGTGATTCATTTTCACGCGATCCGGCACTGCGATGGCGCTGGTGGGCGAAGCAGTGCGGCGCAGCACCATGGCCGCGATGCTAGGGTCTCCGCCTAGGGTGGTCAGGCTGCCGCTCAGCGTGCCGCTGCCATCCACCGTGATCTCACGAACGGTGCCGGCAAAGGTCCCGGCATTCGCGTAGAAAGTGGCCCCGAAGGCTGGATGGATCGGCACCGTGGTGGTGCCGACCACCAAGCCGAAATCGCGAGGTGGATTGTGCTGGTCTGGATTCGCATAGGCCGTCAGCGAATAGGTCCCCGGCGGCAGATTCCGGAAGCTGAAGCCCAAGGTCGCGGTGGTGCGCCCCTGCGCGCCCCAGAACCAATGATCACCGAAGGAATGGTCCACGCCGCCGCGATCGAGGATCCGACCCACATTGAAGGCCGAGACCCCGCCCGAGATCTCCATGCGCACATCGGTGGCGTGGTCTGCTGCATCGCGTAGCGGGCCGAGCACCGGGTCGATCACCGCATTATGGTTGGTCGGCGGGTTCGCGAAGACGTCGTTGTTGGTTGCGGGAATCTCGAAGGCATTCCACTTGCTGCCGTAGCCGAAGTTGGCGGTGGAGGTCACGGGATTCGCCGAGCCGAGCCCACCTCCCGGACCGCCTTGGAAATCGATCTGCCAAGCCTGCTCCGCGCCGGAGTTGGAGCTAAGCTGTGCCGCGTTCGTTCCCGTCTCGAATTCAGTCAGATTGGTGTCACCGTCTTGATCGAAGTCACCCGCAGCCGTCTGGGCGAGGTTGCCGAAGGCGGACTGCTCCCAAGAGTCCGGCAAGCCATCCGCATCGCTATCGGCGCCGCTCGTTTGCCCGGCGGTGATCAGGATGCCGTTCACAATCGGGTTCTTGCCGGCCCCGCTGTCGGTCACGTCGATCACGAGTTTTCCCTGCGCATCCGGATAGACGTTCGTGAAGGTGTGGAAGAGTCCCTGCGATAGTGCGGTTGGCCGGGCGATTGCGAAGGGCCCGTAGGTCGCAGCACCGCTGAGGGTGAAGGTATCCGTCGGCGTGCCGGTGGCCGTGGCGACCAGGTCGAGCCGCAGGGCCAGCGCGGGATTCAGGCCGCTGATGGTGACACGGTAGGGCGTGTCGTCGGGCACCAGCGAGAAGTTGCCCGCGATGTCCGTGATGACACTGTCCACGAACTCCGGAGGGAGGGTGCCGCCATTGCTCGCCAGGCCCGCCCAGTTGTTCGTGCCGTCATTATTCACGAACTGGCTGTTCGCCGTGGCGATCGCCACCCCATCCAGCACCGTGCCGCCAAGATTCACCACCGCGCCGGCCGCGATGGTCTGGTTGTTGGTCGTGATGTTGTTCCAGTTCGCTGTCAGCGTTGGACCAAAGTCGATTCCCAGCTTCATCCCATTCGCAAGGGGAGCAGCAGACAGCGAGGATGCCGACAGGATGCCGAGAGCGAGGGCATGCGGAAGTTTGCGGGCGGATCTCATGTGAATGAGTTCACCGCTACCACGTTCGCCCGATCATCCCTACAGCGGGTAGCCCACCACCTTATATTGCGAAACCACACGGGTAAGATCGCTCCTTCGCGCCAGGCTTTGGCCTCCTTCCCGCTAACCCGGGCTCCGTCGTGGCGGCCTCATGACTTCACCGTGGACTGGCAGGATATCGTATCCTTAATCCCGTCAATATGGTCCGCGGCCTTCTGATCGAAGTAATGGATGAAAGTGATCGTGGAACTTAGCGGATTGAACTCCACCTCCAGCGATCCGCCGAGGAGGCTCGCGGCCTCCCTTGCCAAGGTTAGGCCGATACCGTGACGGCGGCTGTCGCTGCGGGAGCGATCGTTTTTCCAGTAGCGGTCGAATAGTTGCGGCAGGTCCTCTGCGGAAAGTCCGGCGGCGGCGTTACTGACCTTCAATAGACCTTGCTCCAGCTCGATCAAGCAGGTGCTGCCCGCCACCGCGTGATGGGTGACGTTGCCGATCAAGTTCGAGAAAATCAGTTCCATTATTACCGGGTCGCTCTCGCGCGTCACCGCTCCGCAGGCGCGGATCGTAAAGGTCACGTCGCGGACGACGGCAGCATCAGCATGGCGTTCGAGCGTGCGGTCTAGCAGCGCGTTGACGTCCACGCTTTCACCACCGGGCGCACTGCCCGCTTGTTCGGCCCGGGCCAGTTCCAGCAGGTGGATGGACAAGGACTCCATCCGCAGGACGATCGCCTGGGCTTCGCTCCAGCAGGCGGTCGCCTCGTGGATGCCGGCCGGTGGTGTCAGGAGGTTCACCTCAGCCAAGGCGCGGAGCTCGGCGATAGGCGTCCGGAGTTCGTGGGAGACATCGGCTGTGAAGCGCTTCTCCCGTTCGAAAACGCGCTCAAGTCTCGCCAACAATTCGTTCAGCCGGTCCACCACTGGCAAGAGTTCGGACGGAGTCCGGCCGGCATTCAGGCGGGTCGAAAGCGAGCGGCCGTCGATCTTTTCAATCTGCTCGACCAATTTGCCGAGTGGGGACAGCCCGCGCCGTATTCCCCACAGGAGCAGAACCGCCAATGCACCCAGGGTGATGACACCCATGATCAACGAAGCGTTCCCAATCTCCTGCAGCGTGTGATCGAGAGACCGGTTCTCGCGTCCGACCAGTAGCTTCACCGGGATGATTGATGCAGAATCCGATTTCTCACCATGTTCCTCGGAGTCAATGTCGACGATCAGCGAAACGCAGCGCATGCTGCGCCCGTCCGGCAAGGTCAGCTCGGAAAATGTGGGGATGTCTGAGGAGGAGGGCGGGATATCGAGGTGCATGTCCCCCAAGGAAGAGGAGCGCTGGATCTCGATACTGTCTGCCCGTTCCAGCAGGAAGATGGATGCTCCGCCGCGGTGGCCAAACTCGGGCATTTCCTCGGCCTGGCTCTCCACCCGGATTTTGCCATTTTCATTCTCGACCAAGGCCTCCAGCGAATGAGCTGTAACCAGCAGGCTGGTGTCAAACTCGGCTACGAGGGCCTTTTTCAAGCGCCATTGGAAGCTGGCGCCCGCGACGCCAAGAAGTAGCACGCCACCCAGCAAGAGACGGATCGTGAGTGCGGCTCTCAAGGATTTCATGGTGCCAGCACGTAGCCCAGCCCGCGCCGGGTTTGGATGAGGTCTCGCCCGATCTTCCGCCGCAGGCCGTAGACCGCGGTATCCACCACATTGCTCATCGGTTCCACCAGTTCGTCATAGATGCTTTCCTCGATTTCTGTTCGGGGGACGACCTGGCCGGCCCGTTGTGCCAGACATTCCAGCAGGCGCCACTCGCGGGCGGTGAGGTCGAGTTCCGCTCCCGAGTGCCTGGCGGTGCGGGCGGTGAGGTCGAGTTCGAGCGGGCCGATTGAAAGGACGGGCTTTTTGATGCCATGCGCGCGCCGGCCCAGGGCCACCACTCGGACCAGCAGCTCGTCCAGGGCGAAGGGCTTCACCAGATAGTCATCGGCCCCGGCGCGGAAGCCGGAAACCTTGTCTTCCAAGGTATCGCGCGCCGTCAGGAGTAGCACGTGCACGGGGTTCCCCTGCATGCGCAGCTCGGTCAGCATGCCCAGCCCGTCCAGCTCCGGCATCATCACATCCAGCACGATCACGTCGTAGGAATGCAAACCAGTCGCCGCCAGGCCCTCCATGCCGTTGGCAGCCAAGTCCACGGCGTGGCCATCGTGCTGCAGCGCCCGGCGCAGCGAACTGCGCAAGCTCTGGGAGTCTTCTACGACCAGCACTCGCATCGTTTCAGGTGGTCTTGATCTCGTTTGTTCTTACAGCGAAGCCATGCCCGAGGCAGTCCCGGGCATGGCGTAAGTTTCAGCGGATCGCCGAGTGTGATTCAGTTTTCGCCATCGTCATCATCCTCGTGGTCGCCGTGGTGACCATGGTCTCCGTCGTTGTCCTCATCCTCATCGCCTTCTTCCTTCTTGTCCTTCTTGTCCTTCTTCTCGATCTTGCGGGCGATCTCCTTGCCGCTCGCGTCGAACTTCACCTCGATCTTGCCCTCTGCGGTTTTCACCTCCGCTTCGTAACTGATGGTGTTGTTCGCGGTGATCTTTTCGATCTCCTTCAGGGTGCCGGATTTCGCCAGCTCCTTCAGGGCGGCTTGGACGGGTGCGGGCGCGGCCTCCTGCGTGATCCCATCCTCGCGGCAGAGGATCGCGCCGTCCGCAGCGAGGATGATCTCGTGCTTGCTGCCGTCCTGGTCCCATTCCGCCTTATAGGCGGCGGGAGCAGCGTCTTCATCGTCCGCCTCCTCGACTTCGACTTTAGCTTGGCCGACTGTGGCACGGATGGTCTCAGCGACCTTGGCCGGAAGCTTGTCGAGGGAGAGTTCGTGTTCCTTGGCGAGCGCCAGCATAGGAAGTAGGGCCGCGACCGCGAGAATAGGGTAAGGTTTCATCGGCGTAATCAGTTGTTAGATGATTTGGTATCTTCGTGGCCGCCCGGATGGCAGCCAACGCATGCAACTAAAGCACGGCGTGGATGACGGGAACCTGACGGCGGGAACAAATAATCGGATGTCGGGAGATTTCTTTAGCGCGTACCAGGCGGGGCGGCATTCAGGTTTCCTGTTCCGGGTGAAAGCGGGCGAAGCGCTCGGCCAGTGCCGGTAGCAGCAGCAGCGTGAGCAGGGTGGAGGAGACTAGGCCGCCGAGGATCACGATCGCCATGGGGCCCTCGATCTCCTGACCGGCAGCGGTGGGCCTTAGAGCGATTGGAACGAGGGCGAGCGCGGTAACCAGTGCCGTCATCAGCACTGGGATAAGCCGTTCGCCCGCACCTCGGATCGCTGTCTCGCGGTTCCAAGGTAGACCCTCGCTCAGGACCAGGTGTTCGTAGTGGGAAAGCAGCATGATCGCATTCCGGGCGCTGATGCCGAAGAGGGCAACAAGCCCGACGAGAGCGCCGAGCGACAAGGGAATGTCAGTGAGCCCGAGTGCGAAGATCCCGCCCACGAGAGCAAAAGGGAGATTCACGAGGATCAGGGTCAGGTGCCGGCCGCTACGAAAGGCCATCCACAGGATCATCACGATGATCGTGACGGCAAAGGCGGAGGAAATGATCAGGTTGCGGTTCGCCTCGGCTTCCGCCTCGGCCGCGCCGCTGTAGGAGATCTGGGTGCCGCCGCCGGGGCGGATCTTGCCGTCGATGGATTTTCGGGCCTCAGCCATGACGGAGGAAATCGAGCGGCCCTCGGTATTGAAGGTCACGCGCTGAAGCCGCCGACCGCCCTCATGTTCGATCACGGCGTGGCCGGAGCTGACGAAGATGTCCGCGACGTCCGCCAGACGCAGGGTGGGCCCCGGAGGCTGGACCAGCGGTAGCTCGCCCAAGCTGGCGATGCTGCCTTCCGGTCCCGGTCCCACGAGGACTACCGGGATGATCTGGCCCCACTGGTAGAGCTGGGAGACCTCCGTGCCTTGGTAGGCGGTCTGCACCGCCGTCATGACATCCGCAGGGAGCAGGCCGAATTGTTCCATGGCTGCGGGCTTGAGGCGGATGCCCACTCGTGGCCCCTCCGCGGCTGACCTCACGATTACGTCCGCGGTGCCGGGAGTCTCTTCCAGCACCTTGCCGATGGAGGTCGAAGTCTCCGCCAGGATGTCGAGGTCATTGCCGAAGACGCTGACGATGCCGGCAGCCGTCTCGCCACCGATCGATTCGCCGATGCGGTCACCCAAGAAAGTGAGGACCTCGGATTGGACGCCGGGGTACCCCTCTAGCAGCTTGCGCAGGTCCTCCTGCACCGCCGCCTCATTCAGGTTTGGGTCCGGCTTTAACTCGACATGCATCTCGGCGCGCTCCGGGCCCCAGGTATCCACGCCTTGCTCGGCCCGCCCGGCTTGAAATTCCACGGAGAGCAGTCGCGGGTCCTTCAGCAACTCGTGCGAGATGGAGGCACCCAGGCGGTTCATCTCCTTCAGTGAGGTGCCGGGTGCCGTGGCGACTTGGATCACGAAGTGGCCCTCGCGGAATTCCGGCAGGAACTCCTTTTCCAGCTTGGGCACCAGCGCGACCGCACCCACACCGGCAGCCAGCACGAGTAGGACCAGAGGCCATGCGAAGCGCGTGGCCAGCTTCAGCCCGGCGGAGTGCAGACCGCGCAGCCAGCGCAGGTAGAAGGGCTCACGGTCTTTTGCGCGCCCCCGCAGGAATATCGAGCACAGCGCAGGAGTGACGGTTACCGCGATCAGCAGCGAGAGGAGGGTGGCGACAACGAATGCCTGGCCCAGCGGAGCAAAAAAACGCTCCTGCACCCCGCCCAGCACGAAGACCGGGATGAAGGCGGCAATGACGATGAGGGTGGCATAGACGATCGCGCCGCGCACCTCGATGGATGCCTCCAGGATCACCTGCATCGCGGACAGCGGTGCGGACTGGGCGGCATTCAACTGCAGGCGGCGAACGATGTTTTCCACATCGATAATGGCATCATCCACCACCACGCCGATGGCCACGGCGAAACCGCCGAGGGTCATCGTGTTCAAGGTCACCCCGAAGGCGCGGAACACGAGCATGGCCGCAACCAAGGACAGGGGAATCGAGGCGAAGGAAATGAGTGCGGTGCGCGGGCTGTGCAGAAAGAGCAGCAGCACCGCCACCACCAGCAAGGTCCCGATCAGCAGCGAATCACGGATGTGATGAATCGCGAGCTCGATGAAATTCGCGGGACGGTGCAAGCCGCGGTGCAGGGTGATGCCTTCGCGCTCCAGGGTGCTGGCATAGTTGTCGAGAGCCTCCTCCACCCGGCGTGTGACCTCCAGGGTGTTGGCCCCGTGTTGGCTGGTCATCGCGAGCAGGACTCCTGGCTCGCCCATGATCAGGGCATCGCCGAATTTCGGTGAGGCGGAGAGATTTACCTCCGCCACATCCCGCAGCCGGACCGCATCCCCGCCGCTGCCACGGACGATGGCCGCTCCCAGCACATCCGGATCCACGGCCGGGTCTTCTGCGCTGAGCAGCAGCCGCTGGTTCGGCGTCTCGACGTAGCCAGCACCGCGGGTGCCGGTGGAGCCTGTGACTGCCCGGGTGAGATCCGCCAAGGTCACGCCGTAGCGGGCCATCTGCTGCTGGTCGAACTTCACCTCCATGCGGCGGGCTTCACCGCCCACCACGCTGACTTCCGCCACGCCGGGCACGGCGCGCAGCAGCGGTGCGAGATTCCAGTCTGCGAAGGTGCGCAGGTCCAGTGGCGGGAGCTTGGTGGAGGTGAGGCCCACCTTCAGCAAGTCCATGGTGGAGGACACCAGTGGCGAGAGGGTGGGAGCCTTCGCTTCCTTGGGCAGACGGGCGCTGACTTCCGTCATCCGCTCTGTTAGAAGCTGGCGATCGGCCAGGATCTCCGAACTCTGGTCGAAGAAGATCGAAACCACGGAAAGACCCTGGCTGGACTCCGAGTGGACGGTATCAATCCCGGCGATGCCACTGACGGCAGCTTCGATCGGATAGGTCACAAGTTGCTCGACCTGCTCCGGCGCCAGTCCGGGGCTCTCCGTCTGGATGGTGACTTGCGGTGGCACGAAGTCAGGAAACACATCGAGCGGCATTTTGGGTGCCTGCCAGACGCCGATCGCCATGACTAGTACCGCTGCTAGGACCACGACAGACCGATAGCGCAGCGAGAAATGAATGAGGGAGCGAAGCATGCGGAGCCGTGTGAGGTGTGGGATAGGGCCAATCAGTCCTCTTCCGCGGGGTGCGCGGAGAGGGCCTCTTCCGAGAGCAGGACCTGTGCTCCGGTGGTGACCACTTCATCGGTGCCGATCTTTTCCTTAGCCACACACCAGCCGCCCGGCGCCGGGTGATCGGTGGAAATCTCGATCCGCTGGAATTCGTCCCCACTACCATGGACGCTGTAGATCCAGGCCCGCGCCTGGAAGAAGACGACCGCGCTCTCCGGGACCAGGAGTCCATGCTCTGGCTCCCCAGGCAATTCCAAAGTGGCAGAGTCTGCGGTGCCGGGGGTGGGAGAGATGCCTGGCGACTCGAAGACTGTGAGGAAGGAGAGGCTCTGGAAAGCGGGATCCGTGGTGGTGGATTGGTAGATGGCCGCGGAGTGGAAGGGCTTCGTCATTGCGCCTCCAGGATGGAAGGTGGCACCTGTTGGCGCGGCCTCGGGCCACTTGCGCCCGGGAAGCGCGATGCGGGCGAGAAAGCGTTTCCGATCGAGAAGTTCGGCGATGAAAGAGGCTTGGTCGCCAGAGGACATTGCTGCGAAGGCGGGGCCCCACTCCAGCGTGATGCGGTCCTCCAGGCCGCGGATCTGGGCTTCGTCCTGAACCTGCTGGGCACGCGCGGCATCGACATCCTTGCGGGCCACGAGTTCGCCACTCGCGAAGAGCTTTTCAGCTCGGGCCAGCGCTTCCTTCGAGAATCCGGCCGTGGCAATGGCCGTGTCCCGCTGGCGCAGCAGATCGATAAGTGGAGCGGGGGAGAGCACGGTCCCGAAGGCAGGGCTGGTTCGCGGGATCGTGCATTCCTTCAGGGGTGCGGTGGCCAAGCCTAGCTTTCCCCGGGCCTCGGCATCGATCTCCAGCGCCTGTGAGGCTGGAGTGATGGCACAGAAGAGGAACGGCAGAAGAAGCAGGGCTGTGGGTGGGGCGAACGGCATCTTCATGGAGATTCGATTGAAAGGTGGGCGCTGTCCTGCAACTGGCCCAGGGACTGGCGGGCTTGGGCGGTGGCATCGACGATGGCCAGCTTGGCTTGGATGGCCGTGCCCTTGGCCTCCAGCACGGCACTCCGGGAACCTTCGCCGCCGTGGGATAGCTCCGTGGCGTTCTCCACTTCCTTTTCCTGGATGGCGAGAAGTCCCTCCACCTCCTTGAGGCGGGCCAAGTCAGCGCGGTAGGCGGCAAGCGCCTGCGATAGTTCGCCACTGGCACCGATCTGGAGGCGCTGGAAGACAGCGGCCGCTTCGTCGCGCTTCGCGGTGGCCTCGCGGATCGGTCCGAGATTGCGGTCCACCGGCAGGGTCAGGCCCACGCCCAGAGCCCATTTCGATTGGCCCTGGTCGAAGGTATAGCCCGGATTCAGGTGAATGTCCGGATACTGCTTGGCGATTTCCAGTCGCAGCGCGGCATCGGCGGCGGCGTAGTCTTCCAGACCGGCGAGCAGATCGCTCCGCTGGAGCACCGCCGACTTTCTGAGTTTGGCCTCGCTCGGCAAGGGGGGGAGCTTCTCAAACGAGGCCCAGCCCAGCACCACGCCCCTCAGTGCCGCCGCCGGCATACCCATGGCATCGGCCAGCTTGGCTTGGGCGGCTTCCACTCGGCTGCGGGCGTCGGCTAGATCGATCGCATTGCGTCCGCGCTGGCTCTGATAGACGGCAAGCTCGCTGTGTGGGGACTCGCCGGCGCTGACACGGGCGGTCAGAGCGGCCACGAGTTCATCGTCGTTGCGCTGCTGCTCCTCGAAGACGGAAAGCCGGCGCTTGGCGACCTCCAGATCGGCAAGCGCCGAGCGTACCGCGGAGATAACCTGCCACGATTTGTCGGCGATCGCGAGGGCCGCCGAGTTGGCTTGGTGCTGAGCCTGGGTGGTCCGCTCGTGGCGCTTGCCTGCTGTCTCAATGGTGATGTCCGGGGAGAAGCCAAGAACCCACGGTGAGACCCCGGAGCCGGGGTTGACGCCATACTCTGGCGCGAAGTTCAGGACCGGATTCGGCGCGGTGTCCGCCGTGGTGATTGCGGCGGTGGCGGATACGGCCTTCGCCTTCGCGACGGCGATCTCCGGGTGATAGCACAGGGCCACGGTCTGGAGATCGCGCAGGCTCCAGCTCCCCATAGGCCAAGCGCGTCTTGCCTCCCTTGAGCCTACGTCGATCAGAGGCTGGCGCAGCGCGGTATCGTCCAGACGGCGGCGGGAGAAATCCGCGGCAGTGGCGGAAGGATCAAGAAGCTGTGGCTGGTAGGCAGTGCAGGCGGAGAGCGCAAGTGGTGCGAGCGCGAAGATGCCGAACCGGATCGCGGCGGAAACTAGGGCGGGAACACTTGGCTTCATGCAAACTTAAGGATCCCGCAGAAGCTCCGGATCGAAGGCCGCCTCGCCGTGGACATCAGAAAGTTTTACACGTCGAACATGAGAGATTGATGATGAAGGTGGGGTTGCCTCTCCTTTCTTTCGTGTTCTAACGATTTTTGTTGCTGGGGCCGCGAGCATGGAGGCGGCGACCTGCTGGCAGCGGTGCCGGGTTGGCTCCTTGGGGCCCGGATCCTCGCGGGCGGCTTCGTTGGTCAGAGCCTGTCCTCTGCTCTCGGCCTTCTTGGTGTCCGAGGGAGCCCCGCAGCGTTCTACGGGCAGGCCGCGGCTAAGTTGAAACCGGAAGTGTCGAGAGACTGGCGTCGGACCTTGCCAGCGACCTTGGCGACCGCGTAGTAATTGCCCGCCCGATGACGAAAGAGGTTCTCAACCTTGGATTTGCTGGATTGCGCTTTCTGTTACACCCACTCGTGTTTTGTTCTTGCGAGGGGATGCACCAGAAGAATGCATTCGGCCAAATCCGATCGTTGTAACTCACTAAAGGGCCTGTAGCTCAGCGGTTAGAGCAGGGGACTCATAATCCCTTGGTCGTGGGTTCGAACCCCACCGGGCCTATCTGACAATCATGGAGTTAGGTGTTTTTTTGAGTCTCTTTGAAGTTGGTCTAGGGCAATTATAGGCCACATTTGGAAGCGAAGACCAGTAGCGGGCCGCTACCGTAGTGTCCAGAAATTCAAACGCGGCGTAAGTGTCTGATGTTCAGGGCTGAGTGGAAGCGGATCTGCCTTTTTCTGGCTGTTCAAAGGGAGGCCTTCTGCCAAGCTCCCGTGATGGGAATCGCTACCCTCATGATCGTGGTCCTGGCAGGCTGGATCAACCGACAGCAGCAGGACGTCATCGAGTATCTTCAGGAGGAAGTGCGTGTGCTCAAGGAATTGCAGGGTCGGAAGCGTTTGAAGTTCTCCGATGATCAAAGGAGGCGCTTGGCCCTGAGGGCGAAGCGCATTGGATTGAGTCGGCTCAAAGAGGTCGCGGCGATCGTTTCTCCGCAGACTCTCTTGGCCTGGCATCGGAAGCTGATTGCGAGGAAGTACGACTCAAGCGGTTCATCTCGGAGCGTAGGCCGTCCTGCTACAACGGAGCAGATAAGAAGCCTGGTGCTAAGGATGGCGGACGAGAATCGAAGTTGGGGCTACACCCGGATCCAAGGTGGGTTAGCCAACCTCGGGCACGACGTTGGCCGTGGCACCATTGCAGGGATTCTGAAGAATGCAGGGATGGAGCCAGCACCGGAGCGAGGGAAGGGGACGAGTTGGGCGGAATTCCTGCGCGTCCACTGGGAGGCACTTGGTGCGGCTGACTTCTTCACCGTGGAGCTATGGTGTTGGGGACGTCTTACCCGTTATCACGTGTTCTTCGTGATCCGTCTGGCGACCCGGCGGGTCCACATCGCCGGGATCATTCCTGAGCCAGACGGGAGGTGGATGAAGCAGGTCGGACGGAATCTGACCGATTGCCAGGATGGGTTTCTGCGGGAGTGCAGGTTCCTTATCCATGACCGGGCGACCGTCTTTACCCGAGAGTTCATATCGATCCTCAAGGCCGCTGGTGTGGCGTCAATCCGCCTTCCAGCCAGGTCGCCCAATCTGAACGCGTTCGCTGAAAGGTTTGTCAGGTCGATCAAGTCCGAGTGCCTCGATCATCTGATTATCGTGGGAGAACGATCGCTCCGGCGGGCGGTTGACGAGTTCTGCGCCCACTACCACGAAGAGCGGAATCACCAAGGTCTGGAGAACAAGCTCATCGAGGCAAGCTTCGGAGGCTGTGAGTCGGAAGAATTGAGGTGCCGAAGACGCTTGGGTGGTCTGCTCTGCTATTATCACAGGGAAGCCGCATAAGAGCAGAGATCGAGTTTCTGGACACTACGCGAGCCGCCCGCTTAACAACTCCGGTAGACCTGCACATCTTACCAGTCGGGGCAAAATCCTTGAAGTCATTCAGTCGTCTCGTAACGCGCCAGCCTGCCACCGCAGCGGCGGCACGCCCTAAGTTCAACCCAGTCCACGAAATCCTGCTCTCCATCCTCTGGCGCAGATCCACAGTTGACACAGTAGAGTCCTTCCTCTCGATAAACTCTTCTCCTGACGTCCTTCAGGCCGCGCACATTCCAAGCGATCATCGCGATCACCGGAAGCGGAAGCACAACCATCGTCACCACCCCTCTCCAACCGCCAATGGTATTACTCAACCCCATCGATTCACGGAATAGGACAGTGCATGATAATCCAAAAATTAGACCCCATAGTGCTCGATTGAACTTAACTCTGTGCAACCGAATGGGCTCCTTTAGCTTGTCGGAAATTGCAACGATTTCCCTCACCAGAGTCGGGTCACAGAAGTCACATTTCTCGTCCATAGTTCGATAGTGATCCGCTAGCTGGCGAAAGCTCTCTCTGCAAGCGAAAGCTCCTTTTTGAGGTCAGGACTGGAGATGGACCGATCAAGCCTCCGATCCCTGCCGTTCTGGACGGACAGGTTGTTCGATACACTATCGGGCCAATCAACAGCTGTGGCAGAATCATCCCACTAGTTGGTTCCGTGATCACGTGAGAACTAAATGTAATTGAGGTTGTTCGACGCGTCCCGGCGAACGTCAAACTCACTGCAACCGAAAGGCCGCACATGATGTTCTCGATGTCTGGCCTCTTAGGCGGAGCAGGCTAATCACCACGCATCGCTTCGAGCGAGGACAAAACAGGAGCAACATCCCGCTCAAAGCGTTCGAAAATCTCGAAAGGGGCTTGCATACTCACCACCAGATCCAACCCACCAACCTGACGCACAGTGTGACGCTGCCGCCACATCTTCCGATCGAAGGCATACTCCAAAAGCACGGTTCGGGTCGTTTGGTTGATTTCGACAATCTTTTGATCAGAACTTCCCATTTCTTCGAGCGGTGGGAGCTTTCGGGGACATTGGATGAAGAGCAGTTCTCCCCCGCTTCCCGTCAAATTCACGGCAGATACCCCGGCATCTTCTTCCCTTGCACTCACCCGGTACGGCATTGGCCAAGTAAAGCGATAGAGGCTCGTTTCCACGCGCCACTGGCGTGAATCTTCTCCGGTCGTAATGGCGACAATCTCGTATAGACTCTTGGTAGCAGCGTTAATCTTGCTTCGATAGCCGTCGCCATTGACCAACAGTCTGCCAAAATGCCCCTCCCGCGACTTCCCTTCTCCTTTGTCGTCGTCTCGTCCAGTCCCCGCTGCCCCCTGATAAAGCCTCCCCGCAGCAGTCCGGGCAACTGCTAGAGAGAAATAACCTTGCTGTTAGTCGGACCGCCCGGGTCCACTGCTCGAATCTTGAGCTCGAAGAGTGAGGGGACGAGTTCTCTAATATTCTTCAAGCAACGCGTCTGCCGATCCGCGGGTTGTTCGCCCTCAACTGGCTCAAGTCCTTCGTATGAGGCTGAGATCTTTCCATCAGCAAGTTCATACCGAATGTCGATCAGCACATCGTTACAAGCAGGGTCGAGGTCGACCACGAAATTCGAAAGCGTCCCGTCCGAAAGACTTTCTCTCGCACTCTCTAAACAATGCTACGGCATGCATGGCTGACGGTCCGACATCGGGCTCGGACTCAATCATCCACCCGGGGCGTGAAGACGAAGACGTGGGTTATGACTCCGTTCGGATCGAAGCCTCGATCGTTCCTTGCCTCCCAAGCGGTCGTCTCAAGCGCGAGGCCCGGGATGCCAGTTACGAGGAGGGCGTCCTCGTCATCCTCATAGGGCTCGCCCACTTCCCTGGCGACTTGCTCCAAGGTCATGCCCAGACGAATACCCTGCGGCGTTTGGCCCTTGTAGCCTTCGGAGACGCAGATCTCGATGATCTTCCCGGTGGATGGCATTGCCGATAACCGCACCGGTCCAATGGTAACTGTGTCGCACGCTGTCGATCGTCGAAGTGTTCCCTCTCTAGCTGCCTCGAGTTCGAAAATGTCCTCACCCAAGCTGACGCCTGCCGCAGAGATGCCGGGAACGATCGGGGCATTGAGATCCATGGCCGAGGGCTACCATCCAGCCAATTCGCTTGCAATCTCCGACGCCTGCCTGAGCTTTCACTGCGGCTCACCGGACAAGGAATCTTTCCGCGTCCGATCCAAAACCCACTGCCGATCTGGCTCGGGGTCGGAGGCACTCCGGAATCCTTCATCCGTGCCGGTGTTCTGGGACTTCCCCTCATGGTCGCGATTATCGGCGGGACTCCGGAGCGCTTCCGTCCTTTGGTCGACCTCTACCGCCAGGCAGGAGCAAAGGCCGGTCACCCGCCCGAACGTTTTACCGTGGGAGTCCACGCGATAGGCTGTAGCGGAGAGCAACGTGCAGGCAGCCGAAGGCTTCTCACCCGACTCCCTGCGCAGCTTCAACGAAATCGGCAACGAACGCGGCTGGGGACCGACCACGCGGGCTCACTTCGACGCGGGCGCATCGCCGGGAAGAGCATTGATGGTCGGCGACCCGGAAACGGTCGCGAAAAAGATCCTCTCCTACGATGCCAAGCTCGGCGGCATCTCCCGCATGACCTTCCAGATGAGCGTTGCATCTCTTCCTCACGACCAAGCCTTGAATTCCACCCGACGGGAGGTGGATGAGTCAGGTGGGGGCGCAACCTGACAGATTGCCAGGAGGGTTTCTTGCGAGAATGCAGGTTCCTCATCCACGACCGAGCGACGGTATTCACCCGAGAGTTCATATCGATCCTTGGGTCCGCGGGTGTGCAGTTAATCCGTCTTCCTGCCCAGTCGCCCGCATTCGCGGAAAGGTTCGTCCGGTCGATCAAGTCCGAGTGCCTCGATCATCTGATTCTCGTGGGAGAACGGTCGCTCCGGCGAGCGGTCGACGAGTTCTGTGCCCACTACCACCACGAGCGGAACCACCAAGGGCTGGAGAACAAGCTCATTGAGGCGAACTTCGCTGCCGGTGAAGCGGGGGAATTGAGGTGCCGGAGACGTTTGGGAGGCCTGCTCCGCTACTACCACAGCAAAGCCGCATGAAGGGCATAGATTGAGTTTCTGGACACTACGGCAGCGAAAAAGGCCGCTCAGAAAACCGCCTAGGCCTCCATCACTTCGTCCAGTGCCCCATTTGCCATCAGTGGATCGACTCCCGGGATTTGGTGGAGCTGCTTGCCCACCAGGCCCACGATCCAAGCGCCCGAACGAGTCATCCCATTTCCATCGGCTGGGCGTGGGGGGCATTGAGACGCCGGGATGCTTCGGATAGAATCTCTTCCATGATTCTCGATGAAGCCGAACACCACGCCGACCAAGGCCGCCTAAGGAGCAGACCTTCATTGTCCGGGCATGGTCATGGCTCTTGGGCGGTCTTTCGCTACAGCGAGATGCGCAAGCTGGAGATCTTGGACAAGCCCTTCGCGAAGCGCATGCGATCTCGACGTCTCCTGATTACGAGCCGATTCGTCATTTTCGCGCTGGCGAGTGCTTGGCTGTGGATTGGAGGATCCGTCGCGGCGGCTGCGGATGGAGGAGGCGACGGCTCGCCCTTTCTGGTGAAATCCTGGACCACGGCGGACGGCCTGCCGCAGAATTCGGTGGAGACGATTGCCCAGACCGCCGACGGCTATCTCTGGGCCGGGACGCGGGGCGGCCTGGCGCGCTTCGATGGCGTGCAGTTCACCACCTACGGCCTCGCCGATGGCTTGAAGAGCGTCTACATGGTGGATCTGCTCGATGACGGGCAGAATGGCTTGTGGATCGGGACCTCCGGGGGGGGGCTCAGCCATTATCGGGAGGGTGCCATCACGACTTTCACCACGAGCGAGGGACTCGCGCAAAACAGCGTGCTGGCACTGGCCATGACCCCGGACGGTAGCCTGTGGGTAGGCGGAGACCGCGGGCTTCAGCGCTTCGAGGCGGGGCTATCGGGGAGGCCGAAGGACTGGCGGCGGGAGTCGTGAGCGGACTCACCACGACCCGGGATGGCGTGCTGTGGGTCGCGACGGGGAATGGCCTCTACCGGATGAGCGAAGGCCGCTTCAAGGAGCTTCCAGGCCCGGGCGGAGAACCGCTCCAGAGGCCCTACCTATTGGCCGATAGCGGGGGCTCACTGTGGGCCAGTATCGGAAACGGCAGGATACTTCGCTATCGCGAGGGTGCATGGAGGGAATACAATCAAGCGGACGGGGTGCCCTTCGAAGTCGTCTACAGCCTGACGGAAGGAGCGGGCGGCGAAATCTGGGCGGGCTCCGGAGAAGGCGGCCTGCATGTCTTCCGCGACGGCCGCTTTCAGGCAGTGGCCGGAAACGGGGAATTGGATCCCGCGGTGCGAGTGGTGAAAGCAGGGCGCGACGGGATCCTCTGGGTGGGAACACGCTCGGGAGGCTTGAGCCGGGTGACGCCGCGAGTGCTGGATTGGCATTCGGTGGGTGAGCCCGGGCGCAAGGGCCAAGTAAACGGCCTGAGTGAGGACTGCGACGGCAGGCTCTGGGTGACCACCTACGGTGGCGGCCTGTTCCACGGATCGAAGGATGACCTTCAGTTTGTGCCGGTCCCGCAGGGGGTGGCCAATCCCTTCCTGCACTCCGGATTGCGAATGAGCAATGGGGATTTCTGGTTCTTCGGCAGCGGGCAACTGTTGCGAAAGAAAGCGGGCGACAGCGCGCCGCAAAAAGTCGCGGCGAAAGATGAATCGTGGCTATCGGCCTGTGAGGGGGAGGCCGGCACCCTCTGGCTGGGGACTGCCGGAGGTGGCTTGTGGCGTGAGGGAAAGGATGTCCCCGAGGCGGTGGCGGGCGGATCATTTGGTGCACGTATGGTTTCGCTGGTTGGCGAGACGGGGCCGGCGATCTGGATCGCCACTCTAGGAAAGGGTTTATTCCGTTGGGAGGGAGGACAGTCGCGGCACTGGGGCGTAGAGGACGGACTCCCCACCAGCATGCTGCAGACGCTCTATCGCGATGCCGCGGGCACGCTATGGATCGGAAGCGCGGGCGGCGGCCTGGCTTGGCTGAAGGATGGAAAGATTCATTCGGTCGATGGCGGCAGGGGCTGGGTGACAACTCCATCACGCAGATTCTCGAAGACGATGAGGGCCATCTGTGGCTCGGTTGCCACCGCGGCATCTTCCGCGTGTCGAAGGCCGAAGTCGAAGCCGTGGCGGCAGGCCGGGCGGATGCGATCCATCCGCTGGCCCTCGATGAATCGGATGGCATGCCGGCCGCGGGTTGCACTGGCGGCTATTGCCCGGCAGGACTGCGGACCAAGGCCGGCACGCTGCTGTTCTCGACCGTGCGCGGTCTGGTGGAAGTGGACCCGGAGCGCTTCACAAAAGAGGCAGCCCCGCCCTCGCTGCTGATCGAGGATGTGTTGTTAGACGCGAAGAGGGTGAAGGGCTGGGGAGGCAACTTCGTGGTCCCTCCGGGTCCGCGGGAGTTGGAGATCCGCTACACAGCCTTCTCCTACTCCAAGCCGAGCAAGATCCGCTTCCGTTACCGCCTCGAAGGCTTGGAAGGAGGATGGGCCGAAGCCGGCAACCAGCGCTCCGCCCGCTTTCCCCTACTGCCTCCCGGTGACTATCGCTTCCAGGTCAGCGCTGCCAACCCCGACGGACGTTGGTCCGAGGCAGTGAGCGGCGTACGCTTCACCGTGAAGCCATTCTATTGGCAAACCGCTTGGTTTGCCGGAGGGGTGGTGGCGCTTCTGATGGCGACCGGAGGTCTGCTTGCCGCATCGCGTGCACGCTTTCAGATGACGCGGCTGAGGGAACGCGAGCAGCTCGCGCGGGCGGACGCAGAGGCCCAGCAGCACTTGAACGAAGTCGCTCACCTCACCCGGGTTTCCACGCTCGGCGAGCTCTCCTCGGCGCTAGCTCATGAGTTGAACCAGCCGCTTGCCGCCATTCTGGGCAATGCCCAGGTCGGCCGGCGTGACCTGCAGAGCGGCACCCCCGACATGCCGGAGATCGGCGCCATCCTCGATGACATCGCCGACGACGCCAAACGCGCGGGCGGGATCATCCACGGCATGCGCGCGATGTTCCGCAAGGAAGCCGCGAGCGAACCGCGAGCGGTGGATGTGAATCAGGCGGTCACCCAGACCTTGGGCTTGCTCCATAGTGAAATCGTCGGTCGCCGGGTAGAGGTGGAATTGGATCCGGGGGAGAGGATACCACCCGCACGGGCGGGCCGGGTGGAGATCCAGCAGATCCTGATCAATCTCGTGCTCAATGGCCTGGATGCCATGAAGGCCGCTCCGCAAAGAGGCAAGATCCGGGTGGCCACTTCCTTCAACGGCGCCCAAGTGGAGATTCGCGTGCACGACGGGGGGCCGGGTATCCCCGCGGAAATGATGGATCGTTTGTTCGAGCCCTTTGTATCCACGAAGCAAGGCGGCTTGGGGCTGGGGCTTGCGATCAGCCGCAGCATCGCCGAACGCTTCCATGGCAAGCTATTGGCGGAGAACCACCCGGATGGCGGAGCGCTGTTCTGCTTGCTGCTGCCGGTGTTTGCGGGCTGAGATATCCCTTGTCTTTCATTAGACCATCGGGGCAAATCGCAAGTGTTGTCTTATGGTCGCCCCCCAACCACTCGCGCCAACTGTCTTCATCGTCGACGATGATCCGTCGGTGTGCCGGTGTCTGGGCCGTGTGGCGCGTCAGGCGGGCTTTGCCGAGACGAGCTTTGCCTCGGCGGAGGAATTCCTCGCGGCACGCCCCGCCGCTTGGGAACAACCTGCCTGTCTGGTGCTCGATCTGCAGATGCCCGGCATTGGCGGGCTGGAGTTGCAGCGCGAGTTGGCAGCAGGGCCGGCCCCCTGTCCGGTGATCTTCATCAGCGGGAATGGTGACATTCCCGCCACGGTTCAGGCGATGAAGCAGGGTGCGGTGACCTTTCTTCCCAAGCCCTTCGAGCACGAGGATCTGCTCAAGGCCATCCGCGAAGCCTTGGAGAAACATCGCGGGCAACTCGCCGCGGTTTCGGAAAGCCGCGTGCTGCGCGAACAGATCGAATCGCTCACCGAGCGGGAGCGGGAAGTGATGGCCTGGGTGATCACGGGCGCGCTGAACAAGCAGATCGCCGGTGAGCTCGGAGTCGTGGAACAGACCGTGAAGGTGCACCGTTCCCGGGTGATGGAGAAGATGCACGTGGTCTCGGTCGCGCAACTGGTGCGGCTCTGCGTTGCCGCAGGATTTGAAGCGGCGGTGAAGTGATCGGGCACGGGAGCGGATCGCGCGGAGATTGAACTAAGGTCCAATAGCCAGCGGGTGGTCGTGTTTGGCAGGGTCAGGTTCGCCCTCCGACAGGTGATCGCCGCCGAAGGGAGGTCCTTGCTCCTCCATTCCATGAAGCATTCTCGTTTCGCGATTTCTTTCGCCCGCGCCCGGAGATCTACACGCGGGGGACCTTCCTGGTGCACCAAGGTCGCCTATCCGGGCCATCCGCTTTCTCAGATGGCCCCGGTTGACCGGTGCTCCATCTGCTTTTTTCCCAGTCTCCATTCTGACCCGCAGAACTGATGAAAAAGCTGATCAAAGAACCCCTGCTCCACTTCCTCGCGATCGGCGCATTGCTGTTCGCGGTAAACGCGTGGCGCAGCTCGAAGCGCCCGGCGGAGGTGAATGGCCCGCGGATCGAGGTGACCGCCGCGACGATCGGGCGCCTTTGCGCCGGCTATGAGCGGCAATTCGGGCAAGGGCCGGATGCGGCGGAACTGCGCGGGCTGGTGACCGCACACGTCCGCGAGGAAGTGCTGTGCCGCGAGGCTCTGGCCCTTGGTCTCGACCGTGACGACAGCATCGTGCGCCGCAGGCTGGCGCAGAAGATGGAGTTCCTCACCGACGACGTGACCAGCGCGGCACCGCCGGAAGAGGCCGCTGTGGAGCGCTACTTCGCGGAGCATGCTGCGGTCTATGCGAAGCCCGGCCAGGTCAGCTTCCGCCACGTCTATTTCAGCAAGGAGAAGCGCGGAGCGAAGGCAGGAACGGAAGCCGCCGAATGCCTCGCCGCGCTGGCGAGGGGTGCGAGCGACGAGGCGATGGGCGATGCCTTCCTGTATGGCTTCAATTTCGCCGAGCGCGAGAAGAATGACGTGACCGCCTTGTTCGGGCAGGACTTCGCGAAGCAGCTTGCGGTCCTGCCGGCCGGCGCATGGCAGGGACCGGTTGAATCGAGCTTCGGCCTGCATTTGGTCCGCGTCGATGCCCGCTCCGAAGCCGCCCCTGCAAAGCTCTCTGAGGTGAGGGCTGCGGTGGAGCGCGACCTCAATGATGAGCGCCGTGTCACGGCGAATCGCGAGATCTATGAGAAGCTGCGCGAGCGCTATGAGGTGGCAGTGGATGAAGCGGCGCTGGCGAAATCAGCGGTCAGCAAGACAGCCCAGCGATGAAAGGTCTGCTCGCCATCCTCCTACTGTTCTTCGTTGCGGTGCGAGCCTCCGGCCATGAAGTCCGGCCTGCTTACCTGGAGCTGACTGAGCGCGGTCCGGGTGACTTCGACGTGGTCTGGAAGGTCCCCGCCGCCGGTGGGGCGCCCCTTGCGGGTGAGGAGATGGCCCATCCTTCTCCTGCTGCTGCTCCTGCGGCCGCCAGTGGGCCGCAGAAGACCATGCCCTGCGGTTGCCCGGTGCCCACGCCGGAAGAGCTTTCGCGCGGCGGCCTGCCGATCCATCCGTTACTTCCGGGGGGAGGGGAGATGGCGGCGCCGCCGCGCGTCGAGCGCATTTTCGGTGCGGAGATCAAGCGCTGGTCCATCCATGCCGGCCCCCAGGGGCTCGAGGGTCGCGAGATCGGTGTCCACGGTCTGGAAGCGACGATGGTGGATGTGCTGGTCCGCGTGGCCTTGGCGGATGGTCGCGTGGTCTCGCACATGCTGCGGCCGGATGCACCCGCCTTCGTCTTCCACGGGGCGGATGCGGGCCCAGCGGCGGGCGGCTACTTCACGCTGGGCGTCGAGCACATTCTCTTCGGCATCGATCACCTGCTCTTCGTGCTGGCGCTGGTGCTGATCGTGCGGGGCAAGCGCCAACTGCTGAAGACCATCACCGCCTTCACGATCGCCCACAGCATCACGCTGGCACTGGCGACGCTGGGCTGGGCCAAGGTGCCGCCGGCACCGGTCGAGGCGGTCATCGCCCTGAGCATCGTGTTCGTGGCTGCGGAGATCCTGCGCAGCCGCCGGGGCCAGCGCGGGCTGACCGAGCGCGCGCCCTGGCTGGTAGCCGGGTCCTTCGGCCTGCTCCACGGCTTCGGCTTCGCCGGGGCCCTGAGTGAGGTCGGCCTGCCCGCGAATGACATCCCGCTTGCGCTGCTGTTCTTCAATCTCGGGGTCGAGGCCGGGCAACTCGCTTTTGTGATCGGAGTGCTCGCCGTCATCGCGCTGCTTCGTCGCGCGCGTCTGCCGCAGTGGGCCGCGGTCCTGCCACCCTACGCGATCGGCAGCGCCGCGATGTTCTGGGTCATAGAACGCAGCGCCGCCATGTGGTGAATCCACGCCTTTTCCATCAGCTCCGTTTCAAGATCGTCCATGCCATGAAAGCCACCGTATTTGCCAGCACCCTCGCGACCTCGCTCGCGATCAGCACCGCCGCCCTCGCCGCGGATGAAGCTCCCGGCGGCGACGCCGGGACGCTCAACAAGGACAAGGCCGGAGAGGCCTTCAAGAAGCGCCCCTACTCGCCCTATGCCGACCGCAGTTTCCCGGCGCGGCCCTTTTTCGGCGATACCCACCTGCACACCGGCTTCTCGATGGATGCCGGCGCCTTCGGCTGCCGCCTCAATCCGCGCGATGCCTATCGCTTTGCGCGCGGCGAGCAGATAATCGCCTCCAGCGGCCAGCCGGCGAAGCTCTCGCGCCCGCTCGACTTCTTGGTCGTCGCCGATCACTCGGACAACATGGGATTCTTCCCGGATCTCTTCGCTGGCAAGCCCGAGGTCCTCTCGCCGCCGATGGGCCGCAAGTGGTACGACATGATCCAAGCGGGCAAGGGCGGTGAGGCGGCGCTCGATATCATCGGCCAGTTTTCCCAGGGAACCTTCCCGAAGGAGCTGATGTATATGCCCGGCACCCGCGCCTATCGCGGTGCTTGGCAGGAGACCGTGGCTGCCGCCGAGCACTACAATGATCCGGGCCGCTTCACCGCCTTCATCGGCTACGAATGGACCTCGCTCGACAAGGGCAACAACCTGCACCGCAACGTCGTCTTCCGCGACAACGCCGACAAGGCGATGCAGGTCGAGCCCTTCACCTGCTACCCGCCGCTGGGCAGTACCAATCCGATCGAGCTGTGGAAGTGGATGGACGCCTACGAGAAGAAGACCGGCGGCAGCGTGCTGGCGCTCGCCCACAACGGCAACCTCAGCAATGGCACCATGTTCCCGATCACTGAGGCCTTCGGCAAGGCGATTGACCGCGAGTATGTGGAAGCCCGCGCGAAGTGGGAGCGGCTCTACGAAGCCACGCAGATGAAGGGCGACGGCGAGTCTCACCCCTTCCTCTCGCCGAACGATGAATTTGCCGACTACGAGCTGTGGGACAAGGGCAACCTCGACGGCAGCGAGGCGAAGAAGAAAGAGATGCTGGAGTTCGAGTACACCCGGTCCGCCCTCAAGAATGGTCTCAAGCTGGAAGCCAAGCTCGGGACGAATCCCTACAAGTTCGGGCTGGTGGGCAGCAGCGACGCGCACACCGGCATCGCCTCCTTCGAGGAAGACAACTTCTTCGGCAAGACCACGCCGCAGGAGCCGAGCGCGCACCGCATGACCGCCGCATTCATGGACAACCCGAAGACCGGCGTGAAGATCATGGACTGGGAAGTAGTATCCTCCGGCTACGCTGCGGTGTGGGCCCAGGAGAACACCCGGGCCTCAATCTTCGATGCGATGTACCGCAAGGAGACCTACGCCACCACGGGCTCGCGGATGACCGTGCGCTTCTTCGGCGGCTGGGATTTCGAGGCGGCCGATGCCAACTCGCGCGAGCCCGCCGTAATCGGCTACAGCAAGGGGGTGCCGATGGGCGGCGATCTCTACGAAGCTCCCGCAGGCAAGTCTCCGAGCTTCCTGGTGGGCGCGATGAAGGATCCGCTCAGCGGCAACCTCGACCGGATCCAAGTCATTAAAGGCTGGCTCGATGCCAAGGGCGATGTGCAGGAGAAAGTCTATGACGTCGCTTGGAGCGGCGACCGCAAGCCTGGAGCGGACGCCAAGGTGCCGAGCGTCGGCAGCACGGTGGATGTTGCGAACGCGACCTGGTCCAACACAATCGGCGCGCCGGAGCTGATCACGGTCTGGAAGGACCCGGAATTCGACGCCAAGCAGCGCGCCTTCTACTACGTCCGGGTCATCGAGATCCCGACCCCGCGCTGGACCGCCTACGACGCGAAGCGATTCGGCGTGAAGCCGCTCCCTGGCACCCGCATGACCACGACCGAGAGGGCCTATACCTCGCCGATCTGGTTTAACCCGGCGAAGTAGGACCCTGTCTTGTTCGCCGCTTGCGACATTCGCCAAGTGACAGCCTCACCTACCAGATCTTGGCGGATATCGCCGTATCGGGTGCTCCTCCTCGGCTTCGAGGTCTGCGGCACCTTCATGATCCTGTGGTGGTGCGTCCCGTTCTACCGGGTATTGCTGGCCGGAAACTTCTACGGTGTCCCCTCGCACGTCAAATGGGGTATCGTCGTAGCGGTCATCCTGATCCAGATCTGCTATTGGCTGCGCTACCTTCATGCGGCACCGGCGGTCCTGCCGCGGTGCGTCTTCCTCGGTCATCTCGCGCTGTTCCTCTCCCGCCTGAACTTCATCTTCAGCGGCGGGGTCTTCTCGGCCATCTTCTTCGCCCGCTATGAGGAGGTGGCCTTCTCCGCGATCGGGTTCGCCCTGCTCTTCGGCATCCTGTTCTCCATGTTTTGCGTGACCCGCGACTTCGAACGCATCGGTAACGCGCTCATCGAGGGCGAGATCTCATCCACTCCATCCAAATGAAACCGCATCTCCAGATGACACGTATTCACGCCTTTGCGGCTTTCGCCGCGCTTAGCCTTTCGCCATCGCTCCGGGCTGCCGGGGAAGACGCGCTTGATCCCGAATCCTGGCCCCGCTCGTACAAGGTCGGTGGGGCCGAGGTCGCCATTTACATGCCGCAGATCCTGGAGTGGTCGGAGTTCCGCCATCTCAAGGCGAATGCGGCGATCGGCGTCAAGCTGGAGGGCAGTGCCGAGGCCAGCTTCGGCGCCGCCGCCTTCGAAGCCGATACGGTCACCGACTTTGACCGCGGCAGCGTCAGCGTCGGCAAGCGCACGGTCAGCGGCTTCCGCTTCCCCGAGATGGACGCCGCCACCGCGGCAAAAACCGAGGCGCTTGTCCGCTCGGTGCTCACCCCGGACAGCCCGCTGGAGCTGCCGCTCGATTCGATGACCGCCGCTGTCGATCGCGCGGATGCCAGCACCGCGGACACGCCGGTGAGCTTCGAACCGCCGCCGATCTTCTTCAGCGATTCGCCCGCCGTGATGGTCGTCTTCATCGGCGAGCCGAAGCTGGAGCCGGTGAAGGGCGACGATCCCTCGCTGATGTTCGCCGCAAACACGAATTGGGACCTGCTGATGACGGGCGGCGAATACTACCTGCTTGCGGGCAACCAATGGCTCGTGGCCAAGGATCTGGCCAACGGCTCATGGGCTCTGGCCACGACGGTGCCTGATGCCTTCAAGAAGCTGCCCGATGACGGCAACTGGTCCGAGGTGAAGTCCAAGCTCTTCGTGCTGCCCCGTGCTAGCACCGCGCCGAAGGTCTTCATCTCCAATCGGCCCTCTGAGATCGTTCTGACCGAAGGCAAGCCTCAGTTCGCGCCAATCTCAGGCACCTCTCTGATGTATGTCGCCAATAGCGAGAGTGACCTTTTCCTCGATACCACCAGTAAGACCTACTACCTGTTGACCTCTGGCCGCTGGTTCGGCGCAAGCTCACTCGAAGGACCGTGGGCCGCGGCTACCGATACGCTGCCCGAAGACTTCGCCAAGATTCCCGAGGATCATCCGAAGGCGGACGTGCTCGTCTCGGTGAAGGGCACTCCGGAGGCCGATGAAGCGGTGATCCTGGCCTCGATCCCGCAGACCGCTACGGTCACTCGCGCGAATACGACCATCCAGGTGGCCTACGAGGGCGAGCCGAAATTCAAAGCGGTGCCCGGCACCGAGGGTGTCGAGTTCGCAATCAATACCGACAGCGATGTTTTCCGCGTGGCCAAACTCTACTACTGCTGCGAGAAGGGCATCTGGTTCCAGGCTCCCGCCGCTACCGGTGCGTGGGCGGTCTGCGACAAGGTCCCCGAGCCGATCTACACGATCCCGCCGGAGAGCCCGAAATATAATGTGACCCACGTGCACGTGTATGACTCCACGCCGGAGACGGTGCAGGTCGGCAGCACCTCCGGTTACTCCGGAGCCTACGTCGCGAATGGCCTGGTGGTCTTCGGTCTCGGCATGTGGCTGGGTCACGAGCTGGCCGATGACGACGACTGGCACGGCCACTATTACCCGAAGCCCCACTGGTATGGCTACGGCTGCGGCGCGGCCTATCATCCGGGCACCGGCTACTACCGGAAGGGGGCGCATTGCTACGGCCCCTATGGGGGTGCGGGCTACGGTGCAGCTTACAATCCCGCGACCGGGACCTATGCCCGCGGTGCTTATGCCTACGGACCGAACGGCGCGGTCGGCGCAAAGGCCGCCTACAATCCGTGGACCAATACTGCCGCAGGTCGCGTCGGAGCTAGCACGCCTTACGGCTCATGGGGGCGTTCGGCGGTCGTCCGTGACGACGAATGGATCCGTGGTGGCCATCGCTCGAATGCCAAGGGCACGGTCGCGGGCGTTGAGACCTCGCGTGGCGGTGCCGCGGTGGGAGTGGACCGTAAATACGGCTCGGATGGTTTCGTCGGCAAGACTGGAAGCGGCGACGTCTATGTCGGCAAGGATGGCAACCTCTACAAAAAGGAAGATGGTGGCGACTGGCAGAAGCGTCAGAACGGCGGCTGGCAAGGCGCACCCGAGGTGCCGGCGACGAAACCGAACGCCGCGCGAACCAGCACCAATCCGAAACCCGCTCAACCCGCCAGCCGTGCCAGTGATCCCGCCCCACGGCCGAATCAACCGACCACCCGGCCCAACGAACCGACCGCACGGCCCAATCAGCCCACGACTCGTCCCAACGAGTCCACCACGCGACCCAATCCACCGACCGACCGGACCACCCAGCAACCCGCCACACGACCCAAGCCGGTCAACGAGAACCGCGGCGGCTACACCAACAAGCAGCCTACCCCGTCTCAGCTCAACAGGGACGCAGACTCTCGCCAGCGCTCCGGCCAACAAGGTCGCTCCGGTGCTGGACGCCAAGGTGGGGGAGGAGGAGGTGGTGGAGCTGAACGCCGCCGCTGATCCACCCCGCAGGCCACCACCTTCACCGCAAACCCCGAAACGTGGGTTCGCGGGGATGATGGCGGCTTTGTGGCCGCACCAACCGCAGAGTGATCTTCCGCCTCGGAGCCAAGCTCTACGGTCCTGGCCTCCCCCGGGAAGCCGGGCGCGGCCTCACCAAGTCACCGGGATCCCGACACTGAAGGTATCGGTGTCGGCGCCGGTGTCCTGCTGCGTTCGGGTGCCGATGTAGGCGAGCTTGATGCCGATGGTGCGGCTGAGCGGGATGCCCATGCTCAGGCCCCAGCCCAGATTACCCTTCAGATCGTTGGAGGCGATCCCATTGACGGTGGATTCCCCGCCGTAGCCATAGCCGGTGCCTGCCGTGATCCACCGCCCGGGACGGAAGGTATAAGTGACGTGTCCCTGCCCGACGAAATAGACTTCTTCCTCCAGCGTGTTGCCATTGAAGAATTCGTCGTTTTCGGTGGCGAAGCTCGCCGCGGCCGAAAGTTCCGTCGATCACGGGCCTTGATTGTGCACCCAGCCGAGCTGCGGTGTGAAGGTGCAGCGGTTGGATCCCAGATTGATCAGCTTGTCTTCCAGATACTCGCCGGTGGGCAGCCGCACCAGCAGTCCAAGGCCTACGATGTTCTCGCACTCCTTAGCGGCATCGTAGGCTTCGAACTCCTTGCCCGCGAGCGGCGGCGCCCCGTGGAGATTCACCGCGAAGCGCAGCACGGTGTCCGCGAAGCCCTCGCGGTCGACGCTGGTGGGAACGCCATTGAGCAGGCCGCTCCAGGTTCCGCTCTGATAAGCTTGGGTCAAATCGAAGCGAGCGGACTTTCCCAACAATTCGAAAGAGCGGATGTATTGGATTCCCGCGGTCCGGAGATCGAACTTTCCGTCCTCGATCCGCAGCACCGGGTTTAAGCTGATGTCGCCACTGCTATACGCGTAGGCAGCCCCGACGAAGTTTGCCCCGATCGGCAAGTGACTCCAGCGGCGCGGTTCGATGTCCTGAGCAAGGCATGGCATGGCGAGGACAAGGCTGCCGATTCCCAATGGCAAGCCGCTGTGCCACTTTCGCGACCAAGCTTTCAAGAACCTTGAGGATGATAGCATCGTTTTCGAGCTTAGCCGGAATCCCCGGTGTCGGCCATTGAACCAAGGTCCAATAGCCGAGGATGCGGGGTTTTTGCCAAGATCCCTAGTGCCATGGCTACGGGGCAGTCCACCATCTACATCATCGATGATGACGCCAGTGTGCGGCGTGCCTTGATGCGGGTGATGACCCAGGCTGGCCTTCCGTGTAAAGCCTTTGAATCGTCGGAGGCCTTCCTCGCGGTCGCGGCGCAAGGCGATAAGGGCTGCATAGTGGCGGACATGACGATGCCCGGCATTAGTGGCTTGGAACTTAAAACGCTGCTAGATTCCGGAGGATTTCAACTTTCGCTTGTTTTGCTCACCGCGCAGGACACTGACGCGACGCGTACCGCGGCCCGCAATGCCGGTGCCGCTGCTTATTTCCGCAAGCCCGTCGATATCCAAGCGCTGCTCGATGCGGTCCGCTGGGCCTGCTGTCCGACCAGTGCGGAACCGGGGGCATTCACCTAAGCTCGTCAGTCCCGGACTTCTGCCCCGGCCCGCATGGCGAGATTAGCGGTGGTCAAGTCGGCTGCTTGGTGCGGGCGTAAGGAACACGATCGGGAACGTCGAAGCGGTACGACACAGCCGATCGGAGACGTCAAGTCCGCGGATCTCGGCGAAGCGGTAGAAGTGCTATCCGTCGTACCAGGCAACGAGCACCAGCGCACAAGTCTTCGGGGCTTGAAGCAGCGCGTGAGGTTCAACCTCGACTTCAACCTCTCCTCCCTTCCACCAGCACCGGACTACGCGCATGCTGGCGCCGGCGGCGCGGAGGGTTGCTAGGCAGGCCGGCGGCGGCAGGTGCATGGAAAAAATCGCGCTTACTCAAGCGCACGACGGACGATCAAGGCAGGAATGCGGCAAGCTGCATCCGGCCAAAGTCGGATGCGGAACATCTTGGTTGTCACGAAAACGGTGGTAATACTGCGCAGTTGAAAGAACCCTCCCCGAAGCTGCACGGCAGCGTCAGTATCGTCGACGGCCCACTTCAAGGGGAGCACGGAGTCGCGATCGACGATGCCCTCTTGAACGGCGATCACGTGTATCTAATCCTCGTAGCTGGCAACGAGCTTTGGATGCCGGCGGCGTGGGTCGTAGACGCCGGCGCAGCACCGGCCCTCAATGAACCATCACCCGAGGTCAGCGACCACTCGCTCGACGGCGAATCTGCCGTTTAGCCTGCCGATCACCCCGACAGTGGCCCGAGCTTTCACCGCCCATATCGCTTCAAGATCATCTCCGCCCTCCGCCTGAACTCCTCCGAGTAACCGGCGGCCCGGCGGTTCAAGGATGCCTCAAGCCGCTTCAGTATTCGCGGGTCGGACTCCGCCACCCAGCGCCCGCCGACGTAGAACTCGAAGCCACAATCGACCAGCCAGTGTGCCACAGTCCAGCGCCTGTCCTGCGTGTCCTCGACCTCGATATCCTGCGATCCCGGCGGCCATGCCACAATCACCACCTCGCACGGGTCTGCCATGCCTTCCGGCAGCTTGTACCGCCCACCCATGGACTCCACGGTCCCCTTCATGCCCGGTTTCTTCTCTACCGCTCGCACGGGGGAAGGGTAGTGGATGGGTCAAGGGCAACGAAAAGCCCGCCGCCTCCTGGCTGGGAAGGACGACGGGCCTTTTTCGTTTGGGAGGCTGGATGAACAGCTAGGGCATCCTTGGGACAAGCTTTCGAATGAGCCGATCAATCGTTTACCGCTTCGAGGTGGTGTTCCTCGACCCACGAGGTTGCACCACCCATGCTTACGAGATAGAGCACGACTCCGCCGCTAAGAGCGCAATCGACAACAGTCCCAACTGAGCCCGCATTGATACCGCTCGTGATACGCACAACGTCGGTGTCTTGATATTTTGGTTTCATTCTTGAGGGGGCAGGCCCACCTGCTTGGCGCGCCGGGAGTTCTCCCCAGACCTCGCCGGACGCGTTGCAGGCTGGTCTTGGCGCAACGCGTGGAGCGCTCATTCCAAGGGCCGCGCGACACTAGTGGCAGCCCATGGGCCCGCAATGGGTGATTGCGGCGCACAATCGCGGCTTCGGGTCGCAGCTATCCCTCCGCCGTGTCGCGCTTCCTCCTGGTGCCCGTTGGTACCACGGCCGACACATCGGGACGCGGCTCGAAGGATCGTGGAAGAAAAATCAGCCCGCGGATTTCCGCGTAACGATAGAACCCCCACTCATGCCGGGAGGGCACCCATGCCACGAGGACCAGAGCTCCGGTCTTCTGGGCATTGAGGATGGCGTAGGGATCGGCTTCGATTTCATTTCATTGCCAGTAGAAGGAAACCGCCCGGCGGGACTTAATGGCGATCTTAAGGACCACCATACTGGTGGGCGGAGGGAGCGAACTCATCTATGCAGCGGGTTGTCAGGTAGTGAACCACCGCCAGAAACAGCCGCCTTGTATGGACGAAGATCAGAGGAAGAGGAGCAGGACGTGCTGATTAAGAAAGAAAGGCATCCTGCAGTTCCTGTGGCTGGGGGGCAAGATCCCTCGCTCCGCATTATTGGAACCGCTCGGGCGAAAGTTGCCGAAGCGGCACCACAGGGTCTATCTTCTGCGACGATGTTCACGCGGCTTCGGATCGCCTGCCTCCTTTTGGCTTTTGGCGCGTAAGGTGGCGACGTGGACACCTACCTCGAGGCCCGCAGAAAGGCGCCGTCCATGAATGGAATCAGAAGGCATCCTCTACACCGCCCAGCCCCATTCGCGTGATCCCTGAGTGAAGTGCGGAACCGGGGGCAAATCCCTGAGCCACGAGACTCTTTGGGCCCCGGCCCGCGGATAGACCGTAGCAGAAGGGTCAAGGCATTCAGCGCGACACCTCGTTAGCCGTGGCGTTCCGTAGTTCCCGGTCGTTCGCCATCTTTGATTTCCGGATGAACGAAACGGCCGCCGCCTCGAACTCCTCGTCGTTGCGGAACTCCTCGGCTTGAAGCACAGACCGCTTCGTCACTTCGAGTCCCTCCACCTCGCTTAGAACCTCAATCGTCACCCTCATGGTTGGCAACGGTCGCCCTGCAACGCGGGATTGCAAGCGACTAGCGACCGCCGTTTTGGGTCAACACCGGAAGTGATTTCCCTCTTTCAGTTCACCCGCCTCCAGACCCATATGTCGCCTGCGGGGTCCGGGTAAAGCACGAGGGCGAAATCCCACAAGGCTTGGCCCGACCATCTGATTGGCCCCGAGACTATGAAGTCGGGCTTCGGTCCTTCTTCCTTGGAAAGAACCCAATCTCCCTTCTCGCATTCAGAGAAGGTAGCTCGCTGCTGACCGAATGGAAGAGACCCGACCATCCCGCAATTTCGCGCATACTGTGCCGGAGGCCAAGCCCATTCCGGCCGGTCAACGCCGGATGTTTTCTTCCGCTACCAGAAGGTCCGCTGGTCGGACATGGACAGCAGTAGTAAGCGACCAAACCCAAGGCAATGCCTCCAATCAGGAACCAGCCAGCGGCCAGTATGGCTGCGGCCTGACCAGCACGTCCCACTCGGGCCTGCCTCGCTCGCGATTCCAGTCCCTGACGAGGCACTGGGCGGGAGCGTCCCGGGCAATACCGCTATGGAAGTTCATGGGGAGGCTGTGGGAACCACTGCACCCTTGGAACCGCAGCCTCAAAAGTCACGCCCGCCAGTCAGGGGCTCGCCCCCGCAAACGGTAACTCGCCCGGCTCCCTATCGGCGGCTGACCGCCCAAGCTGCTGGCCGACTGCTGGAGCCGGGCTATGTTGACTTGGCTCTTTCCAGTGTTTGAGCGTGGCGGGCTGTGCGCTGGACCCGTCACGGACCAGTGACCACAAGACCGAGCCGACAATACCGAGCGTGAGGATCAGGATGCCCAGTTCCACCTGAAATACCTTGAGGTGGCGGGCAATTCCTTCCCTCAGGTTCATCACCACCACTTCGCACGGCGGGAGGGGCAGGTACACCCGAAGATCCCATCTGGGGCCCGCCCTGCTGACCATGGGTCTTGGCGGGTCTTCCAGATAACGGCCCCCCAGTTGCAAGGACAGGAGGTGGAGATGCTTCAGGAATGCTGCCGGCAGCGCGGGTGGTTTTGGTTTTACCTTGGGGACATCGCCGGGCTGAACGACGTTGCTCATAAGTTCGGGCGCCGCGAAAGCGGCTGTTGGAATCAGGGCAAAAGCAATTTCAACCGGTTCATCAATGCCGGCTATTCCGTGGCGCTGGGGGCTGCCTTCCGGCGCTCCCCGCGGTGAGTTGTTGGTGTTTCGCCACGCGTGCCAGGCGCAGTCGTTCTGCTGCCTCCAGAATGGCTTCCTGGCGCTTCGGATCGGACTGGCCCGTAATCTCCCGCATCGCCTGGTCATAGTCGGATTTTGAGATCTGGTGGGCATATCGTCCGGCAGTCAGCGCGAGCTGGCGGGTTCTGGCGTAGACCCGGTCCCGGCTTGGGGGCAGCGGCGGGCAGCTATCACCTTCCGGCGGGGCTCCCGGTGCGGTGTTGTACATGAGATCTTAAGGATGGAGTGGCCCGATCGACGACGCTCCGAGGAGGCTTGGCAGGAGTTCAAGAACGCGGTCGATCGGGCAGAAGGTGGGTTCAGGGAATGAACTCGTTTCTTCAGGAATGAAGTGCTGCGGCCTTCGCCCCGAGGTGAGCCCCCTTCCGCTGGATGTCCCATTTGGCCATTTCCAGGAAGACTTTCGACTCGTCGTGGTCAATGCGTGTCACCGCGGAGGCAGGCAGCAGGATCTGTTTGCCGTCATACCAGTGACCGGTTTCGATCACCCATTCGCCGATGATCCATGTTTGATCATCGACCATGAAGCTGCTGACCGAGCCGATCGATCCGTCGCTGGCCTGGACATCGTAGCCGGCGATGCCGTGGGTGCTGAAGAGCCGGACATACTCGTGGCGATGGCGCTGGGGCGGCGCTTCTTCCGCGACGACTTTGTCGGGGATCTTGGCCGGTGAAGCGGTGTCGCCACCGACATCGGCATCTTCCCAGTAGGGTGGCCAGCCGTAGTGGCGGTAGTAGTCTTTCTCGAAGCTGCGGGAGACCGGGCGGTGCGATTGAATGCTTGGACTTTCCTCGATTTGCTTCCGCGTGAGTTTTACGGCCAGGACCTTCTCGCTGCGCGGCACCTTTTCAAAGGCATGGGGGGAGAGCAGTACCAGCCGCTTCATCAGCCAGAGGCCGGTGTCGACGACCATGTAGCGGATGGCCCCGGTTTGTTCCTCAAAGTAGAAGTCCTTGACGTGGCCGATGTCGCCGTCGGAGGCGACAAGCTTTTGGCCGTAGGCCGATTTGATGTTGTAGAGCATGAGCTGGGCGGATCGCTGAATTCTGCCGGCATGGGAGAGCGAGGAGCCTCTGGCATCACCGTGGAGTCATCCTAGCGCAGACCGTGCGAATCCCCCATGGGGTGTAGTTCTACTTTCATTCCCCGAAGCTTCGCTGAGGGAGACGGTCCTCATCGCCGAAGCAGTCACCCGGAAGATCCCTTCGCAGCGATGTAGTGGTGGTATCGGGGGTTCGCCTCCTATGGGGCGAGTAGGGTTACACCCCATAGGATTGGCGGCGGTCGTGAGCGACATTCTCCCGCTGCCGCTCCGCAAAAGAGTTCGCCAAGCGTCTCCTTGCGGCGGAAGCTGGGGATTGCTCGGGACGTTCGCCCGCGGTTCCTGATACAATTATGAAAATGCAAGCTCCGCCGATCCTCCATGGCTATCTCGCGGCCTTGCGGCGGCATATCGAACATGCTTCTGGCAGAGGGCGCCAAGCGGCGCAGAAGCTCGGGTTGCTCGCCCTCAAGCGCGGGCTCAGCACCCCCGGCGTTGCCCAGGTTCACCAGCGCTCGCTGGTGAGCTTGGGACTCATTCGTTACCCGGAGGACATCGCAGCAGGCGTGATCCAGCGAGCTGCGGATTTTTTCACCGCCACGGTGACGCCTATCGAGGAGGCCCAGTATGGGCTGGTAGAGGCCAACGCGCGCTTGCAGGCGGCGGTGGAAACCCTCAGCCAGCGCAGCGATGAACTGCGGGCTGCGAACGAAGAGCTGCGGCAGGAGATTGCCCGACGCAAGGAAGTCGAAAGCTCCTTGCGGACCAGCGAGCTCACCTCCAGCCAGTTGCTGGCGAAGTCGCGGGAAATGCAGGAAGAACTCCGCTACCTGTCGCGCCGGTTGATTGCCGCCCAAGAGGAGGAGCGCAAGCGGATCAGCCGGGAACTGCACGATGTGATCGCGCAGACTCTGACCGGCATCAATGTGCGGCTCTCCACCTTGAAGCTGCAGACAACTGCCAACGCGAAGGACTTCCAGAAGAAGATCGCATTCACCCAGCGCCTGCTCGAGAAGTCGATGGGGGTGGTGCACCGCTTCGCTTTCGATTTGCGGCCGACCGTGCTTGACGATCTCGGGCTGGTTCCCGCGCTGCGCTCCTACATCAAGGCCTTCATCTCGCGCACCGGCATTCATGTCGACTTCACCGCAGCCACGGGGGTCGAGAAGTTGGCGAATGCGGAGCTCACGGTGCTCTACCGCATCGCTCAGGAAGGCCTCGCCAATATCGCCCGCCACGCGCGGGCGAGCCGGGCAGAGATCGCAATCTCAATCCACGCTGGAGGAGTGCGTATGGAGATCACGGACAATGAGCGGGGCTTCCGCTTGGACAGCACGGCGAAGTCCGGGCGCCGCGAGCGCCTGGGAATTCTCGGTATGCGGGAGCGCGTGGAGATGATCGGCGGCAGCTTCCATGTCGAATCGGCGGTGACAAAGGGGACGATGCTCCGCGTCGATCTCCCGCAAGCGGCCGGCGCGAAGTGAGGCACCTCGAAAGACCCTGATATGCCCTTGAAAGCCATCACCGTCCTCCTGGTCGAGGATCACACGATTGTCCGCGAGGGTCTGCGCGCCTTGCTGAAGCTGGAGACTGGTATACAGATCGTGGGTGAAGCGGAGAACGGCCGCCAGGCCGTCGCGCTCACGCGCAAGCTTCGGCCCGCGGTGGTAGTGATGGACGTCGCGATGCCCCTTCTCAACGGTATGGAAGCCACCCGCCAGATCCTGGCGGCTCATCCCAAGACCAAGATCCTGATCCTCTCCGCCCACAGCGACGATGCCTACGTGGAAAGGGCCTTGGCGCTGGGTGCCTCCGGATATCTCGTCAAGCAAACCTCCGCGCACATCCTTGGCGAGGCCATTCGCAAGGTGTGGCTCGGGATGAGGTTCTTCAGTCCCACGATCTCACGGCGCCTCGATCATGAGCAACTGCAAGAGCGGGGCAAAGCGGAAGGGAAGAAGGATCCCGCGCGCCTGACCCCGCGGGAAATGGAAGTCCTCCAGTTGATTGCAGAAGGAAAAGCCAACAAGCAAACCGCGGTGGAACTTCACATCAGTATCAAGACCGTCGAGAAGCACCGTCAGAGCATGATGAACAAGCTAGACATCCATGATACCGCTGGGCTCACTCGCCATGCGATTGCTGTCGGCATCATCGAAAGCAGCGTGCAGGGAACCATCGCTCCGCCTGCTGACAGTCCGCGGCGCTGACCCCAGTTTGGGGTCTAGACCCCATGGCGCTTCGGGAGGTGCTCGCGTACTTGTTTACCTTGAATCGACCCGCGCTCGCCATACGCCAATCCTGGCCACGGCACCTGACCATGGGCGAGGGGCGGATCAACCGGGATGATGCATGCGTGGCAAGGGATGTCCCCCCACTCCCCGGCCGCAAGTCATGCATCGTCCCGGAAACCGGCCCGTGGGAGGCAAGCAAGCGGACGGGACAACTCGTGCAGATCACATGAAAAATCTCAATCGACTCTTCCTGACCGAACTAGGGATTTGTTTCAGCTCTGAGGCCCGACTCGGCCCAGCCTTGTTCAGGATGGCGGAGACCACTGCTTCGCTTGGCTTAAAAAGGTTGATTCGCCTCCACGGACAAGAGTCCGAGTGGAATGTAAAGCACCTTGAAGGCATCTTCGAAGCCTGTGGCGAAAAGGCTCGCGGCAAAAGGTGCGAGGCGATTGCCGGGATACTGGCAGACGGTGAGAAGTTGACCGCCGGACTTGGCCGTTCGCCGATATTCGACGCTGCGTTGATCGCGATCGCGCGCAAGATCGGTCACTGGCAGATTGCCTCCTATGCGTCCCTGGGCGAATGGGCGGACCTGCTGGCGTACGGAGAGGTTGCCGAGGTGCTAAACGGCATCCTCGACAAAAAGAAAGCCATGGGAAAATCGTTGGCCGCTATCGCCCGGAGCCAGGGCCATCCCGAAGGGCCTGAAAAGCCGCGGGTGAAGAAAGTTGCCGGCTGAAGATCCGTGGATCGTGCCGGGTGGGCCGAAACCTTGGCGCAGTTGGGCCATTGCTACTTTTCATTGCGCGCGGACAATCTTCCCCGATGAGTGAACCTTTCGTTAGTGACCGACCCCCGGGTGAGGGGTGGTTCTGGTGGAGACAGGACGAGTATGGGCCTTGGACTCCCGTGGAGGTCCACGAAGACAAAGGGGAGCTCTACAGCCGCAGCGATGATGACCGGGAGTATCAGTGCGAGGATAATCCTCAGACCCCGTTCCGGGGACACTGGTGGTCCGCCCGTTTGGTTCCCCCGCAAGACAAGAGGCCGGATGACGACTAGGGGAGCTTGGCTAGGAGTGGTGATGGGCACCACCCCCGCGCCACTCGCCGGAATGTCACGCCAGCCACAGCATTGGGTAGAGAGCTCCCGAAGGTGAGATACTGGTTTCCCGTAAGAACGGCTTCTCAACCATGTCTTCGGCTCGCCGGGCGATTGCCACCGATATGCAAGAAATGGGAGCCGTGGTCCTCCATAACCGAGTTCTCATCTTTCCCGATCGGCCAAGGCGGAAGAAGCCTGCCGACTCACTTACCTTTGTGTGCCAGGGAAACTGTCACCGCACCGGGAGGCACGGCGTGATCCTCCAACTAGCTTTCGCGCGAGGGGTCGGACCCTCGCCTGTAGCTTTCCCGCGCTGTTCGGAAGGACTCCGGGGACTTCGCAGATCCTTGATGACGGCAAGAAGCATCTCATCGGCGCGGTCGCGAAGCAGCCGGGGCCTTGGTCTCCCGCAGGCCAGATTTTCCGCGCGAACTACTCCCATTCCCGAACAATCTGATCAATGTTGTCCGAAATGAACCGGTAAAGCCGCATTCCCGCCGTTCATCCGCTTCGGGCAAGGTATTCGAGGAGATTCCGCTGCAAACGTCGCGAGCTTCGCAAGATGCACGCGTAAGCATCAAGGAGCGGCACTACTCGGCTGTTCAGAGTACTCGCTTCCACACCACCTCTTCTCCAGCCGAGGTCGCCTGAAGCACTGGTAAAAAGATTCAAGCCCGAGAGCGGCGGCTGGCACCCGGGGGACGAAACGCTTGGGTTTCCTTACGACCGGTCCAACGTGGGACAGCCTCTTTCGTAACCCAATCGCCATGCTGGCAATCCACGGGATGTTCGCGTTGTTCGCCGAAAGGCAGCGGTGTAAGGGAATTTGGCATTATGGAAGGCTTGCCGCGTTTTTTCCCGCGATGCGCGAGCAAGGCGACAGACAGTCGAGAAACTGTAGGTAGCAGAACTTGGAATTCCGCTATGTAATGCGAGGGACTGATCCGAGAACCTCTGAGTCAGCGAGCAAAGACAAGAGTTCGTCCAGCTTCACAGGTTTCACGAGATGATGAGTAAAACCTGCCTCTTGCGATCGGCTTCGGTCCTGACCACCACCCCATCCCGAGACCGCAATGAACGTTGTTTGAGGAGATTGTTCCAAGACCCTCCGCGCAACTTCGTAGCCATCGATTCCTGGCAGGCCTATATCGCAGATGCAGAACCGAGGGCGAAATTCGATGGCTTTAGAAACCGCGGTTAAGCCGTCGGAGGCGGTTATAACGCTGATGCCACGTGCTTCCAATGCAGTCTTGAGCAGTTCGGCGGCGTCCAGATTGTCATCGACCACAAGGACCGTCCCGGCGATGAACACTGGAGGTTCCACTGGAACGTCGGGGGGCTGCAAGACAGGAAGATAAGAATCTGCCCTGGGGAGTCTGATTGTGAATTTGCTGCCTAACCCGAGGCCGGCACTTTCGGCACTGACGCTGCCGCCGTGCAATTCTGTAAGGGATTTCACAACTGCTAACCCAATCCCAAGTCCGTTGTCGGATCCCGACCCCTGCGAGAAAAGTTCAAAAATGGAATCAAGTTCTTCCGACCTCAAACCTGCGCCCGTGTCGGCGACAGTCAGCTCGACGGACTCATCGCGGGCGTGAAGGAAGATCTCGATCTCTTCGTCCGGGGAAGTGAACTTGAAGGCATTCAAAAGCAGGTTCACCACGCATTGTTCCAAGCGCACCACGTCGCCCTGGACCCATATGGGTTCTGCGGGTAGATGGACGGGAATCTCCCGACGCCTCTGATCGGCTGTATTCTGGCAAGCCGCAACCGCTGAACGGACTACCTCGCTGAGATCCACGCGTTCTGCTTTTAAAACGATCTTTCCTTGAGTGATCCTGGACACTTCCAAAAGGTCGTCGATCAAGTGCACCATCGTGTTCATTTGGCCCTCCATGATGCCGAGGACCCTTTTTCGAACCTCCTCAGGAGTGTCTGGGCGATTGAGAAGTTCAATCCCTGTCCGGATTGGGGCCAAGGGGTTGCGAAGTTCGTGCGCGAGCGTCGCGATAAATTCATTCTTGCGGCGATCGGTTTCGCTCAGTGCGTCCTCCATCAGTTTTCGCGAAGTGAGATCTCTCGCGATCTTCACGAATTTTACAGGCCTGCTTCCCTTGACAGGGGAGACGGTGCCACTCGCGAAAAAGCGGGTGCCGTCTTTTTTCAGGTGCCACCGTTCATCGGAAGAACGTCCATCCCTCGCGGCGGCTACCAGTTCACGACCCGGAATCTCCGCAGCCCGATCTTCCGGAGTGAAGAGGATTTCAAAGCTTTGGCCGACGATTTCATCCTCATGATAGCCGAAGATCCGCTCCGCCCCGGCTGACCAGGACACTACCTTTAGCTCTTCGCAAATCGTGAAGATCGCAAAATCAACTGCACTTTCGATCAGTTCACGCTCGAAATCCGAGTCGCTGGGCGGCCGCTGCTTATTCTGGTCATCTTCGAGGATGACCGCGGTACCAAAGAATCCCTCTGGACCGTTCAAGGAGGGAAGCGGCACCACATGATTCGAGATTCTCCGGTAAATTCCCTCCTTATCGCGAAGCGGGTGTTCAATGTAAAACGAGACGCCGCGCTCGAACGCCGTTCGAAATTTGTGAAGACACGCAACTTTGTCATCGGGAGGCAGTCCTGAGGTCCAGCCATCGTTCAGCTCTTCCGAAGGGTCACGTCCGGAAATTCCCGACCAGGCCTTGTTGAACCAGATCCTGTTGCCCTCTCTATCGGCGATCCAAGCGCCGGTCTCCCACTCATCAGCCAGCTCACGAAGCGCCGGAGAAAATCCTGCGTTGAGATCGGCCGCGTTACCGGAGAGGGGATTGTCTTGGGCCATGGGTTGATACTCCCTCTGCACAAAATAAGCCTACATCAACCAGTTATTCTCATATTCCTATTTTTCAGCGACTTGTGACAGCGTCAGGTCTCAAATTTCAAAAGTCTTGAATCAAGAGGCTAGAACGCGATGTGCGACGCAACCCTGTAGAAGTAGGTATAAGGGCAGTTTGCATGAGTCGATCGTGCACAGGATGGGCTAGTCGTCCTTGACAAGTTCTTCGTTCGCTTGCCTCAGCTCGAACCGCGCCTCTGCGATATAGTGTGAGGCTGGAAGGTGCCTCGTCAATTCTCCGGGAACGATGGCATAGAGCGCCTCCCCGCGAAATTTTCGCAGCTTTTCCGCCGGGTATGCAGGAATCTCGAAGCTTTCTTCGAGGACTCGCGTAACCGCGTCGATCGCGGCAAATGCCTTCAGGCTCTCGACCTGATCGATTGGATTAATCTAGTCCAAGAAGGCCTCAAGGGCAGCAAACTGATGCTTCATGTCCGCACCGTGATGGCACTCCACCCCACTAGCGATTTAATAACACTCACCGGGGCCGATTTACACTTTTAGATCGGTCCCAAGGCCGCGAGCGAAAAGATCATTCCATGGGTGCTTGTGACGGGCGTCAATCGGCTAAAAGCGACCGCCGGGAGCGCTTCTGAAGATCGAGCCTCGATGATCGCGAACTGGGCACCAATAGCCCCCTCCGCCGGAGCAGTCCCTCTTGATTCCATCCAAGTTTTGCGGCCCATCTCATGTCCTTCTCAATTGCGCTACAACGAAGTAATTCTCTGGTCCTTACCGCCTATTTGCCGGCTGACTTAGCCATTCATGCTGATGCCCTCAACTTTTATGAGAAGTAGCAAAGGGGCCACCAAAGTGGTAGCATTCCCGCTCTGCACCTCGTAGAAATGCCACCTTATCATCACCATGCCGCTGGAACCCCGTCCTGACGGTCGGAAAGACATCCCTCCCTGCGTTCATGTTCGTGGCGCGCGGGAGAACAATCTGAAGAACGTGGATGTCGATATTCCGCGCGATGCGTTTGTAGTCTTCACCGGCGTTTCCGGTTCAGGGAAATCGTCGCTCGCCTTTGGCACGCTGTTCGCAGAAGCACAGCGACGCTATCTGGAGTCAGTCTCGCCCTACGCCCGCCGCTTGATCGACCAGGCAGGCGTTCCGGAGGTGGATTCCATCAGCGGGCTGCCTCCGGCGGTGGCCTTGCAGCAGCAGCGCGGCGCAACCAACACCCGCTCCTCGGTGGGCAGCGTGACGGCAATCTCCAGCCTGGTGCGCATGCTGTATTCCCGTGTCGGTGAATATCCGCCGGATCAACCGATGCTTTACGCCGAGGATTTTTCTCCCAACACGGTGGAGGGTGCCTGCCCGACCTGCCATGGGCTGGGGCGCGTCTATGAGGCCACCGAAAAGACCATGGTCCCTGATGATTCGCTAACGATCCGCGAGCGTGCCATCGCCGCTTGGCCCCCAGCGTGGCACGGGCAGAACCTCCGCGACATCCTCGTCTCTCTTGGGTACGACATCGACACACCCTGGCGCAAGCTGTCGAAGAAGGTGCGCGACTGGATACTCTTCACAGACGAACAGCCCACCGTCCCGGTCTATGCGGGCCTCACCCCGGAACAGACCCATGTCGCCCGCAAGCGGGGCACCGAGCCCAGCTACCAGGGAACGTTCACCGGGGCGCGCCGCTATGTGCTGGAGACCTTTGCTAACACCAAAAGCGCCCTCATGAAGAAGCGGGTGTCGCGCTATCTCATCGGCCGGGACTGCCCGGATTGCGCCGGCAAGCGGTTGAAGAAAGAGGCGTTGTCGGTGAAGTTCTGCGGGCTGGACGTTGCCGGGTTTGGTGAACTTTCCTTCGAGGGACTCGTGGCTCTGCTGACACCGATAGTGCGGGGCGATCTGTCTCATATCAAAGACCTCTCCAGCGACCACACCCTCGACAAGCAGACTTGCGTCGCTGCCTCGGATCGGCGCGTCGCAGCTGGCGGTTCCGCCCACAAGGGCGCGCCTGACGTTCGCCGGACCTCGTCGGTTTCCGAGGAAAAGCGCCTTACCGCCCAGCGCCTGTGCTCAGAGCTGCTGGAGCGGTTGCATCCGTTGATCGACCTTGGGTTGGGCTACCTCTCCCTGGACCGCAGCACGCCCACGCTGTCCTCAGGCGAACTGCAACGCCTCCGGTTGGCCACCCAGGTGTTCTCCCAGCTCTTCGGCGTGATCTACGTGCTGGACGAACCGTCGGCGGGATTACACCCGGCGGATGGCGAGGCGTTGTTAACAGTCCTGCGCGGCCTGCTATCCGCGGGAAATTCACTCTTCATCGTCGAACACGATCTCGACATCATCCGCCAGGCAGAGTGGTTGGTTGACGTGGGGCCGGGCGCGGGGAGCGAGGGCGGGCGGGTGATCTATAGCGGGCCTCCCGACGGGCTCGGAAAAATCGAGGCTTCGATCACCCGGCGGTATCTCTTCGACCTGCAACCGCCGGAAGCCCGTACCCCTCGAACGGCACGGGACTGGCTCCGGCTGGAAGGAATCGCCCGCAACAATCTGCACGGCCTCGACATCGCCATTCCCATCGGCTGCTTCACCGCGGTGACCGGAGTGTCCGGCTCGGGAAAATCCAGCCTGATCAGCCAGGCATTACCGGAACTGATCCAGGAACAGCTCGGTGCCGATCCGCCTGAATCCGAAGACGAGGAACTCGACCCGCTACTGGAAATTGCACAGGAAAAGACCTCTGGTCGCATTGTGAGCGGCATAGAGCACATCCGGAGGCTCGTGACGGTGGATCAGAAGCCCATAGGCCGCACCCCGCGATCGAACCTCGCCACCTACAGCGGCCTTTTCGACCACGTCCGCCGACTCTTAGCCGCGACACCGGCCGCGCGACGCCGTCGTTACGGCCCCGGCCGATTCTCCTTCAACGTGGCGGAGGGCCGCTGCCCTACCTGCGAAGGGGAGGGCTTTGTCATGGTCGAACTACTGTTCCTCCCCAGCGTTTACGCACCCTGCTCCTCCTGCCAGGGTTCCCGGTACAACGCCCAGACGCTTGAGATCGAGTGGCGGGGAAAGAACGTTGCCCAAGTGCTGGCCATGACAGTCGGAGAGGCATGCGAGTTCTTCGCGGGGGAAGAAAACGTCATGCGCTCCCTCTCGGTGCTCCGCGAGATCGGAGTCGGCTACCTGCGCCTCGGCCAGCCGGCCACGGAACTCTCCGGCGGCGAAGCCCAGCGAATCAAACTGGCCACCGAACTGCAAAGGGCGCAACGCGGCAATACCCTCTACATCCTCGACGAGCCGACCTCGGGCCTGCATCCCGCCGACGCCGACCGCCTGATGCGTCAGCTCCAGGGCCTCGTGGATGCGGGAAACACCGTCATAGTCGTCGAACACGACATACGCTCCATCGCCCAGACCGACTGGGTGATCGATCTTGGTCCCGGCGCTGGTGAGAATGGGGGGCGCATCATCGCCAGCGGCACTCCCGTCGAGGTCTCCAAGGCAAAAAACAGTCGCACCGCGCCCTATCTCCGGGCGCTCTTCAATAAGGTCGTGGCAGCCAAGTAAGCTGCGGGCTTTGGAAATACGGTCGTCCGCAGCGGGCATGTTCCCACGTTGAGGAAGAAAGACGAGTCCAAGTGTGCGGCTCCTACTACCCGCCTGAATAGGTGAGCGCTGCCACCATTGGCTCGACCGCGCGGGGTCCGTCGTAGCGCACGCCGTTGATGAAGAAGGTTGGCGTTCCATTCACCCCGCTCCTCAGCCCACTGCTGAAATCTTCGCGCACGCGGCCGGCATAGGCATTGGCCCTGATTTCCATGATCAGGCGGGAAGCGTCGAGTTCCAAGATCGCCGCATATTCGGCGAGGTCGTCATAATCGAGGGCATCCTGGTTTTCGAACAGGACGTCGTGCATTTCCCAGAAGGCGCCTTGAGCGCCGGCCGCTTCGGCAGCTTCCGCGGCGCTCTCCGCGTGCGGGTGCGCGTTGCTCAGTGGGAAATGGCGGAAGGCGAAACAGATCCGATCGCCCACGCTCTCCAGAATGGCTTTGACCAGCATGTGCGCGGCCCCACAGAAGGGACACTCGTAGTCGCCATACTCGAGGAGAGTGGCGGATGCATTTTCCGGTCCTAGAATGTGATCGCGTTTGCCCATTGGGACGGTCAGGCGTTCGACAAGTTCGTGTTTCATGATACTGCTGCTGCCTCCTTTTTAGTTTGGAGTTCTTCGAGCGCGGAAAGAATGCCTGCGGCCCCAGGATTCACGCCGACCGGCGAGACGTGGCTCCAATGTATGAAGCCGTCGGCATCGATCACAAACAGCGCCCGCTCGCTGACGCCATCCTTTTCACGATAGACGCCGTAGGAACGCGCCACCGCACCTTTCGGTTCAAAGTCGGCGAGCAGCGGAAAGTGTAGCTTGCGATCCTTCGCGAAAGCCGCGTGGCACCAGGTGCCATCCACCGAGATGCCCACGAGCGCCGCGCCAAGCTTCTGAAACTCGGGAAGAATCTCATTGTAGAGCGCCATCTGGTCGCCACAGACCGGACTCCAATCCGCCGGATAAAACGCCACAATCACCGGCTGTCCGCGGAATTCGCTCAAGGTCACCCATTGGTCCGGCGTGCTGCGCAGACTAAAGTCGGGAGCTTCGCCCCCCGCCGGCAACGCCGTGCGGGGGCTCTTTGAATACATTTGCTCGTAGTTGGCTTGGTTGCTCATGGTCGTGCTTCTTTCTGGTTGGCCGACAGCCTTTTGATCGTCGGGATCAAGGCACCAGCGAGACGCCGGGCTAAATCAGCGCCCCGCTCTCCTTTCCGCCACTACGGTGGTCTGCTTTTCAGACGGTGGCTGCTTGCTCTCCGACTGCCGCTTGGCCGCTAGGAATCTATTGCTGACGGGAGGCCGCTGAAAAAACCCATCGGGTATGCCTCAAACCGGAGGGCGGGAAAAATGTGGCTTCGGGAAAAATCGAAACGCTGGAAACCGCAACGCTGGAAAAAATGCCCGGCGAAAGCCGCGATGTCGCGGGGTCGGGATGTCAAAGAGGAAGACTCACCCCAAGTCCGCCCGTCGTCCAATCGAATCTCGGCTGGCCGGATCAATGTTCGCTGCCAAGCTCATTAGGCTGCCAGTCCACATTCAGCTCATGCAGCAAAGGTAAGCCCATTCCCCAACACGATGAGCGTTGTCCCGGCCGTGGAAATGAGGGAAATGCCTTCAAGCGTGGAATTGCAGGCACCGCGGAAGAGTGATCTTTTGCCTGCCCAAGGCCAGATCCGTTGATGATGTCACTCTTTCTCTGGGTCAGATGTGCCAGAGTGCCGATCTGTGCATCAATCTATCCTGGCAGCAAGCCATCTGGCGGATGCCGCCGAAAAGCCAAGAGACTGGCTATGGCAATTCCGCAAAACGCCATAGCAAACGACTGTGCGAAACTTCGGAGTTTTACGTATCTCCTTCCGGGTAAGTCCTTTCTGAATTCGGTTGATATCTAATTTAACTCGACAGGGTTTGATTCCCTGCTCGGGTGCGAGCCGGCGCGGCACTACTGCGGTGACCTTGGTTTGATTGCACTATGGATCTAAATTCTCCGGACCCCGAGCCCGCCCGAGTGGGCGCTATTACGCGCTATGATCTCAGGGGGAGTCAGCATGAGGGTGATTTGGACGATTTTACCCGCTTAGCCACACAATTCTGCGAAGCTCCTATCGGAACCATTACTCTGGTAGATCGCGACTACCAGCACTTCAAGTCGGTGATTGGGCTGGAGATGCGGGGATCGGATCTGGACGCCTCCATCTCGGAGCATGCGATCCGGCAGAAGGGACTCTTTGTGGTGCCAGACCTCGCGCTTGATCCACGTTTTGAGAACAATCGATATGTTGCCGGGCCGCCGTATCTGCGCTTCTACGCGGGAGCCCGCTTGATGTCAGGAGAAGGCGTGCCGATCGGCACCCTTTGCGTTCTCGACCACACGCCCCGGCAACTATCAAAGGCACAGGGCGAAGCGCTTTCCATCCTGGCGCGGCAGGTCATGACGACGTTGGAACTACGGTTATCGCAAAAGCGCCTGCAGAGCACTATCGAGAGCATTAGTGATGCCTTTGTGACCCTTGATCACGAGTTCCGGGTCTTGTCTATGAACGACCGCGCGGAGCAACTCCTGGGGCAGTGCAACAAGGTGCTTCGCCACGCAATCTGGGAAGCTTGGGAATCGGGAGCCGATAGCAGCTTCGTCCAGCACCTCCGCCATGTCGCGACGGAGCTGGTCCCTGTCTGCTTCGAGACCTACAGCTCACGCAGCGACGCTTGGTTCGAAGTACGCGCGTTTCCGGCGCCCGATGGGCTCACGGTGACCCTTAGCGACATCACCCGCCGCCGCGAAAAGGAGGAGCAATTGCGGACTTTGGAGACCTGCGTCTCGCGCCTCAACGACATAGTCATCATCACCGGGACGGAGCTGCTGGAGGAACCGGGACCGCGGATACTCTTTGTGAATGACGCCTTCCTGAAGCTGACAGGCTACACCCGCGAGGAAGCCGTTGGTCGAAGCCCACGTTTTCTGGCGTCCACCGATACTCCAGGGCCCGCGGAATGTCGCATTGAGGCCGCGCTTAAAGCCCGCAGGCCGGTGCGCGAGGAATTTGTCAGCCGCACCAAGACCGGTGAGAAGCTCTGGCTTGATCTAGAGATTGCGCCGATTTCGGATACCCGAGGCCGTTTAACGAATCTGGTATTCATCGGGCGGGATATCACCGAGCGGAAGCTGGCCGAGGAACGGCTCGGCGAGACCCAAGCGCGCTGGCGTGACATTCTGGATTCGATGATTGCTTTCGTAGGACTGTTTTCCACCGATGGCGTCGTTCTAGAAGTCAACCGGGCACCGCTGGAAGCGGCGGGCCTTCACAGGGAGGATGTGCTCGGAAAGCCCTTTGCCGACTCCTACTGGTGGAAGCACTCCCCCTCTGCCAGAGAGGAGTTAAGGGCGGTACTGCTGCGCGTGGCGGATGGAGAGACGGTTCGCGGGGAATTTAAGGTGCAAGTGGCGGGGGGCCGACTGATCACCCTTGACGCGATCTTTTGTCCGCTGCGCGATGCGACTGGAAAGGTCACCCACCTCGCCGGGTCCGCTGTCGACATCACGAAGCGGAAAGGGGCGGAAGAGGCGCGGAGAGAGTCCGAGTTGAAATTCCGCCAGCTTGCAGAGAATATTAGTGAGGTCTTCTGGGTCGCGGATCCGGCTGAGCAGCGCGTGCTTTATGTCAGTCCCGCCTTTGAGGCCATCTGGGGGCGAGAGCCAAAGAGCCTCTATTCCTCCCCGTACGCGTGGTTGGAGTCGATCCACCCGGAGGATCAGGGACGCGTGCGCGACGCGTTCATGGCAGGCCGGGCCGACGGAAGCTATGATGAGGAATATCGAATCGTTCGACCCGACGGGACCCTGCGATGGATTCACGATCGCGCTTTCCCGGTAAAGGATTCAAGCGGCGAGTACTACCGGCTGGTGGGCGTGGCCGAAGACATTTCCAAGCGCAAGCAGGCCGAGGAGCGCCTCCGCGAGCAGGCCACGCTGCTGGACAAGGCACACGATGCCATCGTAGTGTGCGATCTTGAGCAGAGGATCATTTTCTGGAACCGTGGGGCGGAGCGCCTCTATGGCTGGCCTGCGGAAGAGGCACTCGGGAAAATGGTCGCGGACCTCATGTTCCCGGATCTGTCGGTATTCCAAGGGGCGACCAGGTCGACTCTCGCCAACGGCGAGTGGGCGGGCGAACTCGAGCAGCAAACAAGGGATGGCAGCACCGTCACCGTCGAAGGACGCTGGACCGCGGTTCGTGACGAGCACGGCAATACCAAGTCGATCCTCACCATCAATACCGACATCACCGAGCGCAAGAAGCTGGAGGAGCAGTTCTTCCGTGCCCAGCGGATGGAAAGTATCGGCACTTTAGCCGGAGGCATTGCTCACGATCTCAACAACGTCCTCGCCCCGATCATGATGTCGATCGATCTGCTCAAAAGCTATAGTCCGGAGCCGAGGGCACAGCAGGTTTTGGAGATGATCGGGGTTAGTACCCGTCGCGGCGCGGACATGGTGGACCAAGTGCTGACCTTCGCTCGGGGTGTCGAGGGGCGGCGAACCAAGGTGGACCTCGGATTGGTAGCGCTGGAGGTCGTGAAGATCGCCGAAGAGACCTTTCCGAAAAACATCAACATCGAGATTGATGCCAATACCGACCTCGAGCCTCTGCGGGCGGATTCAACCCAACTGCACCAGGTGCTACTCAACTTGCTTGTCAATGCGAGGGACGCCATGCGCGAGGGCGGGCGCCTCGCCGTGCGTGTGACAAACATCCGGGGTGACGGGAATCCGGAGATCCCGATCATGGATGCACACCCCCGCGCCTATGTATGCATCGAAGTGGAGGATAACGGGAGCGGCATGTCGAAGGACACCGTCGAGAAGATCTTCGAGCCGTTTTTCACGACCAAGGAGGTGGGCAGCGGGACCGGCCTCGGTCTCTCCACGTCGCTCGCAATCGTGAAAAGCTATGGGGGCTTCATCAAGGTTCATAGCGAGGAGGGCAGAGGCTCTCGTTTCAGCGTCTTCCTGCCAGCCGCGGAAGGGGCACCGGACGACTCGTCATGGTGGATGGCTCCCGGTCTCCCGCGTGGCAAAGGGGAGACCGTTCTTGTGGTCGACGACGAGGAGACGATCCGTGAGATCACCCAACGAACCCTTGAGGCATTTGGCTACACGGTGCTTCCGGCCGCAGATGGGGAGGAAGCGGTAGCCCTCTACGCCCGTTCAAGCGGTACCATTGACGTCGTGATCGCGGACATGATGATGCCGCGCATGGATGGGCCGGCTTTGGTCCAGTTCCTGAGGTTGGTGAGCCCTAATGCGCGGATCATCGGTGTCAGCGGGGCTCCAAACCAGCACCTGATGGCTCGATGTACAGAGGCGGGTATGAAGCATTTCCTCCGCAAGCCCTTTACCACCGGAGAAATCCTCAGGGCCCTTCAGGAGGTGCTGGCCCTAGTCCAGCAGCCGGTCCAGAGGCCCGGCTGTAAAATCCGGCTGTACGGTTCCGAACAGAATTCACCTATCGAGCAGCTTCCTCCGCACGACGGACGGACCCAAGATCACCACTGACCGCGATAAAGCACTCACTCGTTTTCAGAGCTTTCAATCCCGGACGTCATATGCAATTGGAGTCTTCTTGAACCTGCCCGCATTTCACTAAGGCGGGGTATGCGCCTCTACACGTTAATTTCGGCGCGAATGACGACCATTCTCCGTGTGTGCGGAGAATTCGCACGGTCGTTCTTGGCCGGGTGGAGAACCGGGCGTTCGGGCCCAAGCCCTCAGATCCTCTTGCGATAGCACGACAAATTTTTCGGTCAGAGCACGCCCCCGTTTGTGGGCGGCACCGGCTTACATCGCACATCGGGGACGGTGGTGGTGGGGATCGGGGGAGGTGGTGGGTGTGCGAGTGAGCTGTTGATAGCTAGGTACCGCCGGGACCTTAAAGATCAAACACGACCGCAGTAGGCGCGTGTCGGGGGTCAGAATAGATCGTCATGGCTGCGGTAGTCGGCTGCTTCGGCAGGTCGGGCTTCTTTATTCAGGCAGCTTCGCTGCGAGGACGTCGATCTTTTCGATAACGGGGGGGCTGGAGAATAGTTCTTCGGTCTTCGACATCAAGGCCGCCGCTACTTTTCCGGAGAGATGCGCTTGGCGACCGGTGTCATCAGGAAACGCATCGAAGATGCCAAACGTGCTGGGTCCGAGACGAATCCCAAACCACGCAGTGGTGGCGGGCTCATCCATAACAAGGGGAAGACCTCCCTTCAGGAAGGTCTCAACGTCTTCTTCTTTTCCGGGCTTTGCTTCTAACCGGACGAACAGTGCTACTTTTACCATGGTAGATGACACCCTATCCTCATCGCGCCGATAAAAAAGCAATTAGCTCAAAAATCTCGATCATTGCCCAATGTCTAACAGCACCGAACCCCTTTCCTTGTCCGCAGCATCGACTGTGGATTGAGGTTGGAGTAGCGCTTAGGGGAGAGACAGCTATCCATCGGCGATCGATTCTCGAGTTCCTAAAGCGCGCAAGCTCCCTGCGGATTCCAAAGTCGCTGACCTCGAATTCAACACCCTCCGGGGAACCATCTTTCATCAAACGCGTATGAGCTACTGAGGGCCGGAGCTATGGAGGAATAAGCCGCCACGGTTTGATTTCATGCTGCCCATCTCCCCAAAGGAAATCCCTGCGGCTAAGGCTTCGCTTGCCGGGGATAGCGCGGAGAGGCAGACAAACGGCTTGTCGTCAGCGCATTGGATCAATTCGGCGTTGCTGTGGATTCTAAGGTGATACCACGCATGAACGGATCACGGTGATGGAACCGCGTCTCCAAGGGCGAAGAAGGCAGCTTGGAGACGCAGAGGCCTTCATTGAATGGAAGCTTCGGCGGCCGAGCGGCGGGCAGCGAGCGCGCGTTCAATTTCATCAACGCGGCGTTGGTCAAGCGGGTAGAGAAGCAGCGTGATACCCTTCAGCAAGGCGATCGCTCCCGGAACAAGGGTGAAGGCCAGCGTGATCCCGAGCATCGCCTGCTCGGATTGCGAGGCGTTCCGCACGAAGCCGAATTGATCGAGGAACAAGGGCAGGAGAAAGCCGCCGACTAGGATCCCGGATTTGATCGAGAACAGGGAGGCCGAGTAAACGAGGCCGGTCGAGCGCCGTCCGAACTTCCATTCACCGTAGTCCGCGACATCGCCGTAGAGTGCCCAGGTGAGGGCGGAGGTCGGGCCGGCGCAAAACTGTGCGATGAGGTTGAGGGCGATCTGGAGGCCGAAGGCATGCGACGGGACCAAGTAGAAGGCGGCGAAGCACAGGCCGGTGATCATGCTCAGCCCCGCGGCATAGTACTTCTTGTCGACACGCCGAGCGATCGGGCTGAGGCAGGCGGTGCCTAGTAAAAGCCCGAGGGCCCCCGCGGTGAGGAAGATCGTGCTGCGGTCGAGGCCCCACAGCAGCGACGAGCCGTCATCCCCGGCGACATACTTGAAATAGAACAAGGTGCTGCCGGAACGCAGCGCGATGAAGGCGGTCGAAAGGATCGAGGCGAGGAGCAGGATCAGCCATGGCCGGTTGCGGAGCAGTTCGCGGATCTCCCCCAGGGCATGGCTCTCCTGGCCCGGTGGTGGCGTGACGCGCTCGCGGGTGCTGGCGAAGGTGATCAGGAACATGATCACCGACAGAGTGGCGAAGATCGCCATGGTGAACTTGAATCCCTGGATCTCGTCATCGCCACCGAGCGCACGCACGAGAGGCCGCACCAAGAGCGAGATCAGCAAGGCGCCGGCGAAGGCCCCGATGAAGCGGAAGGTTGCGGCCTGGGTGCGGGTCCGCGAGGAGGGACTGATGACTCCGAGCAGTGAGGAGTAGGGGACGTTGATCACCGTGTAGCTCAGCATCATCAGGCCGTAGGTGATGTAGGCGTAGATCACCTTGCCTTGCTCGCCGAAGTCCGGCGCGGCGAACATCAGGTATCCGCAGAGGCCATAGGGAATCGCGCCCCACAAGAGGTAAGGGCGGAACTTTCCCCAGCGCGTCTGAGTGCGGTCGGCGAGCAGTCCCATGCCCACGTCGGCGATCGCATCGGCGCCGCGGATGAGCGGCAGCATCCACAGCAGCACGGCGGCGGGGATGCCCCAGACATCCACGTAGTAGTAGGTAAGGAAGATGTTGAAGGTCTGGAAGAAGAAGTTCGATGCCGTGTCGCCGAGTGCATAGCCCGCATACTCGCGGGTGCTCAGGCGGTCGTTGCCGGAGGATGATTCAGCGGCAGGGGAGGGATTCATGTTTTGGAAATACGATGAACGTAGGAGTTCGGCGCTGATTCCTTGTCATCTGCCACAAGGATGGCTGGACAAGTCGATGCCATCGTCCATTGCTGATGGAACTTATGATCCGCGTTTATTGCGATTCCATCGGGCTGGTGCTGGAGTCTGCCGGCACGGTTCGCCGCGCTGCCGGCGATCTTGGCATGGATGATCTCTTCACTTCCAGCGATCCTCTTGCGCTGATCCGCAAGGCCTGGGATGCGGGCGAAGCGGGCACGCTTCCCGCTCAAGCGCTGGCGCCGATCGGCAGCCAGGAGATCTGGGCGGCAGGTGTGACTTACCTGCGGAGCCGCACCGCACGCATGGAGGAATCCAAGGATGCGGGCGGCGGCACCTTCTACGACAAGGTTTACAACGCCGAGCGGCCGGAACTGTTCTTCAAGGGCACCCCGCACCGCGTTGCAGGTCCGGGCATGGATGTGCGCATCCGTGGCGACTCGAAGTGGAATGTCCCCGAGCCGGAGCTGACCCTGGCGATCAACCGCGAGGGCAAGATCTTCGGCTACACGGTGGGCAATGACATGAGCTCGCGCGACATCGAGGGCGAGAACCCGCTCTACCTGCCGCAGGCAAAGGTCTACGACCGCTCCACCGGCTTGGGCCCCTGCCTCCTCGTATGCGATGAAATCCTGGTACCGGAGACAGCCATCGAGCTGGAGATCCGCCGCGATGGCGCGGCCGTATTCTCCGGCGCCACCAGTGTGAGCCAGATCAAGCGGACCTTTCCCGAACTCGCCGGCTTCCTCTTCCGTGACAACAGCTTTCCGCATGGTGCCTATCTGCTGACCGGCACCGGCATCGTGCCGCCGGACTCTTTCACCTTGCAGTCGGGTGATGAGGTTCGCATCACCATCGCTCCGATCGGCACCCTGGTGAACAAGGTCGCGTGAGTCTTCAATCTGCATGCGACGATGAACCCGATCTTCGATTCCGGCGATGAGGCGATTTACACGCTGCGGACCACCGCCCCCGGTCCTTCCGGCAGCCTGCCGCTCGACGCGGAACGCCTGCGCGGGATGTCGAGCGGTGAGCTCTTCGGCTGGACCCAGAATGCCGGCATGGGCTGGTCGCCCGCAGCGATGCTCGGCAAGCAATTCCTGATCCTCAGCACGCAGGGCGGCATCCGTGCTGCCGATGGCAGGCCGGTGGCGCTGGGTTACCACACCGGGCACTGGGAAGTCGGCTTGCTGATGGAGGAGGCGGCCCGTGAGTTTGCCACGGCCAAGGCGATTCCCTTTGCCGGTTACGTCAGTGATCCCTGCGACGGCCGCACCAATGGCACCCATGGCATGCTCGATAGCCTGCCCTATCGCAACGATGCTGCTATCGTGTTGCGCCGTCTGATCCGCTCGCTGCCCACCCGGCGCGGGGTGCTGGGCGTGGCCACTTGTGACAAGGGCTTGCCCGCGATGCTGATGGCGCTTGCTGGCAGTCCGGATCTGCCCGTGGTGCTGGTGCCGGGCGGTGTCACCTTGTTGGCCGAGGAAGCCGAGGACACCGCGAAGGTCCAGACCCTCGCGGCACGCTTTGCCCGTGGCGAGATCGCCCTCGACCATGCCGCGGAAATGGGCTGCAAGGCCTGCGGTTCGCCCGGCGGTGGTTGCCAATTCATGGGCACAGCCGCCACGAGCCAAGTCGTGGCGGAAGCACTCGGCCTCGCCTTGCCGCATGCCGCGCTGGCTCCTTCTGGTTCCGCGATCTGGCGCGATGTCGCCCGCCGCTCGGCCCGCGCCCTCATGGCGCTGGATGCCGCGGGCACGAGAGGTCGCGAGATCCTCACCGCTGATTCGATCCACAATGCGATGGTCTGCCATGCGGCCTTCGGTGGGTCCACCAATCTCGTGCTGCATGTCCCGGCCATTGCACATGCCGCTGGCTTGCCACGGCCGACGGTGGACGATTGGGCGCGCATCAATCGGAGCGTTCCGCGCCTGGTCGATTCGCTGCCGAACGGCCCACGCCACTTCGCCACCGTGCAAGTCTATCTGGCCGGTGGTGTCCCGGAAGCGATGCTCCACCTGCGCGACTTGGGCTTGCTGAAGCTCGATGCCCGAAGTGTGACTGGAATGACTCTGGGCGAGAACCTGGAGTGGTGGGAGAAGAGCGAGCGCCGTGTCCGCTTGAAGGAAAAGCTGCGGATCCTCGATGGCATCGACCGGGGGGATGTGATCATGTCCGCCGCTTGCGCCCGTGATCGCGGGCTGAGCAGCACGGTAACTTTCCTGCGTGGCAACCTTGCTCCGGAAGGTGCGCTGGTGAAGAGCACCGCTATAGCCCCGGATCTGATCGGGGCGGATGGGGTCTTCCTTCACGAGGGACCGGCCCGGGTCTTTACCAGCGAAAGCGGGGCGATTGAGGCTATCAAGGCGGGACTTTTGAACCCGGGTGAGGTCATGGTCTTGGCCGGGATTGGCCCGGGTTGCGGCATGCCGGAGACCTATCAGGTCACCTCCGCGCTCAAGCATGTGAAGGATGGCCAGAGGATCGCACTGATCACGGATGGCCGCTTCTCCGGGGTCTCTACCGGTGCCTGCATCGGTCATGTCAGTCCCGAGGCGTGGGCCGGCGGGCCGATCGGCAAACTGCGCGACGGCGACCGGATCCGCCTGAGGATCGATACCAAGACGCTTGAGGGTTCGGTCGATGTGGTCTCGCTCACGGCGGAGGAGCTGGCTTCCCGGAGAATCCATCCCGAGCTCCAGCCGCATCCCCACTTGCCGGCGGACACCCGCTTGTGGTCCGCACTGCAGAACGCCAGCGGCGGCAGCTGGGCCGGCTGTGTCTATGATGTGGATCGGATCGCGCATCTGCTGGAGCTCGGCCTAACAGCCGAATCGCGGTGAAGGGAATCAGCCTTGGAAAGGATGCTTCCACGGGGCGCGATACTCGCGCTTCAGTAGCTTGGAGGCTTCGGGATTGCCGCTGATCTGTTCGCTCTTGGCATCCCAGGCGATGCGGGAGCCGGTATCGTAGGAGATCATAGCCAGCTTCACGGCGGTGGTGGAGAGGAAGCCCTCTTCGATCCGGCAGGCGGGCTGGCGGCGCTCGCGCACGGCCAGCAGGAAGTCCGCGAGGTGATCCGCGCTGGAGTCGTTCATGCTCTCCTGGACCTGCGGCTTGGGATCGCGGCCGCGCGGCATGACAATCCATTTATTGTCGGTGCAGAAGACGGTTTCCTTCTCGCCGTAGAGGAAGATGCCGTTCGAGGTGGAGGGATCGAAGTCCTGGGCGCCCCAGATGCGCTGATGCCAGGTGAGCGGGAAGTTATCGAACTCGAAATGGACTGTTAGAAGATCCGGCGTTGTGATCTTGCCCTTGAGGTGATGGAGGCCGCCGGCAGCAGTGACGGCGCTGGGCGCGCCCAAGCCGAGGATCCAGCGGGCATTGTCGATGAGGTGCACCCCCCAGTCGACGAGGTGACCTTGGCCGGTGGTCTTCTCCAGGCGCCAGTTCATGTGGCCCACTGCGGGGCTGTAGGGGATCAGCGGCGCGGGGCCGCACCACTGGTTCCAGTCGAGGCTGGCCGGCGGATCGACGGGCGAGGGATCGGGGGTTGCCGGGGTATAGTGGATCTGTGCCTCGGCGGAGATGATGCGTCCGGCTTTGCCTTCCTGGATGTACTTGCGGGCATTGGCGAAACCGGTGGCGTGGCGGCGCTGGAAGCCGATTTGCACGATGTTGCCAGCCTTGCGCGCGGCATCGACCATCGCGCGGCCTTCGCGGATATCGTAGGCCAGCGGCTTCTCGCAGTAGATGTCGAGGCCCTTGCTGCAGGCGGCGATGAAGGGCAGGGCATGCCACTGTGGCGGGGTGGCGATGATCACGGCTTTCAAGCCTTCGGCATCGAGCAATTCCTCGTAGGCCTTGAAGATTTTAGGGCGGCTGCCCTGAAGCTTGTCGATTTCATCCGCGGCCTTCGCGAGGTGATCGCTGTCGACATCGCAGAGCGCGATGATCTCCACGCCGCCGGCTTTCAATGCCGCGCGAGCGTCGATCAAACCCCACCAGCCGCAGCCGATGAGACCCAACTTCAGAGGCGGTGCGGCGGGTGAATCGGCGGCTTGGGAGCGCAGTGCGGTGAAGGCGGCCGCGGCAGCGGTGGTGCCGAGGAAGGAGCGGCGTTGGAGCGTGGTCATAGCGGTAGGGCTACAACTTGGGCGAAGGGTGACGTCGAAGACGAGCGGAAAATTAACCGATTAATTTAAACTTGCATCCGGACGTCCGGACGGGCAGCAAATGTCGCCAGCCCGGCGCAAGTGTCGTGCCGGCAAAACCCTTTGCGAATCGCTCCTATGCGCGCCATCCGTCTCATCTCCCTCCTGCCACTGGCCGTCCTTGGGGCGCTGTTGGCCCAACCGATGGTCACTCCCAAGCCCGAGGCTCGCCGCCTTGAGGTGCTGTTCTTCGGAGCTCCCACGGCGAATGGGCCGGGTCATGATCCGGTGACCCGTTACCGCGTGATCAAGCGTTACCTCGGCACCGAGGGAATCGATTTCTCCTACAGCGAGAATCCTGCTGAGGCACTGAATGCAGACACGCTCGCGAAGTACGACGCGGTGCTCATGTACGGGAACTGGGCGCAGGGCGGACCGATGCCTGCGGAGCAGCTCAAGGCGCTTGAAGACTACGTCGAGAAGGGCGGTGCCTTCCTGCCGATCCACTGCGCATCGGCCTGCTACGGTGGCTCGCCGGACTTCATCAAGTTGGTCGGCGGGCGCTTCAAGAGCCATGGCGGCGGTGTCTTCCGCGTTTCGAACGAGAGCCCGGAGCATGAGATTATGCGCGGCTACGGTGGCTTCGAGGCATGGGATGAAAGCTATGTTCACGACCAGCAGGGCGACGACCGCACGATCCTGGAGAAGCGCGAGGGCGAGCCGTGGACCTGGATCCGCCAGCAGGGGAAGGGGAGGGTGTTCTACACCGCCGCGGGCCATGACCATCGGGTCTGGGATCAGCCCGCCTTCCGTGAACTGATCAAGCGCGCGATCCTGTGGAGTGTGGGATCGGAAAAGCAGCAAGTGCTCCAGGCGCTCCAGTTGCCCAAGCTGGAAGAGCAGGAGGTGAAGCTTCCCGGCTATGTAAAGCGCGAGCTCATCACCAAGGCGCAGAAGCCGCTGTCCGCAGAGGACTCGATGAAGCTGGCGCAGGTGCCCGCGGGCTTCGAGCTCTCACTGTTCGCGGCCGAGCCGGACATCGTGAACCCGATCTTCGTAAACTGGGATCACAAGGGCCGCGCCTTCATCATCCAGACCGTCGACTATCCGAACAACCTGCACGCGGGGAACCTGGGCAACGACAAGATTATCATCGCCGAGGACAGCGACAAGGACTGCCGCGCCGACAAGTTCACGACCTTCGTGGACAAGCTTTCAATCCCGACCTCGCTGGTTTTCGCGAATGGCGGGGTGATCTGCACCAACGGCAGCGAGATGCTCTTCCTCAAGGACACGGATGGCGACGACAAGGCCGATGTGCGCACGGTGCTGTTCAGCGGCTTCGGTATGGGGGATACGCACGCGGGCGTCTCGAACCTGCGCTATGGCCACGATGGCTGGATCTACGCCACCGTAGGCTACTCCGGCTTCCGCGGCAGTGTCGGCGGCAAGCAGTACCAGTTCAGCCAAGGCGTGTTCCGCTTCAAGCCGGACGGCTCCGAACTCGAATACCTCCAACCGACGACGAACAACACTTGGGGACTCGGGATGACCTCGGACTTCGACATCATGGGCTCCACGGCGAATGGCAATCCGTCCTTCTACCTGACGCATCCGGAAGCAGCCTATGCGGCCGCCGGGCGACGTGCCCCGCGCACCCCACGGGCGGACGATAATCCGATCTTCAACCCAAGCTCCGCCGACATCCGGCAGGTGGATCAACACGAGCGCTACACCGCCGGGGCCGGCCATGCCTTCTACACCGCGGGGCGCTTCCCAGAAGCCTGGCGCGAGAAGACGGCCTTTGTCACGGAGGCCACCGGCAAGCTGGTGGGGACCTTTGATGTGACGCGCACGGGATCCGGCTACAAGGCAGCCCAGCGTTTCAACAACCTCTACAACAGCGCCGACGCTTGGTCGGGTCCGGTCTGTGCCGAAGTCGGTCCGGATGGTGCGATGTGGATCTGCGACTGGTACAACCTGATCATCCAGCACAACCCGACGCCAAATGTAAGCTCCTCCGGAATGGATGCGAAAACAGGCAAGGGCAACGCCTACGAGACGCCGCTGCGCGACACCCAGTATGGCCGCGTTTACCGGATCTATCCCAAGGGCAGCTATGATGACGCGAACCCCGGCCTGGATGCCGAGCATCCGGAGACGCTTATAGCTGCCCTGGATCATCCGAATCTCCTGTGGCGTCTCCACGCGCAGCGACTGATCGTCGAAGGTGGCAAGAAGGAACTGGCTGAGAAGCTCAAGGGCCTGGCTGCTGCCGGTAGCCGTGGCTCGGCCCATGCGGTGTATGCACTTGCCGGACTCGCCGTGATCGAGCCGGCCACGGTGGCCGCGGCTTTGAAGTCGGATGTCCGGGCGGTGCAGCGAGCCGGGATCAAGGTTGCGACGCCGCCGCAGCTCAAGGAGGCCTATGTGAGCGGCGGCACGGTGAAGGTCGCGGGTGACCGAGAACTGGCGGAGGTGCTGGTGTCGCTTTCGCGGCTGCCCTTGGACAAGGAACTTGGCGAGGCCTTGTTCCAGCTCATTACCAAGGAGGAGTCGCGCATCACCGATGAGGTTGTGCTCAAGGACGCCTGGCAGATCGCCGCGAACCGGCATGCCGCCAGCGTGACCGCGGCGACCAAGGCGGCCGGTTACACCGGTGAGGCGAGCGAGCAGCGGGAGATGCCGAACCTGATGCCGAATCCGGGCTTCAACGAGGTTTCCGAAGGCAAGCCGACCGGCTGGGGCGAAGTGCGAGTCTATGGCGATGGCACGCCCTTCGAGGTGGCCAGCACGCCGGAGGGCCGCAATGGCACGCCGGGGTTGGTGCTTTCCTCTAACAAGGTCGTCGACGGCGGGGCTGTAGTGAACCTGCGGGTCAAGCTGGCCACGCGCTATCGTCTCTCCGCCTGGGTGAAGACGGTGAACCTCAAGCCGGTCGGGGAAGGTCTGGGGACCATGCTCTTTGTCGAAGGCGGCGACCGCAGCAACTACGTGAAGGGCGACTCGGATTGGACCAATGTCTCTACCGAGCTCGAGACGGGAGACCGCACGCGATTGCTGGTCCACTGCCTGATTGGGGCCTTCGGCGGGGCCAGCGGCACGGTGATTTACGATGACATTTCGCTCACCGAGATCCCCGGTGCCAGTGGCGCAAAGGGCCTCCTTTCCGAGTTGGCCGCAAAGGCGGATAGCGCCGGGACCGCCGCTTCCAAGAAGAAGTTCGCGCCCGATCCCGAGGTCCACAAGCGCGGCGGGGAGATCTATGGCATGACCTGCGTGGCCTGCCACCAGCCGACCGGTGCAGGCTTGGAAGGCGCCTTCCCACCGCTCGATGGTTCGGACTGGGCCACGGGCGATCCCTCGCTGCCGATCCGGATCGTCACCGGCGGCTTGCAAGGGCCAGTGAAGGTGCTGGGCCATGATTTCAACGGCGTGATGCCCGCCCACACCGACCTGGACGACCAGAAGGTCGCGGACGTGCTGACTTATGTCCGCCAAAGCTGGTCGAACGACGCGGCTGCGGTGACGCCGGCTCAGGTGAAGGAAGTCCGGGACAAGCACAAGGATCGCAGTGCGCCTTGGACGGCCGGCGAGCTGGGCCGTTGATACGGGATCAACCTTCACCGCGGACCTCTGCCCATGTCCTCGCAATCCAGCGGCAAGCTCAGCTTCAGGGAGAAGGCCGGCTACAGTTTTGGCGATGCTTCGGCGAACTTCGTGTTCCAGATCTTCATCGCCTTCCCCACGGCGTTCTACATTGATGTGATGGGCATCAGCGCGGCGGCCATGGGCACCATGCTGCTGCTCGTGCGCTTCAGCGATGCCATCATCGATCCGATCGTGGGTGCGATCGCCGATCGCACGAATCACCGCTGGGGGAAGTTCCGTCCCTGGCTGCTGTGGTCGGCCATTCCCTTTGCCTTGCTGTTCTGGGCGGCCTTCACGGTGCCCTCTGGAATGGGTGCATCGGGGCGCTACGCGTATGCCTTCCTCACCTATGCGCTGCTGATGGTGGTTTATAGCGTCAATAATGTACCTTACTCCGCGCTGAACGGCGTGATGACCGGCGATGGGATGGAGCGCACCAGCCTCTCGTCCTACCGCTTCTTCGCGGCGATGTGCGCGGCCTTCATCGTGCAGGGCTTCACCTTGCCGCTGGTTGCGAAGTTCGGTGGCGGTGATCCCGCGCGGGGATGGTCGGTCACGGTCGGCATCTTCGCGGCGGTCTCGCTGGTCTTCTTCGTGATCACCTTCCTGAGCGTGAAGGAGCGGGTGCATCCGCCGCCGGACCAGAAGCCGGACTTGGTGCGCGACTTCCGTGACATCGCCGGCAACCGCCCCTGGCTGGCGATGTTCGGGATGACCTTGTTCGTCTTCATCACCCTAGCCCTGCGCGGGAATGCGAGTTACCTGCACGTGAAGTACTACATGGATCCGGAGGCCCTGCGTAGCTTCCTCGAAGGTGCGGGGCTCTTCGCCACGCCGGCAGCGCTGGCTCAGCCAAGCTGGGGCTTCAAGATCCTCGATACCTTCGGGCTGATCCTCAAGCCGGGTGATGCGCCGACGGCGATCGGCATCAGCTTGTTCAACATGACCGGCTCGCTTGTGAACATCGCCGGGGTAGTGGCAGCCAAGCCCTTGGCGCGAACCTTCGGCAAGAAGCTGGTCTTTGTCGGGGGGCTCGCCGGCGCGGCCGTATTCCAGGGCATGGTCTATTTCTTGGCGCCGCAGGATGTGCCGCTGATGTTTCTGCTGACGGTGCTGACCAGCATGTGCTACGGGCCGACCATCCCACTACTGTGGGCGATGATTGCCGACACCGCCGACTGGAGCGAGTGGAAGAACCACCGGCGCTCCACGGGTTTCGTGTTTGCCGGGATGGTATTCGCGCTGAAGGCCGGTCTGGGGATCGGTGGGGCGCTGGCGGGCTGGCTGCTGGCCTTCTACGGCTACGCGCCGGAGAGCGCCCACCTGCCGGAGGTCCAGCACGGCATCCGTCTGCTGGTGGGGATTTACTCCGGAGCCTTCTTCGGCGTCGGGGTGATCTGCATGCTGTTTTATCCTATCTCGAAGGCCGTGGAGCAGCGGATGGCAGCAGAACTTGAAGCCCGCCGGGCTACGGACGTCGGACCCGGTCTGGAGGAGGCCGCGTGATGATGCCTGTCTTGAAATCGCGCGCGATGGACTCCTTCCCGTCGAAAGCGTCCTTGATTCCGGGACGAGTGCTGGACCTGTTGGGCTTCCGCCGGTATTTTCCGCTGCGTCGCGCCGAGTTATCCGGCCCTGCCGCCCGCGGCGCGAGAACGAGACCGATGAGCCTGCCCCGACGAGCCACGATCAAGGACATTGCCCATGCCGCGGGCCTGAGCACGGCCGCGGTATCTCAGGCGCTGAGGCCGCATCCGACGTCGAACATCAAGCTCCAGAAGGAGACGATCGACAAGGTCAAGCGCATCGCCGGTGAACTAAACTACCAGCCGCATGCGGGCGCGCGCTCGATCCGCTCCAACAGCTTTGACACGATCGGCTACTTCACGGCGAAGACCGGGCTCTTCGCCAACTCGCCGACCGGCTACCTGGCCGGGGTTCACGACATTGCGGAGGGCCAAGGCTCGCGGATTACCCTGATCCGGCTGCCGGTCAGCATTGATGACATTTCCAAGGCAATGCCGACGGTTTTCAGCGAGCGCAACCTCGATGCGCTTGTGATCGAGAGCTATAGCAACCTGGCACGACAGATCTATGAGCGGGTGGTGGCGGCGCGTCTGCCGGTGATCTTCCTCAACGACCGCCACGAGACGAATTCGGTTTACGTGGAGGACCAGTGGGCGGGCGCGGAATTGACCCGCCATCTGCTTGGGAAAGGCTATCGCAAGATCTGCTTCCTGCACCGCCAGCTCGAAGGCGGGGCTCCGATCAAAAAGATGCACCACAGTGCTGCCGACCGCGAAGCCGGCTACCGTAAGGAGATGCGCAAGGCCAAGCTTGAGCCCACGATCCTGGCGGTCGTCACGAAGGCGGTCATTGGCGCCGACGTGGAACTCACGGCGGAGGTCTGGAAAGAGATCCGCCGCCACGATGCGGTGATCGCCTACGATGACGATCTGGCGAACATGGTGGGACGCGCCGCTTACAATCACCGTGTGCGGGTGCCGCGCGATCTTGCGATCGCCGGCTTCAACGGCGACTATGCTTCGTTGTCTGCCTGGCAGCAGCTGACGACCATGCAGATTCCCTCCTACGAGATGGGCAAAAAGGCCGGTGAGATGGCATTCAAGCTGGTAAAGGGTGGTCCCGAGACGGTGCTGCCTTCCGTGGCCTATCGGCCCACCTTGATCCTCGGTAAGACGACCTGAGCCCTTCTTTTTGAGCTGAAATAAAACGTTTTATCGATTTCATGGCTACGCCGCTTTCATCCACCGCCACGATCCGGAATCCCGTGCTCAAGGGCTTCAATCCCGATCCTTCGATCCTGAGGGTGGGGGAGGATTTCTACATTGCTACCTCGACCTTCGAGTGGTTTCCCGGGGTTCAGATCCATCACTCGCGGGATCTGGTGAACTGGCGGCTGCTGACCCGTCCGCTGGACCGGGTGAGCCAGCTCGACATGCTGGGTAATCCGGACTCCGGAGGGATCTGGGCCCCTTGCCTCAGCCATGCGGACGGGCTCTTTTACCTGATCTATACCGATGTGAAGTACTGGAAGCGGGTGCCCTACAAGATCGCCCGCAACTACCTGGTGACCGCAGAGTCGATTGAAGGGCCTTGGTCCGAACCGGTATTCCTGAACAGCAGCGGCTTCGATCCTTCGCTCTATCACGATGAGGATGGTCGCAAGTGGCTGGTCAACATGCTGTGGGATCACCGCAAGCAGAACAACCGCTTCGCCGGCATCTTGCTCCAAGAGTTCTGCCCGCGGACTCAGTCGCTGATCGGGCCGGTGAGGAACATCTTCAAGGGCACCGAACGCGGTCTGGTGGAAGGCCCGCATCTCTACAAGCGCAACGGCTGGTATTACCTGCTGACCGCGGAGGGCGGCACCCAGTATGCGCATGCGGCCACGCTCGCACGCTCACGGGCGATCGATGGGCCCTATGAGCTGCATCCTCACACGCACCTCCTCGATGCTTCCCAGGATCCGCGGGTGGAGCTGCAGAAGGCCGGCCACGCTTCGCTGGTGGAGACGCCGATGGGCGAGTGGTACCTGGCCCACCTCTGCGGTCGGCCCATCGACGGGAAGCACTGCACGCTGGGCCGCGAGACCGCGATCCAGAAGTGCGTGTGGGGCGTGGACGACTGGCTCTACCTCGAACAGGGAGGAACGGTGCCCAGCATGAGCGTGAAGGGGCCTGCTGGCATGCCCGAGCTGAAGCTGGAGACGCCGGAGTGGAGCGGGCTTTTCGATCATCCGCAACTCGACCTCAACTTCCAGAGCCTCCGTCAGGCTATTACTCCGGACTGGTGCAGTCTTGGCGAGCGGCCGGGTTACCTGCGGCTGAAGGGCATGGAGCCGACGGTCAGCACATTCCGGCAGAGCTTGATCGCGCGCCGGGTGCAATCTTTCGACGTCACAGCGGAAACCGTGGTGGAATTCGATCCGCTCAACTTCCAACAGATGGCAGGCTTGATCGCCTACTACGATACGGAGAATCACTACTATCTCCGGCTCAGCCTCGACGAGGAGCTGGGACGCACGCTCAACATCATCGCGACCGATGACGCGAGCAGCAGCGAAGTTTTACCAGAGGATGTACCGGTGCCTGCGACAGGACCGATCGGCATGCGCCTCACGCTGCGGGGCGCGGCGCTGCAGTTTGAATTCTCGGCGGGGGATACGGGATGGGAGAAGATCGGTCCCGTGCTGAACGCTGCGATCCTCTCCGATGACTATGCGCATCTCGGCTTCACCGGGGCCTTTGTCGGCATGTGCTGCCAGGACATCAGCGGGAGCTGCCATCCGGCGGACTTCTCCTGTTTCCTCTACCGGGAGCATGCTTGAGAGGGGGCTGATGCACTGCCGCCTGGGAGGACGCGTGGTCGCCGCGGGAACCCGTTGTAAACCGCAGCGACCACTCGCTTTTTCCTGCAGGGATGGACGCTCACTTGAATGAGCACCCGGATCCAGAACCACCCGGATCAGTGTTGAATTCATAGCATGTCGCGCGTTGCAGCAAGGGGAAATTAAACGATTTATTAACAACAGGTGGGGACAGTATTTGCCGGGACGATCAGGGTGTGCGCTTCTCGCTGCCTTTCTTGATCAGCGCCTCGAAGGCCGGCTTTGGCTTGAGCTCGCGGTCGAAGAGCAGGGGATAATTGGTGCGACCGCGGATCGGGAAGCCGTTGAGCCAGGTCTGCCCATCGCTGAGACCCCAAAAGGTCACGCGTGTGATGGCCTTCCGATGGCGCAGATAGACGTCGAAGATCTCGGCATAGCGCTCCGCCAGCTTCTTCTGCATATCCTCCGGGAGACCGGCGGTGTAGGGATTGAGAGTGGCGTCGCCCTGTTCGCGGCGGTTCACATCGGCATTCCCGAAGTTGCCGCGTCCGGGCAGCACGTCGACATCAAGCTCGGTGACCATCACCTTCAGGCCCAGTGCTGAGAAGTCCTTGATGGTCTTCTCAATATCCGCGACCGGCGGTTGATTCAGGTGGAAGTGGGACTGGGTGCCCACGCCGGTGATCGGGACGCCTCGGTCCAGCAGGCCCTTCAGCAGCTTCACACTGTTGGCGCGCTTGCGTTCGCTCTCGAGGCCGTAGTCGTTGTAGTAGAGTTCGGCCTTGGGGTCGGCCTCGTGAGCGTAGCGGAAGGCGAGGTCGATGAAGTCATCGCCGATGATCTTCCGCCAAGGCGAGTCGCGCAGGAGTTCGGGGCCGCCGTCGGAGAGGGCTTCGTTGACCACGTCCCAGTCTTTGACCTTGCCCTTGTAGCGGCCAACCACGGTCTGGATGTGATCGTGCATGCGCTTGAGCAGCACTTCGCGGGTGGGCGGCTTGCCATCCTCACCCTGGAAGACCCAGCCCGGGGTCTGGCTGTGCCAGACCAGGGTGTGGCCGATGAGCTCCATCTTGTGCTCCTTGGCGAAGCTGACGTAGGCATCGGCGGATTCGAAGCGATACTGGTCCGGCTGGGGATGGATGGACTGCCACTTGGTCTCGTTCTCCGGCGTGATGGCGGAGAATTGCGTGGCGGCGAGTTCGGCGGCCTTCGGATTGCGGCCGGTGATCGTTCCGGAACTCAGGGCGACGCCGACCAGGAAGTCCTTTTCGAAGACGCCGCGGAGAGTGGGTTCCGCGGCGTGCGCGGGGTGGGGGAGGCTGGTGGCGGCGGCGAGTAGAAGCAGCGCCGTGTGGGATCGAAAGTTCATGGTTCGGAGCGGTTCAGCGGAAGACCTTTTGCGCGAAGTAGTAGAGCGAGTGGCTCCAGTGGGTGGCGTCGTGGCCCAAGCCATCGACGTGCCAGACGTGGGGGACCTTCTTCTCCTTGAGGTAGGCGTGCACGCCTTGGCTGATGTTGATGAGTCCGTCCTTGTTGCCGCAGGTCAGCACCAGCAGCTTCAGCTGCTTCTTCGCGGCTTCAGCATCGGGAACCAGTTCGGCCGCCGGCTTGGTGTTCGGGGCGGGGGAGAAGGCGCCGATCCAGGCGAAGCGATCCAGATGACCGAGACCGAAGTTCAGCGTTTGTCCGCCACCCATGGACAAGCCGGCCAGCGCCCGTTGCTCGCGGTCGGAGGCAGTGGCATAGCGGGAGTCGATCGCAGGGATGACATCGTCTAACAAGTCGCGTTCGAAGTTCGCGAAGGCCGGGCCCGCGGCATAAATGTTGCCTTCCGGCCGGTCATTCGCCTGTGCGCGGCCGTTCGGCATCACCACGATCATGGGGACGGCCTTCTTCTCCGCGATCAGGTTGTCGAGCAGCGAGCCGACGTCCACGAAGCGTTGCCACTCGGTTTCGTCGCCGCCGATGCCGTGAAGGAGGTAGAGCACGGGATACTTGCTGTCCTTCGTGTAGCCGGGCGGGGTGTAGACCTGCATCTTGCGCTTGGTGCCCACGGTCTTGGAATCGTATTCGATGATCTCCAGCTTGCCGTGGGGCACATCGGCCTTCCTGGCGTTGAAGCCGGAGGGCGGTGGCTCGTAGGCCGGCTTGTCGTCGGGCCCGAGGACCACCTGGCGATTGAGCGCGGCGCGCGGATCGGGAAGCTCATTGGCTTTCCCACGGGTGGCCTTGAAGTCGCTTTTGCCGAAGTCACCGGCTTGGCGGGTGAAGGAGATGCCGTCGTCGGCGATCTTACCGGTGTAGGTGATGCGGATGTCGTTGTCCTGGAAGTTGAGAACCTCCACGAAGCTCAGGGTGTCGCCTTCGATCTTGCCGTCCTGCAGTTCTGTTTCCCGGGTCCGGCCGCCCATCTCGGAGACCGCTTTGCCGCTCAGCTTGCCGCCCTCGGTTTGGAAGGTGAATTGATAATTGAGTTCGCCACGCGGTCCTTGAAAGCGGGCGCTCCAAGGACCGGCGATGTCGGCGCCGCTAGCAAGGGAGGCAAGCAGCCCGAAGGCGCTGCCGAGGAGAGTCGTGAGATTCAGTTTCATGAGTTTGGTGAGATGGTGGAGTGGTCCATGAGAGCGGGGGAAGGGGCGCAGTGGCGACCGCTCCTCCGCTCGTGATCCAGTGTCAGATTAACCGATTAATATTCGCAAGGTTGCGCTCCGGTCTTTCGGGCGAATGCGGCATCACCCTTACTTCTGTTAGCCGGCGGCGACAACGGGCGATCCAAGACGGCGAGGAGGAGAATTCCAGCGGACGAGGTACGGAGAAACCAACCTTTTTGTGATGAAATCCAGCCTTGTGGTGGCCTGTCATACAATTTGTCGATTTGTTCTAGACAGCGGGAATGTGGATACATTAAACGTCGAATTAATCGAACCCTCCTGATGGGATGGCGGGTGCCTAAACCTTGGCAAACCTGAGCATCCTCTCTTGCCCTCCATTGGTGGAGGGCCTCTGGCTCCTGTCTCATCCAAGCGAAATTCCCTCCACTTAATTAAACGTATAATTATCCTCTCCGGCCCCTGCCCGCCGATTCCGATCAAGCAAACCCAATGAAGCGAAAATACCTCCTGGCGAGAATTTCAACCGCAAACCCGCAACCCATGAAGATCCGACCGCGAACCGTCGCCACGGCCTTGTCCTTGGCACTTGCCTCCTCCCTCACGGCCCAAGTCACGGTCAATGGGACCGGGAGCGTGATTACCAATAGTAACGCCACCAATCCCGGCACCTCGAACTACACCTATACCTTGGCAAACCCATCGAGCGCCAAGGTGCTAGTGGTGGGATACTACAGCGACAACGGAACGGCCGCCTCCGGCGTCACCTTCGCCGGGACTGCCGCCACCAAGTTCGCTGTGAATGGCCGGACCTCCACCGCCTGCTACATCCTGCCCCAGCCCGCGCCATCGTCCGTGGCCATCACCTGCACGATTGGTGGGGCCGGAGCACCCGCCGCGGGGATCTTCGTGTATGAACTGGGTGGCGTCGATACGAGCGGTGGTGCCGCCGCGATCGATTCCGGCACGGGTGCCTCCATCACGACCACCGGGGCGGACAAGTTCGTTCTCAACTTCAAGGGCATCAACAACAGCAACGGCGCGGGTACGATCCCCGCCGGAACATCGATCATCTCCTCCGCGAATGCCGCGATCTTCGACATCAACGGGGGCATTGGTGGCGGTGCCTTGTGCCGCGGCTATGGCTTCTCCGGTCCTGCCGGAGCCAAGGCACTGGGCTGGTCCGCCGGGGCCGATGGGGAAGTCGCGCTGGCCTTCTCCCAATTCGGCGATCCGGATCTGGATGACGACGGGCTTACCGATGTCTGGGAGCTCGGCTGGGATGCAATCACCACTTTGAACCAGTTGAACGGCTTGATCACCAGCCCGACTGGCTCCGGCAATGGATCGGGCGACTGGGATGGCGACGGCCGCAGCGACTTCGCCGAGTTCAACGGCGGCGTGAACAGCTCGGATCCCACCAACCCCGCCTCGGTGCCGGGCGATGTCGATGGTGACGGCTTCTCGGACGCCATCGAGATGGCCAACTTCGGCAACCTCAGCCAGACCCCGGGCGGTGACTACGACGGCGACTACGCCACCAACCAAGCCGAGATCACGGCTGGCACCTCGCCTACCAGTTCAAGCAGCTGGCCCGATACCGACCATGACTTGATGTGCGACGCTTGGGAGAGCGCCAAGGGCTTGGTCGTCGGCAGTGATGACTCGGCCGCGAATCCCGATGCGGACGGTTACACCAACCTCCAGGAATTCCGGGCCGGAACGGATCCTCGGAATGCGGCATGGTCCCCTGGCAAGTCGGCCTTGGCTCATCGCTGGAGCTTTACGGGCAATCTAAGCGATTCGGTGGGAGGCAGCACCGCGCAGGTCGCCAATGACGCCCCGGCAAACGCCGGACTCTCGTCCACCCAGGATCTCACCAGCGTTCATCTGACGGGAGGAGCCAAGGCCTCGAGCGACTACTTGGTGCTTGGCGCGAATCTTCTAAGCGGTCTGCAGTCGGGAGGAGTGATGCCGGTCACGATCGAACTGTGGGCAACCCAAGATGCCGTCCAGAGCTGGAGCCGCATCTTTGACTTCGGGGTCAACGACAATACGAATCCCGGTCCGAATGAGTCCCTGCGCATGACCTGGAGCCAAGGGACGACCATTGGTCTCGATCAAGTGGGCTGGGAGCCTGCTGCTTCGTTTGCGCCCGCCAATTCGCCGTATGTCGCGGGCGTGCCCTTTCATATCGTGATGACCATCGTCCCGGCGGTCTTCACCAATGGCGCGATCACCACGGGTGCGCAAGTCACCTGGTACTCGGCACCTGCCAGTGGCAGCCAAGCGACCGGCCACCCGCTCTACGGGGCCAAGGGGACCTTCAATACGGGCGCTGGCACGGATTTGAGGGCGCTGATCGATACGGCCTGCACCTTGGGTCGTTCCTTGTATGCGGATGCCACGGCCTCCGCTACCTACGACGAGGTGCGCATCTGGAAAGGCGCGCTGGGTGAGACCGAGCGCGAGCTCTTCCAACTGCTCGGCCCGGACAACACCGACCGTGCGGACAGCGATGCCGATGGCTTCCCCGACGCATGGGAAATGGCCCGCTTCAACAATCTGACCACCGCAGCCGTGGGAGCGGACAAAGACGGTGACGGAGAAACCGACGACCTGGAGTTGGCCAACGAGACCAATCCGAATGACGCGCTTTCGACCGCCGCGGATAGCGACAAGGACCAGCTCGCCGATGCGTGGGAGCGGCAGTACTTCAACAACCTGCTTCAGACCGGCACGGACGATCCCGACAATGACTTCGCCGACAACGAATCCGAGGAAGTCTATGGCACCAATCCCAGCAACCGGAATTCCAGTCCCGACACCGATGGCGACGGCATCTCCGATGGATGGGAGATCGATTGGTTCACCAACCTCACGACCGCGGACTCGACCTTGCGGCCGGGTGGCGTGAATTCCAATGCTGACGGCGACTTCGACAACGACCTCCAGGAGTTCCAGGGTGGCTTTAGTCCCATCGACGAATTCTCTGGCCGCGATACGGAGAACAGCGGCGCGGGTGACGGGCTGCCGGACTACTGGGAGTTCCACTACTTCCAGCCGCTGGTGGGCGCGAACTATCTGAACATCGTGGTCCCATCCCAGGACTACGAGCCGGACGGCGCCACCAATGCGGAGGAATTTGCGGATGGCACCAGCCCGGTGGATGGCAATGACTTCAAGGACGTCAACGACGACAACTTCTACGATGGCGTCCTGCTCGCAGCTACGGACGGCTTTGGCGCTACCTCTTTCAACGCCGGCACCAACTGGCCGGGAGCCTTGGCCCCGGTGGCCGGGAAGAGCTATCTGGTCACCACCGGCCTGACACTCCGCACGCCGAACGTGGCGAACCAGACCACCGTGTTTGCGGGGGCTCGCCTGGCACTTGCCGAAAGCCAGTTCCTGCTGAAGGGCGGGAATAGCATCGCGCAAGCGAACTACATCTTCGACGGGGTGACGGTTCGCAATGGCGAGGATGCAGGACAGCCCATCACCATGGCCGGCACGATCCTGACGGTCGATCCGTCCACGCTGTTTGCCGACAATGGAGACCTCATCGTGGCCGCCAAGTTCTCGGGCAGCGGCGATCTGACCCTGAATGGCAATGCCACCGTAGTCCATCAGGTCCGCTTCAACAATGCGGCCAACGACTGGACCGGCGATCTCACGCTGAACCCGACCGCGAGCCTGATCGTGAACGGGGCACTCAGTCCCGGGACGGCCAGCGTCTATAATCTGCGTCCCAGTGCGACTGGAGTGAGCAACTCGATCGGTGGCACTGGCACTCTGAACCTGGCGGGAACGCTGAAGATCGATCTCAGTGCGGTGGTCCCATCGACAGGGGCCGCATGGAATCTCCTCACCATTGTCCCGACCTATCAATCCGGTTTCACCGTGGTTGATTCGGCCGCGGTCGCCGGGGGCTTCACGGCGGGTGCGGGAGCGCCAGGATCGCGGCACTGGACCAGCGGCGATGGCAACTACGTGTTCGACGAATCCACCGGGGTTCTCAGCTTCACCGGAACCATCGTCGGCTATGCGGCATGGGTGTCTTCAGCGGGGTTGAGCACCGGGGTGAACGACGGGGCGGAAGCCAATCCGGACAGCGATGCCTACAACAATGTCCTGGAGTATCAGTTGCATGGCAATCCGCTGACGTCGAACGGCAGTCTGGTGAGTCTTACCCAGGATGCCACCAACCTGATCTTCACCTTCGAGCGCTATGATCTCTCCGAGACTGATTCGACCTTGAGTTTCCGCTGGGGGACAAATCTAGCCTCTTGGAACGTCGTGTCGATCGGCCCAGTGAGCTCGGGCCCAAATGCAAACGGTGTGATTGTGACCGTGACTGAAGACGGAGGAAGCACTACCGACTACGACTTGATCAAGGTTCAGTTGCCCAAGTCGAATGCGGTCGGTCGCAAGCTTTTCGGGCAGCTAACGGGAACAAGGCCCTGAACCACTCCAAATGATTAGAGAAGGCCACGATGAAATTTGAACCAGCAGCGCCGCGACGCTGAAATATCCACATGCGGGTCCGGAGTCTGTCCGGACCCGCACTCTTCCTTCCCGCAGCTTAGAGCCGCAATTCCATCAACCATGAGATCGCTTTTAGCTTTGCTTCTTTACGCGCCCGGCGTGGTGCTCGCCCAAGCTAGCCCCAACGGTCGCTTTCAGACGCCCGATCCTGGGAATCCTGTGCCCATCCTGCCCGCCCTTGCCGGGCCGGACGACTCCTCCTTCTATGCAGAAAAGGACGTCCCTCACGGAAAGGTGGAGGTCGTCCACTACAAGAACCCGGACGGCGTGGAGAAGCGCATGCACCTCTATCTGCCGCCGGACTACGACGCAAATAGCATGCTCCGATATCCGGTGCTCTACCTCAACCATGGCGGCGGAGAGAACGACAGCCACTGGATCGAGAGCGGCTTCGCCCATCGTATTCTCGACAATCTCATCGCGGAAGGAAGGGCGCGCCCGATGATCATCGCCATGCCAGACACCGGTAAGTTGGTGAGCGGCACGCCGCCGAAGCCGGGAGAAGACGATGCCTGCACGAGAGAGTATCTTGAGAGCATCCTTCCCTTCGTGGATGGCCACTACCGGACCCGTCCAGAGCGGGAGGCCCGGGCAGTTGCCGGTCTATCCATGGGCGGCTTTGTAACACTCAATACCGGTCTTACTCACCTTGACACCTTCGGGGAGCTTTACGTTTTCAGCTCGGGCTATTGGCCGGAAATGCTGCCTGCCTTCAAGCAGAACATCAGCCCCTTGCTTTCCGATCCTGCAAGCAGCCGACGTTTCCGCATGCCGGTCTATTTCGGTGTTGGAGAGACTGACATCGCTTACCTCAATAGCATGAAAACCCTGGCTGTTTTCAACGAACACGGCATTCGTACCTTCTCCACTCTCAGTTCCGACGGTCACGAGTGGCGGAACTGGCGGCGCTACCTTCACCAGACCGCACAGATCATGTTTCCTGAGAACCGCTGAACCAACCCCATGAAATCCCGACTCTTTCCCATCCTTACTGTGATCCTCGCTTTCGCCGGCATTGTCCGTGCGGCGGAGAAGAACACCTTCGTCCTTGTCCACGGTGCCACCGCTGGCGCTTGGGAATGGAAGAAGACCGGCAAATTCCTATCCGATGACGGTAACGAGGTCTACCGCGCGACCCTCACCGGTCTTGGCGAGCGGATGCACCTCAACAGCCCCGACATCGACTTGCAGACCCATATCAATGACGTGGTCAACCTCATCCTGTTCGAGGACCTCCACGATATTGTGCTTACCGGCCACAGCTACGGAGGGATGGTCATCACCGGCGTGATGGACCGTGTGCCCGAGCGCATTCGCCATGTCGTCTTTCTCGATGCCGCTGTGCCGGATGACGGGATGTCCATTTGGGATCTCTTCGGAGGAGCGGGGCCGCAGGATCCCTCGCGATTCAAGGATGGCTTCATGCAGGTGCCGTGGGTCACGCCCGACACGAAGCCGCCGCACAACGTGAAGCAGTCCATCAAGTGTTTCAGCCAGCCGGTTTCCTACAAGAATCCCGCGGCCAAGACGCTGGACGTCACCTACGTCGCATTCGTGCCGAAGGACAAGTCCGCCGAGGAACGCGCCAAGACCGACAAGAGCTGGCAGCGCGCGGTTTCCCGTGGCTGGACCATCCGCACCTTTCCCGGTGGACATGTCGCCCAGCAAGAGGACCCACGCGGCGTGGCGACGCTAATCGAGGAGTCGGTCGGCGATAAGAACGAAACGGTGCCTGCCGCGAGCCCGCGACCCGCGCCGCTCCAGTCGCCCGAGGTGCATCCGGATGGAAAGGTGAGCTTCCGCTTCCAAGCGCCTGACGCGAGGAAGGTCGAATTGAGCGGCCAGTTCCTCAAGGACAGGCAGCCGATGGAGAAGAACGAAGCCGGTCTCTGGACCCTCACCGTGGGCCCGGTGGATCCCAACCTGTATCCCTACAATTTTGTGGTCGACGGCACGAGCGTGTCCGACCCGTCGAACCCCGATGTATTTCCCAACGAGCGGTTCAAGCCCAGTCTGGTGGACGTGCCTGCCAATCCGCCGCTGCTGCATGCGGTTCGAGATGTTCCGCATGGTGAGCTGACTACCTGTTACTACCAGTCGAAGACTTTGAACCGCACCCGCCCGTTGATTGTTTACACGCCGCCGAACTATCGCGCTGGCACCGACAATTATCCAGTGCTCTACCTCGTTAGCGGAACAACGGACACCGAGGAGACTTGGTCCAAGGCAGGGCGGGTGAACGTCATCCTCGACAATCTCATCGCCGAGCATAGAGCCGTCCCAATGATCGTGACCATGCCCTACGGCAACATGATGGGTGAAACGCCGATGCCCTCCTCGCCGCAGTCAGGCGAAATGTACCTGGTCTTCAGCGACGAACTGACGGGCAACGTCCTGCCCTACGTCGAGGCGAATTACCGCGTGCGGGTTGACCGGGAGGGACGTGCCATCGCCGGCTTTTCACGCGGTGGAGGGCAGTCTCTTTTCACCGCCTTTCGAAACCCCGATAAATTCGCATGGATCGCTTCCTACGCCGCTTACCTGACTCCTGAGGTCTGCGAACGATACCTTCCTGATCTCGCTGCCAGCAAGCCAAGCTTGCTGTGGCTCGGCGTTGGCAAGGACGACTTCCTCTATCAGCCGACCATCACCTTCGAGAGCTACCTCAAAGAACGGAAGGTCGATCACCGTTCGCTCATCACCGAGGGAGGGCACACATGGATGAACGCCCGCCAGTATCTTGGTGAGACGCTCCAGCTCTTCTTCAAATGATCTAGTCCCCCGGGGGCGCTGCGTCCGTTGTTTTATCTTCGATGGGATGAGGAACGGAAGCTATGGATCGACAAGGTCACGAAGCGGGACGCCGAGATTTCCGCTCTGAAACGCCGCCGACGTGTTGGGTCGCAGGATCTTCGGCAAAAGCGGCGAGCAGCCCGACTCCGCGCTGCTTGAACTCATCGCCCCTTCGAAAAAGGCGTCAACCGCAGACGCCGGAAACCCCGGAAACCCCGGACCGGCGGCTGAAGAGCCCAAAGTCTGGCGGGGGCGACGCGATAAATCCCGTGCGCCGCGCATTCCGGCACGCCCCCCGCGTCGAGAACGGCTAGAAGGCCTGCTGCGCTACTACCACCGCGAAGCCGCATGAAGATCAGAATTCGAGTTTCTTGACAGTACGCGGAACATCTTGGTTGTCAGGAAAAGGGTGATAATACTGCGCAGTTGAAAGAAACCTCCCCCAAGCTGCACGGCAGCGTCAGTATCGTAGACGGCCCACTACTAGGGGAACACGGCGTGGTGATCGACGATGCCCTTTTGAACGGCGATCACGTGTATTTAGTCCTCGTAGCTGGGAACGAGATTTGGATGCCGGCGGCGTGGATCAAAGCTGCTGAGACTGGTCGGAGCCCGGACGGTCCCCCATCGGAGATCAGCGATCGATCGCTCGACCACGCAAGCGCCCAGGTAGAGACGTGTGAGTCGGAGGCAAAGCCCCCGTTGAGTCCCGCGACTTTCGAGAACCTCCGACCCGCGGACGGAGAGTAGCGGGAGGGTTAAGAGGATGGGTGCCGGCCGTCGCGCACTTGACGACCGCCGGACGGCGCAAGCGTAGGCGGCTACTACCGGACCCGAGCCGGAAACTCGACCCGGAACAACTTCACGTCGCAAGGAAACCGGAACTCCTACACCGGGAAGAAGGGGTATCGGGAGCACATGAAAAAGGCCGCCAGTGAAGGCGGCCTCGCATAGCTAACGTTCTCGTGCCACTAAGAAGGGCACGGGCGCGGCTTGCGGCGGAGGACTGAAGCTCTCGTCCAGAATCTCCAGCTCGCGGATCTTCCAATAGTGGAAATCCATCCACAGTCCGGAGGCATGGGGGCCTTCCCGAACCCAGCCGGTAAGCTGCATGGATCCACGTTCAGAGCGGCCCAGTTCGCTGGGCTCCACGACATACTTTTCCCCATCGCAGGTAAAGCGGATCACGCGAAAACCACGGATCGCTTCCTTGAGGGCGGATAGCGGTGCATGTTTTTGGTTAGCCATAGTCGAATTTCGGTTTGTTAAAGGAACAGCCACCTTTGTCAGGCGGCCTCTGCATCGATTGCCGCGACGAAGAAGGATTCCTCCAAGACGAACTGCAGTGCTAGGACACCGTCCGTGCGGGTGGCCCTAAGGCCGCCGTGGCAATACTCGCAATTCGGGGCGAGGTCGTCGTCCCACGCCTTTTCCAGAAGTTCCCTGGCGATGTCCTTGATTTGTTCGACGGACAGAGGTTCGCGGACGCCGGGACGCTGATCCCACCTCATCGAGAAGGTAGCGGCGGCTTTTTGGACTTTGCCAAAATCGAACTGGGAAATCGTCATGTCGATCGCCCTCTGACGAAGTACGTAGTCAGGTTCCATAATAACGGGAGAAGTGGGGAGGAGTCTTACCCCAGCCATAGCGAAAGACCCCTCCCCTTTGCCTTGGAAGTTACTCGGACTTGATCTGGATCGTGCGCGGCTTCGCGCTTTCGTGCTTCGCCACGTGGATCTCTAGCACACCGTTGCGGATACGGGCTTCGATGCTGTTGGGGTCCACGTTCGCGGACAGCTTGAATGCGCGCGCGAAGGTCCCTGAGGCGCGTTCCACCAACCGGTGATGGACACCCTCCCCCTCCTCAAGTTTGCGCTCGCCGGTCACGGTGAGCAGCCGATCCGTGACCATCACCGAGATCTCATCCTCCCGCACACCGGGAACCTCGATCTTTAGCAGGTAGCCGGTCTCGTTCTCGGCGATGTCCGCCACCGGCATCCAGTCCGGGCTCGGGCTGGATGCTTCCTGTTTGCTTGTTCCGCTTTTCAGGGAATGACCGAGTATGCTGGAGAGACTCCCATGCACATCGGCCAGATCCCGGATCGGGCTCCAACGAATGATCGCATTCATGTTTCTTCAGTATGGATGAGGCGGGTAGATCTATCCTCCGGCCCGCTCGCCCCGCCGGTTCGCGTGCGAGCCGGTTCATCCTGTGAAGCCCTCCAGGAAGGGCCCACGAGCGGAAAAAATATCCAAATTTCGCAGACGTCAAGACGGCCACGAAAAATTTTTCGTTAGGCCTGTGAACGCGCTCCGGCCCCCCCGCCGTCTACGGAATCCATGAGCGCTGGTCGGCCGACGGGCCTAGTCGTCCTTCTCCATTTCTTCCGCTGCCTGCCGGAGGGCAAACCGCGCCTCGGCGATGTAATGGGACTGTGGCAGGTGCCTAGTGCTCTCGCCCGGAACAATCGCGTAGAGCGCTTCCCAGCGGAATTTCCGTAGCTTCTCGACCGAGCGGGCTGCGATGTCCACGCTTTGCTCGATCGTTCTCGTGATCGAGTCGATTGCGGCGAAAGTCTTCAGGTTTTCGACCTGATCGATCGGAGTGATTGTGTCGAGGAGGTCATTGAGGGCCGCAAAAAAGTGCTTCATCCCCTCCACCGTGGGTGCGCGCAATGGCACTAGCGATGTAAATCGATTTTCCGCGGCCCATACGCGCCGGTCACGGGCTCCAAGCGATCCTCCTCACCTCCCTTACCCGTCTTCTGCCGCGGCCGGAGCAAGAGGCAAACAATCTCAGGCCACGGACGCAGACGGGGTGGTTGTGAGCTATACCTATGATTCGGAGGGGCATGTCTCCTATAAGACTGAGACCATGCCGAACTCCGCCGGAAGTCGGACAACTGCATTCAATCATGGCTCTACAGCCGACGGCACCCTCGGTCCTTGCTACTCGGTCGAGACGCAAGTCAACGGCACGAGTATTTCGACCAGTTTAACCGCGGCCAATGGTCTCGGCAGCGGAACGATTACCCTCGGTGGCACGACCCGCTCAGTCGCCGTGCTGGGCGGGCCGACTACGACTTGGACAGCGGGCAGCTGGACCGAGATTACCACCCACCCGGATGGAACTCGCCTGCGCCGAGAATATGTCGACGGTCGCCTCGACGCGGAAGAACAACGCGACAGCACGGGGGCTACGGGGGTGGTTATCGCCAGCACGACATACGGCTACGACGATTTGGGGCGTGTGGACTCCACTACAGACTCCAGAACGGGAACTGTAGACCAAGGTCCCTATACCGAGTCAGGCAATCTCCTGAGCCAAGCGGATTCAGCAGCCCGCACGACCGCGTGGAAGTACGACAAGATGGGGCGCGTGACTGAAGTTGATGGAGAGAATACCTTGGACGCATCGTCCAACACGGTCTACAACAAGAGCTACACCTCCTACTTCTACGACGGCAGCGTTTCTGCCAATTGGGGTGATCAAGGTTATGCGCTCTCCTACGCTTACGACGAGCAGGGCCGACCGAAGGAGATGCGAACCTATCGGGCGCTCGATCACAACGAGGATCCTCTCAATCAAGTGGGCACTCCCGATGCGGGAGATCCAACCGCCTGGATCTACGACGTCGAGCGCGGCTGGCTGACGGATAAGGACGACGCGGCCTCGAAGGGTGCCCACTACTCTTATACCGCGGCGGGGAGGCTCAAGACCCGCACGTGGGCTCGTGGTGCCCACACGCTGTACAGCTACGATCAGGGATTACTGTCGGCGGTGGATTATTTTACGAGCTCCGCGGCGACCACTGTGGATTCACTTACCCCCCTCTGGATTACATTTACGATGCGATGGGCCGATTGAGCTCGGTGACGCGCGGCGGTAACACTCACTTCACCTACACCTATTCGTCGACTGATCTCGACCTTTTGACGGAGACTCAGAACGACGCCATCGTTCAGCAACGGGTATTGACGCGAAAGCGCGATGCTTACCTGCGGCCCACCGGGTATAAGCTTGGCACGACCTCACTCAACAACGCAATCAGTGAGGTCACTTATACCTACGATACCGCGGGCCGATTTTCCAGCCTCACTTACCAGCGCATTCCAGCAGCAACAATGCCGCCGCCGCCGCCGTCGCAGACCTTCACTTACGATTACGAATACGAAGTGGCGAGCGCTAGCCATGTAAGGCACGGGAGCGGCACAGCAAAGCAATCCCTCATGCCCTTTGGCATGGATGGTCCGCAGCATTCCGTCACCAAAATGTATCATGCGACTCGGGACGCCCTACAGTCGATTTCCAACCTTTCAGGTGTCAACAATCCATCAACCTTCGACTATAACTATAATGCCATTGGCCAGCGAGAAGGCGTGGGCTTGTCCAGCGGCTTTGGTGCCACTTCCGAATGGATCAGCTGGGGATACGATGCAAAAGGCCAAGTTGTCTCGGCGGATTCAGACGCTGGGACGGCCGGTACAAGTGATGACCGCTTTTATTCCTACGACCAAATTGGGAATCGCATTCAGTCGCGCGTCGGCACGGCAACTTCCACCGGTGGAACGGCAACTACAAACTACTACGCCGACGCAGGGGCGACCTCGTCTGGAGGCAGCGCCCTCAACCAGTATGGTTCAATCGTCACGGGGGTGAATGCTGCTGACCCGGTTCACGACGATGATGGAAATCTCGTGGACGACGGGGCTGGGTGGGATTATGCTTGGGACGGAGAAAATCGCATGATTTCAGCCACTCCCAAGGTGCCCACGAGTGGGACGAAGGTCGGGTATGTCTACGACTACCTTGGTCGCCTTTGTGCGCGTCGGTTCTTCAATTGGAACGTGGGAACCTCGTCGTGGAACGCTAGTGAAAATTACCGCTACGTGTATGATGGATGGAACCGTATCGAGTCTTACTTGGACTGGAATCTACTCCAGGACGAATACGTCTGGGGTTTAGACCTCAGTGGTACCCTCCAAGGTGCTGGCGGGGTGGGGGGAATGCTGCAATGGGTCACGTCCTACAACTCCGGTAGTAGCTGGAACAACTATTACCCTCTCTACGATGGCAATGGGAACGTGACCGAATTGCTCAACGATGCTGGTGCGGTCAAGGGGCATTGGGATTATGATCCCTTCGGCAATACCCTACGCAGTATGTCGGTGACGAACTGGTATGACCCGGGCAATTTGTTTGAGTTTAGGTTCTCAACTAAGCCCGAAGACCGTCGCACTGGGCTATATTACTACGGCTATCGATACTATGATCCGGTAAATGGGAGGTGGTCGAGTAGGGACCCTAAGGGGGAAGAAGTGATTTCCAATCTTTACAGTTTCATTGATAATGATGGAGTTAATGTGTGGGATATTCTCGGCTTGCAGGGTGCAATGCCTGGATATGCGGAGGCAATGGAGGATTGTAAAGCGAAGGAGCAAAGGATAGCAGAAGAGCAGTACGATAAAAGAGAGTTGAGAGAGAAGGATTTGGCGATTAGAAGACTACTGGACGAGGGAGGTTGCAATGAACAGATGAGAGCGAGAGGTAAGGAAAAATTAGTCGCTCAATACGAAAATCGCCGCAACATGTATCGGGCAACAGGGGTAAACCGGAAGCTATTTCTTCCCTACTTTAGGGATGGAGAAGCTAGCTGCTACAATCAAAATGCTGATTTTCTTGCAGGCATCGTTGTTCCGCCCTGCTGGGAGTGTCATCTAGAAAATGGCAGGACGCCAATGGATAAGCCTCTAAAAAAATCAGGGGATCACTGGTGGGTGATATGTCGCTCGTATAGCGGGGAGGAAATTATGTTTGATGCTTACTTTGATATGCATGGGGCTCAGCCGCCATATAAAACAGAGATAAATATACCGTAAATATCCCGGTGTCGGATGAGGATTACAATAAGAATTTTCCTCCCCATGAAGTTCTTCATCCGCTTCCGTCACACCGTGTCCCCGCCAAAAAATCAATCACAACTGACAAATATGGACGCCCGCCAAGAACAGATGGCCCAAGCTACGTTAGGTAAGATTATGAGGTTATTCCTCATCGCGCTGATTTTTTTGGGAGGCTGCAGAAGCAATCGTAAGACCACGGAGTACGGAACTAGAAACCGTGAGGCAACTCGTATAGCAATTTCAATTGAACAATATGTTCACGCTGAAGGAAAGATGCCCGTTCGGTTGGAAGATGTTGTACAAGAGGTTGATGAAATTGACGTGAGCGCTTGGCAGATTTTCGATGTCAACCAAGATATTGCCAAGACGAGGAAGCCCTTTCGAATGGGGAAGTGTATAGTTGATATGATTGTGTCCAAAGACTTTAAGACCAGGGTTGAAATTGTGAAAAGGCTTTAAGATGTTGTAAGAAGGCAGGGAGATCTCCAAGGGATTTGAAAATTGTAGGGCGTGAGTTTGGAGAGTTCTTGAAGCTTGAGAAGGCGACTCGCCCATGGGTGGGATAAAAAGTGCCAATTGAAGCGGATGGCTCGGCCAAAGTGATTTGAATTTCCAGGAGCGCGTAAGCTGGTCGGAAGCGCAGTATGGTTTCCGTTGTCGGTTTCTGGGCGCCTTGCCGGGGTCGCCCGCGCGGTCCCGGCTGGAGTTAGTGGAAGTTGAAGCCCGGGCAGCGTAAGCGTAAGCGTGGTTCGAGCGGCCGTGTGATTTCTCTTGGCGGCTTTGGGGCTCAGGCCGCTTTCCAAACCGGCTTGCCTTGCGGGGCCCGCAGCCAGTTCGCCGGGGTTAGCGTGGCTGTTTCGCTCCTTTCATGACCGGCAAGCGGGTCAGGACGTCCTCCGGATACTCTCAGGGCATCAATACCCAGCCGCCGCCAGTTCTCGAAATTCGTGTAGAAGACCGTAAGCGCTTCACCGAGCACCTCTTCCCGGACCTACGAGAAAGGTGATAGATAGGCATGAATGACCTCTATCGTAGATCCTGCCGGGGAAGCGGCCCGGCTGATCCGCTCCGACACCCAGGGCCGCGTGCTGGAGGCGGCCGACCAACGTGACGCGCTCTTGGACGCACCGTCTGTCCCTCTGCTAGCTTCATGCCGCCCGTAGCCCCAAAGCGAATCCCTGCGGGCGTGGATTCTATGATGAATTGAAGAGGGAGGTAAAAAAAGGGAATTGGGCGTGGTCTCAAGCTTTGGAAGACGGGCGGCGATCCTTCATGGCAAGGCCTATTGCGGCGGGGTGGCAAGGCTGTCGAAGGTTCACGCCAACCGCCTTATCTGGACGGCCGGTGTTGGACATATGCTCGGTGGGGTGGAACCAAATGGTTCCACCCCTGGATTGCTGGCTCCGCATGGTGAATAGAAGCTTCGTCCGCAATTCCGCCTTCCCGATCCCATCTTGCAGCGGCCGGCGAGGGAGGCAGCGGCGGAACGGGCCGGAGGCTAACCGACACGCACTTCGGTAGGTGCCGTGGTTTGCAAGATGATCGCAATTCCAGAGACCGATGCTTCCCGTGCAGTAAAGCAGGTAGGCAAACCGCTGTCGGCTGGTCGGGCTTCGTGAACTCTTGGAGCAAAGGGCGTCGCCCGAGTAGCTCACCAAGCTCCTAGACGAACCGGGGCTATTGCTGCGAGGCGCTCTGCGGTCCTTAACACTACCGTAATACATCACAATAATCTGCGCATGCCCCTTCGTCGAAACTGTCGAAAAGAGAGACGATATCACCGGGTTGTATTCCTCTCGGCATCGCTGCGCGTGCAATCCATCACAACCATTCCGGTCGAGTTTCAGTTCATGGATTGCACCCGTCGAGACGGTCGCGAAGTGGCATCTGCGAGGGACGTTGCCGTATTTGCATCCCGCGCCCGTCCCTTGGCCCATTTCCGCAACGCCTCGATCCGTTCCTTCATCAGCTTCGCCACCGGGGTGGTGGCGGCGATGGCGGTGTGGATGTCGTCTGGAGTCGGTTCGCGGCCTTCTGCAAATGCCTCATGCAGCGCTTCACGATAAGCACCTTCGATCTCCGCCCCGGTGAACCCCTCGGTCTCCTTGGACAGCGCGGTAAGGTCGCAGGATCTCGGGTCACGATGGTGCCCGGCGATGACGATTTCCCAGATGGAGGTGCGTTCCTTGGCGTCGGGCAGATCAACGAAGAACATGGAGTCGAACCTGCCAGTCCTGAGGAGTTCTGGCGGAAGCTGGCTCACGTCATTGGCGGTAGCAACCACGAAGACAGGCTTAATCTTCTCCTGCATCCAGCTCAGCAGGGAGCCGAAGACCCTGGATGAAGTCCCACCGTCCGAACCTCCGCTTCCCGCCATACCTGAGCATGCTTTGTCCAGCTCATCCACCCACAGCACGCATGGCGCGACGGCCTCAGCGGTGCGGATCACCGAGCGAAGGTTCGCCTCACTCTGACCGACGATCCCGCCGAACACCCTCCCCATATCGAGACGCAGGAGAGGCAGTTGCAGTACGCTGGCGGTGGCCTTGGCGATGAGGCTCTTGCCAGTGCCGGGAATACCGACGATGAGCAGGCCTTTCGGCACCGGTAGCCCATAGTCGCGGGCGGCGGCACCGAAGGCGGGTCGGCGCTGGGACAGCCAACGCTTGAGGCATTCCAGACCACCGATGTCGTCGAGGTTCGGCTTCGCCTCGATCACTTCGACCAGACCGCCACGCTTCAAGGTCCCGGCGTTTTTCCCGCGCCACCAGATCCGGGTCAACCCGCCCGGCTTTCACCAGTGACAGGGCGAACGCGTTCTCGGCTTCCACGGTGGTGAGTCCGAGGGCCGCGTGGAGGATCCGCTCGCGAAGACCTTCGTCCGGCTCAGGCTGATCCGCGGATCGTAGGATGCCGTCTAGGACTTCACCCAGGCGCGGTGTGCCGGGCAGGTCGAGGTCGATGGCAGCAACCTCGTGTTCGAGTTCGGGAGGCAGCTTGTGGCGGCAACCGGTGATGACCAGCGCGTGGCCGGAAACCTTGGCGAGGCGAAGTAGATCCTTCAGGCGGCGGATGAGTAGCGGGTCGTTCTGGTCAAGGTGAAGCTGGAGGTCGCGCAGCATGACGATGTGGCGTTCGCCTTCCTGACGAAAGAGGGCATCGACGTGCATCAGAGCTTCCAGCGGGTCTGGGCACGGGGTGGAGCGTCCCGCTTGGACATCCACGAGGCCGTCGGTGGACGACCAGGCGTGAAGGTGGCGTTGGAGTTCGGTGCACGCTGCGGACAACTCCGCTTCAGCGCGCGCTTCTTCCGGCGTGACGAGGACAAGGCCGGGGTAGCCGGCACGGAGGTAGGTGGTGATTGGAGTATTCATGATGATTGGGATGGATGTGAAAAGGCCCCGGTCTCCACGTGGGAGCCGGGGCCATCGGGTAGGGAGTGGGGTATGGGTCAGTGGAGACTAATGGGGACACCGACGAGGCCAATTCATCGAGGGACCCTGGTAAGCAGGAAGGTTCCCCGCTCAGGCTCCCGAATTTGGTTTGCTGTCGACAGGATACCGAGGTTCCCGGTTTTCAAATCGTAGTAGTCGACGGCGATCGGTATCCATTGGGCATCGTCATTGTCTGGTGCGGCATCGACGTAAGCATGGAATTCGAGATCGTCGATGAGCCCCGAAGCACTAAGGGGAGATCCTCGTCGTGCATAAGGTTGAGGCCCCTCTTTTGCGTGTACTGATTGAGGGTGCGATTGATCTTCGCAGGACCGTTCTGCATCAGCTTCGGAGCACTGGCGTGCCAAGATTGTCGGGCATCCTTTTCCTCGGACGTAGCAGCGGAAGTGATCTCCGGGGATGCGGTGCCACTTTGAGGGGATCCCTTGAATTTCACGACGAAGACCAACCCGACCACCGCCGCAAGTCCCAGAACCAAGGTGATGATCTCACGGGATTTCATTGTTCTATGGATGCTTGGGTTAGGGTCAGTCGAGTTTCTTGAGAATCTCAATGCGGCGCTTGGAGAGAACCTCGAAGCGTTTCCGGATCTGATCGAGCGAGTAGCTGGCGGCGCTGGCCTGGTTGGAGGCGTCGTAGGCTGTGCTCGCGCCGTCATTGGCCAGGTCGTAGTCGCCGGAGACGGCTCCGTAACCTGCAGCGAATGAACCGATGAAGGCGTCGAATTCCGCGCTGCTCATCTGGGCCTGGTGCTGCCGGGCGGCGATACTGAGTTGTGCAATCTCGGTCTGGATGGAGCGGAGTTCGGCTCTGAGTTCGGATTTATTGGGGCCACAGGCTGCCAAGAGCAGGATGATGGCGAGGGGGAGGCAATGTGGTTTCTTCATGGATGGAGGTGTTGGAGGAGTGGCAGGAACCGGATTGCTCCGATATTGGAGCAATCCGGCATCTTTGCCGGGATAGGGTCAAGCTCCGACTTCGGAGCAATGGCGGCTGGAAAACAGAATCTGGTGGGTGGTCGCGTTCGCAAGCTCCGGACGACGGCCGGACTGTCCCAGGAGTCGCTTGCGGCGAGATGCGGGGCGGCAGGCTGGGACGTGAGCCGCGGAACCTTCGCCAAGATCGAAGCAGGCCTGCGCCGGGTGAACGACGCGGAATTGCTTATCCTGGCGAAGGCCTTGCGCTGCACGGTCGGAGACCTGCTGGAAGGGTTTCCGGCCAAGGCCATCGCCGACGTGTTGCGTCAGGGCGAGGCCGGTGGCTGAGCGAAACCCGGTTGCAGGTTGGCTTGCTCCCACTCGAGGCAGGCCTCGCGCGAGGGATTGGAATGGAGGAGTTGCAGGGTATCCGCGCAGCGGACCTCCCAGCATTGCTCCTCCGGGTTGAAGTCGATCGCAGTGGCCCGGACGACATGGAGCCGTCCGAGTTGCCTGAGATCGATCGCTTCCGTGTAGATGCAGTCGACGGCCCCTCTGGGATCGAAACGCAGTGTCGTTTTCATGATCCTCCGAGGGATTGCTGTTGCTGGACGTTGACGCCGCCCTGCCGGTGCTCCGGCTTGAGCGTGCGCCCGGTGGGCTTGCCAAGGGCCTGCTCGATACTCTGCGTGGCGGCCTCGCAGCCCTTGCCCTGGAAGCCCTCAGCCTCCACTTGAATGTCACCGGTCGGCGACACCCGAACGAGGATGCGACGGCTCAAAGCACACCTCCTTCCAACGTGACTAGCACGGAGCCATCGGCTTCGAGCCGGCGGTTGAAGCGCAGGCCTCGGGTCCGGGCTTCCCGGATCGTCTTTTGAACGCCGTAGTTCTGCAGGAGTCGGCCGAAGCCGGCACCCACTTCGCGTTCGACATGACCGTTCCACCAGTCGGTGGTCAGGGAATAACGTCCGCCGTCCTCGGAAGGATCGACAGCGATGTCATAGGGGCCTTTCAACCGGACTACCCGGTGGGCTGTCCGGTTGATGCCAGCGTAGCCGCGGCACATGATCCCGGATTCCAGCACGAGGTCGAGTTCGGTGCAGGCGTCGCGAAGTGCTTCGAGGTCACGGACCTCAGTCTTGATGGTTGTGAAGTGAGACATGGGAAATTGCGAATGATCGTTGAATTGAAGGTTAGTTACGCGCAAAGGGCGGCCCCGCGATGGAGCCGCCCTTTGCGCGCGTTAGTTGGGCGATCTTTGGCTAGTCAGGTAGTGGAGGTGGTTTCTTTGGCAGGAGTCGTGGTGGTTGGAAAAGATGGAGAGTTGGGATGGAGTCAGGGGTGTCGGGTGATGGATGGCAGCACGGTGGGAAAGGTATGCCGGTACGCGCCGATGCCCGCGCGGAGACAACGCGGGCATCGGCGGCAGCTATGCTATGGAGAAGGGTTCAGGTCATCCGGGAGAGCCCGTGATCCCAGCAGGTTTGCCAAAGTCCACGGAGGTCCGTGGGAGGAGGCTCGGCGAAATCTTCGCTGGCATACATGAGCGCGATCAGCTCGCAGAACCGCTCTTGGCCTCCAGCTCGTGCCCCGTACCAAGAAGGCTCACCTGGCGGCCGATGCGGTCCAGGTAGCCACGACAGTCGGCCGGACGCCGCCGTCTTCCATGACTCGGTCCTGTAGAGTTCAAGGTAGTCCGCCGGTGCCGGTTCGCCGAATGCTTCCCGAAACTTTTTCCAGTGCAGGGGACGGTATTCGTTCCAGAGGACATGTCCGAGTTCATGCATGGCGAACCAGTTTCTCAGGAAGGAGGTCGGGTAGCGTCCCATGTTCAACCGGGAGGTCGTGCCGTTGAAGACAACCTCCGAGCCGCCGAGTGGAAGATCCCATTTCGTGGTGATCGTGAAGCGAGGCACGCGGATACCACAGGAGAGGAGATAGGCAGCCGCCTGTTGGACCGCGTCGCGGGCGAGCTGTTGGCTCTTTGTGGGTGGTGTCTTCATTGGTTGGAGAAATGACCATCCACCCCGCAGGACGCAAGTCTCTGCCGGGTGGACGGATGGTGTTGCTAGCTGGCCACTGCGAGCTTTCGCCCGCCGAGTTGGCCGAAGCGGCTCAAGACGTCGCGACCTTCGGTACGGACCATTGCGACAGCATTGGAGCGGAGTTGGTCGAGCCCCGCGCGGAGGCTCTGCATCGCGTTGCTATCGTTGCGGTAGTCCTCAGCGCTGCGGGTGAGCAATTCCTGGCGGAAGCGCTCCAGCGTGGACTCCAGATGGGAGTCGCCCGCGAAGTTCAGGCTACGGAAGCTGTCGATGAACGACGTCAGCCTGTTCAGCGTGCGTTGATGGACTCCTCCTTCGCTGCCATCGATGGTCGCAAGGACGTCCGCAGCGAGCCGGGCGGTTTCTTCCCGGAGAGTCGTCACACTCTCCCGGATGAAGCCGTCCAGGTCGCTTTGGAGCCGGCGCTGCGCATCCTCCGCCACGCGGCGGCGCTGGTCGACAATCTCCATCTGGTCGATGGATTCCGAGACTTCCAGGCGGAGGTTCTCGGGTGCCGCAATCTGGAAGAACTTCGACTCGAACCCGAAGCGCTTGGTGATATCTCCAGCAGGAGGGAAGGATTGCTCGATGGTGATGAGCAGCCGCTCCGCGCTATCATTGAGGTTGCGGGCTGCTTCCCGCCACTCCTCCATCGCCTTCTCCCGCAGCGGGCCGTAACCGGCGACGAAATCAAGAGTGGCTTCGCGGAATTCATCGCGGAGCTTGTCGAGCCCCTCGGTGAGCCCGGCCAACCGGGGATTGGGAACGAAGCGGGCGATCCCGCCGAGGAAGGGGAACGACGATCCCTCCACGAGCGCGTGGGCCCGGGACTCGATCAGCGAGAAGGCCGCCAGGGCTTCCCGGGGAACCAGACGTTTATGACCGAGCTGGATCAATCGGTCGCTGACATTGGCAGGGTCGAGGCCGAGGTCTTCGGCGTTGAGTCGCTTGCAACCTCGCCAGTATCGAACCGAGGTGGCGCAAAGGACTCCGCGTCGGCATACAGCTTCAAGCAGTGGCAGGTTGTATTGAGTTTGGGACATATAGGTGGTTGTTGGAATTGATCGTTATGGCTGGAAACGAAGCGCCCGCCGGGTCTCGGAGACCGGGCGGGCGCTTCGCGGATGGACTGGCTTTCTATCTCGTCAGGCGGGCGATCACGATGGTGGCAATCACTCCAAGCAGCATCGGCAAGTAGAAGTCGTCGATGATTTGAAGGGACAGCGCCGCTATCGAGAGGCCAGCGAAGACGGATATGATGAGGTTGGCATTCATGGTGGATTCTTAGCGCAAAAGGCGCCCTAGAGTCAGGACCACAGAGGCTCCGAGGAACGCGTAGGCGAGGGTTTTGATACCGTCGCCCAGCGGTTTGGTGTCGGTGACGTAGGGTGCCGGGCATGCACGTGGTGTGGCCTCGCTGCACGAGTTGCATAGCAGCAGTAGGGCGAGGCATCCGGTAAGGAGGAGGGTGCGCTTCATGCTGCCGCCCTCCTTTCCGACATCACTCCAGGCCAGCGCTTGCACTCGTTCCGGTACTGGCACGACATGCATGTCATTCCGGGTTGCGGATGGAAGCGCCCTTCCGACATTCCACTGACGGCGGTGTCGATCAGACGGACCACCCGGTCCTTCCGCTTCCGATCCGCCGCCGGCGACGATACCCGAAAGACCTGCGGCACTTTCGTTTTTACGAGATAGACTAGGTCGAGGGATGCAGGCTTCTCGCCCGTCGCCACCTCCAGTAGAAGCTGGTAGGCTACAAGCTGGATTTCGTGGTCGAAGGCTGCATGCTGCGAATCGGGTTTCGCCGCGACCGATTTGAAGTCGACCGGAGTGAAGTTGTCGGTCACTAGGTCGAGGACTCCCGTGAGCGGCACCGCAAGGCCAGGAATGGTCTCAGTGAGAGGGACCTCGACCCCCCGGGGCTTCCCACGAAGTACTTCTGGGGAATCCAGATAGGCGGCAACGATGCAAAGTCCGGCGAGGCGCGACTTCTCGCGCTCGCCTTCCTTCCAGCGCACCGGGCCTTCCTCCTGCTCCAGCTTGAGGAAGGCATCTCCGAAGGCTGCGGCAACAACCTCCGGGGAATCGTCAGTGCCACGCCAGCGCGCCAAGTGGAATGCCTGGAGTGCGGAGTGGACCGCTTTCCCCAGATGCAGCGCCGGGGTGGTCGGCTTCCTGATCTCCGCCACCCGCTCGAAGTAGAAGCGGAGCGAGCAGGCGAGGTAGGACTTCGCGGCGGACGGACTGATGTAATCCGGGAGCGAGGAGATCCCGGACTTCTGTGGACTAGCGAAGGCGATCATCGGCGACCTCCTCCGTTGTTGCCGTTGACGCCCGCGTAGGCGGAGCGGCGACGGGTAGTAACCGGGTTCTTCGGCCCGCCGTGAGCTTCCAGAAGCTCGTCTATAAGACCCGAGGCCTCCACCTTGTTAAGTTGGCGGACGCCCTTGCCGAAGCGCTCGATGGCTAGGTTTTCGACATCAGCTTTCTCAAGATGGTGCTCGGCGACGAGGTTCTCGATCAGCTCTCTCTGCTTTTCCGAGCACTTCCAAGGGCTGCTGGGAGCTGGGCGCCCGGTGCCCTTTGTCAGCCCACCGGAAGCAGCGGGTGGTGCTTGATCGGTCATCCCGTAGTCTCCGGGAGGAACGAAGCCGGTATGTTGGATCTGCTCGTCGACGTTGGTCTGGAGCAGCTCGTAGATGCGGGCAGCTTCCGCCGGCACATCGTCTGTTGTCACGAGTTCGGTCTCGATCTCGACGCTAAACTGGTGGGACGAGTAGCCTGGGAGACCTAGGCGCTTGCTGTAGTTTGCAATCAATTTGATAGCCATGGCTGGTTGGGGTTGGTGGTGGATTTGGTGGAGGTTCGTACGCAGCAAGCCCCCGGCTCTCGCTTGGAGAACCGGGGGCTTGCGAGCGACGGACGAGTGGTGGATCAGGCGACCGCCTTGCCCGAAGGGCTAGGCGGGCTTGGGTCCGGGAGGATGATCAACGCGGTGACGTTGGTCCCTAGCGCCTCCCGCAGGAGCAGGTCGGCCAAACGGGTCATCGGCATGCGCTGGCGCTGCCCTTCGTGGTAGAGTGCCCGGATCACATCATCTGAGAGAGCCGGGCTGTAGAGGGTGCGAGGCATAGACAAAGTGCGGTTTCTTCAGAATCTTATGGCACTGGAAAGACCGGATTTGCGCTGCCTGTGGCCTGCAGTTCATCGCGGTGGGCATGCAATGGCTGCCGCAGTCCATTTGCAGTGGGATGCATTGCATGCAGTGGTATTCCAAGCCGGGAGGTGAGGTGACAGCGGAGGGGGGAGGGGCGATTTCTTGACAGTTTTCGCCAAGGACTGAATGAAGCGAGTAGACTGCGGTCTCAGCTTCTCAGCGTGCCCTCAAGGATGTCTCGTCCGACCTGCCGCCGGGCTCAAGCTGCTCTCTCCATCGCGGCGAAGAATCACGGGACCAAGCGTAGTCCTGACCGTTGCACGGCGCTACTACTCGGCACTCAGCCGATCGACCGTTCACTTCTTGCTGCGGAAGCAATCGCGGTAAAGCGGCTCCTCGGGAAACAGGCTTGCGACGTCGGTCTTCAATGCCCGGGCCAAGTGGATCAGCTCGATGTCGCCAACCCACCGCAGACCGCCTTCAATCTTCGCAATGGTGTCGCGGGCGATGTCCCATCCCAGAAGCTGGCATGCAGCGGCGAGTTCGGCTTGGGACATGCCACCGGCCGTGCGAAGCTTGGCTACTTGTCGCCCGACCACGTTGAGAGGGTAGGAACGAGCCATGCGACGCGGATTCTAACGAACTCCGGGATTGTCGCTGTGCCCGAACGAGCACAGAATGTTCCGGAATGAGCACAGCCATTTCCTCCCCTCCCGTCCGTAGACTTGCCGGAATCCTCCCCCTGTTTTTCAGCTTCTCCAAGCCTCTCATCCTGCTTGTCGGCGGACTACTCTGTATCGGTGGGGCGCTTGGCGACGAACGGCAGCGCGACGCCTTCGTCGACAGCCGGGCGAAGTTCGATGGCCTGCTCCTGAAGGCAAAGGATCAGGCTGCGCTCACGAAGCTCTGTGATGGCTTCACTGCCGCCCTTGAGCGCCAGCTCAAAGATGCCGGCTCTTCGGATGAGCCTCTGGTGAAATCGATCGGAAAGGAGAAGCTCAGGGTCGTGCAGGTGAAGGGCGCATGGCTGGCTGATCCGGCCAAGTTCCGGAGGGTGATGCTGGACCGCACCTGGAGGGACTGCCGGGGATACAAGGAGGCCACCGGCGACTTCCGGACTGTGATGGGTGTCAAACCCAGTCCGGACAGCCTGAGAGCGGATCTCGACTTGGCGGAGACCGACAAATCGAAGCTGGTGAACAAGCCTATCCTCACGCCGTTGGAGGAGTTCGCGAAGGACATTCCCGGCGTAAAGGGGAAGCTACCCGAGATCGCCGGCTTCGATGTGGGCATGTCGGGCTCTCCCAACAAAAGCTTCCATTACTACGGGTTCGACGGCGAATTCTCCTCGAAGCAGATTCCGGGACTTCTGTTGGATGTGTCCTACAACCGGATGTATGTGGTCACGGATGCCGTGGGCCAGACGGTGGCGGTTCAATTCACCTGCGAGGATCCGAAGGAGGCGGACAGGAAGAAATTCGGCGATGCAGCTGAGCTGAGCGTCTACAACTTCGTGCAGTTCCGCCGGAAGGGGGTCCCTGATTCCACCGTCCGGTACGATACAAGGAAGGTCGACGGGGGCGGGTGTGCCATTCACACGGTGCTGCGGATTGAGGGCAAGACCAAGGAGATCAACAGCCTGTTCCTTTCGGAAACGGCGCGACAACTGGTGGTCCATGGGTTGAGCCTACCGTGAGCAGGCAGGCCGCCCGTCATGGAATCCCTTGGAAGGAGCACTCTGACAATGCTCGCGAGCACCGTCACGCAGGATTCACAAGCAGACCCGCCGTGAGCAGAGAGAGATGGGGGAAGCGTTCGCGGACGGGACTGGCCTTCAAGAAGTCCTCAAACGGCACCGGGCGCACCATCTTGTTCTCGGTGACTACCAGGCCAGCGTCTTCCAGGCACTGTAGCAGGTGATCCCGGGAGTCGGCGTCCAAGGTGTAGGCCTTCCGCTGGACTTCCCGGCGGGTGGCGCTCCCTTTAGAGCGGATGAAGGACAGCACATCGGCTGCTAGCGCGCGGTTGTTTCCGAGACCCAAGCCGTGGGCATGGTATTGCAGGGCTACCAAGCTGTAGGCGATGCCTCGCAGCGTGGTCCGGTAGAGGTCAGCATGAAGCGCCTGCCTCATAGGGCTATCCCGAGAGCCCTTGCCTATGGCCTGGGCGATGTGGTCGGTAACGGTGCCTAGTTGCCGGATGAAGTTCCGGAGGAGGAATTCACGATCACCGGGCAAGCTGGCGGAGATGCGTCTGATCAGACCCTCGTAAACTTGGAAATCGTCCAAGACGGGCTGTTGGGTCGTGTCGGTGAAGAACATTCCCGGGTGATGGCGATAGAACCGGGTGGAGGCGACGATCGGCGGGACCAAGTCCCGCAGGTTCTCGATGACGACCTGCTGGCCGAGGAAATGGGGCAGATGGAAGACGGGCTTCGGCAAAGCCAGCGTGGCGTCTACCAAGTCGGTGTTCCATTCCGTCATGGGGAAGGAGCCGGTCAAGGCCACGCGCTTGGTCGTCGGGTCGAGCTGGTTATTGAATCCCTTCGGGGACAGCAACCGGTCGAGGTGTTTGACAAGATCCCTGAGCAGAGCGGCGCGGCTCTCTTTTGACAGCACGATCAAGCTGATGTGATCGTCGTCACCCGTCACGAAGCCGAAATCCTTATCCCAAGCTTGATCATAGTGATTTGCTTCCACGGCAGGGAAGAGCGCTGCCTTGTACTGCTGCCAATATGCCGGGTAGTCGCCGAGCAGTCGCTTGAGAGAGACGGGATCGAGGTTTCGAGCCCTCAGCTTGCTGCGCAACGCCAATGCCGCTCGCATCGTTGTACGAGCATGATCGGGATGGCCCGAGAGGCCGTTCGCCTCGGGATGAGGCTCGCTCGTGCGCTTTGGGGGAAACGCCGGATTGAACATCGGCCCCATCAGCCTCGCGAGAGCCTTGAAAGCTTCGTCTTCGCCGTCACTCCCGTTCACGAGCAGGAACGACGGCGCTGAAATAGAGAAGGCCGAGCCACTGAACTGCCAGATCGACAGCACCAGCGAGGTAATCAAGGTGCTCTGCGCGAGATCGTCCTCAGGAACGGCGTGAAGGAGCGAGGCGAATGCCTGTTCCTCCGGACCGAGGTAAGAGGGCATGGTGATGGATTCAGCCGACATCGATGACGAGGGGCTTGGGGTTAGGAGGGATGGCGGGACGGACGAGGTGCCAGACGTCGTCGCGGGATGCCACCCGCCCTGCTGCTTGCAATTCGGCCAAGACCTCCCGGCACAGGACGATGGGCAACTTGTCGTGGCGGCGGACGAGTTCCCGGGCGGTGTGAGGGCGCTCGGCGAGCAGGATGCAGAACTTGGCGGCGAGCTTTTCGCGCTGCCTCATCTGATCCGCGTATCGGGCGAGGGTGGCGGCGCGCGCCATCCGGGCCGCCAGATGCCTCGCAAGGGGCATGACGCCGTTAAGGTCCAGCGTGAAGCCCGCAGGTGCGGGGGCTGCCGCCACAATTTGCCGCAGCCCGAAGCAGAGCATGGGCAGTAGGTTCTTGAGGGCTCCAACGATACCCGGGACGGCACCCTCGAAGGTGCCAAGGTGGCGGACAAAGGCTTGGTGGTGCTTCAGCAGATTCCCTTGGGTAAGGGAGATGCGCTGTTCGCCGAGGCGGTGCGAGAGGACATTCTCCAGCGCCAGCTTGTAGCGCTTGGCAGGGTCGCCGATTGCGACGATGCCATCCACCGAAGGCGGCTTCCCGGCTGGCATGTCGGTTAGCCAGAGCATCCGGTTCAGCCACGGGTCCACGGAACCATCCGCCACGAGTTCGTCCAGCAGACCTTGGCCAAGCCGGGCCGTGGTGATGCCGCGGACGTGGAGAGGCGTGGCGGAAGGCAAGCCACGCCCATCCATGACCCCAAGCAGGGTGGCTCCCGATGCCGCGGCTTGGTGCCGGGTGGCCATGGGGAAATCCACCAGCGGGTAGCCACGATGCGTCTGGCGCAACTGGTGCGAGAGCATCTTGGCGTCGCTACCTTCGTGAAAGAAGCCGTTGCGAGTGTAGAAGCTGGCAGTGTCGTGCAAGGCTCCCCGCTTGAGAAGCTGGGATGCCACACGCGTGAAGTTCCGCTCCTCATTCGGCTGAGCTTGGATCTGCTCCAAGAGCATGCTATCCTGCGCGGTATGTAGCAGGCCGGGCGTGAACTCAGAGGCCTTGTGATCGACGTCGAGGTGGGCAACCATAAGCGGTCGCTTGGCATCTACGACTCCGGGCATCTTCAGAGACGCGAGGAGGATATTGTCAGAGAAGGCATTCTGCAGCTCCCGGATGGGGGCGATGACGAGTTGCTCGTGGAGGACGGGGGAGAGCGAGCCTCCGGTCAGCCAATGCATGGCGGGTGCCAACTCGATGTTGTCGTCGACGATGCGCGCGTCGGGACCGGCTGCCGCCGACAGGGCAGCGCACATCGACACGAGGACGTTCATGCCGGCGACGGGATCGCCTTCACCCAGGAGCAGGTGGTTGAACGATTGAAGGAGCTTCTGTCCCGGATCTGGAATGATGAGGGGCTTCATGGTAAAGGTCGGGTGATTCAGGTGGGTCGCGTTGTTGGTCGATCCCGGAGGAATAGGTTGTGGGTGCGGTGACGATGATTTTCCGCTGGCGCGCAGTCATGATACCCCCGGCCGCTGGCACGGCCGCCCTTCGGGTCAAGCTCGGTCTCGGCGCGGCAAGTAGCGCGCCTGCGGCGCACTATCCGCGCTCGACCTTTGCTTGAGGGTTATCAGGACTGCAGAGCGCCGGCGCTGCGCCCCGCGCGGACCGCCTTCGGCGGCCTCGCGCGGGTCTTGCGGCGACACCTCTCACGCCTTGCCGGCGGAGCTACGTCGAGTGCCGTAGTCGGCTCAGACGCTACGCGACCTCCTTCGGCCTGTCGTGCCGGGACAGAGGCTTCAAAGAGGTGCGACGCCGGTGGTTGTCTGAGGGATTTCAGCATCTTCAGTTCCGGTTGAGAATGTATGGGCTGTCGTCGATCAGCTCGTCTTCGGAGAAGTGGGGGCGAAAATCCTTGGGCCAGAGTTCAGCGCCACCGTAGATTTCCACGATCTTGAGATCTGTCCGGTCGCGGAGCCAGGTCGCGCGCGTAAACCGTTCCAGCTTGGGGATGCGGATACTGGGCTGGAGGAAGTATGCCTCGTCGGTCAGCACGTCGTCGAAGGCGATAGGGCTGAACTCTTCCAACGCCCGGGTGATGTCAGACTTCAGCGTCGAGCGAGTGTTACGATGCGGCATGTTGATCCGCTCATAAAGGCTTTGTAGCTCCTCCCGGCTCCCGCGCCCGTCGCGTACCAATGCAGCAATGAACTTTGCCAGTTTGGACGCCTTGGAATCGCCTGCGTTTCGCACAAACACGCCAAGAAGTTTTCTCGCCTCCTGGACGTGCGCCTCTCGCAAATCGAGGAGGTCGAAACCCGCCAAATCGCCGCGGCTCTTAAAGGATTCCTTCAGTCTCGGGCCCATGAGGACGAACTCGATTCTTGCCATGCGCGGAGGCACGTCAGTGACACCGGATTTTCTCAGAGCGTAAGCCATCTGCTCGTCCTTGGCGTAGGTCCGTACGACGAGGTGCGTGCCCGGCAGCTTGCGCCAGTTTCCTCTGCTCATCGGCTCGTTGCGGATGGCGGGGTGGCTGCTCGCGAGGAAAGCCTGAACGAGGACTCGATCGGGGTCCCCTAGGTTGAGGGAGAGCTCGATCATGCTCCAATGGCTCCGGGAGCCTGGTAGGCCCGGGATCAGCCGCTTGGCGTCGGCGGACTTCTCCAGCACGAGTTGCATGACGGCTTGGAGCTCGCTGAGCGCCGCGCAAAGCATCGCGGCGCGAGTGATGGGGATCGCGTTGTGGCCGTGGAGCAGCTTTCCAAGGTTGAACTCGACGAGCCAAGCGTACCAGCAGCCGTCCCGCCGGACAGCGGTGATTACCACCGCGTCATCGGCCACGAGGCTGATCCGCGCCGTGATGGTGCCCTTCTTGCCGGACGAGCTCACCCTGACGTCCAGGTGCGGGAGGCCGCACGCCACACGGAAGGCCTCCGGGTCGTCGAAGAGCTCCTGCTTGAGACGCATGAAGTTCAGGAAGATTTTTGCTTGGTCAATCATTCGTCGGAGGGATGGGCTGCACAGGTAATTGGTCTGGATTGCGGTAGTGTTAAGATGGAAAGGATTGCGGAGGTGGATGACGGCTGATGCGGCAGGGCGACTAGCTGTCCTCGATTATCTACTCGATCGAGTAGGCGCATCCGCCCCGTTGACGCGGCGGATCCGTCTGGGACCTGTTCAGGCGATAGGGCTAGCGTCCGTGGTCGGCGTGAGGGCTCCCGGCCGGTCGACAAAGAAATTGGCCGGTTCTACTAGCGAGATCATCGTGCCATCCGTGGACAGCAAGCCAGCTTTCAACAAGAAGCTGAACAGCTCCTCGCGTTGTCCCGAATCGAGATCGCTCCTGAAGCTCGCGATCGTCTCGACGGAGACCGGCTGCATGTCTCGGATCTTGCCCAGGAAGATCTTCGCATCCGCGGGGGGCAGGATCGGCCAGCCGAAGCCATGGAACGCGAGGGCACGAATTCCGGGGACCATTGCGCCAATGCAGGCCTTGCTGATCTCGTCGCAGAGCTCAAACTCAGATTCCTCTTGGCTGCTGCCGGCGACGGCAGCGATGTGACCCACAAGGTGGTCGATCTCTCCCGCGAGCGTGCACATAGCTTCCACAAACTGGTCAGGGAAGCCATCAAGGGCTTCGAGGAACCCGGCGGGAGTGATCATGTCGTCAAATCCGCCGTTCGTGGCCTCGAAGCCGCAGAGGGCTTCGCTACGGAACGACGAAAAGAGCTCGTCTAGAGCATCGGCCCATTCAGACGGTACAGGGCGTTGGCTGGGGATCGTCACCACGCACTGCCCGCCGCGTGCGATCGTGTGGATGTCGATTTCCGACCATTCTGATTGGCTCAGCGTTGCCGGATGTAGAGCGAACAGATCGCATCCTTCGATGGGGAGGGAGATCGCCTTCAGTGGGAACACGGCCTTGAGGTGCCTCCCATCGGGTGTGAGGAGGCCGTGGCCGCTGGCATATTCGGAAATCCAGGGGTCAGCCGAAGGAGGCAAGGGGATAGTCTCGCCGTTGGATTCGCTCTTCACGATCATTACGAGCGGGCAGGGCGATGAGTGAAGCCATTGCAACTGGATCCGGGTGATCAGGAGCCGTTCGAGCAGGAGCGTCGGAGTCTTAGTCGCAATCTCCAAGAGTTTGCTGATAAAGGGACCGCGGAGAGGCGGGTCGTTGTTGGTTGTTGTTTGCATAGTTAAATGGGAGGTGGTGGTTCAGCGGGGAGAGGCGGATAGCGCGCTTCAGACGCGCACAGAAATTTGGGATGAATTACGGTATTGTTAAGGTTCAGGAACTATTACGGAGCCGGCTGCCAAGCAGGCGCTCCAGTTCCTCTGTTGAGATCAACCACACCCCGAAGCTCGTGATGGGATTGAGGTCGCCGCGGCGCACCATTGTCCGAAGCGTGCTCGCCGGAATCCCGGTCATCCCGGCGACTTCACGGAGGCGATAAGCCACACGTCCGCGGGAGTCGGGAGTCAGGGAGGAACGCTTCGGTTTGCTGGTCACAACGGCAACAATCGTCGAACCGCCGGAGCCCGGACTTCAAGGTGTAGACGGCGGAAAATTGCGGGAAGCTCCCGGCAGCCATCCGACAAGGCCAGGCGCTCCAACTGGGGCGACGGGAAGCGGGGACCGACAATTTGCCGACAATAAGATTTTCAGCTGCGGGAGAGCTGCCTCGATGAGGGCGACAAAGTGTCGACAAAGGCCGGCTCGGATTCAGATCCTCCGCATGCAGTGGCGAAACTCGACAAACGATGCCAAAAGTCCGACATGGGCTTCGAGCAGGACCGGGATCGGCTCAAGATTCTGGCAGTCGGACACTTCAAGGCCGGGAAGACCGCCAGGCAGTTTGCGGCCGAGCACCACCTGCCTCGCACGACGGTGATCGGCTGGCATCAGCGCTGGAAGTCCGTCAAGGAGGTGACCCGGCAGGGACGTCCGAGGAAGCTTCCGCCATTCAACGAATCAAGGGCGCTGGCGGCTCTCCGTGCGGAGGGGAGGTTCCATGATTGGAAACGCGTACAGGATCTCATCCGGGAGCAGTCCGGGGCCAAACTTGGCCGTCGGACGATCGTAAGGCTCTTTGAGCGGTGGGACATCCATGCGGGCCCTTCGACGGGAAGGGGCTTCCGTCTGGTTGCCTCGAACTGGGTTCAGCCTGAGATCACGATTCACCATGGTGCACACCAGAGAGGGACTCTTTGGAAGCTTCTGAGCAAGCGTGGCTTGGAAGCTTTCACGTTCACCCACGGTGAGCCTGCTGCCGATGCCAGACGCGTCGCCCAAGCTCTGATCGAACGGGTAGGACGATCCAAACCACGATGGCTGCGCGGCGTGCTTGAGCGTCTGCAGCAAGATTCCAGCTGACATCCCTCTCGCATTTGTCCTTGAACGCAGCCGGACGGAGAATCGGGCGAAGCACTAAAATCCCGGGATATCGTCGCCGATGTCTCCGTCGTTGGAGTCAAACTCCGAGGCGCTCTCCGCGATGTCAGCAGCGTCAGGGCCGTAGAGCGCCAATTCGTCGGATGTCATCGCGCTGTCAGAATAGCTCTCATCGTCGTGGAGCTGGCAGCGCAGATCTTCGGCTTCTTCGTGCAGAGGGCCGAAGTTGAAGCCAGCGGGCATGATACCCCGGATGTCCGGGATCAGCTTTCGGTTGAGATCGGAGCGCTTGGAGCGAAGCCGGAGGTTTAGGTCGTTTCCCGGTTCGTCGCCGGGTCTTCTGCCGTGGCGCAGCAGGTAACGGAAAATGGCCCAGGGGCGGTAGTAGGTGGAAGAGCTTGCTTCGCCCGTGGCAAGATCCCCTTCTTGTGAGGAACTGCTGCCATCAGGAGCACTTGCGTCAAGGGGACCACATGGCCCACGCTCGCCGAACATTAGCATGATCAATTTGCTTCGCTCGATGGCATCGAGCTTCCGGTAAGCACCTCCAAGGTCCATGCCGTTGCGGTGGTTGACGAAGTTGGAAACCGCGGCGGAGAGATCTCGGTAAGAAGGTTGACCTGGGGGCGATGACTCATCCCCGTCCGTCTGCTGCAACAACCACATCAGCTTCTTCACCTCGGACTCGATCCGGACCTTGATAGGAATTGCAGGGCCGGTCGCCGAGACCAGATCAACCCCGTCCTCTTGCGGGTCCGTGGCGCGAAGCTCGTCGAGATGCTTGGCGAACCAGATGTTCACATCCTTCATGAGCCTGATGACGGAGTCCGCCGATTTGAGTCCCGGCCAGCCGAAGTCGATCAATCTCTTCCGGATTGCTCCTTCGGTCAGAATCTCGTCGGGTCTGAAAATCTGTTCCGCAAAAACGATTCGTTCGGGGTCGAATGGAGCATTGAGCATCACGAACGCCCTTCGCATGGCAGACTGAAACAGCCGGTCGAGATCCGGATGGCTCATGGGTTCAAGCAGCCGGAACCTTCGCACCCGGCGACGGTCAATCCGGGTTTTGTTCATGGCACCGATCGCGAGCTTCAGAACGGAAGAGGCTTCGCGAGACGACTTGAGATCATCAAGCGATTCGACGACATCTAGAACCACTTGGCGCAGCTCTTCCAGCGCGGCCATGGACGTGTTGTAATACGAACTGGCCACAATCTGGGCGGACACGAGACTGGTGGCCAAGGCGACGACATCCTTCATGTCAGGGGTTTCCCGAATGGACGCAGGGGAGCGCTTCGCATTCTTCTTGGTGGCGGCCTTCTTGGTGGCGGCCTTCTTGGTGGCGGCCTTCTTGGTGGTGCCCTTCTTGGTGGTGCCCTTCTTGGTGGTGCCCTTCTTGGTGGTGCCCTTCTTGGTGGTGCCCTTCTTGGTGGTGCCCTTCTTGGTGGTGCCCTGCTTGGTGGTGCCCTGCTTGGCAGCGGCTTTCTTCGCGCTCATGATTGGAATTTTCCCATTCGGGTCGGTTCAAGGTGCGGTAGGTCCGTCAAGCTGGCATAGTAAGCTGAAGTAACGGCTGGGGTGGAGTGGCCAAGAAGCTTCTGCGCGTGGAAGAGACTAAAACGGGTGGCCACATAGGAGCCGAACTCTTTGCGCAAGGCGTGACAGGGCTTTGGGTCGGTCACGCCCAGCTTACGCAGCCATACCACGAGGACTCTGTGGGCTTCTTCGCATCGATAAACGAGGCTCTGTTTCACCGATCCGCGCTTGGGTTTGGCTTTGGGGGCCGGAACGATGAAGCGCTCGTCCGCCTTGTTTGCGAGAAGGGTTTCCCATACGACTGGGTCGATGGGGATGACCCGGGACTGCTTGGACTTGGGCACGAAATCGCCAGAAGCACGAACTTCGAGAAATCGCCTGCCGTCAGGCATCTCTATCACCCATGACCACTCAGCTTTGTCAGCTTCGTTGCGCCTCAAGCCCAGCCCCAGTTCTAGGAGCAGAATGGCGAAGGCATCGGGGCGGGGGAGCCGAAAGTCGATGGCACCATCAGAGCGCCTCCCTCCCTTGAGGGTGGGCTCCGGAGCGTCCGGGTTGCCGTCGCGGAGCACCGTGGAAGAATTCCAAATGAGATCGATCAACTCCCTTGGAAACGGTGAGTGTGCCTTGATTGGAACCCGCTTCATCTTTGTGCCGGAGAAGGGGTTGTCGAGAACGAGGCCCCTGATTCGGTAGGACGCGAGCAAGCTCGGCGAGAAAATCGAGGCAGCATTCCTTAGTATCCCGTTGAGTGTCGTCCGAACGCTCGCAGCATCGCGGGGTCTTGGCTTCTTCTTGGCACGAGGCTTTTTTGTTGCTGTCGGCGTCTCTGTAGGCAACGCGGCACGGAGGTAAACATCCTTGAAGCGCTCCACCGACGAAGCATCCAATCGTCGAATTCGCGTGATCCCCGAGCCACTGCACACCCGCATCAAGCTGCGAATATACCGCTCGCTGGTCACCTTGCTCGGCGGGGAGTCAGCCGTGATGATTGCTTCCCGATACAGCTTGCAGAACTCTTCGACTGTCGGATCCGCGGGAATTTCGTCGCGGCGTTTCCCGTGGAGCTTGATGGCGGCATCAAAGCCGCGGCTTTTGATGTCCGCCATGATGGCGGCGGCCTTTGAATGCGCAGCCTTTAGCGTTGTTTCGCCAGTGGAAAAACGCCGCCGCTGGCCATCCACCATCAGACGCACCGAATAGAAGCGACTCCCTGGTTGCTGGAAAAAGTGGAACTGATTTGCCCTGCTGGACTGTGTTTTGCGCTTCTCCATTATGGGGACCGTTAGAGAATCTGGCCTAGGGCAATTATAGGTCAATCCAGAACCCCAAGGACTCCACCGGAATCCACCGGAATTTGGGTGGATTCGTAATTTAAATGGCTCACTAATAGTGTGTTGTGATTGGGTTAGGTGCAGTCTGGTGGAGTCCTAAAAATCCCCGATTTCAAACTCATAATCCCTTGGTCGTGGGTTCGAACCCCACCGGGCCTATTAGCGGTGACGTCCTTGGAGGTCGAGTCTCGCCGTGCTGCTCCGTTGACCCCGGGCCTTCCAAGACCCAATTCGCGGGTGCCTCCGGATCGCAGCCTTTCCTTTCCCTGTCCACGCAGGGATGCATCCGGATCATGGGGGGCAATTTTCCTATGAAATGGCGGGCTCTTGGGGGGGCGCAAGGAGACTCCCTGGGCAGAATCGAGGAGGATTGCCAATAAAGGAGGGAGGAGTGAGAATTCCAGTTGACCGGGCATTCAACCATGGGTTCGGTTCGTCCCTTGCGGAGGCGGAAATAAATTGAGGCACTCACTATTTTCTCATGAAAAGATCGCTACGCTCCGAAGCGAACCTTAGGTAAACTCTCCTATGACCCCGGAACCATCCGCTGCAGTCCCAATCGCATCCTTTCCCGGCCATGTAGGGGTCGTCCCTCCAATTGAAGAAAAGCGCGACCACGTTTTCGCCAAGGAGGGGGCTGGCTCCGCCGATTTCAGCTTCAATTCGGAAACCGCGGCAGTTTTCGACGACATGGTCGACCGCTCGGTCCCGAGCTACGCGGAGATCCAGCGGATGTGCTGCGAGCTGGCGGCCGATTTTGCGACGCCGGGCTCGAATCTCTACGATCTGGGTGTTTCGACCGCCACCACGCTGCTCGCGCTCGATCGCAAGGTGGATCCATCCGTCAATTTCATCGGCGTCGACAACTCCGGCCCCATGCTTGAGGAAGCTGGTGCCAAAATCAAACGCTCCGGCACCCCGCGCGTGATCCAATTGATCGAGGGGGATCTCCATGAGACCCCGGTGATCGAGAATGCCTCGGTGGTGATGCTGATCCTGACTCTCCAATTCATACGTCCGCTTTACCGCGAGCGGATGATCCAGAGGATCTACGATGGGCTAAATAAGAACGGCTGTTTGATTCTCGTGGAGAAGATCACCACCGAGAACACCGTCCTGAACCGGCTCTTCATCAAGAACTACTACGACATGAAGCGCCGTGCCGGCTACTCCGAGATCGAGATCTCGCAGAAACGCGAGGCGCTGGAGAACGTGCTCATTCCCTACCGCCCTGAGGAGAACACCAAGCTCCTGAAGGACAGTGGTTTCGATTGCGTGGAGGAATTTTTCCGCTGGTATAACTTTACCGGCGTCATCGCCCTGAAATAACCCAGCCCTCTTTTCCATGAATCTTGTCTACCTTTGGGGCAGCTTCCTGTTCAAATACCGCAACACGGTTTTTCCCGTGTTCCTCGTCATTCTCTTCGTCTTGTTTCCGCCGGTTCTCTTCGGTGGCACCTTGGCGAGTGACATACGGCTGGATCTGGTTGGAGTCGGCCTTTGCCTGCTCGGGCAGGCTGTGCGCGGCGCGGTGATCGGCTTCGCCTACATCAAGCGAGGCGGCCTGAACAAGAAGGTCTACGCGGACACGCTGGTCACCCGTGGGATCTTCGGCGTGTGCCGGAATCCGCTCTACGTCGGCAATCTTCTGGCCGCTGCCGGGATTCTGGTCGTTCACAACAATCCTTGGGTCTATCTCATCGCTGGCCTCTTCACTCTCGCCTCCTACCAGGCGATCGTGCTCACGGAGGAGCGCTTCCTGCGGAACAAGTTCGGCGAGGAATTCGAGCAATACTGCCGCGAGGTCTCGCGCTGGATGCCGCGTCTTTCCAAGCTCCGCGGTGCCACGGATGGCATGGTCTTCCAGTGGGGCAAGGTGATCACGAAGGACTACAGCACCTGCTGCACTTGGGTGGTGATCGTCAGCCTGCTGTTCATGTATGAGGCCTATCGCTCCGGTATGAGCCTTCCATCCGGTCGCATCATCGCCGGATGCGCAATCTTGGTTACGGCGGCTGCCTTCAGCCTGGTGGTCCACCGCTACAAGAAGAACATCTCGCGGAAGCGGGTGCTCCAAGCGTAAAGCGCGGGAAATGGCACCGCCCCCCGGAGCCGGAAGCGATAGCTCCCGCCCTCTCCACAGGATCCAGTCCACAGGCTGGATCCTCCAGAGCGACGTCCTGAAGATCTTGGCCTACATAGCGGCAGCACTCTCCTGTGGTGCCCTGCTGGCTCCGTGGATTTATCAGCTTGGGAAGAGCCTGGCGGCATATCCGCCATCATTTGCTCCGCTCAAGTTTATCGCAAAATCCGCGGGCCGCGCTGACTTCCCGACCTATTTCAACCGCGCGTCTTTGCTTTCGGGCGTGGCGCTGGCCTTTCCCTTGATCCTGTGGCTGCGCTCCGGTCGGACAAAGGGACCTTACCGAGATACTCCGTGGTCCTTGCGGTTGCCGGATGAGGCCGTGGTTCTCGACCAGGGACAACCGCTGCGCCGCAATCCCCGCGGCTGGAGGCAGTTCATCACGGGCTTCCTTCTCGCTGCCGGGCTGCTCTTGCTGGCAGGGTGGGGGATGCAGCAAGCGGGCTTCTTTGTATGGAAGGACGCGGCCTTCTCCACGCGGGGCGCGCCAAACAAAGTTGTCACGGAGATCCAGCTCCTGAAGTCCTTCGGCATCATTCTTCCCGGCGCAATCATCGTTACCTTGGTCGAGGAAATCCTCTTCAGAGGCCTGCTCTTGGGAATCTTCCTGCGCGCGACCCGACCGCTGCCTGCGATCGTGTTGCTGTCTCTACTCTTCGCCTTCATCCATTTCCTCAGGCCGCCCGATGGCAGCCCCTTGCCTGACCCCCAGTCGGCTAGCGCGGGCTTTCTGCTGCTGGGGCAGATCTTCGGCCGCCTCGTCGATCCGCTTCCGCTTCTCTCCCGCTTCTCCCTGATGGCAATGGTGGGCGGCGTGTTGACATTCGCGCGCTATCGCACCGCCTCGTTGTGGTTGCCTGTCGGCCTCCATTTGGGCTGGATCGTCGGTGTGGGTCTTTTCAAGGCTGCTACTTGGCCGGTTGCCGGCTTGCCGAAGGCGGACGCCTGGTGGGTCGGCGCGACTCTTTTTGAAGGCCTGCTGCCCTTGCTCATCGTTGCTGTTACGGGATTGCTGGTTCTCATGCTGACGCCCGCCTTGCCGAGGAAGGACTAATTGGCTGAGTTCAATCGCAGTTCGTAGCAGGCCGATTCAAGTGCGGGCGCGGATGTATTTCACCGGATTCCGTTCCGGTAGGTAACCTGATCGAGACTGCCTCACGCCTCGCCTTTGCGCGGGCGCTTCTCCATCAGACGGTGGAGGATCGCGAAGAAGAAGCCGGTGGAGAGGCCGCACATGAGGATGCCAGTCAGGCCTTCCGCGGGGCCGAGCATGCGCCAGCCTGTGGGCAATACGACGTCACCGTAGCCCAAGGTGGAGTAGCTGACCCCGGAGAAATAGAGGGAAGTGTCCCAGTCGGGCAGGCATTCCTTCGCCCAATAGAAGAATGCCCATAGGACGATCTGGAAGAGGTGGAGGAGCGTCAGCCACCAGGCGATGCGGATGATGATGGTTGCCAGATGCCAGAGACGTGCCCGTTTGGGAATCGGATGGGTATCGATATACCGCAGCAAGAGGACCAGTCCGCCCGAGTGGATGACCACGCAGACAGCGAGAAGCAGCAGGGCGGAGAGCAGTTCGCGAAACATCGGGTCACGGGGTGCCTTTGACGAAGGCGTCCACGGCATCGGCCACCGAGGTGAAGCGATTGATGATGCCGGTCTTTTCCTCAAGGCCTTCGCGGCGCAGGGTGTCACGCGCGGCGGCCCGGGCTTCGACAAGCTGGAGTTGGATGTTCGAGGTCGCGAGTTCGCGGTGCAGGGTGGTGATGGTTTCTGTGGCCTGCAGGTCGATGTGGGGAGAAGAGGAAAGGTCGAGCAGCACCAGCCTCGGAGGCGTCGCCGAGTCACGCACGGCCGCCATGACTTGATCGCGGATGTGGTCGATGTTGAAGTAGACGAGGCTGGCCTCGGGTCGGCAGATCAAGAGGCCGGGCACCGATTCGTTGTCTTCGTGGCGGGCGGTGTCGGAGAAGCGGCGGGTTCCAGGAATCCGGCCGAGAGTGGCCACGTGGGGACGCGAGGCGCGGCGGATCAGCAGGACCAGCGAGATGATCGCGCCGACCATCACACCGCGCAGCAGGCCGGAGCCGAGCACTCCGACCATCGCGGAGATCGCCGCGATGAACTCGGCCCGGTAGCCGTGCCAGAGATGGATCAGCGCCTTGATCTTGAAGAGCCCCGCCACCGCGACGAGCACGATGGCTGCCAGCGCGGGTTGGGGGAGATTGTGGAGGGCGCTGGAGAGGAAGAGGGTGACCACCAGAATAATCAGGGCGGCGATGAAGCCGGAGAGCGGGGAGCGAGCGCCGCCGCTTTCATTGACCAGCGATTGGGACATGCCGCCACTGATGGGGAAGCCTTGGCCGAGGCCGGAGGCGAGATTCGAGGCGGCGAGTGCGAGGAACTCCTGGTTGCTATCGAAGCGCCCACCGTGCTTGGCGGTGAACATGCGGCCGATCGCCGCGGTTTCCACCGCACCGATCATGAGGCAGGCGACCGCCAGTGGCAGCAGCTCGTTCAGGTCGCTCCAGCTCACCGCCGGTAGTCCGAATGGCGGGAGGCCTTGGGGAACCTCGCCGAGCATCTTCACACCGCGGGACTCCAGACCTAACAGGCTGGCGGCCACGATGCAGCCAATGACGACCACGAGCGCGACCGGCTTGTTCTTCAGGAAGATCTTGCCGAGGATGAGGATGGCCAGGGAGACGAGGCCGGTGGCGAGTGCCGCGGGGTTGGTGTGATCGAGATCCTTGAAGAAATGGCCGATGCGCTCCCAAAAGTCGCCATGCCCCGCGCTGTAGCCGAAGAGCTTGGGCAACTGGGTGCTGGCGAGGAAGAGCGCGACGCCGCACTTGAAGCCGATCATGACCGATTCCGAGATGAAATTGACGATGGAGCCTGCCTTGGCGAGCCATGCGACGAAGGCAAGAAATGCGACCAACAATGCGGTGCAAGCCGCCAGTGCCGCATGGCGCGAGGGATCGCCGGCAGACATCGGGGCGAGCGAGGAGCCGATCAGCAGGGAGATTGCCGAGGTGACCGTGATGGCGGTGTGGCGTGAACTGCAGAAGAGCCAAAAGACCAGCCCGCCGAAGAGGCAGGCGTAGAGACCGGACTGGGGCGGCAGCCCGGCGAGTGAGGCATCGCCGAGACCGGCCGGGAGTAGATAGGCCGCCAGCGTGATGCCAGCGATGAGATCGGCGCGGAATAGGTCGCGTGGATAGCTGCGAAGCCAGGAGAGGGCTGGAAGATAGCGAGCAAGATTCATGGGCCGACGCTGTCAGGGATCGCCTTGCGCATCGCCAGACATGGCGTCCGCGGTGTGCCTCAACGCGAGTGCTTTATCGCTGTCATTACCTGCCCATTAGGCAAGGAGGTCGAGCCTTGGGCTGCGGGTAGGCATTGTACTTTGGTTGTACTGGAATCTCGTTGTCCGCCACATGGGAACTTTCTTATCACCGTGGCTATGGCTGTAGATTTGCTCGGTCGCGAGGGAGGTGGTATAGCCGCAGGGCTCTGCCTTGCAGGAGTCATGCTGTCGGCGCCCATCGCCCGCGGCGATGATGTGGAGGAGATGAAGCAGACCCTCGCGGCGATGGAGAAGACCATCTCGGATCTGAAGACGCGAATCGCGGTGCTTGAGGATGAAAAGGCCGAAGTAAAGGTCGCGGCGCCGCCGGCTCCATCCCGTGCTCATGCTGCGCCGTCCAAATCCGAGCCATCCAAGTCCTCGCCACCGGCTCCCGCCTTGACCACGCCCGCGGTGGTGGAGGCGAGCCCGGGAGCAGCAGGCACGGGCAGCAAGGTGCGCGACTCCGATGGCTTCCAAGAACTCCAGCAAGCGGCGCCTCGCCCGGAGAACCGCCCGCTCGATCCGAAGCTCAAGGGCTTCGTGCTGATTCCCGGCACGGACACCATGTTCAAGATTGGTGGCTCAGCCCGGGTCGATGCGATTGCGGACTTCGAGGACAATGGCAACCCCAACCAGTTTGTACCCTCGACGATTCCGGTCGGCAACCAAGCAGGCTACAGCGGCGACGAACGTTCGACGATCCACGGCAAGGGTACCCGCATCAGTCTGGAAATCCGCCGGCCGACAGAGCAGTTCGGCAACCTGCGGATCTACAACGAGAACGACTTCTTCGGTGATTCGACCTCGAACACGATGACCTTCCGGGTCCGCCACTTCTACGGGCAGGCTTGGAATTTCCTGATCGGCCAGACCTTCTCCGGCTTCATGAATCCGGACGCATGGCCTGACGTGATCGATTACCAGGGGCCGGTAGGCATCATTAACCGCCGTCAGGCGCAGATTCGCTATACCCAACCGCTGTGGGATGATTGTGGCGAGGGACAGGCCTATATCAGCCTCGAGTATCCGGAGAGCGACTTGCTCGATGCTTCGTTGCCGGCGAACTCCGAGGCGCGTAGTAGCACACCCGATGTCGTGATCGGCGGGAGATGGGAGGGCGATCTAGGAAACATTCAGCTTGCGGGCATTGGTCGAAGCCTGAATTTCGACAGCGATACCGGTGCAGACGGCAGCACGATGGGCTGGGGGGTAAGCCTATCCGGCGCTTGGCACATCACCGAGAAAGACGATCTTCTGGCGCAGCTTGCTTATGGCGAAGGCATCGCCCGCTACGTGAATGACTTCAATGGCAACAGTCTGGATGCCGTGTTTGTAGGCGGCGATCTCGAGGCGGTGCCGATTTTTGCGCCGATGGTCGGCTATACGCACCGCTGGAGTGAGCACTTCCGCTCGACCGTGGCCGCGAGCTGGGTGATGGCGGATCTCCCCGCAGGGGTGAATGCCCTTACTCCGGAAACCACGGCGAGCATCGGGGCCAACTTGGTTTGGCAGCCGACTTCCTCATTCCGGATGGGTCTCGAATACCTCTACGGCACCAAGGAAACCTACGACGGCACGGATGGTGATGCCAACCGGCTGAACTTTGTGGTGCGCTACGATCTGGTCAAATAACCGAAACATATTCATGGATATTAAGATCATCCTCGAGATCGTTGTGATCCTCGGTGCCCTCGCGATGGGGGCTCGGACGGGTGGTGTTGGACTCGGCCTGTGGGGTGCCGTCGGACTGCTGGTGCTTGTGGTTGGCTTCGGCCTCAAGCCGGGCGATATCCCCGGCGATGTGCTACTCATCGTCCTCACGGTCATCATGGCCGCCTCAGCGATGGAAGTGGCAGGCGGCATCGACTTCCTGGTCAGCGTTGCCGAGAAAATCATCCGGAAGAATCCGAAGCAGGTCACAATCGTGGCTCCTCTGGTGACCTATGGCTTCACCTTTGCGGCCGGCACTGGACATATCGTCTACCCCTTGCTCCCGGTGATCTACGAGGTGGCGCATGAAAGCGGCATCCGTCCTGAGCGGCCGATGGCGGTGGCGACGATTGCCTCGCAGCAGGCGATCACCGCGAGTCCGGTCTCCGCCGCGACGGCAGCGATGATTACCATGCTCGCGGGTCACGGCTACGGCTTGGTGCAGATCCTTCTAATCTGTGTGCCGTCCACGCTGGCCGCCGTCATCATCGCCGCAATCGTGCAGCTCAAGGTCGGGAAGGAACTCAAGGATGATCCGGAATACCAGCGTCTGCTGGCTTCGGGTGAATTGCAGCCGCCGGAAAAATCGACGGCTGCAGAGCCAGCTCCGATGAAAAAGGGTGCAAAAGCGAGCGCCTTGATCTTCCTGTGCGGCGTCGCGCTCGTGGTGCTGGCGGGTATTTTCGTAAAGCTCCGGACCGTAGGAGGTGTGGTGCTGGGCATGGACCGCGCCATTGCCATCGTGATGCTCACGGTGGCAGCGGTGATTGTCACGGTGACAAAGATTCCTGCCGCTGAGGTGCCGAAGTGCAAGACCTGCCAGTCCGGCGTCTCGGCGATCATCGGAATTCTGGGTCTGGCTTGGCTCGGCGACACCTTCATGGACGCGAATAGAGAGGTGATCATCGGCGGCCTCAAGAGTATGGCGACGGCCGCACCGTGGACCTTCTCGATCGGCCTCTTCGTCGCATCCATGCTGCTCTTCAGCCAGGCTGCGACTGCCAAGACGCTGATGCCGCTGGGTATCTCACTTGGTATCCCGATTCCAGCCCTCATCGGCATGTTCCCCGCGGTGAATGGCTACTTCTTCATTCCCAACTACGGCACCATCATCGCCGCGATGCAGTTCGACCGCTCCGGCACGACGCGCATCGGCAAGTATCTCCTGAACCACTCCTTCATGCTGCCGGGGATGATTTGCACCGTCGGGGCAGTGAGCTTCGGCCTGCTGATCGGAAAAATCTTCTTCTGAGCCTCAAATTTACACTCAACATGAGCTTCTCCGAAACTCGCATTAGCGATATTGCCGGCACGATTGGAATCGAGCCGGCAGAACTTGCCGCCCTCTTTGCCCAAGGCGGATCGCATGAATACAAGGCAGGCGACTACCTCTTCCACGAGTCCACGCCGCGGCAGTGGATGGGAATCGTGGAGGAAGGCGAGATCGAGATCGTGGCCGGGGTCCATGGTGCCACCACGCGGCTTGCGACCCTGACTCGCGGTGTCGCATTCGGTGAAGGCGTGATGCTCGATGATCTCCCTCACACCGCCTCGGCCATCGCTCTCAGCCCCGTCAAGGTGCTGCAGATTTCGCGCGCCGTTTTCGAGGACCTTCGTGCCTCGAAGCCGGAGATCTTTTACCGCATGGTGGGGCATGTCGCCCGCCGCCTGAGCGTCCGTCTCCGTGATGCCAATCGCCTCGCCGCAGGCGCTGGACCCGCGGTCGCCTCCACCTGGCGGCGTGAACACGACTCTCTGGGCGAGCGGGAAATCCCGGATAGCGCCTACTACGGCGTGCAAACCTTGCGGGGCATGGAGAACTTCCCGCTCTCCGGGATCCCGATTCACCACTTCAGCCATTTCGTGCGGGCCTTGGCCTACGTGAAGAAGGCCGCGGCGAGCGCAAACCAAACACTGGGGGTGCTGAAGCCCGACCGCGCGGAAGCGATCATCGCCGCCTGCGATGAGGTGATCGCGGGGCAGTGGCATTCGCACTTCACGATCGATATGATCCAGGGCGGAGCCGGCACTTCGACCAACATGAATGCCAACGAGGTGATCGCGAACCGCGCTCTCGAAATCATGGGGCACCGGAAGGGTCAATACGAGCACCTCCACCCGAATGACGACGTCAATTGCTCGCAGTCGACGAATGATGCCTATCCCACGGCAATCAAGCTCGGGGTGATCCTCGCGCTGCGGGATGCCGTCTCGGCCCTGCGTGAGTTGCGGACCGCGCTCGAAGCGAAGGCCGTGGAATTCGCGGACGTGCTCAAGATGGGCCGCACCGAGAACCAGGACGCGGTGCCGATGACTCTCGGCCAGGCCTTCGGAGCCTATGCCGTGATGATCGGCGACGGGATCCGCTATATCGAACGCGCTGGCGAAGAGCTTCACGAGGTCAACATGGGTGCCACGGCCATTGGCACGGGCATCAACAGCCCTCCCGGCTACGCCGATCTTTGCACCAGCCAGCTCGCGGAGGTCAGCGGCCTGCCGCTGAAGCTCGCCGCGAACTTGGTGGAGGCGACCCAGGATTGCGGTGGCTTCGCGCTGATGAGCAGCGCCATGAAGACCGCGGCGGTGCAGCTCTCAAAGATCTGCAATGACCTCCGCTGGCTCTCGTCCGGCCCCCGCTGCGGTCTTTACGAGATCCGTCTGCCCGCGATGCAGCCGGGCTCCTCGATCATGCCGGGCAAGGTCAATCCGGTCATTCCGGAGGTGGTCAGCCAGGTCTGCTACCAGATCATCGGCGCGGATGTGACCATCTCGATGGCCTCCGAAGCCAGCGAGCTGGAACTGAACATGGCCGAGCCGATTATTGCCTTCAACCTGCTCTTTGGCCTGACGCTCTTGCGGAATGCCGCGGTGATCCTCAACGCCCGCTGCGTTTCCGGAATCGAGGCCAACAAGGAACGCTGCCTTGAGTACGTGCGCAACTCGATTGGCCTCGTGACGGCGCTCAATCCGGTGCTTGGCTACGAGCGCAGCGCCGCCATCGCCAAGGAAGCCCTGAAGACCGGTGGCAGCGTCTATGACCTCGTGCTCGCCAAGGGCTGGCTGGCCAAGGAACAGCTCGATGATCTGCTCTCGCCGGAGAAGATGACACGTCCCCGAACGATCTGAGATCAAACGAAGTAATCCGCCCTGGCGTCAGGCTCGGGCGGGTACGACCAAGGTGCAATATTCACCATGCCTAAGCCATGGCATGAACAATGGCCCTCAGTCCTGCGGGGCCGGGGCAACCCATCCTCACGACCATGTCCTCGATCGATCTCTCCGCTTGCGGCCTGTCGGTCGCTGAAGTTCATCACAATCTCCCACCCAGTGGGCTGTACGAACACGCGATCCGTTTTGAGCAGAATAGCAGCATTGCCGACAATGGCGCGCTGGTGGCCTACTCGGGGGTCAAGACCGGCCGATCGCCGAAGGACAAGCGGGTCGTCAAAAGCCCGGAGTCGGAAAAGGACATCTGGTGGGGCGGGGTGAACATTGCCCTCGAGCACCAGACCTTTTTGATCAATCGCCAGCGCGCCCTCGACTATCTCAATACCCGCGAACGACTCTACTGCTTCGATGGTTTTGCCGGTTGGGATCCGGAATATCGCATCAAGGTCCGGGTGATTTGCTCCCGTCCGTACCATGCGCTGTTCATGCACACGATGCTGATCCGCCCGTCGAAGGAGGAATTGGAGAACTTCGGCGAGCCCGACTTCGTGATTTACAATGCCGGCGCCTTCCCGGCGAACCGCCTGACCAGCGGCATGGGATCTCCGACTAGCATCGATCTATGCCTGGAGGACAAGGAGCTGGTAATCCTCGGCACCGAGTACGCGGGAGAGATGAAAAAGGGCGTCTTCACGGTCGCCAATTACTTTGCACCGAAACGCGGGGTGCTATCGATGCATTGTTCAGCCACCGCCGACCGCAAGACCGGGGCCTCGTCCCTGCTCTTTGGACTAAGCGGCACCGGCAAGACCACGCTCTCAGCGGATCCGAAGCGGCATTTGATCGGCGATGACGAGCATTGCTGGAGCGACGAGGGTATCTTCAACATCGAGGGCGGGTGCTATGCCAAGGCGATCAACCTCACGCCCGAGAGCGAGCCGGATATCTTCCAGGCGCTGCGCTTCGGCCCGGTGCTGGAGAATGTGGTGCTCGATGAGGACCATGACGTTGACTACACGGACACCAGCATCACCGAGAATACGCGTGGAGCCTATCCCATCGAATTCATCCAGAATGCGAAGGTGCCTTGTGTGGCCGGTCATCCCACCGATGTGATCTTCCTGACCTGCGACGCCTTTGGGGTCTTGCCACCGGTCAGTTCCTTGTCTCCGGCTCACGCGATGTATCATTTCATCAGTGGCTATACCGCGAAGGTAGCGGGCACGGAGATGGGCATCACCGAGCCGCAGACCACCTTTTCGCCTTGTTTCGGAGGTCCCTTCCTCGTGTGGCACCCGAGCAAGTATGCCGAGTTGCTGGCGGAGAAAATGCGCAAGCACAATGCCCGCGTCTGGCTGGTCAATACCGGCTGGGGCGGTGGCGGGTACGGTGTCGGCAAGAGGATCAGCCTGAAAAATACCCGCGCCATTATCGATGCGATTCACGACGGTTCGCTTGCCAGCGCCAAGACCGACCGTGATCCGGTCTTCGGTTTCGACATCGTGACGGAGGTGCCTGGCGTGCCCTCGGAAATTCTCAGGCCGCGCGACGCGTGGGCGGACAAGGCGGCTTATGATGCCACGGCCAAGAAGCTCGCCGGGCTCTTCGTGAAAAACTTCGAGACCTATGCAGAAGGAGCCTCCGCCGAGGTGAGGGCCGCGGCGCCTGTCCCTTGATCCGGGGTGGATCTCGCCTCCCAACCGAATAGCCAGATGATCGAGCACCATTTCGATACGACGACGGCCATTCTCCACGTTCGGCCCATGTCGTCCTTGGAGAAAAAGGACTTCGAGGAACTCGCGAAGGAGGTGGATCCTTTTATCGAAGGGCAGGGGGATCTCTCCGGCCTGATCGTGGAGATCTCCGGCTTCCCGGGCTGGGATAGCTTCGCTGCGATGGTCAGCCACCTGAAGTTTGTGCGCGATCACCACAAGCACATCAAGCGCGTGGCCTTGGTCACCGATTCTGCCTTGGGCCGTGTCGCGGAGCATCTGGTGTCTCACTTTGTTTCCGCGGAGCTGAAGCAGTTCCCGGCCGAAGACTTGGATGCGGCCAAGACGTGGATTCTCGCGAAGCAAGCGAACGGGGCATGAGTTGGCTTTTCGAACTGCACAAGACCCAGCCGGTAGCGCATGCAATCGGGGTCTTGTCATTCGTCTGCGTGCTAGGCATGGCGTTGGGCAGCCTGAAGTATCGAGGCATCGGCCTCGGGACCGCGGGGGTGCTCTTTGCCGGAATCGGCGTCGGGCATTTCGGAGAACCAGTCGATCATGCGACGCTGGATTTCGTGAAGGAATTCGGCCTCGTGCTGTTTGTTTTTACGATCGGTCTCCAGCTCGGTCCCGGCTTCTTCGCCGCCTTGCGCGAGAAGGGGGTGAAAATGAACGCACTCGCTGCTGCGATCGTGGTGATCGGTGCGGTTGCCGCGCCGGTGGCCGGATGGATCGCGGGCTTCGACCGGGCGGCGGTGCTGGGCATCTACTCGGGGGCGGTGACGAATACGCCGGCGCTGGGTGCCGGATCCCAGGCGATCAGTACCATGGCGGGCGTCACGGATGATCAGAAGGCCATGCCAGCCCTTGCCTATGCGGTGACCTATCCCGCGGCGATCGTTGGCATCATCGCGGCGCTGCTGATCCTGAAGAGGATCTTCAAGATCGATGCGGTGAAGGAGGCGGCCTCATTTGCGGAAGCCAACAATCGCAAGGTTGAGAAAATCGAGCGCCGGACCTTGGTGGTCACCAATCCGAACCTCGACGGCCTGCCGCTGTCCGAAGTGCCCGGCAGGGAAGAAGCCGGTGTGACCATTTCCCGTGTGGGCCGAAACGGCGTAACGCAGGTCGCCCATGATACCACGGTCATCCAAAGCAATGATCTGCTCACGGTGGTAGGAACTCCGGATGCCTTGGATCGATTCGAGCGAGTGGTCGGGCATCGCAGCGATCAGGATCTGGTGATCGACGACTCCAGCCTGACGTCGCGCCGGGTGGCAGTTACCACCAGGACGGTCCTCGGCCAGTCGATCGGACAGCTGGGTCTGACTGAGCGCTTTGGCGTGGCGGTGACCCGGGTCACCCGGGCTGATATGGAGATGTCGGCAGTGCCCGGATTGCACCTTCAATTCGGCGATCAGCTCCAGATCGTCGGACGCAATGAAGATCTGGACCGTGCGGCAAAGGCGCTGGGCAACTCGCTCAAGGAGCTGAACGAAACACATTTCATTCCCCTGTTCATCGGGATCGTGCTGGGCGTCGTTCTCGGCACCATGCCCATCGCGGTGCCGGGCATGCCACAGCCGGTGAAACTCGGACTGGCCGGTGGCCCCTTGGTGGTCGCCTTGATCCTCGGGCGCGTGGGACGAATTCGTCACCAGGTGTGGCATATGCCGGTGAATACGAACCTAGCCTTCCGGGAATTCGGCATCGCCTTGTTCTTCGCCACGGTGGGCCTGAATGCCGGGGCCAAGTTTTTTGCGACGGTTTTCAGTGCCACCGGCCTGCAGTGGCTGCTGGCCGGGCTGGTGGTCACCATGCTCCCCCTTCTGCTGGTCGGGATTCTCGCGAGGATCTTCCTCAAGATGAACTTCATCGATCTGAGTGGTCTCCTTGCTGGCAGCATGACCGACCCGCCTGCTCTGGCTTTCGCCTCGAATGTCGCCGGCTCCGGATCTCCGGCCGTGAGTTACGCCACGGTGTATCCGCTCACCACGCTCATGCGCATTCTCTCGGCGCAGATTCTGGCGATCGTGCTCTTTGGTTGATGGTCGATTTAAGGTCTCTGACTGCCGTTAATCACGACGGGGTAAACCAAAGTGCAATAGACCCCGGGCGGGTCGTGGGATCACCCTGAGTTACGGTCATGGATACGCCCTCGCTCGGTCCAGCACACTTTGCCTCAGGTCTCCGCCACACAATTGGCGATGAGGTCCGTATCCCTGAACGGATTGAATCCGGCCGCGAACCCGGACTGATGTTTGAGGTGGCAGGTCCAAGGGGGAAACTCTTCTTCGATCCGAAGAAAACCCGGGCGGGCATTGTGACCTGTGGTGGCTTGTGTCCGGGATTGAACAACGTCATCCGCTCCTTGTTCCTGGAGCTGTATCATGGATATGGCGTCACCGAAGTGCTCGGTTTCCGTGGCGGTTACGCCGGGCTTGATCCAGCGAATGCCACCGAGCCAGTCGCCATCACGCCGGAGTTCGTGGAAGGCATCCACCGCAAGGGCGGGACGATTCTGGGGACTTCGCGTGGCCCGGTCGATATCGGTCGGGCTGTGGACAATCTCATTGCGCGCGGTGTCGACATCCTCTTCACGGTCGGGGGCGATGGGACCCAAAAGGGGGCAAACGCTCTCTATCAGGAAGCCAGCCGGCGCGGTCACTCCTTGGCTGTCGTCGGCGTGCCGAAGACCATCGACAACGATGTGGCCTTCGTGGCCCGGACCTTCGGCTTCTTCAGCGCCGTCGAGGAAGCGGTGAAGGTGCTCGACCGGGCCCACACTGAAGCCTGTAGCACTCCCGGGGGCATCGGCTTGGTCAAACTGATGGGGCGCCATGCAGGTTTCATCACCGTGGGTGCCACGGTTGCCAGCCAGGACGTGAACTTCCTCCTGATCCCGGAGGTGCCCTTCAAGCTCGAGGCTTTCCTCGCTGCCTTGGAAGAGCGGATGCGTAACAAGTCTCATGCTGTGATCGCAGTAGCCGAGGGCGCGGGGCAAGAGCTGTTGAGAGCCCAAGCGGATCAACACGACGCCTCTGGCAATACGAAGCTCTCGGACATCGGGGTCTTCCTGCGGGAGCGGATCGAGAATCACTTCAAGGCCGTGGGTCTTCCGGTCGTGATGCGCTACTTCGATCCGAGCTATCTGGTCCGGAGTTCTGCAGCAAATTGCGAGGATGCACTGCTCTGTGACCTCTTCGCGCGAAATGCCGTGCACGCCGCGATGGCAGGCAAGACCGGAGTGGTGATCGGCTTCCTTCACGAACGCTTCATTCACGTGCCGATCGAACTCATCGCCGGTCGCTCGAAGCGAATCGATCCCGATGGTGGCTGGTGGCATTCCGCACTCGCGACCACCGGACAACCCGAAAGGTTCGAGTAGCCGATTTGTAGATGCCCATGGCCGAGGCTATCCAGTTCATTGAGAAGCTGTCTCTGCTCGCCTTTCTGGTGAGCAGCATGGTGGCGACTGGCCTCAGCCTGGATCCTCGGGCGGCGCTGTCAGCGCTTCGTGATGTCCGCTTCGTTTCAATCGCGCTGGCCCTCAATTTCCTGTTAGCCCCGGCACTGGCATTGTTGCTGATCCGTTTGATTCCGCTTGAGAAGGGACTGGCGAATGGCCTGCTCCTTCTGGGTGGGGCTGCGGGTGCTCCCTTTTTGCCGAAGTTGCTAGCCGTAGCAAAGGCGGATTTGGCCCGTGGCGTCGCGCTGATGGCGCTGTTGACCGCCGGGACGATCATCTTCCTGCCCTTGGCCTTGCCTTTGGAGATTCCCGGAGTTGAGGCGGATCCGTGGCGCATCAGTCGTCCTCTCTTGGGTTGGATTGTGGTGCCCTTGCTGGTGGGAGTGGTGGCCAATTTGGTGAGCCCGGGTCAGGCCATCCGTGCCGCACCCTCCTTGTCGAATGCCGCGGGTGGCTGCATGCTCCTGTTCTTCGTCTTGTTGGTGGCCACGAATGCCAAGTCGCTCTTGGCCCTTTGCGGCAGTGGTGCCCTTCTCGCCGCCGCCCTGCATGCGGGAATCTTGTTTATTGCGGGATGGTGGCTGGGCGGTCCTTCGGAGGATGGCCGGAGCGTCCTCGGTCTCGGTAGTGGGGCTCGCAATTTCGGCGCGGCCATGGTGCCCGCTACCTCCAGCCTGCGTGATCCCCAAGCGCTCTTGATGATTGCTGCCAGTGCGGTGGTCGGCTGCCTCTTCTGTTTTTCCGCCGCGGTTTGGGCGAAGCGTCGCCGGATCGTGACTAGCACCGGCCTCGGACTTTAACCCCCACTCCTTGCTGCCATGAAATCGCAACCAACTTCCAATCCCATCCGTGTAGGCACGGGAGTGGACGAGCTTCGGCAGGCATTCCTCGATAATCTTACCTGTGCGCTCGGTCGCCTGCGGACCTTCTCCAGCACACACGACTACTACCTGGCGCTGGCGCTGACCGTCCGCGATCATGTTGTATTCCGCGCCGTGGGAAACGTGGAGGAGGGGATGGCCAAGGGAATCCGGCGCGTGGCCTACCTGTCCGCCGAATTCCTGCCGGGACCGCATCTTGCCAATCACTTGCTCAACCTCGGGATCACCGAAGCGGCTCGTGAGGCACTGGGTGGCCTGGGCATCGATCTTGATGTGGTCTTGGCCGCGGAAGTGGAGCCCGGCCTGGGCAATGGTGGCCTCGGTCGCCTGGCATCGTGCTATCTGGATTCTCTGGCCACCGTCGGAGTTCAATCCATCGGCTACGGGATCCGCTACGAGTTCGGAATTTTCCAGCAGAGCATCCGCGACGGCTGGCAGGTGGAGAGTGCCGACAAGTGGCTGCAAGGGGGCAACCCTTGGGAGATCCACCGCCCTGGCGTCGCCCGCGAGGTGAAGTTCGGCGGACATACCGAGACTTGGGTCGATGATTGTGGCCGCTCCCGGGTGCGCTGGGTTCCTGCCTTTGTCATTCGCGGCGAGGCCTACGATACTCCGATTTCCGGCTACGAGTCTGATATCTGCACGCTGATGCGCCTGTGGAAGGCCGAGGCGGGTGAGTCCTTCGACTTCGAGGCCTTCAACCACGGCGACTACTACCGTGCCGTCGAGCAGAAGGTCGATTCGGAGAATCTCAGCAAGGTGCTTTATCCGAATGATGAGTTGCACCGGGGGAAGGAGCTGCGCCTCAAGCAGCAGTTCTTTTTCACCAGTTGCGCGCTGCAGGACATGCTGCGCGTTCACCAGATGAGCGGCGGCACGCCGGATAACTTCCACGAGGGCTGGGCGGTTCAGCTCAACGACACCCACCCGGCGGTGGCGGTTGCCGAGTTGATGCGCCTGTTGGTGGATGAGCAGGCGATCGGATGGACCCGGGCGTGGGAGATCACTTGCAAGACCTTTTCCTATACGAATCACACGCTGCTGCCGGAGGCCTTGGAGAAATGGCCGGTGGCGATCTTCGGCGGGCTCCTGCCCCGCCACTTGGAAATGATCTACGAGATCAACTCGCGTTTCCTCGACGAGGTCCGGCGGACCTTCCCGGGAGATGGTGACAAGGTGGCCAGGCTCTCGCTGATCGATGAAAGCGGGCCGCGCTATGTCCGGATGGCCCACCTCGCGTGTGCCGGCAGCCACACCATCAATGGCGTGGCTGCGCTGCATTCGGATTTGCTGCAGCAGACGGTGCTAGCGGACTTCGCCGCGCTGTGGCCGGAGAAGTTCACCAACGTGACCAATGGAGTTACTCCGCGTCGCTTCGTCGCCCTTGCCAATCCAGGCTTGGCCGGATTACTGGCCCGGCACGCGGGTAAGGACTGGCCGGGAAACCTTGACGAACTGCTCGCGCTTGAAGCTTGCGTCAAGGATGCTGGATTCCGCCACGAGTGGCGCGAGGTGAAGCTTGCCAACAAGCGTCGCCTCGCCGCCGTGATTGCTTCGCGGACCGGGATCGAGGTTTCGCCGGATTCGCTCTTCGACGTCCAGGTAAAGCGGATCCACGAATACAAGCGCCAGCACCTCAATCTGCTCCACATCCTTTCGCTCTACCTCGCGATCAAGCGCGACCCGAAAGCACCAGTCGTTCCGCGCACCTTCATCTTCGGCGGCAAGGCGGCACCGGGCTACTTCATGGCCAAGCGGATCATCCGTCTGGTCACCGCCATTACCGCCTTGGTCAACGAGGATCGCGACGTGGCGGGCCGGATCACGGTGGTCTTTTTCCCGAACTTCAATGTGGGCAATGCCCACTATGTCTATCCGGCGGCCGAACTCTCCGAGCAGATCTCGCTCGCGGGCACGGAAGCATCCGGCACCGGCAACATGAAGATGTCGCTCAACGGCGCGCTGACGATCGGCACGCTCGATGGGGCCAATGTCGAGATTCGCGAAGCGGTGGGAGAGGAGAACTTCTTCCTCTTTGGCCTGACCACTCCCGAAGTCGCCGCTAGGAAGTCGGGTGGCTATCGGCCGCGCGATCTCTATGAGGCCGATCCTGTGCTGCGGGAGGTGATCAACTTCTTGGCGAATGGTGGCCTCGGTGGCGATCCGGAGCTTTTCCGCCCGCTGGTGTATAACCTCCTGGATAGTGACCCCTATCTGGCGCTCGCGGATTTCCGCAGCTATCTAGAAGCACAACGCCGGGTAGGAGAACTCTGGTCCGATCCGGATGCTTGGACCACCTGCTCCGTTCTCAATGTCGCACGCATGGGTCGTTTTTCCTCCGACCGTGCGGTCCGCGAATACTGCCAGCGAATCTGGAAAGTGAATGCCAAACCCGTTAATGCATGAACGCCGAATTTCTCCGTAACCGCGTGAAGCTCTTCGAAGGCTTCGATGAGCAGCGGCTCAGTGAACTCGTTGCAGGATCGAGGATCGAGTCCTTCGCATCCGGTGAGCGGCTCGCGCATGCTGGCGATGCTGTCCATTTCCTCGGCATCGTGCTGGATGGCGAGGTTGTTGCCACCGTGGACGCTGACGGAACCCCGAGGGAACTCGGGCGTCTCGGCACGGCAGAGACATTTGGCGAGATGGCGCTCATGACCGGAGATGCGGCACTGGCGGACCTCACGGCCGTGGGTGCCTGCAAGGTGATGCTGGTCCCGCTCACTTTGTTCCAGTCCCACGTCATGGCGGAACCCCGCGCGGTCCAGCAGATCTCGCGCACCATCGGCGAGCGCTTCCGTCAGGTGATGGCGGACCCGGCGAATGTCGCGGCGGTAGCCCGCAAGGATGACGTGGATGGCTTGCTGGCCCTAAAGGGCGAGCGTCCGGAACGCTTGCTGATCCTCAACTGCGGCTCTTCGTCCTTGAAGTGGAGCGTCTTCGATACCGTGCAGCCGCAGAATGACGCTCACGGCCACATCGAGCGGATCGGTAGCAGCGGCACCCGGCTGGCTCAGCATGGTCCGCGCTGCGAAGTGACTCGCAAGCTGTCACCCGGTGGTCATTCGCAGGCCTTCGAGGCCATGATGGAGGCCCTGCTTGACCGCGGGTCCGGGGTGATCGCCGATGTCTCTTCCATTAGCGCGGTGGGGCACCGGGTGGTGCACGGTGGCGAGAAGTTCACCGGTCCCGTGATCGTGGACGATGCTGTTTTGGACCAGCTCGAGGCCTTGGCTCCACTGGCGCCCCTGCACAATCCGGTCAACGTTGCCGGCATTCGCGAGGCGCGGCGTCTGTTCCCCTCGGTGCCGCACGTGGCGGTCTTCGATACCGCCTACCACGCCACGCTGCCAGCCCCGGCATTCCTCTACGGCCTGCCTTACGACTACTATGAGAATAGGGGCATCCGGCGCTTTGGCTTCCACGGCTCATCGCATGGCCATGTGGCCTTGGCTGCGGCGCAATATCTGAAGAAGCGGCCGCGCGAATTGCGGATCGTGAGCTGTCATCTCGGGAGTGGCGCCTCCTTGTGTGCCATCGATCACGGACGTTCGGTCGACACCACCATGGGCTTCACCCCTGGGGAGGGGCTGGTGATGGGGACCCGCTGCGGCGACTTGGACGCGGGCATCATCGCCTATCTGCAGCGCAACGAAGGAATCTCGGTCACCGAGCTCGACAAGGTCCTCAACAAGGATAGCGGTCTGCTCGGGCTTTCGGGGATCTCTAGCGACATGCGCGAGATCGAGGCTGCCGCCGATGCAGGCAACACCCGCGCCCTGATCGCCTTCAAGGTCTTCTGCTATCGCGTCCGAAAGGGCATTGGCGCACTGGTCGCCGCACTCGGCGGCATCGATGCCCTGGTCTTCACCGCGGGCATCGGCCAGGGCAGTGCCGGTGTGCGCGGCGCCGCTGTGCAAGGCCTGCAATGTATGGGCATTCATCTCGATGAGGCGCGCAATCGGGCAGCCACCGGCAAGGAGGCGGAGCGCATCTCATCCGACTCATCGCCCGTCGCGATCCTGGTCTTGCCGACGGACGAGGAGCGTATGATCGCCCGCGAGTCCTTGAAGGCCTTGAGCCGCGACTACTTGGTGCGAGCCAGTGAAGCCTGCCGCTCCGAGCCGATTCCGGTCGAGGTGTCCGCCCACCACATCCACCTTTCCCAAGAGCATGTTTACGCATTGTTCGGTGAAGGGCACGAACTCACCAAACATGCCGATCTCTCCCAACCGGGCCAGTATGCCTGCAAGGAACAGCTCGCGATCGTCGGTCCGAAGGGCCGCATCGAGCGGGTCCGGGTTCTCGGCCCGGCCCGCAAGGCGACTCAGGTCGAGATTGCAATGACGGAGCAGTTCAAGCTCGGGATCCAGCCGCCGATCCGCGAGTCCGGAGACATCAACGGCACCCCCGGCTGCGTGCTGGAAGGGCCTGCAGGTAGCGTGGAGCTGGAGAAGGGGGTGATCTGTGCGCTGCGCCACATCCATATGACCCCGGCTGACGCCCTGCGCTACGGTGTGAAGGACAAGTCTTCCGTCAGGGTCCGCGTCATGGGCGACCGGGAAATGGTCTTCGGCGACGTGCGCGTCCGGGTCGACCGCAACTTCGCCCTCGCCATGCACATCGATACCGACGAGGCGAACGCGGCCAACCTTGGCAATGGCGCGCAAGGATTCATCGATGGCGTCCAGGACGAAGGGTGATAGAGTCTAACAAACCCACGCATGAAAGAAAGCGTCCTCGACGATTTTTCCGCCCTTGATGGCTGGCGGGCCTTTGCCTCCGGAGAAGCAGAACTGCGCCTCTCCGTGGAGAATGGGGCGCTCCGGCTCGATTTTGATTTCCATGGTGGCGGCGGCTTTGTGGTAGCGCGCAAGGAGTTTGCGCGGCGCATGCCCATCGACTATGCTTTCACCTTCCGGGTCCGCGGCCAGGCTCCAAAAAACAAGCTGGAGTTCAAGCTGGCCGATCCGTCCGGGAAAAACGTCTGGCGTTGGCAGGAAGATGAATTCGACTTCCGCGATACCCCGCGGGAGCTACACCTGCATGGCAGCGGCATCGACTTCGCTTGGGGACCTACCGGCGGCGGCCCGATTCATCACCTCGGCGCGATCGAGTTTGTGCTCAGCGCCGGCCCGGGCGGGAAGGGAACGGTCTGGATCGACCACTTCCGCTTCCAGGACCGAACCTTGCGCAAGAAGCCCCGGATCACGACCTCCAGTTCGGCCCGTGGTTGCAGTCCCGCAGACTTGCTCTCGCCGCGACCGAAGGCCGGTTGGCGCGCTGAAACCGAAGACGAGCGGCCCTGGGTCTGCATCGATTTCCACGCCTCCCGTGAGTATGGCGGAGTGGTGATCGACTGGATGCCGCGTCCTGCCCGGCGAGCCTTCACGGTGGAGGCGTCTGACGACAACGTGCAGTGGCGCAAGCTCCATGTGGCGAACGATGCCCGCGGTGCGCGCAGCTTTATCCACCTGGCGGTAACGAGATCGCGTTTCTTGCGCATCGTCTTCGAAGTTCCTTGTCCGGGAGTGAAGCGACTCTCCGTTCAGTCCTTCGCGTTCTCGCGCTCATTGATTGAGACCTTCCACGCGATCGCCGCAGTCAGCACCCGCGGCTTCTATCCACGCTACCTGAGCCGTGAGCAAAGCTACTGGACCTGTGCTGGATCTCCGGATGGGCATATCTGTGCCCTGATCAACGAGGAGGGTATGGTGGAGCCGGGTAAGGGGAGTTTCTCGCTGGAACCCTTCCTGCGCAAGGATGGGGAACTCATTACCTGGGCTGATGCCAGACGCTCGGTGAGCATGGAGAAGGATGGGGTGCCGATCCCTTCCTCGAACTGGTCGCTCGATGGGCTTAAGCTGAAGATCACCGCCTTCGCCACCGGCAGCCTGGCGGAGTCTGTGTTATTCATTCGCTACCGTGTCACCAACGACACGGAGGATGCCTGTCGGGTGAAGCTGTTTGTGGCAGCCCGGCCTTTCCAAGTGAATCCGCCCTGGCAGGAGTGGAATCAACTCGGTGGCGTCAGCAAGATCAACAAACTGGCTTGGAAGCATGGGACACTATGGGTGAACGGCGACAAGGCGGTGGTCCCGCTCTCGAAGCCATCCACCGTCGGCATGGCCACCTTCGAGCAAGGCTCCGTCGCCGAGCACCTGGCAGCTGGAACCATGCCCGAGCAAATCGAGGTGACGGATGAGTTTGGCTTCGCCTCCGCCGCGATGGGGTTCAACCTGAACCTCCCGGCAGGGGCCTCTCGCGAGGTTTTTGTAGCGGTTCCCTTCGCTCCCAAGAATACTCCTCGCCAAGCTGCGGGGATCGCGGATTTCGACGGTGCCGAGCAATTCGACGAAGCATTGCGCGTGCTGGAGGAACGGCTTCACACCATGCGATTCCGGCTTCCAGCCGGCTATGCTCGCGATGCCGCGGAGACCTTCAAGACAGCCGCCGGACAGATCTTGATCAACCGCGACGGCCCGGCCCTTCAGCCTGGGCCCCGGCGCTATACCCGCTCGTGGATCCGCGATGGGGTGATCATGGGTGCGGCACTGTTGCGCGTGGGTGAAGCTGCGGCCTTGCCGGAGTTCATGCGCTGGTTCGCGCCCTTCCAGCGGCCGTCCGGCTTCGTTCCATGCTGCGTGGACCGCAACGGGCCGGACTGGCTGGTCGAGCACGATAGCCATGGCCAGCTCATCTACGGTGTGCGGGAGTGTTTCCGCTTCAGCGGAGATCTCTCCCTCCTGAAGGAGATGTGGCCCCACGTCCGCAAAGCCGCGCGCTTCATCGGCCGGCTTCGCGCCCGGCGCATGACCCCGGAATACCTCGCCCAGGACAAGAACGATCGCTACGGACTCCTTCCCGAGTCGGCGAGCCATGAGGGCTATCTTGCTCATCCTGTTCACTCATACTGGGATGACTTCTGGGCCCTGCGTGGACTCATCGATGCCGCCGCCATCGCCGCGCGCCTTGGCAAGAAGAAGGATGCCGAGGCCTTTGATGATCTCGCGAAGGCCTTCCGCAAATCATTGCGGGCCTCCATCCGCATGGTCATCGCGAAGAAGAAGCTGAGCTACATCCCCGGCTCGGTTGAGTGGGCGGACTTCGATCCCACTGCTACCTCGAATGCCATCTCGCTGCTCCAGGCCGCCGACGATGTGCCCGCGGAGCAACTCGACGCCATGTTTGACCTCTTCGTCCACGACTTCCGTCGCAAGCACAGCGGCGAGATGGAGTGGAACAATTACACCGCCTACGAAATCCGCATTATCGGCGCGCTGGTCCGTCTCGGCAAGCGGGCGGAAGCATGTGAGCTGTTAGAGCGCTACCTCGACGATCGCCGTCCGCTGCGCTGGAACCAGTGGCCCGAGATCTCCTGGCGTGATCCGCGGAGCCCCGGGCACTTGGGCGATGTGCCGCACACATGGATCGCCTCGGAATACATGCTCGCCTTCGCCAGCCTCTTCGCTTGGGAACGTGAGTCGGACGATGCGCTGGTTCTCGCCTCGGGACTGCCTGCCGGGTGGCTTGCCAGCAAGACCGGCGTGGCCGTCAAGGCCCTCCGGACTTGGTATGGTCCCCTCGATCTTACCATGAAACTCGGCTTCGAATTGCGAGCCGATATCGGCGGCTCGCTGCAGCTTCCGCGCGGCGGCTTCGTATTGCGCCCACCGTGCCCGGCACCAATCCGTTCCGTCACGGTGAACGGCAAACCGGCAGAAACCTTCAGTGCGGATGAGGTGGTCGTCCGTGAATTCCCCGCCCGCGTCATCATTTCATTCCAAGTTTCGCCATGAGAATCGAACCCATGCTCCCGGCACCGCACGCGCGCTTGCTGTCGAACGGCCGCTACTACACTTTCATCACTGCCGCTGGCACCGGCCAATCGCGGCGCTACGGCCATGTGGTGGACCGCTGGCACGGTGATCCGGTGGAGGATGCCCAAGGCCAGTTCATCTACCTGCGTGATCTTGATAGCGGCAAGTTCTGGTCAGTGGCAATGCAGCCGGTGAAAAGCGAATTCACGGGATACCAGTCCTCTGACCAACCCGGGTGCTTCCGGATCATCAGCGAGGCGCATGGCGTCCGCGCGCAATTGGATATCGCGGTTTCGCCCACAGATGATCTTGAAGTACGACGCTTGCAGTTGACCAACCTTGAGCCCCGGCCAAGGCGGATCGAAGTGACCAGCTTTCTGGAAGCGGTGCTCACTTGGCAGGGGGCGGATATTGGGCATCCTGCGTTCTCGAAGCTTTTCGTGCAGACTTCCTACGACGCAGCGAGCTCAGCCCTTGTTGCTGAGCGTCGCCCTCGCGGAGCCGATGAAACCTGGCCCTGCCTGTTCCACTCGCTGTCCGGGGCGACGGCTTCCTCGTGGGAGAGCGATCGTCTGCGCTTCCTGGGCCGGGGCCGGTCGGCCGCATCCCCGCCGGCTCTTGAGGTAACCGAACTCTCGAAGTCGGTTGGCAATGTGCTCGACCCCTGCCTGAGCCTCCGCACCATGGTGGAACTTGCACCGGAGGCTGAGACTGTTCTCGGCTTCGTCACTGGCATCGCGGAGTCCAAGAAGGATGGCCTGAACTTCGCAGCGAAGTACCGCGAAGTCGCGGCGGTCGATCGTGTGTTGACTGATGCGGTGGCAGCGGAAGAGACGCGCCATTCGGAGCTGGGACTCGACACCTCTACTGCGTCGAAGTTCCAAGCGATTGCCGCGGCGATGCACTATGGTCATCGGAGTTTGGTCCCGGCACCTGCCGCCCTTGAGGGAGGCAAGCTGCCATCCATACCCCGTGACCGGCCAACGATAGTCCTTTGTGACGGGTGGAGCGCGGAGGCCACGCAAGAAGCCCTCAAGGCCCGCGGCTACTGGGGCGCCAAGGGCTTCTACACGAATTTCGTCGTGCTCGACGATAGCGGAAAAACCCCGGAAGGCTTGGACGACCGGGTGTTCACCTTTTCCGCGAAGGACATGTCCGACAAGGACCGGGCGATGCTGTTTGCAGTCGCCACGCTGGTGGTGCGCGGAAGCCTGCCGGATGTGACCAGCAACCACGCTCCGTCTGCTCCGGTAGAGATCCTGAGCGGCGAGGGTGGGGGTGGGGAGCGAAATTGGGAGGAGCTTCGCTTCTTCAATGGCTACGGTGGCTTCAGTGACGACGGCGAGTATGTGATCCGCCTACCTCGCGGTGGTGCTCGCCCGCCGATGCCGTGGATCAATGTGGTGGCGAACGAGGCCGCCGGATTCCTGGTCAGCGAGAGTGGTGCCGGCTGCACGTGGACGCGCAATAGCCAAGCAAATCGCCTGACGCCCTGGTCGAATGAGCCTGCCACCGACCCGCACGGCGAGGCCTTCTATCTGCGCGATGAAAGCAGCGGCGAGGTCTGGTGTCCTATGCCGGGACCGGTGCCCGCTGGCGTTGACTTCGAAGTCCGCCACGGTCATGGCGCAACACGTTTTCTGTCTTCATGCAAGGACATCGAGCAGGAGACAACCATGGGGGTGCCGCGCCACGACCCTGTGAAGATCGTGATCGTGCGGCTGACCAACCGTTCCTCCAAAGAAAAGCGCCTGTCCTTCACCGCCTACCAGCGCTTGGTGATGGGGACCTTGCCGGAACGGCCAAGCCTGATCGTCACGAGCCGAGCGGCGGATGGAAGCTTGCGCGCAGTGAATCGTGGCGCCGGAGATTTCCGTGGTGGCATTGCCTTCTCCGCCCTGGCCATTGGTGGTGCAGCGACGGCGGCGAGCGGGTTCTCCTGCGATCGTCTAGAGTTCCTCGGACACCACGGTAATCCGGCGAATCCTGCTGCCCTCCGGGGTGGCGGTGAACTCGGTGGTGCTTGTGGGGCCGGGCTTGATCCCTGCTTTGTGCAGAAGTCGGACTTCACCTTGCCCGCTGGCGGAACGGTGGAGTGCGTCGTTCTGTTAGGCGAGACGATGTCGGAAACAGCCGCAGCTGAGCTGATCGCCCGCTATCGTGATGCCAGTGCCGCGCGTGCGGCCATCGCGGAGATGCAGGACTTCTGGAAGTCCCTCTCCAGCGGCGTGCAAGTCCGCACACCTTCGCCGGTGATGGACCTGATGGTGAATGCCTGGCTGCCTTACCAGACGCTCTGCTGCCGGATGTGGGCGCGCTCCGCCTTCTATCAATCCAGCGGAGCTTTCGGCTACCGCGACCAGCTTCAGGACTCGGGCGCTCTGCTCGCACTCGATCCCTCCTTTGCGCGGCGCCAGATCCTCCTGCACGCCAGCCAGCAGTTCGTCGAAGGGGACGTGCTTCACTGGTGGCACGCCGAGCCGATCGGCCGCGGTCTGCGCACGCGTTTCTCCGACGACCTGCTGTGGCTGCCACTCCTCACGCGCGACTATCTGCGTGCCACGGGAGACACGGCGATTCTTGATGAAATCCTGCCCTATCTGAAGGCTCCGCTCTTGGCGGATGGTCATGATGAGACCTACCTCACCCCCGAGCCAGCGGGTGAAGATGGCAGCGTCTACGACCACTGCTGCCGGACGATCGACCGATCCCTGGTTACCGGTACCCACGGTCTGCCGCTGATGGGAACCGGTGATTGGAATGACGGTATGAGTCGCGTCGGCCGCGAGGGCCGGGGGGAGAGTGTGTGGGTTGGCTTCTTCCTCTATCGGATCTTGGGTGAGTTCGCACCGATCTGTGAAAGCCGCGGCGATAGCGCTCGCGCGACCCGCTACCGCGAGCACCGGGAGAAACTCGGTGAAGCGCTCAATGCCGGTGGCTGGGATGGCGAGTGGTACCGGCGTGCCTACTATGACAACGGTGCGCCGCTGGGCTCGAAGGAGAGCGACGAGTGCAAGATCGACACCTTGGCGCAGTCGTGGGCCATCATCTCCAAGGCTGCTCCCGCCGACCGCGCCAATCTGGCGATGGCGGCGATGGAACGCCAGCTGGTGTCGGAGAAGGAGGGGCTCATCCGCCTGCTTACGCCGCCTTTCGTCAACACCCCGAACGATCCAGGCTACATCAAAGGCTATGTCGCCGGGGTCCGTGAGAATGGCGGCCAGTATACCCATGCCGCGTGCTGGGCGGTGCAGTCGGTCGCGGAGCACGGTGAGAATGATCGGGCACTGCGTCTATGGGAGATGCTCGCGCCCATCTCCCATTCGCTGACCCAATCAGCAGCGGATCTCTACAAGGTCGAGCCGTATGCGGTGGCCGCAGACGTCTATGGGGCTCCGCCTCACATTGGTCGCGGCGGCTGGACTTGGTATACGGGCTCCTCCGGCTGGATGTACCGCGTTGCGGTGGAGTCGATCCTCGGCGTGAGGGTGGAGAATGGCTCAACCTTGGTGATCAAGCCCTGCATCCCGGACGACTGGCCTGAGTTCAGTATCGACGGTCGCTTGGCGAATGGCTCGGCAAGCTATCGACTCACGGTCGAGAATCCCACGGGCAAGACCGGGAAGGTGATCTCGGCGACGCTGGATGGTGTGCCTGTGGAGCTGTCCGGGGACGCCGCGAGGGTCCAGCTCTCCGGTTCAAAGACTCCTCACGAAGTGCGTGTGGTGCTAGGCTGAAAGACGGGAGCCCCGCCTGCTTAGGCGGGGCTTCGCTCCCGCCACTTCCAGCTCCCGTCGGCGAGAAGATCCAGCACCGCATCGAATTCCTCCGGCGCAGACTTGCCATTGCCGAAGACGATGGCGGCGATGTTCCGGCGTGCGATCGCGTTGCGGACCACCTTGAACTCCTCGGCATCCAGTGCGGAATCGAGGTGATCGAGGAAGATGTAGCGTGGCTTCGCAAGGAGCGCCCGGGCCACCGCAAGCAGTTGGCCTTCCCCGAAGCTGAGTTCGTCGGCCCAACGGAGCGACTCATCGAACTTGCCTTCGTTCGCCATGGGGATCTCCAGGCCGAGTTCCTTGAATACCGTGAGGATCTCACTGTCGGAGGGAACGTCGGTCGTTTTGGGCGGGGTCAGCAATTCGCGCAGCGTGCCGGGCGGCAGATAAGGCTGCTCTAACAGGAATGAAATGCTCCCTGATGGTGGTCGCAGGATGCTGCCGCTACCCGAGTCATTTAGGCCCGCCGTGGCACTGAAGAGTGCCTCCTTCGCCAACTGGTTGGGACCGGTGACGAGAACGTCTTGATGAGGTGCCAGAAGGACATTCAGGTCCTTCAGGACCACGCGCCCATCCTTGTCGGAGACGAGGAGACAGAGCGCGGTGTACTCGATCTTGTCGCCCGTCATTTTGCAGTCCAGGCACGAGCGCTCGTCGCGTGCTATCGCTTGCTCGGAGGCATCCACCAGCTCGCTGAGCCGTGTGACGACCGAGGCGTAGGAGGAGATCGACTGGAATTGGGTCACCACCAGTGAAAAGGCACCGACCAGGGTCGCGAAGGCCATGGTCGATTGGCCGATCACGCCGAACTCGACGCCCCCTGCGATGAACATCGGAGCGACAATGAGCGGCGGGATCAACTGGATCATGTAGTTGTAGCCATTGGTGAAGAAATTCAGATTACGGTTCACCGCGATGATCTTGCGGAAGTTGCCGACAAGCTGGTCGACGCGGGCGATAAGCCTCTCGCGCATCCGGCGCTCGTCCCGGGCAAAGGCGAGGCCTTCGGCTTCCTGGTGAACGTAGATGAGTTCGGAGCGGAAGTCGGCTTCACGGTCGGCTTGCTGGTAGTTCAGGCGGATCAAAGGCCTGCCCAGAAAGAAGGTCAGCGCGGAGCCAATGCCAGCGTAGAGAATCGCGACGACGAAGAGAAGGGGATTGATTGACCACAACACGCTCGAAAACGAGATCGCGGTGAAAGTCCCGCTGAAGATCATCAGCAGAAACGAAAGCGTGGTGGTCGTGAGCGCGCGGATGTCCTCCGTCATCCGCTGGTCGGGATTGGTAATGGCCCCGGCCTCCTTCATGTGGAGGTAGACTCGCTTCGAAAGGTAGTTCTTCACCACTTCCTGGGTCTGCCATTCGCGCCAGAGAAGGGCGAGGCGTTCCTCGGCGTTGCGAAAAAATACGGCAACCACCGTAGAGCCGGCGAATACCGCCACATAGAGCCAGCCTTGGCGAACGAAGTCGGCGTGGTCGCGCTTCTCAATGGCCGAGAAGAAATCGCGGCCGACGTAGCTGTTCAGCACGTTCATTCCATTGATCCCGAGCATCAGGATCAAGAGCGCCGCGGCCAGCCATTTGGCTTTTTTGCCCTCCTCGGAGCGAAGGAAACGACGCACCACGCGCCGCAGGCGCCTCAGGGTCTGGCGGGAATTGGGAACTGCTTTGTCGGGCATGTCGCAGGGCTGACCGGCGGGTTTTGGTGGAGCCTAACCACTTGCCCCCATCACGCCATCCAAAATGCGGAGTGCCCGTCCCGCGCTACCCGGTCAGTCCTTCTCCAGTTCCGCGCGGATTTTCTGCAACTCGGCGCGGCGCTCGTCACCGATGTCCGGGAACTTCAGCTTGAGGCGCTCCAAGACCATGCAGATAGTTTCCGAGATCGCGAGTCGTGCGAACCACTTGTTGTCGGAGGGAATCACGAACCAAGGCGCATGCTCGGTGCTGGTGTGATTCAGCATGTCCTCGAAGGCCTGCTGGTAGTCATCCCACAGGGCACGCTCCTTGAAGTCGGCCACGGAGAACTTCCAGTTCTTCTTCGGTTCGTCGATGCGGGCGATAAAGCGCTTCTTCTGCTCCTCCCTGGAAAGATTGAGGAAGAACTTGATCGGGATGATGCCATTGCTGGTGAGGTATTTCTCGAAGCGGTTGATCTCGCGGTAGCGCCGCTTCCAGAAGCCCTTTCCGCCGGGCTTGCCGGGCAGGTTCTGTTTGGCGAGGAACTCGGGGTGGATCTTCACCGCGAGCACCTCCTCGTAGTAGGAGCGGTTGAAGATGCCGATCATTCCGCGGGCGGGAATCATCTTGGCGGCGCGCCACAGATACTCATGGTCTAGGTCCTCCGAGGAGGGGGCCTTGAAGCTGGTCACGTGGCAGCCCTGTGGGTTGATGCCGGACATTACATGGCGGATCGCGCCGTCCTTGCCGGCCGCGTCGATGGCCTGAAAGATGATGAGGATGCCGTAGATGTCCTGGGCATAGAGTTTCTCCTGGAGTTCCGAGAGGCGTTGGACGTTGGAGGCAACCCTCTCGAGCGCCCCCGCCTTGTCCTCGAAGCCGCCGGTGAAATCGGGATCGTAGTCCTTCTTCAGCGAGATCTGATGATCGGGGGGGACAATGATATCCCGCAGCTTGAATTCGACGCGGTCGTCATTGCCGACCTCGATCTTGATTTTCCGGTCCGGGTCCAGATCGTATTTCATGGCTGTAGCAGTTGGGGCTTACTTTCCTTCGAGGACCTTTTGCATTTCCTCGTCAACCGGGCTGTCGTCGGTGACGCCTGCTGGCTGGGTGCCGACCACATTCACCTTGCTGGTGAGGTTGTCCATCAGTTCCATCACCTCGGCCATGGTGCCAAAGATGAATTCCTTGCGGCGCTCGGCCAAAGGCATCCGAATGAACCAATGGGTGCCAAGCCAGGATCCAGAACGGCCGAGCAGGTAGTCGGCTGACTTCATCGTGGCATCCCCGGGCTCGTAGCCGTGCTGGAGGATGATGTATGGACCGTGGGTGTCCCGGGGACTGATCTCGGAGGCCAGCCGGTGCTTCGCCAAGCTGAGCAGGCGGCATGCGCTGATGTTATTCGACAGTTTGGATGCAAGGCTCATGGCAGGGAGCTTGGGATTGGCAGGGTATTCGAGCTTCGTTGCTGTCGTAGCGCTTCAGCGCAGCCGCGATTCCAGGGGCAAGGTGGTTAGAAGGGATTCAGAGTGACGCTGGAAGTCCGCTTCACGGTCGATCCCGGTTTGGCGTTGAGGAACTCGGCACCCTTTTTGGCCCAGATCTCGATGTTGTTCTCCGCGCCGCCATACCACTCGTAGCTGCGCAGATTGATCGGCGAAAGCTGGTCACTGCGCTTGTCGGAGAAGGTGGCCACTGTGCCGCTGTTGTCACGCAGGCGACCGGCCACCGCGATGCTGCCGCTACCGGCCGCGCTGAGCAGGCCTGCACCCGGGACGACAAATCCCGCTGCCGTCGCGCCAGCGTTCCAATAGGCCTTCGAGGGGATCAGTTCGGTGATCGCAGTTTCGATCGTCAGGGTGTGTGGTCCCGGACTGGAAGCGATGGCCAGCTTGTTACCGGGGTAGTTGCGGATCTCGCGGGTCAGGGAAGATTTGAGCTGCCGACCGAGCTTGTTTGCGTCCTTCTCAAGCACGCCTGACTGCGTGCGGGAATTCTGGCTCTGCCACCAATCCTGCTTCGACAGGCGCGAGGTATCGACCGGCGCGATGTAGACCGAGGTGTAGTTCTTTTGGACATCGGTCTTCTCGAACTGCTTCGAGGCCCAGGTCTTCTCCAAGAAGGCTCCGCGTCCGCTGCTGGACGAGGAAGGTGCACAGGATGCGAAAAGGGCGGTGGAGACACAGGCAATCGCCATCGAGGCGCGGCGGAGTTGAGCGGGATTCATGATCGTCATAGGAACCTTGGACGGGAATTCAATGGGTGGCTATTGTACTTTGGTATAATCGGCAGAGGAGCAAGGGGGATCAGCGGTCTGAAGAGAGCTTGCGATTCAGAAGGAGAATGCGGCGAACTTCGGCGATTGCTTCGTCGTTCTGGTGGGCGCTGTGGCCGGAGGGCACGATCTTTTCCGAGACCGCGCCGTCCATGTGCGAGCTCCAGTAGGGGACCACTCCATCGCTGGAGTCCGGGCTGTTGCCCTTACCGCGGTCGCCGATGATGGTGTGGTAGGGGAAGCCCGGGGCGAGCGGGATCCGGTTGATTGCCTTCACGAAGCGGTTGTTAGGCGTGAGCGTATCCACGCTGCTGGGGATGCGGCTGAGCTTCAGGTCGCCTTCTTTGTAGGTGGTGGCCTGCAAGCCTTCTGTGCCGGCTTTCAGCAAGGTGAGGGGCGAGCGGATGATGTTTGAGGCCCAGCGTACAATGCGGCGGCTGGCGAGATTGCTGCCCTTGAGCGGCGCGGCGACGAAGATCACCCGGCCGACTTCCTTGCGTGGCTTGAAGATCAGAGCATCGGAGAAGAGCTTCTTGCTTTCGGGCGAGAGCTTGGTCTCTTCGGGCGACTTGTTGAAGAGGTCTGTCCACAGCCTGTCGCCGGTGTCAGTGATGAGGAGACGGCTGATGCAGCCGCCCATGCTGTGGCCGATGACCACCATCTTGTGCTTGAGCGGATAGCGCTGCGTGATCGCGTCCAGCTCCTTGCGCAGCAGGGCGGCGGAGTAGGGATAGGGATAGCCGCTTGGATAGCTGTAGAACCAGAACTGGTAGTGCTTCCGGATCTCGGGATCACCGCGCAGGGTGTTGATCATCGGCGTCCAAGTGGCTTGTGAATCCATCAGGCCGTGAATGACCAAGACGACTGTCTTGTCGGGATCATAGGGCTGGAGCCGGGCGATGCGGGCGGTCTCGGCATACTCGCCGGGATTGAGCATGCGCATGATCTCGAACTTCCGCGGCTCGGTGGTGGCGAGCATCACGGCAAGAGGCACGGTGAAGTCCGCCGCGAGGGGATGGGTGCGGCCGGCGAATGAGATCTCCTCGGTGTTCAAGGGGTCCTCGAAGTCCACGATGGCCTTCTGGCCCTGGAAGCGCACGACGGCGGTCACCCCGTAGTAGATCCGCGGAATGGTGAAGTCTTCCTTCATCCGCGAGTTGTTGCCACGGCCGGTCGCGACCAGCGGTGCGCCGATGCCCGCACGCTTGGTGCGATTCTTGACGTAGGAGCCGCTCAGATCGAAGCGGTCCGCGGGCGTGAAGTCATAGAGCTTCGGATCCCAGCCCGGCCGCGGGTCGGGGTGGTAGGTCAAAGTGATTTCGCCGCCCGCCGAGGGGACCACCATGGGCTGTGACCAAGGGTCGAGCTTCTTCTCCTTGATGATGCTGAACACGCGGGAAACGGCGAAGTTGTAGGCGTCTTGGGCGGCCGTGTCACCGGGTACTGCTTTCAAGTGAGCGGAGGCATCCCTTGCCGCCACAAGCAAGTCTCCGATTGCCGCTTTGGGGTCGCGGGAACTGGCCTTGATGCCGCCGTTGATGCTCTTCTCGACGTTGCCAAGCTGGCTCATCGCCGAGCGCAAAGGGTGGAAGGTGGGCTCCTTCTCGGACACCTCGGCATAGCCGCTGCAACCGCTGTTAGCAAAAGCCAGCAGCATGGAGGCCGCGAGCATGAGGGCCAGGCAAGTATGGGACGGACGATCTCGATTCATGAACTGAGCTTGGAATTCCAAAGGGTGGATTCAGCGCTGAGGGCTCCGGCAATGGCCGAGAGCAGTGCGGTTTCATCCACGGGCTTGGTGAGATAGGCGGCTGCTCCCAGGTCCCGCACCCGTTCATCGGTGTCGGGTTCGCCATGGGCGCTGAGAACGATCACAGGGGTGCTGATACCGCGGGCACTGAGTCCTTCCATCACCTCGTAGCCGCTCATCTCCGGCATGCGCAGATCGAGAAGGAGGCAATCCATCGGGTGGGCGGTAAGCGCCGATAAGACGTCCTCGCCGCGTTCGAAAGTGACTACAGCGAAGCCATGAACGACCAAGAGACGGCGCAGCGCCTTGCGGAGCTGCGGCTCGTCATCCAGGACGGCAATCACGGGGGAGCGCTTCACGCCGCTATCAAAGCGCCTTGCGTGGCCTCACGCTATTGCACCTTGGTTCAACATGGCGTGGGCGGCGCGGTGGCGCAAGGGGTGCAGGCCGCAATGTCATCGCGGCTTCGGTCTGTCACCGGGCAGGAAGAAGGAAGCTCCTTCTTCCGGCGTGCAGCCGATCCGCAGTGTGGATCAGGGCCGCGAGGGATTCCGCCCCCATCTTGTCCATCAAGCGCCGGCGGTGAACTTTCACCGTCTGTTCGCAGGCACCGAGTTCGGCCGCGATTAGCTTGTTCGGCTTGCCTGCCACCACTGCCTCCATGACCTCCCGCTCACGCGGTGTCAGACGGCTGAAGCGGGCGGCGGCGCGTGCGCTATCGTCGCGCTCCTGCTTGTAGGTTGAGGCGACTTCGAGGGCGCGGCGCACCGCGTCCAATAGGGCCGTGTCATCTACCGGCTTGGTGAGGTAGTCCAAGGCGCCTGCCTGGACGGCGCGAACTATCATCGGGATATCAGTGCTTCCGGTCAGGAAAACGATGGGAACCATGACTCCCGCGCGAATCAGGCGACGCTGGAGTTCCAATCCATCAATCTCCGGCATGGCCAGGTCTAACAGGAGACAACTGATTTCCTCGGCATTGCATCCCTTGAGAAATGCTTCCGCGGATTCGAATGCGCGGACCTCGTAGCCCTCGGCACGCAGGAGCCGGGACAAGGCTTTTCGTATGCCGGCTTCGTCATCGAGGATGTGGATTGTTTCGGAAGCCATGGCGACAGGAGTGTTAGACCAACTGGACGAGATCACCGGCCAATGTCGTGGAATCGCTTCCACGATGGATCAAGGATCATCAGACATCGTGATAACAAATCCTGCAAACAGGGGAAGCTGGAAATCCGCAAAATCTGGACATCGCCATGCCGCAGCGGCCCCGGCGGGATCGGCTTGTGCGGGTGAACACTGGCGCCCGCTTGCCCTGCCGGGGCAAAAAAAGAGCGGAGCGGCGTGTAAGCCGCTCCGCTCCTTGAATTAGTTGGGACTAGCCCTTGGTGAAGTCCAGGCCGGGATCGCCCTGGGGACCGCCGACCATCAGGAAGTTCATCTTGGAAGCTTCCTTCATGGTGATGGCGGTGACCATCTGCGAGCCTTCGGAGTTCATGACGACCAAGCCCTTGTCATTGATGCCCCAGGTGCCCTTCATTTCCGAGTTCTGACCGCCCCCGGCGAAGGCCCAGGTGAAGTTTCCGTTGTCCTCCAGCTTGAAGGTGATCTTTCCGCCGGAAGCATCGGAGGTCCAGGTGCCAACCAGTTTGCCCTTCTCGATTGGTGGTGGCTTCGGCACCGGGGTGGTGTCGGTCTCACCCTCGTCCGGCAGCGAGCTCTTCGTCAGGTCGCGGAGCTGGCGGGCGATGCCATCGGCCGGCTGCAGCTTCGCGGTCTTGTCGAATTGCGCGTAGGCCTTCTCCATGTGGCCGCACACCAGGTAGTGGTAGCCGAGGAGGAAGTGACCCTCAGCCTTGTCCGGGCTGCCCTTCGACCACGCTTCCAGCTTGCGAAGCTGGGCCTCGTAAGTGCTGGAGCTGTCGTAGAAGGTGACCATGGTGTCCCAGCCCCAACCGGGACCGGAGGCCAGCACCGGGTTGAGCACGCCGGCAGCGTCGGAGTAGCGGCCGAGCGCGAAATAGATCAGCGCGCGGTACTCGTGCAGCGTGACGTCATCCGGGGTCGCTGCGATCGCCTCATCGCAGGATTGCAGCGCCGTGGTGTAATCGCCGGTCTTGAAGGCGGCACGGGATTTCTCCAGCGCTGTCTCCATTTGGGTATCGGCCGCGACGTAGGCCTTTTCGTCTCCCGGAGGTGCGGCGTTACCAGCCGATACCGATAGCGGCTGGGTATAGACTACAGTCGTGTGCTCGACCGGAGGAGCCGGGTAGGGGTTCTGGTAGGAGTTGTAGCCCATGTTGTAGACCATGCTGCCCAAACTCCAAGCCGCGATGCCCCACATGAAGCCCTCGCCGAAGTCGTCATCATCGTGCCACCAGCAGTTGTTCCAGTAGCCGTTGTTCCAGCCGCAATTCCAGTGGCCGTGATGCCAGCCGTGGCAATGTCCGGCACCCCACCACGGGTGGCCGCCCCAGTAGCCCGGGTTGCCCGCGAAGTTATTGTTCCGGCGGAAGTTGTTGTCGATGTTGATGGTATTGCCGTTGCCCCAGATCCCGCTGTTGCCGCCCCATTTGTTGCCGTCAAAACCACCGATTCCACCGAGACCGCCCAGGCCACCGGCACCGCCGACGCCTCCAATGCCGCCAGGACCACCGATGCCTCCGGCACCGCCAATCCCGCCGATTCCGCCGATGCCAGCAAGGCCGCCGATACCGCCGGCGATGCCCACGCCACCGATGCCGCCAATGCCACCCGGTCCACCGGGCCTGCCGACGCCTGCGATTCCACCCGGACCGCCGGGCCTGCCGACCCCACCTGGGCCGCCAACACCACCCGGACCGCCGGGCCTGCCGACCCCACCGGGTCCGCCAACACCGCCCGGACCGCCGGGCCTGCCGACTCCACCGGGTCCGCCTACGCCGCCAACGCCACCCGGACCGCCGGGCTTGCCGACGCCACCGGGTCCGCCAACGCCACCCGGACCTCCGGGCTTACCGGCGCCGCCGATTCCGCCGGGGCCGCCAGGTCCACCTGGCTTGTTGGGATAGCCAACCATTCCTGGCAGAGTGGAGGGACGATTGCCGGCACCGGGACGATCCGCATTCGGACCGCCGGGCTTGCCTGCGCCTCCAATACCTCCTGGCCCACCGGCTCCTCCCGGTCCGCCGGGATTCGGCCGGCCTGCATCCGGGCGTCCGGCGTCGGGACGACCTGTGCTGGGGCGTCCGGCATCAGGCCGGGTTGAGGGTTTCGTGGATGGCTTGGTCGAAGGGCGCGTTGCGGGCTTGGGCTTGCTTGCCGGCTTCGAAGCGGGCCGTGAGGCAGGCTTCGAGCTCGAGGGCCGTGAGGCAGGCTTTGAAGAAGGCCGCGAGACCGAGGAGCCCGTTGCAGGACTGCGTCGTGCTCCGCCGCCGCCGCCGCCACTGCTGCGGGACATGCCGCCACCACCGCCGCCACGGGAACCGCCACCGCCGCCGCGGGCGCCACCCC